>JACTNB010000014.1 GCA_014584345.1 Planctomycetota bacterium
TTCCTTACTCATCGGCCAGCGGTAACCTCAGGCTGACACGGGTTCCCACACCTTCCTGGCTGTCAATCTCCAGAGACCCACCGTGGGCCTCGATGTATCTCTTTGCTGTCGGCAGACCAAACCCTGTGCCGTCATGTTTCAGAGTGGTCTGCCCCGGAATGAATTGCCGGATCAGACGCAGGTCTTCCGCGCCGAACCCGATCGCGTTGTCTTCGATTATCAGGTCCACAAATCCCGACACTCTCTGATGGCCGGTGATCCTGATCCAGAATGTCTCGTCCAGTTCCATTCGCGGCCGGAAGCCATCGAACGCGTTCTGAATCAGATTGGTGAGCGCCGAGACCAGATGGACTCGAGACGCCTCCACCGTGAACGCTTCTGACACTTCAACTCGCAGAGAGATGAGGTCGACGTCATGACCTGACTTGGCGAAACAGGCGCGGGCATTGTCGCAGGCTTCCTGAACGAGGGCCGCCAGACGTTCCCGGCGTCGTTTCGTCGGCACCTGTTGTGAGAAGCGACGGACATCGTCCATCAGGTGGCCCAAATCTGCGGTCGCATCGACGATCCGCTTGAGATGCTTCTTGAGTTCCGCCTGAGTCGCCTTCCCTTCCGTGACTTTCTTCAGCAACGACTGGGCGCTCGTGCTGGCCGGGGTCACCAGCCCGCGCATGTTGTGGATCGTTGCTCCCACCAGCATGTCATACAGCCGTTCGGCAATCTGCCGCGACATCTTGGTCGCCAGCGTGCCGTGCAGCCGCTCCATCATTTCGTAGTCGTCTGCCACTCCACCGAACATCCGCTGCCGGCGTGATGAGGCCTGCTGTCCCTTTCGTCGGCGATCCAGGGAGCGCTCGGCCGCCCGGCGGACATACGAGTTCTGATCCTCGGTCAGCCGGGCGGCCAGGCGGTTGAGTGCGTCCTCTGGCAAATGAGAGATCAATTCCGCCACCCGGCGACGAACCTCCCACTTCGGATCGCCGGCCAGAAGGTCCAGAACGGCGACCATTTCCTCAGTGGGACGTGCAAACGCTGCGGCGTTATCCGCCAGCAGGGCTTCCCGTTCCCGCCAGCGAAGAGAATCAGGATCTGATCGCAGTGTTGCAGCAAGTTGTTCCCAGTCGACAGGAGAGGTGACGGAATCACTGACCATACCGTTCTCCCCGTCGCCGAAATGCCTCCGCTCCCCCTTCCAGCAGCGTCACGATTTCGTTCTTGCACGAGTCGACATTCCCCCTTCCAGCAGCGTCACGATTTCGTTCTTGCACGAGTCGACATTCCCTTCCTTGGTGACGCGCGCCCGCGCCCCGTCTGATTCCAGTACCACCACATGATCCGCCTCACCGAGCACCGGGATGTTCGGATTGTGAGTGACGAGGATCAGCTGCCGCTTCTTCTTCACATGCCGGATGCTCTCGACGATCGTCTGGAAGATGAAGCGGTTGTCGAGGTTGTCCTCCGGCTGGTCGACGATCAGCGTGCCATCACTCTCCAGCAGCAGGATGGGCAGGATCGTCGTGCATTTCTGGCCGGTCGACAGCGACGATGTGTCCTTATATTCCTCGCCATCCTTGAGTTCGATCAGCGGCTGGTCATCCAGTTCTACCGTCTCCAGGGTGAACAGGAACTCCGGGTCCAGCAGGGTTGTCGCGACCTTGGCGGCCTGATCTGCATTCAGTTCCGACTGATCGATGAACGGGTTGAAGTCCCGGCTACGGATCACGGCTGTCAGTTCCGTCGGGTGCATCGACGCGGCAATCTTCTGGGCCACGATCCCTTGTTTGAGTCCGACCCCCTTCAGCCTGGCTTCGATCATCTGCCGGTATGCGTCGGCGTTGCCGTACTGCACGATCGTCACCCGGATGGTGGGCGAGAGTTCCTGGTTGATCCGTTCGGCGACGGAGTTGCGGGCCTCGAACCTCTCATCGCGGACCAGCGACAACTGTTCGAGCAGTTCTTTCCGTCGCTCGTAAAGGTCAGCAACCTGCTTCTGCAGATCGACCTGCTGTTGCTGTCGGGCCAGCAATTGGTTCCGGCGACGCTCCAGTTCCGTCCGCTCGGCCGCTTGCTGCTGCGCCTGCTTGTGCTTTTCGATCGTGGTCCGGAACGCCAGTTCCTGTTCCCGGTGCCGCTGAGCAATCACGTCTGTCTGCTCGCCGATGGCCCCGCCAGCCTTCTCAATCCGTTGCACGGCCTGGTTGATCAAACCGTCGACGTCGCGGGAGCAGGCGGCAAGCTGTTTGACGACGGTCTGCAGGATGTCGCCGTTCGGCCCCTTGAGCACCTCAGGATCGACAAGGTTCTTCGATCGCGTCGCCAGGACGCCGGTCTGGCTTCGCAGCGAATCCCGAAACTGGCCGACCAATTCTCGCAGCTGACGCATTGATCTTGTCTCTCGATCTCGCAGACTCTTCAGGCGGTGGGCCTCGTTGATCTCAGCGGTCGCACCGTTCCCAGCACCGGAGTACGCCTTGAGGCGGGTTTCAACTCCGGACAGGGACGCCAGTTCGTCGGTGATCGCCGCGACTTCCCGTTCCAGCGGGATGATCTGATGAGCGTTCGCCTTCAACGTGGAGATCAACTGCTGCTCGCGAGCAAAGACGTCCGCAATCGGCTGGCCGGCGAAAGTGTCGATCAGATCCAGCTGAAACAGCGGCCGGTCGGCAATCGACTCCACGGCGTTCTGACTGTAGATGTCCGCCCGAAAGATGCCCGACTTCAGGCTCAGCGAAACCGGCTGGTCGTTCGCATCGAGCACGATTGGCTCATCACCAAACGAACGGGTGACGTTATACCGGGCTCCATCGTTTCCCAGGATGCCGACACAGATCCGTCCGCCGCCGAGGTTCCGTTTGACGAGGGTCTCGATCCGTTTGCGCTCGTCCGCCGCGTGTTCCCGGCATGGCAGCGAATCGAGGGCGTAACCGATGAACTCGATCGCGGTCGTTTTTCCCGTTCCGCGTGCGCCGATGATCGTGTTCAGCCCTGGGCCGAACGAGAGTTCCAGGCCGTCAAGAAATCCACCAATGACCGAAAGCGACAGAATCCGGTGGGGTGCAGGTCGTGGTTCCACGAAATACTCCAGATGTCATCTCTGAAGCCAACCTGGCGCACGCCGCTCGTAAATGGGGTCTGATGAAAGCGTCAGCGGCTGAAAAGCCGCGTTGGGAACCCGAGGAGCGTTGTCTGCCAAGTGCTTCGATGTCCGGCATGACAGAGCCGGCAGACTGGGTTCCACCGCACAATCGCGGCTTGGGTGACATGCACGTATGTACCTTATTTTCAGCCGGTGTCAAGGGCCAATCTGTAAGAATCAATTGGTCGATGATGGGACACTGGAATTGCAATCGACTCGCCACGGAATCCATCCCAGCGTTTGACAGCAGCTGGTAATAACCGTCAAATACATGGGCACATGCATTACTACCAGCCAGTTCCGGCGGCCGTGGAATGAAGAAGATGAAGACCATCCCGGACAGCGTGATGACCATTGACGAACTTGCTGCCTACCTCAAGGTGGCGAAGTCGACTCTGTACAAGCTGTGCCAGGAAGGAAAGGTCCCCGGACAGAAGGTTGGACGACATTGGCGGTTTCGGAAGGAGACCATTGATCGGTGGCTCGATGAGCAGCAGGGGGAGACGAAATGAGCGACCTCAGCGAAGCCGATACACGAGCCAAACTCATCGATCCGGCAATCCACGCTCGCGGATGGACAGAAGATTTCATCAAACGCGAGGAATCAGCCGGCGCGGTGGAAATCATCGCCGGCAAACCAAAAGTCGACAAGCGAACCCCAGCCGAGTTACTCGATGTCATTGAAGCAAAGGGAAAAGAGATTGAGGCAGCCGTCAAGGCTCTCCGCAGTCGTGGAGCCATCCGTGCTGCAGGCGGGAAGGAGGCAGTGAAATCATGAAATTCCGCAAACCGCCAGTCGTCGAAGTGTGGATTTCCCTCGATTTTGAGCCGAACGAGAAGAAGCAGCAGTTCGACCTTGAACTGGTGAAGCAGTACCTCGAACCGTTCCGCGAAGAACTGCCGAAGGGTGAGGTTCGGCGCGAACGTGAATTCACGATGCAGACCAGTTCCCCGAACGAGCTACCGGAAACGGTTCAGATTACTGACCGCATTCAGCACTTTCGACAATGGGACGAAGCGCGATCGCAGATGTTGCAGGTGGGTGACGACCAGTTGTCATTTCATGTGCTGAAGTCGGCAAACGAAACTCCGGGCTATGGCAAGGTCAGGCAAGCGGCACAGCCGAAACTGGAAGCATATGTTGATGTGTTTCAGCCCAGTGCGATTCGACATGCGACGTTGCATTACCTCGACATCATCGATATCCCCATGCCCGATTCTGGAAAGATCGATCTGCAAGATTTCTTCCCATATGCCTCCGACCTGCCTGAGTCGCCGTTTGGCACGATCGCAGCTTTCGTTCAGCAGTTTCAAATCGCTTGCCCGGTTGACGACGGCCCATTGTTTATGCGTCTGCAGACGCTGCCAGCACCACAGGAACTCTCCGTGCTTCGGTTCCGGCTCGAATGGCACAAGCAGTCGTCTGACTTGAACACACTTGACCTGGACCAAGTGTGGAAAAGAATGGACATTGCACACGACTACATGTGGGATTGTTTTACCACAGCCCTTTCGCAGGCTACACTTGATCTGTTTGAGCCAATTCACAAGGAAGAAAACGCCTGAAATGCCACTAGCAGTCGCCCAGTATTCGCCACCCCCAGCATACGTCGCTCCCGCTGCGGATCAGGATGACCAGCGATTCGGCGGCGTATTCGCAACCGATGCCATTCGCTGCGAAATGTCGCAACTTCGAGTTGCCGGGTTCACGTACCCGCTTCGACGTACCTGCCGAGCGAGCTTCATCCCGGTCGCTGGCGAGTTTCTTGTCGAGGAATTTAGTGCGTTTGTGGGTCACGGCGAATCGATCGACGCTGCCAGAGAAGACTGGGCGTTGCGTGTCCACGCCGCATTCCAGGAGTTGCTGCACAAACGCCCTTTTGAATTGACAGCAGATGAGAGGAAAGTGTGGTCTGTCTTGTCATCAAACATCGACGTCGCGGTCTATCGCAACCAGATGCCTTTGAGGGCGATCCAGTTCGGGCGAGTGAGCCAAGCACGCCCGTACCCATCGCAAATTCAATGGGACGATGGCACGCGAGAGGACATTCGGATTAGCCAGGTCGACGCAGACGATTTCATCACATATAGGCCCGGCCAGCCATTTGAAGCAGTCGTAGCACGTGACCCCGTCAGCTACCGCTTGAAACGAATCGTTCACATCGAACGTCGCTCCGAACCGGCTCGGCTCAATGCCGACGAGGAAGCGGAATTGCTTGATTCAATCGGTTCGTCGAAGACCCTGCCAGAAGGCGACTGGGAATGAACCAGTAAATCGAGGAAGGACGAATGGAGATCTTCTTCCTCGATGTCGGGCAAGGCACGTGCCAAGTCATCATGCTTGGCCAGCGCAGAGCGATCGTGATTGACTGCGGGCTGCGAAACGACAAGTTGGTTCTGCAATTCCTCCAGCGTTCAGGGGTCGAATACCTCGAACGGCTCATCGTCTCGCACAGTCACGACGACCACACCGGTGGTGCGGTGTCGATCATGGGGGCGTACCAAGATCGAGTTGGCAAATACTGCTTTGTTCAGGACCACCTGTTCCTCCGAAGTGCATTCTGGACTCGCCTGAAGGATCTGTATGCGAATGACCGCATAACGAGAGACCAGATGGTCAGACTGGAGGTCGAGGAAAAGCCGCAGGTCGTATGGAAGGACGAGTCCAAGTCGATTCGATTGCAAACGTTCTCTCCATCGGCCGTCGAGAACTTGATGGCTCAAGACGGTGAGAAACCTAACGCCACGAGCGCTGTGCTATTTCTGCAGTCCGGTGCGAACCGTGTCATCTTCGCCGCAGATTCCGAAGTGCCTCAGTGGAAGGAGATCCACCGGGCCAGCGGAAAGAAACTTGAGTGTGACGTGCTCGCCGTCCCACATCACGCAGGCAAGATGCACAGTAGCAGGCGAGATCTGAAGTGGTTGTACGAGGAAGTGCTCTCAGCCACGACCGCCGTTGTTTCTGCCGGTACCAGCAACACGCACGGCCATCCCCGCAGCGATGTCATTGAAGCGATGACGGCAAGTGGCATGCATGTGCTCTGCACGCAGATCACACGTCGTTGCAATGGCAATGTTCGTGATCTCGAGCACCTGCGTCCGGGCGTCCTTCGCCCGCAAACGCATCTGGGGCGTTCGTCGGCAGCGAAAGATTTGACAGATTCGGGACATAGCAAGAACGTCGCCTGCGTCGGAACAGTCCGCGTCGAGATAACGGCAACCGACGTGATTGTCGAACGATTGGCGGACCATCAGCGTGCCGTCGACCGACTGCCGCGCAGTGCGACTGCGTGCCCGCTTTGCAGGAAATTTGACGGTACGACATCTTCGTGATACCGATGACCCTGAAAATGACACCGATCGGAGGGCGGATGACCCTGATCGGCCCCCCGACATGATACTGATGACCCTGATAATGATACCGATCGAGCCGAAATCAGGTGCGGATTAGTATCACGTGATACCGATCGCCGGACGAAACGCCTGACACGATGAGTTCTTGGCGGGCGTTTGGCCCTCGGATCGGGGTCACGAGGCGGGTTGATGCGCGTGCTTTGAACCGTTCGATCGGCGCGTCAGATCGCTTGGTCGTCATCGGGTTCATTCACAAGCCGAGCGAGAAACCGCAGTTGGGGCGGTCGGTCTGCGGGGTAGGCGCGAACAAACGTCGTCGCCAGCGTCTCCATCTGTTCAAACCTGTGTGCGCCGTCCCGACTTGACAAGACAAGAAGCCCTTCAGCGAGCATATCGAAGGGCTTTCTTATTGTGGGGCATAGGGTTACGTCGTTGAGCGTGCAGTTCAAACACACGATTTCGAGGATTCGACGCTTTGCCGCGTAATCGGCGGTAAGCCATTTCTCATGCAGACTTTGCGAAAGTTCAAACGCTTTCACCGCAATGTCGATGATTTGATGCCGTGAACGGTCGGCAACCTCGATTCGGAGCTTCAAGGCCGCTTTCTGGTCTCTGAGTTCAGTCTGTTTGGTTGCAAAGGTGCTTTGGTCAATCTCGTCATGTAATCGAAGGTTCAGGAGCCGATCCAGTTGCTTCTGGGTTTCCGCAACCTGCCGATTCAAATCTGCAAGTTGACGTTGGCTTTCTTCCTGTTGTTCCTTCGTTTTCGCTCGAAGCACCCTCATAAACCAGTCGGAGACCTTCTCGTCATCGATCCGAAGTTGGTCGAATCGGCCGAGAACCTGAGCATCCAAATCTGGTTCAGTGAGGCGAACCTTCAGGTGATCCTTTCGGATGTATTTCGAGCAGCGATAGTAGACGTAATCCTTCGAGCCTGATTTCGTTTCCTTCGTCTTGCACTCGCCGGTCACGAAATGATCGCAGTGGCCGCAGCGAATCAACCCGCTGGCGTAGGTCAGTTCGTGGGATCGGTAGACCTGATTCCCCAAGAGAACCTGCACGCGATCCCAAGTTTCTCTGGTGACCAGCGGCGACTGTTTACCGGAATAGCATTCGCCTTTGTGCTTGATCTCACCGATGTAAATTCGGTTGGTGAGAAACTGATGCAGCGTTGTGCGTGGGAACTTCGGTTGCGATGGTCGATAGAAAACTCCTTCATCGAACAGTCTTCGGCTCAGATCATCGAGAGTCGCGCCGTGATAGGCGTAAAGCTCGAAAATCCTTTGAATCTTGGGGCCGTTTTGTTCATCAACCACGACGATCCCCCGTTTGTCGATGCGGATATTCTTGTAGCCGTCAGGAGCCAAACCCGTCGGCCATCCTTCCTCAACTCGTTTGGCAAGTCCGTCCCTCACATCAAGCGACTGCTGTTCTGTCGTGAACGCTGCCATTGTAGCAAGCGTTCGACGCATCATGCGGCCAGCCGGAGTATTCTCGGTAGGCTGTGTGACGAAATAGAGAGGGACATTGTAGGTAGGGGTTGTGTCGGCCTGCGGGGAGGATCCTGAATTCATGGTCATCTTTCGCACACTATGGGAGCTGTTTCAGATTCATCGCAGCGCACTACAGAACACGATCACTTCAAGAGCAACTCCTTGGCAGCGTCCATCACATTGTCGGCCTTGCCGATGAAGTAAACTGGAATCGGGCTGATACGAACGTCGGGCTGTACTCCGTTGCCGTCAAACAGCCGACCGTCTGCCCGGCAGGAAGCCATCGCACTCAACTCCACCAGCAACCCGCCGTGATCAAGTTCAATCTGCTGTCCGTCACTGAGTCTCTCATGCTGAAAACGGACCAGCGTATCGATGCTTTTCTGGTCGTATGTGGGTGACGAGCACACCCAGAACCACTCGTCTTGCTTGACGACAAATAGCCGCCCGGCCGAGCACAGTCTGGGCCCCCCGGGCACGTCACCGATTTGTTGCCACTGATTGCCACTGAATTCCTTGGGTTCACGATGAACGCGTAGACGGCCAAGTCCTTCTCGGATAAACCAGGGACCGTATTGAACCGAAAACAGGGGAAGACCCGGATGTACCTTGATGGCAGGTCTGGTGTCCGGAGTCAGACTTGCAAGCACGATTCTCCACTCGAGTTCGTCCGGTTCCGTGGCCAGGGTTGCCACTAACCATCCGTTTTGTTCGGAAAGCTGAATTCGCTGGGCCGTAATCTCCAGGCCGTCGGCGTTTATCGCGGGAATCACTCTCGTGAACGGCAGTTCCTCAATCGATTGTTCTTCCGCCTTCACCGAACTACTGGTCAACGGCAATCCAAGGACCGACAGTAGTGCGATCGCTCTGAGCATGTTTGTCATTTAGACATACTCCCTTGCTGCCATTTACAAATTCACAACACACTGCCAGAATTGTGCTACTTCGCAGTTTTGAGCGCGTTCATGATCGACTCTCGCACATCCTTCAGCGCGAGTCGCACCTCCAGTAGGCGGCCATTCGGGGCGACCAGGAACAGTTCGCCTTTATTCTCCACTCCATAGGCATCGGAGTAAGGGACTTCACTCGATACCTGGCATACTTGCCACCACTTGTGGTCAGAAAAGAAGTCGAAACTGCCTCGGCGGTCGCCGTAATTGACCTTCCCCTGCCGATTCTGAAACTCCAGCCAGGACTCCAATTCCTCCGTGTCGACGCAGATGCTGATCATCCGCAGCCGGTCCTCGTTGGCAAACTCCTTGCGGAGTTGCTTCAGGCAGCGGAACTGCGCATCCCGGTCGACATCCTTGAGCCTCCAGAAGTGCACCAGCACGTATTTGCCATCCCAGGGTTTTTCGTCGATCGCGTCCCCGTTCGCGATGAACGCAACCAGGGAAGGGGCGACATCGCCTGCTTGTATAGCCGGCTTCCGCGCTGGCGGAGCTGCCAAGGCATGTGGATGTGGAATTGTCACGTACAATGCAGACAGAATGACGATGCCGAGTATACGACGCATGGCGCTGCTCGTGTCACACTTCACTCTCTTTACGCATATCGTCGCTGGCATCGGTCCCCTCAACAACTCGAATGAACGGCTTGTGGTCCTAAGGCATTTTCAACGCTCCTTCGGCGTTTCGATCACGTTCGAACGCCAGGCGTCAATGGTACACGTCACGCCAATCGTACGGCATCAATTCTCTTAGGGACACCACCACTTCCTCGGCCACCATGACCTCCGCTTGAAGATTGTCAGCGTGAAGCTGGCTGATGAACTCACGGCAACGACCACAAGGTGGCAAGATACGACCGTCGCTTTCGACGGCCACCATCATGAGAACACGACTTTCACCTTCCGTAATCATGGCTGACGCCGCAGCATGTTCCGCGCAGAATCCGGTCGAACATGCTGTGTCTATGCACACGCCCATGTACACCTTTCCGCTACCGCAAAGAATTGCCGCACTCACATCACCCGCTTCCGCAGTCGCCGACAGCTTGCGCGGATTGAGAATCGATTTGGCCTTCGCGTAGAGTTCATCGAATGTCATTGACACCCCCATCCCATGCCGCGTGAGCATCTCCAATGTTGCACCGAGTCGTCACGATTCGACCTTTCTACGCCAGGACAAATTCTCGGCTCCGTATTTCCACACCAGCGCGACGGCAATGATCACATAGAGAATCGGCACAATCATCGCCGCTGGAGAGCCTGGCGAGTCCGGCACGCTCGGGGTGGATACCGTCGCTCCGTGAAGCACAACAACGGCAAAGAGACTTCCCCCCGTCGAATTGTAAACCCACGTATACAGAACGGAGGCCGCCACGCCCATCGGAATGGCTGTCAGAAACGCCGAGACCGGATGTGGATGTACGGACGCAATGAAGTAGTTGGGCCAATGCCACAGCGCCCACGTCACCCCGATGATGACAGAACTCCGTAGTGCGGAATGGCGTCGCTGTAGGTGAGGCAAGGCAAACCCCCGCCAGCCGAGCTCCTCGCATATCCCGGGTCCAAGCAAGCCACCGCTGATGATCGCGCCGTAGACGTATGTGGAGAACGACCAGGAGTCTGGCGAGGTGCCTCGGATCGTCAACGAAAGCACGACTGGAAGGAGCGGTAGGAACAGGCAAACCAGCAGTACGGGCCACGCCCGACCGACTGACCACGGCGCGAGTTGCGTACCGAGTCGCCGGACGCCCGAAGGGCCATACATGTAGCCGAGCATAAGAAGGCCCACGAGACTCGGCCCCGCATTGGTGACGTAGAACCCATAGCGACTCCACGCGAACGCCGGACTCTCTTCGATGGGCGTGCCTGCGAGTGTTTCTGCTGAAACGTGGTGCATCACGCAGAGATTCACCCCCTGGCCTACGGCGGTCAGGGCAAGGGTGAAAATGAAAAACCACAACACAGGTGTATGTCGCCACTGCGTACTCGCGCCCGTTGCCATAATCGTTAGTGCCTACTCCTGCGCCACACCCAGCAACAGTAGAATCGAAGCGTCCGACTTGTGTTTCGCCAGGTCCTGCGGTGTATTGCCTACGTGGTCCCGGATGCCAGGGTCTGCATGCATGGCCAGGAGTCGCTCGATGATTTCGTTTCGTTCGTGCTGAACGGCGAGATGCAGCGGCGTGTAACCGGTAGCGGTGGATTGTAGGTCGAGATTGATGCCAGGCTGTTCAAGCAGCAGATCGACGATCTCGCCGTGATCATGGACGATGGCATGATGCAGCGCGGCGCGCGTCTGGTACTCGGCGTTCACGTCGGCACCGAAATTGAGCAGCAGGCGAACTGTGTGGAGATCTCCCCACATTGCCGCCTGAGCGAGCATTGAATTCCCAGCAGCGTTTCCAATGTTCGGGTCGGCTCCCAGAGCCAGGAGTGTGGCTGCGCCAAGTTGCTTTCGATGCGCAACGGCTGTTTGGAGCGGCGTCAGTCCAGCGTCATTGAGTACGTCGGGTGACACTCCACCGGCAACAAGCGCATCGATACGATCGGGAAAATGCACGGCGGCTACGTGCAGCGGATACAATTGCACTGTGGCATCGCTCGACATCGAGTGAGCATAGAATGCACCACGCAGTGCGAGGCCCGAGACGACGACAAGAATCGCCAACGCTGCAATTATTCGGCGTTTCATTCTGTTCTCCATATGGACTGGTGAGTATTTCTTTACCGCGATCCGCGGCCCGCCGTCGGCCGGCCGAATCAGAATCTGCCCTCTGCCGCACCATCCGCCTCTGGAGCGCTTTGGCTCGGCTTTGACTGAACCAGCGTTCCCCCCCATTCACTCACCGTGTCGGCGTCAAGCTAGAATCGCGATTCCATTACGGACACGACTCCTAGCGGCGACAGGCGCACTTTGATCTCTCCAAACGGATACTGGCCTCCAACCGGGCCCGGTGTGTACTGAAATGCCGCGATCGCACCTTCGCGATCACGCGATGCCCAGGCCAGGTGCGAACGATCGATTTCGCACTTCTGCTCAGGAAGGTTTCGCGCGACCTGCTGATTAACGAAAGAAATACACTGAGCGAGCTGTTCATTTCCTCCCAGACAGGCGATGGCCACCAGTTCCAGCAGTTCGTCCCGGACTTCGTCGGTCAGCAATGCGGTTGTCGAATCCGTCAACTTACCAGCGTCATTCACAGGAGGTGTGATCGACAGCAAGTCATAGAGCTCGTCATCCTTTCGCACGGTCACTCGACTGCCGCTCTGATTCCAAAGTGACTGGGGCAATGGGTCCCCGAGATTCAACTCGTGCGCGGCCTCCTTCAGTTGGGCCTGCAATTGCTGGTAGTCCTCGGCCTGCAGCGGGACATTGTTTCGCACAACCATCGCCTGATCGATGGCCCGCCGCGTCCCTTGTTGCTGCAATCGTTCGATCAATTCCGCGATGGCCTGTGCGTCGAGGCGAGCCTGAACCAGCGGACCATTCAGCGATTGCACAGAGGCCACGCGGCCGTCAGGAAAGACACGCAGGATCGCGCGCCGTTCGCCATCGCCTTTAGAATCGTGCTGGTCGTCCCAGGCAATGACCCAGCCCGTCATGGCGGCTAGAGTTTCGGAGTTTTTGTAAGGCTCCCATCCATCGTTGAATTGTGCGTTTCCCGATGGTTGAGCACCCTCTGCTGCTGGCTTCGCCGGGGCCGCCGGATTTTCGTCAGCAGGCTTCCTTTCTGGCGCGGGTTGTTCCTCGGTATCGGCGTTTACGGGAGGATCGCCGAACGGATCTTCCTTGAGCTGCTCACTCTCCCGCTCGATCCCAGCGTCCAACGTTGCGGGCTCTATCTCCCTGAGTTGATCCGGTGAATTCAGGTCGATGTGATAGGTCCACTGGGTCGGACGATTGATAAGGTCCAGGCCCACACCGTATACGGTGCCCTCGACCCTGATCCACTTGCCGACAAAGTGCTTGTCAACATCCGCGGCGCTGCGGATTTTAAGCCAGTTGACGGCTTTGTCAGTGAGGTGCACGGAGAACGCGGGCACGCCTTCAGCATAGAAATTGTAATGTTCGCGCTGCGTCCCCGTTTCATCTACTACGACACTCGGCCTGATTGACGCTACCTTGAACTGCGCGGCAATTCGTTCGCGGCTGTGATAGAGCTTTTCTCCATGCTCCACGATCTGCTTTGGCGTGAGCACGGCCATCCGCTCGCCCGGCTTCTTGATTTCTGGCGACTGACTGTCATCAGACATGCGCATCAAAGGGGGATCGTCCGGGGCATGGTACACGTCCGCGAGTCGCACCTCACCAGAGAGGAGCGTGCCTTCAGCATCGGGGCCGGGATAAGGCAGCTTGAAGCGCAGCCGCACCTGGTCCTCGTTCTGAAGATTGACCGCATGCGCCGGAGTATTGTTATCAAAGGGCGAATAGAGCGATTCGTTGAACTCCAGTTCCTTGAACTCGCCTGCTGGATACGATCCGGCAAGGAATGGCACGCCCTGCCGCTCAAACCGGGCGTTAGCCGACAGATCGGACGGCGTCAACGGAATGAGAGTAACAACTGAGTTCATCGAACTTCGAGTTGGAAGCCGGTCTCCAGTCGATGTTCGGGCGTCGATCTCGTAGTGGCGATACACATGTTCGAGCGCGACAGTCGATTGTCCGGTCCGGTTGCGGAAGTAGAACGTCGGCCGGAATTGCAAGGCGTGCGGCAACGCGTGGCCTGCCGGAGCGAGACGAACACCAAGCTGCAATCCATCGGGACTGGGAGGCCCCCACGAAATCTTATCATCGGGGACGCGCTCCACCGGCGCGGAATCGATGAAATGAAATCCCAGCTCCACCGCGGTCACCAGAGTCTGGTCACCCTGCATTCGCGGGTAAAGTAACCGCAATGACCAACGATTGAAATCGTAACCGTGTTCGGTTCCCCCCAGTGACTCGTACCTCGACAGGATCTCCAGTCGCACATTGGCAGGCAGAGCACGAGTTTCAAGGATCATGTTCAGCAACTGATATTCCGCGGCGTCCAGCGTCTCCCGATTCGTGTCGAGATAGTCTGCGAGCGCGGCGATAACCTCTCGCTCGTCCACTGACGCGATCGATCGGGCGACTTGGGGCAGATCCTTCAGGTCACGCCGTTCTTTCGTCAATGTGACAACAGCATCGGAGATCGGAGTCTTCGAGGTCCCGAATCCCCCGAGCAACGGTTCTTCGGCGAACTCTTCGCTGATCCGGAGATACCGGGCCCTGACAGGTATCGTTGGCCTCTTGCCATCGCCTCGATCCAGTTCCAGATAGGCGTCCCACTTTTTGATCGCCTTCCAACTGCTCGTCTCCGACGGCTCTCGGAACTTGAGGCCCCACGAATCAGGCAGCATGGAGTCTTCGACCGCCGAAAGAAGTTCGCACAGCTCTTCATCCGTAACCGTTCGAACATCAGAGCTGACGGCCGCCCAGCGAACCGCCGCGATGACCTCGTCGTCGGTCAGGGGAGGTTGCGTCGCTCCAACTTCGTTCCTGCTCTGTTTGTGATTGAACTCTTCGACTGCGTCCGAAAGCAGCGAGCGAGGGGCGTCCGGTTTGTCCGCCTCGCGGCCGAATATTCGGTGAGAGTGAGGAATCTTCCTCAGGATCGAATCGGTTCGCGGATCTAATGTTCCACAAACACTTCCATTTGCGATCTCTGCCCGCTGGCGTCGTGCCTCCAGCAGCCAGGTGTTAGTTCCACCAGCGAAATGCCTGGGGCGCTTGTCCTCCGGTGCGCGACATTCCATGCTGCAGCAGATCCGTAACCGTCCATCCTTCAGCTCGATGATGCCGGGCAGCCAACACGGTGGGTCGTCCGTGGGATCGTCCAGGATGTCGACTTTCTGCGGTACATCGGTTCCGGTCAGCATCAATTCCCAGGGGATCTCAAACTCCCGCTGCTGCTCCCTGTCTTTCCCTCGAAGGACAAGGAGATTTCTCTCAATCTCGATAGTCAGCTCGCGATTGTGATAGTTGTGCAACTCATCGCCGCCGTGCTCCAGGCTGCGTGTCACCGCCCAGTGGCCCTGCAATTGTTCCAACAGCGGTGACGGCCCAGCCCCTGAATCGCGGGGATATGCCCCTACGGTCTCTCTGTGGTCAGTCTGCTCTTCAGCAGAAGGGACGATACTGATGCGCGACTTCACTTCCGCCAGCTTGAGTGTCGCCTCTTCCAACTCACGACGGTAGTATTGCAGCTCAGCTTCGGAAAGCAGCCCTTGCTTATGCAGTTCCTCCCCTTGTCCTAGTGCCTGGCGGGCGTACTCCAAACGAAGCTGTGCGACTTGTAGATCAATCCGGCTCACGGCATCGCTATTTGCCATCAAGGGATCGCGAACGAGTAATTCGCGTGCGAGAGCAAGTCTTGCCTCGTAGAACTCCAGGCGAATCTTCTCCAGTTGCAAAGCAGGCAACTCGCCCTGCTTGAACAGAGCCTCACCGCGCTCGAGTGCGCGTTGAGCAGTGCTCAACCGCCGTTCAAGCTGTTCTGCTTGAATGCAAGATTCTTTTTGTGCGGGTTCCACAAACGAGATGTCACCATTTGCTCCGGCTGAATCCTGATTTCCACCACCTAGAAACGCCCTAAGGCTATCCAGTTGCAGCGCCGTCAGCTTGCCTTCCCTGAACAGGGTCTCACCATATTTAAGTTCCCGTTGAGCGTTGCTCAACTGCTGACCAGACGGTCGTGCTCCTGGTTCCGTGAGAGACCGCGGTTGTGCCGGGTCCACGAACCAAATACCGGCGTCTGCACCGGAAGAGTCTCCCTTCGATTCACGGAGAAAGACCCAGAACCGGACATTATCGCCTGGACCACGTCTCTCGGGTCCCTGCAGCTGGTCACTGCCAAACAGACTTCCTGGCGCGTCCTCTGACAACGTCCAGGTCATCACTCTTTCGCCGACAGTTACCAGCCCCTTCCGTGCCAGGCCCAGCGACGGATAGAGGACGTCCAGATCCCCCAGCAACTGATTCCAGGGCACGGCGATATTCTTGGCCCGCTCGACTTCCAAATCGCGCGGGCGGACTTTAAATGTCCCGGTGCCGTAGCGATGAGCCAGTTCATTGCCCGACGAATCTCCACTTAGAACCTGGTCGAAGCGGTTTCCCCCCACTTGTATGGTCACCAGTGGCGTGATTACACGTTCGTTTCCATCCATGCAGCTGACCAACTTCCAGGTTCCCTGCATAAGGTCAAGTATGCTCGTAGTTTCCCTGTCGTAAGCAGTTCGCCTGAGCTTAAACACCCACGGTGCCCGTGGGGATTCTCCTGGCTCAGTGAACTCGGTCTGATCGAACTCCAAAGTTAGCTGATCACCGTCAATCGTGTACTTGCCATGTGGCCGCAAGAGAATGTCAACCGCGAACGTGCCGCTTCTGAAATCCTTGGTATTCGGGGTAACCTGCAATGGCCCAATCGACGAATTGTCCAGCTCGTCTGCCTCGGGATAGATTCCAATCATTTCGATTTGCTCGCCACGAACTTGGATAGACTTTAGCCCCCAGCGTTCCTCGTCCCCCCGGATCCGACCGCCGCGTGAGGCTTCAATGACGTTCCATTTGCCTTGCCACGGATGCAATTCCTGGGGGAACACGTACGGCGTTGAGGGCGTGCTTTCCTGGGGCAACCGGTATGTCACCGATTGCGCGCTCTCTGTTGAACGTGGCTGCACAGGTGCGCCGGGCTGCCCGACTTCCCCGTAGCAGATCCAACGCACATAGCCCTGTGCAAGCAGATCCAGTTGGACGAACCGAAAGTGGCAGCGCAACTGCATGTTGCCTACGGTTCCTTCCGCATCCCGCGAGGCCCAATTCACCTCGCGCGTGTTGTCAGGTAGCTGCAAATAGACCGGGCTTTTCAAGTCATTGGCATCGATAGTGTCGGAGTATTTCCCGGTCTGAGATGCCGGTCCTTCCGAGGTCACTCGCTTCCCTCGTATTGTCAAAGGCAGGTGGCTAGAAGGAATCACTTGAGAGTGAACCATCACATAATCTGATTGGAGCCATTTCGGAAGAGACCCTGCGACCGCTTCGGTTGTGTGACGCGATTCTGAATCGCGATTAAGCACTCCAGCAGGCACGGTACCCGTTGGTACCCCGGACTCCCACGTGAACACCAGGAAGGGTTCACCCGCGTGTTTGGCGCGGTAGTTCACGCGGAGATCGGAGTCAAACGGATGGAAGAACCACGGCAGCACTTCTGCTTTACCCGGCTGGAGCCGAATCGTCGTTGCTGCCTGGTAGTCACCTTTCGGATTGCGTTCGGCCCGCACCTTGAGATCCTCGAAGATCTTGAAATCCCAGCGATCAACGATGTTGTCTGACGGTCCAGGGCGGCGGAACTGAAAACTGTAAGCGTTCATGCCCTTATCCGGCTCAGCCAGCGGGATGTGGAAGGTATTTCCCCTGAACAGCAAGTCTTCCAGGACTCGGAGTGCCTCCTCGGTACGCTTCCTGTCATATGTCACATGCGCCAGGGCCGTACCTTTCCCGTTCAACTGTGGAGTAGGTCTGCGAAAGGTGGCCGCTATGAATTCACGCATTGCAGCCTTGGCTGATACTGGAATATCGCGACTCGCATCAATCTGTTCGACGATGTCGTTCGGCAGGAAGACAGGTGTCACCGCCAGAGATAAGGGAGCCTCGACGGTATTTAAGGTCGCTGCGACGTGGGAACCGATGCCGGGCCGTCCCGCGGCGCTGACTACCGGATTGGTAATGTCAATCCCGATTGGAATGCGTTCCCACTCAAAATCGCCGAGCCTCGGCAGTCCAGTTTCGCCGGGAGATTGTTGTCGCGATGTCCGCGCTCCCTGAATATCGCCCGATTCATTGAGCCGTAATGACAGCTTGCCCGAGCTGCCATCGTCGATTGACCAAGTGCCGTTGAAGCGCCGCTCGATCCGCGACCACTTCAACGTCAGCCGACCTGAAGATTGAGCGACATGTTGAGCAAACGTACCAGCGTACTGCTTCCCGTTTTCATCTGATTTCTCCAGCACGACTTCGCCCCAGTCGTCTCCTTGCCAGCGTCCGGAGATGTCCGGCGGATGGGTGGCTGACAGCAGTGCGGTCCCCAGCAGAATCGTTCCGATTGCTCCGAGCATCAGAAAGACTCCTTTCCATGAGATACGTCGAGAGGTGCAAGCGGGCTGCAACTTGCTCAGCTCTGCTGGCAGTGAGACCCGCGTTGGTTCCTGAACATGCGCCAGACACGCTTCCAGCAGCACAGCGACCTGTGCGGCCGATTCAAAGCGATCTCCCGGCTGCTTGGACATCAATTTGTCGACGATGCCGCTCAGCCATTCGGGGATATCTGGGTTGATTTCACGGATCGGTCGCGGATGTCGGTCGGTGATCAGCCGCAGCACCGCATGGCTCGACTCAGCACGGAAAGGCGCATGGCCCGCGCACATGGCATACAGCACAGCCCCGAGGCTGAAGAGGTCGGACCGGGCATCGACCGTTTCCGCACGGGCCTGTTCCGGCGACATGTACTGCGGTGTTCCAGCGAGCACACCGGTTCGCGTGAGACTGGCGTCATCAACCGCGCGGGCCAGACCGAAGTCCATCAGTTGTACACGCTCGACTCCTTCATCAAGAAAGATATTCGCTGGCTTTACATCGCGGTGCACCAGTCCCTGTGCATGAGCGGCCGCGAGACCTTTGGCCGCTTGCATACCGATCCGCAGTATTTCGCGCAGGTCGAGCGGACCTTGATTGCTGAGCCGTTTCTGCAGCGACACGCCGCGCGAATAGGGCATCACGAAATAGGGGATCGACCTCCACTCGCTGACGCCGTGAATGGCCATCACATGGTCATCGACGACGGCCGCGGCCGCCTGGGCCTCTCGCGCGAAGCGTTTCCGCGCTGCTCCCGATGTCGCCAGATGTGGCTGCAAAACCTTGATCGCGACGAACCGATTGAGAGATGGATCGTAACCTTTGAAGACGGCTCCCATCCCGCCGCGTCCCAGAATGCCGACGATATCATACGAACCAATGCGGCCGAGCATCGCCGGGTCATCGGTCGGGCCGAGTAACTCCAGCAGTTGTTCAGTCGTCGTGGCCGACTCGATGTCGAGAGCAGAATCGACCCCCGCGCTGACGCCCACGATTCTCCCACCAGCCAGTGAGCGACGCGCATCGTCCCACCAGTCATCATCGCCAATCGCCGCTTCAACTGCCTCGCGGCATTCACTGCATTCGGCCAGGTGCTCTTCAATGCACGCCGTTTCGACCGGCGGCAAATCGCCAGACAACAGTGCATGAATCTGTTCTGTGGGGAGGCAGGTTGTGGGCGATTTCATGTCACGTCACTCCAGATATCCGACACTTCTTCAAGTTTCTCTTTCAGCCGCTGCATCACTCGATACCGGGCCAGATAGACAACTCCGGCCGTACGCTGGTAAGCCGACGCGACCTCCTTGACCGGCTTTCCATCGACGGTCGAGTCCCAGAACATGCCCCACGTCGACTCGCTGAACTCAGGGCGAATCTCCGCCGCGGCCCAGCGAAAAGCTTCCTGCCGGCTTTCACGAATCAACTCCGATGTGGCGTGCTCCTCTCGCTGTGGAACCTCGTTGAGTTGCATCTGCACGCTGCTCGACCCGGCCGCCAAATCGGGCTTTCGCCGCGTGATCGCCTTGACGACTTCATTGCGGGCGATGCGGTACAACCAGGCCCGAAACGGCGGCCTGCCATCCGCTGGCTCCCAGCCCTCCACGGCGCGGGCAATCGAGGCAAACACCTGCTGCGACAGGTCTTCCGCATCAGCGTCCTGCAGCCCCCGGCTGCGTGCCAGCCGGTACACAACCGGGCGATAGACTGCCAGAAACGCCGACCATGCAGCCCCATCAGCGGGGTCTTTCACCCGCAGAATCAGACTCTCGCTCGTTTCCGGCCAATCTTTCATGATCTCTCCATAGTAGAATCATCCACGATTGGCGAAAATCTTTCATGAATCAGCCAGATTTCATACGCGTCTCGTAGGCAGGCGGGACTTCGAGAGCCGGTTCGCGGCGGTATTACAGATGTCAATGTGAGTTCGATCCACTGTTGGCATTGTGTCAGTTTCAGTCCACACCTTGCTGCCGACGCCCCAGAAAGTCCCCAACGTAGAAGTCATCCTGCAACTTCTTGAGGATACTGTACAAGATGCTGACGATCCAGAAGCCTTTGTAATTTTGAGCGTGGTGTTCGTGTCGAACTTGCAAGCGGCGAAAGCTTTTCAGCCAGGCGAATGTGCGTTCGATTCGCCCGCGGATGCGGTAGTGACGTCGATCCCTCAAGGGCAGCGAACGGGCGACTTGTTGATTCACGCGGCGGCGATAGGGAGCAATCAGACGAATGTCTTTGAGCAGCAATGCTGTGCTCTGTCTATCGGTAAATGTCAGTCTTTGTTAGAGTTTCATGGAGTTTGTTTTTGGGTTTCTCATGGATGATAGGAGGCCCGGATGGCTCAGTCGAATGTGAAGGTGGTAGTGGTCTTGAATGATGAACAGCGTCAGCAGTTAGAGTCTCTGGTGCGTTCCGGAAAGTCTGCTGCAACGCAAGTGCTCACCTGCCTGAATTTGTCATTGATGTCGGGTGCCCGGAAATGCTTCCGCGTAATCCTCATTCATGGCTGGGAAATGTCGACGAAGGATCGTTGCCACACGCCCAATTGGGCAATCTCACTGGCACTCCCGAATGACCTCACCCAGGAGTAATCGATTTGTCTCGACATGAAACAGCCACCGCCGTTGTAGTGTTACGACGGTGCAGCAAAAACGTTCCGCCAGGCACAACTGAACGCCGATAATTCGGCATGACTTCTTCTTGACATTCCAGGAAGGCAGGCAGGAGACTGCCCTACAATACTCAAGGCGGATTTAACTTCCTGTCGTTCATTAGGCTCAGTAGCGTTGCGGCGCAGTCATTTGAATGCTGGTTCCCTTACCGCCACGCCAGCGTTTTCGATTCACCATTCCAGGGATGCGTGGCATCGGTGGTGTGCGTGGTGAGCGTGACCCCATTGGCCGTGAGTTTTGCAGTCGTCCAACCCGTCGTCGATTTCGTCGGATCGGCGACATACGAGGTGGCCGGCGTATTCAGAATGTGTATGCCCTGATATTCGGCTTGGCTGCGATCATGGATGTGTCCGTGGATGTAGGCTTTGACCCACTTGCGCGGTCCGATGACATTCCACAGTTCCCGCGAGTCAATCAGCCCGCCCGGAAAGTGCAGTGGATCTCCCCCCAGTCGCGGATTGTGATGGGCGACAACAATCGCCGGTTTGGACTGTAAACCGTCGAGTGCAGCCGCGAGCCAGTTGAGTTGTTCCTTGCCAATGGTTCCCTGAGTTACCATGGTCTTTTGTAGCGAGTCGAGCAAAAAGAAATTGGCATGCCGCGTCTGGACGATGGCGATGTGCCGGGACGCAACCGGTGGATTCTCTGGTCGCTGCTGTTTCATCACCTCGTAAAACGCCTCGCGGTTGTCGTGATTGCCGAGCGTCAAATGGGTATCGACGCCTGCTTGCTCGAGAGGCTGAATCAGTTTTGCGAAATGCCGATAGTCTCCTGGTTGCCCATCCTTGAGAGCCAAGTCACCGTTGATCAGCACAAACGCTGGTTTCGTGGGCATCTCGGCCAGTTCCGTGACCACTTGCCGCAAATGAGTGGGAACTGGCGAATCCGCCGGGTGTTTCTCGCCAATGTGTGTATCGTTCAACAGGTACACCAGGTCGGCATCAATACCATCGTTCCCTGCCGCGGGGATGCCGCGACCACACACCAGAATACTCGCGCCAGCAGCTTGCAGAAAGCGGCGTCGATTGAGAGTGGTCAGATGAATTGGCATGGTCAAGTTCCTTGCTTGCGGAAAACATCGCGGAGTTTCGCCAAACGGGCATCCTACCATCGCGTTCGCAACAGTGATGAAGATAGCCCCCTCAGCGACAAAAAGGAAACCGGACGAGAAATTCGGGCTAGGAACGGTTGGTGAACTGTGTCGCGAATTTTTGTTTCACGGACACGATCCCTTCTTGAAAGGTGCGGACGTCCGAGGTCATCGAAATCAGTTGGCATCCTTGCTCTTGCAGCAGATTCGCGTGATCGGGCGAGAAGGTAACGGCGCCAAACGATTTGCGATGTTTTTTGCAGGCTGCCGCGACACGGGTCACTGCCTTTGTCAGTAGTGGATGCAGGGTCTGCCCGGTGACGCCGTATGCCTGGCTTAAATCGGCCGGACCGATGAATAGATGATCGACCCCCTCAATGGCGGCAATTTCCTCGCAGCAGTCCACGGCTGCGGTCGTTTCGATCTGAATGGCGACAAAGGACCGCTCGTTGGCCTGGCGGGTGAATTCATCCATGGGAGTCAAACCGAAGTTTCCGTCGAATCCGCCGCCATTCAGGCCGCGTTTTCCGCGCGGAGCGAACTTGGCCCATTGCACAAATTCCTCGGCTTGTTCGGGCGATGAGATTTGTGCGGCCATCACCCCCCCCGCGCCCGATTCCAGGCAACGGGTAACGAGTGCGTAATCGGTGGGAGCAACCCGCACGAAGCAGTCAAACCCACAGGCACGACCGGCTCGAGTCGCCAGTTCCATTTGCTCAATCGTGAACCCGGAATGTTCATGATCGATCCAGAAGCCATCAAACCCGCCCTGCAAGGCATACATTTCAATATGATTGGGATGGAACGAACGCCCCAGAAAAAAGACGTTCAACCGTTCTCCGTTGGCCAATTGTTCCTTGATGGTTCGTCGAGAGGGACCAGATGGATTCATGTAAATCACCGTTGTCATGGATGGGAAAATCTGACTCGTGACCAGGCCTGCGGCGTGGCACGTCGAAATTGAAGCATCTCACTGTCGCGCGAAGGGGTTCCCTCACGAGGCAAACAGAGAGGCGATTGGTTGGCCTCGATCCGTGATCGGCACGGGACGGTCTCCATCATACAAATATTTCGCATGGTCGATCCCCACTGCCGCATGAATGGTGGCGAAGAAATCGGGAACGCTCACGGGATACTCGACGATGTTCTTGCCCAGGTCATCCGTTACACCGTAGGCTCCCTGATGCTTCAAGCCTCCTCCCGCCAGGACGCAGGTGAAGGCGCTTCCCTGATGCCCGCGTCCTCCCCCGGAGTCAAATTCGGGAGGACGCCCGAATTCGGTCGTGATCACAATCAGAGTTTTTTCCAGCAGTTTCTGCTGTTCCAGATCCAAAATCAGCGTGCTGACGGCGGTATCGAGTTCCTGAATCAACGCATGTTGCTGCAGAATGCCTGCACTGTGGACATCCCAGCCGGTCCCGTTCAAGAAATTCAGGTTATGCGACACTTCGACAAAACGGACGCCGCGCTGGACAAGTCGGCGCGAGAGCAGGCAACGCTGGCCAAATTCGCCTCCGTAACGGTTTCGTAGTTCGGCAGGTTCTTCCTCCAACTGAAAACTCTGGTTGAAGGCCGGCCCGCTGAGCTTGAGACTCAGATCGATCGCCTCTTCGTAATCCCGCAACAAGTCCCGGTGGGGTGCCGGTTGGACTTCTCTCAGGGACTGAAGTACCGATTCTCGACGCGTTTGCCGTTGCGGAGAAATGGAATCCGGGCGGGAAAGGCCTGCGGGACCGCGACTGGTATCGGTCAGGTAGAGATAACCGTATCGCGCTCCCAGAAAGCCAGGACCACGAGTCACGTTGGGATATCCGATCAACACATACGGAGGAGCCTCTTCCGATACGCTCCCCCGTTCGCGAATCACAATCGAACCCAGCGACGGATAAACGACCGTTCCGCTGACGGGACGCCCGGTGTGCATGAAGTTGGTCGCCGCCGCATGCTCATCGATCACCTGATGATGCACAGTGCGCACTGCCGTCACGCGATCCATCAGGGGGGCTAACTGACGCAGATGCTCGCAGACGCGGACTTCCGGGACTGCGGTTTCGATGCTGGGATAATAGGAACCGGCCTTTTTCGCCGCCGGATCCCCTAACCGTTTGGGATCGAACGTATCCATCGCCCCCATGCCCCCGCCCAGCCAGATGGAGATGACATGCTCTGCTTTCCCAGATACGGGAGACGCGGCCTGAATTTGACTGCATCGCGCCGCGGTCAGCACGGAGGCTGCCGCAGCTGCTTTAAGAACATCACGTCGCTGCATGATATTTGATCCTTATCAATAACCAAGGTTTATCGTAGCGTATTCATATCGTGGCGTATCAGGGAATCCAGACGAATTCACTGAGGTTGAGCAAGGACCAACTCGCATCCTCGTAAGCCTCCCGCCACTCTGGACGGAAGCGGGGATCGGCGGGAGGGCCGCCACGGGCTCGTTGTTCCATCAGCACGGCGATCGAATTGGCTTCGGGTTGAACATGATTCGACCAGGTCACCACGGGTAACGGCTCAACTGGCTCGGGGAGTTTCCACTCCGACTCGGGCAACAGGCGCCGAGGGAATCCTTCCGCCAGCAGAGATGCCAGGAGGGTACGTTCCTCGTTTCGAGGGGGACGATTCAATATGCTCCAATAGAGCTGATCCACCAATTCTTCTGGTGTACCGGCCTGCAGGGCTATTTCCGATAAACCACTCCCCTCCGTCACGCGAGTCAGCAGCACGCTGGCGTCGCTGTTTTGCAAGACGCCCGCTTGAAGCACATTCGGATCCACCTCGCGATCGGTCCGGGGACTTTGCCGGGCACCATCCCAACCGAACGCTTCCAGAATATCGGCCAGGGCCCGGGCTCGGGGCAGACTTAAACTCGGGCGATCCCGTTCATTGCCGAGACTGGTGAACTTCCAGGCACGGTCGGGCACGCCCAGCGTCTGCCGATATTCCGACCGGGTACCCCCTTCGGGAGCAAAGGTCATTTCTTCCACATCCATCGGCTTGCCCACGGCCACCAGCAATGAATCGACCAATTGTTCGGCCGACATTCGGCGACGTTCGGGAGCCACGAAGAATTGCAGCTCCGCGGACCCGGGCGCAGGGCTTGTCCGGGCCTGCCGCTGATAAAGTTGCGAGGTGAGAATCTGGCGAGACAGATGTTTCAGGTCATATCCATGAGCGACAAAATCTCGCGCCAACCATTTTAACAAGTCGGGATGACTGGCCGTTTTGCCTTCCCAATCGTCGGGGGAATCGACCAGCCCGCTGCCAATCAGTCGCCTCCAGACCCGGTTGACAATGACCTCGGCGAAACGCTGATTTCGGGGAGACGTGATTAACGCGGCCAGTTTCTCTCGGGTGTCGTCAGGCTCCCGCAGCAATTCCCGTAGCGATGCATCATCCACGCTGCCGGTCTGTTCCGCGAAGGGCCAGACGGGAGAGACCGGTTCCCCCGGCTTCAGCGTGACTTGGATCAATGAATGACGCAGTTGATTTTCAAAGAACGCCGACGGCACGCGACTACTTGCCGGAACGGTCAGCGGTTTGCGTGCCAGCATCGCGGCCAGGGAATACAAATCCCGTTGGGTGGTGCTGTGATAGGGAGAGTCGTGACAGCGGGCGCACTGCAACTCCATTCCCTGGAACGCCCCCGCCAGAATCTGTCCCTTCGCCGCCAAGGGAGAGTCATTATTTGCGGCGATCCCAAAGCCGGCGCTCCCTCCTTCATGGGCACTCCCCCGCATCAGAATGAGTTCCGTCACGAATCGATCGAACGGCTTATTGTCGCGCAGTGAGTCGTAAACGAACCAGCGGAAGGGCCCGGTCGTGTTCAAGCTGGCGTTGATCAACGTCGGATTCTCGGCCAGCACGTCCAGCCAGTAACCGGTCCAGTGATCCGCCCAGCGGTCATCGGCCAGAAGCCGGTCTATCACATGCAACCGTTTCTCGGGTGACGACTCCCGCTGGAAGTCGCGAGCTTCCCTGGCTGTTGGAATCACGCCGACCGTATCGAGATAAACCCTGCGGAGAAACGTCGCGTCATCGGATAATGGGGACAACTCCACCATCTCGGCACTGACGGGAACGGCAGGCCACGGGGCTCCCCGGCCGATCCAATCCTCAAGTATGGCAATCTGGGCAGCGGTCAATCCGTCGCCACCCGGTGGCATGCGTTCTTCGGGAGATGTGGATCGAACGCGTCTGATGAGTTCACTTTCCTCGAGACTGCGGGCGTGAATGGCAGGCAACCCGGAATCCCCCCCCTTTTTCGCGGCTTCTGCCGTGTCCAGGCGCAGCCCACCCTGCACTTTATCTCCATGACAGCGGAAACAGTGGTCACGCAGTATCGGGAGCACATTCCGATGAAACAATTGGACTTCGTCGGGAGGCGTCTGGGCTGTTGCCTCCAGGGCCAATTGAATTTTTGCGGCCAAAAATGCATCAATCGGATGCTGCGCGTTCGTGTGTGCCGGGACCGCCGGAGCAGGATGCTGCTTTACCCAGTCGCGCGCGATCTGGTGTCGCTTGTCCCAGAACGAATTTTGGCTTAGTGCGGCCAGTCGCCGGCGTTGATCGTTCAATATCATCATCTCCTGCTGCCCGGTTGCCAGAAGCGAGGTCACGATCGGATCCGTCAACAGGAGTTGGCCCCCTGCGGGATGGAGCAACTGAAAGGCCGCACCGTCCGCCGTTTCGATTGCAACGCACGCTTCCCCTGGATCAACGCGAAAATCCCTGCCACCAACGATCATCTCCAGCACGATGCGCGTTTTTTCAGCCGATTCGATCCTGGCCTCGCCAAACACTTCCTGCTGGCGATGTCGGGCGATTCTCAATCCGGGCTTGGGGGCCGGGGTAGGAGGAGTGATGGGTTCAAACCCATTTTGAGATCCGACCATCGGTTTGCCGCGCGCGACCAATTGGCCATTCACCCACAGACGACTCAACCCGCGCACCCGCATGAGAAACCGATGAGTTCCTGGCGTCAGCGACACATCGGCCGCCATGCGAACCAGAACCGGGCCATTCCAGCTTTCGCGGATGCCCCAGTCATCGTACTTTTGAGGCACGCCATCCAGCAGGAACGACTCGGTTTGCCAACTCACTCGAGGTTCCGACACACTTTCTCCCTCATTCAGCCAGCGAAAGTGCGTCGGCATCCCTTCGTGCAAAGTGACTTGTACCACTCCCGGCGCAAGGCTTCCCAGTTCTGGCATCTCTTCGGGAAGCGGAAGTACGGTTAAAGACTGTTGCGGGCCGCGATATCGCGATTTCAATGTCTCCGCGGGAACCGCCGTGCGATAAATCGCCACTTCGTCCAGATCCCCTCGCAAACTGTTGGAGGGAGAGCCGCCGAGGGCCGATCCGATCCAGATGGCATCGTTGTCGACCGTCGGAGGGTTACGCGTTGGTCCCCCCGCATCCCACTGGCCGCTCACTTCAGTCCCGTCAATCACCCCCACAATACTTTCCGGCTCGCCAAAGCGATAAGCGATCGCCACGTGGTGCCATTCGTCCCCTTGCTTGAATCCACGATCGGAAGTCCAGCGATGCCAATTGGACTCCCCTTGCGGGCGGGCCTGATTGGGCAGCACGGAAGAAAACAGAAAACTGATATTGATGCGTCCATCGAGTCGCCGCAGACGCAAAGCCCAGTTCTGATTATCCTTGGCAAATCGCGGATTGCCGGTCCGCCCTTTCCCAACTATGTAGACGTTGTCTCCTTCATTGATCTGCGTGATCCGTACCCAGGCTTCCAATGTGATTGCGTCCCCGTTCGTGAAATCGAAGGGACTGTTCTCGCCCGGATCGTCGAACGTAAAGCGCGCTCCCTTGCCATCCAGTCGGACGGCTGTGTTGTCCGGCGTGAAATCGGGATACACATCCGGTCGCGGCCCCGGAACATCGCGATGGACTCCGCCATGCGACTCGAGTGGCGTCGATTCTTCTTGTCCGAAACCCCAGTAGGCAATCGGCCGCGCAGCTTGGGCCAACACGGGAGAGCCACAACACATTCCCCAGAGCACCAGCAGCCCCAACAAGGAAAAATGTCGTTGCCACGTAAATTGACTCTGTTTCCAATTCATGAATAATCTCCGGCAATCCAGAACGAATACGCTGCGATCTGCCTGCGGAGTCTCGATCGCTGGTCTGGGAGGAGAAAGTGCATCCCCTCATGCGACCAGAGTTTCCACAGAGCTGACAAGGCAACCGTATTGTGTCAACAAATTTCTATTAACGCTCCTCAAGAGCCGTGGGGTATCAATGTCGATCAGGCGGGATATCAACCTGCAAAGGGGTTGGGTCAATGGGAATCGGCAGGGTTTGGTTCAGGAAAGTCCTCGCGATTCAAGGGCGGCAACCCGGCGATGAAGACGGGATCCACCTTTACTTTCAGGTCTGGTGAGGCATGTTGAATAAACAGTTCGGAAACGGCTTCTCCCTGGGCGTATCCCAAATCGGAGAGGTCGATTCCGGCGGCAATCACATGAAAGTGCATCCGCCCCACATCCACGATGACGGGCGCATCCCGATCACGCAGTTCATCCAGAGACCACATTGGCTCCGGAAATCGGTGGGACCAGAGAGGAGCCACTTGCCGAATGCCCGAGGAATTCAATGTCAAATCGTATTTTCTCACCGTGAAGGGCCGTAAATCTTCCCGCGGGGAAACCGGATAAACATGAAACGGATCCCCCTCCGCCAAATTCACAAACGACTGGATTTCAAACAAGACCACATCGGGGCCGGGGTGATTGACAACCGGAGTGCGAAAGCGAATCCCCAACCCGGGCGGACATAGCGCAACATCCAGTGTGCCATCCTCCCGTAGCGGAAGTTGTTCCAGGGGAGATTCTTGCCCTCCGAAATTGATCAACCCGGTTGACAAAGTCCGGTCTTCGAGCCAGTTCTCGGGGCGGGAGGGGCGTTTCCTGGAGCCACACAGGTAGCCATTCGCTTCTGGCTCGGAGCTTCCTCCAAATGCAAGTACCTCGATCGGCACCAAATCCTCGACCGCGTAAGTTTGAATGTGGCCCCGGCGCTGCACGGTCAGCGATGTTAATTCGTCGGCCATCCCATCGACTGTCGAAGTCGCCTCGTAGGAAATCAGACGATCCGGGAGTTGTCCGCGATATCGAGCAGGATTAAAAACCGTGCGTTCCCCTGAATCCGCGACAAACCCGCCCAATTGCACCGCTTCTCCATCCACCAGCCGAAGTGCCGCCGAATCACCCAACGGTGGTTGAGCCGTCGAGGACTTATCGGTTCCCTCTTCGACCCGGTTGATCGCGTAAAGATCCGCGGCCCCTTCAATCACATGTACTTCGGTTTCGCTGGTGTCTTGAACGTTCACATAAAACCGCGTTCCGCGATCCACCACTTTTGTCATCGGCGTAAGGACTTCAAACCCCTCTGCTCCCGGAGGCGCATGCACGGAACAACCTCCCGTGTTGAGTACCAGAGAGTCTTCACTGTTCACGCGAAATATCGAAGGGGCTTCCACGATGGCGGTCGCCCCCGAGGGAAACCGCAGTTTGATCATGCCCGTATTCAACAGGTAGTCCTGATGAAGCGGCACGTTCTGCCCCGCTACTAACACCTTGGAACCAAAAAAGGTGGCCCGATTTTCCTCGACCAGCAGGACAGAACTTTCTGCCATTAATGGGGCAACAACGGAAGCGCCCGGCTTCGGGCTGTGGATGCGATTCCAGAAAGACAAACCACAGACCAGCAGCAGGGACAGTGAAATCACTCCCGTCCAACCAAGTATCGCCGGTCGGAATGCGTCCCGAAGCAGTGTTCGTCGGGGAGTCCGCTTAGCCGGGTCCGAATCCCGCTGATCATCCAATAACATTCCTGAACGTGAAAAGGCATCCATCCGGAACAGATCGTGCAACGTGGCGGTCCGTAATTGAATCCGGCGAAACTGTGTCTTTTTCGCAGGATCATTCTGGAGCATTTCGGAAAACTGCCGAACCTCCGCGAAGGTCAGCGTGCCGTCCTGATAACGCATCACCCATTCGAGAAATTCCTGATCGCCGAGGTCCCCAGCGGGATGCGTATTGTCCGGTTCATTCATCACGACTCTCCCCCGTTCAGGGCCAGCCTCATTTGAATGCAGCGTTCCAGTAAACTGTGAATTCGCGCCAACGCCTGATACACCGTGGCGGGCTTACGCCCCAGAATTTGCGCGACATCAATGCCTGATCGCCCTTCGAAATACCGCAATTGCAGTATTTTGCGATTGTTCGAAGTCAACTCATCCAGACAATCGCCCAGCACATCACGCGTTTCCGAAAGCTCACCTGCCTCCTCGTCCGACCACACATCCAGCAACGAATCGAGCACCTCGTCCGACAGCCCGCGATAATTTCCATCACGGGAACGTATCACGTCGATCGCCCGATTTTTGCAGACCACCCTGGCCCATTTCAGTAACTGGGCCCTGGTTTCAAACGGTTCCGCATGCAGCAGAGACTTCACGCAAGTATCCTGAAAAATATCCTCGGCCAAATGAAAACTCCGCACAATGGTCAGGACGTAAGCCGTCAGCGACAAACGCTCCTCCAGCAGAATCGCAGTCGCCTGTTCTCGCGTGATCATCAATTACCCCCGATCCACCCGCGGTTTTTCAACCAGGTACTATTCAGCAGATGCATTTCGTGCCCGGAAGACAGGACGAGCAGCCGACCCGAATCTCGACAAGTTTCTCCTCTGTTCTCGGACTTTTGATCAGCAGCACTCCCCGCATACCCCCATTGTCCCGCACAGAGATTTCCCCACACGGATCCCTCTCGCATCCGTTCCTCAACCAATTCCCCAAGCACCAAAACGCCGCAACCAACATACACAAAGGCACTTACGACCAAATGCCCTTCGAGACAAAACCGGCAACCGATGCGAATTCACAAAAAAATTGTCGAGTAATCATGGTTTCATGCGTCTTGTACATACCGGTCATTTTCTCATCTCCGCGGCTTCCTTCAAGGGAGTTTCACATGGCCATTTCATGGCATCGTCGCAATTCTGGCTTTACCCTCATCGAATTACTTGTAGTGATCGCGATCATCGCCATTCTTGTCGCGTTGCTGTTACCCGCGGTTCAACAAGCCCGCGAAGCGGCGCGGCGGACATCCTGTAAAAACCAACTGAAACAACTCGGCCTGGCCCTGCAGAATTACCACGATGTGCATTCGGTCTTCCCCATCGGAGAGGGATTCGCCGGGACGGTCGCCCAGTTTGCCAGCTCTTGCGATGGATCACAAAAACGCGCTCCCTGGACCGTCCTCATTCTTCCCTATCTGGAACAAGGGGCGCTGTATGATAGCTTCAACTTTTCACTCCAGTTCCGTGGCATCTACAGTGAAACACCGACCACCGGCGTCAACTTTGTCGCCTCCAATCAGATTGTGCCCGTCTATCACTGCCCCTCCTTTCCTGCTCCCGATGGATTACACACCAACTACTTTGGAGTGATGGGGGGTGGTGCAAATGCACCGAACTGGGCACATGCCGGAGCAATGCCGGGCCGAGCACTGTGGAATAACGGAACTTTGTTCATGAATTCCAAAATCCGAATGCGGGACCTTACCGATGGCACCAGCAACACCGTTGTGATTGGCGAAACCAAGTACCAACTCGGCCCACGTGCCCGCACCAATGGACTGGAACGCGTCGGTTGGGCTTCTTCCATCCGCGCCTGCACCAATGCCACGCCCGGCGTGACCGCGGCGGTCACCGATGTGCCAATCAATGCCTTCAGAGGAGACGGCAACTCGGCCGACACGTTATTCACCGATGGCAACGTCCCCAATTCGATGGGAACCGTCAACGGCACCGCTGCCCGATTTAATCTGCAGGGCCGAGCCTTCAGCAGCTCCCACCCCGGTGGTTGCCACTTCGCATTTGGCGATGGCTCGGTGCACTTCCTCAGTGAAAACGTCGACCTCGTCACGTTGAACAACCTGGCCATCCGCAACGATGGTCAGGTTCTGGGCGAATTCTAATTCCCCTGCCGGATCGACTCGAAGCCCGTCATCCCGTCATAAGGTATCGCCTAGGTTTGGATCCCAGTGCCAGGCTTCGCTGGCTGCCGTAAGGAAATGCACAGCGACTACCAATGTGGCGAAGCAATCCGAGCTAAGCAAGCCCGTCCAACCCTCAACGAGCCGAGACCTTCTCCAGCATGCCCAGCCGCACTGGCCGAATTGAACACCTCAAACCAGCGCGAACCGTGAGATGCTGCTACCGCCGGAAGAACAGGCGAACGACAGGTTCGTGCGGGAATTATTGCGAGGTGTCGCCGTTGGTTTCGGGTTGTTCAACAGGTTCGGCGACAGGTTCGGCGGCAGGATCGTGAAGTTCAGGCAGGATGGGGCGTCGCTCTGGGTATTTATGGTAAGTGGGGAAAACGCGATCCTGCTCTCGAATCATGACGATCAAGCCATCCTCGCGGGCCAGAAACAGGCGATCGGTGCGGTCGTTGTTTATTTTCACATTGAATGGGATCGTGGGGATCATCCCCACGACGCTGCCATCCTGACGATCAAGCAGCAGCGTATCGCCCAGTTGATCCTTGACATACAGCAGGCTTTCGTTGGCAGCCAGGAAGTTGACCGCCCGAAGCTGGGGGCGGGGCCAAATTTCACGGCCGTTTCGGGCATTCACCGCAGAGATGCCTCCCAGGTCTGGAAGAATGTAAACCACATCCTCCCGCTTGCCATCCACAATCCCTTCGATCACGTAGGGAGACTTACGGATGGCGACCGCGGAGAGAAAGGACCAGCGGACCTGGCCATTGTTGGCATTCAGGCAGTAAAAGTTGAAATCCTCCGAGGCGAGATACAAGTTCTGCTTATGCATAACCAGCGGCGCCGATACGGGCGCATCGGTTTCAAACTGAAACAGCAGGCCACGAGAGCGGGCACTCACCGCATACAGGGAATGATCCCGGCTGGCAAACAGAACCGAGCGCCCCGTGCTGACGGGCGGAGAAGAAATTTTATCACCCGCCTGATATCGCCAAACCTGCGTGTTTTGCGTGTACTCCGGCAGGAGACGTTCCTGGTAAAGCCGCAAAATCATACGCAAGTCGAAGGCGTAAACGCTGCCTTCGTGCGTGCCGATGTAAACCTGATCGTCATCCGCGGAGGGGCCGCCAGAAGGCATCTTGGGAACCTTGATTTGCCACAGCAACCGCCCGTTCAAGCGGTCCAGGGCATACAGGTTCAACCCGGTTGCCAGCATGACCAGGCGATCATTCAGCACGGGCAAAAAAGACGCTTGATCCATGCGCCCCACCCGATTGACCCAAACTTTTTGCCCGGTTTCGGAGTCGAACAGGCTGAGAAGGCCAGACGAGGAAAGCGTGACCACCGAACGCTCGTCGATCGCGACGTGTACGATTTTATCGCGCTGGCCTTGCGTAGTGGCTTGTCCCCACCAGCCCAATTGCAGACCATGGCGATTCAAAATTTGGGCGGAAGGCAGGGGATCGACGTTTTGCAACGACACTTGAGCCCACAACGGCGCGGCCGTCAAAACAACAGCCAGCAGGCTCGGCATCGCAATGAATCGATTCATCCAAAAATACTCCGGTGATGCTTGGAATTCCGACTGTGCCGATTAGAAGGGCAAAACCAGACGGGTTACGTGTTTACGCTCCGGCGTCCGTGTTGAAATCATCGTCCTTTCCAGAGTTTAACGCGACTAATTCACTCGTTTCCAGTATCTGCCCGGACGAATTCGGAGGAATCTGACGAATTCTGCCGACATAATAGATGCAGACGGAACTAGGCATGGTGCCCGTGACAAATGTCCCAAGCAAATCCGGTAACTCCGACTGCTCCCCCGAAAAACGGACTGCTTCTCCCTTTTTTTCTTGTGCCCAAGTCATTTTGAAGCATAATCAAACGTAACCTTGGGCTCCTTGCCACCTTTGCCTCGGGTGTCCCGGAATATCACAACGAAACCCCATGTCGATTTGGAAAATTCAACCTGGCTGGTCCACCGCCGCCCTGATACTGGGCTGGCTCTGCTCCGGTTCCGCCATGGCGGACCTGGTGAAGCTGAAAACCGGTGGGGAACTGCGCGGAAAGGTCGTTTCGGACGAACAGCGGGCGCCACGCGAAGTTTCCGTTCGAACCGTCTCTGGAGCGATGGTGACGATTCGTCGGGAAGACGTTGAGTTCATCGCCCGCCGCTCGCTCACGTACGAAGAATACGAATTGAAGGCCAGGCTCGCCGCCGATACCGTTGCCGCACAATGGGAACTGGCGGAGTGGTGTGTCTCGCAGCGGTTGATGCAGGTTCGCGAACGGCATCTTGAGCGAATTGTTGAACTCGACCCTGAAAACGAAGCTGCCCACAAGGCACTGGGGCATCAGTTACGGGGTGGCAAGTGGACAACTCACGAAGACTACATGCTTTCGCGCGGGTACGTTCGCTACCGAGGCCGCTATATTACCCCCGAGGAAAAACTGCTGCTGGAAAGTTCCCAGGCGGACCGCGAGAAACAACTGGCCTGGTTCGAAAAAATCCGCGTCTGGTCGAACTGGCTGAGCGGGCGCTACGAAACCCAACGCCAACTGGCAATCGAACAGCTCAAGACCGTGGACGACCCCCATGCCGTCCCCGCCCTGAGGAATTTTCTGGAAGAACACGCGGCACGCGAGGTACGGATAGTATACATCAACACCTTAAGCCAAATCCCTTTTCCCGATGCCACTGTCGCGCTGGCGCACCTGGCTGTCTTCGATGCCGATCAGGGAATCCGTTTGCGGGCAGTGAACACCATTCCAGAACAGGCAACGGGCATGGCCGCCGGTGAGTTCATCGGCTACCTTCGACACGCCGACAATCTGGTGGTTCGTCGGGCCGGTTCCGCCTTGAAGCAACTGGGCGACCAGCAGGCGGTTCCTTATCTGATCGAAGCCCTGGTGACGAATCATAAGTACCGTGTCGCTGTGGAACACCCCGCTGTGGGGGTAACGCTCGGCCCGGGGGGGATGGTGACACCGGGAGTCCAACCTCCACTGCTTCCCCCCGATCTGCAGGCAGCCCTGTTGACCGGGTACCTGAGTCCGGAATCGATCCATCCCCCTCCCAATCCCGCCGGGGCTAAACAGTGGGTCACGGTCCGGGTCGATCAGCAGAATCCGGAAGTTTTGGAGGCCCTGCGAGAAATCACGCAAGCAGACTTCGGCTTCGACAAGCGAACCTGGAAGCTGTGGTGGATGGCGCAGAATTCGTGATGGCCGCAATATTGTACACAGAACACGTCTATACAGTACAAGCTCCACCCAAGACATCGCGGCGTAGAGATGCGTTTCTGGTTATCCCTGCGACCCTGCCTGGGCCGCGATATCCTGAACCGGCCAATCCCGGAACGTGTCTCCCTGCTGGGTATTGAAATAAAGGCCTGGCGGGATGTCCGCAGGCGGACCAGTCAGGTCCGGTGAAAGCCGGAGAATTCGGGTGAATAAGCCTTCGCGCCCGGAACCTTGGTCCCTAAAATTGCCATTTCAAGCCCGGAATCGGGATTCACGCTTGCAAGAGTTGTCAAGATCGTTATAGTTCGCCGCTTGCGGAATGTTGCTGGTTGAGCAGCGTTCATACGAAATTCTTGAGTTTGCAAGGCGGGATCTTCGTATCCTGGCTTGAAACCGATGAATTCAGGCTAGCGTAGCTCAACGGCAGAGCTCCGGTTTTGTAAACCGGTGGTTGTGGGTTCGAATCCCTCCGCTAGCTTTCGGGGTCCGACAAGCCGCAAGGCTTGGCGGATCGAGTGACGGGGGTATACCCGAGTGGCCAAAGGGGTCAGACTGTAAATCTGATGGCTCAGCCTTCGCAGGTTCGAATCCTGCTACCCCCACTCGTCATGTCGCACCGAACTCGGGGAGTGTCAGCAGCGAACAGGCTCGCTGGTTGTATTCGCGTTGCCTGTTCAATATGATCGTGTCGCGGGTTACGGTAGGTGTTGCGGGTGTAGCTCAATGGTAGAGCTCCAGCCTTCCAAGCTGGTGGTGAGGGTTCGATTCCCTTCACCCGCTCTGATGTTGAAGGCAGGCTGCCCGAAGGGGGGCCTTGTCGGCAGCACTGCTGCTGTAGCTCAGTGGTAGAGCACTTCCTTGGTAAGGAAGAGGTCATGGGTTCAAGTCCCATCAGCAGCTTTGATTGGCGGAAAAATGGCTTGTCCGTGAACCGCCAGTCGTTGTGCGTCAGGTCGAGATGGGCATGGTGGTGAATTGGGTAGCCGGAATGGCTCGCTTCTCGTAAACGTTAACTTTGTATCACATCAGTTTCATCGGGTTAACAAACCCGGACCGTCTGTTTGGGAGGTAATTACAAGAGATGGCTAAGGAAGTATTCGCGCGTACCAAGCCTCACGTGAACGTGGGAACGATCGGCCACATCGACCATGGCAAGAGCACTCTGACCGCTGCCCTCGTGGCAGTGCAGTCGGAAAAAGGGCTTGCCAAGAAGCTCAGCTATGCGGATATCACGAAGGGGGGAACCGTTCGCGACGACTCCAAGACCGTGACCATCGCTGTCAGCCATGTGGAGTATGAGTCCGTGAATCGGCACTACGCCCACATCGACTGCCCCGGACACGCCGACTTCGTGAAAAACATGATTACCGGTGCCGCCCAGATGGACGGCGCCATTCTTGTGGTGTCCGCCGCCGACGGCCCGATGCCCCAGACTCGCGAGCACATCCTGCTGGCGCGCCAGGTGAACGTCCCCGCCCTGGTGGTGTTCCTCAATAAGTGCGACCTGGTCGACGACGAAGAACTGCTTGAACTGGTCGAGATGGAAGTTCGGGAACTGCTTTCCAAGTACGATTTCCCGGGAGACGACATCAAGATTATTCGCGGCAACGCCAAGGCGGCCCTGGAAACCCCGGCCGACGAAGCTGCCGGTGCCTGCATTCAGGAACTGCTGGCCGCCCTCGACAGTGATATTCCCGAGCCTGCCCGGGAAGCAGACAAGCCCTTCCTGATGGCTGTGGAAGACGTTTTCTCCATCAAGGGTCGCGGAACCGTCGCCACGGGCCGTATTGAACGTGGAGTGGTGAAGGTCGGCGAAAAAATTGAAATCGTCGGATTGCGTCCTACCCAGGAAACAACGGTGACGGGTGTGGAAATGTTCAACAAGACCCTCGATACCGGGATGGCCGGGGACAACGTCGGTATTCTGCTTCGCGGGATCGTGAAGGATGATATCGAGCGTGGTCAGTGCCTGGCTGCCCCCAAGTCGATTACCCCGCACCATAAGTTCGAATGCGAAGTGTACGTTCTGAGCAAGGAGGAAGGGGGGCGTCACACGCCGTTCTTCAGCGGCTACCGCCCGCAGTTCTATTTCCGCACGACGGACGTCACCGGAGCCGCCAAGCTGCTGGGCGGAGCGGAAATGTGTATGCCAGGCGATAACGTGCGTCTGGAAGTGGAACTGGGCAAGCCCATTGCCTTGATCGAGGGAAGCCGCTTCGCGATTCGTGAAGGGGGCCGTACCGTCGGTTCCGGGGTTGTGACGAAGATTCTCGAGTAGTCCCATTGGATCTCCCTGCAGACAGAACCGGCCTCGTCATCGCCAGCGCGATAGGCGAGGCTCGGTTTTCATGGGGCTGAAATGTTCGTATGATCGGACAGCCTGCGGGAAGAAGGACTGATCGCCGAGTGGCGTGTGATGTGTAATTGACCATTTTGCAGTTTGTTTTGAAGTGGACGAGGACGAGGCAATGGCCCGTGAGTATGTCTGGCTGGAATGCACCGAATCTGGCATGCGTAACTATCGCGTACAGAAAGAAATGCGTGGCACCGAGCGATTGGAGCTAATGAAGTATTGCCCCAAGCTGCGTCGCCATACGCTGCACAAGGAATCACGCAAGAAGTAGTCGGAAGCGGCGGCCCGGGATTACCTACGGGCGTAGCTCAATTGGCAGAGCAGCGGATTCCAAATCCGCAGGTTGGGGGTTCAAGTCCCTCCGCCCGTGTTATTGATAGATTTTCGAGCACCTCGATAATTCGAGCCCGAATGACTCGCGGCTCCCGATTGGTTACCAGAATGGCAAAATCTAAAGTCTACTCCGGACTCCTCTCCGAGATGTTTTCCATTGGCCTGTACAAGCGAAGCCAGGGCCAGCGAGTCCGGCAGATTTCCGGGCTGGCAATTGCCATGACTTTTGCAGTCGCGGCTTGGTCGCTGTCGGTGCATGTGCTGGGGAATTCCGCGAAACCGCTTCAATTTGGGATTCCCGGGCTGATTGCGATTGCGGGCTGCTGGTTTGCGTACCGCATGATGAATTATCCCCCTGCTGCCGATTTTCTGATCGGGGTGCAGAGCGAAATGGACAAGGTCTCCTGGCCCGCCTGGCCACAACTCTGGCGTGCCACCATCGTGGTGCTGGTGGTGATGGTACTCCTGTCGATCGCGCTTTTTGCCTTCGACATTATCTGGCGCTATGTGTTTACCCAGGTCGGATTCCTGCGTATGTAATACTTTGCCGGACAGGCTTTCGCTTGGATTCCCGGGGGTCCTGGAATCGCTGGGACAGTTGGGATTTGAAATTATCTGTTCGTGGAAAATTCCCGTTCGCTTGAATTTTGCACGAGTCACGCGCATAATCTCCGCTTCCCATTTTCGGGAAGAATCCGTGAACAAAGTCCGGCAACTTGCCGTGACTGGATTTTAATATAGTAAGTGTGTTGCTCCATGGAAGACGGGGACTTTTATCAATCTGGAATACCCTCGCGGGACGACGACTCGGAGACTCCGAACGAAAAGCGATGGTATGTCCTCAAGGTTCAGTCCAATCGAGAAAAATCGATCCGCGACGCCCTGCAGAGACGCATCAAACGCGATCACCTGGAGCAGTTCTTTGGGGAAATTATCATCCCCACGGAAAAAGTTGTCGAGACCAAGGGAGGCAAGAAACGGGTTCGCGAGCAGCGACTCTATCCAGGCTACATCATGATACAGATGGTTCTGAATGATGATTCCTGGTATCTGGTTCGCGATACCGGCGGCGTGGGCGATTTCACGGGAGCGGCTGGCAAGCCCATTCCCATGCAGGACGAAGAAATCGAACGCATGCTGGGCCTGGAAAAAACCAAGACAGAGGAACCGACCAAGGTCAAGATCGATCTCTCCCTTGGCGATCATGTGAAAATTCGCGAGGGTACATTTGAAAGCTTCGATGCCACCATCGAAGCCATCGATCTGGCCAGTGGCAAGATCAGTGTTCTCATTGAAATCTTCGGGCGTCCCACGCCTGTCGAGTTGGAACACTGGCAGGTCGAAAAGGTCTGATCAAATCCGGGTAACCCGGGCTCCGTGGGGTTTCGGGTCGGGAGCCGGCTGTCTGGCATTAAGCGGAAATGGGTTTCGGGTAATTTATTGTGGTTTAGGGCCTTGGTTGCCTCGGCCACTTGTTCAGTTAACTATCATGTGGGGAGTCACTCGCTCGGGCGAGTCTCCGGGATATCGACATGGCGAAGCAGGTCACGAAGGTTATCAAGGTTCAGGTTAAAGGAGGACAGGCCACACCGGCGCCTCCCGTCGGTACGGCACTTGGTCCGCATGGTGTCAACATTGGTCAGTTCGTGCAGCAGTTTAACGAGCGGACCAAGGACATGGTGGGCATGACCGTGCCGGTTGTGATCACCGTGTACAACGATCGTTCGTTTGACTTTATCCTGAAAAGCCCTCCCGCCGCCGTGTTGATCAAGCAGGCCGCTCAGATCGCCAAGGGTTCCGGCAATCCGCGCACCACCAAGGTGGGAACGATCAGCATGAGCAAGGTACAGGAAATCGCCAAGATCAAGTTGAACGACTTGAACGTGGTGGATATCGCCGCCGCATCGCGAATGGTTGCGGGGACCGCCCGCAGCATGGGCGTGGATGTTGTGGATTAGTTGTAGGATGTGTGTTGTCGGGTTGGACCGTGGGGCGATTGGACCCCGCCGCTCTCATTGGCAGAAAATCGGTGGATAGAGTCATGGCAAAGGTTTCAAAGCGCGTTCGGGAACTTCGGAAGTTGGCCTCCGAGCTTGGGCCCCTGGAGTTGTCTCGGGCCGTGGTGGAGTTGAAAGGCCTGGAGCAGAAGCTCCCCGCGGGCGTGAAGGCCTGCAAGTTTGATCAAACCGTGGAGGTCGCGGTGCGACTGGGGATTGATCCCCGGCAGGCGGATCAGCTCGTCCGTGGGTCGATTGTGTTGCCTCACGGGATCGGCAAGGCTCAGCGCGTAGTGGTGTTCGCGAAGGGAGACAACGCGAAGCTGGCTACCGAAGCGGGTGCGGATGCCGTGGGAGACAAGGATTTGGCGGATCGAATCAAGGATGGCTGGCTCGACTTCGATGTGGCCATTGCGACACCCGACATGATGGGTGTCGTCGGCCCGCTGGGGCGTGTTTTGGGGCCTCGTGGATTGATGCCCTCGCCTCGTGCCGGGACGGTCACTTCCGATGTAGTGAATGCGGTGAAGGAATACAAGGCGGGTAAAGTAGAATTCCGCAATGATTCCAGCGGGAACGTGCACTGCGTTGTGGGCAAACTGTCCTTTTCGCAGGACAAGCTGGTCGACAATGTCAATGCGTTGCTGAAGTTCATTCATTCGCTGAAGCCAAACGCCCAGAAGGGTGTTTATGTACGAAATGTTTCCCTGTCCTACACGATGGGGCCGGGAATAGCTGTCGTTGCCTGATGCTGTCGGGCAACGCCAATAGGCTTGGGAGCCATGATTCAGGTGTGGCGGCGTCCCGCCCCCTGTTCCCTTCGGGTGAACCATGCGACTCTGTGCGTTTTCGCCGTGAATTTGTAGGTGCCAGGTGCAGATATGAGTAAAAAAGTCAAAGAAATGATCATCCAGGAAATCGAGCAGCAATTGCAGGGGAACCGCGATGTGCTGGTACTCGATTCGTCCAAGCTGGATGCCGTGACCGATAACAAGTTCCGCCAGACGCTTGAATCCAAGGGTGTCCACCTGCTCACGGTGAAGAATACCTTGGCCCGCAAGGCGTTGGGTGACGTGGGAGACGCACTCCGGGATGTCCTGGCGGGCCCCTCCACGATCGTCTGGGGAAGTGAAGATATCGTGGCCCTCTCCCGGGTGGTGACCAAGGTTGTCAAGGAAAACACCAAGCTGGAACTCAAGGGCGGGGCCGTGGAAGGCCAGGTTCTCGATTCAGCTGCGGTGGAAAAACTCTCCAAGAGTCCTGGGCGCATGGAGTTGATTTCCCAGATTGCGGGGCTGGTGCTCAGCCCGGGAGCCCAATTGGCCGGTGCCCTGCTGGGTCCGGGAGGAAAGTTGGCTGGCTGCGTCAAGGCGATTGCCGACAAGGAAGAAGAAACCGCATAGTGCGAGTTTCGGGCGTGCCGCTCAAGGCGGTGCAAGCCCAAGACTGTTTGTAGATGCTGATACAATAGCATTCCGATTACACCTGTACTTTTTAAGATTCGAGAGGGGATTGTCATGGCGACAGCCGAAGCGACGACAGAATTTGATGAAACCACCAAGGGCCTGGGCGATCAGATCGTCGGCCTCACTCTGTTGCAGGCCAAGAAGCTGGCTGACTATCTGAAGGAAGTCCACGGCATCGAGCCGGCTGGCGGGGGCGTGGTGATGGCTGCCGCTCCGGCTGGAGATGGGGGCGGCGCTGCCGCTGTCGCCGAAGAAAAAACGGAATTCGATGTCATTCTGACCAGCGCGGGCGATCAGAAGATCTCCGTCATCAAGGCCGTGCGGGCGATCACCGGCCTGGGGCTGAAAGAAGCCAAGGACTTGGTCGAAGGGGCGCCGAAGCCGGTCAAGGAAGGAGTTTCGAAGGAAGACGCCGCCAAGATCAAGGCGGAAATCGAAGCTTCGGGTGGCAAGGTCGACATTAAGTAAGCGGTTCGTCGCTGTCGAGAACAGGGACAAGACGCCCCTGTTTCCGAAGTGCGGGCGTACTGATGCTATTGGCCCGTGTGGACAGAGGGAGTCTCCTGTGTCCACACGGTTGCTTTTTGATCGATAGAGGTTATTATTCAGCGGTATCGGAATTCTGAGCCTGCTGGTCGGTCCCCTGCGTGCAGCCCTCATCCCTAGTAATTCGACGCGGTTTACCTTCTCGGCTCCTGGTGATTGCCAGTGGGCTGCTGGGGGCGGTTTTCGTTTGTGCTCATCATGAACGATGCGTGGCCCGCCGGTCCGTTGAATTCCAGAGTGAACCCGCCGCGGAGATTGTGCCGCTAATGCTTTCCGACGCTCTAAATCGGCAGGGACCATCGTGTTGTGCTGGCTGTGCTCGTTTTCTGTGGAGTGAGCGTCCTGTAACTTTGCGTCTGGCCGCAGTCACTATCCGGGGTGATTTTGTGGCCGAACATCGTCGCGTTGATCTTTGAGGAGAGAGAATCTCATGCCTGTGCCTGTGCAGCGGGTGTTGGAAGTTCACGAGTCTCGTAATACTGGCGTATTGCAAACGGACTTTGAAATGTCCGGACTGACGCGAATCCAGACGGACTCGTATGCTCGATTCCTGCAGGCCGATGTCGATTCTTCCCGGCGCAAGCCCGTCGGACTTGAAGAACTTTTGCGTGAAATTTTCCCCGTCGAAAGTTTCGATGGGCAATATCGCCTGGAATACCTCAAGTACGAACTGGGCAAGCCACGCTATTCTCCGGTCGAATGCCGTCAACTTCGCTTAACCTATGGTCGCCCCTTGCGGCTGTGGCTGCGATTGCAGAAGGAACAGGTCGTCGAGGAGGAAGTTTACCTGGGCGATCTGCCGATTATGCTGGGCGGTGGCGAATTCATCATCAATGGCTCGGAGCGCGTGGTGGTCAGCCAGTTGCATCGCTCGCCCGGTGTCGATTTTGTGATGAATGTGGAACCCGGAGAGCGGAAGACGCACTCCTGCCGCATCATTCCCGAGCGAGGCAGTTGGATCGAACTGCTGATCAGCAAGAAGGAAACTCTGGGCGTGCGCATCGACCAGAGCGGCAAGTTTTCGGCAATGACACTGCTGCGGGCGATGGACAAGTCCCATTCAACCGATTCCGAACTGGTCAAGATGTTCTATCCGACCGAGGCGGTGGCGTTGAATCGCAAGACGACGGCGGAAAGTCTGGTTGGTAAAATCGCCGCCGACGATTTTATTTACCCGCCCAAGCATGAAAAGTGCGGCGAAATCATCGTGGAATGTGCCCGCACGATTCACGAGTCCCAGGCCCTGGAACTGCTGGAATCCGGGCTGAAGTCGGTCGAGGTGGTAACGGGTGTCATCGATCCGCTGATCCTCAACAGCATTCTGGAAGATACCACAACCAGCCACGAGGAAGCCTTGCTGCGGATTTATCAGCGTTTGCGTCCTGGCAATCCGCCCCAATTAGACAAGGCCGTCGATCTGTTTAATGAAAAGTTCTTTGACCTGAATCGCTATCGACTGGGTCGGGTCGGTCGCTTTCGGATCAATCGGAAATTCAAGCAGGATGTTTCCGATGACGAAATGACACTCAGCCCGATCGATTTCGCGAATTCCGTTCAATACCTGATGCGGTTGCGTGCCGGGGACGAGTCCGCGAATATCGACGATATCGACAACCTGGGAAATCGCCGACTCCGCACGATTGACGAACTGGCCTCCGATGAAATCCGCAAGGGATTCCTGAAGCTGCGGCGCACGGTGCAGGAGCGGATGAGTCTGAAGGAAATGGAGAACATGACTCCCCGGACGCTCATCAACCCCAAGAGCGTATCGGCGGCCATCGATTTCTTTTTTGGTCGAAGCGAATTGTCGCAGGTGGTCGACCAGACCAACCCCCTCTCGACATTGACACACGAACGCCGCCTGAGTGCCCTGGGACCAGGGGGGTTGAATCGGAAGCGTGCGGGATTCGAAGTGCGCGACGTGCATATTTCGCACTACGGCCGCATTTGTCCCATTGAAACGCCCGAAGGCACGAATATCGGTCTGATCTCGAGCCTCAGCGTCTACTCGAAAGTGGACGATTACGGCTTCCTGATCACGCCCTATCGTAAGGTGGTGGATGGACGCGTGACCGATGAAGTCGAATGGCTGCGAGCCGACGAGGAATCGAAGGTCTACGTCGTTCCCGCGGATACCCCGTTGAAGGATGGCGTGATCGCCAATACCCGGGTGCTGGCCCGTTATCGTCACGAGTTCATCTGGACGGTCTCGGAGAATATTCAGTACTTCGATATTTCCCCGTGCCAGATGGTTGGTGTTTCCGCGGGGTTGATCCCCTTCCTGGAACACGACGACGCCAACCGGGCCTTGATGGGTTCCAACATGCAGCGCCAGGCAGTCCCCCTGCTGGTAACCGAGCAGCCGATCGTCGGCACGGGCATGGAAAAGGTGGTGGCCGAAAACACGGGCATGGCGGTGTATGCGGAAAAGTCGGGGAAAGTCACGTATGTGGATGCCAATGTGATCGAGGTCGAGGGCAAGCGGTATCCCTTGCGGAAATTCACGGGTTTGAACGAGCGAACCTGCCTGAATCAAAAGCCCCTGGTGAAAATTGGCGACAAGGTGAAAAAGGGACAACTTCTGTGCGACACCGCGGCGACGCGCGATGGCGAACTGGCGTTGGGCCGGAACATCTTGGTCGCGTTCATGTCCTGGGAAGGGTACAACTTCGAAGACGCCATTATTTTGTCCGAACGTCTGGTGAAGGAAGATGTCTATACCTCGATTCACATCGATGAATTCGACGTGGAAATCCGGGAAACCAAGCTGGGGCGCGAGGAGTTCACGCGGGATATTCCGAATGTGAGCGAAAAGGCTCTGCGGCATCTGGACGACACGGGCATCGTGCAGGTGGGAACCCGTGTTTCCCCCGGCGATATCCTGGTGGGCAAGGTTACTCCGAAGGCGAAGTCGGAACTGACTCCGGAAGAGAAGCTGTTGCATGCCATTTTCGGCCGTGCCGGCGAAGACGTGAAAAATGAATCCCTGGAAGTCCCCAGCGGAGTCGAAGGGATTGTGATCCACACCGAAAAGTTCTCGCGTCGCATGAGTCTGACGGAAGTCGAGAAAAAGGCCTACGAGCACGAACTCAAGGAAGCGGAAAAGGTCGGCAACGATTCCATTGCCGCCGCTTTCCGCACGTTTCTGGCCCTCTTTGAAGCGGAGTTGGGAAAGAAACTGACCGATGAGGATGGCGTGGAGTGGCAATCGGTGGAAGACAGCCGCCTGCTGGCCCTGTATGCGGAATCCTTCCTGACCAAGTTTGAAAAACTGGATATCCGCAGCCCGCAAAAAATTGCCGACTGCCGCAAGGTCATTCGCGATCACTGGTCCGGCGTGGAAGACGCCATCGATGCCCGGGACGCGCGGATGAACACGCTCAAACGCGGCGATGAACTGCCGAGTGGCGTGTTGCAGATGGTCAAGGTGTACGTGGCCTCGAAACGCCAGATCTCCGTCGGGGACAAGATGGCAGGCCGCCACGGGAACAAGGGGGTGATTTCCAAGGTTCTGCCAATCGAGGACATGCCGTTCCTCGCCGACGGGACTCCCGTGGATATCATTCTCAACCCACTGGGCGTGCCCAGCCGTATGAATGTCGGACAGATTCTGGAAACCCAGCTTGGCTGGGCGGCACAGAAACTCGGCTTCCGTGCCCTGTGCCCGGTGTTCGACAGTATCGACGAAGATTCCATCTTCAAGCTGATGGGAGAAGCCGGTCTGCCGACCGATGGCAAGTCGCAACTGTTTGATGGTCGCACGGGAGAAGCCTTCGAGCAGAAAACCACCGTGGGCCAGATCTACATGCTGAAACTGCATCACCTGGTGGACGACAAGGTGCACGCCCGCGCCACCGGTCCTTATTCCCTCATTACCCAGCAACCTCTGGGGGGGAAGGCCCGATTTGGTGGTCAGCGGTTTGGGGAAATGGAAGTGTGGGCACTGGAAGCCTATGGAGCCGCTTACATTCTCCAGGAACTGTTGACTGTGAAAAGCGACGACGTCGAAGGGCGTACCAAAATCTACGAGTCGATGGTCAAGGGGGAAAATACCCTCGAGGCGGGCACACCCGCGAGCTTCGATGTGTTAAACAACGAAATTCGAGGCCTGTGTCTGAACATGCAGCTTGAAAAGACAACCGGATGATGAACGCGGCGGGGAGGTTCGCCGTGGCCCTCCCCTGCCCTTCCCCGTGTGGGACCATGTCCCCCGTGGCGGGCACCCTGGCAGTTTCCGTGTTTTAAATCAGTCCATATCACTCACCCGATAAAGGAGCCCGCTCGTGAGCACCGGTGAGATGCAATACGAACGCGTCAACGATTACTCCTCCATTTCCATCCGTCTGGCCAGCCCGCAAGATATTCGCGGCTGGTCGTTTGGCGAAGTGAAGAAGCCCGAAACGATCAACTATCGCACCTACCGTCCAGAACGGGACGGGTTGTTCTGCGAGCGGATCTTCGGCCCCGAAAAAGACTGGGAATGCGCCTGCGGAAAATATCGCGGGATGAAATACAAGGGGATGATCTGCGACCGCTGCGGCGTAAAAGTGACCCACAGCCGCGTCCGCCGCAAGCGGATGGGACATATCGAACTGGCAGCCCCCGTGGTGCATATCTGGTTCTTCAAGTCGATGCCGAGCCGACTCGGGGCCCTGCTCAACATGAAAACCACCAGTCTGGAAAAAGTGATTTACTTCCAGGATTACGTGGTGATCGATCCCGGTGAAACCACGTTGCGCCGCGGACAACTGCTGACCGAAGAGGAAGCCCGCCAGGCCCGGGAAAAGTTCGGCGACAACGCCTTCGAATTCGACATGGGTGCCGAGGCGATTAAAAAACTGCTCCGCTCGCTGCATCTCGTGGAGGAATCGGAAACGCTGCGCAAGGAATTGCGCTCCACCAACAGCCAGCAGAAAATTCGCGACCTGACGAAACGCCTGAAGATCGTCGAAAGCCTGCGGGATAGCGAAAACAGTCCCGAGTGGATGGTGCAGGACGTCATCCCGGTGATCCCGCCCGAACTGCGCCCTCTGGTGCTGCTGGATTCTGGTAATTTCGCGACCAGCGACCTGAATGATTTGTATCGCCGCATTATCAACCGAAACAACCGGTTGAAAAAGCTGGTCGACCTGAATGCGCCGGAAGTGATTGTCCGCAACGAAAAGCGGATGCTGCAGCAATCTGTCGACTCGCTGTTCGACAACACCCGCTGCAAGCGGCCCGTGTTGGGATCCTCGAATCGCCCGTTGAAATCCCTGACGGACATGATCAAGGGGAAACAGGGGCGTTTTCGCGAAAACCTGCTCGGGAAACGCGTCGATTACTCGGCTCGTTCGGTGATCGTGGTCGGCCCGGAACTGAAATTGCACCAGTGTGGCTTGCCCAAGAAAATTGCCCTGGAGTTGTTTCAGCCGTTCGTCATTCGCCGACTCAAGGAACTGGGGCATGCCGATACCATTAAATCGGCCAAGCGGATGCTGGAACGCAAGGACGAGGACGTCTGGGACATTCTGGACGAGGTGATCACGAATCACCCCGTGTTGCTGAACCGTGCTCCCACGCTGCACCGCATCGGGATTCAGGCGTTCGAGCCGACGCTCGTGGAAGGAAACGCGATTCGTGTTCATCCCCTGGTTTGCAAAGGCTTCAATGCCGACTTCGACGGCGACCAGATGGCCGTGCACCTGCCGCTGTCCATCGAAGCCCAGGTGGAAGCTACCACGCTGATGATGTCCACGAACAACATCTTTAGCCCTTCGAACGGTCAACCGATCATCACGCCTTCTCAGGATATCGTGATGGGCTGCTATTACCTGAGCTTGAAGCGTCCCGGCTTGCCAGGAGATGGGCTGGTATTTTCTTCGGTGAACGAAGTTTACATGGCGTTGGAACAGCGCAAGGTCCTGCGGCACACGACGATCAAGTTGCGTTTGCCCAAGGGGATGCGCGTCAAGGGCGAAGGAGCCGAAACCTTCAAGTCGGGCGGATTGATTGAAACATCCGTCGGACGAGTGATTTTCAACGAAGAAATCGTGGCCCGGGGCATGGCGTTCTACAATCGCACGATGAAAAGCCGCGACCTGTCGAACGTGATTTCCGATTGTTATCTGGAGCTGGGACGACGGGCAACCATCGAGTTGCTGGATCGCATGAAGGAAGTGGGCTTCCGCCAGTCGACCCGCAGTGGGTTGTCGTTCGGGACCAGCGACCTGGTGTCGCCTCCCAACAAGGACAAGATCATTTCGGAAGCGGAAAGTACAGTCGTCAAGCAGCAGAAACTGTACGAACGCGGAATCATTACCAACCAGGAGCGCTACAACAAAGTCCTCGATACCTGGGGTAAGGTCCGCGAAAAAATCACTGCAGAAATGATGAAGGAAATCGAACACGATACGCGCGATGGCAAGTACGTGAACCCGATTTACCTGATGTCGGACTCGGGTGCCCGAGGGGGGGTCGAACAGATTCGCCAGTTGGCGGGCATGCGTGGCCTGATGGCCAAACCGTCCGGTGAAATTATCGAAACCCCGATCAAGGCGAGTTTCAAGGAAGGTCTCACCGTACTGGAGTATTTCAGTTCGACGCACGGTGCCCGCAAGGGACTGGCGGATACCGCCCTGAAAACGGCCGACAGCGGTTACCTGACACGTAAACTTGCCGATGTCTGCCAGAATGTCGTCATCACGGAAGAAGACTGTGGCACCACGCAGGGGATCACCAAGGGGATCGTCTATCGCGGCGAGAATGTCGAAGTGAGCCTCGCCGACGCGATCCGCGGACGTGTCAGCCGGACCAACATCGTCAACCCGATCACGGACGAAGTCATCGTGAGGGAAGGCGATCTGATCACGGTGGACCGGGCCATCAAAATCGAAGAACTGGGACTGGAAAAAATCCAGGTCCGCAGCCCCATGACCTGTCGCACGGAACTCGGCTTGTGCCGCAAGTGTTATGGCATGGACCTGTCCACCGGTTCCATGGTGGAAATTGGCCTGGCGGCCGGGATTATCGCGGCCCAGAGCATCGGCGAACCGGGCACCCAGTTGACCATGCGTACGTTCCACATCGGTGGTGTGGCCCAGCGCGACATGGAAGAACACGAATTGAAGTGCCGCAAGGGAGGCTACATTCGCTTTGCCCGCATCAGTTGGGTGACCAACAGCGAAGGGCACAACGTGGTGCTGACCCGGAACGGAGAAGCCGTCGTGGTGGACTCCAAGCATCGCGAAATTGAATCGTACCGGATTCCCAACGGTGCCATTCTGATGGTCACCGAAGGTCAGGAAGTGCAGCCGAATACCGTCATCTGCCAGTGGGACCCGCATGCGGTGCCGATTCTGGCGGAAGTGGGCGGAAAGGTCCGCTACGACGATATCATCGAAGGGCGTACGATCCGTTCCGAAAAGGATGCGACGGGCAACGTCCGCCGCACGATCATCGAGCACAAGGGGGACCTGCACCCGCAGATCATCATCGAGGATGGCACCGGCAAGATTCTCGACTTCTACTATCTGCCCGAGCGAGCCACGATTGAAATCGAGGAGTCGGCCCAGATCACTGCGGGAACCATTCTCGGTAAACTGCCGCGTGAATCTGGCGGTACGCAGGACATCACCGGGGGTCTGCCACGAGTCACGGAACTGTTTGAAGCCCGCAAGCCGAAGGATCCCGCGATTCTGGCCGAGATCGATGGGGAAGTCGAACTGCTGGCGGAAAAGAAGCGGGGCAAGCGAATTCTGGTCGTGCGTTCCCCCGATGGGACCGAAATCGAACACGTGATCCCGCACGGGAAAGCCCTGGTCGTTCACAACGGGGACGTGGTGAAAGCCGGCGACGCCCTGGTGCGTGGCCCGCTGGTTCCCCACGATATTCTGCGCGTATCCGGCGAAGAAGCCGTGCACGAGTATCTGCTGCACGAAATTCAGAATGTGTACCGTGCCCAGCGCGTGGGGATCGACGACAAGCACATTGAAATCGTAGTGTCGCAGATGCTGCGGAAACTGAAAGTGGATGACGTAGGCGATACCAATCTCTTGCCGGGCAGTCTGGTCGACAAGATCGAGTTCCGTCGCGCCAATGAACGCCTGATGAAGTCCGTGAAAATCACCGAACCCGGCGATACCGAGTTCGAGGTCGGTGACGTGGTCCCCCAGACGACACTCGACGAAGTAAATGTCCAGGTGGAATCCGAGGGGGGCAAGGGAGCAAAGGGAACACAACCGCGTCCTGCCGTGGGCAATACCCAGTTGCTGGGAATCACCAAGGCGGCGGTGCAGAGCGAAAGCTTTATTTCCGCTGCCAGCTTCCAGGAAACCACCAAGGTGCTGACCGAGGCCGCCCTGGCCGGCAAGCGGGACTTCCTGGTTGGACTGAAGGAAAATGTGATTCTGGGTCACCTGATTCCCGCGGGAACCGGCTTCCATGCACACCAGGAATCGCAGGTGCGCATTCGCCCCGAGGCCCTGCAGGAACTTCAGGAAGAAAAGGAACGCATGATGGCTGCCCGCATGGACCTGCTCAACCAGTTGGGCGGCGACAACGGCGCGTCCGCCTCTTCTGGCTCCGTTTCGCTGGGAAGCGGCAGCTTTAACGACATCCGCCCCGATAACGCCGAATAGCCGGATTGGGGAGTGCCGATCCAGCGGAAGCAGCAGGCACCAGGTGTCTGCTGTTTCCATTTACCCTGACGCTCGAACCGAATTCACAACGCCCCATCAAACGGACGCGAACATGCTCACCATCAATGAAAACTATCTCAAGCTCAAGGCGGGTTATCTGTTTCCCGAAATTGCCCGTCGTGTGAATGCCTTTGTCGCAGCCCATCCCGAGGCCAAGGTCATCAAGCTGGGCATTGGAGACGTGACCGAGCCACTCCCCCCGGCCTGCCTGGAGGCCATGCGGGCTGCCGTGGACGAAATGGGAGACCGCATTTCCTTTCGTGGGTATGGTCCCGAACAGGGATACGAGTTCCTGCGCGAGAAAATTGCTGAGCACGATTTTCGCTCCCGGGGAGTGACGGTCGCGGCGGACGAAATTTTCGTTTCCGACGGGAGTAAATGCGACACCGGAAACATCCTCGACATCCTCGGGCACCAAAACAAAATTGCCGTGCTCGATCCCGTGTATCCCGTGTATGTCGACACAAACGTGATGGCCGGGCACACCGGACAAGCCGATGCAGAGGGCCGCTATGCCGGACTAGTGTATTTACCGGTCACGGCCGAAAACAACTTCACTCCCGAACTGCCGAGCGATCCGGTGGATATCATTTACCTGTGTTATCCCAATAATCCGACCGGCATGGTGGCCACGCGTGAAACACTCCAGCAATGGGTCGATTATGCGAAACAACATCAATCGCTGATTCTGTTCGATGCCGCCTACGAGGCCTTTATTACCGATCCATCCATTCCGCACTCCATCTATGAAATCGAAGGAGCCCGGGATTGTGCCATCGAGTTCCGCAGCTTCAGCAAGAATGCCGGCTTCACGGGAACCCGCTGCGCGTTTACGGTAGTCCCCAAGAATCTGCTGGCCCAAACCTCCGACGGGCGAGAAGTCGCGCTGCATCAACTCTGGAACCGCAGGCACTGCACCAAATTCAACGGAGTTTCCTATATCGTTCAGCGCGGCGCGGAAGCGGTCTATTCCGAAGCGGGCCAACAGCAGGTCCAGGAACTGATTGCCTTCTACATGGAAAACGCCCGGTTACTCCGGGAAGGGTTGCAGGCCGTGGGAATGTCGGTGTATGGCGGCGTAAATGCCCCCTATGTCTGGCTGAAAACGCCGTCCGGCAGCGACAGCTGGGGCTTCTTCGATGAACTGCTGCGGCAGGCCCATCTGGTGGGAACGCCCGGCAGCGGCTTCGGTGCCTCCGGTGAAGGCTACTTCCGCCTCAGCGCATTCAATTCCCGCTTAAATGTCGAGGAAGCCGTGGAACGGATTCAAAAAGTGATGCGATAGCCCGGGCAGCAGCGCCTTGGGCAACACTCTCGCTGGAATACGTTGTCCCGGAAAAAGGAGTTCTACCTCGGGGGGAGTCTGCTTCTGCTGTGCCTGAGATAATGCATGGGCTTGTTGCAAGCGACCGGTTCAGGGAGTTCTTGCAGATAATCCAGCCTCGGCATCGCCCCTGGCACTCCACAAACACGCCTGCGAGGTCAGTCCTTCTTGGTGCGGAAATTCTTGCTGGTTCGTTGCAGGAATTTCTTTTCCTGGGGAGACAGCGCGTTGATTCCGGACGCATGCACCTTGGCCAGGAGTTCGTCGAGCAGCAACTCTTCCTGGCGGCGGAGTTCCTCCTGGCGCTGCAGACGCATCGCCTGTTTCTGTTCCCTGCGGCGTTCCCAGAAGCTTTTGCGAACGGGTTTTTCCGCGATGGCGCTGCGTTCCAGCGACGTGTACCCCTGCGAGAAGTCGTACCCCATGAAGGAATCGTCGTAGGCATCGCCCCACTGGACATTCACCCCTTCCAGGATATTCAGGACCAGCAGCAGGGAACCCAGGGTCACCACCCATAAATTATCGAACATCAACCCCCCGGCGATCACCAGCATGCAGGCAATCGTCCCGATCTTAACACAGAGCATTTTCCGCTCCACCGCCGTTCCTCGACCGATCAGGCTGGCTTCGACCATTCGCCCGCCATCCAGCGGGTAGATGGGCAACAAATTCACCAGGGCCAACATCCAGTTCACGAAGAACACCAGTAGCAAAAACTCCGGTCCCCAGGACTCCGAGAATTCGGCAATCGGCAAGACAAACGGATTGAAGGCCATCGAACCCTGATTGATCCAGAGCACGGTCGGCAATGTCGCCAGGCAAATCAGCAGGTTGGTTAACGGTCCGCCTGCCGCGGTGAAGAAATGCGAAACAAAGGTGGGGGCGGGGTGCACCCACGCCAATCCACCGATGGGCCACAGCAGTACTTCGTGCCCGTCTCCTCCGGTGGAACGGGCTACCAGCACGTGACCAATCAATTCATGCAGCAGCGTGCTGACCAGAAAAATGACGGTGAGAGCGCAAGCCAACTGGAAATCGAGCCGCGCCACCAGGATCAACGGCAACAGCAGAAACCAGATGCTGAGCCGAATTCGCGTGGCAAACAACGAGCCAATGGGAAATGACCAGAACAGCGGGCTTTGCGAAGCATTCATTGGGATATCGCCACCGCGGGAAAATCGAACTTAGACGCGTCTGTCGTATTTTAATCGTCCTATCCGCCGGATTCAATATGCTGTCTCGCGGGAATGGAATCTCTCGGGATTCAGGTGGATGTCCGGGGTATCATCTCGCCGGGGAACCTTCGGCTTGCATCGGCGGATGTTCACGGGCGGAAAGGTATGAGACCGGCGACCATTCAAGCTGGGATTCCATTCCATCGAAGTGGGCGGGTTTCCGCCGAGAGCCTGAAATTCAATCCCAATCCAGGGGATTCCAGGCGAGTTTGAAAAGCCTACTGTTGGCGGTGTTTCTCGATTCCTATACAATACACCGTAAAGCCACATATCGTGATGCATCACGCAAGAAAAATATAGCCATCAGGAGTGTCTCATGAAGGGAAATGATCGCGTCATCGACGCACTGAACGCGGGTTTGACCATCGAATTGACCGCCATCAATCAGTATTTCATCCAGGCAAAAATGTGCCATAACTGGGCCTTGCATATCCTGGGCAATAAGCACTATGCCGAGTCGATGGGGGAAATGAAGCATGCTGAATTGCTGATCGATCGCATTCTGTTTCTCGAAGGGGTCCCCGAAATCGCCCGTTACGACGTGATTCGTGTCGGCGACGATGTTAAAACCCAGTTCGAGTACGACTTGGCACTCGAGACCAATGGTGTCAATACGTACAACGAAGCCATCCAGATTTGTCTCGAAGTGAACGACGGCGGCAGTCGCGATCTGCTGGAAAAAATCCTGGTCGAATCCGAAGAACACGTGGACTGGCTGGAATCCCAACTCGAACTGATTGACAAAATCGGGATTCAGAATTATCTCTTGTCACAAATGGGGCCACACGCCGAAGATGGGCACTGAAGCCTGAACGTGGACTTCCCCCGAAAACTGGTCCTGTACCGCCTCTTGTGTTGGCTCGCGAGAGGCGCTTTCATTTTTTGCGAACCTACGCCATGCCCGTATTGCTGCAACTTCAAGACGCCTGCAAAACCTACGGTCCCCAATCGATCCTGGATCACGCGAATCTGGCCCTGAAGACGGATGAAAAGGTCGGCTTTATCGGCAGAAACGGGGCCGGCAAATCGACACTCTGCCGCATCCTGCTTGACCAGGAAGAGCTTGATCGTGGCGAAATCATCCGGCATCCCTCGCTTCGGGTGGGTTATCTGCAACAGCACGACCCCTTTCTGCCAGGCGAGTCCGCGCTCGATTTTCTCATGCGCGATTCCGGTGAACCCGACTGGAAATGCGGGGAAGTCGCTGCCGAGTTCGAAATTAAGGGGCATTACCTGGAAGGCCCGGTCAAGGAACTTTCCGGAGGCTGGCAAACCCGCGTGAAACTGGCCAGCCTGCTGCTGCACGATCCCAACCTGCTAATTCTCGACGAACCAACCAACTTCCTCGACCTCCGCACGCAAATTCTGCTGGAACACTTCTTACGGCACTTTCGCGGGGCCTGCCTGGTTGTTTCCCACGATCGGGGCTTCCTCAAGGCGGTTTGTTCCCACACGCTGGAAATCTCGCGCGGCAAACTGACCATGTACACCGGCGATGTTGAAAAGTTTCTGGAAGCGAAGGATGTGCAGAAGCAACATGCCGAGCGGGTGAATGCCGCCACCGAAGCCAAGATGCGGCAACTGGAGCGCTTCATCGAAAAAAACCGCGCCAATGCACGCACTGCCGCCCAGGCGCAAAACAAGGTCAAGCAACTCGATCGCCTCGAGCTGATCGAAATCGAACGGGACGAGGCAGCCGTTCGCATTCGTGTTCCCAACGTCACGGCCCGCAAGGGACCGGCCCTGCGCTGCACCGGGATATCCATCGGTTATCCCGATCATGTCGTCGCCGACAACGTGAACTTCGAAATCGATCACGGATCCCGGACGGCTGTCGTGGGAGACAACGGACAGGGAAAAACCACGCTCCTCCGCACGATCGTGGGGTCCCTGAAGGCTATCCAGGGGGAACCACGGTGGGGGCATAACTGCGAACTGGGGGTCTATGCCCAGCATGTTTATACGTCGCTCCCCCAGGACTGGACCGTGCAGCAGTACCTGGAAAGTGAATCCGCCCCAGGCGTGACCACGCAACAGGTGCTCGATATCGCGGGGAGCTTTCTGTTTCAGGGCCCCCTCGTGCAAAAACCGATCAAGGTGCTCAGTGGGGGGGAACGCGCGCGGTTATGCTTGGCCGGTTTGTTGCTCAGTGCCTGCAATGTACTGATTCTCGATGAACCGGGTAACCACCTGGATGTCGAAACCCTGGAGGCCTTGGCCGACGCCTTGCTCGGGTATCAGGGGACGATCGTTTTTACCAGTCACGATCGCCATTTCGTGCGGCGTATCGCCAATCAGGTGATCGAAGTGCAGGATGGCCGCGTCGCCGACTATCCGGGTGATTACGAAACCTATTTGTATCGTGTCGAAAAGGAAATCGACGACCACGAGGCGGCACGCGGCGCGGCACGCGGAACGCACGCGGCCGGGGGGAAAGCGGGGGGCAAGAATCACCGCAAGAAAGGGAGCGGAGATCCTCGCAAGCAGCTCAACAAGGTCGAAAAGAAAATTTCCACGCTCGACGAACAGCGGCAGGAACTGCAAAAACGCTTCGTCACCCTGACCGATCCCCTGGAAGCCGAGAAAATTCACAATCAACTCGAAGCCGTCAAGGGCGAACTGGCCACGCTGGAAGAAGAATGGCTCGAACTCAACGAAGAACTCGACCAGAACGCGTGGTAAGCGGCGATAATTTTTTGAATGCCTGGAATAGCGTTCCCAAGCTGTTGTTGCATCGCGTGAAATGCAACACGTAATCTAGGGTACGCAAAGCGTACCCTACGAAAAATTACAGCCCCGAGCACATTGGTTGTCTCCGTGTCCTTGTGTCTCTGCGCTGTATTTCCCTGGAAGTCACGGGATGCACGAAAACGACCACGGCCATCCGATTTAATCCCGAAACGCTTCGTGGCACTTGTCGCAGGCTCGATTACCGGCCTGGTAATACTCCGCAATTTTGGCCTGATCCTTATCGCGAATCGCCTTGATCAGGCTGGTCATCGCCTGTTGATAGTCACGAGAGAGTTGTTCCCACTCCCGGGTTTCGTCGTCATCGGATACGTATTCGTGGTCGGCCAGCATCGCTATGGCCAGGATGGCATTGGTGGAGGCGTTTAATTGTTCCTCGATCCGTCCGCGCGAACGGCGCAGGGTGCGAGACAGGCCGCCGTTGCGATCGTTCATCTCTTCCATCAGATCGTACATGCCCATCAACTCGTTCCAGGCATGTTCCCGGGCGTGTTCACCGGTGGCTTTTCCCTGCCAGGCCTGTTCGGCCGATTGAAATGCGGCCAGGGCCTCGGCGTGATCCTCGGCATCGCGCAGCTGCAGCCCGGCATCGCGCAAGGCTGGCGCGGCGTAAGCAGCCTTGGCGTGGTCGTCGTGTTCAATCGCAGCTTGGGCCAGGCAGGCGATGACTCCCCCCGCACGGCCAATCCGTTCCTCGTGATCGGAGAACTTTTCTGGATCGGCCAGCAGTTCCCGCAGCGTATTCAGCTTTGCCTCGAGGTCGGCTGTGATCAATTCAAACGGCGCCACTTGCGTGGGGGGAATCGGCGCGCCGGTTTTCGCGGATGTAATGGCCAGCAATCCCAACACCGCGAATGCCACCAGTCTCAACATGGTTTCTCTCCCTGCCACGCGCGCTTCGATACCCGGTGCCTACGGCGGCCCCGATCCCCTCCATGATGCCCATTTCAGGGAGCGATTTCAACTGGTGCCGAAACCGTTCTCTCTGTTCACCCGGGATTCATGCGGAAGGTTCAATTGCGTTGCAGCGAGGGGATCAACGGTTGCTTGATCGCATTGGCATCCCAGATTTCGTGATCGTCGGCAGAGGCCCAGGGAAGTGGCTGATCGTGAGGCACTTCGTGCTGAGGGCCTTCGTGCAACAGAAACAGATCATCAATTTCATGGGCAAAAAACTGCTGGAACCACAGCATTCCCGTGACATGCGTGGTCGGATTCAGCAACTGGATCCGCACGCCCTGATCGAAGCAGTCCAGCAGCAGCCCGAAAAAACCGCTGGGGACATATTTCACATGAGACATCTCGAACGTCAGCGAACGCCGAGACTGTTCCTGGACCAGCCGAGTCGCCGTCTCCCGCAGCAGGGCAAGATCCGCACCATCCCAGATTTCGATCGGCCCCATATCCAGTACCACGGAGCCGGCCTGTTCATTCAATTGAATCCGTTGACGTTTCTTGCGTGGCATGACTCACCCTGTGTTGTGATAGGAATGGAGCAGGGAATTTTTAGAGTCAGATCAATACGCAACCGGCGCGCCAAAGCCTGGCATGCTTCCCACGCCACACAACCCAGAAACCGTAACCTGTTGATGCAATCACTGATACGGAGAATCAGCGGCTTCTCAGCCGCGAATGGGCCATGGTGAGGTTTGGCAACACGACCAAGGGGTATGTTGCCCGTCGTCAACACCGATGCGGCACGAGAAAAGCGTATCGGACGGCGGCAAGATCCGCGGGGGGTGCACTGCCTGAACCCTCGTGGACTTGAGCTTCACCATCAAGAAGTGGGCCGCGCGGGACTGTGGTTGCCTGAAAGCCACGGCCTGGGGAATGTCTTACTGCGCCACGGGGGTGTGGCCAGGGAATATTCCGGTTCCGGCGATCACGCCATCCTTCATGTAGATTTGCGTTTTTGTTTTCGCGGCGATTTCGGGTTCGTGTGTCACCATGATGATGGTGCGTCCCTGGCGATTGAGTTCGCCGAGGAGACGCATGATTTCCTCTCCCGTGGCGGAATCGAGATTACCCGTCGGTTCATCGGCCATGATGATCTGCGGGTCGTTGATCAACGAACGCGCAATGGCCACGCGCTGTTGCTGCCCTCCGGACAACTGGAAGGGCTTATGGTCGAGTCGATCTCCCAGGCCCACCAGGCCGGCCAGTTCCGCGGCTCGCTTTTCGTCCCGTTCACCGACGGGGCCTCGATTGCGTCGATATTGCAAGGGGAGCAGGATATTTTCCAGCACCGTATATTGCGGTATGAGATGGAATGATTGGAAAATGAAGCCGATCAACTCGTTGCGAATGACCGAAAGCTGGTCGTCATCCATCCCCGATACATCTTGCCCCGCCAGCAGGTAGGTGCCCGAAGTGGGACGATCGAGCGCCCCCATCAGGTTGAGCATCGTACTTTTCCCGCTCCCCGAAGAACCCATGATAGCCAGAAAATCCCCCTCCGGAATATCCAGCGAAACCCCGCGCAACGCCTTCACCACCACATCCCCCAAGTAGTAGTGCTTGGTCAGTTCGATCAGGCGGGCAGCATATTTCATGGAGTAATTTTATCCTTGGCGAGTCGGCAGTGACTGCCGACGAACGGTGGGCACGGCAGCGGAACTCGGCAGAGATCAGAAACCGGGAAAGGGCCGCGGTGTGAATGCGAAAATCAGGAGGCCTGCGCGGGAGGTCGCCCCCCCCGCCCTTCTCCCCGAGGAGTTCCCGGCCCTCCAGTCGGCGCCCCATTCCCTCGCGGTGCCCCCCCTTCCGGGCGTCGTTCCGTTCCCGCGGGAGCAGGACCGGCTCCACGGCCACGATTCCCAGGAGCGGAGTCCGCGGCCGTTTCGGGAATTGCATTGAGAGGCCCCTGTTCATTCGCGGTGTTCGTAATCCTGGTCGGTGTAGAGCTCTCCTCGAGTTTTGTGATTTCGTCTCCAAACTGGCTGCGGGGATTCATGACGACAAGTTCGCCCACGTCGAGACCGTCCAAAATCTCGATATCAGTTTCATTGGACAGTCCGATCGTGACCTGACGACGGGCGACGCGCTGCCCTTGGACAATCCAGACATAAAACTGCCGCCCCACCTGCACGACGGATTGCACAGGGGTGAGCAGCACATCGTCGCGATCGTTGACGACAATTTCGAAATCGGCGGAGTTCCCCGCCCGGAGCTTACTGATCTTCTCGGGACCATCGATCAGATTAATGGCCACCTGGTATTCCTTCACGTCGTAATTCGGCCACGAACCCGACAACGGAACCGAAGAGATTTCCGAAACGACACCGTTGAACACTTCCCCTGGTTGGGCATCGAGTCGCACAAACACGGCTTGCCCCTGCTTGACGCGGCTGATCATTGATTCGTGAATCTTGGCATCGATCATCATCAGTTCATTGTCGGGAATGTGAATGATCGCCTGCCGCTCGCGAACGGTTGCCCCTTCGAAAATTTCTGGCTCGGAAGAACCCCTTCGCGACGAAGAGTTTTCATTGGCGTAAACAACTTCCCCGCTTTGCGCCGCGCGGAGCGTGCAATTTTCGATCCGCCGCAGCCATTCCTGGTACTTTTCCCTCTCGACGTGCAGTGTCAGCCGGGCAGACTCGAATTCCGCCTGCGCCTTCGAAAGTGCGGCCGAGGTCTTGCGGTCGGTCCGCTCCTTCTCCCGCTCCAGTTCCACCGCATCGGACTCCAGCAAGGCAATGTCCCGCTTGGATGTGAAGTTTTCCAGCACGCGGAGCTTGTCCTGTTCCACCTTCAATTCAATTTCGGATTGCGTGACGGAAATCCGTTCCGCTTCCAGATCGGACAAGCTGCGATATCCCTTCTTGGCCATGCGCTTGGTGAATTCATACGATTCCCGCTTGCGTGCCAGTTGCTCTTCCTTCAGGCGAATTTGCCCGAGAATGCTGTCGAGCTGTTGCGGCAACTCCCCTTCCTTGTACTTCTGCAAATCCAGCTTGGCAAGTTCGTACTTGAGTTGGGCGATGGCAATGTCGCTGTCGTTCTGGTTTTTTTGAATCTCCAGATTTTCCTTAGCGGCGGAAAAGTTCGCTTCGGCCTTGGTCAGGTTGATTTCCTGCTGGCGGGCGTTTTCCTCGTAGGACGAGGAATCGAGTTCACAGACGATATCCCCTTCCTTGACGTGCGTCCCCTCGGGCACAATCTTGATGATCGTCGTCGAACCGGGTACTTGGGACGTCAAGGTTTCATTCCGCTGGCTCCGCAGGTAGCCCTTTTCGTTCACGGTAATGCGAAAACGCCCTCGATTCACCGTTTTTAGCACCAGGTTGGCAGGCAGCGTCGAATTTTGCGGCCACCACTCACGGATCCGCTGGACCAGGGGCTGGTACCAGGTCGAGGGGGCTTGTTCCTCGGGCATCGTGCTCGGCTGCATCGACGTTTCCCCGTTGCTCCCGGGAGGTGTCTGGGCCGAGAACAGGCCCGCCGTGATCAAGCCGACGAGGAGGATTCCCAGGCTTCCAGCCAAGAGGGTCAGCAATGAACGCCGTTTCTTCCGGAGCGCGCTGTGCGGGAGGGACAGGGCTGGGCTCGTTGAATCGTCCTGGGCTGCTGACGGTCTGGTGGCTTTCGTTTCGATCGTTGACATGCGTCACTCCTGCCGGTCCAGGTGGGAGAAGATGAACTTCAAAGTCACCGGCGGTTGGTTCAGGTGGTAGTGGAACGAAATCTTGGTTTTCGTGGTGGGCGTGCGCCTTCAATTTCAGATTCTGGTAATAAGGATCGATCCATACCCCATCGGGGTCGATCTCCATTATGTCCATATCACGGAAAATCTCGAGACGCGTCCTCTCGTAATCGGCCCATATCTGGACCAGTCGGTTTTGGGCATCGAGAATGCTGTTTAACGCATCCACCAAGTTACGCCCCCGCACCCCACCTTGATTCGGCGCGCCGGGAGCGTTCGATTCCTCAACCGCTTGATCATATTGTATCACGTTGATACGCAAAGCTTGACGGGCTGTTTCCAGATTTTGTTCAAGAATTTGCAAATTTCGCCATGCGGTACGAATGCTCAGCTTCACGCCGTCTTCGAATTCCATGTATTCACGACGAGACCGCTGGTAGTTGATTTGAGCGGCTCGATACACATTGCGTTCCGCCACCTGATCCAGAGGCGCGGTAAACTGCACGCCAACACGGTGGCTGCTGCTGGTCCCACTGAAGTTAAATGGCTTGCTGCTGCCCGGCTCGTTTCGGATGTCCCCTTCCACCACCACGTCGAGCACCGCCTTAAGGCGATTGGCGGCAACCTCCTCCTGCCGACGGGCATCCACCACTTCGGCACGCGCGTTCATTAGATCCAGCCGGTTTTCCAACGCCAGGCCCACGGAATCCTCCAGACTGAACTGGAATCGGTTCACCGTAATCAATTCCGATCGCAATCCAACCTGCACGACTTGCAACCCCTGCACCCGCATGACCAGGTCCTCGCGTATGGATTGCAATAGGGGAACGGCCTGCTTGAGTGCCTCCGCGTCGCTGGCCGCGCGGTCCAGCAGCTTTTCGACCATTTCCAATTCCTGCGCGATGGCGCGAATCCCTGCCGTCAACGCCGCGAACTGATCCCGATCCCGCTCCACCGTTTTGATAATTCGCTCGCGATCCGCCTCGCTGGACACGCCGGACAGACGCTTCTCCAGATTCTCGTTGACGCGACGCACATCCTCGGCGACCAGGGCGTTCCCCTTTTCAAGGATCTTTTTGTGCAACAGGCGCGATTCCGCGAGCACCTGTGCGGTCAGTTCCAGATCGGGTTGTTCCGCGTTCAACAGGCCCGTCCGTTCCACAAAGGCTTCGGCTTCCGCCTGCAACTGTTCGAGCACGGGATCGATCAGCTCGAACTGCTGCAGTCCCTCGTCGTCAATCGTCATGTGCACGTCGGGGGGCAGCCCCAGTTGAATTTTGTAGCTGTCCAGCGTGTCCTTGAATCGCAACTCGGAAGATCGCAACTGAATAATTGCACTGGCGAGGCGAGATTCCAGTTGCGCCACGTCCAGCGGGACCACGTCATTTCGCAGCAGTTGAGTCAACTCCCGCGAGGCAGCCTGCCAGGCGGCATCATCGCTTAGTCCTACCAGCAGATCGGCCTGCTCCTGCGACATCATGCCGAACCACTGCAACAAGCCCCGTTCCTCGTCGTGGTTCATCTTGTCCGCCAGAGCCTCGGGAATCACCAGGCCCGCTGGCAATTTCACCAGGGGCGATTCGGTGGTTCCCGGAGGAACGGCAACATTCGCCCGCAGTTCGCGCACCTGCCGTTCGAGCTGGGCGATATTGTATTGCTGGTTGCGGATCGCCTGCATTTGCGTGAGCATGCCGAGATACCCGCCCCCCGCACCCCCGCTGACCGTTTGGGTGAACAGGATCTTGCGGAAACGGGACAGGTCTCTTACCGAATACAGCAGATCGCGTTCGGTTTGGGTCAGATTTTCCAGGGCGATCTTGCGCCCTGCCCCCAGTAGCAGCGGTTGCACCAGACGGTACGACAACAGGCTGGCCGACGAAGTCCCGGCATTAGGGCCGGAGAATATCCACAGCGTATTGTTGGCCAGTTCGGCTGCCCATTGGCCCCCCGTGGGGAGCAGCTGGCTTACGCCAAAGCGATTATTCATCCCCAGCGAATCCTGCAATCCGGGGACATTTTCATAGCGGAGCGAACTGCCCGGTTCCCCGCCCCCGATTCCCAGGAAACGCACCTGAAAGCGGAAGCGTTCGAACGTCAGGGCGAGGGCTGCCAGGTACGTCTGCTCCAATTGAGATTGATAATCTCGATCGTGCAGATAGGTCAATTCCACCGCATCGAGGATGGTCAGGTCGGGAATCGTCGGCACCGGTTCGGTATACTCTCCGGTTTCTTCGTCCATCATCTCGGGTGCGATTTGGAACTGTTCCAGCCAGCCTGGATTTTCGACCGAGAAGGAACGCCCCAGTTTATGCCAGCTCTTATAACCGGGAATGCCCCCGGGGCAATCCATGATGGCGGCCGCTGCGGGATCGTCCGGAGTCAGCGGTTCGCGGTCGGGATCATAGGGATCGAAAAAACGGCTCCGCGGATCGGGCATCAGATTCTTCCGCGGATTCACCCACCGCGGATCGCTCTCCAGTTGATTCCAGACCTGATAGGAGTCCTTGTCGGCCTGTTTACGCCAGAAACTCTGCGAGCAGCCGCTGCCACAGAGTATAACGGAGAGCAGCGCGCGCAAGGGCCATTTCCAGACCACCCTCTGCCTTCCATCGCGCGTATGCAGTCGATTCGCCCAACTCATCTGTTGTCTGTCATCCCCTGTTCGAGCCTATGGCAGAGCGACGTCACCAGCCGGGCCGGTTTCCGGCCTCGCTGGTCCGCACCATCTCCCCCACTGGATTTCCGTTCCCACGGCAAGCCAGTGGTTCGGAAAGGCGATTATGTCCCCTAATCAGTAGAAATTTCGGCATCCTCACCACCCTTGGATCAGGAAGAATCCGTAGATACGGAAAAATCGCTACTTCTTGGCAGCCTCCGCCCCCCTTCCGTCTGCCGCTTTTCCGTGAACCGGGTGTGAGATATGATGCCGGAATAAATCTGGCCGAGCTTGAGGCTCTTCCGCGATATCCGGCGCAATTTCGGCACGGGCGAAGAGTGGGGTTCACGGCCCCTGCCAGGTGGGACGAGTTTCAGCGGGCCAGCAATCACAATTCGGCATGAGAACGCCACCTGCGGACATCCGCGGGCCTTTTACTGGCAGCATCCCCTTCCGATCACACAGACAGCGAGTTCCGGCATTCCATGGCGAGTGAAGACTACTATCAGACTCTGGGCGTTTCGCGAACCGCCTCCAGCGAGGACATCAAAAAAGCCTATCGCAAGTTGGCCCGGGAATATCATCCCGACCGCCGTCCCGATGACAAACAGGCTGCCGAAAAATTCAAGCAGATTCAGTCTGCCTACGATGTCCTGGGAGACGAGGAAAAGCGGAAAAAATACGACACGTACGGCTCCGCATTCGAAAATATGGGGGGCGGTCCCGGCGGGAGATATGCCGCCGGCAGCGGTCCGATCGATCTCGAACAAATTTTCGGCGGCGCGGGGGGAGCAGGCGGCTTTGATTTCGGGGACCTGTTTGGAGGGGGATTTGCGGGAGGCGGACCAAGGCAAGGTCGGCGGCGTCCCCAAAAAGGGCAGGACGTCCATTCGAAGATCACTATCCCTTTTCAACTGGCCGCGGAAGGGGGGCATTACGAATTGACGCTGCACCGTGGCGGTTCCGTGGAACGTCTGGACGCCAAAATTCCCGCGGGCATCGGCGAGGGGGCCACCATTCGATTGGCCGGACAGGGGGAACCCTCCTTGACGGGTGGCCCCGCGGGAGATCTGCTGGTCACCGTCCATGTGGCCCCCCATCCCTATTTCCGCCGGGAAGGAGCCAACCTCGTCATCGAAGTCCCGGTCACGGTCACCGAAGCGGTTCTCGGGGCAAAAATCGATGTGCCGACCCTCAACGAGGGGGATGTGACCGTTTCCATCCCCCCTGGTACTTCCAGCGGGGCAAAATTGCGGCTGAAGGGGAAAGGCATCATCGACAGCAAATCAAAGCAGCGGGGCGATCAGTACATTCTGGTGAAGATCGCCATCCCCAAACATATTCCCGAGGCTGCCCAAGACTTGATGCGCAAATATGCCGAACTCTCCAGGGAAACCCCCCGCCAGGGCCTCTGGTAGACAGACCCTGACGGACTCGGCTCGATGGCAGCATTCGCAACGACCTGCGAAATCCGGCTACTCCCCTCAGATCTTGGGTTCCCAGCCATCGCGGTATTCGCGTTTCCAGAGATTCATGGCCGCAGGATTGTCGATGATCTTTTTCTGTTCGGGGTCGAAATCGATCACGCTGCTGGTGCGGTAGGCGATGTTACCCAGGTGGCACATCATGGTGCTGATCTGGGCGTCACCAATTTCAGAGTTTGGTTTCTCGCCCGATCGGATACACGTCAGGAAATTATCGATATGTTCCTGTTCCCCGCCCGCGCCGGTCCCCTTGGCAATCTCATTCCCCTTCAGATCGTAGGCCACATAACCCGCCCCCTGGATGTGCAGCGAACCCTCCGTGCCGTAGAAAATGACAAAACTGTTCTTTTCTTCCCGGCGGGGGAGACAACTGCTGCAATCCCACGAGATGCCCTTGCTGCCGAAATGGTACAGGGCAGAACCGGTATCGGGCGTTTCCTGATCGTCCTGGTAATGGTAGCGGCCTCCCAGATAGGTGACCTTCGTGGGGTAATCGACCGCCAGGCCCCAGCGGGCCACGTCGAGCGCATGAATCCCGTTGTTGCCCAGTTCGCCGTTGCCGTACTTCCAGCGCCAGTGCCAGTTGTAGGGGGCGATGTTATCGAGGTATTCCTGCTCGGGACCGGCGGGCCCCTGCCACATGTTCCAATCGAACCCCTCGGGAATGGGGGCCGGTTTACCGGTGCCGATGGAGCCCCGGGCACTGTTGTACCAGCAGCGGGCATACAGTGTTTCTCCGACAATCCCTTCCTGAAGCTTGGCTATTCCTTCCCGGATGCCCGGCCAGGTGCGGCGCTGGTTTCCCATTTGCACGACACGATTATGCTTGCGCGCGGCCGCTACGATCATCTCGGCTTCCCAGGGATTCTGGCTGCCCGGTTTTTCGACATACACATGTTTGTTGGCCGTACAGGCGAGAATCGCCGCCGGGGCATGCCAGTGATTGGGCGTGGCAATAAACACGGCATCCAATCCGGGATCGTCGAGCATGCGGCGGAAATCGGTAATCGGGGCAGGCATTTCCGCCTGTTTTTCCTTGACGAGCGACTCCGCGATTTTCATGCCATTCGCCAGCCGACCGGCATCGACCTCGCAGATGTATTTCAATCGCGATTGCGAACTGTTGATGGTGGCCCGGATATGCGCCAGGCCCCGACTGCAACCGACGACACCCACGTTGAAAGGGCCATCGGGCGTTGCCTGCGCCGATACCTGATTGAACAGCCCGTGTGCCAGCAGACCCGCGGCGGCCAGGGTGGAACCTTGCAGAAACTCTCGACGATTGGATGAGGACATGGCAAGCCTTTTCTCAACAGGATGCTGCGGACATGCAATAACACGCGATATCAATACGGTACGCGATGGACTTAGGCATCGCAAGTCTTGAGCGACAAGGCGAGGAGCGACTTGGCCAACCTGTTGGCAGAGTCGCTGTCCGGTCTGCTGTGACTGCCGTGATGATCGGAGTCGGCCCGAGCTGCGGAGTCAACCAAAGTAGAGGAGGTGCGCCATGCGCAACCGAAATCGAAACCCGTATGATGATCTCCCCATATTTCGAGACGTTGAGGAATCGCCGGTATGGATCTCCTTCGAAACAGACGTGAAACGCGGGCAAGGGTCGTTAACGGCGACAAGTTGCTCGCGGAAAAACTGGGCAGAAACGACCCGTTTCCGTGCGGCTCGGGGCAACGCTTCAAGGCCTACTGCCTCCCGTAAGGCCTGGTTCTGGCCGTTGCAGGCTTCATTCCTGTTTCCGGGAGGGATCTCCATGTGCTTGCAGCCATTCGTGCAGTAAGCCGTTCAGCAACTTGCGCCGTGCGTCATGCCGAGGCTCATTCGCCAGATTGGTGAGTTCATGCGGGTCGTTGGTCAAATCGAACAATTGTTCGATGCCTGCCTCGGGATACTCGATGTATTTCCAGCCCTCTGCCCGGATCATGCGCTGGGCATGGCGGAAATAGCCGACAATAAAGGGATGGATTACCTCGCGTTCCCCTCGGAGTACCGGGACCAGGCTGCGGCCATCGATCTGCTCGCCAGGGGAATCAATTTCCGCCAGGTCCGTGAGTGTCGGAAACAGATCTCGCAGGTAACACTGAGCGTTCCGGCGCTCTCCGGCCGGTATGCCCGGACCGGAAATCACCAGCGGCACGCCGATAGTGTGTTCGTACATATTCTGCTTGCCACGCAGACCGTGACTCCCAATTGCTAGTCCATGGTCGCTGGTGAAAACTATCAGCGTATTTTGGGCCAGGCCCGTTGCGTGCAGGGCGGCGAGAATTCGGCCAATCTGGGCATCCATATGGGAAATTACGGCATAGTAGGCAGCCAGTTCGCCCAGGGTTTCCCGTGGGGTGCGCGGCCAGGCAAACAACAGCTCGTCTCGCCCTTCGATGTTACCGTGATCAAAGGGATGGCGGGGCAGGAAGTTGGCAGGCAGGGGCAACCGTTGGGGATCGTATGCCTGTTCCCAACCGGGGGGCAGCAGCAACGGATCGTGCGGAGCGGTGAAGTTGACGTGCAACAGGAAGGGCTGGTTGCTCTGTGCGGAGTGTTCGACACAGGCGATGGCGGCATCAGCGATTTTGCTGCTGATGTCGGGTGTCAGTCCAACGCCGAGGTCAGGGAACAGTTGGCCCGATTCATCCTGAAACACCCACCCCCGATAACCGGTCACCGGGCGATCGGCCCAGTCAACCTGAGGCCGGGAAAACTTGCCTCCACCGCCACGATACAATCCCCTGGAGGTCTGGTAGCCATGCTGTGCAGGCCCGCCATCATTATGCCATTTCCCGACGTAATGCGTCTGATAGCCTGCCCGGGTAAACCAGTGAGCCAGCCTCGGCACACGAGGACTTATCGGTTTGCCAAAATCGAGTACCCCATTTCGAAAACTGCAGCAGCCTGTCAGGATTTCCGCGCGGCTGGGAGTACAAATGGGATTGCCGCAGGTAGCCCGAGTAAATGCCACGCCCGACATGACCAGTCGATCCAGATGTGGAGTTTGGATCAGCGGGTTACCAAGGGATTGAATCGTATCTGGTCGTTGATCGTCGCTGACGATCAGCAGAATATTGGGCCTTGTCTCGGCGAAGCCAGTATTCACCACCTGGGCAAGGCTGACGAACAACGTCAGAATCGGCACCACGCGTCTCGATAATTGAGGCATCGATGTCACTCCCGTGCAGAAGGGGGGCTCTCCCCGAGGAACAGTTGTTGTACGCGGCGGACATGAGAACCGCGCCGCTTACGGACACGACTCGCCGATTGTACGGGTTGCAAACATCGCACCGAAGACAGCGAACAGGCATGGCATGCATGCCCCTGCAATCGCAGCAATTCTTCCGAATATGCCAGACGAGCTTGATTTCTTAATTCCGCCAGTGCTAGCTGTCGCATCGGCAGCCTCATCGCTTTCTCGACGAGGCAGGCTGCAATCTGGAATTAGGATACAAATCGGAATGTCAGGTTGCCGATTGTTGACGGGAAGATCTTGTTTTCCGGACGCATTCATCCCCACTCGAAAACAGCTCATGCAAACTCCCCTCACTCAAGAGGAACGCCTGAGGCAATGGGCGCGTAAGTACTTCGTCCCTGTTGAACAGCGTTTCCCGAACTGGCATCCGACCGTGTTGGAGGAAATGGCCTTGAAAGACTTTGAAAATCTGAGAACGCCGCAGGCAACCACGCCCCCCCCGGATATTGCCTGCATGACGGAACTTTCCCCCGGGTGGCCGGGGGCCTGTTATGTCCCCCTGCCGCCGACGGAAACTGGTTATCGCCGCGACTCCCGGCACGAAACCTTGCGCGGGCCGAAATTTATGGCCCCAATTTCCGAGGCCATCCTGCACACGGAACTGTATCTCGGCTAAACGCGACAGTTACTTCTTCTGCAACAGGGTGGTCATGTATTCGACCACGTCCACCAGTTCCTGCTGCGACATCACTTTCTGGAGATCGGCAGGCATCAGCGAAATTTCCTGCTTCACCAGTTCCTCGATGTCATTCCGGGCTACCGCCTTGACAATTCCCTCCGCATTCTTAATGGAAACATCCTGGGCCGATTCACTCACCAGCAATCCGGTCAGAATGTTCCCGTCGGTGGTCACCAGGGCATAGGCCTCGTAATTATGACTGATCCCGGCCGAGGGATAGAGAATCGATTCCAGTAACGCCTGCCGACTGAGTTTCTTCCCGATTTCCGAAAGATCCGGGCCCACTTCCTTTCCCATCCCATTCACCTGGTGACATTTCGCGCAGGTGCCGTGCGTGTGGAACACCAGACGCCCGTTCTGGGCATCTCCCTTGAGCTTCGCCAGTTCGGCAACGGGAGGAAGGGGCCGATCATCCTTCGCGGGAGGCAAGGGATACAGTTTCCGCGCCAACTCCTGAACCTCCGCCACGGAGGAGGAATGCAGCACCGAAGCCACTGCGGGAACCAGAGACGGGGCGATCTTGCCGGCTTCCGCCTGTTTCGCCAGACGATTCGCTCCGGCTCGCGATTTACCCAGCGCCCGGGCAGCGGCCCGCCGAACTTCCAGGGAAACCTGCCCATCCTTCATCACCTCGAACAACGCATCGGCCGCACTGTTTTCTTCCGTGAGCCCCAGCACATTGGCGACGAGAATGGCCCGGGCCACATCCTGATCGCGCAATGCCTGCGTGAGTAACTCCTGCTGCTTGTTCAGGAGCAACGCTCGTGCGGCATCCACACCCAGTTGCTGATCGGAATTCTGAATTGCCAGTAACAGCAGTTCCGGGTAGTGCTCGCTCATTTGAAAACGAGAGACCAGGCTGACATACGAAGGTGTCCCCCGGCGCGCCTGCAACAACTGATTCAATGCCGCCTTATACCGGGGCAGTTGCTGGAAATCGGCACTACCGAGCCGATGCAGCGATTCCGTGGCGATAAAATCGGCCTCCGCGCGCCCTTGCAGCGAAGGATGAAACGCCATTTCGGCGAGCCGCTGCTGGTTCAGGGGCTTATTAAAATCGAGAGCCCGGAAATACCGGGGCAATTCCCCCGAGGGAGTCGCGGGATCGAGGATCAGCTGTGTCAGATAATCGGCAGTTTTGCGACTACGCGACCGCCACACTATGTCCCTGCCCGCGGGCGATTTCCAGTCCGTACCCACGCGCGACAACCATACATCCAGGCATTCATCCCAGTGGCGATGAGCCGCGATGCCCAAGGCCTCCAGATACCAGCGATCCTTCCCATCGTACTGCAGCGCCAGTTCTGACCAGATTGCGGCCGCTTCGGGAGAATTCAGTTCACGCAGGCCAATCAACATTTCACGACGCACTGCCGGAGAGGAATCGTGGATATCGATAAAATCCTGTATTTCTTCCACGCGGAATTCACCCGCCAGTTGCCGCGACAGGCGAATCGCCGCGATCCGCAAATCGGGATTCTCGTGCGTCAAACCGTTCCGCAGATGCTCCAGACGGCGTTCCCTGTTGATCGGAAGTTTCCCCAGCAGCCACAAGGCCCGGGCCTGAAAACGCGGATTGGGAGACGTTTGATACAGCTTCACCAACTCGGCCTCCGCGGCAGCACCGAATTTCTGCAACGCGGACCAGGCCAGATACCGTGTCGCCAAATTCGGGCTTTGCAACGCGGCAATGGCTCCAGCAACCGTGCTGACATCGGCCGCCTTGAATCGGTAAGGACTGTTCGGCGGCGAAACACGGAAGATACGCCCCCGTTCGACATCCCCCATGCGATGCCCTCCTACTCCGGGGTCGTACCAGTCGGCGATAAACAGCGATCCATCGGGACCGATGCAGACATCCGAGGGACGAAACCACTTATCCCCCGTTCCTTCCAGGATCGGAACCATTTCGGCCGTGTAACCGGCCCCCGCGGTTTGAGCGGGATAGGCCCGCACAATGTTCGGTCCGGCATCGCAATGAATCAACTGATTACGGAATACCGCGGGGAGCAGGTCCCCCTCGTAGATCAGAATGCCCGTGGGGGAACCGGCCCCCGTCTGAAGCAGGTTCGGTATGGAACCGGGATCGTTCTGATACCAATGCCGCAACGGTATTTCCTCGTGCATGCCCGTGCGCGGTTCGCGCCAGCCCGCTCCCGTCAGTTCATCGCGATACCCGTAGTTTCCATACTCCATCACGAAGTTGATGCGCACTCCCCGGTTCCCGTCGTCGTCGTTATCGCTCTGCCACAAGGAGCCGAAGGAATCGACGCACACCTCCCAGTTGTTCCGGAAATTCCAGCCCAGCGTCTCGAATTCGGAACCATCCAAATTGCAGCGAAACACCATCCCTTCCTGATAGGGATTGCGAGAATCGTTAACGACGTTCCCCTGCTTGTCGGTGATGGGATTGCCGTGTTTGTCCTTGACCTGCTTCCCCGAGTTTCCGAAGTTGAAATAGAGCTTGCCATCGGGACCGAAGGTGCAGGCGTGAATGCCGTGATCGTGCTGGGCGCCGCTGATCCCCGTAAACAGGATTTCCTTGCGGTCGGCCTTGTCGTCACCGTTGTCGTCGATCAACCAGAAGATGCTGTCGCCACATGAAATCAATGCACGATTCCCCAGCACGCAGATCCCGTGCGCGGAGTCGACGTCGCGTCCCTGATAAAATGTTTTCACGGAATTCGCGGCCCCATCGCCGGTGGTATCCTCAAAAATCAGGATCCGGTCTCCCTCGGCTCGCTCCTTTACATCGGTATTGCGAAAATTGCGGTAATTGAGCACTTCGCAAACCCACACCCGTCCCCGGGCATCGATATCGATGCTCGTCGGATTCAACAGTAGCGGTTCGCCCACGAAAAGCTTGGCTTCCAGTCCCGCCGCCACGGTTAGCTGGGCCAGGGCTTGATCCAGATCCCGGCTCTCGGCAGCGGCACTCGCTCCCGATTGCCGAATCGAGTTCAGAAAGCTCGAACTGGGCCGTTCCGTGAACACAAAAAACTGGACGCTGCTGGCGTGCCCCGCCGCCTGGGTGGTCCCTCCGTCATCCAACGCCCCTCGAACCTGAAACCGTTCGTACTTATGGTCGGCTGGCAAATCGAACTGTATCACGGAGTTGGCATGCGTCCCGATCCCGTAGGCCACCGGATGCCCTTGGATGCGCAACGGCTGGCCTCCCGCGTTGCTGTTGACCCGGACTTGACCCCAGTCGGAATCGGCGGATTTCCACTGGAGATCCGTCAGCTTCAATTCCCCGGCCGGGCCGATCAGCCGAGGTTCGGCCCAGTCGGCCCAGTCACAGGAAAATCCGTCACGAGCATCGCCGACGACGAGAAACAGTTGCTTCGCCCCGGCAATCGGAACATCGACGGAAACAGCGTGTCCGGGAGTGCTCGAATTCACAACCGGGCTGGCAAACAAGGGCTTGTCGCTTCCCCCCGCCGGTGCGGAGGAGGTTTTCTGGTCCGCGGGAGCCGCCTGGGGGGGCGTGCGCCGGCCGGTCGTGGGGGGCTTGAACTGCCAGTTTTCCGGCCTGGGATAATCCTGATTCGACTCCAGCGTTTCGATCGAGGGAGTTTCGGAATTCACTCCCTGCTCGGGAACTTCAAGATGCGCGGTCCAGGCGATGGCATTCAGAACCACCTTGCGGAAGTCATCGTGTTGCCAGTTGACATGAAAATGGCCTCCCGTGAAACCGAAGCCCCGCCCCTCGTTTGCGCGATCAAAGGCCCAGCCGACATGCTGTGGTTCCTTTCGCACCAACACCGATTCCCGGACATGGGGGTTCCCGCTATGGGGGCCATCGGGGCGATTCAGCGTTTCCCGGGGAGGCATGTCGGTCAGAATCGGAGTCACCCCCCGCATTTCCGGGGCAAACCGCATGTGATAGTACCATTCATCATTGATGGAAAAAGGCTGCACGCCCCGTGTGATGGGATGCTTCGGAAGTTCATCGAACTGAGCGGTCCAGTGGGGGTTCACCGACCAGTTCGGCTCGAAAAAACCGCCCATCCACTTAATAAAATGATCCCCTTCCGGACCGATCACGGTTTCAACGGCGTAATGCAGGCAAACCAACCCCGTGCCGCGAGCCATCACGCGATCGAATTCCTCCAGGTGGGGATTGAGGAAATGACGGGCCCCACCGTCGCTATAACAGACAACGGTATCGGCATTGTCGAACGCCGTCACGTCGCTCGGCCAGCCGTTGAGGTAAACGGCGGTCTGCACGGGAAGACCACTCTGGTTAAGGCATTCCGCCAGCAGCAGACATCCCGCGTTGTGCTCATGAGAGAAATATCCGTGACTCTTACTGCCCGCCACGAACACCACTTTTTTGCGGTCCTTGAGCGGCAAACGCTTGAGTTGAACATCCCGAAACTCCACTTTCATCGGAGGACCCGAGTGCAGTTGCAGCGCGAGCACCCCCGAATAATCCCGGTTTTCGGCATCCAGATCGACCACCCGGGACATGACGGCATCGTTGATTTTCAACGTGAGTTCGTTCCCGCTGGCGATGATGTGATATGTGTTCCAGTCGGAGAGATTCACCTTCTTCAGCAGTTCCTCCCGATCCCCCAGCGCGGCCTGTCCAATCTGTTTGGGCCCCTGCACGCGAGCCGATTGACCCCGACCGGCCAGTACTCCACGCCCTTTTTCATCGTAACAGGCCCCCAGCCACTGGCCCGCTAGATCGATGTCAGCCTGATAGCCGACCACATGCCCATCGGGTTCCACCTGAGAACGAAATTGAATCCCCGAATTGGCCTGGGGCGACCCCGAAATCCGGAATTCCAGCTTGAGTTCGAAATCGTCCACTTCGCCGGCCTGCCAGCGGAGAAAGGTGTTGTAATCGCAGGGATTTTCAGGCGTCGATTCCGCGACGATGACTCCGTCCACCACGCGCCAGAACTTGGCGTCTCCCTCCCAGCCCGATAAATCCTTACCGTTGAAAATCGGCTTGAATCCGACGGGATCCGCCGCCATCACCATGGCCTGACAGACCAACACGAACGCGGCAAACCAATATCCACACCTCGGAATTTGTCGGGAAAGCAACTGTCGGAATGTCATGCAACAAGCCCTTTTTCAGGTAATTCGACTGGAGAGGCAATCCGAACGACCTTCCTGCGCCGCCGGAGTGCTCGCAAAACCAGACTCCGATACAAAACTTCATCGATTCGCGTCCAGTAAGGGTTGGGGCTGCGACGATAATTTTCTGGTATCGGTGTCCGATCAAACATCTCCGATGATTCTAACAGCGCACACCGATCAGGGAAAAGTAAGCGCTGGAAAATTAAATTCCGGCAGCGGCGCTCCCCCCGAACACTTTCCGCAATCCGAGGAGATTTCGACAGGGCTTGCAAGTCCACGCCAAAATATCTCTTCGGGACCATGCAGTTCCGTGTTAAACTAGCACTCTGTCTCAGTTTTTTTCCAGACTGTGTACCACTGGCTTTGCCAGTGAATCTCCATGTTGACGAATACTTTACATTGCACTGGGAGAGCCAGTGGCACTCGAATTTCCAGGCCTGACAATGCACTAGCCAGCGGCAATGGCGGACATCCGGACTGCACGCCAGGCCAGGCAGGATTCGTCAGGCCGGTGCACTTCACTGGTGGATGCCCACTGGCACAACGGGTGTGTTGATTTAGCATTGTTGCGTGCCACGGCTGTGTCAGCCGCGCCAGTTTCCAAGCAATTTTTTCACAGTTTCACGACTCGCTGAGCCGTGGCACCCAATATAATCAACAGACAGTCTACGGAAGCGGGCCGAGATCTCCCGCCAACTCAGGTCCCTGGGGAAACGCACTCCTCCATCAGAAACACGTTGGCTGCCCATGAGTCCGATTCCGACACTACAATCCGTATTCAGACGGACGATTTTGGTTGCATTGTTTGCGTCTGCGCTCACCTGGATTTCGTCCTGGCCCGGGCTGGGCATTCCCTCGGTTGCCCTGTCCGCGGAGGTCCGCATGAAAAGCGGCTACGTGATTCGGTTCGAGGGGAAACCGGTTCCGGTGCAGGGGCTGACCATCGAGCAGATACGGCAGGGGACGCCTGGCCCGGTGGAGAGTTTTCCATTCACGATGTTCGATGCCGTTTCTCGGCGTTATTACCTTTCCCAGTCACAGGTCGAGGAAGTGCAACTGGGGAGCGAATACATCGACGAATTCAAGCTGACGGTCAAGCCGTCCGCGCGGATGACCATGTTCGGCTCGGTGGGAGGCTTCATCAACATGACTCCTTTTTCGGAGTACGGGCGGCGGATTGTCACGCTCCAGGGGACCGATAAGCCGATCGATGTGGTGCAATCGATTTCGCGCATCCGGCCGGATTATGTCGATCTCACCGCAATCAACGTGAATTGGCAATACGCCATTGCCACGAAAACCCTCCCCCCCGTGGTGCTGAGACAAACCCTGTCGCATGCGATCAACGAACAAAGCCACGAGGATCGACTTGCCGTGGTCCGGCTTTTCGTGGATGCCGAGTATTACCGCGAAGCCCAGCAGGAACTGGATCGCATCGCCCAGGATTTCCCCGATCTGAAAGCCCGGGTAGATCAACTGCAACTGGAAGTGCGCCAGTTGCGTGCCCTGCAATTTGCCAATGAATTCGAACGCCGTCTCGAAGCGGGACAGTTCGAACTGGTATCCCAACAGGCCCGGCAATTCCCCCGGGAGGATATCAACCAGGCGACGCTGCAGCGCATCGACCGCATGCAGCAACAGCATGCGGAAGCACGGGAGCAGATGGATCAAGCCCGGGCTCAACTTTCCCGCTTACAATCGGAAGTGCGAGACCCTGCCCTGCTGGCTCGTTTTCAGGATATGCGTTCCCTGGTGGAGCAACGCCTGACGCGAACAACTCTGGAGCGGCTGTCTCCCTTTTTGAATTCCCTCGAAGATCCGACACTGGACGCAGTCAGCAAACTCGCCCTGGCCTACACGGGTTGGGTTGTGGGGCCAGCGCTTGCGGAGCCGGATGCCGACACCGCCTTGAATCTGTGGGACGCCCGCGATCTGGTGCTGGAGATTCTGCGAGGCTCCTCGGGCCTGCGCCGCACCGAATTGGTCGCGCAACTGAAAGCGACGGAAAATGTCAGTCCCGACATCGTGTCGGCCCTGGTACGTCACCTGGAGCCGGTCCACGAAACCGCGGCGGAAGCCATCGGCACCCCCATGACCTTGAACACCCTGGAAGCGGCAACACCGGTCACCTACGATATTCTGCTCCCCGCGGAGTATTCCCCCGATCGGAAATATCCACTCGTACTGGCCTTGCCCGCGGGAGGGATTTCCCCCCAACAGACACTTGTCTGGTGGGGCGGTGCTTCCCTGGCCGGCCCCGCGCATCGGAACGGGTATATCGTAATTTCGCCTCATGCGCCGGCCGGCGCCGATGCCTCCCCGCCGGGAGAAACGCTGGCCATGCGCGTGGTGCAGATGCTGCGAGATGCCCGTAAACGCTTCGGCATCGATTCGGATCGTGTCTTTCTCGTCGGGCACGGGCAAGGTGGAGATGCCGTTTTTGATATCGGCATGTCGCACCCCGATTTGTTCGCCGGTGCCGTCGTCTTCACGGGACGCACCAACGAATACACCACGCATTACTGGGAAAACAGTCGGCATCTCCCCTTTTATGTCGTAGTCGGGGAACTCGATGCGGATAACTTCAAGCAGAATGCCAACGACATGACTCGCATGATGAAAAATCGCTTCGACGTGGTGCTGACGGAATTCAAGCAACGCGGCCGGGAAGATTACTACGAGGAATTGCCGTTGATTCTCGAATGGATGCGACTGCACCGCCGCGCGCCGCTCCCCTCGGTCCTGGAAATGAAAACCCTGCGGCCCTCCGATAACCGTTTTTACTGGCTGGAAATCGGCGGCTTGCCCGAGCAGATCATGAAACCCCGCACCAACCGCCAAGGAGACCCGCTGCCGCCGCGCCCACTCCCCCTGACCGCCAAAGTCACTGCGGGAAATACCCTGTACCTGACCGTTGGCGCGGAACGTATCTCGCTCTGGCTTTCCCCCGAATTCGTCAGCTTCGAGGAGAAACTCAAGGTGCAATGGAAGGGCCGCACCATGTTCAACCAGATTCCCGAGCGAGATATCGGCGTGATGCTCGAACACCTACGCATTACGGGAGATCGCGAACGCCTCTACTGGATGAACCTGAATTTCTAGGTCGGAGGCTCGACTCGGTTCTACCGATTGAGATCAATAAACAGCAACATGGATGGATTGCCGACCGGTGTGTACTGTCCGGTGAATTTCAGGCCCCCGGTCTTCTTGTCGACGGCAAAGGTCGCCAGGTTGTCGGCCCGCTGATTCAACGTGTAAAAAAAGTTGCCCGTCGGATCGAAACTGAAACTGCGGGGGTAATCGCCCCGTGTCCATTCTTCGCCGATGTATCTCAGCGTTCCATCCTGGGCGACTGCGAAAATTCCGACACTGTCATGCAGTCGGTTTCCCGCATAGACGTGGCGGCCATCTTGCGAAACCAGTATTTCCGAACAGAAGTTGCTGCCGGCATAACCGGGTGGCAGGCTGGAAATCGTCTGCCGCGCCGTTAACCGCCCCGTCTCGGCCGCGTAATCAAACAGCACAATCGTCGAGCCTTCCTCCTGAATCGAATAGAGCCAGCGGCCATTCGGATGAAAGTGAAAATGCCGCGGGCCATCACCGGGCGGAAGCGCGGTGAACGCCGGATCGTTGGGCGTCAGTTTTCCCGTCGAACCGTTAAATTTCCAGATAAAGATCTTGTCGAGACCGAGATCGACATGCAGAACATACCGGCCCTGGGGGTCCGCCGCGATCATGTGGGCGTGTTTATGATCGTGACCACTGAAGGCAAAACTTCCCGGAGGCGCATTTTTCGCCGTGCTGGGCCCTATCGTCCCTTCCGGTTCCTGCACGTCTACCGCTTCCCCCAGTGTTCCCTCCTCCAGAATCGGCAGCACCGCGATCGTCCCTGCGAAATAGTTCGCCACCAGCAGAAACCGACCCGATGGGTGCAGTTGCACATAGGTCGGTCCGGCTCCACCGGAAGGAACCGTATTCAACAGCGATAACCGACCATTTTCAGGATCGACTGCAAAGGCACTGACCGTGCCCGATTTCGCCTCGCCAACCCGGTCGGTTTCATTGGCCGAATAGATGCGCGTTCCCGCCGCATTGGCCGCCAGGCAACTCGGACTCGTTCCCAGCGGAAAAACTCCGGCCGGTGTCAGCTTGCCGGATCCGCGATCCACCCGGAACAGATGGATGCCCCGTCCGTTACCCGGCGGAAGATCAACCTGCGTCGGCAGCACATCGCCGAGTGGTGAACTGAACGTGCCGACGTAGGCCATCAAAGGCCGCTCTTCCGCATGCACCGGACTACAAACTGACCAGAGTCCGACCGCGACACAAGCAGCGGCGGCGACAAGGTAACAGCGTGAAAACGAAATTGTCATGGCGGTGGAGTCCGTGTGGAGTTCAGGAAACGGCAGGATGTAAAATCGTGGCGGTCGGCAGTCAGCAGGAACGGGCCCGTGAAACTGCCGATCGTGGCGGAACTGAGTGCTCGCTCCACATCAGCGCCACCAACACGAGCCTGATTCGCTGCATTGTGTCCGTGATACCATGCCGAGTCAACGCGACCGATGTCAGCTATTGGCGACGAACGGCACAATTCACCCTGCCTCACGGCGAACGGCATGGAATTCAATCTCCGTGAGGTGCCACGGTGGTTGTGTGGCATCATTTCTGAATGTACGCCCAATCGCCAACAAGTTCGAGACGGCCACCGTACCCATGGTGCGGATAGTTTTAATTGGGAAAGTACAACATCATGTCGAAGTTGATAAACCCGCCGGGCGTGAACACACCGTCATCTGCCCTACCTGGTTGGCAGGGGTGGCATTGCGATTAGGAGACGTGGCAACAGCACCCATCACGGGAAGTTTCCCACGCAGAGCCAGTATCGTCCCCGGGCTACCTCTTCAACGACGAGACACAACTGCGTCTCGCCAATCGTGATTTTGTCTCCCGGGGCGAGTTCACATTCACTTACACGCACACCGTTCACATACGTTCCCCAGCGTGACCCAGCATCGGTGAGAAACACCTTGCCATCCCGCTCCAACAGTCGGCAATGAACGCGCGAAGAGGACGGGTCGTCGAGGCGAATATCGCAGTGGACACCACGCCCGACGAGAATCAATTCGCCTGCACAAAGGCAGGTCAGTTGTTGATGCTGTTTCTGTTGAAACATGAAATCACCAACTCTCTTGGCCAGTCTTACCGATCCTGGAAGTGAACGGTCTTCCTTTTCTGACCGTAATTCGGACAAGCTGCACTCCTTGGCACGGTCAGGCTGCAACCTGTCGTCAACACAGGACTTTCCAAAAGCCCCGGTTTCCGGACTAGCGGTTAAAACTCTCCCAGGACTTCACCGCCGTTGCGGGTGCCTAATGCCATGCGTACCGTACTGTCGAGATTTTCGGAAATGAAACGGACACTCCCATCGGCTAACGCAAAGTGGGCCCCCCCTTTATGGTAGCTGCCATAACTCAATGTCATCATATCGCCATCGAGACCATTGGGGCGAAAAATCAGATTGAACTCAACGCCCATCGAACCCAGGAACTCGGAAAAGTCCCGGCGTGGGTTACCGTCTCCATCGATGTCCGGTGAGCCGATCCCAAAATGATCGAGAATCTCGTTACCCCCCGACCCGGGAAAAGTGCGAGTAACATCCGTGGGGGCTTCACCAATTGCTACGGTGTTGCTCGATCCATCGATCAGGTCACGCATTCGAATACTGCTGTTCCAGAAGAACATGCCATTCTGGTTGACTCCAATTTCTCCGATGCTGCCGGGATGCCCCCAATTCCGGTCCGCCGTACGATCGCCCGACGCATTGGCGATGTAAGTCACCGGCACACGATTGGGTATTCCCGCGGAATCCACATGTTCCTGAACGGGGTTGCTGGGACAGCGAAACAGGGGAATCAGTGTTTCGCATGCATCTCGGTTCGGTCCGGCTACATGCCAGTCGCCCGCCCCCGTTTCCGCAAACGTCAACGTGTTATACAAGGAGGCCTGTTCAAGATAAGGGAGCAGCATGGCAGTCCACCCGGTCCCCAGTTCATCAAACCCGAATGGAAAGGTTCGATGCGCATCGTGATAATTGTGCAGCGCCAGACCGATCTGCTTCAGGTTGTTTTTGCACTGGGAGCGGCGGGCCGCTTCCCGGGCCTGCTGAACCGCCGGGAGCAGCAACGCTACTAGAATGGCGATGATCGCGATAACTACTAAGAGTTCGATCAGGGTGAACGCGCAGCGCGATTTCTTCGTAGACATGACGGGGCCTCTGTTTCTGGAAATGCTTGTTGAAATGTTGTGTCGATTGACGACGTGTCAATCCACTTGAAGTGGCTGAATACGAATATCTCGGTATTGGACGGTTCCGACGAATGCCTGCAGTCCAATATGGCCTTTACGACGGGCAACAGTGTTTGCAAAATGGGGGAAGGCGATTACAAGGTCATCCAGCAGGCGCCAGAACGCCAACTGACCGTTAATTTCCACACTCAGCAGTTGATCCACCAGCCGTATCTTGACGCGGTTCCACTCTCCCGTGCGAAAGGCATTGGTCTCGGCACCAAAGTCGTGGGAGTGAACCCAATCTCTGTCCCCGCCAGGTTCATGGGGAGGCTGAAGTTCGTCGCTGAGGTACAGGCCGCCACTCGAAGGGTGATCCGTGCCGGGTAAGAAACTGTCACGTCCACCTCCCAGATGAACTTCTAAAACATTCTGAAACGTGGCGTGTGGTTCTGGCACCCGCAGGAAAACTCCTCCGTTCGATGGGTCGGCACAGTGAACTTCCATCGTAAGCTCGAAGTCCGAGCAGGGCTCTTTGAGATACGCGACCGACATGCCGCGGCTGGCATCACCAGTCAGCGTGCCCTCGGTAAACCGCCAGTCGTCCGTAGACTCTTCGGGGACGACATACCAGGAATTGGCAGCGATGACTTGCTGCGGGCCAGCAGTTGCTGCAGGCTGCATATTCTCGCGGCCATACCCTGCCGACGAAATTTCAGAAACCGGTGCAAGCACAAGCCGGACACCTACCCGATTTCTACGGACATTCCTGGCGAAATCCGCACGTTCACTGCACTCGAGTGCATCGGCCCCGACATACGCCCAGCCGCCGCCTCGGCCGATTTTTCCCGCGATCGGAGGATCCGCAACCACGGGGTTTAGGCCGCCAGGCAACTGGGCGGAATACGAGTCGTAACAGTATTCAAATACGTTGCCATGGATATCGTGCAGGCCCCAGGCATTTGGCAGCAGTTTTCCGACCTCGTGCGCGTAGCCCTCCCCGAGATCCTGTGTATTCTCCTTCCACCACGCATACATGTTCAACTCCGAGACGTCCGTCCCGAAACTATAAACGGAACGTGTTCCCGCACGGCAGAAGTATTCCCATTCTGCCTCGGTAGGAAGACGGTACTCCCAATCCGTCGGGATATTGCCTGACCGGCGATCACGGTCGGTCAATTGTTGGCAGTAGTCAACCGCTTCATCCCAAGTGATGTGCGTGGCAGCGTGGCGATCGTTGATCTGTTTATCGTTAAACGGCCCCCACGGCGTGTATCCGACAAGCTGTCGCCACTCTCCTTGAGTGAGTTCATGCTGCTGCACCCAGAATCCGTAACCGATCTCCACATCGACGGGCCATTCGTCGCTCTCGTCTGGAGTCTCTTGCACAGAGCCCATGCGAAACCGACCAGGCGGAATCCAGAGAAAAGTTGTACCGAGAAAATTTTTTGACCAGGTCTCCTGGAGTTGCTTACCCGTGAAAGGATCAACGGGATCATTGTTCAGAGGAGTTGTACGTGAGATTTTCGACACGGCAACTGCCGGTTTGGGCTCCAGTTTCATATTGGCATTGGATAGCACTTTCCCGTCCCAGGTCAGTTCCTCGACCCAGTGGGGCGACGTGTCGCGAATGGCCAGCCCGCTACCGTTCCCTGTGATCGCCGTCATCCGCAACCGGGCGGTGTTGAGGGAATCGATCTCGAATTCACAGGCGAATTTGAAGCCGGTTTTCGTAACGCCGCCACTGTTGGCATCGGTCGCCTGCAGCGATTGGAATTCCCCATGCCAGACGCGACCCTGCTGCTGCATTAGCGTCACCACAATGTCATGCGTCGCGACGGGGGCCTGCTGAATGTAAGTGCCGATGAAAGCGGAACCAACGGCAAGTGAAATCCCGCTTAACTGGCTATCCGAACCTTCGGGTTCAGGGACTGGAACCGGATTTGGCGACGGAGATGGAGAGGTCCCCGTGGGAACCAGATGAATTCCGCTGCCATCGATGTGCAGCACACGCGTGTCTCCTTTCTCGATCGAAAATGTCTGCGGGCTGTGGACGACGGTGTCACCACTCTTCACGGAAAAACCGTGTGCGCCGAAGGTGACTTTAACCACGAGATCCGCCGCTGAGAGGGTATGTTCCTGGCCATCGACGGAGAGGGTGAGTTGCCCACCTTGCTTGCGGAGCCAGTCTTCATTGACTTCAACTGCCAGTGTGCGGTTGCCGTCCTTGAGATAGATCGTGATCCCACTGTAGGCGAGGCCAAAGACGACCAGGAAGCAGAGCGTGCCCCAGAGCAGCCAACTGTCCCAAATGCTCTCGGTGGCAAGCGGTTGCAGGTGTCCCTTGTTGTTGAACTGGTAATGGCGTTGTTTGTAAGGGAGCCTGCGATATGTCTGGAGTGACTCCCACAGGTCTTTGGCAAACTTGTTGCCCGGCTTGAGTGCGAGTAGTCGCTCGAGGTTCTCCTCGATCCCCTGGAGTTGCCGGGTACGAACACATTCCTGGAGGGAACGCAACAGCAAATCCGATTCCTCCTGTAACTCCAGCGCCTCGTCGAGTGTTCGCTGTATTTCCAAGCCGCGGAAATCCGGAGGAATGCTCTGCAGGAGTTGTGCAGCCTGCGAATAATCGTGCCGGGCGATGAATTGCCTGGCAGTAGCCAGCAGAACCGGTACGCGTTGCTGAAGTTGTTTCGGCAGTTTCTTGACTTCCGGGAGAGTCCTGCGCGCCCAGTCCGCGTACTCCCCGGCAACCGGCCCGGTAAGGTTCAGCATCTTTTCCAGAGAGGCTACCGCCTGCGCGTGCTGTCCGCGCTGGATCAACTCCAGGGCCTTGGACTTCATCGCCTCGTATTTTGTGCGTTCCTGTTCCGTCTTGGCTTTTTCCGCCTGACTATCAGGGGATGTTGACTCAAGCCACTGCTGCAAAAAGTCGATGACTTCCTGCATGGACCGCGGGCGATATTGAGGCTTTTTCTCGAGCATCCGCAAACAGAAATCGGCTAGTTGCGGATCAACATCGGGACGAATTTTAGACAACGGTTGTGGTTGATCATTGAGCGCCTGATTCAGAATGACCAGCACGGAACCTTGAAATGGAGTATGCCCCGCGAGTAACTCATACAGTATGACACCCAGTGCATAAACATCGCTGTGCGGCCCGATCTGATCGAGTTCCGATCGAATCTGTTCGGGAGACATATACGCAGGCGTCCCGAGGATCGAACCTTCATGGGTAATTTTAGAATCATGGCGATCGTCAATGCGTGCCAGTCCAAAGTCGGTGACGCAGGGAGTTGTGCCATTCTTCATCAGCACGTTGCCGGCCTTGACATCCCGATGCAGAATACCTCGTTCGTGTGCGCAATGCAGACCCGACGCAATAGCGGAAATAATTTCTGCGATACGCCGCTGGTCCTGATACTCAGGGACGCCCACACACTGCGAAAGCGGCGGTCCATTGATGTACTCCATGGAAATGAAGGGAGTACCATTAACATCTCCCGCGTCGTAGATGCGGCTCAGGTTGGGGTGTTCCAGTCGCGCCGCTGCCTGGGCTTCGCGGGTAAATCGTTTCAGGAAGCCTGGGCCTTCGGTGCCTGTTCCGGTAGGAATTTTGAGCGCAACCTGCCGACCAAGATGCGTGTCCTCGGCCAGAAAGACCACTCCCATGGCACCGCTGCCGAGTTGACGAATCAGATGATAGCGGCCGAATTCCGTCTGCGGAGCAAAATCAGTCCGTTGCGATGCCCCGGGACGAATCGTTTCCGCAGATTCCGGATCCCCAGAATCGATACGGGAAGGGGCCGACAGCGCCTCCAGCAGTCCCTCCCCTTCCGCGTAGGATCGTAATCCATCAGCCAGTTCCGGGTAGGCAGCGCAGAGCGATTCCATTTCCACGGCCTCTCCTGCTTCCCGACGCCGAATGTACTCAGCCAGCACCGCGTGCAAAGACTGAGTCGAGGCGGATTCATTCTGTTCGTGGTTACTCATCACTCACCTCAGGCATCGGTAATGCCGCGTTGCTTCAGTAGGGCTTTCAATTCTTTCATGCCTTTAACCAGTTGCCGGGTGACGGCACTCTCCGATTTGTCGAGTTGACGGGCAATCTCCGCCATCGTGAGATCATCCAGGTGTTTCAGCCGCATCACCTCCTGGCACTCTTCGCTCAGCTGATCGATTGCATCCCGTACAATCTGGTTATGCTCTTTGAGAATCAGGCGACGACTGGGCGAAGTCTGCCTCCCCGGTGCCTGATAGATTTCATGGCTGGCATCCTCTTCCCGATCGATACTCCGTTTAGCCGCATATTTCTCCCGTTGCAGCAGTTCTTGAATGTCATGCTCCAGTATTCGCCGGACCCATTCCAGGAATTCACCACCCGTGCGACCTCGAAATTGAGGCCAGTCGGCCACTACCTGGGTAAGTACTTTTTGGATTAGATCGGAACCATCGGCTCGGACCCGGAGCTTAGGTCCCAGCGCCTTTTCAATAACCGGACGCAGAGACACCCTGAGATGCTGCAGCAACCCACTTCGGGCCAATTCGTCGCCCTGCCGTGCGCGGTCCAGCAGGTCATCGTATTCTTCGAAATTGTTCTCATGGCTCGTCATCTCCACTCCCGTTATGTCTTCAGGCAGGATTCCACCGCGATTCCAGCAATAAAAACGCCAGAAATCCCAGATTTTACGGAATTGATTGCAACACATAATATAACAAAGAGTTGCGCATGCGTGCTCGGCATTTCACTGGTCACCCTGTGGTGCGGAAATAATACGAGACCGAGTGGATTCAGGTGACCTGCTCACATCGCGAAGCAGCTCGGCATGCTGGCCTTGGATGGTGCAGGCATGGCACTTGAAAGCACGCCAACCGGGTCAATAAATCAGAATTGCTGACATTGACAACTGTGTGAGAAATGTGGGTTCGCCTGGATTTCTCACCTGGTTTTTATTTTCGTCGTTGGTGGGCTTGTTGGGTGGAGATGCGAATGGGTGTGAGAGTGGGAAGCAGAGACGTATTTTTGTCGGCAAAGGCCTGATTTCATGCGGTTTCAGACGCAACGGCGCATACCGGGAGCCGCGGAGAGGGGCTGCCGAAGAAATTGTGAACGAGATTCTCATGCAGGCACAAAGTGCCACGGTTGTTGTTTAGCGTCATTCGTGAACGTACGCCCAATCGCCAACAGGTTCGAGGCTGCCACCGTACCCATGGTGCGGATAGTTTTGATTGGGAAAGTACAACATCATGTCGAAGTTGAGAAACCCGCTGGGCGTGAACACGGTTAAAACCCAGGAATTGCCGGCATACTGCTGCTTTGCCATGTCACCTGTGTGGTACCGATATTCGGGATACGCCGCCATTCCCGTGCACGGAACAGCCGGAATGTAGTCCGGAACAAGATCATTCAGTGATTGCGGCGGGCCAGAATGATAACGCTCGTAGTTTTCAATCGCACGGATTAGCGTTTGACTTCGTTGGGCAAAGGATTTCATACCCGCCATGCGGGCCTTATCTCCAAGACCAACTCCAAAAATGCAACATGGAACAAACAGCGCAATACACAACAGATACAAGCATGATCGGCGCCGCGTGTCCCGAAAGAACAGACCGAAGACCAGGAACGGCATCGCCAGAATGGATGCAACCAGGGGTAAGACGTAAATCATCTGGCCCCACAGGAACAGACTTGTGCCTCCTTGCGTTGTGGAGAGCCATTCCGAGAACGGAAAATAGACGATCGCCGAGAGGGCAAAGACCACCAATTGAATTAGCTCGCGGCGTTTCATGGATAGGAAAATTTCAATGCCCTCTTGCCAAGTCACGCCGCGTGGCTCGTTTGCGGGAATACCCGCGGTGTGTCCGTCAGACCAGCAGGGGGGCGATGACCAAGGCCACGACGCTCATTAACTTGATGAGAATGTTCAGGCTGGGGCCAGCGGTGTCCTTGAAGGGATCTCCCACCGTGTCGCCGATGACGGCTGCCTTGTGGGCATCCGATCCCTTGCCGCCATGATGCCCCCCTTCGATGAACTTCTTGGCGTTATCCCAGGCCCCTCCGGAATTCGACATGAACAAGGCCAGCATGACTCCTGAAGCCGTGACTCCCACCAGCAGACCTCCCAGCATTTCGGCTCCTCCAAGAAACCCGACCGCAACGGGCGTGACAATCCCCAGCAGGGCTGGCAGGATCATTTCACGAATGGCTGCGGATGTGGAGATATCGACGCAGCGGGCGTAATCAGCCTTCACGTTTTCATCTCCCGACAGTAATCCCGGAATCTCCCGGAACTGTCGGCGAACTTCGGCCATCATGCGGTAGGCTGCCCGCCCGACGGCGTTCATGGCCATGGCCGAAAACAGGTAAGGCAACATGGACCCCAGAAACAGACCGGCCGTAACCTGGGGATTGGTCACGTCGATCACCGTAATCCCGGCTTGTGCCCGAAAGGCGGCAAACAGAGCCAACGCTGTCAACGCAGCCGAGCCTATCGCGAACCCCTTGCCGATCGCTGCCGTCGTATTGCCGACCGCATCGAGTTTATCGGTGCGACCACGCACTTCTCCGGGAAGTTCGGACATCTGAGCGATCCCCCCCGCGTTATCGGCAATCGGGCCGTAGGCATCCACCGCCAGTTGAATGCCGGTGGTCACCAGCATCCCCAATGCCGCAATGGCTATGCCATAAAGCCCAGCAAAATGAAACGATATCATCACCGCCGCGATCAGACAGATCACCGGCAAGGCCGTGGAATACATGCCTACCCCCAGGCCGGCAATGATATTTGTCGCTGCCCCCATTTCCGACTGCTGCGCGATTTTTTGGGCCGAGGGACGGGACTCCGCCGTGTAGAATTCCGTCAACATGCCAATCGCCACACCGGCAATCAAACCCGCAATGATCGACCAGAAAATGCCGATGCTGGCGTATTCCATATTTTCCAGCGTGTATGTCGCCGGGGCCAGCCACAATACCAGAGGATAGGCCAGCACCAGCATCAGCACAGCCGCCATGATGGTCCCCATATTCAACGCGGTTTGGGGATTGCCCCCCTCACTGGTGCGTACCAGAAACGTTCCCGCAATGGACATGACAATGCCCATCGCCGCAAGCAGCAATGGCAACAACACCAGTTCCACCGAACCAGCAGCCGCACCCAGCACCATCGTCCCAATGATCGATCCCACGTAGGATTCGAACAGATCCGCACCCATGCCGGCCACATCACCAACGTTATCTCCTACATTGTCGGCAATCGTCGCGGGGTTGCGGGGATCGTCCTCGGGAATACCGGCTTCCACTTTCCCCACCAGGTCGGCCCCCACGTCGGCTGCTTTCGTGAAGATGCCCCCACCCACACGGGCGAACAAGGCAATGGAACTGGCCCCCATCGCAAAACCGCTGAGAACGGGAAGTACAATTTCCCGCAGGGCGGTGACATCTTTCCCAAATTGAGCCGTAAATACCAGGTAGAGGGCGGACAGTCCGAGCAATCCCAGCCCGACCACCGACATTCCCATGACCGTACCCCCCGAAAACGCCACAATCAGCGCCTCGTTCAGTCCAGTGCGAGCCGCGTGCGTGGTCCGCATATTGGCCGCAGTGGCGATTCGCATGCCAAAGAACCCCGCCAGCCCGGAGCAAAAGGCCCCCACCATGAATGCAATCGCGACCAGTTGCTGCGCGTCTTTATAGACATAGGCCAACAGAGCCGCAACGACGATTACGAAGACCACCAATACCAGGTACTCGCGCTTGAGGAACGCCATTGCCCCTTCGCGAATGGCGGCCCCAATTTCCTGCATGCGATCCGTGCCCGGGTTCTGGGCAAGCACCCAGCGCGACTTGGCCAGGGCAAACAGCAGCGCAAGTGCTCCCGCGCCGATACTCGAAATAACGATTCCTGTTGTGGCATCCATATTGCGGTCTCTTGTTGATGTCTCGTAAGGGTTTTCAATTCGGTTGGATCAAACGGCCTGCATAGACGTTTGCTGATCCGTGATTGTAGCGACTGCCAGTTGGAGGAGTGGAGTTCCAGGGGGGAGAAAAACAGGAAAAACCTTGGGTCGCATTTTCACTTTCCCCACGCCGGGTTTGCAGTGGCCCTCCAGGCCTGCCCATGATAATAGATCGAGGTATCATGTCTATCCTCCAGAACAGTTTTCCAGCAATCGATCCTCGGTTCAGCCGAATTTCAACGCACGAGCAGCAACTGGGGGGGAGCCGTTGCAGGCCAGATCCGCCGGACTTCCCCCAACCAGGCTGCCAAGAGGGGGCCGGTCAACCCGACCCTGCTTCAACTTGGACTGGAAAAACCGGCAGGGGCAGCGTCAGGGCAAGTTAAAATGCTCCGCGCATCAAGGCAGCGGCAGACTCGCTTCCCGGCGGCTCAGCGCGTGGCTGGTCCCAGATTCCGCCGTTCGTCGGGCGTCAGGACACGATCGAAAATGGCAATTTCGTCGAGACGTCCTTCAAACCCGTTTTGCCGATCCGGCCTGCCTGCGAAATAAAACTGGTCCGTGGCGAAACCCGTTTCGGTCGCGACCCGGATGGAAAGTTCCGGTTTTGCGTGACCATTCAGATATATCTCGCAAAGGTCTCCCTCCCTGACCAGCACCACATGGTTCCAACTCCAGCGTTCGAGGACCGTGGTCCCCTCAAGGGCCGGTCCTCCCCCCGCCGGCTGATATACCAGCACACCCGGCTTGCCGGCCGTCCCCTGGATTCCAAATTGTTCGCTGGAAACCGGGCCGTCGTAGTCCCTGCCCCGAGAACAAAGCCAGCCACAGGTTTCTCGCCCCTCGACGGGGACGCCGTTCCAGAGCCACAGCGAAATCGTATAGCGAGTACCAAGATTGGCGAGCCGGGTATTTAAGCGGCCTCCCGTGAAATGTACCGCCCTGTTGGTATCGTCCCCGCTGAAATCGGGTGATTCCGGCCCCTCCAGAAAATAGGCAACGCCCGGTTCGTAGATGCCATCGTGTTGATGCCCAGAATGATCCAGCGCCCGCTGACCTGCAAATTCATCGAGCCGGTAATAAGCCGTCGGCTTCAAATCGAGCACTGCCTGGGAGGCGGGGCCGGTCGGCTGACGATATGTGCGCCGGGGCTGCCGAGAAACCTGTTCCAGCAACGAGAGCAAAGCCGCCGTGATTTTCGGTTCCGCTTCCACTTCCAGTCCGGCGGAGCGGGCCGGCCAGGTATTGTAGCCTCCCAATAAATGTTGTTCCGGGGGAGGAATATAGCCATCCCCGCCGTTTGCCAGTTCAATGACCATGGTCTTTTCCAGCGGGCTTTGCAGCTTCAGCTTATAACCTGTCAGCGCGTAGGTTTCGTTGGGCGTGGTGGCAATCGCCATGTCGCCGATACGAATGGCCTGCACCACAATTTCCGTCGATTGCAGTTCATGCAGCAGGACCTGCTCCCGGGCATAGACCTCGGTCGTGTTCTTGGGAGCATTTCCCTCCATCCCGGCAACCACGCGCTGCGCCCATTCCAGCAACTGCACATTAGGTGTGCGATACTTCAGTTCCATGCGCATTTCCCGCATGGAAAGATCGTTCACTTCCCGATGCGAAATGCCCGCCAGGCATTCCAGCGCCAGATTCACCAGTCCCTGCGTGTAGTCGTCCACGGTGATTTTGTCGTTGCGTTGCTCTGGCGGGAGCTGGTAATCGCGCCGATAAATGTCGCCACTGCAGCCGTGCGACATGATGGCCAGGCAGCCCCCGGGTTGACCGGCCTTTTCGTCGAGTTGACGGGCCAGCTCATCGCAAAACAGGCCGAAATAATCGGGATGAATGGCCTTGGGGACCGAAAAATAATGCATCGAAAAATTTGCCAGCACCGCGATCGGCTGGCCCGACGGGGTTTGGAACGACATCAGCGTGAGATCGGGATCTTCCGCTCCCGAAGGGCCGGTGACGGCATCGCGATTGTTGGCGGCGTGCATGTTGGCCCGCACCGTCGGATTCCCGAAGGGATCGTTCTGCACGCGATCCGTCCGGTAAATCCAGCGGCGCGTCGCGGTGAAGTCGGCGGCATTGATTACCCCCCAACCGACACGCGCCGGTTGCAACTTGCCGTTGGCATCGACAATCGCCTGAGCCATGCGATCGCGCACCAGGGGGACGTAATTGGCATCCAGGTCGGTCCCCAGGCATCCCATCGAAGCCGGAGCAGTATGGGTATGCGTGGCGGAAATCAGGATGTGGTCGGCGGGAATGCCAGAACGTTTGCTGGCTATCTGCTTGGTATCATCCAACAATGGACGAGGCAACATGCAGCTATCGACCACCACGATGGCAATTTTCTCCCGGCCATCGTCGATAACCAGGGCACGGGCATTGACGGGACGGACCACTTCCGTCGCCTGCCGGCTCAACATGCCGCCGTTCACCAGCACGGGAAACTGTTGCGGCGAAACATCCACCAGAGCGGTCCCGACCCGCAATTCCGCAACCACGAGCCCCGACAATGCCAGCCAACCCCAGACAAAACTCGCCACCGTGATGCCACGCATTTGTATTTCCCCCGTTGATCAATCGCCCCCTGTTGTCCCTGGTCGTGCCCGTTGGACATGCCGTTCCTCCAAACGAGGGTAACATACTTCCATAAATAATTCCACGATATATCAGGCTGCGGCAATACCGCGGAGAGAGAAACCGAAGCAGCCCCGCAAGCGGTTACAGCGGAGCCTGGAAGCCCATCACCTGGAAACGGGCCAGCTCCAGGGGAGTAGTAATCTTCAAGGCGGAGATGGATCCGTAGGCCAGCAGGACTTTTCTCGCTCCCAGGCTATCGGGGCTTTCGCGATCCAACAGAAGAATCCCTTCGGACAACAGATAACCGATAAACGGGATCGATTCTCCCTGGGTGGTCACCACAATCCCTTTCCTGGGGATCGATTCGGGCCAACTCTCAAAGACTGTGCGCCAATGCTCTTGCGACTGCATCTGCCAATTTCCTCCCTGTTTGAATGGGTTCTATTTTCCCGGCGATCGGCTGCCTGAAGGGACCGTTTCGCCAAGCAGACCGTTTCATTTCCGGTCCGGTTTTAGCAGGCCCTGCCGAAAATTGATAGATAGGCCGCCAGCGGGTGGCAAATCCCGGACGGCTTGGCGAACAGGTGGGTACGGGTGCACAATCCCCCTCTTGACCAAATCACCAAGATTCTGGATAGTTCAGCGAGTATATCTGGTCGGCAGGCATGAGGCCGGTCCGGGGTGAGGCGGTTGCATGCCCATTCGTGACCCCAGGAGAGAGCAGGCAGAGGATGCAGATTTTCTTTTCCGTCGGCGAACCGAGCGGCGATGAACATGCTGCCGGGCTGATTCGCGAACTCAAACGCCGTCATCCCGAGTGCGAGTGCGTCGGTTTCGGCGGAGAAAACATGGAAGCCGCCGGCTGCCGAATTCTGTTTCCCCTGACGACGATGGCGGTCATGGGGGTGTTGCAGGTGCTCCCCCTGTTGCGGAAATTCTGGGGACTGGGCCAACAGGCCAAACAGTTTCTCCGGCAACAGCGCCCCGACGCCGTTGTGCTCGTCGATTTTCCTGGCTTCAACTGGTGGATTGCCTACTATGCCAAGCAGGCCGGGATTCCCGTGTATTACTACCTGCCGCCACAATTGTGGGCCTGGGGCTCGTGGCGGGTCCGCCGCATGCACAAGTACGTGGATCATGTGTTGTCAGGGCTGACATTCGAGACCGAGTGGTATCAGCGGCAGGGAATCAATGCCCGCTTTGTCGGCCATCCCTTTTTCGAGGAAGTGACGGCCCGTCCGGTCACCGCGGAAGAGGTCGCTTCACTGCGGCGCGATTCCCCGCAAATCATCGGCTTGCTGCCCGGCTCGCGAAAAATGGAAGTGCAGCTCAACTGGCCCGCCATGCTGCAGGTCGTGCAGCAGCTGCATCGCAAGCACCCGGGTTGCCGCTTTCTGGTGGCGAATTACAAACCGGCGCACCGCAATTTCTGCGAGCAACTGCTCTGCGATTCCGGCCTGCATTTGCCCGTGGAATTCCACGTCGGCAAGACCTCGGAAATCATTGCGGCCGCCGACTGTTGCCTGATGGTTTCCGGGTCGGTCAGCCTGGAAATGCTGGCACGCAAGACCCCTGCCGTCGTGCTCTACAAGGGGGGATATGTCATGGGCACCCTGGCCAAGTGGCTGGTCACCTGCAAATACATGACACTGCCGAACCTGATTCTCGATCGCCCCCTATTCCCTGAATTTCCGTTCATGGCCCGGCAACAAATACATGTCAAGGCGATGGCGGAAATACTCGATCGCTGGTTGGCCGACCCCGAGGAACGGGAACGCGTGAGCCGGGACGTGGCCTCCCTGGCCGAACACATTGCCAGTTCCCACGCCTCACTGGAGACGGCGGATTATCTGCTGGAAACGCTCGGACGGCCTGTTTCGACGGACCACCAATCGACCCGGGCGGCCTGAATTCCGATCGTTCCCGCGCGTTCACGGTTCATGCACGTCACGGAACCGCGCCGTCGGGAAACGGCATCTCGAAACTCGCGGCGCAAACCCCGCCCGCTTCCCGACGGACTTCGTGGCATGTACGATGGAATATCGGCGGTCCGGCATGCTGCAGGGAGTGGGAATTGGGTATTTTTCATTCAAGCGATACTCATTCCAGAGATTTCGAAAGTGACTAGATAACCTCGGACTGTGCAAGTGAAGGAGCATGTCGAGTGCGTGATTGCATACGAACACTGAAACCAACAGGCAGTCGCAACGGGGCGGTCTTTCTGGTAGCCGTGCTATTTCTGGCGGTGCTGTCGCCGCTGCGGGCAGCGGATCCGGTGTTGAAGTATCCGCTCGCTGTTGCCGCCTCCCCGGAGGGAGTGATCTACATCGCGGATTTGAAACTGCCCGGTCTCTGGAAATACTCGGGAGGGCAACTGACGGTATTCCATCAGGCGTCGTCTCGGCTGCGTACCCCCTTAAACGCAATCCGATGCTTGGCCGTGGATAATCAGGGTGTAGTCTATGCGGGAGATTCCGCGACTCGCGAGATCTATCGCCTGGAGGGGGAAGAGCCGGCCATGCCATTGACTTCCGGTCGGATTGGCGTCCCCAGCGCGCTGGCCATCCGCGGCTCGACTTTGTTTGTCGCGGACCTTGAGGCACAACGGATCTGGCAGGTATCCACGGCGGGAGGCGAACCGATCGAAATGGCCCGCGTGGCGGGTGTGCGCGGGCTGGCGACTGGCGAGAACAACACCCTGTATTATGTTTCGACCCGGGCGGACCAGGTGGGTCGCATCGACCAGGCGGGGGGGAACACGGCACTCCTCGCGGGGAAGCCATTTTTGTTTCCGCATCAAATTGCGATACTGGAAAATTCGATGTACGTCACCGACAATTACGCCAATGCCCTTTGGGAGTTTCCGGCCGACGGGAGCGTGGCTCCGCGAAAATTTGTCGGCGGGGCTCCGTTGGTGAAACCTGTCGGCCTGTGCGTGCAGGGTGATAAGCTGCTGATTGCCGACCCGCATGCCAGGGATGTGTTCGTGGTCACCCACTCGGGCGAAATTCAGTCGCTCCTGGCGTCCGTTCCGGGCGAATAATCTCGCACCGCGTTCCAGAAATGTCGTGCAGGCTGATGCCTGTCCGCCGACGGGGGCAGGATGAAATCCGTGGGCGATTTTGAGGAATGGTCCTGTTCCAGCGTGGGATTAATGGGATTCTTGCGCGTCGGATACGGTTCACTGGATCGGCCGTAGATCGTGTTCAGGTCGGCGTCCTTGTCGTAGCCGACGCTGCGGAGAAAGAAATCCCTCTTCCAGCCTGCAGGCGGGTCCCTATCGGGCTGTTTGAATGTGAGTGTCAGTTCATCCCCTGCCCCCAGCACCACCAGACGATCATCTTCTCGCTTCAATAGTTCGAGGACACCGCCGTAGGGAGTGAAACGCCCCTGCATGGCTGGCCAGCCCGGCGCGGGATCGACATGCGCATAATCGTAATGGTCGGGACCGTTGCCCGGATGAGGCAGGATATTTGAATACCCCCGATAATGCAGATCGGCCGATGTCAACTCCAGCGACTCGACCCGCAATCCCGTGATGGGGGCTTCGTCTTCGCCAAGGGTGTAAAAGACGTGGTCCCAGTAAAGTTCCATGCTGGTCACGATCCGCAGCTTCGAGGATTTGCCGGGGAACTTGCCCGCCAGATCGACAACAATGGTTTTAGTTTTCCCGCCGGGAAATCCCATGCTCGGATCGACCGTCACCCAGTTACCGGAGTCGTCGAGCGCCTGCAGAAACGGCGGTCGTCCCTTGGGCGCGGCCGCGTTTTGCCCCAGGGCGACATTCAGTGACGTATCCGAGGGATACACCCATCCGGCCAGGAACAGCTTGATGGGCCGGGAGTTGTCGATCTCGCCCAGATCGAGTTCCAGAAAATGTTCGTTGGTAACACCCTGGTAGAATTTCGTGTCGAACAGTCGCGTGTAGTTCTCGTCGCGAGCCGCGATTTGAGGCAGCACGTCTCGACCGTGGCTGTCGCTGGCCGAACGGACCGGCAGGGGTTGGCGGACCGTGTGTATTTTGAATTCGGGAATCTTGCTGGATGCCACCTTTTCGTCGGAATAAACCGCGATCTCCCGCGGGTGATCGATGGCAATCAGTTCCACCTGATCAAAGTAAGCCGCTTCCCACAATTCTTCGGTAATTTGCAGGGAATACCCCTGTTCGCGGGGCAGCAGCCTTTCCCCTTCGATCAACAGGTATTCCCAGGGGCGCGTCGGCGCGAGGACTCCCTCGGCAAACTGCAAACCAAGGGGAGCCGCCCAGAGCAGATCGGTGCAGAACACGAATTCCGTTCCATTCCAGGTGTAGAGATAGGGGCACGATCCCTTCAATTTGAGTTCCTCGCAGATCACGCTGTTCCGCGGGGGGGCGAGGATGTTCTGTGGAATTCCATTCGGCCAGACCACGCGCAGCACGTCCGCCCGATCCAGCGTTCCCAGTCCAAAGTGGGTCGTCGGACGGGAGGCAACGTGCGATTGATAGACCGTCCCCGCCTTGAGCTCGAGCAGACTCCCCCAGCCATACTGATTCACCCGGCCGCTGGCCGAGGCTTGCTCCCCCTTCACCTGCTGCCCGAGCAACGTCAGCTTCAGGTAACCATTGGTGTTGCCACCTTCGTTTTCATACCAGCTCAGTCTCGTAGGGGACCAGACGAGCAAGTCGAGATCGCCATCCATATCGAGATCTTCCACCAGCATGCCTGTCCCTTGCTCTTTAATCCGTAGCGGGGACTGTTCGCTGGAAAAGTCCACGGCAGCGATTCGCGGAGCCAGCGTCAGCGATTGTGTGCCGGAGTTCCGAATCACCAGATCCTGCCAGCCGCTGTTGTCGTGATCGCACAACAGGAATTCCTCTCCCGCGCAGGAGAGCAGCGTACCCGCGTGGAATTCAAGCCGCCCGGGCAGCGTGGATCGGCCGAGTACGGAATAAATCTCGCCTCCCCTGCCGATCAGCAGGTCCCAGCGGGCATCGGCATTGAGATCAACGAGGGCCATATCGGTGTAGTCCCCGGAGGCCGAGGGGATGACGTCGAGTTCCCGCCAGCGCAACTCCCCGTGACGCAGATTTTCCAGGTACCCGACGCGATCGCGGGCCAAGAGTAAAATATCCAGATCGACATCGCGATCGAGGTCGACCGCGATTGCCTTGAGCCACGGCACGGGTTCGGGCAAACGGGAACGATCGCTGAGATCGTAAAACGTGAAATTCTGATGGTTGGCCAGCATTTGTATTTCACCGGATTCCCCGAGGGCCACCAGATCGAGGTCGCCATCGAGATCGAAATCCGCCGGCAACATGTACGTTGCAGGCAACACGATTTCGAGGGTATGGGGCACGCAGGTTCCTTCGTGGCGGAGTCGATTTTCGAGAGTGATCGCTCCCGCGGGCCCGTAGAGCACCAGGTCCAAGTCGGCCATGGCGCAGGGGATCTCCGCGCTGGGGCCGGGCGCGGCGGGGTCGGCATCCTGATCAAGATCCGCCAGAAGAAATCGCGTGTATGTATCCGCCAGCGGGAAAGAGAAGAGTGCTTCCCAGCCCGATTCCCGTTGTTGCAGTATCCATAGTTGGGACGCGGTCAACACGATCAACTCCTGACGTCCGTCCAGATTCATGTCGCACGCATCACACTGCAACAGGGGGGAAGCGGAATCTGGCAGCCCAATGTCCCTGGTGGCGAACGAGATCCGGGTGGCCCCGCCCATGGTCGACACGGAATGGAGTTCCGACTGGAAATCCGGAGGCGCTGCGGTGGATACATACTCCAGGGTATTGAGAAACAGTTGAGCACGATCGCTCTGAGCGATGTCTTCCGGTTTCAGAATGTTGCCGATCAATCGGGCCTGGCGCGTTACGAGGCTCCAGTTGGCATCACGGGCAGCCGCGATGGCTTCCTCGACGGCGCTGTGGAAGTCGACCCGCGACCGTTGTTGAATTGCCGAGGCGTACGGTGCCATTACGGTTTGCAGGTGTTCGAGCACTTCGATGATGTGGGGCTGTCTGGCCTGAGCAAGTTCCATGAGGTATTCCGTGCTCCCCCAGGTGTTGTCCGGGGTCTGTTCATAACAGCGAGCCAGTGCCTGCAAGCCGGAAAGGGGCGCGGTCGCGGCAACGTCCGCAGGAGATTCCTTCCAGGCCAGGTAGTATTCGTACCAGGCGGAGGGGGCATGCGCGCTGCTTGTAGTTGCCTGCAGGGCCGCTTCCAGGCGCTGGATCGGTTTTCCCCGCGCCCGGGCGATTCTGCCTTGGAGAATCGCGATGGCTCCGGGATCGATCCCCTCGGCCCGTTCCCGCGACAAAGTCGCGTCCGCCAGTTGAAACAGATCCTCGAATGCCGAAGGATTCGCCTCGGCATTTTCGAGTTCGAGGGCCAGGGCAATCGAGACCAGAAGATTCTGTTGGGCAAATGCCGCGTGTCCGGGGGCTTCGTCGAGCAGCGATTGCAGCAGAGGGATCGCCTCGCGCGGTTTCTGATTCTCGACCAGCGCCAGCCCGCGATTCCTCAACCGGGCAATTTCAGACACGGACAGAGGTATCGCGGGACCGTCCGGAGGTTCTCCGACATGTCCCCGGTTTTTCCCCAGCAACAGCCACAACCCGCCGCCCAGGAGGACCAGGGCGAGCAGGCACGGTAGTAATCGGATTTTCATACGGGCCGTGTTTCCTGGGCAAAATGTGTCGTTCCCTGCTGCGGCGCTGCATCGTTTGTCGAATCGCAGGCCAGGGCAGGAAGAAATTCTGCCCCAGGTGGAATTGCCTCGAACATTTCTCGCTGGTGGTCACTCAAGGTGGAAACTCCTGGCACGACAAGCCACAATGAGCGAGGCAAACCTCGATTTGACTCCGGGGAGGTATCTCCAAGAATTATTCTGTTTGCTGTCCGGTGCTTCAACAGAACGAGTCCCTGTCGTGAAAAACTCTCTCGTCATCGATCGAAAACTGCGCGTCATTTATACGGCGATCGGCCTGCTGGTACTGTTTCTGCTGGCAAATTCTGCCTATTTGTGGTCGATCACGTCCCTGGAATACTGGACCGGGGCAATTTTGCAGTCCTGGTTTTATTATGTCATGTTTCTGCTGCATCTTGCAGCTGGCGTGACCTTTGCAGTCGCCATGGCCGTATTTATCGCCTGGCATTTTCGATTGTCCCGGGCGTATCCCAACGTCGCGGCCCGGCGGATCGGCATCGCGCTGTCGCTTCTGGTGGCAGTTTTGACGCTGACGGGATTTCTGCTGGTACGTCTGGTGGGAATTGCGGAACTGAATCATCCCGGCGCGCGGCGCGTCATTTACTGGTTGCATGTACTGACCCCGCTGGTTGCGGTTTGGCTGTACTGGTTGCACCGAGTGGCAGGTCGGCGGATCGACTGGCAAGCGGCGACCCGTTTCTGGGGAAAGGTGCTGCTGCTGAGCGCGGTTTTCGGGGGATTGCACTGGTACGGACAACCGGCCCGCTCACGCGGGGTTGGCGGCACGACCACCGGCGTCTCCTACATTACGGACACGGGGCCATATGCCCCGTCGTTTGCCAGGTCCGCCACGGGACAACATATTGCCCCCGAAGTGCTGATGGATGATAAATTCTGCCTGGAATGCCATCAGGACGTGCATGCCCGCTGGGCCAGCAGCGCGCATCGCTTCAGTTCGTTCAACAATCCCGCCTACCTGGCCTCCATCTCCGAAGCGCGCGACGTATTACTGGCACGCGATGGGAACTCGACCGCCATCAACTGGTGCGCCGGTTGTCACGATCCCGTGCCGCTGTTCTCGGGACGATTACAGAATCCAGGCTTCGACATGGTGCGAGACGAAACGGCCCAGGCGGGGATTACCTGTACCGCCTGCCATGCCATCGGCGAAATCAATTCCACCCGAGGGAATGGCGACTACACCCTGTTTGTGCCCGAGCATTATCCGTTCACGCATAGCCAGATTCCCGCGCTGCGGTGGGTCAGTCGGCAGTTAATCAAGGCAAAACCCTCGCTGCACAAACAGACCTACCTGAAGCCACTGCACCAGACCGCGGAGTTCTGCTCGGTCTGTCACAAGGTGCATCTCCCCAAGGCATTGAACGACTACAAGGACTTCCTGCGCGGCCAGAATCATTACGACAGTTTTCTGCTCAGTGGCGTTTCCGGGCATGGTTCGCGGAGTTTCTACTATCCTGAAATCGCCCAGCAGAACTGCAATGGCTGCCATATGCCCGCTCAACCCTCCCGGGATGTCGCGGCCCGCGAACTGGTGCCAGGCGGTCCCCTCGCCGTTCACGATCACCTGTTTCCCGCGGCGAACACGGCGATTGCGTGGCTGACGCATCGGGACGAGATCGTGCGCGAACACCAGAACTTTCTGCAGGGAAAAGTCCGCGTCGACCTGTTCGGCGTGCGCGAAGGGGACGCGATTGACGGCACGCTGCATGCCCCCTTGCGACCCGTTTTGCCCGTGTTGCAACCCGGCAAGGATTATCTGCTGGAAGTTGTGGTGCGCACCTTGAAGCTGGGGCATCACCTGACCCAGGGGACCATCGATTCCAACGAACTCTGGCTGGAAATTCAGGTCGAGCATGAAAACCGTCTCATAGCCCAAAGTGGTCTGCTCGGAAGCGACGGCAAGGTCGATCCGCAATCTCATTTTATCAATGGATTTCTGATCGACCGGCACGGCAGCCGCATTAACCGGCGCAATGCCCAGGATATCTTCGTGAAAGTGTTCGATCACCAGATCCCTCCTGGAGCAGGGCAATCGATTCACTACGCCTTGAAGGTCCCCCCGGGACTGACGGGCGAACTCAAAATCACCGCGCGCGTGAGATATCGAAAGTTCGATGCGGAATACATGGAAATCGTCGCCGATCATGCGAGAAAACTGGGCAAGCCGCTGCGCGGCGATACCGGAGAAGGTCCCTACCAGAATCCCCTGCCGATCACGCTGATGGCGGAGGATATCGTCCATCTGCCCCTGGGCCGGGCCGCTGCAGATGCGGCCGAGCCGGAGCATCGGCCGGAATCGCCGTACCCGGTCTGGCAGCGCTGGAATGATTATGGCATTGGGGCATTCTTGAAAGGCAAAGCGGAACTGCGCCAGGCCGAACAGGCATTTCTGGAAGTGGAAAAACTCGGATATGCCGACGGACCGGTCAACCTGGCCCGTGTCTACTACCGGGAAGGTCGGCTCGACGAAGCGGCCGAAGCCTTGCAGCGCGCGGCCGCATTGCGAAGCGAAACGTCCAAGCCGAATCCCTGGACCATGAACTATCTGTCGGGAATCGTCAACCGGGAGCAGGGAAATCTGCAGCAGGCCGAAGCGGCGTTTCGTGCCGTCCTGGAAGAGGCCACCGCCGAAACCCGGCAACGCGGTTTCGATTTCTCTCGCGATTACCTCGTACGCTCCGAACTGGGATCCGTTTTGTTTGATCAATCGCGTCGTGCCCGATCGCAGGGGAAGGCGGAACAAGCCGGGGAAGTACTCGAACAGGCTCGGCAGGAGTTCTTGAAGGTTCTCCAGGAAGATAGTGAGAATCTGCAAGCCCATTACAATCTCGCGCTGATCTACCGGGCACTGGGTGATGTCGAACAGAGCCAGTATCACCAGGAGTTGCATGCGCGGTACCATCCCGATTACAACGCCGAGGATCGAGCCGTCCGCGTGGCCCGGGAAAAATATCCGCTTGCCAACCTCGCAGCCGATCCCGTCACCGTTTATCCGTTGCGTCCCGTTCTCCCCACGGAGTGAATTCATTGCCCTTATGAATGCCCATTCTCCACTCCGCCAGGCCTTGTGGTTATCCGCGCTGGGATTGCTGATCCTGCTGACGGCTGCCGTACTGTTCCTCGCGATTCGATATCTCCGCCGTTCACCAGCCGATCTCGCCGAATCCCCCGTGCGCCTGGCGCAAGTCCGCGAAGAGAGCCAGCTCACTCTGCCGAAAATTCCACTGCACGAGGTGACGAGCCAGGCCGGCATAGATTTCCGGTTCACAAATGGTGCCGCCGGGGCGAAGCTGCTGCCAGAAACCATGGGGGGTGGTGGAGGTTTTTTCGATTTTGACAACGATGGCGATCAGGATCTGCTGCTGGTCAACGGGCGAAACTGGCCTTGGGATGACAATCCCCGGGACAGACCCGTTACGCTGGCATTGTATGAAAACGACGGCACGGGAAACTTTGTGGACCAGACGGCAGGTTCGGGGCTGGATCTCTCTGTTTACGGCATGGGTTGCGGGTTTGGAGACTACGACAACGACGGGCGGACGGATATTTACCTGACCTGCCTGGGGACAAATTATCTGTTTCGGAATCTGGGAGCAGGACGCTTTCAGGATGTCACGGCGGCAACGGGAGTCGCGGGGGGAACTGACGACTGGAGTACAAGTTGTGGCTGGTTTGATTACGATGGCGACGGGCATCTCGATCTATTTGTGTGCAATTACCTGGTGTGGTCGCGGGAATACGACGTGGCACAGAATTTCAAGCTGGTGGGTAATGAACGTGCCTATGGGCGGCCTCAATCGTTTGGGGGGACGTTTCCGCTGTTGTACAGAAATCTGGGGAACGGCACCTTTCAGGAAATTTCGGAACAGGCCGGCCTGCGCGTGCGCAATGCCGCCACGGGAGAACCTGTCGCCAAGTCACTGGGCGTTGCGTTTTTTGATGTCGATCACGACGGGGATCTGGATATCCTCGTCGCGAATGATACGGTCCCCAATTTTCTGTTTGAAAACCGCTATCCGGAACAGTTTCGAGAAACAGGCACTTCGTCGGGGATCGCGTTCGACATCAACGGGAATGCCCGTGGGGCGATGGGTATCGATGTGGCGACAATTCGGAACTCCTCCGCCATCGCCATTGCCATCGGTAACTTTGCCAACGAAATGACCGCGTTTTATGTGTCGCCACGCCAGGAACCTTTCTTCACCGATGAAGCAATTTCCAATGGTCTGGGGCCACAAACCCGGTTGTCGCTTACCTTCGGGGTCGTCTTTCTCGATATCGATCTCGATGGGCGGCTGGATCTGCTGGCAGCCAACGGCCATCTCGAAGACGAAATCAACCGGGTGCTTCCCAGTCAGCATTACGAACAGCCACCTCAACTGTTCTGGAACGCGGGACCGTCGGGAAATACCGAATACATTCCCCTGTCCGAGGCGCAAGTAGGGGCCGACTTCCCGATGCCCCTCGTGGGGCGGGGCTGTGCCTATGCCGACATCGATGGCGATGGAGATCTGGATTTTCTGCTGATGAATCTGAATGGTCCCCCCCGCCTGTTTCGCAATCAACAGCAGACGGGGCACCACTGGCTCCGCGTGAAACTTCAGGGAACGAATTCCGGACGGGAAGCGATTGGTGCCCGGGTCGGAATTGTCGCCGAGGGGACCACGCAGGAACGCTGGGTCATGCCAACGCGGGGGTATCTGACGCAATCGGAGTTGCCCGTGACGTTCGGACTGGGGCGGACTGCGCGTATCGAGCGTTTAACCGTCCAGTGGCCTTCCGGTCGCATTTCCGAACTCACCGACGTGCCAGTCGATCGGGAATTGACCCTGGAAGAACCTCCGCCGGAACCGTGACCAGCGTTCCTCGTGCTACCGAGGAGTGGGACATTCGGGTAAACGAAAACGGGCTTGGCAGTTATCGCCAAGCCCGTTTCGTAGTCGCTTCGATGGGGACTATCCCAGGAGGGGAGGCCCCGGGGGATTATGGGAACTGCACCACTTCTCCCCCCGCACGGGTCCCCAATCCCTGGTAGAGACCCATGTCGATGTTGCTGGAAATGAAGTGAACGGAGCCGTCGGCAAACAGATGTTGCGAGCCTCCCGCATGTCGGCTGCGGGAAGGAAAGATTCCGTTACTGTCCATCCAGCCGCACCCCGTGCATTCCTGGCCGTTGGGGATGGGCCAGTTGGGGGTGGCAGTCGTGTTGAAGAGCGATTGGGAATGCTGGCCCAAGGCCCACAAACGCCCGGCGTGATGGTGCGTGTTGGAGGGAGTGGCGTTATAGGCCGCCTGGATCGCCTGGCCATAAGCCTGGATCGCTGCGACCCCCGGGTTTTGGCGGTTCCCACCCGGCCAGGCAACACCACGTACCACGCTGCTGTGGATATCGTAGCTGCCGCGGCCGACACAGATTTCCGCCATGGCGATGGTGTTGGAAAGTCCATCCAGGGCATCGCGGAACTTGATGCTTTTGATGAAACCGAACATCCCGACCGCGTTGTTGCTGTTGGCCCATTCCGTGGTGGTGCCGAGGCTCAGAGCATAGTTATTGCCCGGATAACGCATGCTGTACCAGGTGGCGCTGGGATCGATATCGGAAGGACACCGGAAGGCGGGAATGATCTGCATCGTGTTGTTCACGTTCAGGGATTCCGTAGGGCCATCGCCAATGATGCCGATATTGAAATTGCAGTTGTCGTACAGGGCACCCTGATCGATGTAGGGGAGCAGCATCGCCTGTCCACTCCACCCGCGCCAGGTATGCAACGAACCATCGAGCATCCGCCCCTGAAAAAACGCGGGGGGCAGCACGCTGTGGGTGTCATGATAATTGTGCAGAGCCACGCCAAGCTGCTTGAGATTGTTTTTGCAGGACGTGCGCCGGGCTGCTTCACGGGCCTGTTGAACCGCGGGAAGCAACAGGGCCACCAGGATGGCGATGATCGCGATCACGACCAGCAGCTCGATAAGTGTAAACGCGTACCGAATCGGCTTTCCAAGTCTGTTGTGCATAAGGACTCCCCAATTTTGGACATAAAGATACAGAAATATCACATGCAATTTGTTGTATCATCGAATAAAAACGTTTGCAAGTTTATTGTAATGCAAATTTATGCGTTCCTGTCGCATGCAGACGGCTGGTCTGTACGTGAAATTCTCGATTTCCTGCCTGTTCGGGCCGGGGTATCAGGGGAACACTGGGCGCGGACCGACTCGACTTCCTATGCTGTAATACCTAATGCGTTCGGATGACTGCTATTGCCCGGCTTCCGACAAAAACCGCTTAACTGTTTTGTGGTTAATGAGATACGCCATGCGTTCCCGATTGATTCGCACAGGACTGCTCTGTCTGGCTCTGTGTCTGGTGGCACTGCTGGCCTGGACGCCTTGGTGTCTGCAGCAGGCCGGGAAGGCGATCGAAGGACAGGATCTTACGAGGGCCAGCCAGTGGCTTTCCCGGGCGGAGCTACTCCCGTGGAGGACAGGAGAACGTTCGTTCCTACAGGCGAGAATTGCGCGTAAATATGGCAGGAATAAGGAGTTCGCTCGCTTGCTGGAGTCCGCCAGGCGCGCGGGGGTCGAGGCAGATCGGCTCGAGCGGGAAGTGATGCTGCAACATGCCCAAATTGGCGATGTCCAGCCGCTCGACGAAGCGTTCCCTCAGTTGCTGCAACGGGGAGAGGATCTCCCCGCGATTTGCGAGGCTTATGTATTGGGGTTGATCACTCAGTTTCGAATCGACCAGGCGCTGGGAACACTGGACGTGTGGTCAGAAGATTTTCCCTCGGATCCACAGCCCCATTTCCTGCGGGGGCGCTTGTACGAATACATGAACCATCTCGATGGCGCGGGTGTTGAACTGCGTCGCGCATTGGAACTGGCTCCGTACCATGCCCCGGCAGCGATGGGACTGGCGCGCGTGGAATCGTCCCAACAAAATTACGAGTTGGCGCTGGAGCTGTACCGGCAGGCCGCGGAGCATCTCTTTGAACCTCACCCGGCCCTGGTCGGCATGGCGCGTTGTTATCGGGAGCAGGGAGAATTAGAGCAGGCTCGCGCGGTGTTGCAGCAGGCCATGGCGCGTCCTCCGGCTCAGCTAGTCGATGCCTATCGATACGTGGGGGATCGGGGGGAAACGGCACAATCCCAGGCGCCTATCGAAATGGCCAAGCTGGAGTTGGCGGAAAATCGTCCCGAAGCGGCGGTTGTCTGGTTCGAACAGGCGTTGGCGTCGGACCGCATGGACTGGAAAATCCGTTTTCTCTTAGGACAAACCTTGCAGCGACTGGGGAAAACAGAGGAAGCGGCATTGCACCTGGCCCAGGCGGAAGCGGCTCGGGCGGCCTTCGAGGAGGGAGACCTGCTGATCGATGCCGTCCGCAAGAACCCGGCGGATACCGAAGCCCGGTATCGGATGGGGCTGATCCTGATGGAACATATGTCGGTCAATAACGGCCTGGTCTGGTTGAAGAGCGTTTTGAAATACGACCCTCACCATGTAAAAACCCATATCAAACTGGCAGAATACTTTGCGACCAACATGGCCGAAAATCCCGATTACGCGCGTCTGGCGGCCTATCATGCGGAGCAGGCGCGCCGGGGAAAGGAATAGGCGCATGGTTAGCCAAGCTTGGCCTCAGGATGTCTTCAAGGGATGGTTACTCCCGTTGGTCGCGGGAATGCTGACCTTCCCTGGGGGCTGTGGACCGCGGCAGATCGAAATGCCCCCTGTGCCTCCCGTGGTCGAGGCCAGCCCGCCTCTGCCCACGATGCGGTTCGAAACGTCCATGAATCTAGCCGAGGCGGCTGTTCGTTACCGGAACGGTAGCGAAAGCCAGCGAAATGCCATCCTGGAATCCCTGGGGGGTGGAGTGGGCGTCGTTGATTTCGATCTCGACGGGGCTCTCGACCTCTGCTTTCCCGGTGGCGGTGGCTTTGTGGGAGAGACGATTCAGGGGGAGGCGAGCCGCCTAATGCGGCAACAGGGGCCGGATCTGTTTGAAGATGTCACGGAGGCGGCTCTGCTGAATATGGGGCTGCATTATTCCCACGGTTGTGCGGTTGCCGATTTCAATGGCGATGGATTTCCCGATCTACTGATCACCGGTTACGGGGGACTCACGCTGTGGGTGAATCTGGGTGACGGCACATTCATGGATGGGACGGCGGAAGCGTGGCTGGATGATACGGGCTGGAGCAGCAGTGCCGCCTGGGGGGACTTCAACGGCGACGGCGTGCTGGATTTGTACGTGACGCATTATGTGAACTGGTCGTTGGCGAACGATCCGGTATGCAATGGTCCCAGTGGCGCGGCGGATGTCTGTCCCCCGCGGAGATTCGAAGGAGTAAACGACACGCTGTATCTGGGACAGGGAGACGGCACCTTCGTGGACGCCAGCACGCCCAGCGGGCTTGTCGCGGGGGGGAAGGGATTGGGAGTTGTCGCCGTGGATCTCGATCACGATGGCGATTTGGATTTGTATGTCGCGAACGATACCACTCCCAACTTCTATTACAACAACACCGGAAACGGGATTTTCCGCGAGGAAGGCCTGGCCAGTGGGCTGGCGTTGGACGACATGGGGACCGCCAACGGCAGCATGGGCCTGGCCATTCTCGATTATGACGGCGATCGGTTGCCCGACCTGGGAGTGACCAACTACGAAGGGGAATTGTTCGCGCTGTACCGTAATTTGGGGGGGGGGGTGTTTCAGCACAGTTCCCGGATGACGGGCCTCAACCGGATAGGCAATCTGTTCGTGGGCTTTGGGTGCGTGGCGGGGGACTTCAATGCGAATGGCCACGAAGATATCGCCATCGCCAATGGGCATGTGGTGCATCACCCGCTGAACGCGCCCGTGAAGCAACTCCCCCTGTTGCTGGCCAACCGCGGTTCCGGCAAGTTCGAACGGATCGAGCCTGCCCTGACGGGCGATTATTTCAACACGCCTTCGCTCGGGCGCGGGCTGGCAACGGGAGACATCGATCGGGATGGTCTGCTCGACCTGGTATTCGTGAATACCAACGATCCCGCCGCGCTGTTGTACAACCGTAGCCAGAAGGTCGTGGAAGCGAATCGGCCCCGTGGGCTGCACCTGCGTCTTGTGGGGACTGCGTCGAACCGGGATGCCCTGGGCGCCTGGGGAGAACTGGAAACCACGGAGGGGAGCCAGGTGCGTCACCTGTCTGGAGGCGGCAGTTATCTCTCCACCAGCGAACTGGCATTCCACTGGCATTGGGATTCGGAGGTCGCGCCGCGACAATTGATCGTCCACTGGCCGAGCGGCCTGGTCAGCAGCATTCCCTGGACTAAAATTCCAGCAAACGGGGAATCGTGCCTGCATTGCCTGCTGGTGGAGCCCCGGAATGCAGCAGAGGAGCCACGAATCCTGATCTTATATTAACGGAATCGCTCGTGCTTGAGAGTTCCTGCCTGGGCAGCGCTGGTGCCGGCTTGCTGTCCCTGGCAGTCGCGCACCATTTTCTGCACGTGGGCATCTTGAGAGGCGCGCGCCAGAACAAATTCCAAATGCGGCAGCGCCTGGGCATAACGTTTCTGCTTGTAGTACCAGGTTCCAAACGATTTATGCAGGGGCAACGATGTGGGGACCGATTGAGTCACCTCGGCAATAAATGCTTCGGTTTCAGGGATCAACTGGCTTTGGGCCAGATAATTGAAGGCCTTCTGCAAGGCATTTACCCGAAGTCTTTCCTTGGGATAATCCGTGTGCCGCAACGTCGCTTCCGCCAGCCGCAAGGCTGCCACTGCGAAATGAGGATTCGTGGGGTCACTATAGGCTTGCATGATCTGGAACATCCCTGCCTGATCCGGTTCGAACAGGGCAATCAGGTCGTCCGGCGTGAAACTGGGCGAAATCAACTCCAAAATGCGTTGTTGAAACCGTGCGTTGGCCGCGAAGACTTTTTGCCAGGAGGACAAGGCCTGTTCGATATCGCCGCGACTCCACGCTTGAAAGCCAATCGTGAATTCTATTTCTGCAGAGGCGGGAGCAGTGCGTCGCGCCCGTTCCAGATAATAATCCGGCAATTCGGGATCGGGCGAGTAGAGAAAGCAGAGATCTGATTGCGCCAGCCAGGCTCCGCAATAACAGGGCGAGCATTTCAACGCGCGTCTGGAGGCGGTCAATGCGGCCTCGACCATGGGATAGGCACGCTGCATCACTCCAGGCTGCTTGAGCCAGTTTCGCAACGTCTCGGCATCCTCGAAGCCTCCCTGGTAAACCGCCGCGCGTACCTGGGAAACGGGCATGGTCTGCTCTCCATGCAGCATGTTCAGTTCAAAGACACGCCGCAGGCAGCCCGACAATCGCAGATGATTCAACCCATTGTCGGGGTCGTAATGCAAAGCTTGCCGCAGGTGTGTCATGCGCAGTTTCAGCCACTGGAGTTCCTGTTCGACGGTATCAAACTCGCCTCCATTATGAGACAGGAGCAGAAACCGGTATTCGGGAGACTCGGCGCGTGCAGCCCGTGCGACCGTGGGGCCGACCGCCCCCAAGCCTGTCAGCAACCCGGTCAGCAGGACCAGCGGAGCCAGGGAAATCGCGGGCCGCGCAGGGCTGCGGGGCACGTCTCCCTCGGCAAACAAATAGGCCACGTAAACCGCCAGCAATAACATATAGGCAGGGGCATACCAGGCAAAATCGTAACAGCCATGCACAAGAAAGACCCCCAGTGTGCCGGCGACCCCCGCGCGCATCGCTAGATCGCTTTTTGAATTGTCGCTCCCGCGAAACGTCCAGGCGAAGCGAGACAGCACGAGCAGCAACGCCATGCCACACAGCAGCCAGCCGGCCACTCCCAGTTCGGTGCCGATTTGCAGATAACTGTTTTCCGCGTGCGTATAGACATGACTTCCCGTGTCTTCCGCGTGAAAGGCGGTGATGATATCGCGATGCGATCCCAGGCCTGTTCCCACCCAGCGAAATTTTTCCTGCGCGGCCAGATTCGAAGCCCATACGAATCGTCGCGTGCCCCCCTTGTCCAGTTGTTCGACGTCTCCCGTGAGCAGTTCATCCGCGTTGTCCTGCAGATAACTCTCCCCGAGATAGGCCACTCCTCCGAGTGCCGACATCACGATCACCAACAACAACAGTGGGCCTCGCGTGTCGGCCAGTTTCCGTCCCGCCACGCACAACAGCGTGATCGCCATGCCCGCGCCCGCCAGGATCAAACCTCCCCGTGACAGGCTTGTCACCATGCCCAGCAAGACCACAACCAGGGCCACTCCGCCCAGCAGGAGTTTGATTTCCCCCCGTTGATCCAGCGGGCGCGACTGCCAACCATGACCGCGGGCTGTCCGATTTTCCTGGCAGAGCGTCCAGGCCAGCAACGGGCCCAGGGACAACCCCAGAAAACCCGCGAATTGATTCGGATTCGTGAAGGACCCTTTCGCCCCATTGCCTGTATTCGTGTAGGGATGTTCGAGCAACCAGAAGAATTTACCATTACCCGCGAAGAACTGCAGGATTCCGAACAGGCCAAACACGGCCGTTGCCAGCGCCAAACCCACCAGCAATTTCCGCGCGTGGTCTCGATCCTGAAATCGCTGCACCTGCACCAGAAAAAGCAGCATCACGCAGAGAATCGAGGAAAGAGACAACCGTGATTCGCGTGGGGAGAGCGACAAGCGATCCCATCCGAAACCGCTGCCCATTTCCGCGGAAATTTCCCCTGCCTGGTCCGCTCCCACGATGAATGCCAGATGAGGCGAGAGCGTTTCCCGCATCGCGGGCCCCAGCGGAGTCAACTGCAGCGTTATCAACCCCAAACCAAGCAGAAAGAGTGGCTCCAACCCCGTCCATTTCCACGAATGCGCGGGCCGCAATACGTAAGAGACCATCCAGCAACCAACCGTCAGCAATGTCCCCACGCCCAGACAGAATTGACCGATCGGCGTCCGCGAGGCAAACACCAGCAGCGACACGGCAAAAGTCAGCAGGAACAGAATATCACTGAGCCGCAGCAGCACTTCGGCGAGGGACCATTCCGGCTGCGACACGCGGCTGCGCGACTCAGAGCCCTGGTGGCGACGAGATCGCTCTCTGCGGCTGTTTGACTGCTGTCCGTTCCACCCCGTCATTGTTCCAGCCCTGGCATGAAAACTGTTATCCGAGCGTCAATTCCTCGCAATCCGCATGTCATGCCCGGGAACACTCTTTCTCTAGGCGGCCTTGCGCGAGAAACTTTTCCGTGGCGTGCCGCGCTTGGGAATTTCTGCACGCGAGTCGGAGTATGTGGCTTCTTCGTGTTGTTCGCCATCGTCGTGCCCATAGCCGTAACCATAGCCGTAGCCGTAGCCATAACCGTAACTGTACTCGCCACTGTTGTCCGAAAGTCGATTGACGACCACGCCAATCAGATTTGCTCCCAGGGACTGCAGGGAATCGGCTGCCCGCAAAATCATTCGTCGTCGGTTCCGATCCGGTCGCACGGTCAGGATCACGCCATCCACGAGCCGCCCGATAATCGCCGGGTCCGTCACGGCCAGGGAGGGGGGGGCATCGATGAGGATCTGGTCGTATTCCGCTTCGGCCCAGGCAATCAATTCGGCAAAACGATCACTGGTCAAAAGTTCAACGGGATTCGAAGGCCGGGGACCAGCCGCGATGATATCCAGATTTTCCATGCCGGAATTGACAAGATTATCGCGCACAGATTCCGCCATTCCCCGCGAATCCCGCAAGATGGTCGAAAGCCCCTGTTGTCCCTTGAGTCCGAACAGGCGGGTGAGGCCCGGTCGTCGCATGTCGCCATCGATAACCAGCGTTCGTCTTCCGGCTTGGGCAAAGGCCACCGCGGTGTTGGAAATCACCGTCGTTTTGCCATCACTCGGTTCGGTGCTGGAAATACTGATGCGCTGGTGCGATTCGCCCGCGAATTCAATGGCGGTGCGCAAGGTGCGGAAGGCTTCCGTCTCGACACTATTGGGTTTGGCATAGGTATGCAGGCTTTCCAGCCCGAATTCCGCGGAGAGCGGAGTCAAGTCGCGGACCATTGCCAGCACGGGCGCGCCGATCTGGGCCTTCAACTCGTCGGGCGAATGGAAGCGGTCGTCGAGTAAGTCCAGCAGGATCACCGTGACGGCTCCCATGAACAAACCTAACAGAAGACTTAACGCCACGGAGGAGGTCAACTGCGGCGTGACCGGCCTGGGGTTGGGTTCCGCGTGCTTGGTAATTTTCGATCGCAACGAGGTTTGCTGATTCAGGTCCAGGGTATTGATGCGTTCCCGCAGCATGTCGTAGTCCGTTTGCAACCGCGTCAGGTCGCGTTCCGCCAGTTGTACCAGCACCAATCGCTGGTTCATGCTGGTAGCCAGGTGTTTCTCCTGTTCGAATCGCTGATAGATCTCCCTTTCACTCAGGAGCGCGTGCTGGTAACGCTGACGAGCCATCTGCAACAGCCGCGGTCCCAGTTCCTGGTTGATGCGACTCGACCCTTCGAGCGTTTCGTTGACCCGGTTCTTCAACCACAACTGTGTCGTGGCGATACGATGCTGCAATTGCTGGACTTCGGGATGATTGGGGCCCAACTTATTGTTGAGTTTGTCCTGCAGTTTTGCTTGATCATCGATCAATTGCTGTTGCAGGCGTGCGTGCACCTGCGAGTCTCGGGAGTCGACTCCGATGCCTATCTTCATCAATTCCCCGGCCAGGGAGGAGTTCGCCTGCGTGATAAACTGCTGCAAATCCTCGCCGTTGCGAATTGCATTGTCGACCGCGGTATAGTAGCTGTGGGATTCGATCGTTTCCTTTTGGGCGGCGGCCAGCATCCGATTCAGTTCGATGACCCGTTCATTCACCACCGACATGACATTGTCGCCCGTCCCCAGCAGGGAGTCGGATTCGGCCCGCAATCGCAGCAGTTCGTCCTGTTTCTGGGCAATCTGCTGTTCGATTTTCGTCCGTTCGAGAGAGAGCAGGCTCAGCATTTCCCGCGAGCTGTTCTGGTGCATTTCCTGCATGAAGGCAAAGTAGGAATTCAGAATTTCGGAAACGATGACGGCCGATGAATCCGGATCCATCGCGCGGTAGCTCACTTGCAGCAAGTTTGTCTGTCGCGTGGTGCTGACGGTCAGAAATTTTCGCAGTTTCTCGATGGCCTTATGTTTCGTCAGACCAATGAAGTGTTCCTGCTGGTCGCGGGGGAGCCGTTGCAACGCTCCCTTCAGAACCTCCTCGCTGGCCAGGACCTTCGTGTATGTCGGCAGATGTTCCTGCAACATTTTCTGGCTTTGCTGGGTTGCGTCGACATTCCCTTCACCCGTGTGCAGGATCAGGAGTTCCGCGCTCGATTCATACATCCGGGGTGCCATGACGTAATAGGTCAGCCCCAGGGCGACGCAGACCGAAACCCACCCAAGTATCGTCCACTTTCTCCGCATCATCGAATTCAGAAACCGGAGGACATTCGTCAGCGGATTCAGGGATTCCTGATGCTGCGACATCGGAATCGATTCGTAATTCTCGGGGCCTGTCATAGGTTGTATCCTGCCACGGCCAATCTCGCGCCGCCGACTGCGATGACGATTCTCGGTAACTCGGGATTCCTGGTAATCGGGAATTCCCAAGCAGCTATATACACATCTCCGACATGCACGCGATCAGAACGCTCGACCGCTCACGCCAAACCCAACAATTCGTAACGCCTCGAAAAAGGAGGTTTGAGGCGTTTGTTCCAAACTGACAACATCGCCCGGCGCAAGCACCAGATCGGCCTTGCCGTTCCGCTTCGCCTTGCGAATGCTCCCTTCCACCAGAATCGGTTCCCCTCCCGCGGGATTGGCCCGAATGATGTAAATTTTGTCTGCCAGGGGATTATCCGTCCCCCCCGCCAGGGCAATTGCGTCCAACATCCGCAATTCTTCCGTGATCGGGTAATCGTAGCGATCAGGTTTTCGTACCAGCCCCAGCACGTGAATCGGCTTGGGATCCTGCTTTTCGACCATCACGATCCCGCCGTCTTCCAGGTGCAGGGCCTTCGGATTTTCCGTCGCCGCCGATGCCAGATTCACGCGGAGCGCGCGGCCCGACGTGGCTTGCACCTGCAACTCGTCCCGGATCAACTCCGCGGAAGCGGGCTGAATCTCATCGCCTGTTCGCGGGGCCGAGGCGATGGCTTCCGACGAAGAACGAGTGGGATGCGAATATCCCGGATGGCGAATCTGCACAAACGGACCGGCATCCTCCGACAAACCTCCCGCAGCGACAATGGCTTGCAGGACATCGGCATGCCCTGCCCGCAATTCGTAGGTGGCCGGCTTCTCGACGGCCCCGAGCACCGTCACCCGATGCATTTTGGGTCGCTTCATGGTCACCGTGACATGCGGGGCGGCATACAAGCCTCGACGAATGCACTGATGCGCGATTTCCGCCTCGGCTTCCTGCAGATCCATGCCTTTTAATTGCACCAGGCCCACCACGGGCAAACTGGCGGAACCGTCATCAGTGACCCGTGCCGGAAACATCGTTGTATCGGTTGCGGCCAATCCTGCCGAGATACTCACTTCAATGACATCCCCCGGAGCGATCAGATCCTGGGCAATGGTCGACGTCGCCAGTTTCGTCAAATCCAGTGTCTGGGCATTTTCTATCGGGACCGCATGGAAATCGGCAGGCAGTTTCTCCGCAAGATATTTCTTCGATCCACTACAGCCCCCACATGCCAGCAGCAGCAACAAGACCCAGAGGACAGCCGGTCCACCCGCTGGGCCAAACACACCCCGGCAGGCCGAGAACGCGTCTAGCCGCGCCTTTCGACTCCGCCTCCATAAGGCATGATTCAGGTTGTGAGTAAATTTCGACATCATTTGGTAAACGTCTTATTGCGAGGGACGGGATCGCGAGATTTGGACGAACGTCATACCCAGCAAACACTTCGGAATCAGGTCCGCTGAATAAATGCCGGAACTTCTGGCAGTGACAAATTGCTAAACTCTTCTCCCGGATGGATCCAACTAACGCTCGACAAGGAAGAGACTGGGGTGAAAAACACCCTCAAACCTCTGGATCGCTCCGGAGTTTCTCTGGAAATTGCGGAAAAACAGGCGGAACTTAGCTGCACGACTTCAATTCGGTCAATATCAGATCCTGTGCCTACTCTCTCTCCACGAATCCGCGGGCACGGACTCCCACTGACGTCAAAACGAACGCGTTTCTCGTGGTTTACGCCTTTCACCGGGGATGTAATTCTTCCAATTCCAATCCCCGGGAGAGCGTTTCAGGCTGGGAAAAAAACGAGGAGGCAATGCCACCGGCGTGCAACACTCTCTCACATGCAAGAGAATTGTTTTTGATATTTGATTGACATTACCCACGCAATTCGTGAATAATGCGTAGGGTTCTCTGAAAGTACTTTCCCCGGGCGGGGTGACCAGCTTTGTAAGCGATCTGCCTGATGCATCTGCAACATCTCATCTGCTGGCTCGCGATGGCTGCGTATGCGGTTGGTGGTTTAATACTACCCGCAACGCATGTCCACCTTCCTGTAGTGGAGACTTCCGCGGAATGCAACGCAGATCAGGAAACCCGTTCAGGCTCGTCACGTCAGCACCGCTGTTGCTGTGCGCATGCCCCGCTGGCCGATGCCGGCACTTCCTCCGGATCCCGGCCAACGCCAGACGTCCCCACTCCTCAAGAGGCGGACTGCCCCATTTGCCAGATCCTGGCCTTGTCTGCTGAACTGCCTCAAACTACCAACCTTGATTTTTCCAGTTTTCTGGAAGAGTCTGTTCTCCCCACGCTCTCCTGCATCGCTGTTGTGGGGGATATGGCATCGCCGCCTCATCGTGGGCCGCCCCGGTTTCCGCTTGGCTGATTCCCCGTAGTTCAGGAATTGAGCCGTTCTCGCCGTGCGGGGTGTCATGTCGGCCCTGGATGTTCATCAATCGTGAGCGCATTCCAACGACAGCGAACCCTCGGCATATTTCCGGAACTTCGCCCGGCCTGAAATGAGGGATAGTGGTCCTTCACGGTTTAATTTTCGGGTTGTGTGCCACTGGCTTTGCCAGTGAAACCCCATGTTGACGAGAACCCGCAACGCACTGGCAGAGCCGGAGGCACCCGAATTCTCAAGCCCGAGAATGCAATCGACCGACCGGCGCAGCGCATGCGGATATTGAATTCAGCCCGTGTCCCAGAGTCAGGTTTTAGCTGAAGCCCGTTGCACTCGAATTCATCATAATTATTTTTTTAAGGAATACTTCCCATGCACGTTTCACCAGGATCCCATCCCCAGACCCGCTGGCGGAGTGGTTTCACATTGATTGAACTGCTTGTCGTCATCGCGATCATCGCCATCCTGGTTGCCTTGTTGCTGCCCGCGGTGCAGCAGGCTCGCGAAGCGGCCCGGCGCAGCAGTTGCAAGAACAATCTGAAGCAGATTGGCCTGGCCATGCACAATTACCACGATACCTTTGGCACGTTCCCCCCCGGCTGGGTGGGCGCCAATCTGGGCTCGCCGAATACCGGGTTGGATACCGCCAATCCGGACTCATTCCGTAACGGGTTCGGTTGGGCCAGTATGCTGCTGCCCTCCCTGGAAGCCGGCAATTTGTATGATCGGTTCAACTTCAATCTCCCCACGGCCGACCAGACCGCGGGACAAAACGCCAACGAACCCCTGCTCGCGCAACCTCTCGCCGTGTTTCAGTGCCCTTCCGACTCGAAGCCCGATCAATTCGATGCCGAGGATGGAAACGGCAACATCGTTCGCATGGCCACCGCAAACTACCTGGGGGTCTTTGGCGTCACTGAGCTGGAAGATTGCGAAATCGGTGCCGGCGTGACGGAAACGCAACAGTGCCGTGGCGAAGGAACTTTGTTTCACAACAGCCGGGTGCGATTCCGCGATATCACCGATGGCACCTCCAACACCGTGATCATTGGTGAGCGAACCACCTTCTACGAAAACCTCAACACCAAGGCGGACCCGTTCTATGGCACGTGGCCCGGCATAATCGCGAATTCCGAGGAAGTCGCGGAACGCATACTGGCCCATACGGCACACGGTCCTAATTATGCCCTCCGCAAGGATGGCGCGGGAAATTCACTGGGAGACGCCGGAGACTTCGGAAGTTCCCACAAGGGGGGAGCCCAGTTCGTGCTGGGGGATGGCGGCGTCAGGTTCATCAGTGAAAACATCAACGAGGTCACCTTCCAGCGGCTTGGGATGATCGCGGATGGGCAAGTCGTTGGCGAATTCTAATACGAAATGGCGGGAATGCATGGGAACGCAGGATCCCCTGGGTCATCGCACCCTGGGGATTCTGCACACTCGCCCCGAGAACCCCGCCTCCGAGAATCGCGATTGGAGGGCCACGGCAGTTGTTGTGTCGTTGAAGCCCAGTCCCTTTTGGCATGCCGTTGCAAGTGGGATCAACTATCGTCTACCGTAGCAGTTCCTCCGCTCGCTTGGAGGCAGGGGTGCCGGGATAGCGATGGATCAGGTCTCGCAGCAGCCAGCACGGCCGCCGGTTCTTTGTCACCGGCAAACGCCACAATACAGCTCAGCAGCACGCCGGGAAAGGCGGTCCTTTACAGCATCAAACGCCCCTTTCCTGCAGACGGAACATGCCGTCCAGTATATGCGGATGTACTGCCACGGGAAGGAAACGCCTTGGTTACTCCCCGGTCTGTCTGTATTCCAACAGAGTCTCCAGCGGGGCCTGCGCCCTGGATGACTGACAAATCGGCCGGCCACGGAAGAAATACAACCACCAATCCCCCCACGGTCTGTTCATGCCCTGAACATCGTGCACTTTGAAGTTGAATCCACCCGCGAAAATACTATCAACAACTGCAAATGCACATGGCATGCATTATTATTCCGCGGACAGTTACTTCCCGGGTTCAGAAAGCTGATCATGGAGCTGGCGAACAACGCGAAAAAAACAGTTATGCCGCCTCGCCCCCGGACTATTCTGCGAGCCAGCGCCGTTGGTGAATGTGTGGCCATGCTGATGTTCGTGCAGGCCGTATTCACCTTCGGAGCATGGATCGCCGCCGCTCCACTGACGCTGACTCCCTGGTTAATACTTCCTTCGTCATTGTGGGTTGTACTACGAAGCGTGGGGTACGGCAGCGGCCGTGTGGCCACATTCACCGGGACGGTTTGCGCGATCTTTCTTGCCTGGTTAGCTGCGGGCAGCACAGACGCCTCGCTACCGAATTGGCTGACCCGCGGACCCTTATCGCCGTGGGCCACAGCTGTCGTTCTAGTTGCAATTCTGATTATCGATCTCTGCGACATTCCATGGAGCCGAGGTTTGTCATGGCAGGAGACCAGAGTCGCCGTGCGTCGCTTTCTGTTGAGATTTTGGGGATGGGGACTGGGAGCTCTGTTCGTCGTCTACATGATCATTATCCCGGGCGTCGACGCGATACTCGACCAGTTCGGCGAGCCCGAGCCGACATCGGTTGTTCTGGAAGACTTGACGTTTGCTGAAGCCGTGCTGCTCCGAGCGACGGAAGCGTTTACAGCCGTTTGGTTCTTCATTCTTGGAGCAACTGTCGGGAGCTTTCTGAACGTTGTTGTCTATCGGACGCCGAGGGGAGAATCCCTGATCCGCAACGCGTCTGCTTGCCCGAAGTGCGGGACGCCAATTGCCGGGCGGGACAACATTCCGATTCTCGGCTGGCTCTGGCTCAAAGGCCGATGTCGCGCATGTCAGTTATCAATTTCCGCGCGTTACCCCATTGTAGAGGCTCTGGTCGGCACCATTTTCCTTGTGTTCCTGTTCGCCGAGTTGTTGTCGGGGGGGATCAACCTTCCGGAACGCACTCCAAATACCTACGCAGGCGTGGTATGGATTATCTTCTACACCAAGTGGGACCTTATTGGCCATTACCTGTTTCACTGCCTGCTGTTGACTGCCTTGCTGACGTGGAGTTTGATCAGCTACGACGGGCAGCGGGTTCCCGTCCGTTTAATCGGTACCACGTTCGCGATCGCGGTAGTTCCTGTGATGATCTGGCCGGGGCTCTCGCTTGTGTCTTGGGGGCCCGATGGATTATGGAAACCGACGATGAGCGATTCGCTGACTGCTGTCGGATTTGGCACAATCGCCGGACTGATTTCCGGTTGGGGTGTGAGCTTCCTGCTGAACTGGAAGCGGAAGCAGTCCTGCCCTCTGATGGACCGCGAGTTTCTCGCCGGGACTTCGCTGGTGGGAGCGATGCTTGGCTGGCAGGCGGGATTGAGCGTGGTTGCTCTCGCCCTGCTTGTGCGGCTCGCTCAGCTTTCGTTACTTGGGCGTAGTTCTTCGACTCTTTTTAGAAACTGGCCACTCACCGGTTCTTTGCTGATTGCCACGGTGATCCAACTCCTGACATGGCGTCTGCTGGCGACCCATCTTTCTGGATGGTGGCCTGTCCTTGGCGTATCCGTTTCGGCGCTCGCCACCTGGGGCATTTTCACGATCGCTTTGATTACCGCGATCCGGCTGATTCGTATTCGTAATCAAGACCGGTCGTCCTGCGGACTCGAGGAGGATCGTACCGCCGTCGCCAACAGGTCCTGAATTATATTGAGAAGCATAATGATCCAATTGGTGAAGAAACGTCCTGTCACGCTGCTGACTCATCCCCAGTTTGGTGAGGCTTTTTGGATAGCGGCTATCAGTAACTGAAATGCTTGCATGGGTATGAGTTGCGTCAGGCCGAGCATGCGGCGGGCGATCGATAGCACGCTCAGTTCATTGTCCCGTTTGTTGGTGCTCCAAT
>JACTNB010000018.1 GCA_014584345.1 Planctomycetota bacterium
GTCAACTACCGACGCATCCTCGAAGTTCAGGCCCGCCTGCTCGCCCGGCACGTGCTCGGCGAACTGCCCGAGTATCCCAGTTTCCTGACCCGCTAAACGAACTCGATTGGAGTGGACCATGCGAACCGTCTATCTCATTTCCTACGACATCACCTGCCCAAAACGCTATCGCCGCGTTTACAAATCGATGAAGGGCCATGGCGAACCGCTGCAGTATTCCGTTTTTCGTTGCGAGCTGACCGACATGGAACTACAGCAACTCAAGGCGGCATTGTGGCCGGTATTGAACTTGGATGAAGATCGTGTCATAATCGTTAATCTGGGGCTCATTGAGGGCCGGGGGGATGACTGCATTGAATTCTGGGGCGAACCCATTGTGTCCGTTCAACCCCGAACAGCGACAATAGTTTGAGGAAATGAGTTCGAGCGGTCCGGTGCCGCAAAAATCCCCGGTAGCCCTCGCAGTCGCAACCTGTTCCTTGGCAACTTGTTACTAAAATGGTACTAGAAAACCATGCCTTCTCGACAACCAATTCCGGCAGCCCTCGCAAACGCGTCGCTAACCTCCCGCCAGTTCACAACTTCGAACGCGGGCGGTCTTCCGTCCTGATTCAGGACGGCCCCATTGAAGCTAGCAGGCGGGGATATGGACGCCTACGAAGTTGTGGTCTTCCGTCCTGATTCAGGACGGCCCCATTGAAGCGAGTCGTGGACTGGCGAAGATCTGCGGCCACGTAGTCTTCCGTCCTGATTCAGGACGGCCCCATTGAAGCTCCTTCGCCCGAACGAGTTCCATTCGCATGTTCTTCGTCTTCCGTCCTGATTCAGGACGGCCCCATTGAAGCGATGACCGGCATGTCCATCGGGTCAGCCAGCAGATAGTCTTCCGTCCTGATTCAGGACGGCCCCATTGAAGCTCTCGCCCGCATGAAGAGTGTCGAGGCTTCGGCGACTCTTCGACATTCCTACTCTCCTTACAAATGATAATACGCTCTTTTTCGATCGCCCACCAACCGTGGGAAAGTCCATGAAGCCGCCCCTGTTTACTTCAACATCAAGGCATCTGCGGATTGAGCTTCTTCACGAGTTCGCGAACTCTTTGTGAGCCGTACTTTGGCTTACCTTGTTTTCCCTTCGTCGCGTCCGGAGCATTCCACACTCCCTTGTAGCTAGGAATGGATTCCACCAGTTCCCGAATCCAGTCAAGACAGTCTGGGGGCGGCTGCGGATGCTGGTCGGCAAACTCATACAGTGCGGAAATCATGTTCGTATCACCCGCCGACAGAGTCCAGTTCTGATCCCGCTGGAGTTTTTTCAATTTTTGAAGTGGCTCCGAATCTCCCGCCATTGAGGCTTGGAATTCGGCTTCCTTCGCAGCGAGTTGTCGTGCCGCATCTGCACGCTTCTGCTGTTCTTCCTGCTGCTGACGGAAGCGTTCTTCCGCGACGGTGTCATTCTCGAAACGTCCGTAGCCGACGGCAGTCTTAGCCCCCGCCCCGCAGACTTCAATAGCCGCAAGCAGGGCGTCACTGAGTGAGTTCATTGTCGTCTCATCGAGCGAGCGGACGCCGCCAGCCGGGAGGATGCCAAGTTGCCACGATTGCCCGGGAGCGACTGTCAAGAACGAGATCGGGACGGGATTGTGCCAGTCGCCGGGGATGTCTCCATTCTGGTAGTATGGCCCGTAATGTGGCGTCATGACATCGACGTCGAGCTTCGGCGGACTGGTGGGCAGCATGTCGAGCAGAATGAACTTGCCCGCCTGGCCCAGTGTACCGAACCAGCGAGCAGTGTTGCTCTCGGGGGTCCAACGGTGCCTGTTCCAGTCCCAGTCGTCTGCTTCCTCTCGCAGCCAAGCAGCAAGCAGCCCTTTCAAACTGCTGCCCGGCAGGTAGGGCACTCCCAATGTGTGATGCCACGCAAAGCCGTTTTCCAGCGGATGCTCGCGGCCCATGCCGGTCACAAAACGGTCGGTGTTGGTCAGGCAGATCACTTTGCCGCCGACTCCTCGCAATAGGGCTCGCTGGCGGGAGCAGGCTTCAGCGAGAAGCTTTTCTGATGCGACGAACCTGACCGGAAACTCGGACTTAAGCCAGTGCCCCTCCTTCTCGTGATCCGCTTTGTCACGGTCCTTTTTACTTCGATCACCTTTATCAAAGGCAAACGTCCACTCTTCATCGTGCCACCACGCGTCAGCGAACTTGTCAAACAGCAGCCCGGCGTGTGCCGAAGAGGAATTCTTCCAGGGGGAGGCTTGCATCGCCTCACGATAGATGGGGCAGAATGGTTCCGAGGTCTGGCTACTCATCTGACTGACCTTCCTTCTCTTTCAGGTAGGCCCGGGCGAACTGCTTCAGCCAGTTGAGATACGCCATCGCTTCCGCCTGAGCGCGGACGTAGGTGTCTTGATTCCCATCCATCAGCCGTTCGATCACGCGTGGCAGTTCGCCGTCAGGAACTCGCAGTTCCGGCATTTGTCGGCTCAGCCAACCGGCAACGTGATTGTAGAGTATTCGTCTGGGGTTTACGGGGTTCCCTTTCGCCTTCGCCAATTGAGTCGTGAGTGTCTGGCCCAGGCCGTTCATCACGATCGTCGCCGGAAGAGCGGATGCGTACGACACGTAGTGGCCGTATGTCCCTTCGCCAAGCTTTTCCAGATCACGGATGCATTGCAAAGCGAACTGCGCCCGCAGTTGATCGAGTGTCTGAGTCGAGGTCTGGCTCATTCGGCACCTCCCGTTCGTTCTGTCACTGCAAACCAGCCCTGGCCGACTGTTTCGTTGCCACCGACCTGCAGAAAGGGGCGGTTCGCAAACAGGCTGCGGATCGAATTGAGTGCGCCCTCACCACGCTCGGCCAGAAGACAGTAAAACAAGCTGTCTGGCGGGATGGTCTCTTCGTACCACAGCCCACCACCTGTAGTGACTTTCGTGTTAGGATCCAGTTTGTTGCGAGCGTTAATCGCCAGTCCGTAGCGGGCGAACCAGGCGAAGTCATCGTTGTGCAGGATGACAACTTGTTCCTTCAGTCGGTTGCGGGCTTCCTGATGGGCGATCAGTGAGCTGAGCTGGTCGATGACTCCAGCAGGCAGATCGACACTCCGTTTGAATTCCCGTTCTTCCAGATACAGAGCGTCCGGGCCGGTTCCCTGATACTGCCCCTTGTCCGGGCCAGTCGAGTCGATTGCCTGGCCGTTGCTGTCCGCCCGTTTGCGATCCCGCTCCAGCCGTTCCAGCAGATGCGGGCAGGTCACCCACTTGTAATGCGAAGTTAATGACCGGACCGGCAGCAGTACCAGCCGGGCATCAGAAACGAGAAGGTTTCCGGCGTTTTCCTGACGACCGAAGACCTGTTCGGTCACGGACGTGGCGGTCTTCTTTGCTGCCGCTTTCTCCTGTTCGTCACCGGTCAAACCGTTCGTTACTTTCATCGCCGCCGCATACTCGACCTGATACTTAAGATCCCGCAGCGCGCCTTTCAGGCTGCTGCCGACGATCACGGGATAGTCAGTCGCTGCCTCGCGGGCGACGGGGAGATCGACAAAGCCAGTGTCCTGACCGGCTCCGGGATGGATGGATGTCTCGGCCAGCAGGCCGAGGATTGTGCTGTTCATGGGTGTCCTTTCGTCTGTTGTGCTGATCTGTGACAAATTGGTTCGGGAGATCTCCGCTGATCAGGTGGAGCCGGTCAGGAACGCCAAGCCGTGGCCGTATTTTGTGTGCAGTGAGTCTCCAAGTTGGATCAGGCCGGTGTCGCAAGCTTGCGAGTTTTCAAGCCACCAGACCGTTCCAGCGGGAGCGAACGGCGCGAGAGGGAGCGGCTGGCTTTTTCGCGTATCCCAACCACCAATCAGGCGTGGCCGGTCAAGTGCCACCGTGGTTACTCTGCCACTCAGTCCACCTCCCATGCAGGTCGCGTCGTCACCTGGCCCGGCTCCCCACCAGGAACCGCCGAAACGTGTTGGCTTGACGGAGATCACTGTCGCAGGGCCGGATGAGGCACTCATCCGCGGCATAGACGGAGCACCCTTGAGCACATCAACTCCAGCCAGACGAGATTCGCCGCCGAGCGGCATCAATGACGGCCACTCCCACTTTTCTTTGGGCACACCAGCAACTGCCATGACCAGAGAGACTCTTGCCTTGTCATTCAGCCGGACATAGCGGGGGCTGTAGATGTCGCCTTGGCCGGTTGTCCGAGTGGTTTCGTCGCGACGAATTCCAACCCGGCTTTCATGTGCAAACAGGTCGGAACAATGCCGACAATCATCCGCGGCAGGCACATGACCTCGGAGAATTTTCGACATCCCGGCGATCGTGACGTACAGATCGCCTGCCGGCTCCGGGGGTTTCTTCCGCTGGGCGTCGCTCAGGCCGGGCTGGTCTGCCAGTCGATCCTGCCAGTCAGCGGGCAGCAGTGGTAATGAAATCTCTCCACAGTCTGTCAGGATTCGCTCACGCGACGGTTCCAGTAGAGTGACAGGCTGGAACCGGCCTTCGACCAAATGGCCGACGACATGCCGGGGCAGCGTGAACAGCAGTTCCTCTGACTGCATCAGCAGTGGCCCCAGAAACGACAGGCTCCCCAGATTGTCGAAGCCATCGCCGAGCACGTCGTTCAGTCCGGAATCCCACGATCCGTGTCCGTTCCAGCCCTGACCCCGCGCGAGCGCCGCACGAATCGCACCAACCACGGTTGCCGCGTTCGGGGGGAACTCACTTTCCAGGTCGCTCTGATCTTCTCCCCGATTGGACGGTCGGCCGTCGCGGAAGAACCACGCATCAACAGCATCGATTTTCAGCCACGTGTACTTTCCAGGGTCAACCATGATCTCCCACCTTTCCATCCTGAAGCTGTCGCAGAAACCTCGCGATACGCCAGCCGTCGAAGGCAAATGTGAGCGGATCAGCTTTGGGGGCTTCTGGCTTGTTTCGCTTCCATTCACGACTGAGCGACATCAGCTGATCAATGATCGGTTGAGTCTCCTGTTGAGAGATTTCTCTCCGCTGCTGACGAGTCATCCGTCGGCGATACTCGGCATGCGCCAAGTCACGGAGTAGATCAGGTTCGAACGGAATTTTGCTGAACGCGCCGGGCTGGTCTTGAGAATCGTCAAACAGACTGCCGAATCGCTCCCGCAGCAGGTAGAGATACGAGGCATTAAACTTCGCCTGCTCGTCCTGCACGTCTGAACCAAAGTGCTCTTCCACCAGTTCGACAAGAGACGTTGCATCTTCAACCTGACCGCGAAGTACTGACCAGGGAACAGACCACGCAGCATTCAGTCCGCTCCCGAGCACGATTCCCATCGCGACGGAATCCCTGCCGGTCTGATCCTTGGCGACGTCGTCGAGCAGTCGGTGAGCCGTCTTCAGTACCTGTCGCAGTGGAAAACGCCAGTGGGCATAGACGATGGCCGCGGAGATTGTCGCAGACCCTGCCGCTTCAGTACCCGAGAACGCCTCGCGGTATTGATCACACAGTTGCTCCGCTGTATCCAGAGCCTGGGTTGCTGGAACCAGTGCCAGCACATCATCGCCCCCCGCATACACCGTGCGCCCAAAGTTCTTTTCGACGATTCCGCCGACCTGGCAGGCAAATGTCCCCAGACATTTGCTCAACGCCTGCGAGCTGCCGAGTTGTCCTAGCAGCTCACCCATCGAATCGCCGTCCATGAGCAGCAACGAGTAGTAGGGTACGGGAGTCTCCTGTTCCCCATCGTTGCCACCTGCAGCGGCGCGATAAACACCCTGCAATGTGTTGAGCAGTTTGTCGACTGCTGATTTCCTCTCGCGTTTATTATCATCAGTCGGCGTCGGTCCAAGTAGATCGCGTCCCGGTTCATCGTTGCGGATTGCGCTGGCAAACCAGATCGGGCCGTCGGCAACGGCCCACTCAACGTCCGCGTCGCGTGCCGCCTGCCACTCGCTCTTCTGGTATCCAGAAGCAAGCGCCTGTTTCTGGTACTCCTCCGCAACCTTCCGGGCCTCGCCGGAAAGACCTTTCAACCAGGGAACCGCCGCCATGAACGCCGTTGACGGCCAGCCCACCTGATTGAGTTCCGGGCTGATCTCATCACCGACGGCTTGCTTGATGACATGAGGAAACAGCCGCTTGATCAGGGCAATGGCGCAGAGCCGCTCGCTTTCGCCAAGGTTGAGTCCCTGCACTCCTTCCTGCTGGCGGAGCGCCTGCCAGAATGCATCGCGCTCCCGTCCAAAGTGCCCCGAGATCTCCTGCAGCGTGGGCATGAGCGAGCATTTGATTCCCCGTTCCTCGCTGGCGACGGAGTTTCGGAAATTCTTACGCATCGCGGCCAGGTGGCCGATCGTCGTCTGAGCATCCGGTTCACCGACCACCCATGACAGTTCCCAGAAGCCTGTAACCTGTCGTTCCCAGATGTCGCGCGTGCCGTTGCCCTGGTCAGCGACAGGTTTCACGAACTTTTCCCACACGGCCTCGGAGACTTGTCGCCATGCCGCTCGAAACGCCTTCCTGGCTGCTTCGGCCGCACCCTTTGCCCGACCCGCTGTATCATCGCCGGAGAACCGCATCTCAAACCGATTGGGAATCCCGCCGATAGCCGTCCGCTTGGACGTGATCTGTCGCCGATCCGATTCTGCCCGGTAGGGAATGATGACCTCGCCACCCAATTCCTCTGCCTCGGCGGCAGCCAGCGCTCTTTCGGCGAGATACGACAGCAGCCAACTCCCCGCCCACAAATCCCGAGTCCGCCGCGCCTGAGCCACAAACCCCTGCACCGGACCAATGGAAAAAGAAAGATGAACAGCCTCAGCCAAGTGGCACCTCCTTTGCGGTCAACATTGTCTTCTTCTGCCACCATTCGGAACCATCGGGAAACTGCTCGTATCCAGCGCGAGGGTGTGGCTGTGTTCCATTAGCTTCAAGCCGGTCCAGCAATGCGTTGACTGGAAACCAGAACGATTCACTCACATCAGTGCTGACACTGCGACCGAATGCACGAATGCGATCACCTTCGGGCAGGAATCTCGACGGAAGAAACGTGGCAATACCAAGCGGTACTGAATCGTTCGCGAGATGATGCACATGCAGAAACAGGGGGCTGGCCCTGCGATCGCCGCTCTCTGGTGCAACTTCGTTCTGTTGCCCTTTTCCGTAGTTGTGTGGCAGACCAAAAGCAACTCGGAACGGGTACTCAATCCCCGCATTTAGCCCTTTGCTGAGGTCATGGTCCCCGCGAAAGTTCTGCTCAGAAGGCTGCCCGAGGACCGTGCCATTCCGGCCCCAGCTTCGGAAGTGGACCTCTTCTCTTCCAAGTGCATCAAGCACATCGACAGCCCGTCGCGTGGCTTTATAGAGTGCTTCGACAACTCGACTGCGCGAACTCCATGCGGCCCAGTCCGGAACGCCGTCACAAAGCTCATACAAAACTTTCGCCAGGCGTTCTCCTATGGATTGAGACTCCTCCTGTTCGCTGCCGTTCAGTGCCAGCGACGTGAGAGTCAGGCTGCCTAAGCCCTTTCTGGATTTGCTGCCAAGTCCACCCACTGTCCCGAGTAGAATCAATGCTCGGCGCACTTCGTCTATCTGATCGGGGTCGGCGAGCCGCGAAAACCGACAGGAAACAGTGAACTGTCCCCCGGGAATCATGGCCCGTGTCAGCCGCCCGGCCTTCGTGCTCTTCCCGTCGAAGGCTTCCATCACGCCATAACCCAGATAGTGCAGCCCCAGCAGGCGGCCCCCTTCCAGGATCGCTCCCTTGCTGACCTGTGGTTCCAGCGACGCATTCGAAATGCGAAACTGCACTTGCGATTGTCCGACTCTCTGGTCGCTTGCACCGAAGAGAGCAGCTTCTTTCTTCTGAAGTTCGCGGTGATCTCTGACTCGTCCCCACATCAGTGAGCGCCACCAGAACCGCAGCGCTCCTTTGAAACTCGGCACGCGCAATTCCGCAGATGTCTGGTCCGCGCCGCTGCAGAACATCGGCGTCACGATGCGGTACGTCGCCTCGATCGTGATTGGTTTGTTCAGTGTCATGGCGCGAACTCCGGAAACTGCGTTGGAAGCTGTGTTGGCACATCACGGATACTCGATCGTTTCGCTTCGGCCGTCAGAAAAGGCAGAAATGAACCTGAGAGCCATTTCTCCCAATCGTGCCAATTGGACTTGGATACGGGGTTGAAACCGTGTGCAAGAATGGATTGGTTTCGGTGAGTGAGCAGGCTCAGCATCGGGTTTGCGTTGGATGTGGCGAATGCCTGTGTTTCCGCGTTGCCGACACTTTCCAGGATGGTCCAAGCGTTATGCAGTCCAGCGAAGTACCTGCCGCTCGCGTTCTTCGGCAAAGTCATGCCTGCAGGAATCTGCGTCTCGTGGATATCGCTCGTGTTGATTCCCGCGTCCCGCTTGAGCAGCCACTGAGCAGTCCATTCGAGCAGGCGGTATGCACGGGCCACGGCATCGTCAAACAGTTGTCGGGTGGCTCGTCGCTCCAGATTCAAATAGAGATCCAGAAGTTGTGCAGGGGCTTGTGTCTCCTGGGAACGCGTTAAGGTACCAAGTACTGCGAGATACTTACCAAACTGAGCCCCCAGCGGCTTGAGAAGCCTATGAGCCTCCTGGTGGTCAAATCGATCCCAAGCCGCGAATGCACGACTCGCCGTAAGGGCCGCCAGATAATGGTTACGATCATTCTCCTCGCTCGGAGCATCCATCGTCTCTAAAGAAACGGCAGATTCTGCGTATCCGAAATACTTCCAGGGAGCGAGAGCGACGCTACGCTTCTGAACAAAGCGAATGCGTTCAACGTTGGCGCGAACAGGAATCTCAGTTCCATCAGTGACCTGCACGAGATTCATGCGTTGGCCGGCAACCATAAAAAGCGTCACCGCATCGTCGAATTCCAACCCAGTCAGAATCAAGGCAGCGGTCATACTCTTCGTGCCGCCCGTATAATCAGCAATGATCCGGACACCTGGAGCCTCTTTCGTGATTTCAGAAAGCAGCTTACGCAACTCCTGATGAATGGCATCTGGATCATCCGGCACAACGATTCTGGTTGAAAACTGCTCGTTGCTGAGACCCGCTTGCGTCGGAATGTTGGGTAGCGACGGAGCTTCGTCGGAAAACGACTTTTTGATACAGTTTCCCTCACCGGTGATTTGTCGGATTGAACCCGCCTTTCCGTCAGTGCATACGAACCACACAAACTGCGGCTGATGTTTGCGGATCGACGTCACAATTGGTGCGTGGCTTCCACCAACCGTGCAGATCAGAATCGGCTGAGAACTGCTGACTGCCATTCACGACACTCCTGCGTAATTAAGAATTGATCGCTTGGTACGACCTCGCCACATGGAACGACGGTGATTCGCATGAGGGCCCTTCGGTTACAGGCTATTTCTTGGTTTTGGATGCCGAAGTCTCGACCTGTTTCATGAGCCTCTCCAAGTCCGTCCGTTTTATAGAGGCGGTAGTTGTTGGCTGGATGTCGATATTCCTCAATCTTGCCGGCTGCTCCCCACGCTCGGACGGTGTTGGGACTGACTCCTAGGATTTCGGCGGCCTACTTGACACGCACGTAACCTTCGTCCCTTAACATCCTTCCACTCCATCGATCGGGAAGACACTTCGGACTCGCCGACAAGTAAACCATACAAAATGCTGAAATTGCGCACAATGAAACAGCACTAGGCAGGCCAATTTCGACGCCATGAGCCATTAACTCTGCCTGAGTGAAACGCTCGGCGATGTCCCAGTTATGCTGATACAACCACGCCGGCGCGTCGTGCGGCATGGAGATGAGTATTCTCATGGCATCTCCCTCTTCGCCAGTCTGCAGTTGGGGAAGTGGGCGAGGGTTGAGTGGTAGAGTTCGCGGCTTTTGTGGTAGCCGTGGCCGTTGGGGTACAGGACGGTGTCCCGGCCGCCGAGGGTGGCGGCGATGGCGACGTGGAGGCGGTCGGTGTGGACGCGATCGTAGCGGCAGACCTGTTGCAGCAGCCAGTCGCCGGAGGTGTGGTCTCCCTCTCGGCTGAGGTCGCGAGTGGTGTCTGCTTGTTCGGCTTCCGGTTCCAGGGGAATCTCCGTGCCGATGCGGTCTCGGCGGAAGGCGGCGAGGGTGCCGGAGCCTCCGCAGGCAGCAAGACGCGGCGGTGGAGTCCAGAAGGCGGGGTCGGGTGCGTATTCCGCCGTGAAGCCCATCTCCCGGGCAATTGTGACCGAATAGTGATCGCGGCCATAGAGATAAAGGTGTGGCAGATGTTGCACCTGCCGCAGACGGCACGCCTCGAAAGTGGAGGGGAGCACCAGCACGAACGGGGAGATGGCCGCCGCCTCGGTGACGATGGTCGCCGCGATGCCGAAGGTTTCACACCAGGCACCCCCGCCGCCGTACACCACGGGGAGATCGGGCCGCACGCCGTCGCGGGGAACCTGGCGGAAATCGAGACCGGCCTGACGGAACAGTTCCCGGGTGCCAGCGACAATCAGGCCATCCCCCGCGTTGCCGGGGTTGACGATCCACTGAAATGGCTGCAACGTCCGCAGATGCTCGATCAGCCCGGCACTTTCCGCACGAACACTTGCCAGCACGCGGCGGATCGTCAGTTGGTTGTGGCTCATAGATGGACTCCAATCACCGTGGGTTCGAACAGAACCGCGTCGTAGCCTCCCGCTGCTTGCACCACTCGTTCGAAATAGCGAAAGTCGCTGCCGGGGCCTTGCTGGTCGGACCATTCGGCCCGGCGGGCCAGGTTGCGTTCGATGAGAAAACAGCCGGTGTCGATGTTGCCGAGGCGGAATTGTCGGTCGTCCTGCTCCCAGCGAGCCACGCTTGGCACCGGTTCATATCGAAAGCGGTTGTGGCGGAGTTGAGCGACCACGATGGGGTACGCCTCACTCGCCAGGGCCAGCAGACAGGCCAGGGCGTGGGGATAGAACCAGTTGTCGTCGTCCCAGAAAACGACATACCGCCCGGTCGCCTCGCGCAGACCCGCATCCTTGCAGGCGGCTCCGAATTGGCCCTGGGATTCCGGCAAGGGAACAGAGCGACGGCGAATCCGCTCCTCTGCGGGAAACGCCCGCAGCACCGTTTGCGTGGCCCGCTCCGGCGGACCATCGGGAACCACCAGATGCTCTATCAGCCCGTCCCCCCATTGCTGCAACCGCACGGCTTCCAGCAACCGCCACAAATCCTTCGCCCGCCGGAACGTCGGCGTGATGATGCTGACCACGGGCGCTGGCATGTGCTGGATTCATTGAAGGAGAAAAGATAGTATTGAGACAACAGGCTCCCGACCGTTGGGATAGACCAAAGCCGTGGGCCGGACGGTGTTGTCCGACCCGTCGGCGTAGGTGTACTGGACCTTGGGTGTGGTCGCGGGATTCACGGCGTCCTCGTGCGATTGGTAATCCGTGGTCAATTGGCCGAAGTTATTGTACACAAAAAGGACGTCGTTGACGATATTTCTCTGGCCAACGGCCTGTTCAGCGGGCATCCATCTCGTTGCACATGGCTTAGCAAACCTCTTGTGGCAATGCCACACCGGTAGCCGCTATCGCGTCAACCGGTGCCACCCGCCTGCCCTACAATACTTGTACAGTATCCTCAAGAAGTTATAGGACGACCTCTAGAAAGACCTTCCTTGCTATCGCAAGTAGGGGGAACATCGTTCAAGAGCGTCAGAATCTATATCTGCCATAGTTTTATCAAAGAAGCACATACTGCTAACGCCGTACTTTACAATGTTAAAACAAGCTGATACTCGATCACAATACTTGTAGTTATTCGGCTTGACTGGCAACAATATGGTTCCGTAACCATCAACCACCTCAGCAATTATTTTCCCCGATAAGTCATAATTGCGAGAGTTAATTACCGAATCTAGGTTGTAGGCGAGCTCTCCTGTTCGGCGCCAGCCAAAATCGTCTTGTTTCGTAATTCCCTCGCCAAGCAGCGATTCGCTGCTATGAATCTGAAACTTAAACACATCACCTGCGATACGATCCGCCCTGTATATAATTTCTCCAATCGTCAATCTGTATGAATAAACACGGGTCCCAATAATAGGCCGGTCGTCACTTGTTATTCCTAGGCCACGATACATATACGTCTCATCTACCCCATACGGAGCCGTTGTTGACTTGCCAGCTAATGAATAGACCAACAAAAACACCAACGTAGAAACTAAAATACAACACAGAAATATCCAGTTCTTCTTGCCTGCCATTGTAGCCACCTTATTTGTTTTTGCATAAGTCACAGTACAGCTTGCAAAGTGGTCGACCTCCTCTGCTTGCAATTCGACACGCAGCCTGCACAGGAGGAGGCAGCAGCCTACATACGATACTATCAATTGATCTTCCTTTGTCGCACAATTGCTTGCACTCTTCTTTTGAGCAATCCAGCCCTCTTCTTTCGAAAGAATATACAACCACTCTCTCTATTGGGCTGCTGCAAATGCCGCAAGAGTCGTCTATTATAATTACATCTTCGAAAATGTGCGGTACTGTTGCTCCATCATCGCTTTTTGTAGCGTCAACAAAATCATCGCAAGTAAATAGTTCTCCCCCGCCTGTCATGAGGTCCATTTTTATGGACTTGCACTCATATGTGCATTCGGTTGTTTTTTTTGTCTTGTCGTGACTAATATTTGTGGTTCGGCAGTCATAAGTAACTTTGCATGCCAGTCCAGACGGATCCATTCCCTTATAAACAAAGTAAGCTATGTACACATTGGTGCCGTCCACATATTTCTCAGGGTCTCGTGTTACGAATAAACCTAGTACCGAATGATATGCGCGATTTCTTACATTGAACACCTCAGTGCCCTGATCCCACCGATACGCCGCATACAGCCACTCCCATTCATTAGACGAACTCGATTGTGGCACAAAGGAGTCATTAAGGAACATCGGTTGGCCATACGCCGAATACGCGAAGCGTTCTTGTGCCGCACCGCTGCCGTCAATCAGGCAGGTGACGTTCCAGTTCGCGTCTTGCAAGCCGTAAAGGCGTTCATCGAGAGTGCCGTTGTTGTTGGTGTCACGGTCGCGGAGGAGGATTTCGTCGATGTACCGCAGGCCCCAGACGAATTGTTTCTCGGCCTCCATGGAGGAGTCGAGGCGTTCTTCGATCAATTGCCATTTGCTGGGCTCGGTGAAGTAGCAGTGGCGGGTTTCTTCGAGGGTGCCGGTGGTGTAGGCCTGCTCGACCACGCGGCGTTTGGCTCCGTCGTACTGGTAGCTGGCGATGGTGTGCGTGGTGGTGTCGTCCACGAGTTTCACCAGGCGGTTCCAGGCGTCGTAGGTTGCGGTGAAGGATGCCGTGGGGTCGGCCGGCTGGGGCATGGTGGTCATGTTGCCGGCTTTGGAGTAAGCCGGGGTGACCCAGGTGGGGCCGGTCGAGGCGGAGATATCGGTGATCTCGTTGACGGTGTTCGCGGTGCGGGACTGGTTGAGGTCCCAGCCGGAGCCGTCGTCGTCCTGGAGATATTTCTGCCAGTTGCCGGTTTGATCCAGCGACCAGCACTCGGCGTAGGTCTCGTCCGTCACGCCGTTGTGACTGCCATTCAGCGTTCCCCGCTGCAAATCCTTGAGGCGTTGGATGGCGTCGTTGCCGTAGAGTTCGTCAAAATGTTTGCCCAACGCATCGGCCACCACGTTCTTCCGCCAGATGCGATTTCCCGCTCGGTTGTAGCCATACTGAATGCGATCGACATCCGCCAACGCATCGTAATTGTACCAGCGGTTGTCCTTGACACGCCCGAAACGATCGAAGCCTGAGTAAATGTCGCCGGTGTCGGGATCGTTGGTTCCTGCCAGATCGACCATGGTCCACTTAACTTCAGGCTGCGGGGAATCGGCGACCACAAACCCCCGACCAAACGGAGCATTCACGGATTGAGCCGAACCGCCCCGACCGAGGTAGCTGTAATCGACCAGGTGGGTGGTGCCGTCGTCGTCGATGAGGGAGGCCACGCGGCTGGCGGCGTCGGCCATTTCGCCGGTGGAGCCGTAATCGTAGTGCAGTTCGCGACCGTTGGGATAGACCAGAGCCGTGGGCCGGACGGTGTTCTCCGCCCCGTCGGCGTAGGTGTACTGGACCTTGGGTGTGGTCGCGGGATTCACGGCATCCTCGTGCGATTGGTAATCCGTGGTCAATTGGCCGAAATCATTGTACACAAAGAGGACGTCGTTGACGATATCACCTTGGCCGACGGCCGGATTATCGTAAGAAGTGAGGTGCTCCCGCATTCCTCGAACCTCGTAGGTCATCTCAATCCGGCGAACGGCGGCGTCCACATCGGTCCCGAGCGTGGTGACGCGATCCTGAGTATGACGACCGAGTTTGTCGTAATCGTAGGTGTGGACCGTGCCGTTCTGGTCGGTGACGGTGGTCGTCTGCTGCTGACGATTGTAGCTGAAGGAAATGACGTCGGAGGCATCAACGGAATCGGGGTAGATTTCCTGGCGTTTCAGGAAAGTGCTGGCGATGTCGGAATCGGTCAGCGTGGTGCCGTAGATGTATTGAGTGGTCTGGTCTCCCGTGACGGAATTCTCGGCAGTGATGGAAATCACGTTGCCATCTGGATTGTAAGCCGTGCGGACGGTGACATTTGCGTCTTCCGAGACTACGCACAGCCCACCAGAGGAGGAACTGGACGAACTTTGCGGATTCATGATTCGTTTGGTCTCCCGCCCGAAGTCATCGAATTCCATGACCGTGACCATCCCGGCGGGGTCCACGGTCTCGGACGAATTTCCGGCCTGGTCGTATTCGAGAGTGGTGACCAGGATGGTGTCCGAGCGGTTGGGGATGGTGCCGGGGCGGGTCAGTTCACTTCCGCCGTTGGTGCCGTAGTTGGCGTTGGCGACCATGCGACCGATGCCGTCGGCATATTGAGCCGCATACGAGACTCTGGCTTTCGGAGTGGTGTCCGGATCCTGCAGCGGGCCGGTTTGGGTGGCGGGAGCATCGTGGTAACGCTGCCGCTCGCGGGTTTCGAGAACATTCGAGCCGTCGTCGTAGACAGTTTCGCTTTGCTCCAGAATGGTGTCGTCGGTGACACTACCGGCTTCGGCGTACGTGGTTTCGTCGAGATCGTAACCGACATATCGGACGGTTGGTCGCCCGAGGCTGTCGTACGTGGTTTTCGTGAACAGGTCCGAGCCGGCCGGCAGGGATTTGATGACATTCCCGGACGCGTCGTACCAGGTGTTGTTGACAAGCGAATTGCCCACGGTTCCCGTGCTCGGGTCCACGCCGTATTGATTGGTGCGGTAAACGCGGTTGAGGTCGTCGTAGAGGGTTTCGCTGCGGGCGAGGAGGTTGCCGGTTTCGTCGGTGTCGTAGCGTTCCGTTTTGATGACGCGGTTGAGGTTGTCGTAGTAGGTTTTTTCGAAGTAGTCGAGTTCGCCCGTGGTGGTGAGGCGGCGGTTGCGGAAGTCATAGGTGAAGGTGGTGACGCGGGTGTCGCTGCTGTTGACGTGGCTGGTTTGCTGAGTCAGGTTGCCGTTGCCGCCGGGTTGGCCGCCGTCGTACTGGTTTGCGGAGACGACGACCATGTTGTTGCCGGTCGCTCCGCCACCGGTCGGGTCAGTGGGGGTGGCTCCGTTGTCGTTGGTGCCGACCCAGTTCGAGAGGACCAGGCCGCGGGGTCCGTACACAACGCGGTTGATGGTCCCGCCGGGAGAGATGGTGGCGACTCGGCGTTTCATCTCGTCGTAGCGGTAACTGGTCTCGGCGTAGTTGACCGATTTCAGGCCGACGCCGGTGGCCGGGATGTCGAAGTACACCCTTTCGGAATGAACCTGGCAGCATTCCGTGTATTGATACGTGTGCCAGCGGGTGTAGCTGGACTGGGCGAAGGTGTCGGAGGGGAGCAGTTTCCCGGCGGTGCTGGCCCGGGTGGCCTGTATCTGCTCGCGGACGTTGCCGTTCTTGTCCACCTCGGTGATATTGACCGGATTGACCAGCGTGTAGGTGTAACCGGGAGCCGAACCGGTGGCGTAGCCCTGAGCCGTGCGGGTGATGTTGCGAGAGGCGTTGGCTTCGTACACGATCCAGTTGGCCGTGCGGACAGTGGTCGGCGTGCCTCCCAGGTCGATCTGGTGAGCCGGGCCGAGCGACTGTGTGATCCGGCCCCGATCATCGTGCTCGTAATCGCTGACGAGATTCAGCCCGCCGCCCGTGGGCGTGACCCAGCCGGTCGGGTGATCGGTCTCGATGGAGGTATCGACATCCTGCACTTGCCGGACGATGGCCCCGGTCGGGATGTCGTAGACCATGCGGGAAATGAAGCCCCGCTCGTCCATGCTCCAGGTGCGGTAGCCGTGGGTGTCGAAGTATTCGCGAAGGGTGTTGGCGACACCAGACCCGTTCTGGGAATCGGCAATGACGGGGAGCGTGGTGACCCGCTCCTGCACCTGGCAGGTCCCCTCGTACCAGGTGTAATCGTAGCTGGTGACGATGGTTTCCTGCGGGTCGGTGGCGGAGGGGTAACGGGTTTCCCGGGAGAGGAAATAGACGGGTTGCCCCCCGGCGGACGAAGAGGAGGACGAAGAGGAATTGTTGCAGCAATCGCAGGGGATGTATTCCCGCTCGAGCTGCTGGATGGGGGTGCCCTGTTCTCCTTCCTGCAGATGGCTGGTCGCCAGCCAGTTGGTGGGGGCGTGGTAGGTGAAGGTGTGGATGAGACCCGCGGAATTCCGCAAGTATTCGTAGCTGCCACTTACTTCGTGGAGCAGATCGGCATATTGGTCGTCGTAGCCGGAAATGGCAGCCGAGGTGGCCTGCAGCACGATATTGGAGGAGGCGTCGTACTTGTAGAACGTGTACCACTCGTCTTCGCCGGATTTGAGGATGGAGAGCATCGGCTGCGCGGCGTAATTGCAGTAGACGATGTTGGCGCTACCATCCGGCAGGGTTTCGGTGGTTTTGGTTTTCCAGGCGTTGACATCGTCCTCGAACGTACTTTCCTCGTAGGCGAAGGTGAAGGTTTCGGTGCCCCCCTTGATGCGTTCCAGGACCACACGCTGCTTTTCGTCGAATTCGAAGTAGTAGTCGGCATACTCGGCGACCTGGGCATCGGTGGCGGTGAAGGGATCGCTGACCGCCGGATCGGCAGCCAGTCTGTCGAAGGCCTGGGGATTCAGGATGTATTTCAGCAGATAGGCGGCAGGTTCGTTCGCGGAACTACTGCTGCTGCTACTGCTGCCGTTGGGTTCCAGATGCTTGTAGTAGCGATAGTAATAAGTGCCGGTATCCTGCCAGGCGCTGCCATCCCAGGACTGGGTGGTGGCGGATTTCAGGTCTTCCTCGTTGCCGTGGGGGTCGTCCACGCCGTAATAATCGTACGTGGCACGCTGGATATTCTGCCAGGCCCCGGCATTGAGCTTGCGCCGCAGCGTCACGCTTTCGAGCAACAAGTCCCCTTCATCGATGTAGCTGTAGAGGAACTGCTCGGTGATGGTGTCGGTTCCCTCGGTGTAGGCCCGTTCGACTTCGGTGAAGTTCGCGCCGTTCGTGCTCATGGCGGTGACGGCGACGGTCTGGCCTCCCGGGGAGACCCGGCGGGTAAACATGCCCGTGTAATCGTCGAACTCCGTGATGGAGCCATCCAGGTCGGTGAGGCGGTAACACTGGGTCTCGGTGTCGTGTTCGAGGTGGGATTTCACATTGAAACGGGGAGTCCATGTTCCCTCGATCTTATCGAACCAGAGGGACGCGTTGGCGGTTCCCTGAATGACGACCTGGGTGATTTCAGTCCCCACCAGCCCACTGGGGCCTTGCACCAGGAACGGCCACTCCGTGACCTGCCAGTTGACCCCCTGGCCAATGGTCTCGGCATGGGACATGCGCGACCGGAAACTGCGGGTGTGCCCCCAGGAGACGCCGTAGCCTCCCACGGACAAGTCGCTGGCCTGGTAGATCAACGCGCCGGTGCCGTACTTGACCGGACCTATGCTGAATTCGTAACTGCTCCCGCATCCCGGTCTGCCACAAGTACCACTCGAGCAACCCGGCGTGGGATCCCAAGGGTTCGGTTTGGGATCCCAAGGATTGGGTCTGGGGTCCCAGGGATTGGGTTTGGGATCGCCAGGGATGGGCGAAGGAGGATTGGGCGAGGGATCGGGGGAGGGGGGAGCGGGAATGGGCGAGGGGGGCGACGGTTCGGGTAGGGCATCGGGGATGGGGATAGTTTCAGAGATTATTACTTGTAAACTTCTTTCATCATCGGGAGCATCGCAGCAATCAGGCGTAAACCCCCAGCCAAACTCCACCTGAAATGGATCACATGTTCCAAACCCATCTTTAATTCCATCAAATGACATTCCACAAGTATTTAATGCCAGGTTTAGAACAGATGGAGGATTACTTGTGGGCTCATTCGAATCACAAATTAAGCTAATTTTATACCCGCTGGATTGACTTCCGTTCCAAGCATTACCATCCCAGATTAACTGAAGTTGCGCATCGTTGTGCGAGCATACTTCCATCCATGCAAATACTCTGCAGTTTAATTTCGTCGGCAGCTTTCGCAGGCAACACAAGCTCTGAACCATCGTATATTCCCTTTATCAGGCATCGACATGTATGAGTGTGGATTGAGTCAGACTGTTTCGTAATTCCCGCAGCCCGCGCAGCAGGCGATCCCCTCCAGGGGTTTTTGCAGGCTGCAGCGGTCGTGAAGTTCGCAGGCGAAGACTTTGATGCGGATGTTGCCGCGGCAGGAGGGGCAGTCTTCCGTGCCGAGTTCCTCGCCCAGGTGGCGGCAGTCATCCCGGAGTGGGGGTGGCGGTGCGGGGGGCCGCTGGATCCCGGCTTGCCCTGTTTCGTAGGCCCGGAACCAGTCCTCGCGTCGACGGCAGAGTTCGAAGTCGTGCCGCGATTTCTGGCAGCGATGCCGAGCACACCAGCCCGGGGCGGTGCACTCGCAGGGAGTCACTTTCACGTCCATGCGGTTCGGTCCTTGTGGTTGACCCCGTGGGGGGAGGCAGGCTGGAAGTAGAAGAGCACTATTGTCTGTGCGGTTGGCGTGGTCAGCATCTGTTCCTCGACGACAACCCCCGGAAATTCGACGAGGAGTTGCTCGACCAGCGAGCCCGGTGGGGGATCGTTGTTTCCCGTCAGGCAGAGCACGACCTTGCGTGTTCCTGCCGCCAGGGCGGAACGCAGATCCTGCTGCCAGGCGTTGCCGAGTCCACTTCCCCGCAGAATGAGGGCATCGGCCGCGGGGGGGGTGTGCTCGGGAGTTGCGTTACGGAGGAAGGATTCCGGTGTGATCCCGTTTCCGTTGCTGGTCTCGATGCTTGCCTCTTGAACCCGACTGCAATCGGCCAGGAACTGCCGGATGCTATCCCCGGCGAGGGGATGTTCGACAATAAGTTCGGCTATGGCCAGTTTGCCCACGGGATCGGCTGGCCCGGTGTTCGCGCCGATATGCTCGCATTCGCAGTCCCAGCGAACGCGGGCTTCCCAGCCGGTCTTCCGCAGCCGCGAATAAAAGGCGATATCAAAATCGGCCGGGTGCCCCTGGGCCGTGAAGACGGTTTGCCGCAGGACGCTCCCCCGGACGATCGTGCAACCAAATCCGTTGCCGCCAATGGGCTGCAGGCCTTGCCCGGGCTGGCTCACGTGCGCGACATCGTTGATCCAGACACAGTAGCCCTCGTGGTAACGGCTGCGATAGGGTGCGGCGACGGAGACCACTTCCTTCCCGAAGCCCTGCAGGAGACGTTCGCAGACATCGGCCGGAGGAATCACGTCGTCTTCCAGGAACCAGACGTATTCGGTATTCGCGACCCTGGCAAAATGATTGTAGATTTCCGCCATGGCCCGCCGGACGGCGGTTTTCGTGAGGGGTTGATGCCGGTCGTCATCCGCCAGTCGGGGCGCGCCGACTCCCAGCCTGGTGTAGGCGCAGCGCGCGTAGGCGGAATGGGCGGCCCAGTCCTTGACGGTTTGTCCGAACGCCGCGTCCTGGCTGGTATCGAGCAACTCCAGCACGATTTGCGCGTGGGGCCAGGTTTGCCGCTCCAGGAATGCCACGGTGCGGGGCCAGATTTCGCGGCGCCCCGACAGCGCGATACACAACGTAAGGCACTCCTGGGCCAGTCCCGCGTACTGGAAATAGTTGTCATGCTCGCGACGCATGGTCTGCATCCAGTTGTGCCCATGCTGGCGGTAGTGATAGACCGACGGCTGCTTGCGGGCCGTCCAATGGCCGCGGAGCACGTGCTTCCAGATAAACCAATCCCCCTGGGTCAGGTAGGGATCGATGCGGCGCTCGAAGACCCCCGATTGTTCCAGGGCCTCCCGGCGGACCAGGCTCCCGGCATGGATAAAATTGTCCCGCTCCAGCTCCGCCCGGCTAAACTTCGTCGGATAGGACTTGTAGGAGGTATCGTTGCCGAACATCTGGCAATCGGAATAGACCACGCCGACCCGGTAATCCGCGAACAACGGCAGTCCCCGTTCGAGGTAGTCGGGCGAGAGCCGGTCGTCGGCGTCCAGAAAACAGACGATCCCGGCCCCCGTGCATTCCAGGCCATGCCGCCGGGTTTGATGCACGTTGCGAAACTCAACCCGCTCGTACCGCACCCCCTGGTCCGCAAACCGTGCGGCCACTTCGCGGGTGTTGTCGCTGGAGGCATCGTCCACCACCACGATCTCCGTCGCGGGCAGCGTTTGCCGCAACACACTCTCCAGGCAATCTCCCAGGAAATGCCCATAGTTATGGCAGATGATGGCGATGGCGACTTCCGGAGCGGGGAGCCCACGGAAGCCCGCGGCACCCGGCAATGGCCGCGGCTGGCCGGGTGCCGCCGGGCGTGGACCTTGTCCGCATTCCCACTGCGCGAACACTTGGGGATTGAAGCGGCACAGGCGATGCCAGGCCTGGTCTTTCTCGATGCCATGCCGCTGGCACCAGCCAGCCGCCGGACAGTCACACGCGGTGTTGGATTTCATGCGGTGGTTCCTCCCCGAGGTGATATTCCGGTATCTCGTCCGTCTGCCAGGTCGAGTCTCCCCGCCGCCAGCCCAGATGCCTGGCGCCTCCCGGCAGAACCGCGAGCTGTTTTCCCTGACTCCGCAGCGAGTGCGGCGCGTCCCGGCAGACCCACCAGTCAAAATCCTTGAGCTGCTGAACGGGAAGGGGCCGCATTCGTTCGAACGGATCCGTGGCAAACACCAGGCTGCAGCCCCGTTCCGTGGATTTCAGGTGGAACTCCCGCCCGGCGATCTGAACTGTTCCTTCCGAGGGATGCTCGGGGCTGTGCTGGTAACTGACCGCCCCCAGGTCCGGCTGCTGACGCAGGGCGTCCAGCGCCAGCGTCAGGGGTTGGCGATACTCCATGTCGGCGTCGCTGATGAGCAGAAACTCGTACCGCTCGGACAACGATTGGGGGATCGCCCGCTCCAGGGCGCCGTTGATCCCCAGATTGCGATGCAGCAGCAGATACCCCGACAAGCCGCCGGACCGACGAATGAGCCGGCGCGTTTCCCGGTCCGAGCCGTTGTCCACCACGAACAACTCGGCCGACAGTCCCCGCGCCTGCTGCCGCAGGCTGGCGATGGTCCGTTCCAGAAACGCCGGACGGTTCCAACTGACAATGAGCGCCAACAGGTCCCGCTTCATGGCTGCCTCCTCACGACGAACCAGTCCCAGTCGTAGCGGGTCAGAAATGTTTGGGAGTGTCCGGTCAACGCTGCCTGGAACTCCTGGGAGACGTCTTTCCAGCCGGCCTGGGCCACCTGAGTCTGCCACCACGCGCGGGACCGGATGCACAGATGCGTCGGATCATCCTCCTCGGCACGACGGCCAGTCCGCTGAAAGAACTCGGCCGTATCCAGCACGCAGAACAGCTGACCTCCCGGTCGGGTGACGCGCCGCAGTTCCGCCAGGATGTGAGGCACCAGGGCCGGTTTCCAGTGCTCGGCGACCTGGGCGCAGTGCAGAAAATCAAAGGTCTCGTCCTCGAACGGATGCAGATTCACGGCATCGCAGACCTGCAAGCGGTCGGCCAGTACCGGCCACCGCGCACGCCCCAGGTGGAGCGTGTATTCATTGAGATCGACCCCCGTGGCTTGTGCCCCGGCTTCCTGGAATCCCCACGCCAGGGCGCCACACGCACAGCCCACATCGAGCACGGCCCGACCTGCCAACTGGAAGACATCCCGCAGCCAATGGGCATAATCCCGCTGCCAGTCCCCATACGCCAGATAATCGAGTCCCCCCTCCTGGTGTTCCCGATAATAGGAGGCGTCGTACCGGCGCGAGGACAGTTTTCCGAGAAACCGCCGCTCTTCCAGCCGTTTGCGGACCTCTCCGAGCGGCTGCCGGGTGAGGTGGCCGAGCACATGCGCGCGGAGATCGAGGCCGAGATCCTGGTATGTGTGATGGCGGTAGGCCGTCTCGAAGTAGGCCAGCGACAAGGGACCGGGGGCACGGCACGCGTGGTTTTCGGGAACCAGGTGCGTCACGTTCTCGGCCAGGTCAAAAAAACGCACGGGGTGATGCTGGTGCCAGACGCCCAGGGTCGGCGTGGTGGTGGCCCCCGCCACGTGCAGTGGCCCGCTGTCGATCCCGATCATCAGGGCCGAGGCTTCTATCAACGCGGCGAGGGTGGCCGCGTCTCCCGTCCGGGCCTGCCCGGCACGGGACTGTTCCCAGAGCGGATGCCCGACTCCCGGATTGAATATCCGGGTGTTGTCCACGAACGGGCAACGGCGATCCCAGTCCAGCACGACCGGCACATACCCCTGTTCGATCGCATCCCGGCAGACTTCGGCGATCAGGTCATGGGGCAGATCCTTGCGGGACTGGGAGGTGTTCCCCTGGTAATGAATGACCACGACCGGGAATCGCTCGCGGGCCGCCGGAGTAGCCCCCGTGATCTCGCGGAGATAGTCGCGCGCCGCTTGAGTCTCGCGAGCGCCACGGGGGATCGTATACCGCATCCACTCGGGGCGGGGCGCCACCTGAAACACCTCCAGCAGGCAGCGGGCGACCTTGGTGCTGGGCCAGTGTTCGTGGTCCGTCTCGCATTCATGCCAGTCCAGGGAAATTCTCTCGTCCACGGGGATCGGCCGGTCCCGTATCTGCTCCAGCAGGTGCACTTCGTCGGCCAGGCGATAAAAGCAGCTCTGTTTCCCCTGCAGGGCCGCCACCTGAATGTTCCAGTCGGGGAAGAAGTGTCGCAAGTGCGCCAGGACGGCCGTCAGTTGCACCGCGTCCCCCAGACCATGCCGAAATTCCAGCAGTACGTTGCGCCCCGGCAGGGATCGAACGTGGTCATGCGGCCGGGTGCCGACGGGAGGTCGATGCCGTTGTGAAGGATACTGCAAAACGCCTCCCTCGTAATAACGCGCGATGTGCTGAATGACTTCCCCGGGCTCGATCATCTGCAGGCAACGGGGAATGACCAGCGTTTCGGAAATTCTGACCGGTTGCTCGCACAGGTTCCGCCGATCCTTGTCCTCGCCGTCCCCCACCTTCTGGCAGCGGGATTTCCAGCAACCCCCTGTCTGGCAGCAGGACAGGGCTCCCACGGTGTGCAGAAAGCGGTGCTGCGGATAGGCTTCCCACTGGGGCGGTTCCCGCCCCCCGGCAATGACCACGCAGGGACGCGCGCGCGGCTGTCCCGGCGCCGACTCCAGCGCGGCCGCCGCATGCATGGCAAACGTGACCGGACACAACACTCCCTGGGCGTGATAGATCACGCGCAGAAAGTCCCGCAGGGAGGTCCGCCCCACAAGATTCAGCACCCCCTGCAGTTCCGGGTGCCAATGCCCGCTGGCCCCGCACTGCACGAAGTCGATTTTTCCACGAAAATGATCGACCACGCCTTGATAAGAGGCGGGATTCCACCACTTGGCCGTGAAGTCGTACTTGCCACCCGCCAGCACCACCCAGTAATGCTCCGGCAACTCGCTGCCGGCAATAATTCGGTCGGCTTTTTCCGCATCGTCCAAATAGAGATCGCCACAAAACCGGGTGAGCGGCACGGGCACGCCCAACTGAGTTTCCAGATACTGCAAATAACCCTGGATAAAATGCAGGGAAGTCTGGTTGCTTTGATGAATGAGCGGATAATGCATGGTCAAGGACCGCACCGCCGGATCACCCTCCTCCAGGGGGGTGAGATGGGGATTTCCGTCCCAGAGTTCGCGGGCGGATGTCCGCACGTCGGTCTGAAACCGACCGGGATGCGCGGCATGCAGATCCCGCACGGCGGCGGTCAGCATGACGATATCGCCGGGACTCTGAAACGACTTGAGTATCAACTTGTCCAAATCCATTCCCCGTCGATCAGGAACCGCGGGCCAACGACCACTCCACCTCTGGGCGGTCGAAATAGCATTCCGGCGCGACGGCTGAAATGCCATTGACGACCATCGGCCGAACACCGCGCCCGATGCAGGTCGCCGCTAACTCTGGTTACTCAGGAAATCCTAGTGAGCGATAGTATGAGGGGCGTGTACTGCAGCAACACGTGCCGTAAATGAATCAGTACCGCAGTGACCAGCAGGACTGCTGGTAGGGCAAATAGTGACCGTTCAAAATTCTCCCGGCAAGTGCAGTTAAGACAAATATAGAATATTATCCGATTTTTAATGTATTGTGAATAATCTCTGTTTTACGGCTTGACGCTCCCCCCCTGTGACAACTCCTTGTCACAGGGGACGCCAACTCCCACCACGGCCACCGGGGGCAGGCCACCACGCGGGAACCACGGGGCGGTTCAACCCCCAGCGCCTCGCCCCGGCCCCATGGACACGCCTCGGCCAGCTTGCCGCGCTTGTGCAATCAGCACGAGACCAGTGGCCCGCGGCACTCGATCCGCGTCAGCTCCAGCGCTTTCGCATTGCCTCCCCTCGGTTGTGATCAAGAAGCCCGCATTCCTGGCGTTTTTCCGCCTGGAGTTCACTCCGCTTGCGCTGGGGACGGCTGGGGGGCTGCTGGTCGGGCAGCCGCCGCGCCCGCCTTGTGTCCCGCGGCACGGGCGTTGGAGAGGGCGTCGAGTCAGTGGTTTTTTTCGCAGCCGTTCCCAGCGGGTGACGACTCCCTTGTCCGCCACGAACTCCTCCGTATTTTTTACGGCGGTCAGATGCTTGGCCAAGCCCAGATGTTCGTGTGACGGGGCCTGTAACAGCCGCAGGGCTCCGGCCTGATCGAGGGGTGTTTCGTGCCTGTCATGCCCCCAGGATCTCCAGCGATCGGCATTCACTTCCGCCTCTTATCCGGACCCGCGCCCACTTCCGCAACTGCAGACTGGCGAAGAGGGAGATGCCATGAGCGCGAAGCCAGCGAGCCAGCGGTAATGGAAACAACCTCCTCCTGCATGGAGGGATCTCGCTTCCTTTTCGATCCGTACCGTCTGTCTGCTAGAAAAAAATGATAGGCGAGAAATTCGCGCTTGACACCAGCCAGAAATTCGGTACATACGTATACACCACCCAAGCCGCGATTGTGCGGTGGAACCCAGCCTGCCGGCTCTGTCATGTCGGTCGTCGAAGCACTTGGCAGAATAACGCTCAATGGGTATTGGTCGCGGCCATGCAGCCGGTGATGCCCCCATTCGCGAGCGGCGTGCGCCAGGCTGCCTTCAGAGATGATTTATGGAACATCTCGTGGATGGACGAACTGCGCCTCAACCGATTGCCGACATCTTTGCTGGAGAGCAGCAACGGATCTCCACGCTGAAGGTGAATGCACATCAGCTCATTCCGCTCGAACGGGAGGTCTCGGTGATCACCGATGAGCGCGCCTCGCGGCGGATCGTCGAGAAGCACTTCGACATGCTCGTCGGCGGCACGGTCCACAACATGCGGGGGCTGTTGACGCCGATCAGGCACAACGTGGAAGAACTGAGCGCACTGGCGAAATCGGGGGCGATCGACAAGCGGAAGCTGGGTCAACATGCCCGAGCCATCGTAACCAGACTGGCCGATCTGGAACAGTTTCTCGATGACATGCGGGCCTATGCTCAACCGATTCCCACGCAGCGTCGACGTGAACGACTGATCGATCTGGTGCGCGAAGCCGCCGACGCAGCTCGGGCCTATTTCGAAGCCCTCGGCCATGACGCGGCTGCCATCGAATTGCGATTCCGCGTACCAGAGTCGCTGTCGGTTGAAGTCGCCCGGCACCAGGTGCTCTCGGTGTTCACGAACTTGCTGCGGAATGCCTTTGAGGCATTTCGACCGATCCAGGATGAGACTGGACCATTCTGGATTGCCGTTTCCGCGACGCTGGACATCGACCAAGTTCACATTTTGATCGAAGACAACGGGGTGGGGTTCGGCGAGGACGATCTCCGTCAGATCCGGGAGTTCATCCCCGGCAACAAGACCATGAAACACGATGGGACGGGGTTCGGACTCCCGACCGCCAGGAGGTACATCGAGGGACACGGCGGCTCGCTCGATATTGACAGCCAGATTCAGGCCGGAACGAGAGTGAGGATCGTCCTGCCGATTTAAAGCACGGGAGAATCGCCAGAATGACTCTGCGCGCACTGATTATTGATGACGATCCCAATATCGTGGACGTGGTTTCCGACATTGTGACGTCGCTCGGTCACGAGCACGATTCGGCCTGCTGTCAGGACGAGGTCCGCCAGCGGTTGGCGACAGCCAGCTACGACTATTTCGTGCTCGACCTGGAAATTCCGGTCCGCGCGGAACGGAGCCTCGCCCGGTTGCAGAACGGGCTCAACCTCCTGAGCGAACTGGTCTCGCTCGGATTGGGACCGGTCATCGTGGCGACCGGATACGGCAACAATGGCCCGGACCAAGGGGTCGAGTGCGTGAAACTCGGTGCGGCGGACTACGTGGCCAAGCCATTCAAGCGGGAAGGGAAGACGCTGGACGGAGCGATCACGGACGCGCTCCGCAAGGCCGGGAGACTTTCCTCTTCTGGTGCAGCAAAGCGAAAGACGACCGCGCCGCCCCGAGCCTTCGAAGGAGGCGAGTTGCAGTTACTCAAGAAACGCATGGTCGTGTGCGGCGTCGATGTACCGATCACTCCGTTGATGAATCGCATCCTGACCGTCCTCTGCGAGAAACGGGGGAACGGCCGCTACCCCGCATACTGCGGCGATGAACTGGCCGATCATCCCGATGTCCTCTGCCGTCGCGGCCAGAACGGAATCTCCGAGGCGATCCACGCTCTTCGCAAACGGATCGTTCAGAAGGCTCGGAAGGATGCCAACATTGAAATCGGAGATCAGGACATCATTCGCAGCAAGGGAGAAGGTTACCGGATCAACGAACGGGTGACGGTTGTCGTCGGAGCGAGTCGATCGGTGGCCGCTGGGAATGTCCCCGATCAGGAAATCGATGTCCCTGATGTCCCCAATCATGTCCCTGTTAACGGACAGAATGTCCCTGATCGTGTCCCCGTAAAACGGAGAAATGTCCCCGATGACCCTGATAATGTCCCCAATCTGAACGCCCGGCAACAGTGGGTCATGATTCAAATCGAGAAGGGAACGGAAGTCCGGTCCAGTATGGTGGTTGAGCAATTTGGCTGTACACAGAAGACTGCCAAACGGGATCTTGCCGATCTCAGAGACAAACGCCTACTCCGGTTCGTCGGCGCGCCACGAACGGGCCACTACCGCCTCGTATAACGCGACTTACGCCACCTCGTCCGCGATCGCGGCCAGTTCCGACAGATACCACGGCCGCGGGCTGAAGAACGACGTGGCGTACGTGTCCCGCACCCTTGTCCATGGTTCAAAGCTGCGGCAGTCCTCCCGACTATCTTTCTGAAGAAGCCCTTTGGCCAACAGGTCGAAGGGCTTTCTCATTGTGGCGACTAGAC
>JACTNB010000034.1 GCA_014584345.1 Planctomycetota bacterium
CTTCCTTTCAACGTCTATGTCGGTGAGCATTCGGTCGTCGAGCAGATTGTCTTCATCATACGCTACCGCCCACATGTCTACGCATTCCAAGCTACGGTCAAACATGTAGAACACTTCGATGACTTCCTGCCTGCGTATGTCTGGGTGGCCTTCAGCGGAGCCACCTTCGTTTGCGCCCGGCCAGTTTGCAGTCCACACCGAAGCCATCGGATCATGTCCCTCGCAATCGCACGAAGCCCGCTGGCCTCCGCAGACCGAGCAGCGTTCAACATCGCATTCGTGGGTGTGCGGATGGCCCACGGCTACTCCGCAATCGGGACAACTGTTCGTCGTCGTCATCTTCGACTCCTTTCAGTCCGTTTCCTCGGATGTGCTGTGAAACTCATCCTCCCACTCATCGACAACGCTCACCCCGTAATGCTCCCCAAGTGCTGCAAGAATGTCGGCGGCCTGATTGCCCCCGAACTGTCCGAACGTGAGTTCGTCGTCTCCGAATGCCCACAGATAGGTTTTTCCATCAGTGAGGCACTGCTCCGTCTCGGTGTTCTCCGGCGTGTTGTGAAGCATCCCCTGATGCGGTGGATTGTCTCTTAGCTGTTGCATCGTGAGTGGTGGAATAGTCCTGAAATAAACACTCATCGTCGTCCTCCTCCATAAGTCCACACGTTGTACTGGCGGCCCTTTGCGAGCAGCCTCACTCATCTGGTATCTGTTCGCCTCGAAGGACTATTCTCTATCTCGAAAGATGAACCAGCCCGCTCCACCATCCTCGACTTCCGTAAACCCGTGTCGAATCACAAAGTCGATGAGAGATTCGGTCGATTTCTTATTGTCGTCACGGAACTGCCTGTACCGCTCCGAGAGTTCTTCGATCAGGTCGAGTGCTTTCTCCATCGGCGTGTCGCTAGGTGGCATTACGAACCCATCAATTACCAGTTCGTCGTAGCACTCTCTGTCAATCTGAAGAGCGATGATCGGCCTCGTCTGCGAGTTATTGTGGTTAGTGGTTGTGATTGCCATTGTGCGACTCCTTTTCTGTTCTCAAGTGTGAAGAATCCCTTCCGCTCGTGGCCAATGCTGGCTGGCTACGACAAGCGGCTACCCAATGCTAGGCTTGAGACTATTAGGATCAAGAGCGTCGGCAGTGAGCCACGATCTCGACGACAAAGGGTGAAATCATTCGGATTGTCTTTGACGCTCAAATTGGCGAGGCAACGCATGAGACACCTTCCGAGTGCAAAGCAGAACATGCGCAGCACCCTTGTCGGCCCGCAGAACTCTCTACCTCAAAGTGCCTGCGCTCCATGTGAGAAGTGCCCGACTTCTCAGGCACTTCTCACACTCTGCCACTGGCACAGTTTCGGCCCCAAAGCACAGGCCACGGAGTGTCACGCTGCCGATGGCATGTCGTCATCGAGCAACCCCCGCACATCGTCCGGCAACTGGTTGACAATCTGCTTCGCCACGAGCGGTGAGACTCTCTCAGCCTTTGCCCACTCGCTGAACAGCGAGGCTGCATTCATCGGTCGTCCGAGATCGGCGGCATCGGTGAGATGAATCTCAAGCTCCCTAATAAGCTCGGCACGGGTCTTATCAACCCGCTCCTGCCCGTTGGCAACCCATTGCTGCTGCACGTCGCATCCAACGAAACGACGAAAGTGCCGCAGACAGGCGATTGCCGTCGTGAAGCCTCCACCACAGGGATCGATCACCAAGTCACTGGGACAAGTGAGCGTCTCGACGAGGTACTCCACTTCCGCCAACGGCTGCTGCCAGTCGTCCCAGTCTTTTTGCTTTACGGCATGTGGTAGCAGATCGATGAACGACTCAATCGTGGTTGGCACGCCTTTGGTGTAGAGGACGATGTTCTTGGTCTTGCAGAAGATGCGAAACTTGTTGCCCTCGGCGTCGTGTTGGTAGAGAGCGCATCCCTCGTTGCTGTAGTGGCTGTCGATCATCCAAAGCCAGTCGAGCCGCTTTCCCATTGCCTCCATGAGTTGAGGCAGAAACCTTTTCCCGGTATGGGTTGCGAAGATGCCGCCATCGGCCAAATAGCGTTCAGCGAAGGCAGCGAGATCATCCAGTTGATCCAGAAACTCCTCGCCGTAAGGAATGTCGGTGATGATCGCCTGCGCCGAAGCCTCCTTGAGTCCCGTTACTTCGGCCAGTTCTTGGAAGCGACAGTGGTGCAGTTGGATCATCTCATCGGAAGATGGGATCAGGATGGGACGGCTGAGCAACTCCTGCTTGCGGCGCTCCCGTTCGATCCGTTTGGCAGTCTTCGTGACGGCCCTTCGTTCGGCTGCGGTCGCTGATGGTAGTCGTTCCACGCATTCCTGAACGATGTCAGCAGGCAACTTCAACAGCTTGTGAGCCTGATTGATGCTGACCAGTCGCTTGTCCATCGCCTCTTTGAGTTCGGGGGAACCTTCCGCACAGACCTGCTTCGCTCGGTAGAACGTGTCGTCAGAGATTCCGACCCGCTTGCACGCTTCTTTCGTTGAAACGTCGCCAGATTTGCGAGCTTGATCGGAACGCCGGTCTCCCCCATGCTCGAAACACCTCACGGCGTCGATCAACGCCACCATCTCACTTGGGGCAAGTTCCTTGCTGTACGCCCATTCGATGAACCGCCCGTGGGCAATGGAAGGAACATCGATCACGTTGGCCGGGAGCGTCTCCCACCCGAGAATGTCCCGGCAGGCCAGCAACCTGCGATGGCCCCAGATCAGTTGGTTGTCTGGCGTCACACCGATTGGCTTGAGCAAGCTCTCGGTCTCTATGCAGCGAGCGAGGGATTCCAAATCACCGTGATCTTTGCGGTGATGTTCTCCGATCTGGATGTCGGCGGTTCGGATGTTTTGAATGTTCATGATGGTCCTCCAAAGTGCGCACCGAGGGCGTTTGCGACCATGCTCAGTGCGCAGTTCGAGCGCCGTCGCAGTTCAAAAGATGAAATCAGCAGCAGAGAGCTACCGGGGATCAGGCAGTCTGGGCTTCGGTCTCGACTTCGGCCCGACGCTTGTAGAACGTGGATTTGAGCAACCCCGAATGAGCAAGCTGCTTCGTGGTATCACCGGGAAACAACGCCATCGCTTCTCGAACCCGCTCTCGATCCCGTTCGATCCGCTCACGCTTGGAGAGCGTCTCGGCTTCGACAACGACCGTCTTCTGGAGGCTGGTACGGACAAGCTCTTGCCACGGGCGAGCAGTTCGTCCGTCTCGGTCTTGGCGGAAGTCCTGCCATGCCTTCGTGAGATGCCTGAGATCAAGGCGCTGGTCGTAGTCTCGGGACTCGGCGATTACGAATTCAGCGACTTCGAGGCACTCCTCCGGTGACATGTCTTCGTGGCCACGAGCGGCCAGATGCCGCATGAAAGCGGCAATCTCCTTATCGGTCGGCTCGTGTTCGAGGACCACAACCCGGCTCCCGAACGCTCGGGCCAGCGGATCATGCCTGAGAGCAACGTTGCTGATGGCGATGATGCCACCTGAGAAGTCCACGTCCTCCTGCTTGTCTTTCGACTTGTAGGTGACTTTTCGAGGCTTGCCGGGATCACCTCCGGTCGCTGCCATCAAAATCTGCATGGCCTGATCGTTCTTGAACAGTGAGCCGATGTCATCGAGAACGATGACATGCTCGGGGTGTTCGGCGATGAAGTCGAACAACCCCATCGGAGTCATGCGAGCGTTGCGGTAGGCATGGGGCATCCCGTCTTGCTCCAGCCGCTTCAGTTCATCCATGACCGTGTGCGTCTTGGAAGTGCCGGGCCGACCTACGAGATAGCAGGCCGTGTGATACTTGAACGCCACGCTCTTCACACGGTCTCTGATGCGCTCGATACGGCATTCGAGTGCCTGCAAAGGTTCGGGATCGTTGCGGATTGAAGTCATGCGGCAATCCTTTCTGCTTGTTCGATGTTGGCAGCAGTATCCTACGGCGGCTTTTTTGGCTTGTAAAAATTTGGGCCTCAAAGTTGTTCTGAGGACGTGCCGTTCCAGTTCCAGCTTTCTGGAAAACTGGAAGCTGGAAGCAGCAGCCTTCAACGTCTATCTCAAGTGTATGGCAGCATTTCCTTACGAGTGATGTACACCGTCTCTCCGTCACTCAAGTAGTGAATCGTTATTCTAAACGGCTTCGTGATGTGAGACTCCTGCATCGCCACCTCGTATCCCCGAGCATGAGTTGCTTGAAGCTGCGGCTTAATCTCATCTCTCAGGAACCTTCCGATAAGTTCGTAAAGCTGGGCGAATGCTGCGTCGGGTAGGACAACCATTCCGACTTGTGGCGGAATCTTGTGGAGTAAGGCCATCATCTCGTTGAAAAGGGATTCCTCGATCTGATACGAGACCTTTTTGTTGCTGTACGTTTTCCATCGCCTGCGTGCGACTTCCATTGCCAGTCTGTTCGTGAATGTCCCCTTGCGGCTTGTGTGTGTCATGATTCGTGTCCTTTCTGTCGTGATGTCGTAGAGGTGTGAATGGTGTGAATGGTGTGAAAATCCAAGTGGCAGTCCGTTGCCAACATGCGCCGGTGCGCCTTTAGGGCGCAACGATGGCGCAGAAGTAAACTAGGAGTTGGTTACAGATGGCTCCCACAAGGGAGGCCCACGAGCAAAGTGCATAATGAAACCCCGGCTTGAAACGAGACCGCATGAATCGAGTCATGCGGCCCCATCGTTTCAGGCAGGGGCCTTTGACGATCCTCTCTGGCTTACATAGGGCGATGGCCTACCGAGGATCGTCTTATTGCCTCCCCCGTTTTTTGCCGGTCTCCCGGCAGCGTTTCGACTAATGGTCGAGGGGGAACTCGCTGCGGATGCCGCAGGAACGCTTACCCTTCACAAGAATTCTACGGCAGCATTTTTCGCTTGTAATGAGACAATCTCTTGAGATTCCTCACAAGCCTTCAACGTCGCAACTGCGACGTTGAAATCAGACTCTCGGCAACTCCCTCACCCGCACGCTCTTGGGCCACTCCTCCCAGTCGCCTGCGTGGTTGTCCTCGAACGACAGCCAGCCCGAGCCATCGACGACTTGGCTGCCTAGTTGCTTGAGGAAGTAGGGCAGGTCGTGATTCCGGCATCGTTCGATCAGACTGGTCGCCCATCGCAGATCGAATGGCCGTGCCCCGTGACCGGACTCCCCACCGTGAATGATCCAGTCCGCCTTCGGCAACCACTCATCGAGATCGATCTCCTCGACCTGCGGTTCGACCGAGAGGAATCGGATCGTCTCCTCATCTCCGACGTTGAGCAGATGCTTGATTCGACTGATCGTCCTCTGGTTCGTGATGCTCGTGCCTGCCCACACGTTGCTGGGCCACTCGATGCCACGGTCTTTGAGCCACGCCGAGAACTCGGCCATGCGCTTCGGTCGCTTCGTCAACCAGAGCCAGTGATGCCGCCGACCTTGCTCGCTGGTGACGTTGGCGATTACTTCATCCTTCAGGTAGTCGAACGACACCACCTTCGAGAGCGCATCCGACATATCGCTGACAAAGATCAGCCGATGCAGACCATTGAGCCACGGCTTGTCGGATCGGTTCTTCCCCCGCAGGTCGGGCCAGCGAGTTGCTTCGGCCATGCGCCCCGGAAACAGAGTCACCTCCTCGAAGCTCGGGGCGTAGCCCTTGGTCGCACCGCCGAACCGCATGTGCAGAATCCCGGCGTAACAGGATTTGCGATTTCGGTCCCAAAGTTCGCAGCCATCGCAGCCCATCGTCGGATTGACGGTGCTGTCGCACCATTGGATTGTCGTGTTCTTACTCATGTGTGATCTCCCTTGTGAGAAGTGGATGTTTAAGATGTGAGTTGTGTTACTCAGGAACGAAATGCACGCTCCGAGGCTGCTCCAGCCGCTCATATTGCTGCTTCTGTTTCGGCGGAAGACGCATTCGCCACTGGTCATACGCCGCCAGAAAAGTTCGCTCTGGGAGTTGCACCCGATAGATGTTGGTCACGATGCGATACCATTGCCTCTTCCGCTGGCACACCTTCCAGCCGGGCTGTGGTCGTGAAATCGGAATCTCCTCGTCTGCCTCGTAACGCACGACGATTCCTCTGCGGTCGAGACCCGACTTGGCGCTGGCGACATTCTGCTTCCACTTGGGGTGCTTCTGCTGTCCCCAGCACTCAAGGTCAGTTGGCCCCCAGAGCGGGCCGTAGGCTTCTTCGATCATCTCATCAAGGCGGTCTTCAACAACGATGCCGCCGTTCTCGGCAAGAACCTTGAGGATGAACGCTTGATATGAGGAGGCAGTGAATGCCTCGCCATGCTTGTTCTTCTTCATCTGTAGGTCTCCTTGTTGTTGTTGGACGTACCGGGAGCGTGGCCCGGCTCGCACGACTGCGAGCCGGACTGCTCTCGGAAGTTGGGAAGGGGCAGCAAAAAACCCAGCGTGTGTGCGCTGGGTGTTACAAATGTTGAACTGGTCGAAAGCTGGTCAGGCCGACAGGCGAAATTGCTTTGGAAGCTCCTTCCACCTCTTGATGTAGGCTCGCATCTCGGCGGCGAGTTCGTCCTGCATGGTCGAAGCCCAGCGGCTTACCATGCGGGAACCAAAGATGTCGAGCAGCACGGAGAGCGGCAACAAGACGCCAATCGCTCCTCGTTTGATCTTCTGCATGGCGGTTCGGAGATTGCGACAGATCGGGATGTTGCCAACCCGAAGATCGAGCGCACCCTTCTTATAGATGCGGGGAGTTCCGTCACCGTAAGAGAGCATCCAGAAGTTGCCAGTGTCGAAGTCGATGTCGTGGAACACGAAATACAGTTCTCCGGTCTTGAGTCGTTCGGCGAGTGGTTTCTTGGCCATGTGTTGGGTCTCCTCTTTCGAGAAAGGTCGGGGCAAAACAAAACCCCGCCGCACCAATGCACGTCGGGGTTTCCAAAAGTTGCGATGCAAGCGTTGGTTCAGGCACGTTCGCCTGCTGGCCGTGCGTTGTTGTCTGGTGTCACCTCCGTTCTTGGCGTGTTGAATGGTTGGTCGGGCGTATTAGCGGGTGGCTAACGAACCCCTTATCTTGGGCGTGAATGAAACGCCTTTGTGGTCGTGAATCGTCCGAAGTCGCCCACGCTTCGTTTTGACGGTTGTTTCTCGCCCCCCTAGCAAGTGCCTCGTGAGACCAATTTCTTGACCCTGAATTGGCCATTTTTTAGAATTGAATTGGGTAATCGTCGTGGTGGCTGGGCTTTCGTCGTGAAGTTGTTTTCTCCCGCAACTAGCAGGTGCTTCACGGACCCGGTTTCTTAGACGTGAACTGACCCTCCTTACGGACGTGGATTGGTAAATGAATGCCGAAGAGCGAAGTAACCGCTTCAAGAGCAACATGTTGCGGCTAATGAAGGACCGAGGACTCACGGCACGGCAACTGGCGGTGGAATGCGACATACCTCTGAAGTGGGTGAGTCGGGCCTGCGAAGGCGGACTCGACCGGCTCTACGTCCGCAACGAGGGCAACCTCACCAAGCTGGCGGCGTTCTTGGGTTTGACGCATCCGAGGGAGTTCTGGCGAGAGACTCCCTTCACCGATCTCCCCACCGCCATCAGGGACGAATGGAAGGATTTGGCTGGGTCGCCGTTCGAGAAGCTTGCCCAAAAAGAACTGGAGGCGTGTCGTGATGCTTGCCGTGAACTGGCGGCGTGCCGCAAGGTCCACGACCTGATCCGACAGATGCCGGATGGTGAAGAGATCGCCGAGATGTATTTGAGGCGGTTGTCCAACAAAGAAGAGCGGAGATTCTGGAGGAAGATCGAGGACGAGGCAGACTCCCAGCACGCTCGACTCACCGAGCAGCGTGAGCAATACAACCTGACGGCGCTCATCGACCGGGTGCGGCGGATGGACGGCGGCGAGTCTGTCGTCGAGGAAATCCAGAAGGAGTTGGACAAAGACAAAGACCGCTGGCCCATCTCCTATGCCCGAGGCTCACACACGATGCGTGAATACTGGGTCAAGGCCATCGACGTTCTCGGAGAGGATGAGGCGGCAGACAGGTTGCTCAGGGTGTATTGGCAGCGAATCCATCAGCCGTTGATTCGGGACTTTATCAAAGCCCTCGAAGCGATTGACGAGGAGTTTGCAGAGAAGGCCCGAAGGCAAGTCGAGAATCCTGAAACCAGAAAAGCGATCATCGACGGGATCAAGAGGTTGGGTCTCGAAGAAGCTGCTCGGCGCATCTACGAAAGGTATGGGGGCCGCAATCTGACCGCATCACAGGATTCGTCTAAAACGCAGCCCGTCAGCACCAAGCCCGAGGAGGATATCGTGGAGACGATCCAGCAGGACTTCCCGATTCAGTGGTCGTTGTTCGTTGAGAAAGTCCACGAGAATGACTCAGGCGCTGCCGCAGGGTATGTGCGGGAAAAGTGGCATGAGGCCCTTGAAGCGTCGAGCGGCACGATTTCGACGAATGACTTCAGCCATTTTTTCTATAAAATGCACCTGAAGAACTTGGACAGATTCCTTTTCGGAGAATGACCTGCCCCAAGGGAACAGCGAACCACTCGATCTGCCTTGTTGGCGAGAGAGCTTTTGGATCGCAAATTGCTATTCTATAGAGACTTGCGAAGTTCTGATCCGTCGAAAGTTACATCAATGATCGGCGCACCTTTTGAGACCATCAGCGAAGCGGGCCTGGTGGGGGGAGGTAGCGTTCCCAAACCTGGGGAAATTTCCCTGGCACATCACGGCGTGCTGTTCCTCGACGAACTTCCGGAATTCAATAAGCGGACCCTGGAAGTGCTGCGGCAGCCGTTGGAAAGCCAGACCGTTACTATTACGCGCGCCATCGGGAGTACCACGTTTCCTGCCAACTTCATGATGATTGCCGCCATGAATCCGAGTCCCAGTGGTTTTGGTCCAGAGTCGGGACACCGCGTCAATCCCTTGCACATGGAAAAATATCTCTCGAAGGTGAGTGGCCCCTTGCTCGACCGCATCGATATTCACATCGAAGTGCCCGCCGTTCCATTCCGGGAACTGGCCGACAAGAAGGACGGCACCGACTCCACCACCATGAAAAACCAGGTAATGCAGGCGCGAGAGAGGCAGGCCCACCGTTTTTCACAGAATACCAATCGTGTCAATGGCCGCATGACGACGCGGCAGATTCGCCAGCATTGCCAGTTAACCAGCGAGGCAGAACTCTTTTTGAAAGCCGCGATGGAAGACATGGGGCTCTCCGCCCGCGCGCACGACCGCATTCTGCGGGTCTGTCGCACCATTGCCGACCTCGAGGGGGAAGAAAAAATCAGCGAAGCCCACCTCGCGGAGGCCATCAATTATCGCAGTCTCGACCGAAAATATTGGTCCTAGCGTACAAAGACATTCGCGCCGCATAATTGCCAGGCGAGGCACGTTTTGCGAGCACAAACAGCAGGATAAGTTTGAGCCTCCGCGCGAGCCGTGCGGCTCGGATTCGCCAGGATTACGGGCTCAAATCGTGCCTGCGCACCTCGGCCAGTTTCCTTGCCAGTTTTTCGCGAAAGCCGGATACGCGTGCCTGGTGTTCCGTTCGGCCAGCCAGGTTCACATACTGCCGGGGATCGGCTTGCATGTCGTAAAGTTCCGTTCCCCGCGAGGCATCTTCCCCGTATTGCAAATAGGCCCAGTTCTGTTCCCGCAGCAGAAAGCCCTTGCTGGAAGGGGCGACACAAAACGCCGCCTCTCGAATTTCCTGCTGGGGATCGTCGAACAGCACCGAAATATCCCGCCCCTGCACGTTCGCGGGGATCTTCAGTCCACACAAGGCCGAGAGCGTTGGGTACAAGTCGATCAATTCGACAAGCGAATGACAGATGGCAGGCCGTTTGCCGGGAACCTTGATGATCAACGGTACCTTGGCCGATTCATCTCTCAAGCTGACCTTGGCCCAGAAATCGTGTTCACCCAGGTGATAGCCGTGGTCGCTCGTGAAGATCACGATGGTATTCGCTGCCTGGCCGGTTTGTTCCAGGGCTTGCAACACTTGCCCCACGAGACGATCCACATAGGTGACCGAGGCGTAATAGCCGCCGACGGCCTTCCTTTGCTTGCGCTCGTCCATTTTCATATTGAGGCTGGTTTTGTAGTTGATGCCTGCCTTGGGAATGTCGTCCCAGGCACCGGGTCGCTTCAGGGGCAAAGGCAGTTTTTCGTATGGGAGGAAGGGAGCAAAGTCCTTCCTTGGAGCCACGAAGGGGACATGTGGTCGCACAAATCCGACGGCCAGGAAAAAGGGCATGTCGGCATGTTTTTCCAGCAACTCCACGGCCTTTGCTGCTGTTTTGCCATCGGAATGCACGAGGTCGTCGCCATCCGCCTCGACCACCACGAACGTGTTCCCTCCCACGACGGATTTCTTGCCATCCGGGTTCCCTTCCAGGGTTTCTCCCGTTCCCGCAGCCTTCCATTCGGGGCCAGGGCTGTTGAATTTCTCTGTCCAGGAAAGGGGATCATCCGCGCCATCTCCCCCGTTGTGATCCCGGCCATCTCCGCCATATTCGATCCCGCCCGGCACTCCCATGTGGTAAATCTTGCTGATCCGTGCCGTGTAATACCCGGCATTCTTGAAATGTTGAGGCCAGGTGGCCCGTGTTCCGATGGCTGGCCGCGGACTCGTATAGCCCAGCACTCCGGTTGCATGCGGATAATAACCCGAAAGAAACGATGCCCGCGAGGGCCCGCAATACGTCGCGTTACAGTATGCTTGTGTAAAACGAGTTCCCTGGGCCGCCAGGCCATCGATACTCGGCGTCTGGCAAATGGTGTTGCCGTAGCAGGACAGGGCGGTTGTCGTCAGATCGTCGGAAATTATGAACAGCACGTTCGGGCGTTCACCCTGCGTCGCGTCCCTGGCGAAACAGGGCTGCAAACCCAGGGTGAGTACTGACAGCCATAAAATCACGTGTTTCATACGCCAACATCCTTAATTTGAGTGTAGCCGCTCCACCACCGTGTAATAGGCCCCCAGTTCCGAGCCTTCTCCGGTTCTAAACACGGGGGACAACTCCCCCTCGCCAGCCGTCATGTTCACTTTGAATCGGACTTCGGATTCGTCCGATCCGACCGAGAGGCGGGCAATCTCTCGACCATCGATTCGCAGAATGGCCTCGGTAATTGGAACCGCCACGCCCGGTTGTGCCCGATAGGCCATTGTGGCGCCGGGCACATTCGGGGCGGCGGGCAAGCCCGCCGTGATGGCCGTTTTGGTTTCCATCGGCCAACGCAGCACGCGGATTTCGTATTCGCCCGCCTGCACCCATTTCACTGCCCAGTGACCTCGGTGGACGGCCACTGCTTCCGCGGCCGAATTGGACGCGGCTTTGTTTTGGGGATTTCCTTTTTTTCCGGGCAATCCGTGGGCCTGGCGGATGTGCCCCTGGTTCCAGGGAGGCAACTCTTCCTGAATCCAGTCATGCCCCGTCAAACTCACCACGGGATGCTCAGGATGCCCCAGGTAAATCCGTGTCGTCCGCGCGAAGGTCGGTTCCAGTTCCGCCCACCAGGCATCGTAGAATTCCCGCATTCGCGTGGCCTGCTCGGGATACTCGGTAATCACATTGCGCTCCTGTCCGGGATCTTCCTTAATGCGGTACAATTCATTGTTGTTGACCAGCCTCCACTGCTGCGACATCACCGCCGTCTGCTTCCATTTGATGGGATCACGGACCCGTTGCGAATCGGTCACCAGCATCCGCTCCGGCCAGTCGCTGGTTTCGGTGGTTTCGGCAGCCGGATCCAGTAAGGGGCGGAGGGAGATGCCATCGAACTTCAACTCCGGGGGAGCCTTCGCGCCGGCAATCTCCAGTAGTGTCGGCACAATGTCGACCGCATGGCAGAGAGTGTCGTTCACATGCTTGCAGTTCCATCCGGCGGCCGGCCAGTGGGCGAAGAAGGGAACGCGATGGCCTCCGTCGTATTCGCTCCCCTTGGCGCCGCGCATGCCCGCATTGAAAATTCTGGACCCGGTGGCGGTGCCGTTATCCGTGGTAAAGATGAACAGGGTGTTGTCGGCGATATCCAGCTTCCTCAGCAGTTCTCGCAGTTGGCCCACGTTATCGTCGATATTCTTAATCATGCCGTAGAAGGCGGCGATGGCCTTCGGCTGATCCGCGTACATATCCATGTAATGCTGCGGTGCATGCAAGGGACCGTGGGGAGCATTGGTTGTAATGTAGGCAAAGAAGGGTTGCTGCCGGGAAACGCAGTCTTGTATGAACATCCTGGACTGCTCGAAAAAGACATCCGTGCAAAATCCCTTGGCGGCGACGATTTCCCCATTGTGAAAATAATGGCCATCGAAATAGGCATTGTCCCACACATCCGGAGTTTGCCCCACGCCTCCCCCGCCATGACGATACACTTCCGTGAAGCCGCGATCCTCGGGGCGATACGGATAGTTGTCGCCCAGATGCCATTTCCCGAACAGGCCCGTGGCATAGCCTTGCCGACGCAGCAACTCCGCCAGCGTCACTTCATCCTCCCGCAGCATCGAACGTCCATTCACCGTATGCCAGACGCCCGTGCGATCCGTCCAGTGGCCTGTCAGCAATGCGGCTCGCGTCGGTGAGCATGTCGGTGCCACATGGTAATCGCTCAACTGTGACGACTCTGCAGCCAGCCGGTCGATATGTGGTGTTCGCGCGATCGGATTCCCCGTGCAACCCAAATCTCCATACCCTTGATCATCCGTGATGACCAGCACGATATTCGGCGGGGCGGGACGCGCATCGTCCGCATACAGAACACTGCAGGCGATGATGCCCCACAGCGAGACCAATAACGGAGATGTGCGTAACATCGGAGGAGATCCTTATTTCTAGAGGAGAGTTTTCACAACAACCTCCCGGCGAATGCCGGCCAGTCCCGAGGAAGTGGAGCCGTGACCTCTATCTCATCGTAACGGACGGGATGCTTGAATTTAAGCTTCCAGGCATGCAACGCAATTCGTTCCGTGTAATCACTGCGGAGGGGGGAAAGCTGCAAAGTGTGTTGCGCTCCGTAGAGTTGATCCCCCACGATGGGGCATCCCCGCGAGGCAAACTGCAAACGGATCTGATGCATGCGTCCCGTATGCGGTTGAACCTCCACCAGGGCATACTGTTGATGCACGCCCAGCACGCGGTATGCTAGTTCTGCTCGTTTCGCCTCGGGCGTTTCCCGGGGTTCGATCACCGAGCGGGCCTGCTCGGGGATTTTGCGGATGAAATCGACCAGTACCCCTTCCGATTGAGCGGGTCGGCTTTCCAGTAACGCGAGATAGGTTTTCGTCACCTGGCGTTCCCGAAACTGCTCCGCCAGACGCGCGGCCCCCTTCGAATTTCGCGAAAAGATCACGACCCCCGTCACCGGACGATCCAGGCGATGGATGACACCCAGGTAGACATTGCCCGGCTTATGATACTTTTGTTTCAGATGGGCCTTCACGTAGTCGGGCAGGCAGAATGCGCCCCGGGGAGCCCCCTGGCTGAGCATGCCCGCCGGCTTGTTCACCGCGATGACGGGGCCATCCTCGAGCAGGAACTCCAGATCCGCCGCATCCGCCGCCGGGGGCAACGGAGCGGCTGCGGGCATGTCGCTCTTCGTGGTCATGCGATCCTCGGGTGGGGCCGACATACAATACCTTATGTTTTCCTGCGCCGGGCAAAAAAACGATTCCACTCGCGGAACCGCTCATTCGCTCAGGCCAAATAATTGTTTCACTGTTTCCAGCAGTGTATGCGGAGTTCCCTCGCGGGAGTGATGTTTAATTGTTTCCAGCGGCGGATGCAGCAATTTATTCACAATTCGACTGATGGTCGCTTCGATTTGCTGCCTGTCCTCGTCGTTGAGATGTTCCAGCTTCTTGAAGAGTCGGTCCAATTCCTGCCGTCCGATGGTATGCCAGGTTTCTCGCAACTGCTGTACCACGGGGCCGGTCGCGCGATGGTAAAAATCGTGCATGAACTGCTGCGTGGCCTGTTCCACCAGCACAACGGCCTTGTCGATCTCGCCCGTCCGGGCCTTGCGATTCCGTGCACATGTCTGTTCGAGGTCGTCGATATCGTACAGAAACACGTTCTCGTCGATATCAGAAATCGAGGGATCGAAATCCCGGGGCGCGCCCAGATCCAGAATGAAGAGCGGCTTTTGGGATTGCGGTTGCCGCCGCAATTCTTGAAATCGCTTGGCGGTGATGATTGGTTCCGTCGCCCCCGTGGTACTCACGATCACATCCGCCTTCCCCAGGTACGATTCCCAATCGCGGAAGGAGATCGGCCTCCCCCCCCATTTCTCCGCCAGGTCGGCGCCACGCTCGAAATTGCGGTTCGCGATGAGGATGTCGCGTACCCCTTCCTCCTTCAGGTAACGGAGCGTTTCCTCGGCCATTTCACCGGCACCCAGAATCAACACGGTTTTATTGTCGAACCGTTCAAAAATGCTTTTGCCGAACTCTCCCACGGCCACGGAGGCAATGGAAATTCGTCCCTCGGAGAGTTTCGTTTCCGTTCGTACCTTTCCCCCGATACTCATGGCTGACTGAAACAGTTGATGCGTAATCGGGCCGACCGCATCGCAATCTGCCGCTCGCTGATAGGCTTCCTTGATCTGGTTGACGATCTGCGCTTCGCCCAGCACCATGCTGTCCAGGCTGCATGCCACCAGAAACAGATGCCTCACGGCTTCCCGCTCAGCTTCGTGCCGCAGATCGCCGAAAAAATCGTCCAGAGGAACCTGGTGGAATTCCGAGAGGAATCGGGCAATATCCTCGTGAGTCGGCAAGTTGCCCCGCGTGTCGCTGGCAAAATAGAGTTCAATCCGGTTACACGTCGAAAGAATCACCATCTCGGTGCCGGGAAATCGCGCCTGTAATTCCAGATAGGCCGAGCGGCAGCGTTCTGGCCCGGAAAACGCCAGGCGTTCCCTGATGGCCAGTCCCGTGGTGTCATGAGTGCAAAAAACAACCCGAATGTTCACGGCTGCATTTCTATCTGCTGTTCGAACCCGACCAGTTTGATCACGTTATCCGCCGGCAGGGAACCGTGTTGGGAAGGGAGGCCCGTCACGCTTACCAATACCTGCAAGCCGACCAGCGTCACGATAAGAAAACCAAACGCCCAGGCGGTCAGCAATGCCACGTTCCGACCATGATTGGGCTGGGAGCGAATCAACCAACCGAACAGGGCGACCATGCCGATCCAGACCACGCTGAATCCCAGCACGATGGGGTCCGACCAGGTAAAAGGGGCTGCCGCCCGTTTTGCCTGAACCACCAGCACGAAACCGGTCACCAGACCGAGGGTCAGCATCGGCACCGAAAAAATCACCATCCAGCGGTTATACCGCGCCAGGGCCGCCAGCGGCGGTAGCGAAATCCCACGTTGCAATTGCACTTTCTGCTTGAGCCTGCGGTGCTGCAACAGGTACATCAGACTCAACAAAAATCCAATGAGCACGCCTGTGATGCCGATCACCAGAGAACCGGCATGCAACATCTTCCAAAACCGCGCTGTTTCCAGCAGGCGATTCGGAGAATCGCGCACTAAAGTCGCCCCTCCCACAATTGCCAACGCCAGTGGCAGCACGAACAACCCCAGCGAAGTGGTTCCCCGCAGGCGGAAATTCAGCACGGCGTAAATGAAATACGCGCTCACCAGCAACAATGCCGAGACCAGCAGCCAATCGTGCATGGAAGCCAGGAGCGGTGGAAGTTGGGCCGCATGGGATCGCGCCACCAGATACCACGCCTGAGCCGCCAGGCCAGCCGCGGTAAAGCCCAGCGAACCCCAGCGCAACCACACCCGCGATTCCCATAATCGGGCCAACTCCAGCACGAAAGCCACGCTGTAACTTGCCAGAAAACAGAAAAGTTGAGCTTGCATGGATGGATTACGCGACAGAGGTTTTTCACGGAAGGGCAATGGTTTGGGCACCGGGCAAGATCACGCGCGTCCCGCCCCGGTTACCCGAAAAAGGCTTACGCCTCTGTTTCGACATAGGAATCGACCTTGTGGAAAGTCGGCAGCAAACTCTGCTGATGATCGCGACTGGCCTCCGCGAAGGAATCTTCTGTTTCCCAAATCACCACCCGCGATACTTCGATGTTCTTCCCACGCATCAACTCTGGAGCTATTTCATCCAGCAGATAGCGGGCCATGTTCTCCGCGGTGGGATTGTAGGGCAGAATGAAATACTTCGAGGGCTGAACCTGCTTGATGGCCTCGATCCCGTTCTCGTCTGCCTCGTTCAGCAGAAAGGCATGATCCCAGTGCGTATCGATCCACCCCTTAAAGGCCGACTTCAACCAGGAAAAATCGATCAACCGCCCCACTGCATCGACTTCCTGGCCCGACACGTAGATGTCCGCTATGTAATTATGACCGTGAAAAAACGCACACTTCGATTCGTGCCGATACAAGCGATGGCCGGCACAAAACTTGATGCGCTTCATGATTGTTAAACTCATCCCCGCTCTCTCCTGAGTGGCTGATTGGGATTTCAATGCTCGAACAGTGCTCGAAAAATGCCCCGCCTACGCACGTAAACTCGCTGATTCCAGGGCACTCCTTCATTGTAACAGCTTGCCACCCAACTTAAAGCAGCTTCTACTGCTTGCAGCGAAAAATACATGAACGTAACCTGAACAAAGTCTGCATGGTCCCCGAACCTTTTCCCCGAGTGCCGGTCGAAAAGGGGAACACGGACTGTCAACTCCACCCCGCGATTCCGCATGCGAATGGATAAATCTCATGAATTCAAGACAACTCATGGCTGCCGGGATTCCCGAATACGCGCTGAACGAAGCCATGCAGGCCCTGCAGAAAGCGGTCCGCACGCAACGGCTGCGCGGCAAGGAACTCAAGCAGACCTTTCACAAAATCGCCGAATCGCCTCAGGATTTTGTCGACAACGAAATTTTCGGCATTCTGGCACGGATTCTCGTGGAGGAGCCGGTGCTCGCGGTGACCGAACCGATTTCCTATCGCACCTGGGGGACCGAGATCGATCAGGCCAGCCACGAACAGATGCAACAGGCCTGCCGACTGCCCGGTGCCGTGGGGGCTGCCCTCATGCCCGATGCCCATGTCGGATACGGTTTACCGATCGGCGGCGTGCTCGCCATGGAGGGCAGGGTGGTGCCCTATGCCGTGGGGGTTGATATTGCATGTCGCATGAAACTGTCGCTGCTCGATTTGCCTGTCGAAGGACTGGAAACGCAGGTTCATCAGTACAAAACCGCGCTCGAAAACGGCACGCGGTTTGGCGTGGGGTCGGAATGGGATAAACCACGGAATCACCCGGTCCTCGATCAGGATTGGAACGTCACCAGGGTGACTCGACAAAACAAGGACAAAGCCTGGAAGCAACTTGGCACGTCCGGTTCGGGCAATCATTTCGTCGAGTTCGGTATTGTCACGCTCGATACGGACGATTCCGAACTCGGTTTGCCGGCCGGATGCTACGTCGCTTTGCTCAGCCACAGTGGATCCCGCGGCACAGGGGCTTCGGTGTGCAGTACGTATTCCGGGATTGCCCAGGCCCAGTTACCGAAAAGCCTCAAGCAGTTCGGACGGCTCGCCTGGCTGGATCTCGATACCCAGGCGGGACAGGAATACTGGGCCGCCATGAATCTCATGGGGGACTACGCTGCCGCCAATCACGACGTTATTCACAAGAATGTCAGCAAATTGATCGGCGGACGAATCATTGCCGGCGTCGAAAATCATCACAACTTTGCCTGGAAGGAGGTCCACAACGGCAGGGAAGTGATCGTGCATCGCAAGGGGGCCACGCCCGCGGGGCCAGGCGTATTGGGCGTGATTCCCGGCTCCATGGCCGATCCTGCCTACATCGTGCGAGGCAAAGGGAACGCGGAAAGCCTGCATTCCGCTTCGCATGGTGCAGGTCGCTGCATGTCTCGCACACAGGCGCTGAGCAAGTTCAACATCAAGGCCGTCCGCAACAGCCTGGAAAAACGGGGCGTTCACATTCTTTCCGCCGGTGCCGACGAAGTCCCCGGCGTCTACAAGAATATCAATGCCGTCATGGCCGAACAGCAGGACCTGGTCGACACCATCGGGCGTTTTGATCCCAAAATTGTCAAAATGTGCGGCGATGGCAGCAAAGCCGAGGATTAACCGATTGCATTCCCGAGGGTGTGCAAAGGGCTAGGACCGTGCGATCTATAACGTTATGATTTCCATGCGATATTCGGGGACTTCCCTCGATGAATCGATTGCTGAGTTGATCACACATGCTATTGCACTAATGTTACATTGTTTTCATGCCGCCTCGCATTTCGGTAAATTAAACTGCTGCTCGCGTCCATGCCCGATGCAAACGCTCAACACACGAATCCGTTCCTCCAGCCCGATCTCGCAGCTCGCTACGAGCAATGGTATGCTGGTCCGGGACGCCCGGCCGATCTGCTCGAAAAGCGGCTGTTGCACCGACTGCTGCACCGACTCGGCACGGTTCGAACGATTTTAGAGATCGGTTGCGGCACCGGGCACTTCACGCGCTGGATGCGAAGTTTGAATTACGATGTTGCCGGGCTGGACATTTCACCGCCGATGCTCGAACAGGCCCATGAACTCAACGGAGGCGACTATCACCTAGGTAATGCTCTGGCGCTGCCGTTCCCGGATCAATCGTTCGATGTCGCTGCCCTGATAACGACGCTCGAATTTGTTTCCGATCCAGATCTCGCGTTAAGAGAGGCAATACGGGTGTCTCGCGCGGGCTTGCTGTTGGGGGTGATCAACCGCTCGAGCCTGTTGGCTCGACGCTATCGACGTTCGGAAAACTCGCTCTGGGATTCAGCCAGATTTTTTACGCCGTTTGAGTTGGAAGGGATGGTTCGTAAAGCGGCTGGCAAGAGACTCGTGGACATCTCGTGGCGCACAACACTCTGGCCAATTCCCTGGCTCGGTGACCTTCCACTCCCCTGGGGTGGATTCATCGGGATGTTGGCTCGATTGACTGCCGAGGATACGTGAGATGCCGTATTCGTTCCCACGATTTCCTCGCACTGGCCCACCAACAACAAACAGAGATTCCGGCGGAATCCATTATCATTCCCATCCCGCGAAACCACTACTTATCCTCATGGGTATTTACGGATTGTTGCTGGGAGGAATGGGAGTGCCCGTCGGGCTGTTTGTTGGACCACATGTACTGAGCAGTGCGGTCACGCTGCTGGCATTCGGCTCAATGGCCTTATGGCTTGGATATCGACAATACGATCGCTTCGGGCGCAACTGCACAATTACATGGGCAGGGCTCGCTGTTCTGCTGATCCTGTTTGCGACCCTGCTACAACCGCCTCCGATTCAGGACGTTGCCACAATTGTGTTCATTGCACTATTGCTGATGGTGGCTGGTACTGTGCTTGTCGTCGCGGTGCGAAAACAAACGGGCGGATTTGCTCCCTGAACGCTTGTCGGTACAATCGGATTGAGAAATGGCTGCGCATCAACACCGTCCAGTGTCCTGATTGTCTCTCGAAGCAGGACCAGCAGGCTGAATGACAACCTGGCATGCCCACGCAACCGCACGTCATGGGGATGGCAACCGGTCAGCCGATTCAAAGTGAGAAAACTCGAATGTCACCGGCAGGTGGTTTCCGCCGTTGGCCTTAGCATTAGGCGACAAAACCATGAAGGCCATGTGCCCCGAATGTGACGCGTTGATTCCCGCATCGCAGATCAACATCGCCACGGATGTCGCCTTCTGCCCGAACTGCGGCGAACTGTGCGCGTTGTCGTCGCTCGTGGGTTCGCAAGACATCTCGCCTGCGTTCGATATCAACGATCCACCAGCGGGCGCATGGTTTCGCGACGACATAACCGGCTGGAGCATTGGGGCTACCACAAGGTCTCCGATCGCCTTCTTCCTTGTTCCGTTCCTATGCGTCTGGTCGGGTTTCTCACTTGGCGGAATTTATGGGACGCAGATTGTAAAGGGAGAATTCGATCTGAGCATGTCGCTGTTCGGCATCCCGTTCGTCCTTGGTACGTTTCTGTTTGGCGGACTTGCCGTGATGACGGTCTTTGGACGGATTGAGATTATCGTCGCGGACTCCGTCGGCCGATTGTTCACTGGTGTGGGGCCGCTTGGCTGGATCCGTCGATTTGATTGGGCGGAGGTCACGCGAATCGAAGAAGACGGCCTCGGCTACGAGTATTCCGGCAGTAGCGGCCGAGTGATCTCACTGGAAGGAAAGTCACGGCTGAAATTCGGAAGCATGTTGAGCGAGCAGAGACGATACTTTCTACTACAGGGGCTTCGCGTACTTCACCAGCGCGTCTGACTACGTGAACTTAAGATCGGAATTCACACGATGCTTGCAACGCTTTCGGACGACCTTGCCCGTTATGGTCCGGATGCGTCCATGCCGTCTGCCGTTTCACTTGCCGAGGCCCGAGCCTACACGCGACGGGTGGCGCTGGGACATTACGAGAATTTTCCGGTCGTAAGCTGGTTCCTGCCGCTGGCGCTACGGCAACCGTTTTACGATATCTATGCTTTTTGCCGCTGGGCAGACGATCTGGGGGATGAACTCGGTTCGCCCGAGGAATCGTTGCGTCTGCTGGGTTGGTGGCGAGCCGGGTTGGAACAGTGCCTGGCGGGTACGGCCCGGCACCCGGTGTATGTGGCGCTGGGCGAGACGATTCGGAACAAGGGCCTGCGGGGGGAACCGTTTCACGCGCTGATCCGAGCCTTCGAGCGGGATCAGCGGCAGCAGCGCTATGAAACGTATGCCGACTTGCTGGACTATTGCCGCGACAGCGCGAATCCGGTTGGTCGGATTCTGCTGCAATTGACGGATTCCGAAACGCCGGAAAACCTCATGCTGTCCGATGCGGTCTGCACGGGATTGCAATTGATCAATTTCTGGCAGGACGTGGCGCGGGATTGGGCCATCGGACGCGTGTATCTGCCGCTGGAAGATCAGCAACGCTTTGGGGTGACGGAAGAAATGATTTCGGCTAGTCAGGCGGCTCCGGAATTTCGCCGGTTGCTGCGATGGGAAGTCGACCGGGCGGAGCAGTTGTTGCGGACGGGATATGCCCTGGGGGATTCCATCGATCGTTCGATCCGTTTCGACATTCGCCTGTTTGCGTTGGGGGGGCTGCGACTGTGCGAAAAAATCAGAAATCAAAATTATGATGTGCTGTCGTCGCGACCGCGGTTGCGAAAGTACGATCTGCCAGGGATGTTCTGGCGGGCATGGTTTGGGTAATCAATAACGGAGCGGCGGTTGTCATTTGCGCGGCAGTTGCGATAATCCCAGAGAGTCCGTTTTTCTCCGGTGACTGGAATGAATGCGAGGTGCGAGAGTGAAGGCTCGAATGCTGTTGCGGCTGGTGCTCGGGATTTTGTTTCAGCCCGTCTGGTGCCTGGCGGAGGAACCGCCCGTAACCCCGGCGACGGAAGTCGAGGCAGCGAACGATCCGGGATTGCTGTCGAACATCCGCCAGTTAACCTTTGCCGGGCGCCGTTCCGGTGAAGGGTATTTCAATGCGCTCGGAAACAAGTTGATTTTTCAGAGCGAACGAGAGCCGGGGAATCCGTTCTTTCAGATTTACCTGCTCGATCTGGAGAGCGGAGACGATCGCCGGATTTCCCCTGGACTGGGCAAAACCACTTGTGCCTGGCTGCATCCGGATGGAAAGCGGGCCCTGTTTGCATCGACACAGCTTGATCCCCAGGTAAAGGCGAAGCAGGACCGGGAACTGGCGGACCGGGAGAGCGGGCAGGAAAAGCGATACGCCTGGGATTACGACCCGCATTTCGATCTGTTCGAGCAGGATCTGGAGAGCGGAACGTATCGCCAGTTGACGACGGAAACAGGCTATGACGCGGAAGGTTCCTATTCGCCGGATGGTTCGCTGATCGCATTTGCCTCGAATCGTTCCGTGTATCAACGGGAGTTGACCGAAGCGGAACAGGCGCTGCTGGAACGCGATCCTTCGGTGTTCATGGAGATCTACCTGATGAACTCCGACGGCACGAATGTGCGCCGCCTGACGGAGCATCCGGGTTACGATGGAGGCCCGTTCTTCTCGCCCGATGGTCAGCGCATTTGTTGGCGTCGCTTTTCCGAGAACGGAGCCGTCGCCGAGATCATGACGATGAATCTGGAGGGTTCCGATATTCGGCAACTGACCAACTGGCAGGTCATGTCGTGGGCCCCGTTTTATCATCCCTCGGGCAAATACCTGATCTTCACGACGAATCGCCATGGGTTTGCCAATTTCGAATTGTACGTGGTTGATGCCTTGGGGCAGAAAGCCCCGGTGCGGGTGACGCATGCCGATGGATTCGACGGGTTGCCTGCATTCAGTCCCGATGGGAAAACGCTGGTCTGGACGTGCAACCGCACGAACAACAAGCAATCGCAGTTGTTTCGCGCCGACTGGAATCATCAACTCGCCCTGGAACTGCTGGAACTGGGCGATCTCACCACCGAGCAGGCAGCGGATACGGCCCGCGACGCGGCACGTCGCTCCAAAGGCGACTTCCAGGCGGCGGACATCGCCCGACACGTGGCGTTTCTGTGCCGGGAGGAACTCGAAGGGCGTTTGACGGGAACCGAGGGAGAACGACTGGCCACGGCGTACGTGGCGGCTTACTTCGAGGAACTGGGATTAAAACCGGGCGGAGACAACGACACCTATTTTCAGGAATTCGAATTTACTGCGGGGATCGCGCTGGGAGAACAGAATCAACTACAGTCGGGCACGCAGAGTCTGGAATTGAACGCGGCATGGCGGCCCGTCTCGTTTTCACAGTCGGGAAAGTTTACTTCTCGGGATCTGGCATTTGCGGGGTATGGGCTGGTGGCTCCGCCAGCGAAGGATCGGGAGGAGTACGATTCCTACGTTCATCTGGACGTGCGAGAGAAATGGGTGGTGGTGTTCCGATATTTGCCGGAAGGGATTTCCCCCGAGCAACGTCAGGAATGGGCCCGCTTTTCCTCTCTGCGTTATAAAGCGATGATGGCCCGCGATCGGGGCGCCGCGGGGCTGATTGTCGTTTCCGGCCCCAATTCCCAGGTCAAGGAGCAATTGTTGCCGTTGCGCTTTGATGGATCGCTGGCTGGTTCCAGCATTCCCGTGATCTCCGTGACGGACGACGTGGTGGCGGAATGGTTGAAGCCGACGGGGAAATCGCTGAAGGAATATCAGACACAATTGGATAAGGGAGAGCCCCAACTCGGTTTTGTGGTGGAAAACGTCGGGCTGCGGGCGGAAATCGACATTCAACAAGTGAAACGAACCGGCCGGAATGTGCTGGGAATTCTGCCCGCGGAGCGGAGCGGCTTTGCCCCGGCGATTCTGGTGGGAGCCCACGTCGACCATCTGGGACGAGGCGGGACATCCTCTTCCCTCGCGCGGGACGGGCAGCAGGACTTGATTCATTACGGAGCCGACGACAACGCCTCCGGCACGGCTGCAATGCTGGAAATCGCCGAGTATCTGAGCACGCAACGGGCAAATGGAGGCCTCAAACCTAGGCGAGACATCATTTTCGCGGCCTGGTCGGGAGAAGAACTGGGGTTGTATGGCAGCAATCACTATGTGAAGGAACTGCAACGGGCACTCGAGGAATTCGCCCGGGCACATATGCAGGCGGTCGGTCAGGCTGCTCCCGAAACTGGGAAGAAACAGCCTGCCGAACAGAAGGAAGAGAAGCAGACCGCGCCACCGGCGCAGGCTCCGGCCAAGGAGAAGCCCGAGGAGCAAGCAGGGGAGGAAAAACCCGAAGCCACGGAGGACGCAGACATTCCTCTCAGTTTTGCGCTGGCTGCTTGCCTGAACATGGACATGGTGGGACGTTTCACGGAAAGCCTGGTGTTGCAGGGGGTTGGCTCCTCGTCTATCTGGAAAGGAGAGATCGAGAAACGCAACATTGTCGTCGGATTGCCCATAACGCTACAGGATGACAGTTACATCCCCACCGATGCCAGCGTGTTCTTTATGAATGGCGTGCCGATTCTGTCGGCTTTTACCGGGACGCATCCCGATTATCACACACCACAGGACACGCCGGAAAAACTGAATTACGAGGCGGCGGCCCGTATCGCGAAATTGATGGGGCTGATTGCGCGGGGCCTGGTTACCGAAAGCGGGACGCCCGACTATGTGGCCCAGGATCGCCCGGAAGAACAGCGCCGCGCGAATTTGCGGGCCTACCTGGGAACAATTCCCGATTACGCGGCCTCGGATGTGAAAGGGGTGCAAATTTCGGGAGTCGGGAAAGGGGCGCCAGCCGATCAGGCGGGATTGCGAAAAGCGGACGTCATCATTGAGTTGGCAGGTAAAAAAATCGAGAATATCTACGACTACACCTATGCCATCGAAGCCCTGAAAATCGGCGAAGAAGTGACTTTGAAAGTCAAACGTGGCGAGCAAACGCTGGAAATGAAGATCACGCCGGGCTCCCGCGAGTAAGGCATCCACCCGTAATGGGACAACGCATACGAGAGAAACAGGCGGACGGACCGTCCGCGGCAATCACTCTCGGGCGTGGATAAACCGTGAGAGCAAGGTGGTTTCAGCGAAGTTTCAGCCTGCGGCAGACACCGTGACCGGAGCGGAATTGTGCCGTTCGCGCCGGGACGCGGAAATTGGATGCCTTCAGTCGAGGGCCAGTTCCAGGTGAGAATCGCTGTCGGATCGATTTCTGCGTTTTGGGGGAACTTCCGGCCTGGGGTATGCCAAGCGGTTTCCCGGGAAGATATTGAACCCATCGTCCTCGGGTTCGTCGATCATGATCGGGATTTCACTGCTCATTTCATGGGAAATGGCGGCCGTTTGTGGCGTAACAGGCTCGATAAAGCCGGGCTTGAGATTGGCAGTCGGCACGGAATCGAGAAGCGAAGGTGCTGATGATTCCGGGGGCGAAGGGGCAACCGGCGGCGTGGCAATAACTGGTGCGGCTGCATGGAAAGTGAATAGGCAGTCACCAATTAGGACTTGGTCGCCTTCCTGAAGTTCCTGAGTTCCCGTGACACGTTTGCCGTTGATTTGCACACCGTTGGTACTGCCGAGATCCCGAATGACAAATCGTCCATCGATCTCGGCAAGACAACAGTGTTTGCGAGAGACTTTGCGGCTGTTGTTGATGACCAGGTCGCAATCGGGATGGCGACCCACGAAAACAATCGGCTTGTCGAGCGGCACGGAGCGATTGTTCTCATCGGCTTGTAAATGAGCGGGCATTGCTCTCTCCCAAGTCTTTCAGGATTGTATCCACACATTTACGCCCCGCTTGCAAACATGGCATCGGAAGACGAAACGTGATTTATTGCCGACGAATTGAATGCGTACCACGAAAGGTCAAATTCAGCGGTGGATATCGGGAACTTGAATCAGGAAGACAGGAAAATCAAAGCAAACAAGCACCGATAGCTTGCTAAATTACAGTGAAGCTTCTCCACTATTGTATCGTCCCATTTTTTTTCATGAAATGGGTTGTTTTGGGAAAAGTATAAAAAAACGAGAATAGTTACGCACAGTTTTTCCAATGGCCGCATGTTCATTTGTCTGCGAGCATGCCTTCCGTTAACTGTAGAAATCCGCTTTTTTGCCAGGGAAAGTCCACCATTCATGGCCTCCACCGAATCGACTGATTTCACAAGTCCCGGGATGTTGGCGTTTTTGAATGGAAATTTTCTGCCGGTCGAGCAGCTACACATTTCGGTGTTCGATCAAGGTGTGGTGCACGGAGTTGCCATCACGGAGATGCTGCGGACCTTTCAGGGCCAACTCCCTCGGCTGGAAGAACACCTGTTGCGGTTGCAGGCGTCCGCGGATTTGTGTGGACTGGATGTCCCCTTTGCGAGAGCTGATCTGCGGGAAATTGCCTTCCGCCTGGTGACTCACAACTGGGGGCAACTGGAGCAACCCGGAGAACTGGGGCTAATTATTTCCGTCACACCAGGATTGAATCCCACGTACACGGGGAAAAGGGACTGCGAGCCAACGTGTTATATGCACACGTTTGAACTGCCGGGCGAATTATGGGCGGATGCGACCGTTGCGGGACAGCATCTGGCGGTGTCGCAAGTTCCGCAGATCCCCACGGAATGCGTGCCAGCAAACGCGAAAACGCGCAGTCGGATGGCGTGGTATTTGGCGGACCGGGAAGTGCGTACGCGGTATCCCGGTGCCAGGGCCGTTGTGTTGGATCAATATGGCTATGTTCGGGAAACCAGTACCGCTAATGTATTTGTGGTGCGCTCCGAGAGATTGCTGACTCCCCCCGAGCGGGATGTGCTACCTGGCATCTGTCGGGCGGTAACCCTGAAGCTGGCGCGAGACCTGGGATTCGATGTCTGCGAAACGCCGGTGACGATGGATGATCTGCTGCAGGCCGAGGAAATTTTCACGACCTCCACGCCCTATGCCTTGCTGGGAGTCTCGCGTTTGAATAGTACCTCAGCGGGACTCCAATTTCCTGGCCCCCGCACCAGGCAGTTGCTGGAAAGCTGGAATTCGCTGGTAGGACTGGATATACACGGTCAACTGCGGGACATCGCGGATCGTCGATCAGACGCCAGGAACCACGGCTCGAGAAGCGGGGAGCTGTGATTTTTTTTAGGGTACGTTCTGCTTACCATGTCTGCGGCACTCATGCGGGTGGCGGCGCACACGATGCAGCGCTGAATTGCTCGCTGCCATGCTCTCGCGCCGCAGACGGGTGAGCATGCCGAACAGCCGATCGGCATAACCTGGGAAACCGTCAGCCCATCTCCAACGCTGGCGCGTGCGGTTAGTTCTTGTGGGAAACATCGAGTGCCACAGGCTTCGCCAGTGCTTGTAAGTTTTGTGTCAACACGGGCTCACGGTGGCGGACAAGCCAGCCAGTGGCAGCAATAGTGTCCACAGGAGTGGACTCCCGTATGAGTGAAGAGACTCAAACGTGGCCGTTTCCTCGCAAGCGTGTTGATATACGAGGAGCCACGACTCTGCGAGCAACCGTGGAATAATGCTTGGAAATTCGCACGGCGCTGACACACCCGTGGCTCGCAAAATGGCGTAAAACAACATCTCCCACGGACGCGGCTCATTCGTTGGAACCGCGGTTTAATATCCCTGCGTCTGGGGACGCGAAACCGGAGTCAGGCTTAAGCCTGTCGGACCTGGTTGCGATTCCTCGTCCGCTGCAAATTGCTGGACGCGGCCTTGTTCCTGTTCGGGGAACATCCGGATCGAGGTCACAACCCGTTTATGCTGGTCGAACTGGATGCCGTTCAGTTGCACACTCATGCTCATCTGGTGGTCGATCCGCGAATTCAACGGCAAGCCTGTTTTCAAGTCGATGGTACAGGTTCCAGCCGAATGCCCCTGCAGTACCTGGAACGACATCCCTTGCTGCGGATTGGAAACCGCGGCAGCGGGAACCACGTCCCCCAGCACTTCAACCTTTGCGTAATCGTCGTTGAGCTCCTTAAGTGTGTAGGTGCTGTTAAGCGACATGGGGACGGGCTCGTTGTAGTGCCGGGATTTTGACCAGTGTCCACCGAGCCGAACGACACTGCTTCCATCCGCGGAATTGGGATCGTAGGGTAACAGTCCTATGGTGTCGTCCACGAAGTTCGCAATCCCTTCCTGACCGGAATACGATGCCAGGGTCTGCGAAACGGCCTCGGATTTATGCACTGGAACCTGGGCCAGGCAGCGACGCAGAAAATCGCTGAAATCGACCACATCGGTGATGCGATTGTCGGCACCCACCCAGAAAGAGAAGCCATTGTTCACCATGCCGTGATAGGCCAGAACGGTATCGGGCAGCGGATACTGGGGCTGCTGGGAATCATAATGGACGATTTGTCCCCCCAGGTTGCTGTCGTATTTGACGCGGTTATACAGGATGCGAAATTTCTTGTTGCGATCCCGCAATTCCTCGACGGTGACCGAAATAAACAGCTCAATCCGTTCCGTACTTTCGATCGGCCCCTGCAGTGTTGATTGCGTCAGTGTTTTTTCGACGATTTTCTGTAACGGAAATTTCGTCCCCCGCTCCAGGTTCACTCCCAGGCTGGCTTTGGCCACGACATCTCCCGCAGGAGCGTTCGGAGCCGCTTTCCCCGTTTGTTCGAGCGAGAACCAGGATTCGTCGAGCACTTCGCCTGTTTCCACCACGGTTTCGGAATTGCAACCCGTCAGCGATATCAGCAGCCATACGCCCAAGGCCACAGTCGGAGAAATCCAGGTTCCTCGTTGAATCAATTTGCCGTTCACTACGTGCGTCATCATCCCTCCCTGGGCAGTCACTATCCATACATGTTCTGGCACGACGGGAAAAACCGGCGGCAGCCTTGCCTTTACTCCTCTGAAATCTAACACAGGCGGCTTCCCGAGGGAAAGACCGGTTCTTTTGGCGGACATTTCCTTGAAGGAGCAAGGCAGGTATGCTCACCATCACCCGGGGTACGGAGCGATCCGCGTTTTCTGGCGGCTCGAAAATTGCGCGAACGGCACGGGTGAATACGTCTTAACACGCTGTGGGAGAATGTGTTGTGGAAATTCGCATTTCCAGGGCATCGGCGGTGGTAATCCAACGGATTGCACCAGAACATGCGGACTGGTTTCTGGAGTGGCAACGGGGAATATCCTCGGCTGCCGCGACTTGTGCAGGCTATCTTGCCACCGATGTATATCCGCCTCACGAGGCTGAGGGGGGAGAATGGGTGGTCGTTCTGCATTTTGATCAGGAAACCAATTTGAAGCATTGGCTCGATTCCCCCTTGCGCGCCTCCTGGCTTCAGCAACTCCTGGAAAAGGGGGGAAATTTCGAGGTGAAAACTCTGCCTGGCGGATTCAGTGGCTGGTTTACCACTCAAAGTCGCCCTGTTCCCGTCTCCCCACCCCCTGCCTGGAAAATGGCTCTGACGGTTTTACTGGCCCTGTATCCGACGGTTGTAGTGCTCAGTCTGCTGGTGGGACCGATCCTGGCACCACTGGGGTTTCCGCTGGCGATGCTGGTGTCCAACACCCTCAGTGTCGCCTTGTTGCAGTGGGGCGTGATGCCCGCGGTCACATTCGTGCTTCGGCCCTGGCTTCGCGGCAAAGGGAGTGAACGGGCGGTTTACTCGCTGGCAGGCGGCGTGGCAATTTTGGGTGTCCTGGTGTTGTTGATGCTTCTATTTCGTTTTATCGGCGTGGGGACGTAAGCAGGATTCTCCCGGCCCTGGGGCACCGATCGTAACGAATTCCGGGGAGAAAAATGAAAAATATTCTTCATGCATTTTTCATTTTTCGATCGCACAATTGGATTCCGGCAGGGGGACCGGTATGATGAAGTGCGAGAAGCAAATACGATTCGCCAATCAGCACAGCGATCGTTCATTCCCCCCGTGTTTTCTCTCCGGAACAAGAACTTCATGGCCGAACTCCATCATGAATGCGGGATTGCGGCAATATACCACCTGATTCGCGACGACGTTTCCCCGCTGGCTCCCCAGGGAGACCCCCATCGGGTGGCGAATCTGATACCCCGCCTGCTGTTGGATATCCAGAATCGAGGCCAGCTTGCGGCTGGGATGACCAGTTACAATCCGCAGCGCAAGCAGTTGATCAAAACCCACAAAAACGTAGGGGGTGTCAACGAGGTCTTTCGTCTGGGCCACAAGGAACGCGCGGAACACCTGATGCGGGAATTCAACGGGCGGGCGGCCATCGGGCATGTCCGATATGCCACTTGCGGTGCCGATGATCGCAGTTATGCCCAGCCATTCGAACGCCCCCACGTTCAGAAATCGAAATGGTTCAGTTTTGGCTTTAATGGCCAACTGGCCAATTACCAGAAGTTGCGCGAGCAGATCGAGGAACAGGACGACTTCCACCTGGCCCGCGAGACCGATACCGAAATTATTATGCATTTGTTGTCCCAGGATTTTTCGATTCACGGTCGCGGCGATCTCGTGGGAACGATGAAAAGGCTCAGCCACAAACTCGATGGGGCCTACAACATTGCCTTCCTGAACGCGCGGGGAGATATGTTTGTGGCGCGCGATCCCCTGGGAATTCGCCCACTGTGTTACGCCATCGATGGGCCGCTGTTTGCCGCGGCCAGCGAAAGCGTGGCCCTATGGAATCTGGGCTTCGACGAAAAAAGCATTGTCACGCTGCAACCGGGCGAAATGATGCTCGTGCAGCATGGGCGCATCGAGAAGCATCGGTTCGCGGAGACGCGGCGCAAGGCACACTGTTTCTTCGAATGGATTTACTTCGCCAACGCCGCCAGCACGCTGGATGAACGGAGCGTGTATCTGTCGCGAACTCAACTGGGGATGCATCTGGCCCAGCAGGAGACGCTCGATATCGACGAAAACACCATCGTGGTGCCCGTCCCCGATACCGCCAAGTCTGCTGCCTCCGCCATGGCCTATCAGTTGAACATCCCGTGCCTCGAAGGTCTCATGCGCAACCGCTACGTCGGTCGCACGTTCATTGAATCCAACGACCGGGCCGACAAGGTCCGGACGAAATTTACCCCCTTGCCGGAAGTCTTCAAGGGGCGGCGCGTACTGCTCGTGGAGGATTCGATTGTCCGTTCCACGACAATGAAGGGGCTGATCGACCAGATACGTACCCGCGGAGGAGCCAGCGAAATACACGTGCGGGTAGCCTGCCCGCCGATCATCGCTCCCTGTTTTTACGGCATCGATATGTCGAAAATCAGTGAACTGTTCGCTCCCCGGTTTATGACCGGGCACGACCTGACCCCGGAAATCGAACAGGAAATGGCCCGCGCCCTGGGAGCCGATTCGCTGCGTTATCTGCCCGTCGAAAAATTGCATCAGAGCATTGGCATCGAAGCGGAATCGCTCTGCAGGGCATGCGTGACAGGGGAATATCCGACCGAAGCGGGCCGCGAGTTGTATCAGCTTTCCCTCGAATACAACAAAAATCCGGAATACACGCAGAGTCAACGGACTTACGACGTCCCCACGTTGATTTCCACGCGATCCTGAGTGGAACACCCCGATTCCCAGAGGGGGCGCGGGATCTGCTGGCTTCATCGAATTTTCATACGCAGATGCATGCGAGGGAACTTCGAGACTGTTAAGCTGGGCCGAGTCCCCGTTTCGTCCATGGGACCGTTCGACCACGGTCCGTTTCATGTGAAACGCGAATGGCGGTCTGGCGGGAAAGGCTTCGGCCGATTCCCCGGACGGCGTTCCTTCCGGAGACGGCGGCCGTTCACAAACTTCCCCACTGATGGAAATTACGCCGATGAGACTTTGCCTTTGCTGGATCCTGCTGATGTGCTTTAACTCGCTGACCGACGAGAATACCGTTCCGGCAGCCGAACCTGCCCCCCGTCCGGAAATTGTGGCCCATCGCGGGGCTTCCTTCGAAGCGCCCGAGAACACCCGGGCTTCCGTGAAACTGGCCTGGGAGCAGGGGGCAGATGCCGTCGAGATCGATGTGTATCTCACCGTGGATAACAAAATTGTCCTGATGCATGACAAAACCCCCAAACGGTATGGGGGACCGGATCGTCCCGTGGCGGAAATGACATGGGCGGAATTGAGTACGCTCGACGTGGGTGCCTGGAAGGATCCGCATTGGCGCGGGGAAACGGTCCCGTTGCTGGAAGAGGTGCTGCCCCTCACCCCGGCAGGCAAGCGGCTGTATATTGAAATCAAGTCGGGGCCTGAAATTGTCCCCTACCTCAAAACCGTGTTGGAGCAATCGGGGCAATCCGCCGAGAAACTGGTGATCATCGCCTTTTCGGAAGAGGTGGTCGCGTCCGTCCGTCGGCTCATCCCCCATTTGACCACTTATTGGCTGGTCTCGGTAAAGGAGAAGGATGGCGACCTGCAACCGAAAAGCGATGAAATCATTCGCATCGCGCGGCGCCTGGAAGTGCCCGGTGTCGATATTGGCGGGAAGTATACTCGGGAGATCGTCGCGGCGATTCGGGATTCCGGTTTGCAGGTGCTCGCCTGGACCATCAATGAACCGGCCCAGGCGCGGGAGGCGGTTTCCTGGGGCATCATCGGAATTACCACCGACAAGCCCGCGCTGATGTTGCGGGAGTTCACGACTCCGTGACGGGAGCAAAGTGTTTCACGATCTGCCGGGCGGAGCGCAGGCCGTCCACTGCCGCGGTGACAATCCCTCCTGCGTACCCGGCTCCCTCGCCGACGGGATACAAACCCGCGAAGCCCGTCGGTTGACGGTTTTCCTGCGATCTGTCGATACGCAGCGGGGCGCTACCCCGCATTTCCGGGCCGACCAGTGTTGCATGCTTGAGGAAGTCTCCTTTCCAGCGCGCATCCAGGATGGGGAGGCCATCATACAACGCCTGCAACACGGTTACGGGGAGCACGCGTGAAAGATCTGCCGAGACTACGCCCCGTTCGTAACTCGAGGGGATCGCGGCGTCGCGACTGGGCTGTTTGCGGATAAAATCGCGAGCCCATTGAATGGGACTAAGGTAGTTGCCTCGACCGATCTCGAAGGCGATCCGTTCGAACTTGCGTTGCAGTTCCATCCCAGCCAGCGGGTGTGGGCTGCCGAATTCTTCCGGATTCAGCGTTACCATCAGCCCGCTGTTGGCATAGGACGTGTCGTGCCGCGAGCGACTCATGCCATTCGAACAAAACATCCCGGGTTCGGAAACACTGGGGATGACCCAGCCTCCCGCACACATGCAAAATGTGTACACATCGCGTTTTCCCTTGGCAACCATCGAATAATCGGCCGCCCCCAACACCGCCTGATAGGCGGGGAGGCCGTACTTGTGTTGATTGACCTGCTCCTGGGGTTGTTCGATTCGCAAGCCCAGTTGAAAGGGCTTCTGATACATGGGAACGCCCAGTTCGTGCAGCATTTCGTAGGTATCGCGGGCGCTGTGGCCAATTCCGAGTATCACTTGCGAGCAGGGGAGATACCCACTGGAAGTATGCAACCCCCGCAACGTGCCCGCCTGCACGTCGAGTTTCTCGACACAACAGCCGAATCGATATTCTCCCCCCGCTGCTTCGATTTTGCGTCGAAAGTTACGGCAAATCATCGGCAGCTTGTTGCTGCCCAGGTGCGGACGCTGTTCGTAGACAATCGAAGGTTTGCCTCCACACGCGACAAAGGCTTGTAGTACCCAGTCCACATCGGGGCCGGAAAGTCGGCAGGTCAGTTTCCCGTCGCTGAAGCAACCGGCCCCCCCTTCGCCGAACAGATAGTTATTTTCGCGATCAAAGGCTCCCCCTCGATCGAACTCTCGTATTGCCGGGACACGCTGCTTGACTGGTTGCCCCCGTTCCAGAACGATCGGGGCGTAACCTCGAATGGCCAGGTAATAAGCAGCCAGCAGACCGGCGGGACCTGAGCCTATCACAACGGGACGGTGTACCGTGGGCTCGGTTCCCGACGGAGGATCTTCAAACACCGGGTCTTCATAGACGGAGACTCCCGGCAGGTCTTCCAGCCTGCGGGCCTGCTGTGAATCTTCGGGCAGGTTGAGTTGCAGCGTGTACACAAACTGCAGGTCGTACCGGTTTCGTGCATCGAGGCTTTTGCGAAGAATGCGCCAGTCGAGCAGGTCCGCATCCCGCACGCCGAGTCGCCGCACGATTTCACCTTGCAGGGATTGCTCGTCTTCCAGCACGGGCAGCATCAGATTGGTAAGACGCAATCGCATAACTCTCGATTCAACTCTTCGACACGAGGGGCCGCTCCCGGGCCGGGAGCCACGTTTTCATCAAGATTCTCTGAGCCGCGGCAGGTGGAAAATCGCTGGTTTCCGCCCACCACGGGAGTCTCTGTCGCATTCTTACTAGGAATGACCGGAAATTCAACAAGCTCTGTCTTGCCGGCCTGTTTCCGGTGAATCTCGCCGCGGATTCCCTTTCATGCCTGAAATTGGTGGCAGAACCAGACTGATAGCAATGCCAGATCCGCCAGGGGTGGGGCGAGCGGAGAGTGACTCAGCCAACGATCCAGAGTCCATAACAGAGCGATCGCCACCAGGCTGCCGCAGAGTACCCCGGATGGTGCGAAACTCCACGGACTGACAATCACGATCACTCCCGCGGATGCCCCGAGCAGGCGAGGATACCAGACTTTGAGGCAGGGCCAGCGCGTGGCCAGCGTGTGCTCGCCGACGGCCAAGTCCGCCGCCTGTTCCCAACAAGAGATTCCCAGGCAGTTCAGGCTGGCTAATAGCGTCCAGAGGCAAAACATCTCGCCCAACGAGCCGCTCGACCAGGCAGCGAGGGGCTGTTGCTGCACGGGAAAGAACAAGACTGCCAGAGTGAACACCACTCCCACCACCAACTCGCGAGGTATGAGACGACCTAATTGAAAGCGGTAGTATTGTGCCAGTACCAGATACAGCAGTGCTCCCAGGGTGAGCAGGCCACCCAGCAGCAGAGTTCTGGCAGCGAATGCGATAACAGCCAACACGCAGGTCATCACAGCCAATAAAGCCCAGCAGAGGGTCAGTTCACGTTGCCAACGCACGGCAAAACGATGCCGTGCCTGGGGGAAGCAGACAGACTCGCGCGAATGGGCATCCAGTAGCCGATCTCCAGCGTAAGCCAGCCAGGTGACCAGGATCAATATCCCGCGCGCGGCTGCAGGGAGATCGACTGAGAGCCAACGCGCGGCGACATCCTGCCAGGCCAATGCCACCAGTGGTGCATCCAGACTCAGCAGATTCAATCCCAGCAGCACACGAGAGGTGAAGGAGGAGATCGCGGCGACTGTGCTACGCATGTGGTGGCAGACTTTCCACCGGAATTGATATCGCGTCACACCGGGGAAACCAAGCGTGCGCCGCAGAGACATGGGTTTCCGCAAGCAGGCCGACCAGATCACGAACTTTTTCCGTCGAAACAGCGTTCTGCCGATTGGCCTGTTCGCAAACTGCGGAACGTACTGCAAAGAGGTCGGGCGTGAATTCCTCGGCGAGCAGGTCCTTGATATCGCAGTGTTGCAACCGCCCCGCCAGCGCGGATATAACCCCTGCTTCCCGGCATGTTTCCAGCACATACCGTAATTGGAGCCGAAACTCGGATGCCGGGGAATTCAGCAACTCATTCAAGGAAGGACCGGATTTATCCCAAGTGTCGATTAACAGCCCGGCACATCCCAGTTCACCGATGCGTTGCACGAAATCCTGTGTTGCTTGCCTGGAAGTACAGGGCATGAACGAGCGTGCTCCGTGGGCATCGGCGTAGAGGACCGCAATGGCCCGCGGCCGGGTGATTGCGGCGCGATGCAGAATATGCCGCGCCTGTGTGAATTGCCGTTGCCAGTCCGAGGGATCGGCGATCCCGGAGGGGCCGAGTTTGTAGTAGGCGACATGATTCCAGTCGGCGCGGATGTCCGTGCGGGCGGTGCTGTCCGCCCAGTCGGTCAACTCGCCCAGCGCGATGCTGAGCGGCATTTTGGAAGTGATGCTGGTGGAGAAATCCAGGATATCCGATATAATGGAAGGTCGCGCTCGTCCCAAGGACCCTTGATCGGGGTCCTTGATATCGAGCACGTGGCAGCCTCCCGCGATTGCGAATCGGGCTTCTGTCACGTTTTTTACGCTTACGAGCAGTCCTGGCATCAAGCACCTTTGATCCGTGTGGGGAGGAAAGTTGAATTCCTTCGTGAATTCTTGCGGAAAGCCTCCAGATTGATCGTGATGTTTTCCGTCAAAACCGTATAATCCCGGCACACCGCCAGAGATACCTGCCTGCCCATCCCTCAACAAGCACTCTCACCTGGGTTGTGATCCGCCTCTCGGTTCCAAGAAATCGACAAGCGCGAATTGAACATCCCGCGTGGCAACTTTGCCTGCCTTGGGGAGAGAATCCGTGGCCAGATCGCGGTTGCTTCCCGGAAAAAGAACTTCAGAACACGAAATCGGATTTTTATGGCCTCCAGTATGTCACTTTCGGATCCCTGTCAATCGATAACCGAAAATTCACGACGACGCAATGATCTGCGGAATATTGCGATCATCGCACACGTCGATCATGGCAAAACGACGCTCGTGGATAGCCTGTTAAAGCAATCCGGGCAATTTCGGGATTCCCAATTGCAGGAAGAATGTATTCTCGACTCGAACGCGCTGGAACGGGAACGGGGAATTACCATTCTCGCCAAGAACATCGCGTTGACTTTCGAGGGGACGAAAATCAATATCATCGATACGCCCGGACACGCTGATTTCGGAGGCGAGGTCGAACGCGTGTTGAGCATGGCCGATGGGGTGCTGCTGCTGGTGGATGCCTTCGAAGGTCCCCGCCCGCAAACCCGTTTCGTGCTGACCAAGGCCCTGGAAAAGGGTTTGAAGCCGCTGGTGGTCATCAATAAGATCGACCGTCCCGATTGCCGTCCCGACGAAGTGCTCTCCCAGGTATTCGATCTGCTGGTCGAACTGGGGGCCGATGACGAAATCCTCGATTTCCCCTACGTGTATGCCAGTGGGCGTGCCGGGTATGCGACGCACGATCCCAAGGATCGCAGTGGCACGATCCGCCCCTTGCTGGAAATGATTATTCAGCATGTGCCGGGCCCCGAGGTCCAGGACGAGCCCTTTCAGATGATCACGACAACGTTGTCTTGGTCGAATTATGTCGGTCGCATCGCGACGGGCCGCATTGTTTCCGGCGAGATCAAAACGGGCGAGAAAGTGGTGCTGATTCGCGCGGATGGCAAACGGGAAAACGCGACGGTCGAGCAGGTGGAAGTGTTCAATAACCTGGGGCGTGCTCCGGTAGACAAGGCCACGGCGGGAGATATCGTGGCCTTAATCGGCCTGCCCGATCCCGAAATTGGCGATACGATCTGCCATCCCTCGATTACAAAGGCCTTGCCGCGGATTCAGGTGGACGAGCCGACCATTTCCATGACGTTCACCATCAACAGTTCACCGTTTGCGGGGAAATCGGGCAAGTACGTGACCAGTCGACACTTGCGCGATCGCCTGATGCGGGAACTGCAATCGAACGTGGCACTGCGCGTGGAAGAGACCGGCGTCAAGGAATGTTTTCGGGTTTCCGGGCGAGGCTTGCTGCACCTTTCGATTCTGATTGAGGAAATGCGTCGCGAAGGCTACGAGTTGTCCGTGGGCAAGCCGGAAGTGATTCGCAAGCAAATCGATGGCAAGTGGTACGAACCGTTTGAAGTGCTGGAAGTAGACGTCCCGACGGAAGTCGTGGGGAGCGTGATGGAACTGGTGACCCCCCGCAGAGGCCAGATGCAGGACATGACCTCCTCGGAATCGGGACAGTCGCACTTGAAATTCCTGATCCCGGCCCGGGGCTTGATCGGTCTGCGGACTCGGCTACTGAATGCGACTCGGGGCGAAGCCGTGGTGAATCATCGCTTTGATTCCTACCGCCAACTGGAAGGGGAACTGCCCGGTCGTGCGAACGGCGTGCTGATTTCCCAACTTCCCGGCAAGGCCTCTGCCTATGCGTTGTGGAAATTGCAGGAGCGGACCGAACTGTTCATTCCACCCGGAACCGAAGTGTACGAGGGGATGATTGTCGGCGAAAACTCCCGGGAAAACGACATGGTGGTGAATCCCGTTCGGGAAAAGAAATTGACCAATGTTCGTGCTTCCGGCTCCGACGATGCGATTTTGTTGAAGCCGCCTCGCGATATGTCCCTGGAAGTGGCCCTCGAATATATCGAACGCGATGAGTACGTCGAGGTCACGCCCGATGCCATCCGCCTGCGAAAGATCGGGTTGACGGAAAACGAGCGGAAACGCAAGCAGTCGCAGGAGTAATGGGGGCTGCTGCACTCATGCGGGCAGCCGCGGCAACACCGCGGCAGGTCTCATGCCTGGGGAGGAGTGGGGCCAGCGGGCTGCGGATCATGCCGATGCGGGTACGGTTCAATATGGACCAGTACGTTGCGGACTTCGTGAAACTCCTGCAGCAGGCGATCCTTCACCAGGTGGCTGATGCGGTGTCCCTGCTCGACGGTTAATTCGGCGCGGACTTCGATGTGCATGTCGACAAGGTATTCCAGCCCGGATTTGCGAACCAGTAGGGTTTCGATTTCCTGCACTCCCTCGACCTTCTCGGCGGCTTGACGAATCGCGGCGACCAGGGAGGAATCGGCCTGAATGTCCATCAGATCCCGGGCGCTGCCTCGAAACAGATGGATGCCCGAGAGAATGATGATCGTGGAAACCATTAGCGCGGCAAGTGGATCGATCCAGGCGTATTCGGGGCCTCCCCAGCGAATGATTCCCAGGCTGAAGAGCACGGCCAGCGAGCAGAAGGCATCGTTTCGGTGGTCCCAGGCATTGGCCAGGATCGATGCGGAGCCCGTGCGACGGCTGATGCGAATGTTGTAGCGGAACAGACCTTCCTTGAGCAGCACATTTCCCGCGGCTATCGCGAGGATCCACCAGTCCGTTGTGGGAGGGGCCTTGCCCATCCGCTGGAGTGATTCCCAGGCGACAATCGCACCCGAGACGATGATCGCCACCGCGACGTTCGTGGCGGCGATACCCTCGGCTCGCGAATGGCCATAGGGATGTTCTTCATCCGCGGGACGCTGAGCCACATTGAGGCCGTACAGCACGGCAATCGAGGTGAGGGCATCGCCCAGGGAATTCACGGCATCGGCCACCAGCGCGCCGGATCGTGCCAGCACTCCGACGGCCAACTTGGTCAACCCGAGAGCGAAATTCACCCCCAGGCCGACGAAAGCCGCGCGGTAGGCGTCTCGATAGCGGTGATTGCTTGAAGTCATGCGTGAGCCGGATGCTGCATATAATTGCCAGGAATTTACCGAGATCGTGAATCACGGACGGGAAACTGCTGAAACCGCGTCGGGGGAGGATTTTCAGGCATTGCCGGGGCGGTCCAAAGCCGCCAGCAGGATGCCGGTGGCGACGGACACATTCAGCGAGCCGACGTCGCCTGTCGCCGGGATCTGACAGATTTCGTCGCAATGTTCCAGCACCAGTCGGCGCAAGCCTTTTTGTTCGTTCCCGACGACAATCAGCCAGGGGCGTTCGCGATCGACTTGCCAGACGGATCGTTCCGCGTGTTCCGAGGTGCCCAGGTTCCATAACCCGACCCGGCGAGAGAGCTTCAAGGCGCGATTGAGGTTCGATTCGACGGCAAACGGGACGGATTCCACACCCCCGGCAGCGATGTCGTACACGGTGGCGTTGATGGGCGCGGAGGCATTCTTGGTCACCACGATGCCTCGCACTCCGAAGAAACCAGCCGAGCGAAAAATAGCTCCTACGTTGTGCGGATCCTGCAGGGAGTCGAGCGCCAGCCACAACCCGGGTTGACTGGCCGAGGTTCTGGTGCCGGCATCGCTCCAGAGGGTATCGAGACTGACGGGAAGCCTGGGGGCGACCCGGGCAAAGGCGTGGCCAATGCGTTCCTGCTTGGGCCCCTTGATTTTTTCAGGCTTGTTGTCCTTCTGTTCACGAAACTTCAAGGGGATTTTCGCTTCCTCGGCCAGTTCGGCCAGTCGAATCCACAAGCCTTGGGGTTCGTTGAGGAACACCAGTTCCTTGACGTCTTGTGGGCGATGCTTGATCGCGGCGCGCACGCTGTGCGGATTTTTCAATTCGAGCCAGGGATCGACTTGTTCGGTTTGAGCCGGCGAGGCAAGGGGACGTTTCTGTTTACGCTGATTTTTTTCCCGCAAGACACTCTCCTCCGAGGATAGCCCCGCTGCTGTTCCGCAGGGGCATGGTGCAAAACAGGCATTCTACCGTGGAATGCCCGAAGAACAATCACCACGGGGCGGCACGCGGGAATGGTGGGGAGGAACTTTTCCGAATGGGTAAGCTTCCCAAAGAAAATTCCGTGGTTTTTAAGCAGGGAACGCGACAAAGAAGGGCCGGACGGGCCTAATAACACAGGGGATCTTGTCGAGAAAATTCCTGGAAAATCGGCTGCGTACCTCGCGTTGCAGACTCCCTGCACCTGGGAAGTCATGTTTCTGTATCTTCCGCGTTGCCGTTTTGACGGTGGTGACCGGCGAGAAATTGTTGGGGGGAAAGTCCGTACACACGTTTGAAGGCCCGGGAAAACTGGAAGGCGTCGCGGAAGCCGATGCGTCGGGCAACCTGTTTGACGAGCAACCCTTCGTCGAGCAGCAGCGAAGCGGCCAGGTTCATTTTCTGCCGGACCAGATACTGGTAAGCACCACTGCTGCCAAAGCGGTGAAACAGGCGCGAGAGATACACGGGAGTGACGCGGCATTCCCGGGCTACGTCTTCCACTGTACTCAGTTGCAGGCAGCGGCGTTGCATGTGCGCGCGAATTCGCTGGTAGGTATCGAAGGAACGTGGTCGTTCACGTCCTTCGGCCATGCTACGCTGGCGGATTTTGAGCAGCAGCAAGCGGACGAGTGTCGCGCACAATTCGGGTGAAACTTGGCAGTCCTCGCGCGATTCGCGGTCCAGGTCATCGAAGAGGTCTTCGAGTTCGTGCGCTGCGGTCATCCGCAGTGGCCTGCCTTGGGCAAGCCCCGCGTCACTCAGCAATTTGGGGACTTTCCGGCCTGCGATATCCACGTAATATTTGCGCATGGGGTGCCGGGGATCGTTGCGGATGACATGGGGGACGCCGGGACCGTATGCAAAAACAACACCGGGCATGAGGGGATAACCTTCACCCTGCAACATCAGGGTTCCCTTGCCCTCGACCACCAGTTCAATCCCATAATAAGGGAAGGTACTGCGATTGACGCAGTATTCGGGCCTCATCCGTTCGACACCCCCGCAAACGACCACCAGGTCGTCGTGTCTGGCAGGGGCGAGATTGAGGTAGTAGCGCCGTGCCTCGCTCACCTGCCGGGAGACAAAAGCGGGTTCCTGGAGCAAATCGGGTGATTTTATTGCCATGTAAAACAGGTTAAGAATAGCAATGGGTTTGTCAAGTTCGGCTATTCCTGCCGAGAGGGGGACCTATCACAATGGGACTTTTCCCCTGCACAGGATGAATTTATGCTCACTCTGGAAAAGTATTCGTTTGGCGTGGGAGATCGCTTTGGGCATCAGGCCCGCGCACAGCTCCGTGCCTTTGAACTGCTGGCGGAATCCGGCGTGGATGTTGTTCCCGTCTGGAACAAGTCGAACCGCGAGCATACGTTTGTTGGCTCGCATCCCCGGAGCGTGCGGGCTGCCGCCCAGGAGGCGATAACGGAACGGGGCTGGAAGAAATCCTGGTATGTCGACGCCGATCACATCCAGACGAGCACGGTGGAGCCGTTTCTGGAGTGCTCGAACTTCTTTACGATCGACGTGGCCAGTTCGATCGGTCAACCGGCGGCCCCCGCGGATGTCGCCGCTTTTGTGGCCCGTCATCCGGAATTAACCGGCGCGGTTGCGGTTTCAGGTTTGGAACATTCGCTGGAAGTATCAGCCGAGGAGGTGCAGCGCATTGCCCGGCAGTATTTGCTGGCGGTTCAGTCGGCAGCCGAGACGTATCGCCACATTGTCGAGCGGAAGGGAAGCGGGACCTTTATTCCCGAAGTCTCGATGGACGAGACCGACCTGCCCCAGACTCCACTGGAGTTGCTCGTGATCCTGGCGGCATTCGCGGACGAACAGGTGCCTCTGCAGACCTTTGCGCCAAAATTCACGGGTCGGTTTAATAAAGGTGTCGATTACGTGGGGGACCTGGACCGGTTCGAGAGGGAATTCAATGACGATCTGGCGGTGTTGGCCCATGCCATCCAGGTCTACGGACTGCCGACGAATTTGAAGTTGAGTGTACACAGCGGCAGCGACAAATTCAGTCTTTACCCAATCATTCGCCGGGCTTTGGACCGGACAGGCGCGGGGATTCATGTGAAGACCGCGGGGACGACCTGGCTGGAAGAGATGATCGGTCTGGCGGAAGCGGGCGGTGACGGGTTGGCGCTGGCCCGGGAGATCTATACGTATTCGCTGGAACATGTCGACGAGTTATGCGCCCCCTACGCCAGCGTGATCGATATCGATCGCACCCGCTTGCCCGCGGTCTCCACGGTTGCCTCCTGGACGGGTCCAGAGTTTGCGAAATCCCTGAGGCACATCCCGACGGAACCGCGGTTCAATCCGCACATGCGGCAACTGCTGCACGTTTCGTTCAAGGTCGCTGCCAAGTCTGGCAGCCGTTACACCGATTTACTAAAGGCCAACGAGGCGATCGTTTCCGAGCAGGTCACGCAAAACCTTTTCGAACGTCATCTCAACCCCTTGTTTTCGTGAGTGCTACATGACTGGAATCGATCGCAACACGCCGGGCACTCCCTTGCCGCGACGCCCGCTGGGAAAAACAGGTCTGCAACTGCCGATCCTCGGTTTTGGCGCCTCGTCGCTGGGTCAGGAGTTTCGCGAAGTGCAGCTCGACGAAGCGTTGGAAAGCGTGCGTGTAGCGCTGGACTGCGGGCTGAACCTTATCGACACTTCTCCCTTCTACGGGCGGGGCATGTCCGAAGTGCTGCTGGGCATCGCCCTGCGGGATGTTCCCCGCGAGGATTATCTGCTCTGTACAAAGCTGGGGCGATACGACCTTGGTCATTTTGATTTTTCGGCAAAGCGGGTTGCGGAAAGCGTGGATGTGAGCCTGCATCGTCTTCGTACCGATCACATCGATATCATGCTGTGTCACGACATCGAATTCGTGCCCTTGCAACAGATCATCGAGGAAACACTTCCCGCGTTGCGAAAGATTCAGCAGGCGGGCAAAGTCCGATTTGTCGGGATCAGCGGATATCCCATGAAAATCTTCCAGACGGTATCCGCGCGAGCCGAGCTTGATTGTGTGCTGTCGTATAATCAGTACACGTTGCAGAACACCCGATTTGTCGACGAGTGCGTGCCCGCCCTGAAAGCCGCGGGAGTGGGGACGATGAATGCGGGGCCATTTTCGGCGCGGCTGTTGACCAACGCTCCGTTGCCAGGCTGGCTCAAGGAACCGGAAGAAGTTCGCTTGGCAGCCCGCCGGGCTGCGGAGTTCTGCGCGCGGCAGGGGGTGGACATTGCCCAGTTGGCGTTGCAGTTTTCCTGTTCACACCCCGATTTGGCGACTACGATTGCCGGGAGCGCGAACCCCGCCAATATCCGCAAATGGGCGGAGTGGCTATCGCAGCCCCTCGACGAGTCCCTGCTGCGAGACGTGCAGGCGATTTTTGCTCCCGTGAAGAATATCGGCCATTTAGAAGGATTACCGGAGAACAACGGATGAAGGCCCTGCAACTCGAATCGCCCCTGGTCTGGAAGACCATCGAGATCCCCGAACCTCCTCTGCCTGGTCCCGAGGATGTCCTGTTCCGTGTGCATCGCATGGGTGTGTGTGGCACCGATCTGGGGGGCTATCTGGGGAAAATGCCCTTCTTTTCCTATCCACGCATTCCCGGCCATGAACTGGGAGTGGAAGTGATTGAGGTTGGCAGCCGCGTTACGCATCTTCAGCCTGGCGACCGCTGTGCCGTTGAACCCTACATGAATTGCCAGACCTGTTATGCCTGCCGGCGCGGTTTCACGAATTGCTGCGAACATAACCAGACGCTGGGGGTGATGTGCGATGGGGGGTTGACTTCCCGGATGGTGTTGCCGGGGCGGAAATTGCATCGTGCCAATGCACTGACGTACGATCAGGCCGCCCTGGTCGAGACATTGGCGATTGGCTGTCATGCGGTGAATCGTGGGGCCGCCCGGCCCGGGGAGTACGTGCTGATTTTAGGAGCCGGGCCGATCGGATTATCCGCCCTCGAATTCGTGAAACTCTCGGGGGCGACGCCGATCGTGGCCGATATCAGCGAAAGCCGGCTGCGATTTGTGCGTGAGACCATGGGCGTTCGTCACACGCTGCGAATACAGGGGGATGCCAGCGATATCGAGCAGATGGCGAGCATCACTAACAATCAACTGGCGGATCTGGTGATCGATGCGACGGGAAACAACCGTTCGATGACCCGGGCCTTTGAGTTTACGTCGTTTGCCGGGCGGATTGTGTACGTTGGCATCACTCAGCAAACACTGGAATTTCCTCAGGCACCGCTGGTGCATCGCCGCGAATTGACGATCCTGGCCAGTCGCAACGCGGTCAGCGGGGATTTCACCCGGATCATTGCGCTGATCGAGGATGGGAAAATTGATACCGCTCCCTGGATAACGCATCATGCGGCCTTCGACGAGGTGCCGGATATTTTTCCTCGTTGGGTCGAACCGGAAACCGGCGTCATCAAGGCCATGATCGACATTACCTGATGTGAAATCGCCCAGGGCGAGCCACGATTCCATACGCAGCCCGGGAAGGGTTTCCCCCGATTCTTGTCAGGCCCGCAAATTTAAAATCGAGGAACAGCATGATTAAATCCGCCGTGACGATCAGTCTTGTGGAGCAAGCCCGGCAGGGGCCTTTCGTGTTTCATGGCGACTTGGCAGATTCCTGTCAGCAGGCCGGCAGACTGGGATTCGATGCCATCGAATTGTTCGCGCCGTCGGGCGAGGCCATCCGCGAGGCCCCCTTGCGTCGATTGCTATCCGATCAGAATTTGCGGCTGGCCGCGGTTGGGACGGGAGCGGGCATGGTGGTGCATGGATTGCATCTGTGTGATGCGGAGGCCTCGCGGCGGGAAGCAGCCCGTGACTTCATTCGCGCGATTATCGATGCGGGGGCGGAATACGGTGCCCCGGCAATTATTGGGTCAATGCAGGGTCGCTGGGATCAGCGAACTGACAAGCCAACCGCCGTGGCCCGCTTGCGGGACGCTTTACACGATTTGGGGGAACATGCCCGTTTGCGGGGCGTCTGCCTGATTTATGAACCACTGAATCGTTATGAAACCAATCTGGCGGTGACACTGGAGCAGGGTGTTGAACTACTGCGGCCCTTGGAAACCAAGTCGGTGAAACTGCTGGCCGATTTGTTTCACATGAATATCGAGGAAACCTGTCTGGCCAGTGCCCTGCGGCAGGCGGGGGAGCACCTGGGGCATGTCCACTTTGTCGATTCCAACCGACAAGCCGCTGGGCGTGGACATCTGCAGTTCGGCCCCATAGCCGCTGCCCTGGTGGAGTTAGGTTATAGCGGGTATGCCTCGGCGGAGGCGTTCCCCCTTCCCGATTCCGAAACGGCAGCCCGGCAGACGATCGAGACGTTCCGAAAGTATTTCCCGCGAGTTTGAGCAGGAAGTTGCCGGAATTGCTCTTGCGGGGATCCGCCCCTTTCTTCTACCGTGGGCCTGCTCTATATAGTATTGCATGGAACACCATGACGAGGTTCCGTATGAAACCGACCTTGGCATTGCTCGCAGTCAGTGGATTACTCCTGATCCTTCAGGGAACTTTGTTCTCGCAAACCCAGCAGAACGCCGGGGTGATCGCGCTCTCCCCGGAAGCTGTGGGCCAGACGTGTGAGATCGTATTGAAGCGGAAGGAGAGACCGGCATCGGCTCCCGCGGAAACCTGTATGGGGGAGATGATTCGGTTTGATGACAAGTCCGTCGTGCTCGTCAATGCGACACGGACAACCAGGGTGTACCGAAGTGTGCCGGTACTCTCCAGCATCCCTTACGTCAAGCGGTGGTTTCGCAACACAGGCACTGGAGTCGAAACGATTACCGGAGAATTGGAAGTCCGCCGGGCCGATATCGAGAGCATCACGTATCCATCGCCAGAGGGGGCAAACTAGCCGCGCCCGTGAAGGAGCGGGCCACGTTCGAGTCGCATTCGTGGTGATGTTGTCTACTCGTGTGGACTCCGCGTCGGACTGGGTGATTTTCAGAGTTCACCGCAGAGGTACGCGAAGGCGGAATTTCCTTGCCAAGTTTCCGCAAGGTGTTTTCTCGCAATGAAATCGACAGTCGCGGCAGGGGATGAAGAAACAATACAATCCTCCGCGGACCTCCGCGGACCTCCGCGTTCTCCACGGTGAGTCTTCGATGATTTACGGAAAATGCCAGGCCTAACCCGCGCACGCGGTGGCGGACAAGCCGCCAGTGGCACACTACGGAATCCACTTGGGTGGAATGCAACGCGTAGTTGGAAACTCGAATGTGGCCCGCTTCTTCACGGGCGCGGCTAGTTGCGCGAATTCGTGTGACACGACAGTGTTGCCATCGCAAGGTTGAAAACCACTCGGGTGGACTAACGCATCGCGGCGGGCGTTGATCAATTTGGCTCTCTTTCGAGGACTTTCAGGGTGGGCAGGCGGTATCGCAGAAGTTCATCCCTGAGCGATTGAACCCCTTCCTCGTAAACTTTCACGGGATCGCCCGATCGCAGAATATCGAGATTTGTGAGGATGATCTGGTCCCCCGGAGCGAGTGTTTCTCGCACGAGCAGGATTGATTCGACCGTCGCTACTGGTTGAATCCGCTTTTGAATCGCTTTCCCTGCCTCGACCGTGAATATCTGATCCTGATAAACGGCATCGCGCGGAACGGGGATGACGCCTGCGTGAATCGGGCCATCGATGCTGACGGTGACAAACGTCCCGGGCAGCAAGGGGACCGGGTTTTCATCGTTGTCGATGACAATATAAAGGTCGACGGTTCGGGTCTGCGAGTCGGCCAGGGGGGCGGCACGAATCACCAGGCCTTTCCATTCGACGGATTCATGCCCAGCGGATTTCAGAGTTGCTTGGGGATAATGACCGCTGTTGATGTGAGGCACCAGCTTGAGATAATCCTGCATGGGAATTCCGACGGGAACTTCCACCTGCTTGTCGTTGGTGACGGTGACCAGGGGATCGCCCACGCGGACATATTGCCCCCGTTCGACATGCACTTCGCTGAACTGACCCGAGATGGGAGAGGTGATCGTGGTTCGATTCAGGTCCAGGCGTGCGAGTTCGACATCGTTGCGTTGGGTGGCCAAGCGGGATTCGGCTTGTTTGATGCGGTCGGGGAGCAGGTTCAGTTCGGTTTCCATTTGCACCATCGCATCCTCGTAGCGACGGAGGTCGAGTTCGGCTGTGGTTAAATTGCTCTGGCTGAGTACATTCTGCTGGACCAGTCCCTTGATGCGATTGTACTCCTTGCTGAACTCGGCGTAATTCTGCTCCTGGATTTTGAAACGTCGCTGGAGATTGAGTTTTTCCTGTTCGAGCCGAGACAGTTCCGCTTGGGCTTCTTGGGCCATGCTTTCCGCTCGATCGAGTTTTTCCCGATAGGTCAGTGGATCAATCCGCAGAATGACATCGCCTTCCTGGCGTTTGGAAAGTCCCGTCTCGGTTGTCGAGACCTGTGTGGCACGGATGGAATGGCCGATTTTCAGTGGCTCGATGGTTTCGATGACTTCCCCCGCAACCTGGGCGGATAAGACGACGGACTGCATTGCCCGCGCAGTTCCAAAGCCGGTAATCAACTCCTGGACGGTCATGCGTTCCGTGACGTACGCCTGAACGGCATGCACTCGGGTTACGGGCTCCACCCGCTTGGGAGCCTGTTTCAGGGAGGCAATAAACCGCGAAGCGGAGTAACACAGCCCGGAAATCACGGCGATTATCAGCAGGGACAGCAATCCCTTGCGGAGGTGGTTGGAAGGGGGGCGTCGCATTCCGACGGGCGAAGCCTTGCTCTTCTCGGCCCCTTCGCGGGAACGGTGGACCTCAAGGGTGGGATTGATTTGCTCCACTTTACAGTTACCTTATGTAAAGAAAAAAAATCAGGTTGCCTGCCTGGTAACCAGAGGGCCGTCGCACTGTCCGGGCCTGCAATCCAGCGGATAAATGATGCGGTATCCATATGTCTGTCGAGAAGATTGAGCATCTCGAAGATCCTAGACTCACGCAGTATCGGGATATTCGTAATAAAAGTCACTATCGAACGACAGGATATTTCGTCGCTGAAGGCTGGCGTGTTGTCGAACGGATGTTGAATTCTCCCCTCACGGTCCAATCAATACTTGTCAGCGAACGCCGTGCCGATTTGATGCTCCCCCGGTTTGCCGACCGGGCTGAGGTGTACGTCCTTCCCGATGCCCTGGCACGTGAACTGGTCGGATATAACTTTCATGCGGGTGTTTTAGGTGTCGGCTTGCGTCCCGGCAATCCTGCCTTGCGGGATATGCTGTCCAGCACGGCCTGCCAGCCGTTGATCGTTTGTTGTCCCCATCTAACCGGCCCGGACAATCTGGGTTCCCTGATTCGGCTTTCCTCGGGATTTGGCGTTTCGGGAATTTTACTGGGTCCAGGCTCCGTGGATCCCTACCTGCGGCGGTGCGTGCGGGTTTCGATGGGGACAATTTTTCAACTTCCGATCCGAATTTCGCCCGAATTGCGGAGTGATCTGCTGACGCTACGGGAAGACTTTCAATACAGGCTGCTGGCGGCGGAAAAAACGGAGACTTCCCGTCCCCTGAGGGAATATCACCATTCAGAGCATATAAATCACCCTCGCGTGTTGTTGTTGGGAAACGAAGCGGAAGGTCTCGATGAATGCTGGTTGGAACTGGTCGAGAGTATTTATCATATTCCCATGGCCTCGGGCGTCGAGTCCTTGAATATTACCCATGCCGCCGGAATCTTTTTGTACGAAATGACACATCATCGAGAGGATCGTCGCCGATTACTCCTTGACGATAATCACCTGTCCGTTGGAGAGGCTGGCGGTGAGATGATCGATCTGCCAGGTCCCCTCGATCATCCTCCCACGGACCAGTAGCCGACCGTCTCCCGTAGGTCCTGAAACGGGGATTTCCACGTCGGCCGAGCCGTTTTCGTTCTCCTCGTCGACTTGAATATTTCCCTTGGTGATAAATCCGCCCGTCACAGGCTGGCCGATCGCCTGGCGGATTTGTGCATTCTCGCCCGCCAGAGTCAACGCCTGTTGATAAAAGGGATGTGCCCGAACACCATTCAAGGCACTGACGTAAATCAGTCCCACGAACCCGGCACAGATGGAAAGCATGAGCGCCAGGACGATGGGGACCATCATCAATTTATGCTTCCAGGCCCAGTCGAAGAAATCTTCGGAGGGGGGGGAATTCGTCGGTACAGTCACGTCGGGCTCCTCCAGACATCGAGGGATAATTATTCGATGATTCGTGTTGGGTTCTCAGTGATTGCAGGCGAAAGTTCGCCCGCCAGAGACAAATAATCCGAAGACCGGAACGGGCTAATGGGCCGGGGTCGATGTTCCCTGCAGAGTCAGGACTATCCGTCGCGAGCCGCCCCGCTCGCGATGTTCGCCGAGATAAATTCCCTGCCAGGTTCCGAGCAACAATTCGCCCCGATGAACCGGAACGGACAGACTGGCCCCCAGCAGCGAGGCCTTTACATGCGCGGGCATGTCATCGGGACCTTCGCAGGTATGGACATAAGGAAAGGACTCGGGTGCGATGGCGTGCAGCGATGCTTCCAGATCCACGCGGACATCCGGGTCGGCATTTTCGTTGATTGTCAACGATGCCGACGTATGCAGAATGAAGACATGCAACAGCCCTGTTTCCATTTGCCTCAACTCGGGCAGGGCAGTGAGAATTTCGCGGGTGATCAGATGAAATCCGCGCGAGCGGGGGGAGAGGGACATCTGTTTTTGCAACCATATCTGACCATTCACTTCTGAAACGCTCCTTCCGACCAATGCCTGGTGTTTCTCGCAAGACGCGGGGACTGTCATTGTCCGGGATGATCTGGATTTCCCGCGCATTGAGCCCGCCAGCGGAGCCAGTGATCGGCCAGTGTGATGGCGACCATGGCCTCCGCCATCGGAATAAATCGGGGTAGCAGGCAGGGATCGTGTCGCCCGCGGGTGCTGACGGTGGTCGGCTCTCCCGCGCGATTCACCGTCGGCTGCTCAATCGGCAGGGAACTGGTCGGCTTGACCGCGGCCCGCAATACAATGGGCAAGCCCGTTGTGATGCCTCCCAGCATGCCGCCGTGCCGATTGGTCTGGGTGGTGATTTGCCCCGATTTCTCGCCTGGCACGAAATAATCGTTATTTTGACTGCCGCGCATACTGGCACAGCCGAAACCGATGCCGTATTCCACGCCGAGCACGGCAGGCAGGCTGAACAAGGCCTTGGCGAGATCGGCCTTGAGTTTGTCGAACACCGGTTCTCCCCAGCCGGCGGGGACCCCGGTGGCAACAATTTCGGCGGCCCCTCCGATGGAATCGCCCTGTTTGCGCACCTGTTCGATGAGATCGATCATGCGGGCGGCTGCAGCGGTGTCGGGGCAGCGGACGATGTTGGGCGAGCCATCGGGGAGTGTTTCCACGCGTGCCTGGGTGATCTGCTCGGGGGCATCGATGGCAGCGACGATATCCCCCACCTGCACGACATACCCCGTGATCCTTACGCCACACTGTTCGGCCAGCAGCTTTTTGGCGACAGCCCCCGCGGCAACCCGTGCCGTGGTTTCACGCGCGCTAGAACGTCCTCCCCCGCGGAAATCGCGGAAGCCGTATTTGGCGTCGAAGGAATAATCGGCATGTCCGGGCCGGTAGACGTCCCGGATGTTGCCATAGTCCTTGCTGCGTTGATCCTCGTTGGGGATGAAAATCGCGAGCGCGGTGCCGGTGGTCCGCCCTTCAAACACTCCCGAAAGAATCTGGGGGCGATCGGATTCCTTGCGCTGCGTGACAATTTTGCTTTGACCCGGGCGGCGGCGGTCCAAATCTGCCTGCAAGTCCGCTTCCTGCAATTCCAGTCCGGGAGGAACGCCATCGATAATGACCACGTTCCCCGGTCCGTGGCTTTCGCCGGCCGTGGTGATGCGAAATGCCTGCCCATACGAATTTCCAGCCATCTATCGCCTTCTCTCTGCGGAAGTAAGTCTGTCGCGCTGCCCTTGGAGGCTCGGCATCGGGGGATCACCGCAACGCCTATTTCTCTATTCTAACGAACGCATTCGCGGGAACCAGCCGACAAACCCTCGTGTCCGCTTGACGTTCCGAATTAAACACGGACAATCCGAGACGAACAGTATGCGGGGCGATTCCATGCCGAAAATCGAATTGGCAAGGAAAACTGGTAGAGAATCGGCCCCGATTGTTCAGACAGATGTACCCTGGGTTTACGCCGCAAATGTGGCTGTTTTGCGAGTAATTACTGAAACGGACCTATTCTTATGCAATTCTCACCTGCTGTCTCCGCCTTGCAACCCTCCGCCACGATTGCAGCCGCTACCAAGGCCAAGGAACTGAAAGCCCAGGGAAAAACGATCTACGAATTCACGTTGGGGGAACCCGACTTCAACACTCCGCTGCACATTCGTCAGGCTGCGATCGAGGCGATGAACGCGGGGAAGACTCATTACACGGCTGCCGGGGGAATTCCCGAACTGCGGAAGGCGGTGTGTACCGCTGCCCAGCGGGATTACGGCATTTCCATCGAACCGCAGAACGTCATTATTTCGAATGGCGCCAAGCACTCGATTCATAACGTGTTATGCGCGGTCTGTTGCCCTGGCGATGAAGTGCTGATTCCCACGCCTTACTGGGTGAGTTACAGCGCGCTGGTGGAGCTTGCCGGCGGGATCCCGATCCTGGTGGATGCGACCGAAGCACAAGGGTTCCTGCCATCTGTTGAGCAGATAGCAGCCCAGGTGACCCCGCGCACCAAGTTGATCATGCTCAACAGTCCCTGTAACCCGACGGGAGTGGTGTTTCCGGTTGATTTACTGCGGCAGATAGGTGAACTGGCGGTCCGACAGAACTTCTACATTCTTTCCGATGAAATTTACGACAAACTGATTTATCCCGGTTGGGAAACCTGTTGCATGTTGACGCTGGGGGACGAAATTGCGTCGCGCACCATCGTGATTAACGGCGTCAGTAAAGCGTATGCGATGACGGGCTGGCGCATTGGCTGGACGATAGGCGAACCGGCGTTGATCAAGGCGATCGATAAACTGCAAAGCCAGCAAACTTCCAATCCCTGCAGCATCAGTCAGTACGCGGCCCTGGCCGCCTTGACGGGGCCTCAGGATTGCGTGGCGGAAATGCTCACGGAATTCAACAAGCGGCGGGAATACGTTGTCCGTCGCTTCCGGGATATTTCGGGAGTCAGTTTCGTGGAACCGGGGGGAGCCTTTTATCTCTTCTTCAACGTGCAATCGTACTTCAACAAACCGTTGCAAGGGGGCGTGCAGGTTTCCAATGCAACCGATTTCTGCACGGCACTGCTGGAACAGGCCCAGGTGGCATTGGTCACGGGGGATGCCTTCGGAGCGGAAGGATACGTGAGGTTGTCGTTCGCCACGGATATGGAAACCCTGCGGGTCGGCATCGATCGATTGGCGGAGTTTTTGCAGGGGTAGGCGTTGGGGGGGATTTAGCCGGCTCCGGGATGGATCCAATCGCTTCCACCATCGGCCCAGTATTCCTTTTTCCAGATGGGGACGGATTGCTTGATCCGCGTCATCATTTCGGCGGCGGCTTCAAAGGCGGCCTGCCGATGCGGGGAGGCAACGGCCATGGCAATCGCGATATCGCCTAGCTCCAACGGTCCCAGTCGATGCACCACGCACACCCGTTTCAAGGGCCACTCGCGGAAAGCGGATTCAACGATTTGCCGGAGTTCCGACAGCGCCATTTCGGGAAAGGCCTCGTATTCCAGCGAGAGGGTTTGTTTTTCGAGGGTGAATTCCCGAACGGTTCCCAAAAACGCGACCACGGCACCAGCGTCGCGCGTGCGTACCTGTTCGATCACGGTACTGTAATCGATCACGTTTCGCGTCAGGGCCAATTCGTAAGAGGGGCTTGTCTGGCGATAGGCAAGGCTGTTTTCTTCCGAAGGATTGATCACGGTTCAGCCTCCACTCACGGGGGGAAAGCAGGCCAGTTCGTCGGCTGACTCGATGACGTCTTCTTCGCGGGCGTATTGTCCGTTGCGAGCGATCAAAACGGGCAGCCGTTCCCGCAGAATATCCGGAAAACGTGCCTCCAACAGTCCACGAAATTCACCGATGGTCGCCCCGGAGGGTATTTCCCAGATCAGTTGATCCGTACCTGTAATTTCCCGCAATCGGGCAAAACAGCGAACGCTGATTTTCAGAGGTGCAGTCATTTAAGTGTTAGGTTGTTCGAATTGTACGGTTTCGGTTTCGATGGGGGCAGGAATCAAGCCGTAGGCCGCCGCGATCAGTTTGAGGGGATGTGTCACGGGTTTGGCGCCGGGGTGTTCCATCTGCAGGCGACAAGCGGAACATTCCGAAGCGGCCACGGAAAAATTTTCCGCGACCACGGCGTCCAGCAGAGGCGCTCCGATTTTCAGGGAGCGTTCATGGTTTTTTCTGGAGAGCCCGAACGTGCCCGCCATGCCGCTGCACCCTTTATCCAGGGGATGGAGAGTGAGTCCCGGAATAAGTGGCAGCAATTCGTGATAGGGATTTCGCCCGGGCAATGCCCGCTGATGACACGGTTCGTGGTAGCCAATCGTCGCCTGGAGCCGGGAAAAATCGGTGCGGAATGTTCCTTGATCATACAGTTGCAGCAGAAAGGCCCCCGCTTCCCACACATGATCGGCGAGCGACTGGACGTCGGGATGTTGAATCAGGAGGGGATATTCCTGCGACAGACAGACGGCACTCCACGGTTCCACGCAGAGGATCGGGTGCCCCTCCCGGGCGTACGGGCCCAGCACCCGTAAATTTACTTCGGCGATTTCCCTGGCTGCAGCGAGATCCCCCGCATTGACCAGTGTCATTCCCGAAACTTCCTGTTCCAGCGGCACCACGTACGGAATGCCGTGATGCCTCAGAATCGATTCCAGCGCCTCGGCAATTTGAGGGTCGTGAAAATTGGAGTAGTAATCCAGGAACAGGACCACCGGCTTTGCGCCCGAGTTGCTGCCGGCGGTTGTCACTTCCGGAATTTTCTTGCGTTTGTTTCGAATTCGCACCTGTTCCAGATAGGGGCGTCGCGCGAGCGGGGGGAGTCGCCGGCGTGCATCGATCCCGCACGTCTGTTCGAGCAGCCAGCGTCCCCAGCGCGTGCGAAACAATAAATTGACGCCCCAGGAGAATCGCCAGGCCAGGTTGGCAATCCTTCCGATGTGGCTCAACACCCAGTCCACGCGCTGCAGTCCATTCTGTTGAACATCAGCCGCCTTGGCTTCCAGCCACAAATGCGGAATGTCGACTTGGCTGGGACATTCCAGGTGGCATTGCTTGCAGTTGAAGCAGGAGTCGAGATTTTCCTGCACAGCCCGATCGCCGGGGCCGGCCGGTGCCACGGCGCTGGCGGAAAGAAAACGATCGATCAGATAATTGCGGATGGCATTCGCCTTGGCTCTTGGCGAGTAGAATTCGCAAGCCAGGTCGCGAGTGAAGGGGCACATGCGTCCGCGTCCCGGCCCTGGCACCGACTTGCATTGTCCGCAGCCGTTGCAATGACGAGCGGATTCCGCCATCTCGGACGCTTGCCAGAGAAGTTGCGGCTCGTCGGTCAATTGCAACTCGACCAGTTCTGCGTCCGGGCGCATGTGCCGAATCGTCAGGTGTGGATCACTGCTGACAATTTTCTCGGGGTTCAGAATGTTGCGCGGGTCAAATAGCTGCTTGACCTGCTGGAAGACCCGGTAGAGCGGACCATATTGTTGCCGAATGAAGGCCGTGCGGGAAAACCCGTCTCCGTGTTCGCCCGAGATGGAACCCCCATGATCGAGGACGACACGATAAATATCGCGAGACAACGCCTCGTAGACTCCCTTGGTTTCCGTCGAGGGCATTTCCAGAAAGGGGCGCAAATGGAGTTGTCCGCTCCCGGCATGCGCATAAAGCGAGGCGGTCACCCGATAACGCTGGAAAACCCGTTGGGCCTGATGAAGAAAATCACTCATCCCCCTCGGCGGAACGACAATATCCTCGATGATGGGGATGGGCCGTGCGCTCCCTTTGATCCGTGCCAGCAAGGGGATTACCTGGCGTGGCAATTGCCAAAGTCGCCGGGCTTCTTCCTCCGTGCTGGTCAACTGGGCCAGGTTGGCACTCTGAAGATCGTGAACGACAAAGCGACGAAAACGCTCCAGCGTGATTTCCAGGGCGTGCTGCTGAACATCCACGAATTCCACCAGCAGCGCGGCTTCGGCCTGGGGCGGAATGCGGACATCGTGCGTCAACGAGGATTCGCGGGCCAGCGTCAGCAGGCGACGATCGAGTAAGTCACAGGCACTCGGTTCGAATTCGAGTATCCCGGGTAAGGCTTGAATCGCCTGATCAAAGCGAGAAAACAGCAGCAGCGCAACCCCCCGTGCCGCGGGTAGTGGCGACGTGTGCAACTCCGCTTCGGTACATAACCCCAGCGTCCCCTCGGAACCGGCAAACAGGCGGGGGAAGTTCAAATAACCCCGCTGCAAGACACCCCGCAGCATGTAACCCGCGCAATTCCTGGGCAGGGAGGGCTGGTATTCCCGGATCAGATCCTCGTGTTCCTTCAGAATGGTTGCCAGCCGCCGCAGGATTACGCGGACCCGCGCGTATTGATCGTGATCCTCCTCGTGCGCGGCAAGACTTCCCCCCGACAAGCCCGCCAGCATCGGTTCGTTTCCCAGCCAGTGGGAACCACCATCGGAAAGCACCACCTGCAAGCGGCGGAGATGGTCTCGAGTGGACCCCACGCGTAAGGCATGCGACCCGGCAGCATCCACGCCAATCATGCCTCCGAGCGTGGTAATGGTGGCATTCGAAGGATCGGCGGCGAAACAACGTCCCATCGGTTTGAGCGCGCGATTCAGGTCGTCGAGCACAACACCCGGTTGCACCACGACGGTATGTTCCCGAATATCCAGAATGCGATTCATATGCCGGGAGAAATCGACAACAATTCCCGCTCCCAGGCAGCCTCCGGCCAGGCCCGTACCGGCCCCGCGGGCAATCACGGGATGTTGATTGTCGGCGGCATAGCGAACGATTGCCGCCACATCCGCCGTGCTCCGCGGAAAAGCGACCGCCAGTGGCAGTACCTGATGCAGACTTGCATCCGTTGCATACAGCGCTAATACGCCAGGGTCGCCACGGACCTCGCCAGCCAACTGGCCAGCCAGATCTTCGCGAATTTGCTCGCTGATTCTCGAATGCTGCTCGTCGAGGGTGGTCACTTCGGGTGGAAACTCTTTGCTGAAAGGTATTAACCGGACAGGAATCGGAACAGGCGACAATTCGATTCCGTTCCCGCAAACAGACGTGCGCCGTTCAACCGCGTGCTTCCATATTTTTCAGGCATGCCTTCACGATACGAATTTCATCATACGAAATCTTGCCGAGCAACGCCTCGTGTAAAGGTTTCAATCGGTCGGAATCGACTTCCAGGGCCGCCAGCGACACCTGTTGAAACACGTCTTCGTCAACCCAGGGGGTCGACGAGACCAGACATTCCCGCTCGATATAGTCGACCAGATATTGCGCGACCGTCGATTGGGCCCGCTGCATCCGTTCCGCGACCTCTTCCAGGCTCGCCCCGGCAGCGAACATTTCCGACGCGGCTCGAGGGATATTTTTCGTGGGGGCCTGGTCGGGCGTGCTGCCAGACATGGACTCTACGACTCCAGGTGCTTGCAACGGGTCGAAATTTCGATCTCGCGGCAGTTCCAGCAGTTCGGTCTGTGCAATGATGACTTCAATAAACCGTGCCGCATACTCGTCGCACTTGCGTTGCCCCACTCCGTGAATGTGCAGAAAATTTTCCTTGCAGGTCGGTCGGCGGCTGGACAGGTCGATCAGAGTGACATCGCCGAAGATTACAAACGGAGCCACATTTTTTTCCGCCGCGATGTCGCGACGCAATTTTCGCAATTCCTCGAACAGGAGCGTTTCCAACTCGTTCAATTCAACCCGCTGATTTCGAGATACTGGCTTGTTGACGCGCGGCTGCAGCAGGCGAGGCACGAACTCTCCCTTGAAGACACGCCGACCTTTCGCCGTCACGGACAACGTCCCGTATTCTCCGCGACGTTCCAGCAACTGTTGCGATTCTAATTGATCGAGCCACTGGCGAATCTCTTTTTTTGCGTGTTCGCCCAACAACCCGTAGGTTGAAAGCCGATCATGACCATTTTCCAGCACACGCTGTTCGCGCGAGCCCGCTAACACACTGGCGACGTAATCTCCGCCAAAGCGTTCTTCCACGCGGACCACGCACGAGAGGATTTTTTGCGAGATGACCAGGGCATCCGACATTTCCTGCATTTCCTGCAGGCAAACATCGCAGGCACGGCAATTGTCCCGTTCATAGGATTGCCCAAAGTACTCGACGAGCGAGCGATGCCGACACGTCATGCCGTGGCAGAACAGGCTTTTCAATTGGAGTTGCTTGGTTGCCATCTCCCGGGCTTCCGTCGGCAGGTCGGCCAGCATTTTCTTCCAGGTGACAAAATCCTGGCTGCCGTAAAACAGGTGACATTCCGACGGGAGCCCATCGCGACCTGCCCGGCCCGTTTCCTGCTGGTAATTCTCGATCGATTTCGTCGCGGAGGCGTGAATCACATACCGCACGTTCGGTTTGTCTATCCCCATGCCGAAGGCGACCGTCGCCACGACAATCTGAGCCCGCTCGTTAAGAAAGTCATCCTGGGCTGCTTGCCGCCGATCGTGGTCCAGACCTGCGTGATAGGCCACGCTGCGATACCCGGACTGCACCAGAAAGAGATTCAATTCTTCCACCTGTCGGCGGGAGATACAGTAGATGATACCGGCTTGCCCGGTGAAGCGATCGATCACTTCCCGCACCTGCCGCCGTAGCTCCTGCCGGGGCACCACCCGATAGGTTAGATTGGGGCGATCGAAATCTCCCACCAGAATACGAGGCTGCTGTTGATGCAGCTGGGTCGCGATATCGGTGCGGACCTGTTCGGTGGCAGTCGCGGTGTAGGCATGCAGATTCACGCCCGGAAATCGGTCTCGGAGTTTGCCCAGCAGGCGGTACTCGGGGCGGAACTGATGCCCCCAACTGCTGATGCAATGGGCTTCATCGATGGCAAAAAAGGCAATTTTCACCTGCCCAAGAAATGTCAGCATCCGTTCCGTGCAGAGTCGCTCGGGGGCCACATACAAGATTTTCACCTCTCCCCCACGGATGCGATCAGCGATCTCCCGTTTTTCCTCCCCAGTTTGTGAACTGTTTACCGCAGCGGCCTGTATCCCCAGGTCCCGCAGGGTATCCACCTGATCCTTCATCAGGGCAATCAAGGGAGAGACCACAACAGCCAGACCTTCCCGCAACAGCGCGGGGACCTGGTAACAGAGCGATTTGCCACCTCCCGTCGGCAACACTACGAGGGAATCCCGTCCTTGCAGCACGGCGTCGATCGCTTCTTCCTGGAGCGGGCGAAACGCATGATAGCCCCAGTGCTTTTCCAGCACCTGGAACGCTTGCTCCATCCCATTCGAAGTTGCCTGTTCCGGAAGATTCATGCCCCCACCATTGTTTGCGGTTATAGCCTGGACCTGTCGCCTGGAGACGGTGTTGTTTCCTGGCCTGAAACACCCCGGCTTTCCCCTTCTCCGCCTTGATTCCGAGAATTGTAGCGGAATTGGTCGGAAATTCATGCGTCGTAGGGAAATATCCCCGGAGGCGATTTCATCGCCCGGCGATTCTCCTGGCCTTTGATTCGCATCCCGTGTGGGAACCTTTTACAATACCGCCATCAATCTGCCCACCCGTCAGGAAAGCTGCTGAAATGATTGCTGCCCCTCGTGTTTGTGTGTTGCGTGCCCCCGGCACAAACTGTGATGCCGAAACCTGTTTCGCCTTCGATCAGGCGGGCGGTGTTGCGGAAAATGTGCACTTGTTTGAACTGCTGGAAACGCCGTCCCGACTGGCCAATTACCAGATCCTCTGCATTCCCGGTGGGTTCAGTTACGGAGATGACATTGGCGCGGGCGTGATTTTCGCCAGTCAGTTCCGCCGTCAGATGGGTGAACTGCTGTTTGAACACCTGGAGAGAGACACCTTGACGCTCGGCATTTGCAACGGTTTCCAGGTGTTGTTGAAGGCTGGGTTGCTGCCGGGAGGCGCATCCGGTTGGCAGCACGATTCCGAACCGCTACGAACGACCACGCTCACCTGGAATAACAACGGAAAATACACGGCTCGCTGGGTGAATCTTGTTTGTGACAGCCCGCAAAATGTCTTTCTACGAGGAATATCCCAGCTGGAACTGCCGATCGCGCATGCGGAGGGCCGCATCTGCGTCAGCGATCCTGCGCAAATCTTCCAATGGCAAGCCGCTGGTCAAATTGCCCTCCGTTATTGCGACGTCTCCGGTCAGATCACCGATGCGATCCTGCCGGAGCCTGTTAATCCCAATGGATCGATCGCCAATATCGCTGGACTGGGCGATCCCTCGGGACGGGTGCTGGGATTGATGCCCCATCCCGAGCGATTTCTGAAAGCGACGCATCATCCGCAGTGGACCCGCAAGCAGCTCACCGGAGACGGCCAGGGAATGCAACTGTTTCGGAACGCCATCGAATATTTTGCCGCCAAGTGAGTGATTTGCCCCCCGTGGGTCAGGGCGAATCGCACGATCGGCCCCGGGGCGGGTGTCTCTCCGTGATTTCAACTTTTCCTGCAGGAGCAAGCCGTATGGAAGCATCGGAACCCCCCTGGCGGCGCGTCTGCGTGTTTGCTGGTTCTCAATCGGGTGTCAACGGAGAATACCGCGCCACGGCGGCCGCCTTCGGCCGACTGCTGGTCAGCCGGAATCTGGGGCTGGTTTATGGCGGGGGAAGTGTTGGCCTGATGGGCGTGATAGCCGATGCCGTTTTGGAATCGGGGGGAGAAGCGATCGGCGTCATTCCCGATTTCCTTGCCACACGGGAATTGCTGCACCCCACGCTGACCGAAACGATCATCACGGCCGACATGCACACCCGCAAGGCCAAAATGGCCTCGCTGGCGGATGCGTTTATCGCCATGCCGGGGGGGCTGGGAACTTTCGAGGAGTTCTTCGAAGTGCTCACTTGGGCGCAACTGGGCGTGCACCGCAAACCGATCGGCCTGCTGAACGTCGCAGGGTTTTACGATCCCGTGTTGGAACTGATTAATCACAGTATTCAGACGGGCTTTGTCCGCGCCGAGCACCGTGATCTGCTCGAAGCCGATGCCGATCCCGCCAGGCTGCTCGATAAACTCGATCAAAAATCCATGCCACAACTCCCCAAGTGGACGAACCTCTCGGAAACCTGATGTACTCATTACAGTCGTCACACTCTGACTTGGAGACCAAGCGCCAGCGAGGATCACGCGGGAGAGCGAACGGGCGTGCGGTTGACGGCACGCGATAGAGTGTCGATACTCAACTAATGGATGGATTTCCCGCTATTTCTCCGACACAAATTCGTGAAGCGAGAGTCTCGATGAACACTGACCGCACCTTCGCTACCGGCCTCCCTTTTTCATGCTTGGCGGAATCACGATCAAGCAGGGCGTTTCTCCTGTTGATGACATTCGCCCTGGGACTAGCGGTTTGCCCGCTCGAGCCTGCCTGGTCCCACGACAAATCGCAGACCCCCAACATCGTGCTTATCGTGGCGGATGATCTGGGCTATGCGGAGTTGGGGTGTTACGGGCAGAAGTGGATTAAAACTCCGCACCTGGATCAACTGGCGGAGCAGGGGATGCTGTTCACGCAGCATTATTCCGGTAATGCGGTGTGCGCGCCGTCTCGCTGTTGCCTGATGACGGGGCGGCATCCGGGACATGCCGAAACCCGCAACAATGGCGATCCTCAATTCGATCCTTCCTTGAAGGAAGCGATGGGCTGGGAGTTTGCAGGCCAGAATCCGTTGACCGATGCGGAAGTCACCATTGCCGAAATGCTCAAGCAGAAAGACTACGCCACTGCTGCAATTGGGAAATGGGGGCTGGGGCATTTCGGCACCACGGGGGACCCCAATCTGCAGGGCTTTGATCTGTTTTACGGATTCAACAGCCAGCGGCACGCGCACAATCACTATCCCGTCTTTTTATGGCGGAATCGCGTGAAGGAGCAACTTCCCGGGAACGATGCCACCCTGTACGGACAGACCTACTCCCAGGATCGCTTTCGCGAGGTCGCACTCGAATTCATTGACCAGCATCACGACCGTCCCTTCTTCCTCTATCTCCCATTCGCCATACCGCACTTGTCAATTCAGGTGCCGGAAGGTTCGCTGGTGGAATATCGCGGTATCATCCCCGAGGAAGAATACGTCCATAAAGGGTATTTGCAACACCCCTTTCCACGGGCAGGATACGCCGCCATGATCAGCCACATGGATCGCGATATCGGCCAGATACTCCTCAAGCTCGACGAGCATAAGCTCCGCGACAACACGATCGTCCTGTTTACATCGGACAACGGCCCCACCTATGATCGCCTGGGAGGTTCCGATTCCACATTCTTTCGCTCTGCGGGCCCCTTCCGAGGGCTGAAAGGGAGTTTGTACGAGGGAGGCATTCGCGTCCCGTTCATCGCACGCTGGCCGAACAACATTGCTCCCGGCACCACCAGCGACCATCTCTCCGCATTCTGGGACATTATGCCGACCCTGGGCGAATTGACGGGGACCCGGGTGCCGGAAGGCCTGGATGGCATCAGTTTCGCACCGACCCTGGTGGGGGAAAGCCAGCGGCAAATGCCTCGCGACTTCCTGTACTGGGAATTCCCTGCCTACGGGGGGCAACAGGCGTTGCGGATGGGGAACTGGAAGCTGGTGCGGCAGAATCTCAGCAAACCCAACGTGGATTCCCCCGACGAGTTGTACCACCTGGCAAGCGATCCCGGGGAAACGCAGAATCTTGCGGAGGTCTTTCCCGAACGGGTTGCGCGAATGCGGCAGATCATGCGTGAGCAGCGAACCCCATCGACGGTCTTTCCGTTTCCAGCATTGGATAACGAATAAGCCCGAGTGCCCAAAGAGTTGATAACGCCGGAGGGATTGTGGGCATCGGCACTGCGCTGGAGTGGGTAATACGCTGGGAAGTCGTCCGCTATTCGGTGGAGCGTAGTTTTTCCAGGGTGAGCTGGTTGCCTCGTTCGTTGTATTGAACAAGATCCATGAAACTGCGCATCAGCATCACGCCGCGTCCACCGGGGCGATCCAGGTTGTCCTCGTCGGTGGGATCGATCAGGTCATCGGGGTTGAAACCGGCCCCCTCGTCGGCAATCACAATCTGAATCTTTTCGCGGGTAATGGTCCAGGAGATCGTCACCTGCTTGTCGGGGCTCATCTGGTTCCCGTGTCGAATGGCGTTGGTAATCCCCTCGGAGAGGGCCAATCGCAAGATGAACAAATCTCGTGGCGAGAATTCGCAAGATTCTGCTGCCGCGATAATCTGTTCCTGAACCTCCAACCCGCGAGTTGTGTCGCTGGGTATGGCGATTTTGTGGAAAACGGTGCTGTCGGAGTCAGATGCCATCGTGTCCCGCGCTAAGCTGGGGTTATGTGTAACCACGGTGTTCTCATCCTCGGCCCAGCCTGAATGATACGGAAGTGTTTAGCTGCTGGTATTCTTCTTCTCGATCGTGAGTTGATTGCCGCGCTCATTGTACTGCATCAGATCCAGAAAGGCCTTCATCAACATAATGCCTCGGCCGCACGGCCGTTCCAGGTTTTCGTCGGCCGTGGGGTCCGGGATCAATTCGGGTTTGAAGCCTGGTCCCTCGTCGAGAATAACCACCCGAATTTTCTCGGGGCTGATCCCCCAGGCGATCCGCACTGATTTATCCAGATCAAGCCGATTTCCATGTTTGATGGCATTGATAATTCCTTCTTCCAGGGCCAGTCGCATGCTGAAAATGTCGCGGTCCGAGAACTGGAATTGCTCCATATGGCTGATGATCCGTTCCTGTACCTCCTGGCCCCGAATGGTGTCACTGGGAATAATTACATCGAACAGTTGATCAAATTCGTCGGCAGTGATCATGGGCGTTCGGGAGTCAGCAAGCTAGAAGAATTCCATTCTGGACGAAATCTCTCGTAACGGCGGACTGCCAGTGTCCGTTCCAGTCCCCCCATTGGGGTATTAGCCGCCTCGTAGGGTTGCCGCTGCTGAACATTACCAAACTCAAAAACCTTGCAGGGCGTCTTCCTGGGTATCCTTGATATCAAAAAGTTTATTCAGTTTTGTGATGGCAAACACCTCGTAGATGTCTGGTCGAATCGCGCACAGTCGCAGTTTGCCGGCGTTGGCCTTTACCTTTTTATCCATCGTGATCAGCTTGCCCAAGGCAGCGCTGGAAAGATATTCCACATTCGAAAAATCCAGAACGATGCGCTTGCGACCATCTTCTTCCACCAGCGCGAAAAGTTGGCTGCCTATTTGCTGAATGTTGTTCTCATCCAGAATTTTTTTGTCTACAAACGAGGCAATCGTGACATTACCGACCTCTTCCACGTTAATCCGTCGGCCTGCAGCCATGGCTCTTCCCTTACCTAATAGTTCAATGGACCCGCTGTCGGAAGATGCTGTGCAACCCCAAAGGGTGCAACTCACACCGACTTCAACATGTCGACACCCTCAAGGTTTTTTCGACATGAATTCCTGACTTTCCGCGAACTCGACCTCAATTTTCGACCCGGGTAAAGCCGAGGGCTGAATCCGAAAATCGGCTTTCCCCCGCTACTCTTTTCCCCAAGACAACCAACGTTTCGTTAAATTTCCGGATCAGAACCGTCCGGCAGACAGCGAGAAGAACACCCAGCCCCTTCTGGCCACGCCCAAAAACCACCCGGGCAGTTCGGTTGAGGGAACCGCGTATTATCGCTTGGATTTTGTCCTGTTCGGGACAGCACTATATTGAGCGAGATTGTTGGGAATGTCAACCAGTATCGCTGTTTGTCAATTCGTCAATTCACGTCGGAGGGAAAGTTGCGGGATTCTGCCGAACGGGGGAGCAGTAACGGGCCGCCCGGTTCTTCCGCCGTCTTGCCTGGGTAGTCTTTAAGCAGTTCGGGCAAAAAGTCCTCCTCCAACCGCCGTGCATCCTCGAAGACAAGCCATTTTTGCGAAGGAACCTGGGAAAAGGCCCGGCGAAATCGCGGAGAGTCCGGAGCATCCGGCGACACGTTTCGCAAGCACAGCCCCAACGTCTGGTCGGGATACTTCCGGGCAATCTCGCCATAAATTTCTGGATCCTTCTCCCCCGTATCCCCGAATAATAGAAATTTTCGTTCGGGAAATTGCAGCAGCAACGACTCGATCACTTTCCGCTTCTTTTTATGTGCGGGAAAAATCTTCTTCAAAATGGTCGCATCCTTCAACGCGAATTTGCGCAGGTGAATCGATCCTTCCGGAAATTGATGTTCCGATAGAAAACGCACGATCGAAGGATACAACTGCCAGGGGGTTGCCGAAATGTAATGAAAGCAGATCTGATCCCGCGCCAACCGCTGAAACAGCCCGGGCATCCCCTCGATGCAGCGAAAGTTGCGTAGAAACGTATTGACCAGCAACTCCCGCTTGTTGATGACATTCGAAAATTTAATAGTGTCGTCAATATCCGAGATGATCGACAGTCCCCGGTCCTCGGGCAGATGAATTACGCCACTTGCCCCCAGGCCGCTGTCGAGTCGACGCGCTTGCACCGAAACCTTCCGGGAACCATGGGACGTGGTCTGCGGGCTTCCATTCCCGGACATCACGAACGACAGTGTATTGCGGTAATGGCCGTTCCGCTTTGTCCGCACCGTTCCCGCAGGGATCCCCTCGAAGGATATTTCCACGGATACCTTGCCCAGATTTTCCACGACAAAGCCACATGCCCGTTCGCGAAAGAAAGGGGGATCGGGCTCTCCCCGGGGAATCCTCAAGGCTCGTCGCAACAGATTCGCGGTCGTGCGGCGGAAATGACGTTCTTCATCCACGTCAAAACACCAGCCATGAATCTCAGCCAACCAGCTCCCGGGGTCTGGCCCCTGGCTGGCGACGGTCGGAAAGATCAGCAAATGTGAACCGTTACCGATCATCTGCAAGTCACGTCTCGTGGTCTGTGTCGCGGCTAGGAATTCGGGTGCCACTGGCTCTGCCAGTGCCTTTAAGGTTTCGCTTCAACATGGGGTTGTACTGGCGAATTCAGTGGCACACAACCCGAAAATTAAACGGTGACAATGCAAGAGTGGATCGATACACAAACCAGAGTAACGCATCTGCCGCGGCCGGTGTTGGAATCGAGAATTCCGATTAAACATCGCACAAGGTCACGGCCTCGCGCAAGCCCGTCAGGGCATCGCGCGTGGGGATGTATTCCTGCCCCACATAACCTTCATAACCGACCTCCAGCAGGGCACGCATGATCGCGGGATAGTTGATTTCCTGATGATCGTCCAGCTCTCCGCGTCCGGGATTTCCTGCCGTGTGAATATGTCCCAGATAATCCCGATGCTCGCGGATCCGCCGAATCACGTCACCGTCCATGATCTGGACATGGTAAATATCGAACAGCAGTTGCATCCGCGGAGATCCCACCCGTTTCAGAATGTCGATGCAGTATTCCGTGTGGTCGCCCTGATACCCCGGATGTCCCTTCATTGGATGGCTGTCATCGCGGGTGTTCAGCATCTCCAGGCACAGGTTTACCTTTTTCTTTTCCGCCAGTGGCACAATTTCCTTGAAGAACTTCACGCAATTGTCGGCTCCTTCCTCGGGAGTCAACTCGCCCGACATCCCCGTGAAGGTTATGACGCTAGGGCAACCAAACTCCGCGGACTGCTCGATTCGCGTGGTCAGCGTCTCCCGGCAAAAATCCCAGTTAGCAGGTTGGTTGGGGCCCCGTTGAAATCCATGGCTGCTGCTGATGGCGCAGGTCAGGCCATGTTTTTTCAGTGTGGGCCAGTGATCCGGGCTGATCAGTTCGATGCTGGGAATGCCAAGGGAAACCGCCAGGCGACACATTTCCTCTACGTTCCAATACTTCGAGTAGCACCAGTGGACCAGTGACTGCTTGATCCGTCCCTTGCGTGCCGCATGCTCCGAGGGCTGCCCCTCGCCTGCCTCCAGAGCCCGCCCCGCCAGCAGTCCGGCCGAAACAGCAACCGCCCCCCGAAGTAACGTCCGCCGCGACCCCGCCACGAACGGGCCTTGTGAGTCATTCTGGAATTCGAGCGACATTCCCTCTCCCCTTTCACGATGAAATTCGCCTCTGGGATGGAGCAAACCACCTCCCCCGGATCCACTTCAGCTTAACGCTCCCCTGCATCGCTGTCGAGTCGTCGCTCGATCGGCGGAACATGCATGCGGAATGTCGTGCTGTCGGTGCAGATTCCTTTTCTGTATGCGGGAATTCCGAAGATCCGGCAGGATCAAAAAAATGAACACGACGGGACGATTCGCTGGTCATTTACGGTGCGCCCCGACATCATGTAAACAGAACGTCCCTGCTTCTCGAATCGAACCGTCTATTTGCATAATCCTCAGGAATGATACATGACTCCTTCATCGGTGCGTTTCTCCGGTTTATTGCCGTGGTTGCTGGCGGTCGTTGCCGGACTCGGCCTGAATGTAGCGGCCGTGGCACAAGCTCCGTCTGGCAGTTCGGCGGAGCCGGCTCCTCGGCGGGCCGAATTTGTCTGGGTCAATCCCATTCCGCAGAAACTGCAGCACCCTCGGCTGCAGCACGCCACGTTTGTCAGCCCATCGCTGCGGGTTAAAGTTGGCTACTGTATCTATCTGCCCCCGCAATATGATGAGCCAGAGTTCGAATCAAAAAAGTTTCCGGTCGTATATTACCTGCACGGTGGGCGTCCAGGGAGTGAAACAAAAAGTATCGGACTGGTGAATACGCTACATCGGCACATTTTAGCCGGTGAAGTTCCCCCGATGATATATGTCTTCGTCAACGGTGGGCCTGTCAGTCATTACAATTTGCCAGATCGGCCCGACGCCCAGGGGGAAACGGTCTTTATCAAGGAACTGATTCCCCATGTCGATTCCACCTGGCGCACAATTGCTGAACGGAAAGGGCGGGGGACCACGCGGATCATGTTCCGGTATCCTGAACTGTTTGTTTCCGCAGCTCCAGGGGGTGGGGGATACGCAACCGAAAAGCGGATCAGTGAAAACGACGGCTACGAAAACCCGAATCTCCGATTCGCCCCGGGAGACAATGTCTGGGATCTGGCCCGGAAGTATGCAAAACAACGCGACCACGCGTTGAACATACTTTTTCATGTCGGCACGAAAGATTTCAATTACGAAAGCAATCTGGAATACATGCAGTTACTGGAAAAGTTGAACATCCCGTTCCGCCGGATCATCGTTCCCGATGTGCCGCACAGCGCGAAGGCGATTTATGATCAACAGGGCCTGGAGATCATGAAATTCCACGCGGCAAATTTTGGCGGGTAACTGGGGTAGTGTTTTTCCTCGGCAAGTCATTCCGTGAACCGTCCAACGCAAACAAGCCTCGCTCCTTCGGGTGGCGGTATTGCCAATAAAATTCAGCGAAATCCCCCTGGGATGCCAGAGTGTCGAAACACTCCACGAGGAGTCCACAGCGGTTGAGATGCCAACGCGAATCGGCCCGTACCCTGTCGAATCGCGGCTCTCAATTCAGGTGGGGTGGGGGCATATGGCCCCCATTCTCAGCCTGATGATCTTGTTTTAACGAATGGTATGCGTCTTGTCGGGCAGGGAGGGACAGGAAATCACTTCCCCGATGTGTCGCCGCAGCCATGCCTGGATCAGGCGGTGAACGGCCAGCCGTGAAATCCTCGGCTCTTCGGGTCGTGTCTGCTCGAACGTTCCGTTGACTCTCAACGAAGGAATACCGTTCGCCATCACGTTCACGGATAACTGGTATGTCGACTGCGTCCCACCAGCGACGGTTTTGTGCATCACCACTTCAATCGCGTATTCGCCCGCGGCGAGTCCCGTGAGGCTGATCGATTCGTCCTCCAGATCAGGATTCATTGAGGAACCCACGCGGGCCCCCAGTTCATTTCCGTTGATGCGGTACAGTCTCAGTGCGGTTTCCGCGGTCAGGCCTGTTAAATCGATCTGGGCAGTGGCGGAGTGATCGGCGGCGACCGTGAAGCGGAACAGGTCCACACGGTCTGTGTTGCGATGCAGGAACGATGCCAGGGTGGTGTCGATCGGGTTCCCCTGCGAGGCAACCCCCAGATCGGTCGCTTCCGGAACCAGATTGTCGGGCTCGCGGTCAACAGGAACCACTCGGGCCACGATGTCGACTTCCAGTTGATAGAACGTCGTGGTGTTGGCCGCTTCCGTCTTGTTCATCGCGACTTCAATAATGTAATCGCCAGCAGCCAGATTGCTCAGCGACAGCATTTCATCCTCGAGATCGGGATTCGCGGAATTGCCCACGCGTTGTCCCAGGGCATCGCCATTCAGTTGGTAAATTCGCAGTACCGCGTTCGCCGTCAATTCCGAAAGGGTCACAGCCAGATTGCCGACGGAGCCGTCCGGGATGGTGAAGCGATAGAAATCGATGCGATCGGTATTGCGGTGCAACTGGCCGAACCGCATGGTTTCCAGAGAGCCGACCCCCAGATCGATTGCCTCGGCGGGTGTATTATTCGGTTCCGGGTCGAGCGGCGAAGGCAGCACGGCGATGCTGTGCGAGACGGTCAGATCGGGGCTGCCGCCGAGCGTGGGATCATCGACATTCACGGTCACGTCGAGCACCGGGTTTGTCGTGGCATTCAATATCGAACCGGCCTTGATGAACAGTTCCGAGCCGACAATCTCGAACAGATCCGCGTCGGCCCCGGAAAGGGATAGGATATTGTCGCCATCATCGTCATCAACGATCACGATGTCGGCCACTTTGCGAGACGTCGTCAGGCGGATGATGTCCTGCACTTCCGTGACGGCGTTTTGCAGCGTAACGGCGGTGGGGAGTCCGTTGCTCGACAGGACCGTGCCCGTCACTTCCACGTTATCGATGTGCCACCCGGTCCAGGAAACGGTGACATCGGTCCCCAGTCGCCAGCGGAATTGCACTGTCTGGCCGTTGGCGGCGTCGGGGAGGTTCACACGAGTTTGTGTATACCCGTTGGAATTACCAGTCCATGCCAGTTGACCAGACAGCGGATTGTTCCAGCCCGTGGCAATTGCTTGAGTGTATCCGCCGGTGACGAAAGTCCCACCCGCCGCCAGAATGTCCTGGAAGGCGCCGCCATTGATCGAAATTTCCAGGATGCCGCCGTCGTATGTGTTTTCGAGGTGGTAGTTATTTCTGAAGGAAAGTTGGTTATCCGCATTGCCCAGGATGAAGGCCGGGGAGGTCAGTCTGACATCGCTGACATAGGACTTGTTTTCGACAAATGCACTGTTGATTCCACTGAAGCTGCTGGTGGTGGAGGTGTTCCAGGTAACAGAGCCGGCGGCATCGGACGTGGTCCAGCCTGTAGGCAGGGTTGGTGCCGTTACGCCATCAAAGTTTTCCGCCAGGATGGTAGTTGGTGTCGTGGGCGTGGTCTGGGTGCCGATAATCGCCTCGGCCAAGGCCAGGATATCCAGCCGTGGGAAGTTCAATCCGGTATTGTTGACGTTGTCGCTTTCATCGTCGCCATCATTGACGACCACTCCCGTAGTCTGCAATAAGTCTCGAAACTCGTTTACGTCGAGCCGGCGACCGAGGTAAGTCATGGCCACCTGTTGAGCCAGCACCGCGGCGCCGGTGACGTGTGGCGTCGCCATGCTCGTGCCCGCCAGCCAGGCCACACCGCTGTTCAAATAGGCCGCCCGGATAAACGCACCGGGCGCGAGTGTATCGGTTAAGCTTTCGTGTCTCTGGGAGTGGCTGACAACGCGATCGGCCGCGGTGGTGGTGTCGGTCGCTCCGCTACCCCAGTTGATGGGCCCCCCAAAATTGGTTGTCCAGACGGATCCGACGGAAATTACATCGGGATCGGCCGAAGGCCAGGCCACGCCCGGATTGCTGTCGAATTCAAAAAACGAATTCCCTGAAGCGGCCACGGTAATTACATTCAGTTGAGCCAGTGCCGCGAACTCATCACGCAAGGCATGAGCAATCTGGGCCGTTTGATGGTTTCCTCCTCCCAGGGACATATTTACCGCGGCGATGTTGTATTCCACCGCGTTTGCCACCACCCATTGCAAGGCCTGTTCGAGGACCGCCGACGACGTATAGGGCTGACTGTCGAGATTATCCGAAAAAACCTTCAACAGGATAATGTCCACTTCCGGTGCCAGCCCAGCATAAGTGGTATTGCTCGAAGCAATGGTGCCGGTCACGTGCGTGCCGTGCCCGTCGAAGTCAGAAGCATTGTTGTCGCCGTGGAAGAAGTCGTATTGATAGACGATCCGGTCGGCAACTCCATTTCCGTCGGCGTCGGGGCCAAAGTGGGGGTGGTTCAGTTGAATGCCGGTATCGAGAACGACCACCGAATAGCCACTTCCGTGCATGCCAGCAAAACTGGTGTGAGTCTGAAAGGCATCCAGATTGATCAACGGCGAGGAATAGGTCACTTGCGTGGAAACATCGTCCAGCAACTCGTAATGCATGCCATACAGCAAGTCGGCCGTGCCGGTGGTGGTCAACTCGGCATAAAGTTCCGCTGCCAGTTGCTGATGATCGAAATCGGTCTTGATCGACTCCAGCGGCGCGGGCTCGTATTCCCCCCCGCCGATGAGCAAGTTTGAGGTCGCCGAGAGGAGCGTGCGTGCTTCCAGGTGCAGCAGATGACAGACCAGGACGGAATCGTGCCCGAAGCCCCGTCGCGCGCGGAACCGCGCTGGCTGTTGCAGCCGAACATGGGGAAACATATTCCGAAGCCAATATGGCAAGAGCATTCCATCCGCCCCCTGGAAATCAGAGGAGAATCGCGACGGAACTCCGCCGCTGCCTTTCGCCATCCCTGGACCTCAAGCGATCCCCATCCGCAACAACACTCACTTTTGAAGAAGCGCATTCCCGTTATGGTCGTTCAATCCCGAAAATGCCTGCCATGGATCGAAACTCGCGATTAGCCGCGTTCCACGATTGATTCCGGTTTCCTTCGCGGCGGTGATCTCGACTTGCCAGCCCGCTCGGTTCAAGATACCACCGATAATTTGATGATAGGCTCGCTTCGCGCGGTTATCAAGAAATGTTCCGGTACAGCGTGAAAACCAGGGAAAATTCTGGGTTCTTGATTTTCTCGCGTCAGCATGGTGACTTCGAACGTGAGAGGAACGGTGTTGCGGAAGTCGTGGCGAAAGACTTCCTCTTCACGGAAACATCGGAAGAGGGCGTGGGGCTTCCGCAGTTCTTCCGAGTGAGCCGGTCGGGTATTGTGTGCCAGGTGTTTCGGGAGTTCGGCCTGGGTAATTTCTGTGGATTATGCGGGAAGCAGCCCCTGCCCACCTGTCACATCGGCCGCGATGTGAACGCCCGGTGGACAGCGAAGTCACAGACTCCGGCAGTGGGACTGCGGAATTGCCGTCGAGAAAGGGGAGGTCGCTCCGCCAGCGGACTGGCAACTTGTGCACCGGATTGCTAGTATCGGCAGGAGGAATTCTCCCCGGGGAGACAAGTCAAAGTCGGTCCAGAACGCTTGGTTTCTCAAGTTCGAAAGTGTGAATATGGCGATGAAAGTGTTTCGAACAGTGTTGCTGCTCCCATTGGTGGGATGTCTTTGTACCGTCCTGTGCGATGCGCCGATGGTCCAGGCGGATTGGCCCGAGTTCCGCGGCCCCTCCCGTCTGGGACTGGTTCCCGCCGAACGTAAGCTGCCGACTGTCTGGTCACCAACCGAACATGTGACTTGGCGTGCCGAACTGCCCGGTCAGGGGTGGTCGAGCCCGATCGTCGTTGGACGGAAGATTTATCTGACGGCAGCCATTCCTGTTGCTGTCCCCCCGAGTAACGAAGCTCCTCTCCCCGCTGATGCGGTTCCGCCCCCGGTCGACCATGATTTATCCCTGCTGATTCTGGATGCCGACACCGGACGGTTGGAGCAGCGTGTGGATTTGTTTCGGCAGTCGGCCACCGGTGCCCCCAGGATCCATAAGAAGAATAGCCACGCCAGTCCGACGCCTGTTTTCGATGGCCAGCATCTCTATATTCATTTTGGCCATCAGGGAACAGCTTGCACCACGCTGGATGGCGTGATTGTTTGGCGGAATGATACGCTCGCCTTTCCCCCGGTGCATGGCAACGGCGGTTCGCCGGTGGTAGTCGGCTCGCTGCTGATTTTTTCGCGGGATGGTGCGGATATCAGTGAAGTGCTGGCGCTGGATAAACGAACTGGTCAAGTCCGCTGGACCACTCCCCGCGAAATACCAGCGGAAAAACGGTTTTCCTTTTGTACACCGCTGGTGATCGAGGTTGCGGGGGAATCGCAATTGATCTTTCCCGGTTCGAATGTTGTACAAAGCCTGGCCCCTGAATCAGGACAGGAAATCTGGCGCGTCACCTACAATGGATATTCCGTGATTCCCCGTCCGGTTTACGCGGAGGGTCTGGTTTTCATCTGCACCGGTTACGATCGTCCCAGCCTGCTGGCCATTGATCCCACCGGTCGGGGGGATGTGACGGCAACGCATCTGCGTTGGCAGACCGATTCGAATGTTCCCAATACGCCCTCCCTCGTTTCCTGGGCGAATCGCGTGGCGATGATCAGCGATCGAGGGATTGCGACCTGCCTGGATCTGACGACGGGGGAAGAAGTGTGGAAAAAACGGATTGGTGGAAACTTTTCAGCCTCTCCGCTGTTGCACGGCACCACCCTGTATCTGCTCAGCGAGGAAGGGGACTGTACCCTGCTGGACGTGAGTGGCGAACCGATCGAAATCAGCCGTAACCAAATCTCCGAACGCTGCCTCTCCTCCCTGACGGTGGTCGACGAGGACTTGTTGTTGCGCTCGGAAAATGCACTGTATCGAATCAGCAGGCACTCCAAGTCGTAGCAAACTCCGAATTCCGAGGTTGCGAAGAGCTGTCCGGACTGGCCTTGTCAATCAGAACTCAGGCCGGGATGAGTTGCATTTTGGTGAACTGCATTTGACATGTTTCACTATTGTGTATCACTCATGGTGCTTGGATGTGCCGCGCGCGGCGGTGATGCGGAGACTTTCGCGCATGGACATTTCGATAATTCTCGCGGTCGAGGGGTCCCCCGGGGTGGGTGTGACTGGAGTTAATGATGGGGAAATGTTAACGTGCGGTTCTGTTCCGTGCCCTGGCTCCTGGTGCCGTTCGCATTCTCCGCGGGAGCCTGGGGTGTAATGTTTCCTGGTTGAGTCTTTCTACCATCGGACACATGGTTTTCGTCCGACAGTCTCTTTAACACTCCCATCAACCGACGCGAGGCCGACATGACGTACCAGATCAAACAACTGAAACTCGGTGGAATTCTCGATCAGGCAATTGCCATTACGAAGAATCATTTCGGATTGTTGTTTTCTATCATGCTGGTTTTGTGGGTACCCTATCAGTTGATATCGGGCTTATACCTGCAGTCGATCATGCCCGTGCTGCCGCCAAATCCCACCGTTGATGATATCCTTCTGTTCAATCAGCAGGCGGTAGCCAAATTGCCTGCCACGATGCTGGTGGTCTGGGCAGGCATTTTGTTGATATTGCCGGTGACGAACGCGGCGGTGATATACGCCATCTCCCGGAAATACCTGGGACAAGAAGTTTCGCCCCTGGAGGCCATCCAGAAGGGAGTCTCCAAGATTGTGCCCCTGGTCTGGACAATGTTCCTGATGATGCTGGCGATCATGGGAGGTTTAATTCTGCTGATCATTCCCGGCATTTTATGCGCCCTGTGGTTTGGCCTGGCTCAACACGTGGTGGTGCTGGAAGATACGAATGGCTTCAAGGCTTTGTCCCGCAGCAAGTTGCTGGTACGCCCCTTCCTGGGTACGTTCCTGATGCTGGGGATTGTGATCGGCGTGATCGGCTGGATGCTGGGAAGCGCGGGGCAGTTTATCCCTCAGCAACAAGTACAGTTGGTCGTGGTCACTTTGATTCAGGCCGGCATAACACTCGTCTCGGCTGCCGCGTTTGTCGTCTTTTACTTCTCGTGCCGATGCGCGGCGGATAATTTCGATCTGGAACATTTGGCGGCTTCCGTTAGCGCGGGAGTCCCTGCCGCTACTTCGGACGAGGTTTAGCGTGCAGTTGAAGAGCGTCCGATTGCCCTGGGGTCTGCAGCTGCAGGCGTAACGGGTCCGTGATTTCCGCGAGCGGTGATTTGTTCTGGGATGAATATGGCCGTGCTTGTCTGCCTGGCGAATCTGTTCCTGGGGACTGTCCCTTGGTTGGGCGCCCTGTTGGCAGCCGTGCCCACCGCGGAAGAGATTCGGCGGAAGGCGGAAGAGGTCGTGTCTCGCCCTGAATATCAACTGGAGAGTGAACTTAATCCGGAATCTCTCGGTCTGTTCATTCGCCTGATCCAGTGGTTGATCACGCCGCTGCGCTGGTTGTTCGATGCAATGGAAGGACTTCCCAGCTTCCTGCGTTGGATTATCATCATCGTATTGACGATGATCTTGATTGCTCTGATAGTGCATATTGTCTGGTCCTTCGTTTCCGCCATCCGAGGCCCCGGTCGGAAATCGATCTCGCGCCAGTCGCGTGCGCGGGAAGTTTCCGTGAAAGAACTGGAGCAGGCCGCTTCGGAATCCGCATTGCGGCGAGATTATATTGGGGCCGTTCGCTTCCTGTTTTCCGCGAGTTTGAAACGGATCGAGCAAATGGAGGAGCGGCCATTTCGGCGCGGGATCACGAATCGGGAACTCCTGAAACGGTATCGGGCGACACCATTGTATGATCCACTGTGTTACTTTTCAGAGACTATCGAGTCGAAATGGTACGGCTATCAGGAGTGTGTAGCGGCAGACTATATGAGTTGTCTCGAGCAGGCCGATCGGATTCGCGCGTTGTTGTTGCAACGCGCGGCGGCAGGGAATTCCGTGGTCCCCCAGCAGAAACGGGAATCTCATGCCTTCGGTGCGTAGTGTGATCCTGTTAGCAGTGTTGCTCCTGCTGTTTTCCCTGGTCTACTCCATTTTGTCGCTGCTGCGCCCTCCCGATTCCGGGGGACAGGGGCAGGATTCGTACGGGACGCAAGGCTACGGATTCCGCGCGCTCTACGAGGTATTGCACGAGTTGGATATCGAGGTCAGCCGTCAGTTCGCGCCGCCCAATCCCCAGGCGACGGGGGAGACGCTCGCGCTGATTGCACCCGATAATCAACTGGTGGCCGTCAATCCCACCTATTTACAGCAGGTGTTGCCCTGGGTCGAGCGTGGCGGTCGACTGGTGATTGCCCAGCGTGAAAACAGTCTCCTGTCGTCCATGCCTCAGGGGAAGGCAGTCGCCGATATGCCAACACTCGGCGAATGCCTGGATCTTGCCGATGTGCGGGTCGTGCCCGAAAACGTCGGCAGGTTTCCGACTCCGTCGGATGCGGAACAGGTTCGCGAGTCCTCCGAGGAAGAACGGGAGCGGTTGGAGGAAAGCGACTACGCGCCTCCGAACGATGCCCGGCAGGATAGCGCCCCCGACAATGGTGTCGGGAACAACACAATTTACGACGAAATTTTCGACGCGCTCAATCGTATTTCGGTACCTCCACGCGAGGTCGCGATAGAAACCGAAGGAACGCTGGCGGCATGGCGGGATACCCTGCAGTTCGTGACGTTGCCGGGAGAAGGGGGCCGCACACTGGTGTTCGAGAAATCGATACCCGCAGGGACCATTCATTATCAAAACGCGGCGGGAGAACGCTGTGTTCTGGCCGCGGAATTCCAACGGGGAGCAGGGAGCGTGATCTTTATCTCCATGCCGGAGGTGTTGAGCAATCGATTGCTGGCCCAGACGCACAACAGTATTCTTGCGGTGCGGGTACTCTCGCCGCATGGAGAACGTGTTCTGCTGGATGAGTTTTACCATGGGCTGGGAGTCCGCGGAAACATGCTGTATTTACTGACTCGCCCCGGATTCGCGGCCGTCGCGCTGGGACTGTTGATGTATGTCTGCCTTTCGAAGTGGCGGGCGGGTGTGTTGATAGGGCCGGCCTTGCCGGATGAAACCAGGCAGCGGCGCGACATCGGTGAATATCTGGCCGCCATGGGGCAATTTTTTTCGCGTGGTCCCCTGGCCCGCCCGTTTCTGGTGCGTCGCATGTACGAGGGCGTGCTGCGAGAGTTGAGTCTAGATGTTTCGCTACCACCGGAAACACAGGACGAGGAGTTGGTTTCCCGCATGCTGGCCCGGCGGGATCCCGCGCGGGCCAAACGGGTGCTGGAAACTTTGAAAGAGGTCAACACCGCGCTGGAATCGCGGTCTCATTGGACGGAATCGCAAACCGTGGATGCCATGCGGAGGTTGACAGGTTGTCTATAGAAGAGCGCGTGCAATCAATTCGGGAACAGTTGGCCAAGGTCGTGTTCGGCCAGGATGAAGCGATCGATTTTTCGCTGGCGGCCTTGTTCAGTTGTGGCCACGTGCTGCTGGAAGGCCCGCCCGGTGTCGCAAAAACACTGCTGGTGCGTTCCATCTCGGCGGCGCTGGACATGGAGTATCGTCGGATACAAATGACACCCGATCTGCTTCCGAACGATGTTACGGGGTCGTCGATCTACCGGGAAGACACACGGACATTCGAATTCCGCAAGGGGCCAATTTTTGCCAATTTCCTGCTGGCGGATGAAATCAACCGTGCCTCGGCCCGCACGCAGTCGTCCCTGCTCGAAGCCATGCAAGAGTTGCAGGTAACTTACGATGGCGTGACCCACGCCCTGCCAGAACCCTTTGTAACCTTTGCCACGCAGAATCCCATCGAGCAGGAGGGGACCTACCCCTTGCCATTGGCTCAACTCGATCGTTTCATGTTCAAGGTGCTGGTCTCTTATCCCAGAGCCGAGGACGAAGTTCGCGTCCTGACGGCCCATCACGCCACGTCCGGTCTGTCTTCACCCGAGCGCATGCTGGTGGAAAAGGTGATGCGCCCTGAGGAAATTCTCGCCGCTCGTGGAATTATCCGGGAAACCTTCGTCCGAGAGGAAGTGGTCTCCTATGTGCAGAGACTGCTGCAGGCCACCCGGGATGACGATGCCCTGCAGGTGGGGGGGAGTCCGCGCTCTGGACTGATGTTGCTGATGGGAGCAAAAAGTCTGGCACGTTTTCGGGGACGGGACTACGTGACGCCCGACGACATTAAAGAGGCCTTCTTGCCAGCGTTGCGGCATCGGGTGGTCCTCAGCCCTTCCGTCGAATTGGAAGGGACGACGACGGATGAAGTCCTCGCCCAGTTGCTGGAAATGGTGGAGGTGCCGAGGTGACGGAAGGACGCCCCAGCGTCGTGCAGCAGGCTCGTATGCGGTCTGCGGGGGATTCGCATGTGCCGGAAGCGACCGCGGGGCCATCCGGAAGTTCCCTCGTGAGAGCCACTGCGCGCTGTCCCGTGATGCGGCCAGGCCGGAACCTGTTGTTCCTCGCCTTGCTTTTGATCGGTATGTCATTTCTGGCGTTCCTTTCTGCCGTGATGTTGTGGGTGCTGGGGGCGTTGGTGATTCTGATATCTGTCCTGGCCTGGCGGGATGCGTTGCAGGCCGCGGCAGCGCTGAAGCAACTCCGCGTGACTCGTACGCTTCCGGGCATCGTCGGGCGGGATCTGACATTTTTCGACACGCTACGGATAGAGAATCCTGGGCCGACGGCCGTTGTCGGTGAATTACGTGATGTACTCCCCGCAGCGTGCCTGCCGCGCTGGGCGACGTTTCCCTTTCGGATTGCGAGCAGCGGCGCAAGGGGCACGCCTCAAGGGCCGGTCAAACCGCCTGCCGAACCGGGGCAGGAGACTTCTTGGCTGCAGTTCATGTTGCCTTGCCGGATTCCGATCCGCGGCCGCCATCGCTTCGGCCCCCTCTGGGTACGTGTTGCCGGGCCGCTTCAATTGCTGGAAGTGCAGCAGTCCCTTGAATGTTTCGATGATGTCAAGGTGATGCCTGAAACATTTGTTTCACGCGAGGAACTTCAAAAGGATACCGGTGCGCAGTTGCTGTTGCTGGACAAGACACTTCGCTCTCGTCAGATGGGGGCCGGGACGGAGTTTGTCTCGCTGTTTCCCTACCGGTTAGGGGATGATCCCCGTCGCATCGACTGGCGTGCCACGGCCCGGCATCGCACGCCGATTGTACGCCGCTATCAGGTCGAGCGGCATCGCGATGTCATGATTCTCGTGGACAGCGGGCGGCTCATGGGAAGCCAAACCGATCGTGGGTCGAAACTCGACTGCGCCGTTGATGCCTCCCTGAATCTCGCCCGGGTGGCCCTGCATGGCGGTGACCGTTGCGGCATCGGGGTATTCGACAGCGAACTGCGGGGGTATCTTCCACCGATTGCGGGGCCCCGTTCCTTGTCCAGGCTGGTGGATTGTGTCTACGATCTGCAGACAAACTGGCGCGAAACCGATTTCGCGGCGATGTATTCCGAAATGCAGCGGCGGCAATCGAAACGCAGTCTGCTGGTGATTCTTTCCGACCTGGGAGATGCGGAAACGTCCCGTCTCCACTGCGCGGCTCTGGCCCGCTTGAGTCAGCGGCATTTGGTCCTGTTCGCCGCCTTGCGGACGCCGCTACTCCGCCGCGTGATTCACAGGCAGCCGGAGACACTTGTGGAAGGGGCCAGGCAAGCGGTGGCGCTGGGTTTGCTGCGCGACCGCGACCGTGCCCTGCATGCGCTGCGACACGGCGGCATCCATGTCGTCGATGTGGAGCCGCAGCAGTTGACTCTTCCGTTGATCAACCAGTTTATCGAGTTGCGTCGGCGGAATCTGTTGTGACCCCCGCGAGAGCCCTGCCTGCCAGATATTCCCGGCGGGCGCCATGCGCGATGTATACCGCCCAGAAGAGCGCGGTCGCTGCGGCGAACAGCAACCTTTGGTTTGTCGACCAGTGGCTCTGGCGGACATAGCTTTCGATGATCGCGGCCGCGAACAGCATCCCCGCGACACCCAGACAAATCTGAATCGATTCCCGCCCGGCGTGCAATAGGGCCGCCCGGCGCGACTGCCGCCCGGGGTGTACGACGGCCTGACCCAGCATCAGTCCGACGCCCCCACACAGCATGATGGCCCCAATTTCGGTTATACCGTGAGGCAGCAGCCAGGCCCATAGTTCCGCTTGAATTCCCACCTGGTGATGGATCGCCACGAAGACTCCCAGCAGCATGCCATTCAGTATCATCAGAAAAACCGTCGGGACCGAGGCTAGCACCCCCGTGGCCATTGCCAGCAAGGCGACCTTCAGGTTGTGCTGAAACAGAAACGAGGCGAAAAAAAACTTGAATCCTCCCCCCTCCTCCCGACCGGCGCGCAGATGTGCCGTCAATTGCTCGGCGGTGGAACCCGGTTGGCGTGTATCACCAGCAGGCCAGAGTGCATGCATCGTCAAGGGATCGGACGACGCGGCCAGGTAGCCGATCATTGCTCCTCCCAGCAACAACAGGGCCGAGAGAGCGTGGGCCCTGCCTTGCCTGGCGATTGCCCGGGGGAACCCCTCGCTCACGAAGTGGACTGCATTACCCCAAATGTTTCCCCGAGGCGCCAGGTACAGCAGGCTGTGAGCGGACGCCGTCAATCCGTTGAGATAGGTTATCAGGGCCTGATCTTGTGTCAGCGTGGAGACTCGGGCCAGATGCACCGTGGTGCGACGATACAGCACATCCAGCCGCTCGCGTTGTTCGGGGGTCAACCGGCGGACCGATTTCCGTCCCCGGCGAATCAGGGATTCCAGTTCTTCCCAGTCTTTCTTGTATCGACCGATGAAATTGCTCATACTTCAGTCACTGTTACCCGAGAAGTGATATTCACGCAATCCCCCCCAGGGGAATTATCTGTTAGGACAACAACGCAACTCATTGATCCTTACGCGGCACCCCGGCAGGTTATTTGTGGCAGCGTGACGGAATGAACGTACCTGTCTGTTCTGGCTTTTGAGGGTTGCAGCCTCTCCTGGGATTCTATCGGATTCCTTTCTCCATGCACGACTCATTGAAGTTTGAAACCCCGGAAAATGTCCAGGTTCGGTTCCATCTGGCCGGCTTGGGGACCCGGTTCGTTGCCTGGTTTATCGACCAGTTTCTGATGTGGATTCTGCTGTTCTGCCTGCTGATCCTGCTGGTACTGGTGGGCGTTTCCCTGGAAGGGGTACTGGGGGACATTGTTTCCATCGATCCCGACGAAATGAATGAACACGATCTGGGGATGTACGTGATCGGCCTGATTCTGCTGGCATCCGGGTTGGGAAGTTTTGTCTATTTCAGCGCGCTGGAGTTGCTGATGCACGGGCAGACGCTGGGAAAACGTGCGTGTGGCATCCGGGTGGTTAAGCTGGATGGATTCTCGCTCGATGCCAGCAGTATTCTGATTCGCAACGTATTTCGTGTCATCGATACGGTTCCCTTCATGTGGCTGTTCCCGTTGCTTTCCCAACGCTCGCAACGTTCGGGTGACATGGTGGGGGGGACCATTGTTGTCAACGACGAAACCCCCGAAATCAGCGACGTGCGGACGCAACTCGCGGAACGTTCCCCGCTGGAAGCCGAGTTTCGTTTCGATGCCAGTGCCCTGAAGCGACTTCTACCTTCCGATCTCGAAGCGGTCGAGCGTTTGTTGGAACGTTGGCATTCGCTTCCCGAAAGTCAACGCGAGGGACTGACACAACGACTGATTGAGCCACTCGCCGCGAAGCTGCAGGTGGCAGCCCCTCCCGGGGAACGGCGGGTCCGTTTTCTGGAAGATCTGCTGGCAGCGGAATTTCGCCGTCAAAACCGGAGGCTCGGTTAAGGCGTAGGTTATTCGTCCGGTGAATTCGGAATGCGCGGGAACGGGGACTGGGGGCGTTGTTGTCCCCCGGATTTACTCGCTGGCTGTATGATACGGCTTTAACGCATGGAAAAGACAACAATTCAAAGAGCGGTGGGGGTGTTGATTCTGGTGGGGCTGTGGATCCGCGGGGCCAGCATCCTCGCGGCCGCGGAGCAGGCGTACTTCGCGATCCAGGTCGTCGATGAATCGACCGGGCGGGGAGTTCCGCTGGTCGAGTTGGAAACCATTCATAAATTGCGGTTCGTGACCGATAGCCAGGGCCTGGTTGCAATCGCGGAACCGGAATTGTTCGATCAACAGGTTTACTTCTCGGTGCGCAGCCATGGTTACGAATATCCCGCCGATGGATTTGGCTTCCGGGGGAAAGCGTTTCACGTGAAACGGGGTGGTTCGGAAACCATCGCCATCAAGAGGATCAATCTGGCCGAACGGTTGTACCGAGTCACGGGGGGCGGGATTTATCGCGATTCGGTCCTACTGGGCAAGCAAACGCCGCCGGTGGCGCCCCTGTTAAATGCCGGAGTGATCGGTTGTGATAGTGTCATGGCGGCGTCATTCCGGGACAGAATTTACTGGTTTTGGGGAGACACTTCGCGTTTGAACCATCCCCTGGGGGGAAATTTTCATATTACGGGGGCCACTTCGCGACTTCCCGGCGCAGAAGGGCTTGAGCCCGGAATCGGCATCAACTTTGATTACTTCGTGGAGTCGGATGGGCGCTTGCGCGGTATGGCGCCCATGGCGGGCGCGGGGCCGACCTGGATCAGTGCCTTGACGGTGCTGCGGGAACCCGAGGGACGGGAACGACTTTATGCCGGCTACGTGAAGATTCGCAATCAATTGGAATCCTACCAATGGGGAGTGGTTGCCTGGGATGATGCGACCCAGCAATTCACCAGGATCGCCAGTTACGACAATAAACCCCCCTTGTTTCTCGAACCTCAGGCGCATACGTTCTTGCAGACCGAGGCGGACGGGAAGGAATATGTATATTTCTGCAACCCCTTGCCATTCACTCGCGTGCCGGCCACTCCCGAGGCATATTGCGATTTTTCACGTTACGAGGGGTTTTCCTGTCTGAAAACCGGAACCGGCCCGGAGGCGAAAGAACTCGATCGTGACCGGGCAGGCCGCCTGCAGTACGCCTGGAAGCCAGGAACTTCCCCCTTGACCCAGCAACAGGCAAAGCAGTTTATTGCGGAAGGGAAGTTGGAACCTCGCGAGCGGCGGATTGCCTTGCGGGATGTGGTTACCGGGCGAGCAGTGGAGGCCCACAGTGGTTCTGTCTACTGGAACGACTATCGTAAACGCTGGGTGCTGATTACCGTGGAACTGTTTGGTGAATCTTCCGGGTTGGGGGAGGTCTGGTTTGCGGAAGCGGACGAGCCTACCGGACCCTGGGTTTATGCGCGCAAGATTGTCACGCACGATCGCTATTCGTTTTATAATCCGAAACAGCATCCCTTTTTCGATCAGGAAGGGGGCCGCGTGATCTTTTTCGAGGGAACGTACACCCATACGTTCTCGGGTAATCCGGAGGCCACGCCAAGGTACGATTACAATCAGATCATGTATCGGCTCGATCTGTCGCGCGCGGAACTTGCCTTGCCCGTGGCCTTTTATGAAGTGAACTCCTCGAACCAGGATGTTCGCTTCGTCGTCAGGGCAGGGGGAACGGAACCCACATTTTTCGCTATGGAACAGGCGACGCCTGGGACCATTCCCATGGTCTGGCAGCAATCCCGGCTGGAAGCAGGCATGGCCTCGGAAGAAACTGTTGCGGCATTTTATGCCCTGCCGATGGATCTACAGACTTCCCCCGAAACCACGACGCCTTTGTATGAATACGGCCACCAGGAAACGGGACGTTATGTTTATCGTACGGATGCGGACTGGCAACAAGTGGGATATTTCCGCACGCCGGTAGCGGTGTGCCGGGTTTGGAAGGGGTTGGAGTACAGCGGACCGCCAGAGCGTTAGGCGAAGCTGTTATTACGGGGGATCGTACCCACTGCCGCCCCAGGGATGGCAGCTGGCAATTCTTTTCAGACCCCGCCAGGCACCGCGGAGGGCGCCGTATTTGCGGACGGCTCCAATGAAATAATGGCTGCAGGTCGGTTGGAACCGGCACTCCCGGCCAATCAGCGGGCTGAGTGTCCACTGGTAAATGCGGACGCAGGCAATCAACAGATTCGCAGGTAGATGCCATAACAGCAGAAGAAATTGTTTCATGCCTCCTCCGGCCAATGGCGACGTGCCAACTTTATGGCGAGGGATTTCAGGGACCGCTGGTAATCCACCAGAGTGGAGTCGACGCCTGCCCGAGGGATCAGGATGAAATCGAATCCCTTGGGAAGTTCCGGTCGGAGCAGGCGAAATGCTTCGCGGAGCAGGCGTTTGCGTCGATTGCGCTGGACCGCGTTCCCCTGTTTGCGCGAGACACTCAAGCCGATGCGGGACAAGGAGAGTTGATTGCGGTCGGCGAAGATCAAGAGATGCTGGTCCCCCGCGCGGACTTTTCGATCGAAGACGCGGGAGAAGTCCGCCGCTTTTTTCAAGTGGAGGATTCCGGGAAATGAATAATCGTCGCGGCACTCGAGTGGACTCATGGCGGATCATTCATGATTCGGATTTGAATCGGATTGTGGTTTCTGCTTGAGATACCAATAGGGATCGCGCAGCGGGGCATCGGGCGAGGGGCTGCGCGCAACGCGTTTCGCTGATGCGCCCAGGGTCAGGACGATAATCAGCAGCAGCCCGCCCAGCAGGGCCACGCCGATCAGCATGATCCAGCCCACGGAAAGGACATTCCGGCGGCGCTGTTGCTCCTCGGGCGTGAGTGGAGTGGATTCGGCATCCCGGCCTGGTTCCGTCGTGGTCTGTACCTCGTTGGCAGCCGCCGTGCCGCTTTGCAGCGACCACGCCGCCGCGGTGCGCGGTAAGGAGAGCATGCTCAACCCGATGATCACCATCAGCAGAGGTTGTAAAGTTTTCGTGTTCGGGAACAGAATCACGATCTCCTCACTCATCCGAGACAAACGATGCGGGGGGATTCAACAGGGCCTTCATTTCCCGAACGGCTCGTTCCATGCCCACGAGCACGGCCCGCGAAATAATACTGTGCCCGATGTTCAATTCGTACACTTCGGGGATTTCGACGATGGGCTCCACGTTACGATAGGTCAGGCCATGTCCCATCAGCAGCAACATATTGCGTCGCCTGACTTCGGTGGCGGCTTCGTGCAACAGGTCGAGTTCGCGGGTTTGGGTTTCGATATCGTTGGCTTCCGCATATTGTCCGGTATGCAGTTCCACGGCTTGCACCTGCAGGGAATCGGAAGCGAAAATCTGCTTTTCGTCGGGATCGATGAACAGACTCACTTCGATGCCGGCTTCGAGCAGTCGTTCGACTGCGCGGCGGACCCGCTCGAGATTCCCGACGACATCCAGCCCTCCTTCCGTGGTAATTTCTTCCCGCTTTTCCGGGACGAGCGTGCACTGGTCTGGGAGTACCTCCAGCGCAAAATCGACGATTTCATCCGTGATCGACATTTCCAGGTTCAATTTGACGCGGGTGGTTTCCCGCAGGATCCGAACATCGCGATCCTGGATATGGCGGCGGTCTTCGCGCAGGTGGACCGTGATGGCATCCGCCCCTCCCAGTTCAGCCATGGCGGCTGCCCAGACGGGGTCAGGTTCCACGGTGCGGCGCGCCTGGCGAATGGTGGCCACGTGATCGATATTCACTCCCAGTTTTGGCATCTTCGGTATCCTTGCGTCTGGTGTCGCCGCGTCGTTCTGGCCCTGACTGTTCCTGTCAACAGGCCTGGAGATTCGTTGTAGTGTGGAGGATTGGAGTTATTCCCTATATATCTTACTGGTTGGGCGATCCGCCGGCATCATCGCCGGGTGGTATTGTGCGTCCGTGGGGATCCAGATCGGGGGATCCCAGTCGATGTTCAATGGTTTGACGCGATTCCTGATCAAGAAAGTGTTCCATCTGGTTGGCAGCTTCGTGCAAATGATCTTGAGGCAGTGCGAATTCGTGGTCGAGAAATTTCTCCCACAATCGATGCCCTCGGATAATCTGTTCTCCCCTGCGGCGGCCAAGATCGGTAAGTTGGATTCCAGTTTCCGATTGTGTGATCAATTCGGATTTCTGTAATTGCCTGAGAACCTGTTCGTGGCCGGTTACTCCCGCGAACTGGTTCCAGATTGGCGAGGCAGGCGACACCGCCGTGTCCCCCCGGCGTTCCTGGAGACGATACAACATGCCCAGAATATCCTCGGCATGGATGCGTTTTTGCATTTCGCGTCGTTGCCAGCGGTTAAACAGTAATCCCTGGCTGGGGGAAAACAACAAGGCTGCCAGGTATCCCAGTCCCGTCATCACGGCCATCATTCCGGCGGCACTCGTGTTGAGTTCGCGTGCCAGCAAATATCCCGAGACTGTGGCTGCCACCGCAAAGACAGCGGAAGTAATCAGCAGGTTCCGTAGATTCTGGCAAAGTAACTGAGCGGTGGCGCCCGGTACGACCAGCATGGCCACCACCAGGACGCTGCCGACCACCTTGAAGGCTGCAACGACACAGACGGCCACAAGGATCACCAGGGCCGCCAGCATTTTCTGACCATGCAACCCGATGGCGGAAGCGTAGCCCGGGTCGAAGGTCGCCGTCTTGACTTCCTTCCAGAATAATACCAGCCAGCAGAGAACCATCAGCAGCACGAGCCCTGTCACCCACAGGGACGTAGGCCATTCCAGACCGGCCAGCATGATCGTGTCCAGCGTGACATATTCGATCGAACCTTCCAGGACGGCGTCGCGATCCAGATGCACGTTTTCCGCGAACACTTGAATCAGCAGGATTCCCAGGGCGAAAAAAGCCGTGAAGACGATCCCCAGCCCCGATTCCTCGGTGGTGTGCCCCAGGGATGTCAACAATCGCGACAATCCCGCGGTGAGCATGGCAAATACCGCCGCCCCCAGAAACATGGGGAGTGGAGCCGTGCTAGCTGTTACAATGAAGGCAAGAACCAAGCCCGGCAGCACCGCATGCGACAAGGCGTCTCCCAACATGGCGAGCCGCCGGAGCACCAGGAAACAGCCCAGCAGCGCACAACAGGCATTGCAGCAGATGCCCACCAGGATTGTCCAGAACGCCTGCCGGGTCGCGTGATCCAGAAATACCGGCCAGTCTATCATGGAAGTTCACACGCATCTGTTCTGTCGTGACGTGATGAAGTAACATTCCTTCGGTGTCGGGCCTGCGCCCATCGCGCCCGTGGTTGAGGTTGGCGGCCTCTGTTCCGAAAAACTTTCATGGGCCGTGATTGTGCACCAGAATCGGCGCCGCCGTCTGCCTCGTCGTATTAAACGGGAAGCGGGGGCTGGTTCTGGAAGGCACGACTGCGGAACAGAAAATCGACGATATTTCCCTCGTGGGGTTGCAGCCAGTTCAACTGGCAGGTTTTGACATTGCCGACATTCAGGCGGTCGATATTGGTGGCATCAACGAGTTGCGTGATCCATGACTCGTTGGAGGTGAGGGCGGTGCAGACCAGCGTGGGGCCGATGGTTTTGATCATTTTGGCTTGCGGGCACTGGACCACCGAAACAAACGGGAACATGAATTCGGTGTTGGCAAGCGTGGCGGCAGGGTCGCTGCAGTGGACGACCGTGGGACGCAGGAAGGCATGCCGTTCATGCTTTTCGAGTCGTTCGGCCTGTCGGTATTTCGCGGTCACTTCGGTTACGGAAGCTTCCTTGAGCCCTTCTTCTATCTGGTTATGCATGGCCTCGGCGACATCGGGGTTGGTAAAGGCGGCCAGTTTGGCTTGTGGATCGGTCATAGTTGTGGGGTGGACCTCTGCTAACCGCCGCGCGAGCGCGTCGGCGATATCTTCCGTATGCCGCGAGGCGTAAATCGCGGACGCATTCACGCAACTGCGACCGCCGTTGATCAGCACGCTATCGATCATGAGATCGAGATAATCTTCCCAGCGATCGACCAGGTCGTCGCCGAGGAGAATCTTGCTGAAGCCTGGTCCGTGGACCTGAACGTTCGGATTTCCCGCATATTTATCGACGGTGGCCTGTCCGCCGAAGATCATGACACGCTGGCAGAGTTCGGTTACTGCACCCCCCACTTCATGCGGGCCAGGGTACAGGGAAATCGCTTCCTTGGGAATGCCGGCTTGAACCATGGCGGCCGCCATGCGATAGGGTGTCCACGGTTCGGCGGACCCGGGTTTCAGTACCAGGCCGATCTGCATTGGAATACAGGGCATCCACAGAGTATGCACGCCTGGCGAGTTGGAGGGGAGCACCAGTCCCAGCACCGGGGAAGTGGCCTGGTAGCTGACCATCACCCCGCGATCCTCCATGCCGTAACCACGTTGGAGGATATCCAGCGGCAGGCCGCGGGTGAGGGCATCGAGGATTTCCTTCATGTTTTTCATGACGAAGGCCAGCTTGTCCATGTTGGCTTTGCACATGTTCTCGGGCAGGCCGGTGCTGGCGGACTGGATCGTCGCGAATTGTTCGGGGGTTTGGGTGCCGTTCCCCAAAGGGAGTTCGGCCGACATATACAGGTCGCCCGCCTTGCCGCACATGTCGACGAGATCGTGGATGTCGATTTTCTTGAGCGCGGCCCGGGCTTGGTCGGCCTTACGCATGTCCATTTTGACGAGGCCGGCATTTGCTTGATGGACTTCGGCAAGTTTTTCGCCAGATTCAAAATGGACGACTTCCGCTTTTTCGAGACTTTCGTACGGGGTGCCCCAGCGAATGACAGGAATTTCCAGCATGTTTCTTCTCGGTCGGCTAGTAGAAAAAGGAGTGTCGGGCAGGGGGGTGTTTCCTGCCGAATTTCAAGGCGGGGCGTTGCAGCGGGGTGTGGGCGTTACAACCTGTTCCCGATCTGGCGTCATGCCGCCCTATGGGCTTGTTTGGATACTGTTCATCTTAGCCCGATCGGCGGATTTCGCAATCTTGCGGAAACGCAGGGCCATTCAGCTTTGATTTTCCAAGGCATTCCACAGCACCCCGGTGAAATAGTCGAGCACTTTGTCGGCATCGATTTCGTGGACGACATCGATGTTTCCCAGCCAGTTGCGGTGGCCTCGGCGATCGAACACGGTCATGCCGCGTGTCAGTTCGCCTTGTGTTTCGACATCGACAGCCATCACCTTGCGCGAGAATAGTTGAGGCCGTGTGATGGCGGCGAGGGCCGCCACTTCACGCAGTTCGATTCCTTCCTGGCCCAGATGACGGCGTGCGGAGCGGAGGGCAAAGGGGAGTAACTGGTCGATCATCTCGGTAATTCGCGAGTGGGGGTCGTGCGGCAGGCGGTTCATGTCGCTGAATGTCAGCACGAGTTGACTGGCCACGTCGAGCGGGATCAGTGTTTTGTGGATGGAGGAGGTGAAAATGGTGCGTGCTGATTCCGGATCGGCATACACATTTCCTTCCGCGGACGCGGTGACGTCACCTCCCTTGACGATGGAACCCGCCAGGCAGACCAGGGATTTCAATTCCGAGAGGAACGTCGGATGCAATTCACAGGCTAGGGTGATGTTGGTCAACGGCCCCAGGGTGAGCAGCGTGACTTCGCGGGGATTTCCACGGACCACGTCGACCAATACCTTGGCGGAGGCGTGGGGACTGGCCAGACTGACGGCAGTCGTGGGGCAATCTCCCAACCCGGTTTCACCATTCAGCAAGGGAGTGGCGATATCGCGGAGCGTGGGAATCGAGGGCTTTAACTGGGATTCACAGGAACCGATGCGGGGGTATTTTACGGGGTCGAGGCGGCTGACGATCGTTTGGATGTTATGGTTGGCCTGCATGCCACTCACCACGCCGGGCGAGCCCGTGATGGCCAGCAAGTCGATTTCAGGGTCGAGCATGGCGACGATCAAGGCGAGTGCATCGACAATCCCGGGGTCGGCATCGATTACTAATTTGTGCTTCATGTTCTGGTTCACGAGCGGGTTTCCCTGGTATGGAAAAGACAAATCCGTTGTAGACGCCGTGACTGTTCGAGGAATTTTTCCTGGCACTATGCCTCGTCGGTGACGCAGCCTTCGGAAGCGGATTTGACGGTCATGATGTAACGGCTCAGGGTTCCTTTTTGATATTTATACGGAGGCATGGTCCAGTTCTGCCGACGGTTGTGCAGTTCCTGTTCGGTGAGTTCGGCGTGGAGTCGGTTGTTGATGGCGTCGATGGTGATTATGTCTCCGTCCCGCAGCAGGGCGATGGGGCCTCCCTCCTGTGCTTCCGGGCAAACGTGGCCCACGATGAAACCGTGCGAGGCACCCGAGAAGCGTCCGTCGGTGATGAGCGCGACCGATTTGCCCAGTCCGGTTCCCATCAGGGCGGCGGTGGGGGAGAGCATTTCGGGCATGCCGGGGCCTCCCTTGGGGCCTTCATAGCGAATCACCACAACGTCACCCTTACGGATTTTATTTTGTTCGACAGCCGCGATCATCTCTTCTTCGCAATCGAAGCAGCGGGCCGGGCCGGTGAATTCGGTTCCTTCCTTGCCTGTGATTTTGGCGACGGCTCCCTCGGGAGCCAAATTCCCCCACAGAATCCGCAGGTGTCCAGTAGTTTTGATGGGGTGTTTGACCGAGTGCACGACATCCTGTTCCGAGGTAAACTCGGGGACGGAAGCGAGGTTTTCGGCCAGGGTTTTTCCGGTGACGGTGATGCAGTCACCGTGCAGGAATCCCTCGGCCAGCATGTACTTCATGGCTGCCGGGGTTCCCCCGACCCGATGCAGGTCGACCATGGAGTATTTTCCGCTGGGGCGCATGTCGGCCAGCAGAGGTGTTTTGTCGCTGAATCGCTGGAAATCATTGATTTTCAGGGGGACATCGACGGCCTTGGCAACGGCCAGCAGGTGCAATACGCCATTGGTGGAACCTCCCAGGGCGATGATCATCGTGATCGCGTTTTCGAAGGCCTGGATGGTCATGATATCCCGGGGCTTGAGGTCGAGTTCGAGCAATCGCTTGACATAGGGGCCGACGGACAGACATTCCCGGAGTTTCTGTTCATCCTCCGCCGGTATCGAGGAACTGTAGGGAAGGCACATGCCCAGGGCCTCCATGGCGACCGACATCGTATTGGCGGTAAACATTCCTCCACAGGCCCCCGCGCCCGGGCAACTGTTGCGAACAATGTTGTGCCGTTCCTCGTCGGTGATGCGACCTGCCAGGTATTCGCCATAGACCTCGTTGGCGGACCCGACATCGATCGGTTTCCCATCCCAGCAACCGGGTTTGATGGTGCCGCCGTAGATCATGAGGGCAGGGCGATTGAGCCGGCCCGCGGCGATGAGACAGCCAGGCATGTTTTTGTCGCAACCGGGGAGCGCGACGAGCGCATCGTACCAGAAGGCGGACATGACGGTTTCAATGGAATCGGCGATAAGATCTCGCGATTGCAGGGAAAACGACATCCCGTTTGTCCCCATGGAAATTCCATCGCTGACGCCGATGGTGTTGAAGCGCATGCCGATCATATCGGTTTCGGCCACGCTTTTCCGGACGGCGGCGGCAAGTTTGTCCAGATGCATGTTGCAGGGATTGCCATCGTACCAGAGGCTGGCAATGCCGACCTGCGGCTTGTTCATATCGGCTTCGGTCAGGCCGGTGGCGTACAGCATCGATTGCGAAACACCCTGCTTTCTCGGTTGGGTGACCTGGCTGCTGTAACGGTTGAGGAAGGGTTGGTTTGCGGAGGAGTTTGTCATCAGGGTGTCTTGTTGTAACAACGGGCCGAGTAATTCGAGGGAGTCGCCAGGGGACGGATGTCTCTTGGGTGTAATGCTGAACACGCCCTGCGGGGATTTTCCGCGTCGGGCTGGTTCGTGGAATTTTCAGGCGCATCATACTACTTCAAGGGCTGGTTCGCGAGTGACTGGCAGATTGCCGAAGTGTATTGAACCACTATAATACGGAATTCGCCTGCCTCCCCCTTGGCCTGAACACTCGATTGAAATTTTTGCGTACATGTCCAGCAACGAGATCATCATTCGCGGCGCGCGGGAGCACAACCTGCGCGAGATCAGTCTGACGTTACCCAAGCAGAAATTGATCGTGATGACGGGGGTGAGCGGTTCGGGGAAAAGTTCCCTGGCATTCGACACCTTGTACGCGGAGGGGCAGCGGCGGTACATCGAATCGCTGTCCACGTACGCGCGGCAATTTCTGGGTCAACTGCCGAAACCGAATGTCGATTATGTGAGCGGGCTGGCCCCATGCATTTCCATCCAGCAGAAGGTGACGGGGCGGAATCCCCGGAGCACGGTCGGGACGATTACCGAAATCTACGACTATCTGCGGATTCTGTTTGCGCGGATCGGGCAAGGGTATTGTCATGTGTCGGGATTGCCGATTCGCGCGCAGACCAGCGATCAGATTGTCGAGACGATATTGCGCAGTCCCGCGGGGAGTCAGTTGCAGATTCTCGCGCCGCTGGTGCAGCAACAGAAGGGGGAATTTCGCGATCTATTCGATGATCTGCTCAAGCAGGGGTATTTACGGGTGCGCGTGGATGGCGAATTTCATCTGCTGACCAACCCGCCGACATTGCGCAAGAACTACAAACACACGATCGACGTGGTGCTGGATCGACTGGAAATTGGCAAGACAGGGCGGACCCGTCTAACGGAAGCGGTTGAACAGGCGTTGAAACTGGGGCGGCAGTCGTTGATCGTGCGCGAGGAACGTGATGGGACAGAGCCGCAAGAGAAATATTTCAGCGCGCAATATGCCTGCCCCGAAAGCGGGATGAGCTACGAACCCCCTTCTCCCCAGTTGTTCAGCTTCAACAGCCCTCTAGGGATGTGCCCGGACTGTAACGGCCTGGGTGAGCGTTTCGACTTCGACGTGGATAGGATTGTCGCGGACCCGAACCTGTCGCTCTCCCAAGGGGCGATTCCGCTACTGGGGGCCGTGACCAAGCTGGGAAAATCGAAGAAGAACCGCTACCGCGGGGCGGCCCGGGAGATTGAAAATCATTTGGGGATGAAGGAGAACAGTCTGCTCAAGACGAGCTGGCGGAAGCTGCCCGAGGAGGCGCGGCGGTTGATGCTGTATGGCTTGGGGGATCGGGAATTTGCCGCCTTCAGTGTGTTCGGCAGGCGTTTCGTCAGTTATTACGGCCGCTTTGAGGGAATTGTGGGGGAATTGCTGGAGAGTTACCGGTCGGCACAGAATCCCATGCGCCGCCGTCAACTGGAAAAGTACATGGAGACGACGGTCTGTTCGAGTTGCCAGGGAACGCGGTTGAATCTTCAGGCCCGGCACGTACGGATTACCAGTACCAGCCAGAGTTTTCTGGCGTCCCGAGAACGGGCGGAGCTGAATTTGCCCGAGGTGTGCGGCCTGACGATCGCGGAGTGCCACGCTTTCTTCGAGTCGCTGCAGTTGACCGATACGCAGAAACTGATCGCGGAAGACGCGCTCAAGGAGATTCGGGGCCGGCTCGGTTTCCTGCTGCAATGCGGCCTCGATTATCTCGCCCTGGATCGGACCGCACCGACCCTTTCCGGGGGAGAAAGCCAGCGCATCCGGCTGGCGGGACAGATCGGCAGCGGCCTGTCGGGCATTGTGTATATCCTGGACGAACCTTCGATCGGGCTGCATCCACGCGATAACGATCTACTGTTGAACAGCCTGCTGAACCTGCGGGACATGGGAAATACCGTGGTGGTGGTCGAACACGACGAAGTGACCATGCAGGCGGCGGATCACATTGTCGATTTCGGTCCGGGGCCTGGGCATCGAGGAGGAGAGATTGTTGCCCAGGGAAAACTCAAGGATATTCAAAAGTGTCGCCAAAGTCTCACGGGGCAGTATCTGTCGGGCAAGCGGAAAATCGAAATTCCCGCGGAGCGACGAAAGCCTACGGAACGGCGATTGCGCATTGTCGGAGCGCGGCACAACAACTTGAAGAATGTGGAGATGGAGATACCGCTGGGGTGTTTTGTCTGCGTGACCGGCGTGAGTGGATCGGGCAAGAGTTCGTTGACGAATGACATTCTCTGGCAGGTGCTGAACCGGGATGTCAACAAGGGGAACGGCAATCCGGGGGATCACGATCGCATCGAGGGGCTCGAATTGATCGATAAAGCGATCGATATCGATCAATCGCCGATTGGCCGGACACCCCGATCGAACCCTGCGACGTATGTGAAAGTCTTCGACCTGATCCGCGACCTGTTTACGCAATTGCCCGGCGCGAAGGTGCGCGGCTACAAGCCGGGGCGGTTCAGCTTCAACGTGGCGGAGGGGCGTTGCGATGCCTGCGAAGGGCACGGCGCGACGAAACTGGACATGGATTTTCTGGCCGATATGTGGGTCACCTGCCCAGTGTGCGAGGGGAAGCGGTTTCGCAAGGAAACGCTGGAGATTGAATACCGGGGATACAATATCGCGGATATTCTGGACCTCGAAATTGGCGATGCCCTGCCTCTGTTCGACAGTCATCCGAAGATCCAGCGGATCCTGCAGACATTACATGACGTGGGACTCGACTATCTGCGACTGGGGCAACCCTCGCCGACATTGTCGGGGGGAGAAGCGCAGCGGGTGAAGCTGGCGCGGGAGTTGGGGAAACGTTCGACGGGGCGAACCGTTTATCTACTGGACGAACCGACGACCGGCTTGCATTTCGAGGATGTCCGTAAACTGTTGGAGGTGCTGCAAAAGTTCTGCGATCAGGGGAATACCGTGATTGTGATTGAGCATCACCTGGATGTCATCAAGACGGCGGACTGGGTGATTGATGTTGGTCCCGAAGGGGGAAGTGGCGGAGGGGAAATCGTGGTGTGTGGCACACCGGAGACGGTGGCTGCGTCACCGTATTCCCATACCGGGCGCTCGTTGAGGAACGTGTTGCCGATCACGCTCGCCGAAGTGAAAACGGCGCGTGGCAAACAAGCGAAGGGGAAGCCTGGCAAATCGCGGGAAACGCTCCCGGTTCCCTCCGTGGCACGGACTCAGTTGCCGTCCCGTGATCAGCGGGAACTGGATGAGATTTCTCGTCAGATCACCATTCGGGGGGCTCGGCAACATAATCTGCAAGACGTGGACCTGATCATCCCGCGGAACAAGATCAATGTTTTTGCGGGGCCCAGTGGCTCGGGCAAGACGTCGCTGGCGATGGATACCTTGTACGCGGAAGGGCAACGGCGGTATGTGGAGTCGCTTTCGTCGTACGCAAGGCAGTTTCTGGGGCAGATGCCCAAGCCGAAGGTGACGCAGATTCAAGGTTTGTCCCCTTCGATTGCCATCGAGCAGAAGACGGTCGGTTCGACGCCCCGTTCGACGGTGGGGACAGTGACGGAGATCTACGATTATCTGCGGGTGTTGTATGCCCGACTTGGTCAGCTTTACTGTCCGAAGTGCGAACGGCCCGTAACCCGGCAGACGGTCGATGAAATTGTCGAGCAGGTATTGCGTTTCCCGAAAAACACGCGGGTGCTGTTGTTGTCCGCGATTGCCTTGCCGGCGGGAGATACCTATGCGGATCTGTGGGACTCGATGAAAAAACAGGGATATTCGCGGGTGCGCGTGGATGGCATCACGCATCATCTGGATGCACCACCCCGGCTGGATTACAAGTCGCACCATCATGTGGAGGTGGTGATCGACCGCTTGACAATTCGGTCGAGCAAGGCGGAGCGATCGCGGATTGCCGAGTCGCTGGAGTTGGCGCTGTCGGTGGGGAAGGGACACATCTCGCTGGCAATCGTGGATGCGGACCGCGCGGAGACGGAATGGGAACAACATGCCTTCAGCGTGCATCTGAGTTGCAGGGAATGTGGCCGCGGATTCGAACATCTCACGCCCCAGAATTTTTCGTTCAACAGTCCGCTAGGCTGGTGCGGTGTCTGCGAGGGACTGGGGGTGGAGCAGGGAGTAAGACAGACGGCGCTGATCGCGGATTCATCGCTGACATTGCGGGAAGGAGCGATTGCGGTATGGCCGAACCCCCAGGTAAATCCTCGTTTTTGTGAATATCTCGAGGGGTTGTCGCAGGCGTTGGAAATTCCGCTGGATGTTCCTTTTGCCCGTTTGACGGCCCGGCAGCAGAATATACTGTATCACGGGGGTGAGCAGCCCGTGCCGGTGCCAGGTCAACCGGGGTTGACGATAGTGTATCGCGGCTTGTTGCCCGCGCTGCGGGAGGCGCCGCGTTTAAGTTATGACATCCGCAGGGGCCTGATCGATCAGTTGGGCGAGCAGCATTGCTCGCACTGCCAGGGGACGCGGCTGCGGGAAGATGCCGCCCACGTGCGCTTCCAGGAGTTGACATTGCCGCAATTGTGCAACCTGCCACTGGTCGATGCCCTGGAAGCCTTGCAGGGGCTGAAGCTGGATGCGGCACAGCAGCGGATCGCGGGAGACCTGGTGTCTGAAGCGACGCATCGCCTGAAATTTCTGGTCGATGTGGGACTGGATTATCTGTCGCTGGATCGGGGGATGCCGACGCTTTCGGGAGGGGAAAGTCAGCGGATTCGACTGGCCGGTCAATTGGGGCGGGCCCTGACGGGGGTGCTGTATGTACTGGACGAGCCCACCATCGGGCTGCATCCACGGGACAATCATCGGCTGGTCACGGCGTTGCAGCAATTGCGTGATCTTGGCAATACGGTGTTGCTGGTGGAACATGATCGGGACGTGATCGAGCAGTCGGATCGGATTTACGATTTTGGCCCGGCGGCTGGTCGGCTGGGAGGTCATGTGGTGGCCCAGGGGACTCCCGGAGAGATTCAGCGGAACGAACTGAGTCTGACGGGGAACTATCTTTCGGGTCGGCAGACGATTCCCGTTCCGGCCCGGCGTCGCATCGGCAAGGTCGCGGAAGACAGCAGGGAGACGCCGCGGAATAAGCGCAAGCGGAAGGCGGAACTGGAAACACAATTGCAAGCACAGCCGCGATGGATCGAACTGCACGGAGTGAGGCATCACAATCTGCGGAACATCGATTTTCGCGTTCCCCGAGGGGCGATGACCTGCGTGACCGGAGTTTCGGGGAGTGGGAAAAGCTCGCTGGTGATGGACACCCTGGCGGAGGCGGCCCGCAAGCAGATTCATTTTAGTGGAAATCAACCCGGGTTACATAGTGAGCTGACGGGATTGATAGGCTTGCGTAAGGTGGTGGTGGTGGATCAGCAGCCCTTGGGTAATACTCCGGCTTCGTGTCCCGCGACCTATGTGGGTTTTTTTGATCATGTCCGCGAACTGTTTACGCAGCTCCCCGAGGCGAAGAAGCGGGGCTACCGGGCCGGGCGTTTCAGTTTCAACATCGCGGGGGGGCGTTGCGAGGAGTGCCAGGGGTTGGGGCAATTGTGCATCGAAATGCACTTTCTGCCCGATGTCTGGGTGGAATGCCCGACGTGCCGGGGCGAGCGTTTCAATGCGGAAACCCTGCAGGTGCGGTTTCAGGGGCATTCGATTGCCGATGTCTTGAAGTTGTCAGTTCAGCAGGCAGCCGATCTGTTCGCGAATGTTCCGCGAATTCATGCTCCGCTCCGGGTGTTGTGTGAAATTGGTCTGGATTATTTGACGCTGGGGCAATCAGCTCCCACGCTGTCGGGGGGTGAATCGCAGCGGATCAAACTGGCGGCGGAACTGGCCCGTCCCAATCAGGGGAGCACGCTGTATATCCTGGATGAACCGACCACCGGGTTGCACATGGATGATATTTCCAAATTGCTTAAGGTGCTGAACGGATTGATCGACCTGGGGAATACGGTCGTAATCGTCGAGCATAATCTGGATGTCATCAAGACAGCGGATTGGGTTGTCGATATCGGCCCGGAGGCGGGGCGGGGGGGCGGCTGGATCGTGGCGGAGGGGACGCCGGAAGAGATCGTGGCGGAAGCGATCCGACTGCGCGACCACGTCGAATTTCTCGATACCGCGGGCAGACATCGAAAGCGTTCCTGGACGGGGGAGTTGTTGGAACCAGTATTAAAGCTGTCGAAGCGGCAGGACCGGGAAACTCTGAGTGTCCAGGAACTCAAGGAGGCACCGAAGCCAGCACTGGCCAACACGCTCTCGCAAAACCTCCCTTGGCAGAAGGAAGGGCTGGAATGGCACCTAGGTCAGGGAGCCCTCAAGAACAAGCGGGGAATCTGCTGGGAGCCTTCCCTCTTAAGGTCTCTGATCGAATTGTTGGAAGGATACGGCCTGATGCTGGATCCAGGGCATCAATCGATGATCGCGATTTGCTGTCCCCGCGGCTGGCATCCGGAATTCATCGCAAGTCTCCAAGAACCGGACTACAGCGTGGCAGGCCGGATTCACACCAGCATGAAACACGCGTTGGGACTGGAACTCTGCTGCCCGTTTGATGCCACGGATTTACTGGATGAAGACGAGGATGATTTGTTCTGTTTAACCAAGAGAACGTCCCACCTCGATTGGCTCGGCTACGAGTTAACCTCTCGGCGGGATTTGGATAATCGGTTGCTGCGGCGTCTGCTGGATGAACTGTTCGGCGATTTTACCTGAGCGGGATGGGCTTGAAATTGCGGCAACACAACCGGGGCAAGCAGGGAGGGAAGCCATGAATTTTCTGTCGCATGGTGTCGCGTTTCTGGAGGACCCGTATTACCTGGCGGGGACGGCGGTGCCGGATTGGCTTTGCGTGGCGGATCGAACCGTGCGCGTACGCTCCCGTTTGATCGAGCGGTTTGTATCGGAGCAACAGTCAACGGAGGCGTCGCCGGAATTGCGCGTTGCGGCGGGGGCACGACAACATCTACAGGATGATGACTGGTTTCACGGTCAGCGGAGCTTTGCGGAGGTCTGCCTGGAACTGAGTGGCCTGTTTCGTGCCGCGTTGGGCCCGGACGATAACTTTCGAGCCGGTTTTCTAGGGCATATTGTCGCGGAAATGCTGCTGGATCGCGTGTTGATCGAAGAGTGCCCGCGCTTTCTGGAGAAGTACTACTGCGGTCTTGCCGAGGTCGATCCGGCCGTGGTGGAAGCCGCTGTGAACCGGATTGCCACACGTTCGACAGAGCGATTGGCTCCGTTGTTGCCGCGATTCCTGCAGGAACGGTTTCTCCAGGACTACACAGAAGAGGGGAAACTGTTGTTTCGCTTGAATCAGGTCATGCGACGCGTCAAACTGCCAATATTGCCGGAGCGAATCGTCGGGGTACTCCGCGAGTCTTTCGAAGTCGTTCGAAAACGCCATCGTGAACTACTTCCCGAACACGTTCTGGCCTGCTTGCCCGGCTCGATCCGTGCGGGTTCGCAACGGAAGGATCAGCAGCAAATAGGCCGGCAAGTCGAGCTAATGAGACTTGCTTCCGGACAGAATTAGACACCAATGAAAGGCGACCGCGATGAAATACGGCATGAATCTGCTGCTGTGGACGGCAGGTGTAACAGAAGACCATTTCCCTCTGCTCGAACAGATAAAGAGTTGGGGTTATGATGGGGTCGAACTGCCGATGTTCGATTTTGATCTTGGAATCAACCAGAAAATCGGCCGCAAACTGCAGGATGTGGGGTTGCAGGCAACGGCCGTGACCGTTTGCACCGCCGAAGAGAATCCGATTTCCGCCGATGCCGCGGTGCGCCAGGCGGGGCTGGATCGCTTGAAGCGGGCGATTGATGCCTGCCAGGCAGCCGGGGCCACGCATTTGTGTGGTCCAATACACTCGGCACTGGGGGAATTCAGTGGCCAGGGACGCACCGAGGACGAATGGAAGCGGGCCAGCGAGATACTGAGGCAAGCGGCCGATCATGCGGCTCAGGCTGGCGTGATGCTGGTCTGTGAGTATTTGAATCGCTTCGAGTGTTATTTCCTGAACTGTGCGGACGATTGTGCGCGGTTCACGCGCGAGTTGAATCATCCAGCCTTGAAGATGATGTACGATACCTTTCATGCGAATATCGAGGAAAAGTCGATCCGCGCGGCGGTGCAGGCCTGCCAGGATCAGTTGGTACACGTGCATATTTCGGAGAATGACCGCTCCACGCCGGGCGAAGGGGATATCAAGTGGGATGAAACGTTCGCCGCCCTCAAGGAAATCAACTACGACGGGTGGTTTGTGATTGAAGCCTTTGGCCTGGCCTTGCCGGAACTCGCCGCCGCCACGCGGATTTGGCGTCGGATGTATCCTTCGGAAGAACATCTGGCCCGCCAGGGACTGGCCTTCATGAAGCAGAAATGGGAAAGTCTGGGTTGAGCATGTCCGTCATTCGTCTCGGACGATAGGGAATACCATGATTGCACAAGCGGCAGAAAGCAGCGAGACGGTCGTGGCACGACCGTATCTGGTCCGAATTGGTCTGTACGGCGAGCCATTGCGCTGCCAGGCACGTTTTTCCGAGAGCCCGGGACGTCTGGCACGCGTGGTTGTTCAGACGGAGCGGGGCGAGATGCTGGCCGACGTGCTGCGGGAACTTCCCGACGACGGGACTCCGCTGGATGACCTGACCGTGATTGTGCGCCCAGCCAGTGCAGCCGATCTCGCGCGCGAGGCGGAATTGCGCGAGCGCTCCCTACGCGATTTCGAAGAGTGGCGAAGACGGATTGACGACTGGAAAATGCATCTGGAACTGGTCGATCTGGAATGGACTCTGGATAGCCAGCGGCTGATGCTGTACGTGCTGAGCGATCGAGGGCCAGAGACAACCAAGCTGGCCTTGCAGGCGGCTGCCACCGGCTTCGGTTTCATCGATGTGCTGCCCGTCACTGCGGAAGGCATGCTGCCCGATGCGGGTGGATCCGCGGGAGGGGGCTGCGGATGCGGGAGTGGAGGTGGGGGGTGTCACAAGTAAGCTGCCACCGCCACGCACATTCGGGAACTCATCACTCATTCGAGGCAAGAAACAGGTTGAATCAATCATGTGGGAAAAATTAGAACAGGCTTGCGCTGCCGATTCTTCCGCGAGTCTGGATTTTCTGATCGACGAACTGCGGGCCGGTGACGATCCCCACTATTTGTTCGACGCCCTGCTGCTCAAATGGAAATTCGAGAATCAGTTGCCCCTGCTGCAACCGACGTCGATGAGCGATGTGCCGCCCGATAGGAAGGGGGAATTCGAGCAGGTGTATATCGACGCCGCCCGACAAACAGGCCAGAAGCTGCTGGATGCCAGTCGGCTCGCCGATGCCTGGATGTATTTTCGCGCCATCAACGAACCAGACCCGGTCACGGCGGCGATCGATCAGTATGAACCGCCCGCCGAAATGAACGATGAACTGGAGGAAGTACTGCAGTTGGCATTGTATCAGCGGATACATCCCGCCAAGGGGGTTTCGCTGATGCTGAAGACGCATGGCATGTGCAATACTGTTACGGCGCTGGATCAACTGTTTCTGGATATTGCTCCGCGGGACAGGACGGCATGCGCGCGGTTGATGGTGAATCAGTTGTATGCGGATGTCGTTCATAATGTCCGTTATGAAGTGAGTCAACGTTCGCCCCTGTTGCCTCCCGATCTGTCCCTGGGCGATTTGATCGCAGGGCGACTCTGGCTGTTCGAGAACGACAATTATCATATCGATGTTTCGCACCTGAACGCAGTGGTCCGCTTTGCCCGTTCCCTGGAACAGAGTGACCGGGAATCCCTGGAGAAGGCCATTCAACTGGCCGAATACGGGGCCTGCCTGTCGCCCCATTTACAGTATCCCAGCGAACCTCCCTTCGATACGTATTATGAATCCCACCAGCATTATTTTCAGATTGTGCTGAGCCAGCAGCGTGATGATTCGCTGCGGTATTTTCACGAACGGCTGGAAGCCGCCAGCGATCCTCAGGATCGCGAGTTGATCGCCTACGTGTTAGTCGATCTGCTGATGCGCGCGCAGGATTATGCTTCCGCCGTACGCGTCGCCGAAACCTATCTCAACGACGTTCATGAACAATCCGGCTTCTCGTTCGTGACTCTCTGCCAGGATACCCACGACATGGCCGCGCTACAGCGCCATGCGAAAAAGGTCAATAACCCGGTACTGTATCTGGCGGCAAAACTGCAGGCCAGCCGCAATGCCTCGTCCTGAACAATCTGTTTGGCGATAGCTGTCTGCATGCCCATCGCATTGATGATAATGATCGCTCCCCGCAGATCGACGAGCCGCAAAACCTCGACGCAGGAAACGCTGATTATTCGAGACTTCCCGTGATGCTGGGGCTTCCATGTGGCAGGAGAGTATCGCCAAGCGGCGTGTGACGGGAATTGCGTTTCTGCGGCAAACTTCTGCAATGCTTCGAAGGAATCTATGGTCTGCATTAGCTAGTTTGTTTTTTCGCACAACTGGCTCACATGAAAGTGAAAGTTCCGCGTCCGGTCGATGAAGTACAGGATCTCAAGTCCGGCGGTGATGAAGGGAATGTAGGGGTTTGGTCGGAAACTCCCTTCACTCGCGATTCCGAACTCGGCGTTCAGCAAGTCTATTCCCCATACACATTTCCGGCGGGCACAGTCGAGCGCACTTCCCTGTCGCTCGACTTCACCCGAAAATGTACCAAGCGCATCAGTGTCAGACGGATACCCGGCCAGCGTCGCCCCAAGGATTTCTTGGAATCCAGGGGCGACGGCGATGGACTTTGCATGTCTGGTCGTGATGACAACCTATTTGCCAAAGTATGGTACTGGCTCTATTAGGATGCGCTTACCCACTTGAAGTCACGTTGGAGCAGGTGCGCCTGATTGTTGGTTGGGTCGATGCAGGCCAGCGTGACCCAGCCATTACCGAAGAGTTTTATCAGGACATCCTGCGTCTGGATCACCCGATCCAGCATCTCTCGAGGTGCGTATACGACGGTCAGCAACCGTAGAGGCTCGTGGTATGGCTCGCCGTCGCCGGCAAAGACCGATTGCAGTGGAAGCCCATGCATCAGGTCACTCGCGTTACCCTGCATCACGCCGAGCTTTCCGGTGACGTTCTGCGTGACCTTGCTTCCAGCACCATAGGCGACGTTGTCCAGCGTCGAGAACAGATACTGGCTGTTGATCCATTGCGCAACCACCATTGGAGCGGTCAGGATGGTGGTCAGGAACTTGCCAGCCGTGTCGTTCTTCCAGTCGTAGGAGTGTAGGAAGCAACGGCCTTTTAGGTTGACGGATTTCGTCAGTTCCCTTGGGCCGACGATGAAAGCAGCGTTTCGCGCCAGCCCCCATTCTGGTCGCACTTCCGCCCAGTCACTGCTCCGCCGCTGGGTCTCCTGAATAGCCATATCGTCCCGCAACATGTGCAGGCCGAAAGTCGCAGTGCGGGCTTTCGCGTTCGCGATTCTTGCCTTGGAAAGATCTGCACGCAGGCTGTTCAGCATTTCTTGCTGCTGCACTGACACACCGCGCGGCTCGTAGAGTTCGACATGATCCGTGGTTGTATCGTGTGCGGCAGCCACGAACAGCGTATCTGATGGAATCGCTAGTCCCCGATCCGCAAGTAATGAACGGACCGGAGGACTGTTCAGGATTGCTGCTAGAATCCGGGCGTTGCTGCCGCCGTGATTGCCACCACAGGCTCCGCAATCTAGAGCGGATGCGTAGGCGTTGTTGTTCGTGCTGCTGCCATGCCCGCAGAGAACCACTAACGGTGCCAGGTTTTCTGTCAGCCCCATCATCCGAAGCGCGGATTCTCCATAGTCGGCCTGCTGAGAGAGTTCGATACCTTCCAATGCAGGCACGGTTGGAACCGGTGGCATGACCATCACTCGGGTCGTTTCTGCCAATCCTGAGATGAGCGACGGCGCAAATGTCCGCGCCAGCATCCGCATTCCCAGCCAAGGCCCCAGCATCTCGACGAGCGCGAAGGGTGTGGCGAAGTTGTACTTCAGCCATTGGTAGAAGGATTTCGGCATTTTCAGCAGTGACCGTCCCTGGTCGTGACGCCGGACGCAGGATGTATCCGAATCGACCGCGTGGTCACAGACCAGATGTCGCGGTTTGAGCAAGACCGGACACGAATCATGCGGTTGGTCATCGTCGAGCCCCTTCACCTGGACAGGCAAGCCGAAGAATCCGGCAAACCCAAGAGTGTCATAGTTTCCTTGCGCTTCCAACGCCCGCCGGAACGGCTCGGATCGCACGTCTATGCAAAATACGAGTTGGGCATCGGGCCGCGACGATTGAGGAGACTTGGCAGCAATTACCTGCGTCAGCAACTCGTCAAGGAGAGACTTGCGGAACTGTGCTTCCCTGACGGTCAGCTCAGACAGGAATATCGGCTTGGGCGTATCGAGCGATTCTGCGAGGCTGGCCTCTGGCCACAGCAGGCGAGTCAGAACCATACGCACTGCGACATAGTCCACCAACGTTGACGGCCGCTTGGCGTGCTCTGCGGGAGTTTGCCAGTTTTCTTTCCATTTCACGTAGCCCGACCAGCCTGGCAAGGCCGCAAGTGCCTGCCGAATAAACTCCTCTTTATGGTCCTCGATAATCTCGATCTGTTCGAGACATTCGGCGATCGCATCTTCCGGTGTATCCGGCAGCGACGCCAGCACTATGTCGTCAGCTCGAGACCGGTTCAGCCGTGTGTCGAACCGCGCGAGGTCGGAGAACACCCGGTATAGACCATCCTCCCGTCCCGGCATAGAGATCGTCGCTTGACCTTCGTCAAAGTAGGCGGAACACCATTTGATCAATTCCCGGTTGACCGCTTCGCGCCCGGTGCTGGCATCGCTGCTTGCCGCGCGTTGCCGTTCCGCTTCGAGTACTGCCTGCTCGAAGGGCAAATGTTCAAGTCCCTGCAAGGGGTTGACTGCGATGAAGGTCTTGAGAGGCCAAACGGGGGCCACAATATTTGTGGCGCTCGCGACCATCTCTTTGATCGAGATCGCTTCCACGGGGGTGACCGGAAGCATTCGTTTTTGGGGCAGGGCAACAACGTTCATGGATACTCCTTTCAGGATTTATAAGCGGTTCGGGATGCGGTCACGGTCTGTGGGTGTGGCTGGCTAGCGTTAATCGCTGCCATATACAGCCTCTTCCAGGTGGTTCGGGACTGAAACCTGGCTGGGAGGTTGAGGATCATGGCCATCCACACCAGGAAGATCGCGGCAATGCCTGCAAAGTACACCGCATCCATCGGCTGCGGCTGTATGGCGTGAAGCGAACTGAGGGAGCTTTCGACAAGGCGAATACTAAGGCCGTACATGCCACCTGATCCGGCCCCAACCAGGAAAGTACTAAGTACGCGAGAGGACGACAGCGGCTTGCCAAGCAAACCGACAGCCAGTTGCGTGGAGGCCATGAAGGCCAGAGCAATCATCAGGCTGGAGGTATCGGCGAAGCTGAGCCCAGTCCCGCTCGTTAGGGTGAACGCGAAGGCTCCACAAAGCCCCGCCAGGCAGGCGAACAGAATCCGAGGCGGGGAGAGTTGTGTCGCTATGCCGGTTCGTTTATCGTGCACGACCGAACCCGCGCTCAGAAAGAGATAGGCCTTAAAGAGACCGTGCCAACAGAGATGCGAGATCGCCGGTGCGAAGAGACCCATCCCACACTGCATGAGCATGAATCCCATCTGTCCCATCGTGGAACAAGCTAGCATTCGCTTGATGTCAGTCTGCAGTAACTTCCAAAAGCTACCGACTACTGCCGTGATGAGGCCGGCCAGGAATAACCCGTGGAGCAGCACAGACTGTGTCGCAAAGAGCGGCGCGAACCGAACGAGTAGGAAACCGCCGCCGTTGACAAGGCCCGCGTGCATGAGGGCGGAGACAGGCGTTGGAGAATTTAGTGACGAAGTCAACCAGCGATGAAATGGCCAGGCGGCGGATTGGGTCAGTGCGGCAATCGCTATCAGCAGCAGAGCAACAAGATGCATCGTTGTCGGCTCACTGGTTCCCTGTACGATGCTGCCGATGGAAGCGGTGCCTGCGCTTTCGGCCAGTAGCCAGAAACCCATGCCCAGAACCACGAACCCAAAGCCAAATGTCCTGAGGGCGAGCAGGCCTGAATTTCGGGCAGCACGCCAGTGATCCTTGTGGATCATTAGCATGACCAGCAGCAAATTGCTCATGGCCCAACCCGCAAGAAGCACCAAGAGGTGGTCAGCAAAGACCATCGCCATTACGCTGGCGGCAAGCAGCAAGACATAGCGGCGATGCCGGGGCTGGTTTTTGTCTCCGGCCAGATAGCGATTCGAGTAAGCAAGCACGTTGACGACGACGAACAGGATCAACCCTGCCATCACCCAAGACAGGCTGTCAGGCCGGAAATGGCCAAAATTATCAAACCGAAACAAGGGCATCGAAACTCCTTTCTGGAAAGCGTTGCGTTGCATGACTATCGTCATTGACATTTATAAGCACCGCAATGTAATTTGTAAAATTGATAGTTCTCATCTATGCGATGATCTTTTCGAATAGGTCGCGGTATGCCGTTCTTTGTCGATACCCTTCAGCTCAAGAGCTTTATCGCGATTGCCGAAACCGGGACGTTTGGGCAGGCCGCCACGACAGTCAACCGGACGCAATCCGCTCTCAGCTTGCAAATCAAAAAGCTGGAGGAGCAGCTCGGCTGCCAGCTATTCGACCGAACGAACCGCAGGGTGGCGCTTACGCCACAAGGGGAGATTTTCCTCGGTTACGCCAAGCGAATGATTCAACTTCAGTGGGAAGCATTCAGTCGCCTCCGGGAGCCGGATGTCGAAGGCGAAATTCGTTTCGGAACGCCAGAGGATTTCGCGACGCACTATCTTCCGGATGTACTCGCGAGCTTCAGGCAGCATCATCCGCGCGTGCAGTTGAATGTCGCTTGCGACTTGACTCTCAATCTGATCGACGGATTCCATCGCGGGGAATACGATCTTATTCTCGTGAAACGAGATCCCCAGCGAGTCAAGGGTGGAACAAAGGTCTGGCGGGAACCTCTCGTCTGGGCGGCAGCTGATGGCTACCAACCTGAACCGAGGTTGTCACTCGTGCTCTCGCCACAGCCCTGCATTTATCGAGCAAGGGCATTGGCAGCACTCGACCGGGCGAAACTTAGCTGGCACATTACTTTCACCAGCCCAAGCCTGGCGGGCACGATCGCGGCGGTGAAAGCAGGCCTGGGCATCACCGTTCTTCCGGCGCACATGATTCCTGCCGGCATTCACCCGATTCGGAAAGAAGCGAAGCTGACTCAATTGGCAGACTCTGAAGTGGCATTAATGAAGAAGGAAGAGCTTTCGAAAGTCGCAGAAATATTTGCCGACCATGTCGTGCAAAGCTTGGAGAACATCAAAACATAGCGATTGAAAGGGCTCTTTTTCCGCAAACCTGGCAACGGGGTTTGAACTCAGCATATCACATCCTGGCCAAGAGTTATGGTGAACGACTGAGTTCGAGAACACAGGTTGCCAGCGTAATCGAACCTGTTAACCGCGGAAAATTAGCCACCAAAACGAATCGTCAGAAAAAAAGTCGGGACGGCGCACACAGGTTTGAACAGATGGAGACGCTGGCGACGACGTGTGTTCGCGCCTACCCCGCAGACCGTCCGCCCCAACTGCGGTTTCTCGCTCGGCTTGCGAACGAACCGGTCGAGGCGTAGCGAACTGTGATGGCCACTCCGTCGGTTCAAAGCCCGAGCATCAACCCGTAGCGTGACCCCGATCCGACGGTCAAACCGCTCCCCAAATGACGTCTCATGAGATGCTCGAACCGGCGATTGGTATCACATGATACTGATCCGCACCCGATTTCGACTCGATCGGGATCATTGTCAGGGGCAACAGTATCATTTGCCGGGTCCGATCAGGGTCATCCGCCCTCTGATCGGTGTCATTTTCAGGGTCATCGGTATCACAGGCCCCAGACGCCCCCCCCCGGACGTCGAACCTCATTTGAGGCGAATAACTGCTATCGATTCGTATAGAATTATAACAATGTCGGCGAAGCGTCGCCGCAAGAAGAGTGCATGTCTATACCGAATGAACGCGCAGAATGAGCAAGGCCAAGGCAAGCAAGAATCGAGTATCAAGTCCGGCAGCGACTGGCGGAGCGGGCACGTTTTTTGAGCAACATGCTAACGCATCTTTTTTGGCGCTGCTGCTTGTGAGGGGAATCCCACCCATCTGTACCAATTGCCGAGTAGTTGAGGTTCATGTTCAGACCGAACATCTGGGATGGAACACGGACGACTTCCTGATTGTTGGGGAGTCGTCTGCTGGCCAACGGCAGCGGCTCATTGGACAGGTTAAGCGGTCGTTCTCCGTCAGTTATTCAGATGACGACTTCAAGAGTGCCATCGTTGATGCCTGGCTTGATTTCAAGACTGGAACGAACTTCGACAAAGACTCTGACCACTTTGTCTTAGTAACTCTGCTCGGATCAAGTACTCTCATCCGATTCTTTTCAGCGCTCTTGGATTGCGCGAGGGCGTCAGCAGATGGAAGTGATTTTCAGCATCGCTTGACAACGCCAGGATTCCAGCATGCCAAGGTGGAGCACTACTGCGACGAGGTCAAGAAGATTCTGGATGAATGCGAGGGACGCCCGGTAAGATCTCACTGCGTTGTGTCCGGTCATGGGGACTTATCCGGCCATCCGTCGTACATACAAGAAATGGCTGGCTGAACAAGTCGTTCTTGCCCCACCGTCGGCTGAGAAGATACTGGACGAAGCCATCAGTCGAACGGGACTGCCTCAACACTTCGTCGATGACACCCTTGCTTCTCTTCTTCGCTCTGGCCGGGGATCAGAGTTATTGGAAACTCGTTGGCAGTAGCTCGTCGCCGACGGCAACAAGCTGCTGCTTCGCGTAATGCATCTTCTCCGCGTTGGTTGCGTTCGGACCCCAAGTTGGGCAAGAGCATCTCCTATCATCGCATCCATCATGTGTGTCCCCGATAGTGACGCTTGGGCAGCACTGCTGTCTGTAATTCGCCGCCATCTGAACACATTCACGGATGCTGATCATGCGCAGCTGATCAGTTTTGTAGAAGATTGGAGTCGCGGAGTTTCGTGGCAAACACTATATCCCGACGGGGCCAAGGACGCAGCCTCGATCGTGCTGGAATTGTTGCCCAAGGTTGACGACTACCGGCCAAAGGATCAGCGAGAACGCCTGCTGAAGATTCTCGCGAAACTGCCACTTACAGTCCGCGAGCAGTACGTGTAGTTGATGCAAAACGAGCGACATGATGGCACAACCAGAACTCAATGGGTGAATGGAGTCTCTTCTTCGGCTGTTTGTTTACGGACGGCCGCTGGAAACGAAGCGAGAGAAATCTATCCGAGAAGCTGTTCTCTACGTCCTCGACAGACTCGTTGAAGCCGGATCGTCCGCGGCCTATCGAATGCGAGATGATTTCGTCACACCAGTCGCCGTGACGAATTGACCGGAGGGACGAAAGCCTGCCACGAACCGTGGTACTGTTGAATGATTTTGAGAGCGGATTCTTGACACCGGCCGCAAATGCAACACAAACGTTCATGTTACCCAGGCCGCGATTGTGCGGTGGAGCCCAGTCTGCCGGCTTTGTTATGCCGGACATCGAAGCACTTGGCAGACAACGCTCCTCGGGTTCCGAACGCGGCCGTGCAGCCGCTGATGCTTTCATCCGACCCCATTTGCGTGCAGCGTGCGCCAGGTTGGCTTCAGAGATGACATCTGGAGCATTTCGTAGAACCACGACCTGCACCCCACCGGATTCTGTCGCTTTCGGTCATCGGTGGATTTCTTGACGGCCTGGAACTCTCGTTCGGCCCAGTGCTGAACACGATCATCGGCGCACGCAGGACCGGAAAGACGACGGCGGTCGAGTTCATCGGCTACGCACTCGATTCCCTGCCGAGCCGGGAACACGCAGCGGACGAGCGCAAGCGGATTGAGACCCTAGTCAAACGAAACCTCGGTGGCGGACGGATCTGTGTTGGCATCCTGGGGAGCGACGGAGCCCGCTACAACGTCACGCGTTCGTTTGGTGACGAGCCGATCGTGCTCGATGCGAATGAGCAGCCGGTCTCACTTAGCCTGAAGTCCGGCATTTTCCGGGCAGCACTACCAGACCACACTCTTCCCCCCATCTGAATCTCAACCGGGCCCCTGCACATCTCGCAGCACGATCTACACCGCTCAAATCGCGGCTGGGCTCATGCTGCATCAATTCACCCGCTGGTTGCGGGGAATCGACACCGACCGCGGCATGAGCATCAACCTGCTGGCCAGCGAAATGACCCCTCAGTAACCCACAAGCCTCCTCCGCCCGAGCC
>JACTNB010000010.1 GCA_014584345.1 Planctomycetota bacterium
CACAAACTGAAGCAGAACGTGATTTGGCATGATGACAAACCCATGGCAGTGAGCCTTGAATGACGTGAGTTGTTTGTCGAGATTCCCCAAAACGATTCGTCAGATTCGGTCATGACCGAGAAGTCTGCGACGTCGATAGCAAGAGAACGTTACAAAATGAACGTAGTTCTGATCTTCAAAGACGCGGCGACGTGTTGACATCTCACGATCATCCCATCCATCCGGTGCAAAATGCAAGACCGCTTGTGACTGCGTCACCCAGAGGTAAACCTCTGGGCCATCCCGCCGCGATTCAGTTCATCGGCGAGGCTGCCCGGGAATGCTCTCAGGGTTGCATTTGAGCTATCGTTTCGCGTTCCTCGGCGGTAAGCTGCGTGTATGACATTCGTGGTTTCCTCTTGAAGGATCGATGGTCGTTTGGTCAAAACAAACCATCCCACGAATTTCATTTTTTTGCCACCAACCCGTGCACTTCAGAATTCAATCCACCTGTTCTTCATGGTGCAGAGAGACAAAGCCCGAGGATGCCGGTGACCGTCACATAGTAGAGAAACAGCAGAGAGGTTTTCCGAAGAACGTCCCCCTCGCGGCCGTTCAGTCCCACGACGGCACAGGCTGCCACCACGTTGTGCACGCAAATGACATTGCCGGCAGCCCCTCCCACTGCCTGTAAGGCCACGCCCCAAAGGGGGTTGGTCTCGATTCGGAGTGCAGCCTGAAACTGGAACAGGGAAAACATCATATTACTGATGGTGTTGCTTCCGGCGACAAAGGCGCCCATGCCGCCGATGAGGGGGGCAAACATCGGCCAGGCGGAACCGGACAAGTTGGCGACCGCATCCGCCAGGGCCGTCGGCATGGCTGGGAGTCCGGCGGCGCCTGCGTTTGAATTGATGAAGATCTGAACCATCGGCACGGTAAACACAAGTGCCATAGATGCAGGGATTAATGTTTTGCAGGATTGTCGCCACACACCCATATAAACACGAGGCGTCATGCCGTGCAGCAGGAAGGTCAACAGTGAAGCGAGAATGAAAACGAAACCAGGAAGATACAAGACAGGGACGGGTGTGATAGAAATTGTTGATCCGAGCACATTTTGCCAGGCTGTGCCGGTGTAAGGAATCGTGAAGGATTTCAACAGGCTGTCGAGACCGAGTCCAGGCAGGCGGGTCAGCACCAGCAGCAGGGCGGTAAACAGATAAGGGGCCCAGGCCCGAGTTGCGGACATCTCGCGGACGGCGCAGTTGGCCGATGAATCGGAAGTGCCGAGAAAGCCACCCCAGTGATCGGGCCAGGTATCCCGATCGGGAAAATCCCAGCATTCCCGGGGGAGCAGGAAACCGGCTCGAGCAGCCGGAACGACAATCAACATCCCCAAAAGCGAACCGATCAATGTGGGAAACTCCGGCCCGATCCAGCAGGCGATGAGCACATACGGAATGATCATTGCAAGTGCGGCGAACAGGGCAAATTTCCAGATTTTCAACCCTTCCAGAAAGGATCTCTGGTTGCCGAAGCCGCGGGTAATCATCGCTGCCAGAAAGAGCGGGATCAGCGTACCAGCCACGGCATGCAGCAGGGCGACTTTCATGCCGATGTTCCGCAGCAGATAGCTCCAGGTTTCGATGCCGTGGGCCGAGGAATAGGCGAGAACATCCGCATGCTGCTCGAGGCCCTTGGAAACTCCAATTAGAATAGGCGTTCCCACCGCGCCAAAGGAAACGGGAGTTGATTGAATCATCATACCCGCGATCACGGCGGCCAGAGGTGGGAACCCCATGCCGACCAGCAAGGGAACGCAGATGACCGCGGGAGTTCCGAAGCCTGCGGCCCCCTCCATGAATGCACCAAACAGCCAGGCGATAATGATGACCTGGACGCGCCGATCGGGGCTGATGGAAGTGAAGCCGGAGCGAATCACACTCAAGCCGCCGCTGCTGGTGAGTGTGTTCAATAACAGGATCGCGCCAAAGATGATGTAAAGCAGACTGCAGCAGGTCACCAGTCCATTCAGCGAGGCTGCCAGGATCTGATTCAGTTCGATTTGCCAGTAGAGTAATGCAACCGAAAAAGCAGACAGATACGACAGCGGCATCACGAATCGGACGGGCCAGCGCAGCCCCACCAGGCAGATTCCCACGAGCAGGATTGGCAGTAGTGCCAGTGTCAAGGTTAACAGCATCGCTTCTCCCGGCCAGCCAACAAAGGAGACGGAAAGCAAATAACAGAGCACTGGATCTCAGCGGATAAACTGGATATCCAGCGTTCTGAGGTAGGTTTGCAGTCCCGCGTCCTGGACAGGAAAGACGTAGGCATCCTGGTCGGATTCATTGTGATGGGAGTGCCACCAGCCCGGGGGGGTGACAAAAACGGAATGGGGGTTCCACTCGGCCCGGACCGGATTGATAATATTTCCCTCTGCGTCGATCCGCTCGCCGATCAGTGTGTAGGTGTTGGGGCCAGCGGAAACCGCCAGATCGACGGCGACGGAATTGTGTCGATGCGGCTTTTGCACCGAATGGGCTGGTAACACATTATACAGCGACCACATGCAGTGAGTCATGGTTCGCGTGGCATCGCTGGCGGGGTTCCCCAGAATAATTCCGTTGCGGTTGCGATTCTCCAGGATGCCAGCTTCCCGGATCTTGGCAATTTCACCGTTCAGGTATTCGCTGGAATAATAGGCGGGCTGAAAGCAGGGGATGGTCGGTTGGACTCCCAGATAGTTTAACAGGGGAGCATCGTGGACCCAGTACAACGCGGCATCCGCTCGCGAAGTATGCGTCACTCCATTGTTCGTGGGGAGCGTGAAGACATCTCCCTGTTTCCATTCAAGAATGCCCTCGGCGGTTTCCGTCCAACCTTCGCCCCGCATGACGAAGTACACTTCCGAACTGGACTGGGCATGCACGCGCAGGTTCTGGTGCGGAAGGAGATGCACATAATTGGCCAGCAGGCTGGGGGTGGTCGCCGGGTAGCGCGTGCCCAAGTGTTTTGACAGATCGAGTTCTATAACCCCCGTCGCGCCGGTTTCGTGTAATTGGGCGGGAAAAAACTCGATCGGCACCCCAGGGATCCGGGGACTGGCCGCCGCGCCATATTCCCAGCTCAACACTTGTTGCTGCCATTGTGCATTCAGGGGGATCTGACTGATGCTCATGCTGTTATTGTCTCCACGGAAATCTGTGTACTGGCCGCGTAAGTGCCCTGTTGTGGCTTGAATCCTGTTTTATTCTGGCAAGAAGACCCTTAACAATCCAGTCGGATCAGTCCTAACACAAGCCCCCTGTCCTGGCAGCCGATCAATCCCCGGGGACAGTTTCCCGCACAAGTGGTTTTCTCGACTCCGCGATCGGCTGGAAGCCGGGCCGGTGAGGAACCCAAAGGGGAATGCAGTACCTGGATTATTTTATGGGGACTCTTGCATTCAAGGATATCACGTGTGATTGTAGTGTTGGATCTGGGGAATAGCCGGTGTTCGCGAGGCTCCGGAACCTTGAAGGCGCGGCGTGGTCGCGCGGGGAGGGACTGAAAGGAGAAGTGCGGATGACGTGGCTGGATTGGGGAGTCTTGGCGGGCTATGGGTGCCTGATGCTGGGGATTGGATTGTACTTCTCTCGGCGCAACCAGACGGCTGAAGATTATCTGCTGGGGGGACACCGGATTTCACCCATCACCCTGGGGCTTTCGCTGTTCGCGACCTTGCTGAGCACGCTGACATATCTGGGGATACCGGGGGAGATGATATCGCATGGGCCGATGATGATTACACAATTGGCAGCCCATCCCCTGATCTTCCTGATCGTCGGATATGGATTGATTCCCGTACTAATGCGTCAACCGGTGACCAGTGCCTACGAATTGCTGGAGTCACGTCTGGGATTGAGTATTCGGTTGGCGGGCGCGGGGGTCTTCCTGCTGTTGCGTCTGGGATGGCTGGCGACAATTGTGTACGCGACAAGCCGAGTCGTGCTGGTCCCCTTGCTGGGGATTGATCCCGGTTGGACGCCACTGCTGTGTATTGCCTTGGGGGGCATGGCCGCGACGTATTCTTCCTGGGGAGGGCTGAAGGCGGTGGTGGTGACCGATGCGGTGCAATCGTTAACGATGCTGGTAGGGGCAATTGCCACGGTGACGGTAATTACGGTGCGCATGGGTGGTGTGGCGGCGTGGTGGCCGAGCGCGTGGCCGATGCACTGGCAGGAGCCGAGTTGGGGGTTTGATCCCCAGCCGCGACTTTCGTTCGGAATCCTGATGATTTCGATGACCTTGTGGTACGTCTGTACGAATGGATCCGATCAGATGTCGATACAGCGATTTCTATCGAATCGTGATGTGCATTCGGCACGCAAGACGCTGGCGGTGGCTCAGTTAACGGACATCAGTGCCTGGTTGCTGCTAGGGCTGACAGGCGTCGCAGTGCTGGGTTTTTATCAAGCATTGGGTTGTGAAATAGCGGGGCTTGGCAAACCGGACATGGTCGGGGACCAGTATTTTCCCCGGTTCATCATGACCCAGATGCCTCCGGGACTGGCGGGACTGGTGCTGTCGGCGATATTGTGTGCTGCGTTGTCGAGCATGTCCTCGGGATTGAATTCCGCATGCGCGGTGCTGGAAAGGGATTTTCTGTCGCGCGGTACAAGCGTGCCTCGGACGGAAGCGGCTGCCGTGCGCCGATTACAGAAGTTAACCTGGCTGGTTGCCGTGGTGGCCGTTTCCTTAAGCATGCTGAACCTGCTGATACAAGGGAATCTGATAGAACGCTGCTTCAAGCTGATCAATCTGCTGACCGCCCCGCTGTTCGTTTTGTTTTTTCTGGCGTTGTTCGTCCGCTGGGCGAATGAAACGGGGGCCTGGCTGGGATTGCTGGCGAGCATTGCCACAGCAATCGCAATCGCGTATTCAACGGAATTGGGATTGCCCTGGGGAATCAGCTTTGTCTGGATGATGCCCTGCGCACTGCTGGTGGGAATAGGTGTGGGAATGCTGGGAAGCTTGTTGCCGGTGAGGTCGCGGACTGCCCATTAGATACAGTGTTCCATTTCCGTCGGTAAGAGACGCGGCAACGTCTCCGTCACGCGGACGCGGTTGTGGGGGGGGAGCGAAGGGCGAGAAGTGGGAATTCGATTTGCGTAATACGCCCGAAACATCGGGCCTGGTCTGGGGAGGAGCGAGCATGAAGCAATTGTATATTGATGGCGGGTGGTGCGCGGGGGCGGGCGGGCGGATCTGGACGGTCACGAATCCGGCGACTGGCGCGCCTCTGGCGGATGTGGCGGTGGCAAGCGAGGAGGATGTCGATCGAGCGGTTCAGGCGGCGCGGCGGGCCTTCGACGAGGGACCTTGGCCGCGGTGGGATCCCTTGTTGCGGGGGCGGATGCTGCGTCAACTGGCGGACGGGATTCGCGCGCGGCTGGATGAATTCGCGATGACCGACACCCTGAACGTGGGGAAGCCGATTCGAGATACGCGCGGCTTTGACGTGCCGTGCGCGGCGGATCTGTTCGAAAGTTATGCGGGCCTGACAGACAAAATCGCCGGGAAATGCTTTGGTACGTTGCCGGATAATCTCACGCTGCAAATCAGGGAACCGATGGGGGTGATAGCGGCGGTTGTCCCCTGGAATTTTCCGCTGACCAATGCGGCCATCAAGCTGGCACCGATCCTGGCGTGCGGGAATACGGTGGTATTGAAGCCTTCGGAAGTGTCGCCCTTGTCGGCGTTGCTGCTGGCAGAGGTGGCGCATGAAATTGGATTTCCTCCCGGTGTGTTGAATGTGGTGCACGGGACGGGAGCGGAAACGGGGACCGCGCTGGTGCGACACCCCGGCGTGAACAAGATCACGTTTACGGGACGGCATCAGACGGGCCTGCAGATGCTGGAAGCGGCGAAGTCCGGGATGAAAGGGGTGATGCTGGAACTGGGAGGCAAAACGCCGAGCCTGGTATTGCCCGACGCGCCCGTGGACCAGGTGGTCAATGGAGTGATTACAGGGATCTTTTACAACCTGGGCCAGGTCTGCGTGGCCGGTTCGCGTCTGCTGGTGCACGCGGATCAACACGACGACCTGCTGGAGCGCATTGTTACCAAGGTGCAAGGGTTGCGTCAGGGAGACCCGACCGATCCCGCGAATCACCTGGGTTGCCTGGCGACACCTCAGCATTGCCAGACGGTGCGGCGTTATGTCGAACAGGCCCAGTGTGAGGGAGCCCGTTGTGTGGTGTCGGGTGAGAATCCGCCGCCCGAGCGTGCCTGTTTTCATCCGCCGGTAATCTTTGATGGCGTCTTGCCCGGGATGACGATTGCCCGTGAAGAAGTGTTTGGTCCCGTGTTGAGCGTATTGACGTATCGGGATGAAGAGGAAGCCATCCGCATGGCAAACGACTGCGACTTCGGACTGATGGCGAATTTGTGGACTACCGATGGGACGCGGGCCTTGCGGATTGCCCGGCAGTTGCAGGCGGGGCGAATTGCGATCAATGGCGGAGGCGCGCTGCGTCCGAACGTGCCCGTGTACGGATACAAAATGAGTGGAATCGGCGCGGAACTTGGCTTTGAGGAAGCCGTGCATGAATATACAAATTCAAAAGCGATCCTGTATTCGCTTTCCACGGAGAAATCGCCATGGCCGGAGTAGAGGTGAGTTCCGAAAACGATTCACGCATGGGATGTCTAGTCGAAGACCTCGACACACCGACGTTACTGTTGGACCGTGCCGCCAGCGACCGCAATCTTGCCAGAATGGCGGAGTTTTTTCGCGAACGCCCCGCGAAGTTGCGACCGCATTTCAAGAACCATAAATGCGTCCGTCTGGCGCGCCGGCAACTGGCCCTGGGGGCCGTGGGCATGACCTGCGCGAAGCTCGGCGAAGCGGAAGTGCTGGTGGAACATGGCATCCAGGACGTGCTGATCGCGAATCAAGTGGTAGGTAGCGCGAAAACCGCGCGGCTGGCGCGACTGGCCCTGCGTGCGCGGGTGGGAGTGGCGGTGGATCACTGGGATCAGGTGAATGCGATCTCTCGGGCAGCGGAGGCGAGCGGTTCCACGGTGCGGGTGCTGGTGGAGGTGGATATCGGCATGGGGCGGTGCGGCGTCGCAGCGGGAGCACCTGCCCTGGAACTGGCCCGGCGGATACTCGAATTACCGGGTGTGGAGTTCGCGGGGTTGCAGGCCTTCGAGGGGCATCTGGTGAATGTGCTGGATCGCGCGGAACGAACGGAGCGTTCCCGCGCGGCGATGCAACTGGCGCTCGACACGCGGGACCTGCTGGAAACGGAAGGCATCCCGGTGGGGTGTATCAGCGGCTGTTCGAGTGCCACCTACGACAGCACGGGAATTCTGCCAGGCGTGGACGAAATTCAGGCGGGGAGCTATGCCACGATGGATCGGCAATATCATCGTCTCGTGCCGGAGTTTGAAATTGCGTTATCCGTACTGGTCCGCGTCATCAGTCGTCCCGCTGCGGACAAGGCGGTACTGGATGTGGGGGTGAAAGGGGCCGGTAGTGAATTTGGAGTACCCGAGATCCGTGGTTATCCCGAAGTAGAAATTCCGTTCTTTCTGGCCGAGGAACATGCGGTGATCCGCAATGTGCCGGACTGGCGCATCGGGCAAGTGTTGCAATTGATACCCAGCCACTCGTGCACCACCTGCAACCTGTATCGCGAACTGGTGGTGCATGAAGAGGGGCGCGTGGTCGATATCTGGCCGATCGAGGCCGCGGGGAGACTGGCATGAGCGATATTCGCAATGACAACAATGTCAACCAGAATCTCGAGCCGGGCGCTCAACAGTGCCCCGTGGGGGTGGTGGGACTGGGACTGCTGGGCCGGGGCATAGCGGTGAGCCTGCTGTCGAGTGGTTTTCCGGTTGTGGGAGTGACGCGGACGGAAGAGGAAATTGCCGCCGCGTTGCCTCCGATGGAAGCGATGATCGAGGAACTGGTGGAAATGAAATGCGTCCCCGCGGAGTTGCGGGAGGGGTGGCGTTCTCGTTTTCTGGCATCGACGGACCTGTCGCGTCTGAAACCGTGCCGGCTGGTGATCGAGAGTGTCACGGAAGACCTGGCGGTAAAGCAGGACGTGTTCGATCGGATCGAAACAATTGTTGCGGAGGACGCAGTGATTGCGAGCAATACGTCGGCCATCCCGATCAGCCTGTTGCAGCAGACGCGACGCCTGCCGGAACGGTTTGTGGGAATGCACTGGGCCGAGCCCGCGCATTGCACGCGATTTCTGGAATTGATACGAGGCGAGACGACTAGCGAGGCCACCCTGGAAGCGGTTGTGGCCTTGGGGCGCCAATTGGGGAAGGATCCGACCATCTGCCAGCAGGATATCCCGGGGTTTATCGTGAACCGACTAGCGTACGCGCTGTATCGCGAGGCGTTATCCCTGGTGGAACAAGGCGTGGCGGATGTGGAAACAATCGACCGCAGCGTACGGAATACGTTGGGGTTGTGGGCGACAACGTGTGGTCCCTTTCGCTGGATTGATGTTTCGGGAGGCCCCGCGTTGTATGCGCGGGCAATGGAACGTGTACTACCGACGCTGAGCCGGGAGTCTGCATTGCCTCCGTTGCTTGCGGAACTGGCGGCGGCGGACGCGCGGGGCATCATGAACGGACGTGGCTTTTACGAATACACCGAGCAGGAACGCGAACATTGGGAAGACCGCCAGCGACGTCACGCCTGGTTGGTAAAGTACGTATTGGATACGGAATTCCCACTGTCTCCGGCGGGCTCCGACTGAAATCACGGCTGATTCGCGGGCAGCATGGGCAGAGGTGACAGTACAAGAAACAACTTTGAGGAGAAGGAATCGGGATATGCGTTTCAGTCGGGTCAAGGCGAAGTTGAGAAAGGGCGAGGCGGCCCTGATTACGTGTTGCCATTTCATCGATCCCAGTCTTTATGAACTGGTGAGCCTGCTCGGTTTCGATGGCATCTGGCTGGATCTGGAGCATCACGCGACGAGCGACGAAACTGCCGCCACGTTGATGCGGGCTGCCCGGGTCGGGGCTTCGGACGTGATTGCCCGGCCTGCGAAGGGTGAGTTCATGCGGATGGGTCGGCTTCTGGAGGCCGGCGCGCAGGGAATAATGTATCCGCGGTGTGAATCCGCCGAGGAGGCGGAAGAATTGGTGCGCTGGGCCAAGTTTGCTCCTCAAGGAGAACGAGGCGTGGATGGTGCGAACGGGGATAATCCGTATTGTTCCATGCCCATGCCTCCCTATCTGCGGGCCGCGAACGAACACACGCTGTTGATCGCGCAACTGGAATCTCCCCGGGCGGTCGACGCAGCAGAGGACATCGCCCGCGTACCGGGTATCGACATTCTGATGATTGGCCCGGGGGACTTGAGTGTCATTGCCGGAATTCCGTACCAGTTCGATCATCCGCTGATTGCCGAAGCCCAGCGGCACGTGGCGGAGGCAGCCCGAAAGGCCGGGAAATGGTGGGGGACGGTGAGTGGCACGCCGCAACATACCCAGCAGCTACTCGACCAGGGGGCAAAGTTCATCTGCCATGGTGCAGACCTGATTCTGGTGAAGCAGGGCATGGAACAAATCCAGCGGAATTACGCACCGCTGGGTTTTACGTTCGAGAATCGGCTCGCCGCGCAAGCAGCGGAACTGGAACACGGGATGAAACAGGGATAACCCATTGACCGGATCACGCATGACATTGTCGCGGCTGATGTTGGGAACCGTGCAGTTTGGCATGCCTTATGGGGTGGCCAATCGCACGGGGCAACCGGGGTACCCAGACATCCTGGCGATACTGGCAGCTGCCATCGAGGGGGGCGTGAACTGCTTCGACACAGCGGCCGCCTACGGAACCAGCGAAGAACTGCTCGGACGCGGGTTGCGGGATTTAGGGGTATCAGATCGGGTCTGCGTGGTGACGAAGGTGCGTCCCTTAACGAAGGAGGAACAGGCCGATCCCATACGGGCCCGTGCACTGGTGGAAAAGTCGATAGCGGAGTCGCGCCAACGCTTGCGACTCGATTGCCTGCCGTATGTTCTGTTTCATCGCGAGCAAGACCTGATCTATCGCGAGGTCATCGAGAAATTACAGGCTCGGGGTTGGGTCGGCCAGTATGGGGTTTCCTGTGCCCACGATCCCGCGGCGGTGACAGGTTTCCTCCACGAGGCAGGCCTGGCAGCGTTGCAACTTCCCGCGAATGTACTGGATCGCCGGCATCAAAGCGGAGGTGTTTTCGAAGCGGCGGCTCGACAAGGGGTCGCGGTGTTCATTCGCAGTGTGTATCTGCAAGGGTTGCTGGTCATGCCCGAACGGGATATCCCGCAGGCATTAACTGGAGTTGTGCCCTTCCGTCGAAGGTTGGATATTTTGGCCCGGGGAGCAGGTTTGAGTCCGCAGGAACTGGCGTTGCGATACATGTTGAGTCAACCCGGTGTGACCAGCCTGGTCGTGGGAGTCGATACGGTGCAACAGTTGCAAGAGAATCTGGCGCTGTTCGCCCGAGGAGAACTCCCGGATGACTTGAAACGTGTGATCGACGACATTCCCACGGAACTCGCGGAAGAGCTGATTACTCCCTCGATGTGGCCGGCGAGAAACGAGTTGATCCCTTCGTGCAAGGGATGAAACAATGTTTGCAATACTGGGGGGAATGAGTTCCCTCGGCAAGTCCTCGCATTTCTTCTGGAGGAGTCGATTCGACAACAGGCAAAGGGAATCACGTGAATTTTTCAGAGTACAAATCCGCATATGATCGTGAAGGCTTCGTGGTGATCCGCGGCTTTCTGGATGCCCCGCAATTGAACGTTTTGAAGGAGAATCTCGATCGTTATATTCATGATGTCGTGCCCGGGCTGACTTCCGCCGACGCCTTTTTCGAGGATCGTGCCCGGCCGGAAAGTTTAAGACAGATGCATCGACTGGAACAGGATCCCTTCTTCGCGGCCTATCAGCAGCATCCCTTGTGGAGGCAGGCTGCGGAGACATTGCTGGGAGAACCTGCTCGCGTCCCCACGGGGGTGGAATGGTTCAACAAGCCTCCCGGTTTCCGGCATGTCACACCGCCGCACCAGGATAACTTTTACTTTTGCCTGGCTCCGCCCCAGGTACTGACAATGTGGCTCGCCCTGGATACGGTGGACGAAGAAAACGGATGTTTGCGTTACGTGCCCGGTTCGCAGCAATGGGGCATTCGGCCACACCAGAGGACAGCGACTCTTGGTTTTTCCCAGGGTCTGACGAACTTTGGGCAGGAGGAACTCCACCTGGAAGTGGCGGTTGAGGCGGAACCTGGCGATGTATTGATCCACCATGGCAATACGATCCATCGTGCGGAAGCGAATCGCTCGTCGACCCGGCATCGCCGCAGTTTTGCCATGGTATTCCAAGGGGAAAGCTGCCGCAGGGATGAATCCGCGTTTGAGCGTTATCGAGCTGCCTCGGAGACACAACAGCGGGAGTTGAACACACAAGCCGTCTCCTCCTGTAATTCAGAGGAACATTCATGAAATCAAATCCTCGGTGTCTTGTCACGACGTGGGGAATCATCGGCTTCTTCCTGCTGTCGGGCCTGTTGCAAAATTCATTGCCGGTGACTTTGGGGGCGACACAAGCGAATCGTCTGGGCCGGATCACTCCGGAGCTTCGCGCCCTTTGTCTGGCCAAATTACGCGAGGGGCTGAATTCTTCTGAGTTCTGGCCGGCCATGCATGCAGCGGAGGCGCTCACCCTGGCAGGTCTGGAACGGGAAGTAATCGCGAGTCTCCAGCCGCGATTGCTCCGGGAGACGGATGATCAACGCCGTTGCGGACTGGCACGTGAACTGGTGCGCGCGGGGAATCGAGACTCGCTGCGGATACTGTTCGAGATCCTGGGGAACGAAAATTCCACGGGTCGCGTGCATGCCGCCGAAAGCCTCTACAAGGTAGGGGAAATTGGGGATGGCACATTACTCCGTCGTGCGTATGCACAACCGGAAAATACTCATTTGCGTCTGATGGCAGCGGCGGCCTTGGCGGAGGCAGGGGATGCGGAAAGTTTGATCTGGTTACGCGGAGAGTTGCGTTCGGAAGACCGCTTGTCGCGGCAACTGAGTGTCTGGGTGCTGGCACGTCTGGGAAATGAAAGCGACAAGGCGCCGCTACTACGGATGCGTGAGCACGAGCAGGATGCCGTGGTGCGTGGAATGATTGCCAATGCCCTGGCTTGCCTGGGTGAACCGCGCGGATTTCAGGACCTGGTAGGTAATCTGCAATCGGAAAATCCGACGGTGCGCGTGATGGCTGCTGAATTCGCGGGATACAGCCGGAAGGCAGTGGCTCAGGAACATTTATTTCCCCTGCTGAACGACCCGGTGTTGGATGTCCGCCTGCGGGCCGCGCAGTCGTTACTGGTCTTGTCGAAAATTGGAGAGCAGGACGAAAAACCATGACAGCCACCCTTCCGGAACTGTTTGATCTGACGGGGCAAGTGGCAATGCTGACCGGAGGCCGGGGACATCTTGGCCGCGCGCTGGCCGACGCCTTGGCGGAAGCGGGGGCTCGGGTTGTTGTATCGAGTCGTAAGCTGGAAGAGGCCCAGCGAGTTGCCCGGGAGCTGTCAGGTCCGGAAGCGGGGCGGCATCTCGCGGTACAGCTCGATCATCTGGAGGAAACGTCCGTGGAGACAGGTTTCCATCAGGCCATCGCACAGGCAGGGCAGGTCGATATCCTGGTCAATAACGGGCATGCCCCCTTGGGAGAGGATTGGTCCACTGTGACGGGGGAGCAGTTTCAACAGCATCTGGGGAATTTGACGGGATATTTTTTGTTGTCTCGCCAGTTGCGGAATCATGTTGTATCGCGCCGAGGCAAGGGGAGCATCATACTGCTGGGGTCGATGTATGGTGTTGTCGGCTCGTACCCGGATGCCTACGAAGGCCTCTGCGCGGCCAGTCCCGCCGCCTATCATGCATTGAAGGGGGGAATAGTCCAATTGACCCGGCATCTGGCGGTTTATTGGGCCCGGGATGGCGTTCGAGTAAACTGTCTGAGCCCCGGTCCGTTTCCGGGGGCGCAGGCACCGCCGGAATTGATTGAACGCCTGAAGGCAAAATCCCCCATGGGGCGGATGGGAACCCCCCGGGAATTGAAGGGGGCCATCGTGTTTCTGGCTTCCGAGGCCAGCAGTTACATGACGGGGCAAAACCTGATTGTCGACGGAGGCTGGACAGCCTGGTAACGGCATGGCCGGATCGCCAAGCCCGCGTCCCGACGTTCCATGACAAATATCACGGCGATCAGCACGCAATGCAAACCCCATTCTTTTCCGGAGTTGACCGTGCAAGGGGCATGTTTCATCGTCTGCAGCCTGCACCCACTCTTCCTGGACACCCCATTCTTCCCTGACTGCGTATGTGTCTTGTCCTGAAAAAGACGGTCTCCCAGGCAACAAAAGAGACTACGGCTATTCTCTCCTGGTTCATAATTCATTAAACTTTGCTTCGACTGGGGCCTGGCAAAACAGGCTGCACCTGTAATGGCAAGGCCCTGGGTGTGGGAACGGACCGTAAGCGTAAGGCGATAGCAGCGGTCCGGTTAGTATTCGCAAACCACGCTGGTGAACACCAACTATGTTGAGCTTTTTTCAGAAAAAGGATATTTTTGGCAATGGCCTTTCCGTCTGGGTTTTCGCGATCCTGTTGTTTGTAACCCCTTGGCTGATTTCGATTTTAAAAACAGTCGAAATGGATAACGAGGTGGAAGCCTGGCTGCCCGCTCGCGATCCTCAGGCCGTATTGCTTTCGTGGTACAGCGACAACTTCCCCGTCCAGGACCAAATTTTTGTTTCCTGGGATGCCAGTAGTCTCAACGACCCACGCGCGGAACTTCTGGCTGCGAAGCTGGAAGGCTATGTGGATGACAAGGGGATCGAGCGTCGTGGCAGCCCGTATGTCAAGGAAGTTCTCACCCCGCGTGAATCCGTCCTACAGATGCGGAAGCAGAAGATCGACCAGGATACGGCGATTTCCAGCCTGGCAGGTTTGCTGGTGGGGCATGGTCCCCTGAAAATTCGCCTGACGGAACAGGGGCAGGCCCATCAAGAGGAACTACAGCGCCTCCTCCCGGAGTTGATCAAGTCTCGCTTGGGAATACCTGCCTCCGTGCTCCCCGCGCAACAGGAATGGCAGGCTCCGCCGGAATTTGCCGAGTTCACCGGCATCCGCCAGAAGGTATCCCTGTTTGATCCTGAGGACGCCGACGAGAATGGCGAGGAAGAACCGCTGGAGTTCGCCCCGATTCCGCCCCACGACTTCCAGCTCGCCTGGGAATTCATGACCCCCCATTCCGATTCTACCGTGGAGATACAGGCCCTGCTGGGTGATTTTCGCCTTCCGCAGGCACCCGGCGAGAAACTGATTGACGAGGTTTTTTTCGCGATCGGTTCCCCAATTTGCATTGTTGTCACGCTGAATGAAGCAGGGGAAGCCGATCGCGGGGTTGCCCTGGATGATATCGATCGCATCGCCATGGAATGTCAAATTCCCATGGGCAGCGTCCACCGGGGGGGCCGCCCCGTAGGGTCCGCGATGCTGAACGAGGAAGTTCAGAAGGCGATGTTTAATCCCCAGGGCCCTTGGTACGCCCGCTCGGTGATTGTCGTTTCGACCCTTGTCAGTTTCCTGCTGGCATTTTTGATGGTCCGGAGTTTGCGCCTGGGGGTGCTGGTTCAGAGCGTGTCCATTTATGCCACGCTGCTCACCGTGATTCTCGTGCCACTTTCGGGCAAGACGATGAACATGGTGCTGGTCGTGATGCCGACCTTACTTTCGGTATTAACTCTCTCGGGCGCAATACATCTGGTCAGTTACTGGAAGCACTGCGCCCGTGAAAACAGCAAGGACGCGATCATCAATGCCATTCGTATGGCGACGGTCCCCTGTTTTCTGGCCTCTGCCACAACAGCCATCGGTTTAGCCTCGTTGACGACCAGTACGCTAAACCCGGTACGCGATTTTGGAATTTTTTCGGCCGTTGGATGCGGGATTTCACTTGTCTTCGTGCTCTTCATTCTCCCCTCGCTGATGCAGGTATGGCCGGGCCAACCCCCCGCGGAACGGGAAAGTCATGGTCGTCCCTGGGTGATCCTGGCCGATGGACTGATTAAGTATTCCGTTCCGGTGGTTCTCGTCTGCATGGGGATGTTCGCCTACGGGATATATGGACTGAAGGACTTCAAGACGGATACCAAGGTGGTTCGTAATTTCCAGCAAGATTCGCGTTTGATCATGGATTACTGGTTTCTGGAAAACAACTTGGTTGGCGTGAATACCGTTGATACGATTGTGCGATTTGACCAGGACACCCAGAAAAACATGCAATTCCTGGAGCGTCTCGAAGTGGTGCGGCGGGTCGCCGAAAAAATTCGTGGCCATGCGGATATCACGGGGGCGATTTCCCTGGCGGACTTTCAGAAACAGTATCCCAAGCCCGCGGAGAATGCCCGCTTTCTGGAAAAAATCGGCTACAACAAGCGCAGTAACGAAATGGAACAGAGAATGCGGGGCGGCGAAGTGGAAGCCGCCAAGTCTCTGTTTACGGTGGCGGCGAATGATGCCGACTGGAATGTCCCCGGGGATCTGCTGCTCAGCCGGAAGGGGGACGAGTTATGGCGAATATCGGCACAAGCTTACGTCATGGCGGACAACGATTATGGCCAGTTGATGGATCAACTGGATCAAATCTCATCCTCTGTGCTGGATGAGTACTCCGGTATCACCCATTCCGTGACGGGCATGGTCCCGGTTTTTTTGCGAACTCAGGAAGCCCTGCTGGAAAGTCTCATACGAAGTTTCGGCATGGCTTTCGGAATTATCGCCATCGTCATGATCGTGTTGCTGCGGAATCCGCTTGCGGGGCTGATCACGATGTTGCCCAACCTGATGCCGGTCGCCTTCTGTTTTGGTGTGATGTCTCAGTTGGGAATTCATGTGGATATTGGCACGATGATCACCGCGTCGGTGGCCCTGGGTATTGCCGTGGATGGTACGCTGCATCTCCTGACGTGGTTTAAGAATGGCTTGCAGTTGGGCAAAAGCCGGGTGGAATCGATCGAACTGGCCCTGTCGCATTGTGCGCCGGCGATGTGGCAGACCAGCACGATTGTCGCCGTTGGGCTGCTGATGCTGGCTCCGGCGTCTCTGTTGATGGTCAGTCGCTTCGGGATTCTCATGGCGGCACTCATCGGCGCTGCCCTACTGGCGGACATTCTGTTCCTGCCCGCCTTGCTGAACGGTCCCCTGGGACACATTCTTGAACGCGATGAAAGAAAACGCCGTAATAAGGTAGCCAATAACACGCAGACGAGTATTCCTTCTGCGGACATTCATTCCCAGAACGGCCAGCAAACCTCCCCGGATCTCTCGGGCAGCAATCAGACTCAGACAATGAATGAGAACAAAAGCGGACCTCACCGCACGCTTTCCAAATCGCCCCGGAAAGGCGAGGTCGAGGCGCGTTGAACGGCAAGATGGTAAAGTCAGGCTTCGTGATCTAATTTGTCCGGCATTTTGCAAGTTCCGCTGTTCAAGGATTGATTCCGATCACTCCTGGTGAATAATTTCAATGATTTGCATTTTCACTGCGGATATCCGATCACTGTTTTTTATTACTCGCTCGACGAGTACCCTATATGACCGAATTTGTGGAACCACTGGGACCAAGGATCCTCATCCGTAAGGACGAAAGCCGCCAGAAAACTCGCGGCGGCATCGTATTGCCCGATCAGGCGGAAATTCCCACCATTACCGGCCGCGTTGTGGCGGTCAGCCTGGAAGTCGAAAACGACGACGAATTTCCCGTGAAGAAGTACGATAAGGTACTGTTTCACCCGAAGCATGCCATTCCGGTCGATTTCGAGTCCGACAACTTGCTATTCGTGGTTCCCGTCGAAGACGTAGTGGCTGTTTTTCGACGGACCGAACCGGGCACATCGCTGCATTCCAGCAGCGATGTGGAACAGGATAATCTGGATTTTCCAGATGACGACCCCGACGATCACGAAGATTACTGAGTTTCGCTACTGAACTAGCCGACTCTCTCGCTCGGTTCTAATTGACGTGCCGTGTGTGACGTTCGGCGTTATTCAAACCCCAGGTTGCGTTCGATACTGCGAGCCTTGGGGGACATCAGGGAACGGAAGGAATCGTTTTCGTGCTCCAGGGGGCGGTCTCCGCGCGCTTCAATGCCGGCTTCCCGCACCCAGGAATCGTCGTATTCGTGGTCCAGCATCGATTCGCCACTCGAGGATCGCGCGGACTTAAAGCCATCCTTCAGTTTGGTGTTAATCGCCGTGAGTTGGGCGCACCCAGCACCTGAGAGAATCAGGCAAAGCAGCCAATGGAATCGTCGATCGGTTTTCATGGAAGGACTTCAATCTCAACGGGTAAGAATTCCCGGCACGGAAGTTACCGAATGCTGGCATCCGTGGCAGAGGAGGAGACACCTTGGGAGGGACGGTCAGTTTATCCATGCGATCAAGAATTTGTCGAGAGGGAGACGGGATTGTCAGGTTTACACGATTTCTTGCCCTGACAAATCACCCCCGAAGGGTCGATTTGACCGATTCCCTGCCACGCCTGGCAGTTGCAGGTATCGATCCCATATTTTTGCGGACGCCAGACTTGATTATCCTTAACCTTGCCGCCAGAATGTGGTCTGAAATATACCGAGAAGCGGGCACATGTACATTTGCCTGGCATTTCTCGCTTGGATGTTAGTATTTACAGGACTTGGATTTAACCATCATGCCCTTGAAACCCGATCGACTGGAACGCACGCTGAACCTGGCGAAAAAATCCTTGGCTCAGTATGAAACTTCGCTGGATGAACTCAAGATTCCGACCGATCAACGGAAGAAGTCGCCACGCTGGCGGGAATTGAACGCAACCTGCCAGCAAATTGAAAATCGCATTCAATCCGCGATCAGTTTGGCAACCCGCGCGGATGTGCCAGAGCCTGAGTCAGCCGAAGCAGAAACTGCGGAATAACAAGCTTCCGCACCGCCGAGCAAACGGGCAAGCCCGCAAAACTCGGCAATGGAGAGGTGGCAGAGTGGCCGATTGTGCAGCACTGGAAATGCTGTGTACCGGTAACGGTACCGGGGGTTCGAATCCCCCCCTCTCCGCTCCAACCCCCAGCAGCCATCGTAACCCGTTGGCTGCTTTTGTTTTGCGCGAAGGCTGTTTTGCTAAATTTCAAAATTGTGCTGAAAATGTACTGATTCGAAAACTGAGTGAACATAAGACAACATCCTGAAAGTGATTTCTTTACGGACCTAATGAGAGACAAGCTTTGCTACTTGCATTCATCCAACAGGGCCATCGCCTGCTGGGATTGCGCGTCGGCAATATGGGTATAGAGTTGCAAAACTCGCGGATCGACGTGCCCCACCCACTGACGGATCACGGCTTCAGGCACACCGTTGATAACAGCCCGCGAGATGAAGCTGTGCCTGAACGTGTGCAAGTGACCGTTGAGTTCAAGTTTTTTCAGCAGGCGTTTCAACACTCGCAAAAGTCGCCGTTCAGAGATTTGCCTGTCACCCTGTGGATACTTGGCGGATGCTGGAGCCGTGACGACCCATTTCCATTTTCGCGGCAATTTACAAAACGTCTCTTTCGCACGACCTGACAGCGGAACCCTGCGGTAATTTCCCGTCTTCGTGGACCATCCGCGTTTGGGACGCACGTGGACGACGTTGTTGCCTAAGTCAATGTCGTCCCAAGTCAGCCACTGAAGTTCACCAATCCTCAGGCCTGTCTCGGCCAGCAGCTTCTTCAACCGGGAATTCTCCTTCTCCAGGTCCTTCAATCGCTTTGCCTGGTCTGTGCGCACTCCACCATACTCCTTCCTCCACCTGTAGTATGTCTGCGCATGAATGCCCAACTTCTTACAGGCCTGAACAATACTCATCTCCTGAGACAATAGTACTTCCGCTTCACGCAACTTCGATATGATCTGCTCCGGGGTATGACGCTTCGTAGGCATCCCGCCTCCCTCCTGTCAAATGCGTCCAAGATGATAGAATTCTACATCTCAGACTGGACTCGTTACAGGGGGGCAGGTCATGGCAACGTTGCTGCTGAAAGCGATACCAAAGACTCGTTGTGTTCATGGTTATTAAGCGAGGACAACAGACTCGGGCGAAGCGGCCTTTTCCTCCTCATCAGTTGCTGGGCGGTCGGCCACTTCTATCTCGTGCACGAACAGCAATGTGCCATGAGCTGCCATTTCGTCGAGGACGGCCTGCAAGGCAAGTTGCTTGACGTAGTAACTTGGACAGCAGCCGCGAACGCTGACGCTGTCGCCGTTCACTTCGACCTCCAGCAGTTGAATCCTGCCGTTTGTTCGTAGTCGGATACGATTGGTGATTTTCTGTTGCATAGCATTCACTGTTAGGTGTTATGGTTCGTTACATGTGCGTTCGTAACTTGCAATTGATCGCAAGCCGCCGCTTCTCGATCAACCGAAAATCATTGCGATCGCCGATCAACACGGTACCTCGTTGGCGTCCGCGGGGCGAAGTACAATCAAGCCCGGGATGGATCGTATCGGGAGGACTTGTCTGCATCAGCGCGACATCAATCGGCAGGCGTCCACTGCGCAACAGTTGGGGAATCTCGGACATAAAGATTGGCGTATAGTACGCGCGGCACTTCGAGACGGCTTCCCGGGTGTTAGCCCCAAAAAAAGGCGTTGTGACGAAAACATCGCTCCAACTGCGGATCGACGTACGGGGTTACGCCGAGCGTCATCAGATGGACGATTTGGTTATCGGCGAGTACCGAACCACGGGCCGCGAGCGTCCGCACCAGCGCTTGCGGTTCCGCCGCTCCAGATCCAACAAAAACTCGCATCCCGGGACGAATGGCCCGGACTGAACTTGCCGCATCGAAGATCTTGTCGCGATAACGCACTTTTCAATCATTCATTTCTTTCCATTCTTAAGCGTCGTTTGATGGCGCATCGAGTTGATGCATGTTGCGGCGAGATGGATACTGGCTTGCATGGAACCCGACGTTTGCTTGCTTCGCGGTTCAGGCGAGCCACCTGCGACACGGAAGAATTTTTCAAGGCACTGGGCAGGGCATCACGTTCCAAATGCCGCTCGCGTACTCCGCGATAGTACGGTCGCTGGAGAATTTGCCCGACGCCGCAATGTTCAGGATGGCCTTGCGCGACCAACCGTCCGGGTCGGCGTAAAGCTGGAGCAACCGCCCGTCGGCCTCCAGATACGACTGCAAATCTGCCAAATGCATGTAGTGATCGCCGCCCGACAACAGCACGTCCCGCAACGGAGCAAAGACGCCAGGCTCGCAGCGGCTGAACTCGTCGGAGAAGATCAGGTCGAGCGCCGCGCGCGTTTCCGGCTCATGGTCGTAGTGCCACTGCGGGCTGTACCAGCCGCGGCTTTCTTCCACTTGCTGGGCCGAAAGCCCGCACAGGAAGAAGTTTTCCTCGCCAGCCTCCTCAGCCATTTCGATGGTCGCCCCGTCACGCGTGCCGATCGTCAGGGCACCGTTCATCATAAACTTCATGTTGCTCGTGCCGCTGGCCTCGTAGCCGGCCGTTGAAATCTGGTTGGAAACATCGCTGGCAGGGATCAGGTGTTCGGCAAGTGTGACGCAGTACTCGGGCAGGAAGACGACCCGCAGGCGGTCTCGCACCGCCGGATCGCCCGCTAGCGTCTCCGCCAGGTTATTAATGAACTTGATGATGAGCTTGGCGAGTTGGTAGGCCGGGGCCGCCTTGCCGGCGAAGAAGAACGTTCGCGGCGCGATCTCAAGGTCAGGATTCGCCCGCAGCCGGTTGTAGAGCACGACGATGCGCAAGGCATTGAGCAACTGCCGCTTGTATTCGTGGATGCGCTTGACCTGACAGTCGAAGATCGTCTCGGGGTCCACAACCTGCCCGGTCGTGGTCTTGAGCCAATCGGCAAACCGCGATTTGGCCAGGCGTTTGGCCTTGCCAACGGCGGTGCGAAACGTCCTTTCGCCGGCCAGCGGAGTGAGCTTGCCAAGCTGGCTCAGGTCTGAGATCCAGCCGTCGCCAATCGCGCCGGTGATCGTGTCTGCCAGCGGCGGGTTAGCCAACAGCAGCCAGCGCCTCGGCGTGACGCCGTTGGTTTTGTTGTTGAACCGCTCGGGGAACATGGCGGCGAGATCCTTGACCGTCCGCGTCCGCAGCAACTCGGAGTGAATTGCGGCCACGCCGTTGGTGCTGTGCGATCCGACGATTGCCAGATTCGCCATGCGGACCTTTCGCTCCGAGCCTTCCTCGACGAGGCTCACCTGCGCGACGCGCCCTTCGTCGCCGGGGAAGCGGTTCCGGACGTCGTCGAGCAGGCGGCGGTTGATTTCCAGAATGATCTCCAGATGGCGAGGCAGCAGCGCCTCGAACCAAGGGAGAGGCCATTTCTCCAGGGCCTCCGGCAGCAGCGTGTGGTTGGTGTAGGCGAGCGTCCGCCGCGTGAGATCCCAGGCCTGGTCCCACCCCAGTTGCGCTTCATCGAGCAGAATGCGCAATAGCTCGGGGACAGCCATTGAGGGGTGCGTATCGTTGAGCTGGATCGCGACCTGCTCCGGCAATGCGCTCCAGTCCGCGTTGTGACGCCGGAAGCGGCGTACCAGATCGGCCAGTGAGCAGGCAACCAGGAAATACTCTTGAATGAAACGCAATCCCTGCCCCTGGCTGGTGGAGTCGTCAGGATACAGAACCCGCGTGAGGGACTCGGCCGCGAGCGTCTCGGCAAGCGCGCCGACGAAGTCACCTTTGCTGAACTCTTGGAAATCGAAGTAGTCGGGCGTCGCCGCCGCCCACAGTCTCAGCGTGTTGATCGTCTGGCCGCCGTAGCCCACGACGGGGCGATCGTACGGGATGCCGAACAGGCTCGACGGCTTTCCGGGGATGGCCCGCAAGGTTCCGCCGAAAACCTCGAACGAGGCATTCAGTTTGACCTCGACCCGCTCGTTGGGCCGGGCTACCTCCCACGGATCCGGCCGCCGCAGCCAGTTGTCCGGCTGTTCGTGCTGCCAGCCATCGTGAATCGACTGACGGAAAATGCCATACTCGTAGCGCAACCCGTATCCCATGGCCGGCAGTTGCATTGTGGCCATGGAGTCGAGGAAACACGCCGCGAGACGTCCCAGCCCACCATTTCCCAGGCCCGCGTCAGGTTCCTGTTCCAGCAGAGAGGGCCAGTCGAGGTGCTTTTCGATGACTGCCTGTTCGGCGACGGAAGCGAGCAGCAGGTTGGTCACGTTGTTGGCAAGCGAGCGGCCGAGGAGGAATTCCATCGACAAATAGTAAACTCGCTTAGGGTTCTCGCGCTCGTAGGTCTCTTCAGTCAACACCCAGCGCTGCGATAGCACGTCGCGTACGGACCGCGCGAGTGCCTCGAATCGCTCGCGGGGGCCGGCGGCGGCCGGACTGACGACATCGTCAAACAGCAGATGGCGCTCATAGAGCGCCTCGTCTGTTCCGGAAAATTGAACGGGACCGCAGCCGTACTGACGGCGGAGTTCCGCCAAACCATCGGGCCGCGCCGTCGCTGTCTGGGCATTCTGCTGCTTTATTGCCATGGCTCCCTCGCCTTCTTTCGGTGGATAGGAATTCATCTGGGACGGATGCTGCTCAGTCCCAACGCAGTGACTACGTCCAACGGGTCGTAGATATCGGTGACCTCGTCCATACTGAGTATCAACGACCAAAGCACCTGCTTCAGACGATCTGTGGGCACGCATCCACCAACCACCACTACCCCTGCAGAACACTGGCAGGTGACTTTGTTAAAATAGTGCGCGTAGGCACTGTTCTCTTCGATTCGCCGGCTGATCGCCTCTTCCGCAGCACGATCTCGTTCCTGCAGCCGCTTCTTGCGTTCGGCTAAGCCTAGCGTGCTCCATGTGCGATCATTCATCACGGTTCGCTCCACCACTGGGTTCATATTGAGTCTTCCTTGCTTGTCTCAGGTTGACGAACAACGAATCTGCTGGCCTTCACGGTGGGTAACCCGCGATCTGGAGTTCAGGAATTCAGATCCGGTGCAAAGCGTTCGTTACTGTTCTTCGCCCGGGTGTGGCAGTCTTCTGATTGAATGTGGTTGGACTTCTTCACGGTGGATTGGCACGTTCTTCGGCGCACAGAGGCCAAGTTTCACACGGTCGCCACTCACTGCAACAATGACCACGGTGATATTGTCGCCAATGATGATTTTCTGATTGGCCTTGCGATTTAGAACAAGCATTCCGTTTCCTCTGCATTATAGCGTGGTTCCGTCCGATCCACTTCGATTCGGTTATCGACGGCGAAGCCTTCACTCAGCAGCTACGTTTCTCTTCGCCGCAAAACTAAGCGTGGCGGCGTTTCAGCAGTCACGGTATTGTATCTACTGGCCCTCAGTCTTGTTCGAAAAGTATGCTTGCTTAGCAACCAGAATCAGTACCGTTGCGGAACCCTTTGCGAAAAGGTCAGTGCCTCGGGGATCCCCTGGGGCCGTTTCCTGCGTTTGCCGAACTCCGGACGCTCCACCGGAAGCTCCTCGTAAGGAATCTGTGAAAGCAGATGGGCGGAGCAATTGAGCCGTGCGTTCCGCCTGACGTCGGTCTGGACGCAATACCAGGGTGCCCATTGGGTGTCCGTCCGCTCGATCATTTCCGCGTAGGCAGCGGTGTAATTCCACCAACGCCGCCACGACTCGATGTCCATTGGGCTGATCTTCCACTGACGAAGCGGATCCTTCACGCGGGCGAGGAATCGCTGCTCTTGCACGTCCCGGCTCACGTCGAAGAAGTATTTGATAAGCCGGACGCCTTCGCTCACGACTTGCTTTTCGAAAAGCGGCGTCATACGCAAGAAGTCTGCGTGCTCCTCGAGGGTACAGAAACCCATCACGCGTTCGACGCCCGCCCGGTTGTACCAGCTTCGGTCATAGAGCACGATCTCGCTCGCGGTGGGGAAAAGTGCTGCGTCTTCTCGCGGACGAAAGGGGCGGGGAGTGCGACCGTCCGGAACACGCGCGGGTTCACGCGCTCGGTGATCCGTTTGATGGTGCCACCCTTCCCGGCGGCATCGCGGCCCTCAAAGACGACCACCACGCGAAGCCCCTGATGCCGGACCCATTCCTGAAGATGGCACAGTTTGGTCTGAAGCTTCAAGAGTTGCCACTCGTTCTCGCCGGCTCGCGCCACAATGGCATCCAGATCGTCTTCGGTTCCGGAGACCACGGCCGAGCGCGCGTCGGAGGCGAGTTGAATGATCAGCTCCCCAAGTCGGACGGTCTCGCGCCGAATGCTATCGAGTGCGATTCCCGGAGTCTTGAGATAGACGCCCTGGATATATTGTGGCCGAGCCGCCTCGGGGATCGCCTCCGGACGCATGGGTACGACTAGCATTACGAAGCGTGTGAGCGGACCCGTGAGCCAGAAGAATAGACAGGTGTTCGTCACGTTAAAGGCGGTGTGGGCATTGGCAATTTGCCTGGGCCTCCCCATTCAAGACGCTCCGCGAACCCTACTCCAATAGAGACTTTTTGTAACGTGCTGTTTGGCAGTAAGTTACAGAGTTCGCGCCCCGTATGGTGGCCCCCAAACCTGACGAGACCATTTTCGAAACTGGATCAATTGAGTTAACAGAAGTCGAGTCCGAGAGGCTTTTTGGCAAATAACGGAGACTTTTCGGGGGGCTTCTCGGTCGCCAGAACACTGTTTCGCAGGGGTGTTGAACAGGCGCCCGTTCGAGACTTGTTGCTAACCAGTCGATCCCGTTAGGATTTCTGCCAGCGTCGTTCCCCGTTCGGGGTGCAAAAATATTGTGCGGTCACGGGAGGACCGTTGATAGTATCGACTGTCCTGGCAAAACGATACATTTCAATACGCTTTAATTCGGCTGCATCAAATTTCTGATCACGATAAAAATCTTCTGGGGTCATGCCTTGACGGCCGGTTTTCCACTCCGCTTCGACACTGTCAGAGTATTCCCATTTTCTGCAGTAGTTGCGGGCCTCAACTTTAATGCCCTCTTCCCATTCAGACAATGTCGAATAGAAGGGAAAACGATAATTCCAGGCCGAGTACCAGAAGCTCTCTTC
>JACTNB010000007.1 GCA_014584345.1 Planctomycetota bacterium
GATCTCATCGAATTCTGCCCCAGCAGCTTTCAGGGCAGTAGCAAACTTGTTGAGATCGTTTTCACAATGCGACCAGAGGTGGGTGGCAATCTCGCCGATCTCTGCTCCCGCCTCCTTCATTGCTCGAGCGGCTTCGTCAACTCTCATTTTGAAATCGACAACGAGAGTTCTGGCGACTTCTCCCATGCCAGATTCCTGGTAAATGATGGAAACTGCAGCGGCCACAAGGTGGGGATCATGGGTTGCCGCTGCTCCGATAAAGATCGCAGTCCGGCCTTCCTCTTTGAGTCGTTTCTGAAATTCTTGAATACGATCCTGCAGATCCCCCAGAGTTGTCCCGTCATGATGACGATAGATCGGGATCACTTTCTCGGGAGACAGGTAATCGCGGTCATACTGGTCAAACTTAACAAGGCCGATCTCTCCTTTCAGCTGCAGCGTTGCATCGACGCCAAGCCCCACCGCGATCTGATCGGGGTTAATATCTTCAATACGGAGCTTTGGATCTCCTTCATGTGGTGATACAAACGTGAAGTCACCATAAGCACGAACTCCAATCATTCCAGTGATTCTGGCCAGGTCAACCACGAACAGAAGATCGCCTTCGCCGATGATATTAGCGGTCAGGCTGCCTCCAATCTTGAAGTTAGGCTCAACCTTGTCACCAGCTCCACCATTCATATCACCCACAATATAAAAGGACTTACTGTCTATCCCTGTGATCATGTCAATGTCGAGGAAGAAACCCGGAGAGAGTGTGATTTCGACGGTGGCGTTGATGATTCCGAAATAACTGGCAACCAGTGTTTCCGGCATGACCGTCATTTCACCCAGCTTCTTTTCGAACCGCTGATCAATATCAAGACTGACTATGTCATAAGTCTCACCGCTGAGCATCCTCCTTATGTTGTCTGTATTGAACAGGTCGAGCCGGAATTTAAGTTTATCGTGAGGCACTTCTGGTACGCTCTGATTCAGAAACGCGAGCGGTGCAATGACATATTGAAGCCCCTGGGGGATCTCGAGCAGATCCATGACATTGGCTTCAAGAAGCGGAATCTTTGTTCCCAGAAACTTCTGCGTCGATTCCGGGAGAGGATTGTTTTCTGCCAGCCGATTCAGCATGAAGTTTTTCAGGGCATCCTCAATCCCGTCTGCTCCCTGGAATGCTTCTACGATTTCTGTCAGTGAGGTACTATTGATGTCGTAGGTGAAGACATCATCCTTCAGGTCGTATGTGGCTCCGGCCGTCCAGGTGATTTTGTCAGGCAGCAAACCGCTGAGTGCTGGCCGAATAAAAGCAGGCAACTGACTCACCGGGCTGTCAACACTCATTTCTGCATCGACCTTGATGTCCGCATCGACAAGCACCTCAACGATATCGGCCTGCAGATCGGCAAGATAGAGCCGTTCATTATGAATGCTGTCCTGATCATCAACCATTAATTCCAGGCTTGCATCGATCAGGTGCTCTCCCTCAGGTGCAGTCGCAAAAACGTGCACGTTCACGAGATTGGGGATCTTGGCAGAACCTTCAACTGTTCCATCCGCAATCAATGAGACACCGACGTTTGCTCCTTCCTGAATAAACAATCCGCCTTCGGTATCCAGACCAAAAGTCATGTTCAGGTTGTACTCTGGTTGAATCGTCAGGTTTCCCGCGACATCCAGACTGATTCCTCCCTGCTTTCCAAACTGACCTTCAGCTGTTGTTGAGATCGCATTTCCCAATTCATGTCGGTTCCAGGTAATCACGACCAGGTCCGTATACTGGCCAGTCAATAACTGCTCGAGAGTCACGACCTGGTCGATGGTAAATCCCCGATCCTGCAGGTACTTACGAGTTCCTTCTGCAGGAAGATCAACATCCAGGAATTCATCAATCCGTTGTGTCAATTGAGCTTCGATTTCATCACCAACAACCGGAACATCGGAAATACGCGTTGCAAGTTCATGGGCATGATCTGCCAGTTCATCCAGCCCTTTATCAACTAGTTCTGCAAAGGCGTCGATGATTGCAGTTTCGTCCAGATCGAATTCACCCGTCTGGTTCGCCTCATCCCATTCTGCTGTCCCGCGGAGTCGGATCGGATCGGCCATCCCCTTGACTGAGAGTTCAGCGGAGACATTACCGAAGTCAATGTCAGCCATCGTGGAATCGACTTTGATAAACTCCGAGAAATCATGATTTGAATCCAGGTATATCCTCTCTTCAAGGATTGCATCACCATCATCGACAGTGAGCGAATTCTCAAATGCAGTCTGACCGTCGGCCTGGACTTTCACCTGGACATTGGAATTCGCCATGCCTTCTGCCTGGATCTGTCCTGAAGCGTTAAATTCCGTGTCAATCTTGCTTCCTTCTCGAACGAATCCACGTCCTTGTGCATCCAGACCAAAGACCAGGTCCAGTCCCAGATTCAATGTTCCCTGGAGCTGTCCATCAAACGCGGCATCAATCTGGCGCTCATCAATGGTGATCTGATCCTGGCCCGATGCGGTCAGAACAATCTGACGATCCGCTCCACGAGTCAGGCGAAGCAGGATCAAATCCTGTGATGCCGCAGATCCACTGGTCAGGAATGCGTCAATTTCAGAGAGTGAAGCATGTGATATCACACTCAGGCCAGCAGACTTCAAATCTCCTGCCTTAGACTGGGAATGAATACCGTTCAAGTTTTCAGAGATTGCCTTGGTGAGCTGCTCCTGGGCGGATTTGCCGAGTAGATCTAAATTTTGAACACTTCCTCCAAGAGCATTTGATTCCTGCTGTATCTTCTGAACGAGCGAAATCACGGCTGGAATAAGTTGCTCTGGAACCAGTTGCTCATTGCTGCTCTCTATTCCAGGCAGTTGAGTAGCATCTACAGTAAAAGTCACTCCGGACATCATTTGCCGGACTTCCAGAACTTCGGCTGCATACTGAGTGAAGACGGGCCTGCGACGAAAACCAGCTCCTACTATTTCCTCCATCTGCTTGCCGGTCAGCTGCTCAAAAACAGGGAGATCTTCAATCCGAATTCGTGATGCGTTGGCAGCCATGGCTTGAAACCTTATTAGGAAACCTGATGCAGGGAACTCAATGAACTCATTGTTCCGTCAAACACCATTCGGACAGGAATTGAGATCCTGGAACAGTGTCGACACAGGGAACTACGCACCAGGTATTTCAAACATTTCAGGGATTTTGAAAATTTGTCGATTTCCGGTCGGAAATCCAGCTGGCTGCAAGCAGTCCAGACGGGAAGTGCTTTGATTCAGGGGGATTTGAACATTTACCCGTCAATATGAGACAAAATGGTCCGCAATTGATTACTGAAGCCCCAACACAGATTCTGCCGAAATCTTCCAGGATTTTGAGCAGTCGCACTCAGCCCATAAGGTCTTTTGCTATCTGGACTTCTGGTAACGCCTGCGAAACTCAGAAAAGTTCAGGATTTCTCGGATACCGGCTTCGCGTTCCACCACAATCATCAGTTTCTCATCAATTACTGCAGGATCGCTCTGAAGCAGTTCACCAGCTGCGGAGATGGTTGCGGAGCCGGAGCCCGAGAATGGCACCGCTGTCCACTCAACATTGAGATCTTTACTGAAATAGCGGACAATTCCGCCGGCATGTCCGCTGAAGAGTTTCTCTTCTTTCTTATTCAGAAGTCCAATGTATAAATCGTTCTCGCGATCATGGGGTCCCCTCATGTGGCTTATCTGTGACTGGAGTCGAGGGAATTTGCGAAAGAACAATCCGAAAGCCGAGATAGCTCCGTTTGTCTCCCGGTGTATGATTAAATCGATCTGCCGACCGGCAGTATGAAGCCGGATCATCGTAACCTCCGCTCCGAAAAACACGGTTAACTCCATCTAATTCAACAAGGGGATCCTTCCCTCCGGGCAACTTCGGTTGATAGGCATCCAGACACCATTCAAACACATTGCCATGGACATCATATAATCCCCATGGATTTGGCTTTTTGGCAGCAACAAGATGGGGGTAGCTCTCTCCCTTTGCACTGCCGCCACTGACAGCCCCAAACCAGGCATAGTCGTTCAACTGGCTCACGTCATTTCCGAAACTGAATGCCGTCTGGCTTCCGGCACGGCAGGCGTATTCCCATTCAGCTTCTGTTGGAAGCCGATAATGCCAATCTGCCGGTATCAACCCCAATTCCCGTTCTCTAGTCGTGATCTTTTGACAGAAATCCAAAGCGTCTTGCCAACTGATCTTTGTAATAGGGTAATCATTCCCCTGAATGATGTTCGTATCCTCTATCCAAGGCTCGGTCCCCATTACCCTCTGCCATGCCTGTTGAGTCACCTCCGTAGTTGCCATCTGGAATGCTTGCGTGATCGCAGTCTTAATCTGCGCTTCATCATTGGACCCTCCACCATTTTCAGATTCAGGACTCCCCATCACAAATTCACCAGGTGGTATCAACCGAAACTTCATCCCGAAGGAGTTCTCGTGTTCAACAGGCACGCCGAGATACCTGGCCCAGGCTTCCTGATGGGCTTTCGCCTGGTCGGCATCAAAAGGGGCGATCGCCGGCTTCGGGGCATCCGATGGCCAGCCATGCCAGGCGGAACTCTGAATTGTTGTTGGCGGTGCCTGCTTCTCTTCTTTGCCGTTTGTCATTACATAATTGGAATTGACCGGCACCCACTTCGGGGTACCACGAATGATGGCATGATTGTTATTGCCTGAGGAGTCGGTCAGCTGATTTCCCTGGCCTTCATCACAGTGGTAAATAGCGATGGTATGTTCGTCTGGCTCGAACAGCTCTGCAGGGATCTGATAATTCCAGCCAGAATAGCGTGACACATTGGAGATGCGAATTTCATCAATGGGCCCCGTGTACTGTTCCTTAAAAACCTGCTTTTCCTCATCGTAATACGCAAAGAAAGCCAACAGGGCCCCCGTTTCCCGAAAGTTCTTTCCATTATCGTCCTTGGGCTCCTTCATTTCTGCAAGTTGCTTGCCATTTAACCACAACTGCCACAACCGGTTTTTTAATGTAAAGGCGAGATGAACACGTTTGGGCAAGTTTGCTGGCATCGTTCCGGCACCATGCGCAAACCTGTTAGTACCTCTGTAGAAGACCTCAGCCTGAAGCTCTGATTTCTCAAGCCAGATGTTCAAAAATGTGTAAACATCTTTTTCAACTAACCGAAAAATACGTCCCGAGTGTGTGGAGTCAATCCAGCATTCGATTGTCAGTTCCTGGTCAGAACTCCAGGGGAGCGGATCGAGATAGACATCACCTCCTGGCGTGCCTTCCGGAAAAACCATTGCCAGATTTGTGCGGTTGGAAACCTTTATGGGTGGTGGAGTGTTAGCACCGCCCAAATCGGTCTGCCCGCCCGTATTCTTTCTCTCGGTTGCAGCCCCTCCATCGTCCGAAGTGATCTCAATGCGGGTGTCATCATCAGTCCTGATGGTTGTGCGGGAGCCATCCTTGTTGATGAGGGTGATGATAATTCCAGCGAGCAATATGACTCCAAAGAACGCCGCTCCCATGAGCAGAATTCTGGACTTGGGCGGATTTCGTTTTTCAGCAAGGAGAGTCTCCGGCTTGCTGCCGGGTGGCCTGGTGGAACCGGGCTGAATTCGATTCAGCCGGACCTCAACGTCTGCGGCAGTGGAATACCGCTCATCCGGATTTTTTTTCAACAAGGTCTGAATGATCAAATCCAGGTCTGGATCGATCTCGGGGAACAGTTCACGAAGCGGAGCAGGCTCACCACTTGCGACAGCGACCAGCACAGCGGTAACAACATTTCCAGAAAACGCATCCTGGCCTGAGACCAGCCGATACAAGACACTTCCCAGGCTGAACAGGTCACAGCGATGATCGACAGCCTGACCTTGTGCCTGCTCGGGCGACATGTAGCGCGGCGTGCCCAGCACGACACCCGAGGTCGTCAATTCCACATCGTCAGCATTGTTTCGTACCAGACCGAAATCGACGATACGGACGCGATCCGTCCCCTCCTGGAGCCAGATGTTGTCAGGCTTGATATCCCGATGAATCAGCCCCCGCTCGTGAGCCGCCTGCAGACCTGCTGCGATCTGACTGCCAATTCGGATGGTCTCCTCCTGGCTCAATCGATCTCGCCGAGACATCCGGGACTTCAGTGATTCTCCTTTCAGAAGCTGCATGGCGATGAAAGGAACGCCGTTTTCCTCACCAACCTGGTAGATCGTGACAATATTGTCATGCTCGATCGCGGCGGTTGCTTCTGCTTCCCGCAGGAAGCGTAATTTAGCCTCCTGATCGGTCGCGATTGCCGACTTCATCGCTTTCAGGGCAACCTGTCGTTTTAATCTGGGGTCTTCCGCACGAAAGACGACTCCCATTCCCCCGGATCCCAGAATTTCCAGGATCCGATATCCTCCGAGCCGCCCCAGTTCATCTTCTTCTTCAGGAGGAAGCAGGAAAGATGTCGCCTCTTCATGAAGCTGCAACTGCTTCTTTTGCTGCCGACTGAGATTGGTATCTTCGACTTCCTGGCCGAGCAAGGTCTGTTCATCGGAATCAGGTTGTTTATCAGAGAGAAGTTTCGCTCCATGCTCGATCAGGGAACTCAACAACGGAGCATCATTTGGGATGATCTGGCACGTCTCTCCGACGGCAAATAATGTGTTGATTTCATCAGCGGCAATGGAAGATTCTGCCAGTTGCAGACAATGCTCACAGGTCAGTAAGTGAGACTCCAATTCCTGCGAGACTTCTTTTGAGAGCTTTCCTGCAACCAAAAGCTCAACATCGTCAGGATCTGGACAGGGCGTCTTCATTTTTGCACTTTTTCAGGAATGACAACATGTTTACCAGGTAACTACGCACCACCCCTCTCAAACATTTCAGCAGAAATTGCGGTTAGTCCAGTAAACCCGCAAGTTCTTGACGTAACCTCCTCAGCACTCGGCACTTGGCAATTCTGACCGCGTTTGCGGAAATCCCCAGTTCCCGGGCAATTTCCTCAGCAGAGCTCCCATCGGTGACATACCTCCAGCAGGCCTCCCAGGTCACTGGCTCAAACTCACTCATAATAAGTGTCCGAGCTCTCTGAACCAGAAAGGCCTGATACTCGGACTCATCAAACAGATCGCTGGATTCTGCCTGAGGAAGCCTTTCCATGAATGAGGATTGACTGGTAATGGGGCGTAGCTTACGTCGTCGCTCCCAATCTCTGGCTCGATTGAGCGTAATGGTCTGCAGCCAGCCACGGAATCGCATATCCGGGTTGTATTCAAAGCTCGGCAACTTTGTGACCAATGTCACCAGGACATCCTGGACAAGGTCCGCCGCATCTTCAGCATTCAGGCCATGCTGGCGTGCCCAGTAAAAGATCAAAGGCACATAAAGTTCAACAAATCGAGCCCAGGCTGTTCCAGTGTCAGCCTGCTTCAAACGTTCGAGAAGATTGACTGAAGTACTGTCCAAGCAGTTAGCCCTGAGGAGTGAATTCGTCTCTGCTGCATTGTTCACATGTTACTGAATCAAATCGAAATTGCCACAATTCCAGGCCAATTGCATGAAATCATGCCTGATTTCCTGTCAGATATCGCAGTAAGTGTTTTGGATTGCGTGCGGCGGCACGTCGTTTCCGACGCATGCTTTTGTTTTCGCTCGTGTATCGTTTGACGATCGACAACGCCAGGCGGCGGAAAATGGCCGCATTCGCCGGACCGTTATTCTTGCGAATCCGGCTTGTATCTTCTGCAAATGTCACGTCCAGAGTCCAGTGCAACTGGTTCTCAATCTTCCAGTGGTCCCGAATTTGCTTCGCCAGATTTCTTACCTTTGGTTCCAGCGAACTGATGAAATAGACCAGCTCCTGTGACGTCTTCCCGTTCACTGTCCGCTCACGATAGACCATGCCGATCGTTTTGATGTCTGTCCACCCCAGTTGACGGAGTTCCGCAGGAGCCGGAAAGACCGTGTAGCGACGATACTCCTCGCGGCTGCCATTCTTTTCTCGTGTCACATGCGAGCGGACGCGGGAGTGCTCGAAGTTCCCCTCAGCCAGTTCCTCGAACTTGCGGTTGATGGTGTTGTACAGACTCGGCTGGTTCCGCTTGACCGTCAGCACATAGTCGGCCCCTTGTTGGCGTATCTGTTTCGCGGTGGACTTGGTGGTGTGCATGGCATCGAGCGTGACAATCGCCCCGGTCAGCTCCAGCATTTCCAGCAGTTTCGGGACCGCTGTCCGCTCATTGGAACCGGCTTCAACGGGCAACTGACCCAGGCACAGATGCAGTTCGCTCGACCAGGCGGTGACCACCTGCAGGGCGTCCGTGCCGGCCGCCTGATCGAAGCTGTGTCGGATGGTTTTTCCATCCAGATGAACGCCCTTTCCCTCAAGGCTCAACTGGAGTGACTCGACAAACCGGGCCAGACATTCGGCCAGTGCGACAGGATCCAGCCTGCCAAGGGGCGGCTGAATGTGTCATGGGAAGGAACGCCGTTGGGTAACGCGAGATACTTGCGGAACCAGTCGATGTTTTCCTCGGCATGATCAGCGACTTCGACCCAGTCATCACAGGCCGCGACCGTACAGCAGACGGCCATGAAAATCATTTCCGGCAGCAAGTAGAGCACTTTGGCATCCTGACGCGGATCGGGGAGGTCTTCCAGAAAAAGTATAAATTGCATGGGCTCGGTAAACATGACAATACTCCCGGCAAAAGCTGCAATATTCCCTGCGCAGACCGTGACCGCACTGGTCTCACGCACCGAGATCAAAATCATGCATTTCCAATGCCAGATTCATGCAATTGGCCTGGGGCCGGTATAAGGATGAAAACGGCATCGAGCGTCGAGTTCCCTTGGCAACCGACAAGGCCTCTGCACAAGCAATGCTAAATGAGATCGTGAAGAAGGTGGAGCGCCGGATGGCCGGCATCATCGATCGCTTCGATGCTCAGCGGACACGCCCGCTGAGCGAGCATCTCACGGACTTCGAGACGCACCTGCGATCGAAAGGAGTGAGCGCTCATCAGGTCAAGAGCGTGTTGTACCGGGCTCGGCGGATCATCGATGGCTGCAAGGCCAAGGTGATCGGCGATTTCCTCGCCAGTCGTGTCACTACGTTCCTGGCGGAACTGCGGAAAGGCGGCCTCAGCATCCAGACCAGCAATCACTACCTGAGGTCTATCAAGCAGTTCACACGCTGGATGGTGAAAGACCAGCGAAATGGAGACGATCCGCTGGCATTTATCGCCATGATGAATGTGCGGACTGACCGGCGGCACGATCGCAGGCCGTTGACCGACGCCGAGTTGAAAGCCGTCCTTGAGGCTGCTCAGAAAGGAAAGCCGAGCATGAAGCTCTCGGGGCCGGACCGAGCGATGCTGTATGCCACAGCCGCATACACTGGCCTCCGGACGAGCGAATTAGCGAGCCTGATACCAGCCAGTTTCAATCTCAAGTCGACGCCGAGCACGGTCACCGTGCAGGCGGCCTATTCGAAGCATCGGCGGGAAGATGTGCTGCCGGTTCATCCGAGCCTGGCTGAGATGCCGCGCCCTTGGCTCGCCACGAAGCCCGCGAACAAGCCGGTCTGGCCAGGGCAGTGGGCCAAGAACAAGAGCGGGGGGAAGATGCTCCAGCGGGATCTCGAAGCAGCCGAAGTTCCCTATGTTGACGAGAATGGGTTGTACGCCGACTTTCACGCTCTGCGGCACACGTTCATCACGAACATGGTCAAGTCGGGAGTGGCTCCCAAGACGGCTCAGTCGCTCGCGCGGCACTGCACGATTGACCTGACGATGAACGTCTACACCTCACTGACCGTGAACGATCAGGCGGAGGCGCTCGCGGCGCTGCCGGGGGTTCCGCGTCCAGATACGCCGGTTTCTGAAGACACCAAGGAACCGGAGTGAGAGATGCTGGCCCGAAAAAGGTGCCCGCTATGGTGCCGAGAGGTGCCGCCAGTGTTGAGTTTGCGGCACAGGGTGCCGCTAGTGGTGCCAAACGCCTCGCATCGGAAGGGGACCAGTCTGCACCAGTTTGCACCGAAACCCCGGAAAACGAAGACGCCGGAACTCCCAACGAAGTGGGACGTTCCGGCGTCAAATCGCGTCAAAATCCTAAGCGGAGAGGCAGGGATTCGAACCCTGGGTCCCTTGCGGGACGCCGGTTTTCAAGACCGGTTTCAGAATGCCACAACCAACAACCTGACAACGACTTACAGGGCAGCCGTGCAAGCCGTTGCACACCATGTTGCACACTCAGTTCTGATGGCAAAATCTCGTCGGACTTAAAGGCTCTGATCGAAGTCTGGCCCAAGCTTCCGATCCACATCCAGAAAGCCATTCTCGCGTTGGGATACTTGCCGCCGACAGGGGGTAAGTGATGCCCACGGAAACGCTCAAGGAAAAGGATGAGAGTACGGCCGCCCATTCACAACTGGCAACTGTGGATGAAACTTCGGGGAGCGATGAGAAACCCGTCACCAGCGATCCCCCAAACATTGGGGCTAAGGCAACCGATGGCGAGAGTCTGCTGAAGCTCATTATCAAACAGCAGCTTCAATACTTCATCGACCGGACGGGAGAACCGTGCCTGGTCATTCCAGAAGACAAGCCGGAGCGGGCATATCCAATCCAGTCACGGCGTGCAAAAGCATACCTTGCCACCCTTGCCTGGAAATCCGGTCACCTAATCAAGAAAGCCGAACTCGAACGAGTTTTGCGGGTGCTGGAGGGACTCGCCTGGGAGCAATCTCCACGCGACGCGACCCGCGATCAAATCTGGAATTCGCTTCAGGACAAACCGGCTCTTCAAGTCCTGATCGAATTTATGGGAAGTAGAGCCGCACATGAAGCATTAATGCACGAACTTCTTGGCCAGCTTCGTGAGGAAGCGGCCAAGTTGAAATTCGACATGTACTCGAAGCGATGGCCGAAGACGGCGGCTCACCTAAGTGCCCAACTTCGCAACGAGCAAAACCAAGCGATCCTGGAACAGTGCGGGGTTGCTGTTGCTATCAAACGGGGCAGGGACGGTGCCAAAGTCTTTCTCAAAAGTGTGACGCCGCGAATCCCGGATGACGCCGATAGGCCTTCGGCGTCACCACCGGCGTCACAGGATAACTCAAGGCCAGAAAGCAACTTGCCTCACCGTGACGCTGGTGACGGCGAAAAGAAGAAACTGGAAGACCTGATCCGGAGGCGGATCGACCAACACCCAAACCCTCAACCGATTCAGAGGAGAAATGAACATGACTGAAATCAAACGCTGGATACCCAATAGCTGGGGAGATGTCGTCGGCAACCCAGATTTGGTGGAACACTTTCAGGACATCCTGCACGCGAGCCTTGATGGCGAGTTCCAAGGCTTAAACACGCTCGTCACCGGGGAATCAAGGTCTGGAAAGACATCCATCGTCAAGCTGTTCATCAGGTGCCTGTATTGCGACAAGCTGGATCGGGAAACACTCACACCGTGCAAGTTCGAGTGCGATAACTGCCGGGCCGACGTGAACCTTTTTGGTTTGGAGGGAATGCACGTTCGGCTGCAGGATCGGAATATTCACTATCTACCGATCGACTGCACAAGCGTCTCGGAGAAGGACCTCAAAGACCGTCTGGTTGATCTGCGGGACTATGGCGGGTTCCGGATTGTGTTCCTGGACGAGGCTCATCGACTGGTTCGACGCAACATGGACGAGCAACTGCTCAAGCCATCCGAAGAGCGAGCCAACACCATGTGGATTGTGACGTCCGCAGTGACCGGCGAGCTGGAGAAGATGTTTAAGAGGCGATTCGTCCGCCTGCAAACTGAACGAGCTTCGGTTGATGACTTCTCGCTCTGGCTGACGGACCGTTGTCACGAGTTCGAGATTCAGATCGATGAACCATCGACGATTATCCGGCTTGCTGAACGATCAAATCAAAGCCCAGGAGACGCTTTGCAAGTCTTGTCACGTGCAGCCATCAAAAGACCCAAACAACTGACGCGGAAGCTCGTTGAGAGTCATCATTTCGAGATCAACGACTGACACGCTCTCGAACTGTGATTGATAAACAGCCCTGTGCTCCCAGCGGACCACGGGGCTTTTTTATGGCCCGAGGAAACCGGAAAGCTGGAACCAACGAAGACCTCATTCGTTATGTCCGTAAGGGAGAAAGCAGACGCGGATTTCGTGGTGAACCCCACGGACGCCAAGTCAACGGTGAGCTAGGAGCCGTTAATCCCGAAGCATGACTGCCGACTCTGTCATCCCCAAGATAAAGCCAATGAGTGCCACAATCAGCCAGAGCCGACCAAACACAAACTCCAGACTCCGGGGAAAACCAGACACACAGATCAGGAAGAAACAGGACCAGAAAGAACAGAAACAGTGGGAACAGGAAGAGAAAGAACATCAGGACAGGAAACACAAACGACAGGAACAGAAACAACAGGCATCTATCTACAACATAGGAAAGTAATAGGGAATCCAGAGTTAACAGACTCGAATCCTGAAGTGAGACCAGAGACATGAAACAGAGAGAAACCAACCCGACCGTGAAAGGGGCTGTCGGAACGACACGCCCCAAGAGCAGTGTACTACCCGAGGGATTCAAATGGCTCAACGTCCCTATTCCGAAGGCAGTTCACGCTCATGCTCACTACATGGCCGGTCTCTCGAACATGTCCCTGAAAGAGTATGTGGCATGGTTCCTGCGGACAGCCCGGCCTTGTACCGAGGCGGACCAGTCGCAGGACATACCCAATCTCCCTGCACAATCGACTTTTCCTGATCCAGGATGCTCCGCATCTCGTTCAGGAGAGGTCGCCGTGCTCGAATCCCCCAATGAGCTTGAGCGAGAACAGCCCCATGAAAACGATCACCATTGACGCGGTAACGACAACCCCGGAACACGCGAATCCACAGATCAAGTCAGTCAGATGGCGACCTGACTTTGAGCACCCCGAATCTCGTCCCAAGTCTGAAGCTCTGGCCATCAAAAAGGAACGACGACCGGGAATCTGGTACGTCAATCCCGTTGGGACCGTCCATGCGTCCGAGGACTCGGAAGACTTCCTGAAAGCCGTCCACAAGAAACAACGCGAGTGGTATCGCCACCTGTCCCGACAGTTCAAAAACGGATGGAGGCGAGCAAAGAGAGCGGAGAAAGACCTGTGGAAACTGGCTTACGAGTATGATGGCATCGTCGTCATCAATGTCGTCATCCTGAGATTTGAGGCCTGGGATTACACCAGACGGCAAGGCTCCTCTGCACAGAAAAGAGTTACGACTAGACACACACATGCCATTTCGTAACACAAAAACTCAAAGAAGAACATTGACAAGGGCGGGTCGCCCGGTACAATCGATGCCAGACAGCCGGAAATGGGTCCGGTTGCAACGATTGCCAAGACCACGCGATGCCAAGTGTTCACCTCCCGCTGGGAGAAGTCGCCTCGATCTATGTCGGCTTGCCGACCAAAGCTTCCGAAACTCGTGAAGCTGGACGATCGGGGAACGTCCTGACTGTCCGAAACCTCAGCGGGACTGGATTAGACCTGGACAACCTGACCGACATCGATGTCTCGGAGCGTGACGTCGAGAAGTATCGAGTCCAGCCGGGAGACCTTATTGTTTCCTCCCGCAGCACAAGTCTCAGGTCAGCTATCGTGCCTGAGCGAGCGGGCGGACTGCTCATCAACGCCACTCTTCTTGGCGTTCGCTCCACCACCATCCTGCCCCGGCTCCTGGCTGCCTGGTTTGAGTCTCCCGAAGGAATGCTCGAACTGGAAAACATCTCGCAGTCCGGGACCCACCAAATGAACATCACCGTGTCCGGACTGGGGAAGATCATAGTCCCCGTTCCCGACCTGGATGTTCAACGTCGGTTGGTGGATCTGCTCGATACAGCAGACGCAGCCTACATGTCCGCAATCCAGGCCGCAGAGGATCGCCGCCGCATCGCCAATGAAGTCGTCGTCAACAACATGAAAGAAGCCAACTGATGTCAGCCCCCAGAATTATCACTCGTGAAGAACTCGACCGACTCCTGTGGGGGGCGGCGGATATCCTGCGTGGAACAACCGACGCAGCTGACTTCAAGAACCACATCTTGAGCCTGCTCTTCCTGAAACGTCTCAACGACGTCTTCCTGGAGCGTCGTCAGGAGATCATCGACGAGTACGTCAAGTCGGGGAAATCCGAGGAACAGGCGGTCGAGTTCGCGGAAGACCCAGACGAATACGGTCGCGGAAGCTACTACATTCCTCCGAAAGCCCGGTGGGCCGAACTGATGAAGGTCCCGGAGAACCGGGCCGAGGAAATCGACATCGCCCTGCAGGCGGTTGAAGACGAGAACGGCGACATCTTCAATGGCATCCTGACCAGTGTCCGGTTCAATGACGAACGTCGTTTTGGTGGCAACGCCAAAGACCTCGATGCCTTCATGCAGCGGCTGTTGACCCACTTTGCCAACATCCCGCTCGGCAACCAGAACCTGATCGATCCCGACATTCTCGGGGAAAGCTACGAATACCTCATCGACCGCTTCGCGGATGGGGCCGGAAAGAAAGGGGGCGAATATCGCACTCCTCCGATGGTCGTCCGCACCATCGTGGAAATCCTCCAGCCTCAGGAAGGAATGCGAATCCACGATCCCACCTGTGGAACCGGGGGGATGTTGATCGGCAGTGGACGATACGTCGAAGACCATGGCGGGAACGTCAAAAACATCAGCCTGCTGGGACAGGAGAAAAACTACAGCACCTGGGCCATCGCCAAGTTCAACATGCTGCTGCACAACTTCCCCGATGGCCGCATCGAATTGGGAGACACCATTCTCAGCCCCAAGCTGGAAGAAGGGGGCGTTCTGCAAACCTTCGACCGCATCATCGCCAATCCCCCGTTCAGTCTGAAGGAATGGCACGGCGTCGAAGCCGATCAGGATACCGGCAAGGTCGACAGCAAGAAGGTGAAGGAACGCTGGCAGAACGACAGCTATCGACGCTTCAGTCGGGGCATTCCGCCAACAACCAAAGGGGACACCGCGTTCCTGCAACACATGGTTCAGGTCTGCAACGACCGGGGCATGGTTGGTGTGGTCATGCCACACGGGGTTCTGTTTCGGGGTGGTTCTGAAGCCTCTGTCCGTCAAGCCCTGTTGCAGGAAGACCTGTTCGAGGCGGTCATCGGACTGCCGGAGAAACTGTTCTACGGCACCGGCATCCCCGCTTCACTGCTGATCCTCAACAAGCAGAAACCGGACGATCGGAAAGGGCACGTCCTGTTTATCGATGCCTCTGCCGAAGGGTTCTACCACGAGGGGAAGAACCGCAACTCACTCCGCTGGGAAGACATTCTGCGAATCGTCAGCGTCTTCAATGCCTGGGCGGACCCGGAGCGGATTCCGGAAGCCGTGGAGCAACTCGCGAAAAGCTGGATTGACGGCTACGAACTGCACCGCAAGCGGCAACTCAAACGTGCCCCTAACAAAGAACTGAAGGATCGGATCGACGCACGTTTCGACCGTGAAGAGGCGGAAGTTCAAGCGGCTCAGGCAGCGGTGATGGATTGGTTTCAGGCAGAACATCCGGGCGGCCGGACCAGTCTGGAGAAGTTTGCCAATGTGGTCTCCCTGGAAGAGATCGAACAGGAGAACGACTTCAATCTGAACATCAGCCGCTACGTGGACACCTCGGACCCACCGCCGCAGATGAACGTGAAGGCCGAACTGAAGAAGCTCCGGAAACTCGAAGAGAAGCGAGATGCCGCTGAGCAGAAGATGAACCAGCTTCTGGAGGAACTCGGCTATGGCGTCTAATGGAAAGCTCCCAGATAGTTGGAAGCAAACTACTCTCGGGGATATCTCGGACGTTCGACGAGGAGCATCACCTCGTCCAATCGGGAACCCGAAGTGGTTCAGCGATCACGGTCCAGGTTGGGTCCGCATCGTCGATGTTACAAGGTCAAGAAAATACCTCCGGCAAACCGAGCAGAAGCTTTCAGAGGCTGGGGCAAAGAAAAGCGTTCGAGTGGCACCAGGTGATGTGATAATGAGCATCTGTGCGACAATAGGCTGTCCCGTGATCGTCGACCTAGACGCCTGCATCCACGACGGATTCGTGCTATTCGACAAGTTGTCCACCTCAGTTGACCCCGAGTATTTATGTGCCTTCCTTAGTCAAGAGTCTGAGCGATTTGCGAGACAAGGGCAGAAAGGCACTCAGGGGAACCTGAACACAACCATCGTCAAGGGCACTCCTTTCCCGCTACCCCCCAAAGGCGTACAGTCTCAAATCGTCAACATACTAAACTCCGTCGACGAAGCGATCGAAGCGACGCGAGCAGTGATCGATCAGACCCGCAGGCTCAAAACCGCCCTGCTGCAAGACCTCCTCACCAACGGCCTCCCCGGTCGGCATCAGAAGTTCACCCGAGTCTACCGAATTGGGAAAGTGCCGAAAGCATGGTCAGAGACGCGTATCGAACAAGCTGCGGAAGTCACTCAGGGAATTGCGTTGGGGCCATCACGAGTCGCCAGACAGAATCCCACTCCATATCTCCGTGTTGCCAATGTCCACCAGGGTGTAATCCATCTTGATGAAATCAAGTGCATTGAGACCACCAGCAACGAGCGGGAGCAATATGCACTGGATCTCGATGATGTCCTGATGGTTGAAGGGCATGCCAATATTGAAGAGTTAGGGAGGGCGGCACTTGTCCCCCGAGCCGCAGTTGGGATGGTGTTCCAAAACCACCTGTTTCGTGTTCGTACGGATCGCTCCAAACTCGATCCTCGTTTTCTGACACTTTGGATCAACAGCCATCCAGGCAGAGCCTATTTCAAGATCTTCGGAGGAACAACGAGCGGTCTCAACACAGTCGGAAGCAATCAGATCCGTACGCTCCGGCTACCTCTTCCTCCGATCGACGAACAAAAGGAAATCTGCGATCTGGTCGAAGCGATTGAACAGCGGGGACTTCATTCCGAGAAAACACTAGAGCAACTTCAAACCGTCAAATCCGCCCTGAGCCAAGGCCTCCTGACGGGCCGCATCCCCGTGAAAGGAGGGAAGCTATGAATGAGGCTTTGAACCAAGTCCTCTCTGATTTCGAGAGTCGGACTGAGCCGTTCACTGAACACGACGTCTTGCATGCGTTGGACATCGTCCAGAAGCAACACGCTGGAGACAGCAAAACACCAGAACTCGTCGCAGAGCAAATCATTTTCAACCTGCTGCCATCTGAAAGGCACAGTGACAACGAAAGCCGCTGGGGAACCTACTACGGTCCAATGGGCATCTTTCCGGCTAGTGACGGAAAAGTCATCGAAAGTCCTCCATTGAACGCTATCACCGACGAAGTCGTTGCCTACTGGGAACGCCGAGCGGACGAGACGCCACACCCCTTATTGTGCTGTCGGTATTCGGATGCTCTGTGGGATCTGACAAGGAAGACCGCCAACCGCAACCCTGACATCCGTTTTGCACGCAATGTCATCGACAAGACAGAAGAGTTGGTGAGCAATCAACAGCTCACAGACAGCTACGAATGTGAACGTTTGCTACATCGAGCCCTGTCCATCGCTGCGTCTATCAACGACCGCGAGAGAATCGCCAAAATCGTAGAGTGTATCATCCGACTTCCTGAGCTGATGGAGGAGGAGGTAGAGTCCCAACATGCAGAACTCTTCGCCTTCGACACCTTGGTTGACAATCGGAAGGTCAACCTTGATGAGAGCAAATTGAATCAGTTGGTTCAAGGTGTCGAGGCGATGCTTTCGAAAGCTACCGGAGGTGATGACGGAACCGGTGAGAAAGATCATTCTACTGCCGAACACTTAGCCGTAAGGCTAGCCACGCACTACCGAAAAGCTGAACGTCTCGAAGACGTCGAACGGGTCATCCGACTGTACGGTGAGGCTGCGTTAGCAGCAGCAGAAGGTGCTCATGCCATCGCGGCAACGGTGTGGATTCGTCAGGCCTACGAAGTCTATCGCAGCTTCAATCTAAATCAGCAAGCTGAACCCCTACTCGTCAAACTCCAGGAAGCTTCCGCAGGGATGGAGCAGGAGATGAGACCGATCTCGGTCTCGACAGAAATTCCCGCTGAGGAGATGGAAACGGTTATTGAAGAACTGACGACGGGGCAACTGTGCGAGGTCTTAAAACGACTTTCTATAAACTTCGTCGCAGACATTGAACAGGCGAAAAGCCTCGTTGCCATGACGAGTAAAGAATCCATTTTTTCTCAAATATTCACAGAACACATCGTTGACCGAGAAGGACGAGTCGTGGCTGAAGTTGGTCCTCTTTCGGAGGACTTAGATGGACACCACATTCTACAACTCTCTCGAAACATGCAGTTCTTGAGTCAAGTTCTCAGGCCTGCCGTCTTGAGAATGAGGGACAAGTTCTCTCCAACCGCCGAGCAAGTCGTTCAGTGCATAGCGAATTCACCCTTCTACCCTGCAGAACAGCACCCGCTGTTGGTGAGTGGAGTCGCCGCCTACCTTCAAGGCGACTACATCAGCTCTGTTCATATCTTGATTCCACAAGTCGAGTCAGCACTTAGGCAACTGCTAAAGCTCCTCGGACAATCCGTTCTGAAGCCGCATCGCAACGGTGCAATGATGCTCAAGAACATGGACGAGATCCTAAGAGTTCCACAAGTCGTTGCGGTGCTCACAGACAAGATCACTGTCTATCTGCGGACGCTGCTCTGCGATCAGCGAGGCTGGAATCTCAGAAACGAAGTTTGCCATGGGATCGCAGAACCTGCCAAGTTCAACCAGCTGGTGGCAGACCGAGTGTTCATGGCCGTCATCCTGTTGGGACAATTTGAACCGTCAGACGAGCAGCCATGAGCATCGGAAATTCAAGCAAACCGGAAGAACTCACGAACGGATTCTCTTTACCCAACCGAAAGGAATGACCATGCCAAGAACTAGCCTAGAGGTCAGGATCTCCCTGACGCAGTTTTTGAACTTCGCAACCAAACCGCCGGAGCAACAGCTGACGGTGGTGAGGACGATCCGAAAACAGCACGACGAGGGATACGAGGTGCCGCCAGACTGCTACAAGCAGTTCCGCGAAGCAGTCGTCCGCATGCACCGAACCGGAAAGTCGAAAGACTACCTGGACCAGGTTGCCAACCGGCAAACGGAACCGACCCGAGCCAAACACTACCCCGATTTGGCGGCTGGCTACAAGAAGTTCATGGGCCGGAAGACGCTCGGCTGGTTCGAGCCTCCGACTGGCTTGTGGACCTGCGAAGACCTCCGAATCAACATCCGCCCCGAGATTGCCCTGGTCATTGACGGAACGCCGACCGCGATCAAGCTCTGGCTCAACAACGATGATTCGCTCAACAAACGGCGAGCAGAAATCATCACACACATGATGTCAACAGCCCTGCTGTCAACTCAAGACGACCTGACCACCGCAGTCCTGGATGTCCGCAAAGGCAAACTGCACCGGGAAGGAAAATCCGACAAAGAACAAACCGCCCTGTTGCGATCCCAAGCCCTGTGCTTCGTGTCGCTTTACCGAGACCTGTAGACCAGAAACAGAATTGACCTATCTAGGGAGACACAATGACAGACGCATCTCGAGGGGAACTGATCACGGTCACTGAATCCAGCCTGCCTGCCAGTACCGTGGGAGGACTGCTTGGACACATTCGCCCCGCCTGGCGAGCAAAGTCACTGATCGAGCGTGTTGAGCGTCTCCTGCCAGTTGACCCCAGTAGTGCCTGTCAAAGGCTCTTGAACGCTGCCCTTCATGACTTGAGAGATAAGGTCGTGATTGCAGGTCTGGACATTGCAAAACAGGCAGCTGAACTGCACAAGCTTCCTCCAGTTGCGAAATCCGAAGATATCGAGAACTACTCGAACGATCGGATCATCGATCTCAGTTATCGAATGGGGCTCCTGACCAGAGCACAGTGGCGTCGCCTAAAGCGATGCTACGAAATTCGACGTGACCTTGAACATGAGGACGACGAGTACGAAGCAGAAGTAGAAGACTGTGTCTACATCTTCAAGACGTGCATTGAGGTCGTGCTCAGCCAAGACCCAGTAGAACTTCTCAAAGTTACTGATGTCAAAGAAGTCGTAGAGCAGGCCAAGCCGCAGTTCCCCGAAGAACAGTTTCTCGAAGAGTTCCAAAACGCTCCTGAACCACGACAGAAGGAGATCATCCTATTTCTCGTGTCGACAGCATTGGATGAATCGAAGCCAGAGGTTGTTCGCAGCAACGCCTTCGAGATGATGAAACACCTCAATGGGGGAACAAGGGACTCTGTTCGCATCGAAGTCGCACAACATCTTCAGAAGCGAATTGGTAGAAATGTAGCCGGGCTGGCTCCCATGAAAGTCGCTCACGCAATCGGGGCAATGCCCTACCTGAAAAAGAACACGCGGAATGACTTTTTCGCGGCCTACCGTGATCGCTTAAAGGGCGTCGGACACGGCTGGAAAAATCACGGCAGCCACAGTGCGATCCTGGCGGAGCTTGAAGACATCGGTGGTCTGGAACATTGCCAGTCGGAGAGCACGGTCAAGTCAATTATCAGGTGGCTGGTGCTTTGTTACGTCGGGGAGAGAGGTGGCTACGGATACTACGGCAGTAGCCGCTCGGTCTTCTACAGTGATACAGCGGCACCGATCATCAAGAGAATCGTGAAGAAATTCGGAAATCGCGAACTGGATATCTTGAAACTGGCGAAGGATGAGAAGTCAATCAAGATCGTTCTTGGCCAGAGCAAGTCAGTTGCCCAGCGATATGAAGCTCTCCTGGACTTAGCAGGAGATGTGTAGATGCGAGTGCCATCCAGTCACAGAAATCGGAGCATCGAGAACGAGCGAGGAGGCTGGTGCCCATGATAATGCCTGCTCAACGGACCCTGTGGGACTTAAATCAACAAGAGGAAAGCAAAATGACGACCGAGCAAGACTCAACGATGTCCGTTTCTGATGATGAGACAACTCCAGACGCACCCGCGAAGAATGGAGCAGTTCAGAAGCCGCCCAAGAATAAGGCTGCGAAACGATCGTCCAGTAAAGCAAAGCCCTCAAAGAAGAGTGCCACGAAGAAGACTGAGAAGTCGGCAAAAGCATCAACATCCGGAAGACGCAGAGGACGGAAGCCATATCCCGTAGTACCATTCGAAGACGTCGTTGGGTTGGCAAAGGCAATACAGCAGCATGGGGCTGGAAATCCAGTGCGACGACTTCGACTTTTGGAACTAATGGACATGTCCCCAACTGTCCAAGCCACTCGCGATCTGATCACCAACTCGGGTAAGTACGGTCTTACAACAGGAAGTTACAACGCCGACGAACTTGCTTTGACTGATCCAGGAAAACAAGTCGTCTCTCCATCTTCATCGCCAAGAGTGAAGCGACAAGCTGAATTTAGCCTCGCAATACAGGGGATTGAGCCATTTAAGCTCTTGTACGGCAGATATGCAGGTGGAGCTATGCCTTCACTGGAGGTCATGCAGGACGAACTGAAGGATGTGAATCTTGGAGACAGAAAACCTTGCGTCGACATCTTTGTTGGTAACGCGAAGTACATCGGCCTACTGAAGACACTCGGAGGTGTCCAGCATCTGCTCAAAATCGAGGATTCTCTCGACGACCTTGCCCGCTCCGATAATAGCTCAAAGAATGGCCGGACGGCGAACACGCCCCGCGAAGTCGAGTACTCGTCAGATTCAGAGTCGATCAGTTTCGACGATGTGTGCTTCTTTATCGCTCCGATCGGCGACAAGAGGTCAAATGATCCGGATCGACAAAAGCAAAGGCAGCATTCCGACACGATCTTGAACCAGTATGTTAAACGGGCCTTGGAGGAAGAGAATCTTAGAGTTGTTCGAGCTGACGAAATCGAAGAAGCAGGCATGATCTCGAAGCAGATCATAGAGTACATCCTGCGTAGTCGGCTCGTTATTGCTGACCTGTCTTATAGCAACCCCAACGTCTTCTACGAATTGTGCTTAAGGCACGTTACCGGACTCCCTACCGTTCACATCATCAAGGATGGTGACAGGATTCCATTCGACGTTGGAAACTTCAGAACAATCACAATCGCCTTGGACAATGTCCACGACGCTATTGCCCAAATAGACACTCATAGGGCAGAAATCGCGAACTATGTTCGATCAGCCTTGAAATCTGGCCACTCACGAGAGAATCCGATACTCACGTTCTATCCGAGGGCCGTGTTCTCCATTGGGGACGAGTGACCATGAGTTCCCCAAGGCAAGGCCCAGAGTTCAACGAAGTCCAGAAGCCCGCATTCGAGATGCTGCGGGACCAGTTCGGGTACGTCTACCTGCCTGCGGAGGCTCTGGAAGAGGAACGCTCAAACGACAGTGATGTTATCCTGACCAAGCGTCTGAGTGACCGCCTGAAGGTCATCAATCCCGGCTTGACTGATAACGGTGTCCGGCAGGCCATTGATGCCCTCAAACAGCCGCCCGCGAAAGGTCTCATCGAGGCCAATGAAGTCTGTCACAATCTGATCACACGCTGGGTCACCGTGGATGAGTTTGAGAATGGCAAGCCGATCGGTCGCAGCGTCCGTTTGATCGACTTCGAGAACCCAGAGAACAATGAATTCCTGGTGACGGACGAGTTCCGAGTTAAAGGTCCCAAGCACACCCGTCGGATGGATCTGGTTGTCTTCGTGAACGGTATCCCGCTCGTGGTAGCGGAGTGCAAAGAACCAGGTGACTCCCATGGAATTACGAAAGCGGTCCATGATCTTCACGCCTATCAGGACACCGAGAACGGAGTGGTCCGTCTCTTTCATACCGCCTTTCTTCTCCTGGCATTGAAGAAACACGATGCTCAGTACGGCACGGTCAACACCCCGCTGAACCGATACGCTCAATGGAAGACGACCTATCCACTCGGAAGCAAAGAACTTGAAACAGCTCTCGGCCACAAGCCGACAAAACAGGATCAACTGATCGCGGGGATGCTGAGCAAGGAGAACCTGTTGGACCTGCTCAGAAACTTCGCTGTGTTCGACCGACAAGGGGGCAAGGTCATCAAAAAGGTGGCCCGATACCAGCAGTTCGAAGCCGTGAATCGGGCGATCGACCGGGTGATCGACCCCAACAGTAAAGAAGTCCGCAGTGAGCGAGGCGGAATCGTCTGGCATACTCAGGGAAGCGGGAAGAGTCTCACGATGTTGTGGCTCTGTCTGAAACTCCGACGGCTGAAAAAACTCGACAATCCAACGCTCCTGATCGTCACCGACAGACGGGACCTGGACCGGCAAATCACCGAGACCTTCCTCAACTGTGGCTTCGAGAATCCCATTCGGGCATCACGGGTCAGGCATCTGCGGAAACTGCTCACAGGTCCCCAGGGACAGACGGTGATGACGACCGTCCAGAAGTTTCGGGACGAAGTCGACATCCAGAAGGGAAGCCAGCACCCTGTTCTCAGCAAGAGCGAGAACGTCTTTGTTCTGATCGACGAAGCACACCGTAGCGAGTACGGACGGTTCCACGCTCACATGCGACGGTCACTCCCCAACGCTTGTCTGTTCGGTTTTACGGGAACACCAATCCCCAGGACCACGATGGTCTTTGGGCCGTACATCCACAAATACACGATGCCGACATCGGTCGAAGACGGAGCGACCGTTCCGATCTTCTACGAAGCGAGAATGCCTGACCTGGCTGTCTGGGGCAAGAAGATCGATCCTATCTTCGATGCCCAGTTCTCCGACCTGAATCCTGATCAACGGGAACGGCTTAAGAAACAGGAAGTCACGGAGCGAAAGCTGGCCATCGCAGCGGATCGGGTCGCCAAGATCGCGTTCGACATCGCAGAACACTTTCGGGCCAACTTCGAGCCGGACGGTTTCAAGGCCCAACTGGCAACCTGCTCTCAGGAAGCTGCGGCTGCGTACTACCATGAACTGAGTAAATACTTTCCGGATCGAGTCGCAGTGTTAATCTCCGGGACTCAGGACAAAGGGAGTGAACTCAACGATCTGAGGGACAAGTTTGCCGACGAAGAAACCATCATCGACAGCTTCAAAAACGATGGGGTGGATCGGCTGGCCATCATCGTGGTAGTCGACAAATACCTGACGGGGTTCGATGCTCCAGTCGAGCGAGTGCTGTACCTCGACAAACCACTCAAAGAGCACAACCTGTTGCAGGCCATCGCCCGCGTCAATCGCCCGATGCCGGAGAAGGACAAAACCTGGGGACTGATCGTCGACTACTGGGGTGTTGCCGGATTCCTCGACAAGGCTTTGGAAGTATTCTCCGAAGATCTTCAGGTCTCTGACGCAATGTCGAAACGGGACAATGACACGGCGTACGAGACATTGAAGCAGAGGAAGACCGATGTCTTTGCCCTGTTCAAGGAAGACCTGACACGAGATGACATTGAACCCTGGATTCTGGCTCTCGACAAGGAAGACATTCGAGCCATCTACCTCGCACGATATCGGGAGTTCTACAAGGCTCTGGAGCAACTCCTGCCCGACGAACGAGCACTCAAGTTTCTGGGGGACTTCGCTTGGTTGCGGCGAGTTCGACGGGAAATGCTCACGCACTATGCAGAGGAGGAAGATACCGAGCTTCCCGATTGCAGTGCCAAGGTCCGAGAACTGATCAATCAACACGTCCGAGCAGAAGATGTGACTGTTCTCCTGCAACCAGTCAACGTGCTCGATGCCAACTTCAGCCAGGAGGTCGACAAGCTCGAGTCCGCACGAGCCAAAGCCAGCCGGATGGAGCACGCGGTCAAACGGACGATCACGATCAAGATGCACGAAGATCCGGCATTCTACGAATCACTTCAAGATCGCCTCGATCGGATCATCGAAGATTGGAAGGCGAAGCGAATCGACGATGTCGCAGAGTTTCAACTCCTCTCGACGTTACGGAACGATCTGGTCTCGGGTCAGAAGCAGTCGGCAGAGTCGGTTGGGCTTGAGCCAGGACCTTATGCTGTCTTCGGGTTACTCAACCAGCATCTTGGTGAAGAGAACGAGAACAGTGCAAAGCAGAAAGACCTGGCAACGGTGGTGTTCGAGACACTGAAATCCGAAGCGGTCATCGACTGGACAAGTAAGGATGACGTCCAGCGTGAGATGAAGCGGAAAGTCAAGAGGCAGTTGCGTCTGGCAGATTGTCCAACGGACAAGATCGAGGAACTCACAACCGCGATCATGGACCTGGCACGGGTGAGACTGGGATGACAAAGGCACAAGGAAGTCAAATCCAGTTCGGAAACACGACAATTCCATACGAGATTCGCCGTACCCCGAACAGGAGCAGCATCTCAGTAAACGTTCATCCTGATGGAACGGTGACTGTCGATGCCCCGAAGGGGAGCAGGAAAACACACATTGCAGAGGCAGTCCAAGCCAAGCAAGTGTGGATTCTGAATCAGCAGGAACACTTTCGCCGCCTCATGAGGACTCGGACCAAACGGTTCGTCAGCGGAGAATCGTTTCTCTACCTCGGGCGTCAATACAAGCTAATGGTTCTCAACGACGCGAGCGACGAGACTCCGACCGTCAGATTGTTTCGAGGCCAAATCGAGGTTAGGACTCCTGCCACTGCAGATCAGGAAAGCCAGGTTTCATTCACCCGATCCATGTTGATCGATTGGTATCGAGAAAAGGCACTACGTCGCCTGGAGAGCCTGACAAACCGTTACGCACGAAATCTCGGAGTCGAGGTAGAGTCTGTGCGAGTTCGAGAGATGAAGAGTCGATGGGGAAGTGCAAACCACAATGGTTGGATCGCCTACAACTGGAAGGTCATCCTCGCACCGAAGAGGCTCGTGGAATATGTGGTCGCCCATGAGGTCTGTCACCTGAAACATGACGACCACTCCAGAGAATTCTGGCGACTGCTGGAACGGGCAATGCCAGACTACGAGAGACGTCGTCTTGAATTGGCGGTCAACGGACCGAAGTACGACTTGAGAACTGAGGGTGAGACCTGGCAATAACTCGCAGAGAAATGGCCAGTCCTTGGGTAATAAGACAAGTGTAGTCTCCCCAACTCAAGGAACATTAACATGCCCCACGATCTCGCGACCACGAACGGCCAGACGGCCATGATGTATGCTGGGGAAACTCCCTGGCACGGACTCGGAACGAAGCTCAACGAACCCGCCACCGCCGCCGAGGCGATCGATGCAGCTGGTCTGAACTACCACGTTGATCTCAGGCCAATCGAAACCGACGAAGGAATCCTGGTCCCGCAGCGGAAGGCAGTCATCAGAACTGACTTGAATCAGGTGTTAGGTGTCGTCGGAAACTCTTACCAACCAGTCCAAAACCATCAGTGCTTCGGCTTTCTCGACTCTGTTGTTCAGGATGGACAACTACGGTACCACACTGCTGGAGCGTTGGGAAAAGGTGAGAAAGTCTGGATGCTCGCGAAGTTAGATGGCGAAATCCGAATCAAGGACTCGGAAGACGTCACCGACAAGTTCCTCCTACTCAGCAATTCCCACGATGGCTCATCTGCACTCAGGGTCTTTTTCACGCCGATCCGTGTCGTTTGTGCAAATACCCTGGGAATGGCAGAACGGCGAAGTCGGAGGCAAGGAGTCTCCATCATCCATAAAGGAGATCTGGACGCGAAGGTCGGAGAGGCCCAAGCGATCCTCGGTTTCGCCAAGCGATTCTATGACGACCTGGGGGATCGCATGAACGGCTTGGCGAGGCACTACCCGACTCGGCGTCAACTGGAAACCTACTTCTTCATGCTCTATCCCGACAGTGAAGGAACCCAGAGTCGTCGGACAGAAAACATCAGGTCAGAGCTGTTCCGGCTCTTCGAGTATGGACGGGGGCAAGACATCCCTGAGACAAAGCTCACCACCTGGGCCGCTTTCAACGCCGTGACTGAATTCGTCGACTACCACCGTTCCACCCGTGGTCGCACGGAACAGGAGCGGGCGAGCCGACGACTCGAATCAGCCTGGTTCGGCTCCGGCAACCACCTCAAATCCGAAGCCTGGAAACTGGCTCTCGAAATGGCGACATAGCCTTCAGTCCCACCCATGACAGTCCAATCCCGTTATGATGCTGAGCGACAGATTCAGCACTCATGACGGGATTTTTCTTCATGGAACAAGCACAATCAACAGCAGGGCGACTCATCGCCATCGGCGACATCCATGGACACGCATTGGCGTTGGAGTCTCTTCTGGAAGCCATCACCCCCGGACCGGACGACACCCTCGTCACGTTGGGAGATTACATCAATCGGGGACCGGACAGCCGCAAGGTTCTGGGACTCCTGATCGACCTCAGCCACCGCTGCCAACTGATTCCGATCCTCGGCAACCACGAGGAGATGATGCTCGACAGTCGGAATAATCCTCATGCGGAACAAAGATGGAAATCTTATGGAGGTGACGCGACTCTTGCTTCCTACGGACCTGACGCCGGGATCGGTGGCATTCCCCAAGACCACTGGAATTTTCTGCTCACCTGCCAACCGTACTACGAGACGGACCAGTTCGTGTTCACACACGCGAACTATTGCTGGTACTCCAAGCTCGAAGAACAGCCATCATCACTCCTCCGCTGGCTGTCCTTGGAGGAGTCACCGCCACGTGCTCACCTGAATGGGAAGAAGTTTGTTGTTGGTCACACACCTGGCCCGATCCGAGACTGTGGGTTCTGCCTCTGCATCGACACAGGCTGTGGATTCGGCGGAAAGTTGTCAGCATTCGATATGAACACCGGAGACACCTGGCAGGTCGAAGAGGATGGAAATCAGAGTGTTCCTCAACTGACCATCGTCTAAAAACGCAGAGTTCGCTGGCAGCGTATCACACGACCGAGTCGGGTATTCAGTTCAGAGACATCAAACTCTGAACGAAAGGAATACCCCCAATGCTCAAGGTCAACGTTGGTCTCAGTCGGAAGGTTTCGCGGGATTACAACAGCACCGGGTTCAGCGTGAACCTGGAAGGCGAAGTCTGTGTTCCGTTGGATGATCCCGAAGGGGTCGTCGAGAAGATCAAGGAACTCTACGATCTTGCTGAGGAGAGTCTGAACCAGCAGGTCGAACGCTACGAAGGTGAGGCAGCGATTTCCAGTCGCGATGAAGCACCTCAAGCTCGACCAACTGCGTCACCATCCAGATCAGCTAATGAAAATGGTCGTAGCAACGGTTACGAACGCCGCTCATCACCTCCCCAAAACGGCAATGGTCATCGCCGCACTGGTGATGATGGTGGCTTCACGCCTGCCAGCAACAAACAGATCTCGTATCTGAACAACCTGGCCAAACGACAAGGACTCACCACACCGCAACTCCGTCAACGAGTGGCGGAGATTGTGGGGCGGGAAGTCGATCTCTATGACCTCTCAAAATCCGAAGCAGGAATCGTGCTGGACGAACTGACCGCTGAGAACACGGTTGCCTCTGGCCGACGTCGGTAGGGCCGCACAGTGGCTTGATCTGTGAGACGTCCATCATGTTGCCGCCCTCCGTTGTCGGGCTTTGTCAGATTTTCATTCACCGTACAGTGCAAAGCAAAACTTTAGAAAGTTCGCATGGACCCGCAAACCACCTGGGGAGAGATGCTCGATGCTTTGGCAGACGGAGACTTCAAGGCCGCATCCGAAGCAGCCGGAGCACTGCTCAACTGGCTCAGGCGAGGTGGCTTTCCTCCTCAACCCCTTACTCGTGTCCTGACTGACGACTGGGATCGCATGATCTGTCAGTTTGTTTGTGGGCAGGTCCTCGCAACCAGCGGTAAACAGGAGATCAACCAATGAAGCAGGAGCCACGTCCGCACTGGAGTTACAGTGCGATCAACCAATACCTCCGCTGTCCGCTTCAATACTACTTCCAACGGATTCTCAAACTGCCACAGCCAACCGTCAGCAGTGGACTGGTGCTTGGCTCTGCGATCCACAACGCCCTGGCGGTCTACCACCAGTATCTGATGGAGAAGAAAGAACCTGTGGAGCAACAGATTCGACAGGCGTTCCTGGAAACCTGGATATTCCGGACAGAAGAACAGAAGGTTGAATTCAAGGCAAACGAGTCGCAGGAGAACCTGATCGAACAGGGTCTGGCCTTGCTGAAACTCTACATGGAAGAACCACCACCGCAGAACATCGTGGCCATCGAGCAACGGTTTCTGGTGCCGCTGCACAACAGCGAGGGGGAATATCTGGAAACCCCGCTGCTCGCCTTCACCGACCTGATCACGAAGGAAGCTGATGTTCTCAAAGTGACGGAGTTCAAAACTTCGGGACGGTCCTACGGAGACTTCGAGGTCGAAGCGTCCCTGCAAGCAACCTGCTACGTGAACGCAGTCATCGAGACGACAGGGCAGATGCCGAAGGTCGAGTATGCCGTTCTGGTAAAAACCAAGACACCGAAACTCCAGCGGCTGAAAACTTCTCGAACCGAGGACGATCTCGGACGCCTCGGCGATCTAGTCCAGAACGTGGAACGAGCGGTTGCCAACGAGATCTTCTATCCGATCGAAACCCCACTGAACTGCTCGACCTGTTCGTACCGGCAAGAGTGTCGGGAGTGGAAACCCAAAGGAACGGCAGCAGATGCAGCAATCGACGTCTATGAACTCAACGGAGCGGGAGCATGCTGACCGAACTCGGTGGCAAAGGAGGCTGCCTCTGTGAACCAGCTCGCAAGGGTGAGCTACGTTGTCCGTTGATCGTACGACCGACCAGCGAGGACGTGGTGACCGGGCACCTGTTCGGAGTGTTGAAAGCTCTCAATCCACGCTGGTGGCTACCGGACTTGCTCAATCAGGCACTGGGCGAGGAGCGATTCCGCCGTCAGGTGTTTCGGGATCTACGGATCGAACTCTGGGAAAAGCAGCGACGCTATCCCCGACAACATCTGAACTGGACCGAGGGATCCACGGAAGTGGACGTCGTCATCACCTGGGAGAACCCCAAGACGACCGTCTTCATCGAAATGAAGTACGGTTCATCCCTTTCGGCGACCACCATCCACAACAACGGATCGACCGGATTCCCGTCGGACCAACTGATCCGGAACGCCCGCGTCGGTCTCCGGGAAAACGGCTGGTTTCAGGAGGATGTTCTCTTCCATGGAGAACGACGAGATTTCGTGTTGATCCTGCTCACGCCGACAACCGGGAATCCCCTCGTGCAGAAATACCGCGATTCGAGCCAACTCAAGGAGGCCATCCCCGACAGCGAACGGCTGAGCGAACTCCCCAAACTCCCGTTCATCGGCGAACTGGGCTACCGGGATGTGATCAACATCCTGAAGCAACAACGTCGCTGGTTCTCGAAGCCGGAACGGACTCTGATTGACGACTTGGAACGCTACCTGCAATTGAAACTCAGTCAACTCGGAAAGACCAATGGACATGGTCACTGACTCACTGCAACTCCGGCAACAGAAGTTCGAGAACTGGGTGAGAACGATCAGAGACCCTGCAAGGGAATCATCGGAAGGACTCCGGCGTTTCGAAGCCAAGAACCAACGAGCCATCGCGGAATATGAGATCGCCAGAATCTCAACAGAGTCTTGGGCGATCAGGATCAACCTGGCCTATCAATGCGGGGACAGCAGCGGCCATGGAGTCCCCTGGTCAACATTTCCCAGTAGAGAACTGTGCATCCACTTTTTCCTGAGTCTCGCACGACGTCACTTTCAGCCGCCACAACACCCCTTCAGTTCAGACGCACAGCGAGTTTCCCAAAAGGAAATGAGCGAACTTCTTGAAGACGGTCTGTTCGGATTCAGTGAACCGGCACCCTTTGTTCGGGTATGAAGAGAAGTCTCACTTCACTCAACGAAAGGAACCTCACGATGCCCAAGCAAAAACAACAGCCCGTCCACGAAATCCGTCTCGGAGCCGTCAAAGCCGCGATCTGGGAGAACGAAACTTCGGTCGGTGTCCGTCACAATGTCACGGTCAGTCGTCTCTACAAAGATGGCGAAGAATGGCGAAACACAGACTCCTTCGGACGTGACGACCTGCCACTTGTCGCGAAGGTGGTGGATCAGGCTCATAGCTGGATTTTCGAGTCTGGCACATCAGGTTGACCCTCCTCTGACACAGCTCACCGTCAGACTGGATGGAATCCTATTTTGAAAGACTCAGCAGCATGGCCAAGAAGAAAGTCTCGCGAAGCAAACCACCGGGACCGGAGGTTTCCAGACGACCGGATCGGGATCGACGAGTTCGACAAAGCGAACGGATGGCACGCATCCTCTCGGTATTGAACCTGATCCAGTCACGAGGACGCTACAACGCAAAAGCCATCGCTGAGGAACTGGAGGTTTCGGAACGGACTGTCTTCCGTGACCTCGAAGTCCTGGAATTCAGCGGGGTGCCGTGGTACTTCGATGAGCACGACCAATGCTACCGTGTTCGACCGGACTTTCGATTCCCTACGTTGACACTGACAGAAGAGGAAGCCCTCGGACAAGCACTGGCGACCACGCTCTCAAAAGCTCCCGGTCTGAACGTCGGCAGCGGAGCAGCACCGACCACTCGCAAACTGGCAGCCACTTCCCCGGAGGAAATCAAAGAGATCCTCGCCGACACGGCAGAAATCATGCAGGTCTTCGACCTGAAGCTGGTTGACCACAGCAAAGCTGATTCCACCATCAAGACCGTGCAATCGACTCTACTCGAAGGGAAACAACTGACCGGGGTTTATGAAAGCCCCTACGAAGAGGCTCCGGTGAAACTCGTGATCCATCCCTACCGGCTCTGCCTCATTAAGCGAGCGTGGTACGTCATCGGTCGTCTCGAAGGTGACACTGAAGCGAAGACGCTGCGGGTGGCTCGGTTCAAAACATTACGAATGCTCGACCAACCAGCTACGGTCCCGGACGACTTCGATCTTCGCCAGCATTTCGGAAATGCCTGGGCGGTCTATCGCGGAGAGACCAGCTACGACATCGAACTGCGGTTCTCAGCTGAAGCAGCACCGATCGTGACAGAAACGGAGTGGCATCACACTCAACAGGTGAAAAAGCACCGCGACGGCTCCCTCACGATAACATTCACCGTGGACGGTCTCGAAGAAATCCTGAGGTGGATTCTGACCTGGACGGGACAGGTGAAGATCGTCGAACCGAACGAACTCAGGGAACGGTTCGTGAAGACGCTCCAAGCCGGGATCTCACTGAATCAATAATTGGCTGTCCCGCGTCTGTCAGTCCCTTCGGGTAGATAGAGCAGAAACATTCTCTCACCCACAAGGAGCCTACTGATGCAACGACCGATTATTCTCACGTTCTCTCTGACCTGTCTGTCATTGATTGCCGGGTGCGGTACCGGTCCAACAGGTTCGCAGGCAGCTGCTCAGGCTTACTTCGACAGCGAATTCCATAAGTGGATCGCCGGACAAGAAAACGAAGTCACGACGATGGACTCTCGCATCAAAAGCCTGCAAGCACCGATCAGCTACGACATCCGCAGCATCACCAGTGACGAACCTGATCCCCTCGCATTCGACCGTGCCTCGGAACTTCCCGAGAACTGGAAAGAATGGCCTGCCTACAAGTTCAACGTCGCGATCGAGTGGAAATCAGAAGCGGGAACACCGCTGGAGAAAGTGACAACGTACCGCCTCACCTGGAACTCGCACGAGCAGAAGTGGTACGTCGCCGAGCGATTCTGAATCTGTTCGATGCCAGCCACTCACCCCAATCTGAGACTGACCCAAGTTGACACACACCACCAGAGAAAGAGAGACGATGACTGAAGATCGACGCCCCGGAGACTTCGTGGATGCCCTCGGCAGAGGCCTCGTGATTTACTACACGTTTCCACTGCTCATCATGCTCATAACCATTCTGGGAATGATCGCCGGTCTGATCCTGGCCACCCCATGCTTCCTCATCCTGTGGAAAACTCCGGAACAGTTCCTGTTCGAACACACGGGACTGTCTCTGGTCTTCTGGGGACTCGGAACGGTTCTGGTCTTGAAGCGGCTCTTCTTTGCAGGAAACCCCTGATCGCTCTCTCAACCCAAGAGATTCCAGTACAATCAGGACAAAACATCTTCCCAGGAGCTCACAGAAAACCCGTGATGACCGAAGCCGAACGACTCCAGATTCTCGAAGCTTTCCGTGACGCCATCCAGGCTGATCCACGGATCGTGATCGGCCCCATCACTGAAGACATCAAATCGACAGGCACAGAAATCTGGATCAACGTTGCTGGTCAACAAGCCTACCTGGGAGCGAATTACAGAGCAGCGATGCTCACCACTCAACTCTCCGACTGGTGGATTCCGAGTCGGGACGGAAAACTGACGGAAGACGACCTGGAATGGTTCGAGACAAGAGCCACCCTCGGAAACAACTGGGAAGAGCGGGAACTCCCCATGTTCAAAGAGGAGAGACGCATCCGGCTGGCTCATAACATCCAGATCGCCACCAACGACGAACTCAAAGATGAGCAGGAGAATTAACACGGATGGAAATCACTGTTCATCGGGGGAGCAAAGAAGTTGGAGGCAACTGCATCGAAGTTCGGAGCGGAGAGACTCGTATCGTCCTGGATATCGGGATGCCACTATTTGACGAAGATCGACAGGCCCTCGACACATTCACTCTGAGACGGAAGTCGACAGAAGATCTGAAATCACAGGGCATCCTTCCGAACGTACCGGGACTTTTCGACAACGACACTCCATCCCCTGATGCCATCCTGCTCTCTCACGCCCATCTCGATCACACCGGGCTGCTGAATCACGCCCAGGATGTTATTCCCATCTATGCCAGTTCAGGCACCAGCAAGATGATGTTGGCGGGAAGTCTTTTCGCTGGTCAAGTGGAACTGCCACGTGAGCGATTCCGGGAAATCAAACCCGAAGCACCGGTCACGATCGGAAACTTCACCGTCACCGGTTACGCGGTCGACCACAGCATCTTCGGATGCCTGGCTTTTCTGATCGAAGCGGAAGGCAAGCGACTGCTCTATAGCGGAGACCTGAGAAGCCACGGTCGAAAACCAGGTATGGGAAAACGCCTGATCGAAGCCCTGAATGACAAGCCCATCGATGCAATGTTGATGGAAGGAACTCACTTCGGCTTCCCTGATGGGAACCTCGCAACAGAGTACGAACTGGAAAACGAGATCACAGAGTTGGTGGGGGATTGCGAAAGTCTGGCCCTGGCATCGTTCTCCCCTCAGCACGTGGATCGACTGGTCGCATTCATCCGAGCCGCCAAGAAATCGGGACGCACCTTCGTAGCAGACGTTTACACCGCCTTCATCATGCACCTGCTTCAGCATGAGATCCCACTCCCTCAGCCTGAGCCAAACGGCCTGGTCCGTGTCTACGTTCCCCAAACCCTAAAACAGTCGAGCCACCGGAAAGGTCGAGCAAAGCAGATCGAACGATTCCGGGAGGCAGAAATCACGCTCGCAGAAATCCGCGAGGCACCGGAGAAATACCTGATGGTCTTCCGGGCCTCCATGCTGGATGACTTCGACCGACAGTTCCCTGATCGGACAGCCTGCCTGTACTCACGGTGGCATGGCTATCTGGAACAACCGGAGTGGAGATCAACTCAGCAAATCCTGGCGAACGCCAACGGCTGCCTGCACGACGTTCATACCAGCGGACACATGCTGTCGGCTGACATTGTCAGCTTCGTGAACGAGTTGGACCCCAAAACGATCATTCCGGTCCACACGTTCGAACCGGGACATTTCAAGGATTATTTCCACAATGTGACGCAACTGCAGGACGGAGAGCCCCATCAAGTGGAGTGAACGAACTCGAACTATCTGTCACTCGATGGCATGCCATTCTGAAATCTGCCACTGACCTTCCAGCCCCTTGATCTTTGCCAGAATGATTCCCGCGAAGTGTTCCTGGATCGCCTTCTTGGCAGCCGGCAACCGGACGAATCGGAGGGTTTGGTCAAAGTCTTCTAGGAAGGCTCGATCGTCTTGATCCTCCACGAGCACAGCCAGCCATGGACGACCCTGATCAAATTCAGCTCCGTAGTGAGATTGCAACCGCCCCGCCTGATGTTCGCCAGCAACCATCGCTCCATACAGCAAGATTTGTTGCAGAGCCGACGAGGTCCAGGTGTCGCCGTTCATCTTGAGTTCCGTCCACACAGGTTGACCCCGGAATCGGCACAACAGATCGATGGACAATCGACGTGCGTCCTGCGTTTGTGTTTCCCAGCGAAACTCAGCACCTGACAAACGAAGGGGCCGGAGAGCATAGGCCACATATTCCAGTCCCGCATCTGCTGCTGGTCCCGAGAGCCGACGTGCCTGTTGAAACCACTCTCGAAACTGTTCCCCCGCAGGGCCAAGCTCACCTTCACGGACGGACTCCTGAATGCTGTACCCACGCAACTGGGGAACCTGAACATAGCAGGTTGTAGCCTGTGAGAAATTCGCGAGCAGGCTTTGGCCAGCATCACTCATTACTTCGCCGTCTATCAGGCGAAGACTTCGTGGATGCTTCAGGTAAGAACGATAGAGGTCCGTCTCAACAGGCAAGTCTCTGAGTAACGAGTCCGTGTACAACAACTGGTACATGGCAGACTGGAGCTTTTGGAGCGGCACATCATTTCTCGAATCATTCTGGGGAACCTGCCCCCAGGAAACATCTCCGACTGCATCCGCCACAAACGTAAAGTTGGCTGCCCAGCCAGAAAGCTCCGACATTGAAAGCAGCACGGCAGGGGACAAGACCTCGAACGGGATCTCAGCGAGGCTGAAAGTCTGAGCCCCTTGCGAGGAGCTGTAGTAGCTGCAACTCGGCGATGCCAGATTGAGACGGATCGCCTCAGGAGTCTCTGAATCAAACACTGCATTCAGCAGCACGTGCCGCCCCGTCTTCTCAGCAATTTCTGCGACAAGTTCCTGTTGCGTATGAATCAGCGTCAGTCGAGACATCAAGGGCTCCTGTGGGCAGTGGACATCGGCAATGTTGGTCGTGATTTACGAAGTGTGCCCACACCGATCGCCAACAGTGGGTCAGAGGTCATCGCCACGACACTCAAAAACCTCGAAAAAACAGCCGCAAAACCCCTTTGACCCAACCCGGTCAGTCCCCCTTGTTCCAATGGGGCAATGGCCAAGAAGAAACCTCTAAAAGAAAGAAGCGACGCCGATCGGAGAGTCCGTCAGTGTGAACGGCTAGCCCGACTCATGCAGGTGCTGCACCTCATCTCCGGACGCGGACGTTGGGACGCAGCCGCTCTGGCGGAAGAACTGGAGTGTTCCACCCGAACCATTCACCGCCTCTTGCAAACCCTCTCGATGGCAGGCGTCCCATATTACTATTGCGAACGGACGAAGGCTTATCGAGTAAGGCCTGGCTTCAAGTTCCCGGTGCTGGATACTCCACCCAGGACTGTGGGCGGAAGTTTGGAGTCAATGGAACTTGATGAAGCAATGGAACAACTCCTCCTCGACGGTGAAGCGTTCGCAACTTCCCTGAATGCGTTCTTGAGCACTCTTCGACAACTGAAAGACAGATAGACCCTGTTCCGCCACTGGCTTCTCAGGACAGCGTTCAAAAAAACTGGAAAAAAGTTTCTGGCCCATTAACCGCACCAGTGTGGTTTGGGGCTCTCTGACTTACGTCGACAGAGTCGGCATGTGTACATTCGCTCTAATGGCTAGGGGCGGGAACTGAGAGTTTCTTTTGCTGGCTGCAAAACGACGTAAGTCGAAAGTCACCTACGCTGGACCGAGAGACATTCCCCGCAATAGTCATCGCCAGCCCGCGTCTGGCGATGCTCTTGACGCCTGAAGGCTCTTGTCAACTCGAACATTGAGGTTAACATACGTGGCATTCAAAACCCATTTCTTCAAGTGCGACACTTGATACAGCCGCGAGAAATCGCAGAAACCCACGAACGATGCAAGTGGTAGGCTGATCAGGAAGTCGCTGCCCGGGGTCCGGGAACCTGATCGTGAGTGACGGCTGCTCATGGCATGGTGTATGAGCCTCAAGTGCAATGCACAAGGAGCCACACTATGTCCAAAACTCGCAAGCAGCAATCTCAGTCAAACTCCGATCGAACCTCTTCGAGTGGTCGCCAAACGAAGTTCAAGACTCTCGAAGCAAACGTCGACGTCTTCGTGAGCCGTGCCGAAAAGGCAGAGAAGGATATTCGAGACAACTATTCCAGGGGACGCACTCCGCCAGATCGTTGCGGAGACAACTGGGATGTTGATTTCGCCCAGTCTTATGAGGCGATTCACGACGCTCTCGGTCCATATGCTAGGTCGCATCTCTCTTTTGGGCCGTCGCGAACGGCTTACATGTCCATCCCCATTCGAGTGAACAACCCCGTCGAGGCCTGGTTGTACAGTCTGAATCCTGCCGACATGGCTTACGGCGAGCCGGGGTATCTTGAATCGGAAGAGTACCAGTCCACCAAGGCCAAAGCTCTGGCGATACTCAAACGGATCGAGAATCCGCGACTCGAAGATATACTCACCGAAACAGAACAGGATCTCGTGAGAGTCACGACCGATATTCCCCAAACCGCCCAACAACTGGCCGACAAAGCGTTGTGCAGTTACGAAGTGGCTCGTAAATACCTCCCAGATCTCTGTCGCAGGGGCTTCATCATCAAAGCTCCTAAGAACGGCTACTACCGGATCGACTGAGACGATTGGGAATGGGAACACATTTGGCACAGGTTGTGGGCAGCAAAGCCGGGCCAGATGTGCCATCTTCGATCCACACGAAGTAGGTCATATATCCGGGTAATCAGTCAAAGGTCCGTTCGGCTCCAACAGTGTGAGTCGGCACTCTCGAATAAGCCAGAGACCATGGACATGCAGTTTCAATTCATCTCGATCGATCAGTACCCACCGGGCGTAGGGACGGCTCCTGCGTCGCTGGTTGCTGATCGGTTAGGCAGCGTTCAGCGGAACGCGAAGGAGAGTTGAGACCAATGTCCAAACCTGCCAATCGAAGACGAAGATGGGGGATCGACCTGACGGTTGAACCCGTGAACGGTGATGCATCCGCACCACCGAGCCATCCCCTGCACAACGTCAGTCAAGCTGGGCGAGACGATTCCCGCGTTCAGACGCTCGCGAAAGTCCTTGCGAATATCGTCCGAAGAGCGAAAGCTCGTCGTGTGGCGAACGGAGAGGAGGGCGTGAAATGAATGAAGTCACGACTCCTTATCCACCATTGCTGACCAAACACCATATGGCTGAACTTCTGGGGCGAACGATTCGAACGATCTATCGACTCGAAAGCCAAGGTCGTTTACCAGAGTCCGTCAACATCGGCACGCAACGAGTCTGGGGGCGTGATGAAATCATGCACTGGATCGAAAGCGGCTGTCCGGGTCGCAGGCAATGGGAACGCCTTCATCCGAAATATCGGAAGTCGAAAGGAGGGCGGTAACGATGAGCAAACCATTCCGTCCTACCATCGTCCGAAACGGCGTAAAAACCCAAGCGTCGACCTGGTCCATTCGCTATCCGAACGCTGCCGGGAAACGTGTTCAGGAAAACGGCTTCAAGACCTTTGACGAGGCCGCGATCCGACTTCGTGAGGCGAAGCGGGAAGTCAATGAAGAACGGGCCGGGATTCGCACGTCACGGATCAAGCAGAACGAAAAGCCCTTGGCCGAGCATCTGGAGGATTTTCAGCAGTCTCTTGAAGACCGGGAAATCAGTCCGGCCCAGGTCAAACTGGTTGTCGGTCGCCTCCGACGAGCATTTGACGCCATGGGGATACTGCTCCTGTCTGAGTTGAATGCGAACAGCTTTCAGTCCTATCTGGCGTCGCAACGTAAGCAGGGGCGATCTCAGCAGACCTGTAAACATATTGTTCGGCACGCCAAGCAGTTCGCCAAGTTTCTGCTCGACGACGAACGGGTTGAGAGTGATCCCTTTCAAAAATTGCGACCGCCGAAGGTGAGCGAACGTCGCCATCAACGACGGGCACTCACTCCCGATGAATGCACGAAGCTGTTGAAAGCAGCACGGGCATGTTCGCCGATGTACGGCCTGTCGGGACCGGATCAGGCTGCCTTGTTTCTGGTGGCACTCCACACCGGATTTCGGGCATCGGAACTGAGTCGGTTAGTGGTGGCCGATCTGCATCTGGATGAGGAGCACCCTCACGTTCGTCTGTCTGCCTCCCAGACAAAAAACAAGGATGCGGCTCGCATTCCGCTCCGAGACCCGGAAGTGGTGCAGTTTCTGAAAACTTGGATCGCCGGGAAATCCCGACAGGCGAAACTCTGGCCGGGAAATTGGGCGACAAGTCGTGGCGGCGGCAAAATGATCCGGGCGGTATTGGAGGCAGCCGAGATCCCTTACGAGGTCGATGACCGCAAGGCTGACTTTCACGCTCTGCGGTACACGTTCATCACCAACCTGATCAAGGCGGGAGAACCACCGGCGTATGTGCAGCGACTGGCTCGACACTCGGATATCAACCTGACGTACCGGGTCTACACCGACCTGGGACTCGAAGACCTGTATCATGGCATGCTGCGAAGTGGTCCGGCATCGACAACATCCGCGAGCGGGACAGAAAATGGCAGCCCACAAGAGCCGGAGGATCAACCGCCTGACCAGCCCACGGCTGACAAGCGTGGGGCAAAAAGCGTTGCACGGAATGTTGCACACTTTTCTGTCTCAGAGGGACTTTCGACGTCTTCGGATGTCACAGCGGGTGATGCCGAGCAGGATGGTAGCGAACCTGAAAGCGGAGTATGTGACCAGCCACAAATGCAGAGAGCGACAGGAGATAACTCATCCTGTCGCTCTGTGTCACAGAAAAATCCTAAGCGGAGAGGCAGGGATTCGAACCCTGGGTACCTTTCGGCACGCCGGTTTTCAAGACCGGTGCAATCGGCCGCTCTGCCACCTCTCCGGGGGGGGAAATTCGCCGGGGCAGTTTATCTCAAACGGTAGCACAGAGGCAAGTGATTGCTGGCGACAGGTTACTCGACCGCGCAAATCAAGCACTTAAGATAGCTGTTTTCGAGGCAGCTTGAGGCAATGGGGTGGTCGGGAGCCTGTCCCCGCTGTTCGAGGATCCGGACGCTTCTGCGGGATTCCAAGGCAGCAGTGGCAACGATCTCCAGAAAATCGCCTGCGGATATCAGGCCCGAGCAACTGCAGGTGACCAGAATACCTCCGGGTTGCAGATGGGAGAGGGCGAGGCTGTTCCATTTAAGGTAAGCCTTGGCTGCCCGGGCCAGTCCGCCACGCGTGCGGGCAAATTTGGGGGGATCCAGAATGATGCCATCGTATTTTTCCGATGCCTGCTCGAGAAATTTCAATGCATCGGCCTGCTCGAAACGGCAGCGTTCGGACAACCCGTTCAGATCCGCGTTCTGCCGTGCCAGTTGCAGTGCGGCAGCAGAGGAATCGATGGCGGTCACGAATTCCGCACGACCATGCTTCAAGGCATTCAACGTGAAACCACCTGAATAACAGCAGACATCAAGAACGTTGCCCCTCAGATAACGGGCCGCGGCGCGGCGATTTTCTCGCTGGTCGTAATAGAATCCGGTTTTCTGCCCTTCCACCAGATCAATCTGGTACTGAATGCCATTTTCTTGAATGGTAAACGGCGGGGGAGGACCATTTCCGCGGAGTAAACCATCTGTCAGCGTCAATCCCTCGGCAGCAGTCATCCCCTTTTCGGTTCGGAGCCAGATACCGGCAGGTTGCAGCAGTTCCATGAGCAGATCGGAGATCAGGTCGACCCGCGTGGCCAAGGCCCTGCTCGTGAATTGCACGCTCAGCCAGTCGCCGAAGCGATCGACGGTCAAGCCAGAAAGGCCATCCCCTTCACTAAAGACCAGTCTGCCATAGGCGTTTTCCTCGGCGGGCAGAATCTGTTTCCGCAGTGCGATTGCGGACGAAAGGCGTTGGCGCCAGAAGTCCGCATCCAGGGGCGAATCCTTGTCCCACTGATAGAGACGGACTTGAATCTGGCTGTCGGGGTTGAACAGTCCCCGGGCGATGGCCTGCCCCTCCTGGGAAACCACCAAAACTTCCTGTCCGGGCGTTAAACTGGCGGGCACGTGCTGAATGGCTCCGGCAAAAACCCAGGGGTGATGTGCATAAAACGGTTGCGCACGACGGGATTTCAGCACAATTTTGGGTAAACTGTCAGCGGACATCGAAGACTTTTCAAATGAGGACTTTAACTCGCCGCGTGCGGTTGCAAGGGGCTCGTATCATAACAACCGACACACGCGACGAACAGGACCGCGAACGCATGCCCGTCCCGGGAATCGAAATACAAGGAAAACGTGTCACCGCCATGGGGTTGGGACGATTCGGCGGGCAGATAGCCGCCATTCGATACCTGTACCACCGGGGAGCGGAAATTCTGGTCACGGATCAGGCGGCTCCGGAAACGTTGCGGGAATCGATCGCGGCATTGCGCGATGCGGAGGGCATCCGCTTTCGCTTTGGCCCTCATCAACCAGACGATTTCCTGAACGCTGACCTGATCCTGGCTTCTCCCGCGGTGAAACCAGGGCATGCCTGTCTGCGGGCGGCGGCGGAGCGGGGAATCCCGATCGTCACGGAAATGGAGTTGTTCCTGCAAAACTGTCCTGCCCGAATGATCGCCGTTTCCGGAACCGTGGGAAAGTCCACCACGGCCACCATGCTCGCGCATCTGCTGCGGGCAGCGGGTTTTTCCGTGCAGGTGGGGGGCAATATAGGGGAAAGTCTGCTGCCGCAAATCGGGCAGTTAACCTCGGAGATGCTTGTCGTTTTGGAATTAAGCAGCTTTCAGTTGCACTGGTTGAGGCGCAATTCCCCGCGATTCGAGGTGGCGCTGCTGACCAGTTTTTTCCCCCATCATCTGGAATGGCACGGCACAGCCGAGGAATATCGCCAGTGCAAGCAGGCATTATTCGCCGGGCAGACCGCCGAAGATTTAGCGGTCTTGCCTGCAGAGGGGCTGGACCAGAGCTTGTGGCCGACACGCGGGGAGCGACGTTTCTTTTCACGGGAAGCGGTGTTGCATCGGGCGGCGTTTCCCTCGGACTGGCCACCTCACTTTTTGACCAATGCCGCAGCTGTATTGCGGGTGGCGGACTGGCTGGGAATCGACGAGGCCCACGCCTGCCAGGCACTGTCCACGTACCAGCCGTTGCCGCATCGCCTGGAAAGGGTCGACCAGTTACAGCAACGGATCTTCGTGAACGATTCCAAGGCCACGTCTCCCTGGGCGGTGATCGCGGCGTTACGGGCGTTGCCGGGGCCACTCTGGTTGATTCTGGGAGGAGCAATTTCCACAGACAACCCCGATACCCTGCTGCAGGAACTGCGTATGCATGCAGGATTGCGGGGAATTGCCTGGATGGGCCCGGCGGGACGGGTCTGGCAACAGCATCCGGCGCTGGCCGCGCGGTGCGCGCTGCCAGCGGGGCTGGAGTCTACATTAGTGGACTCCCTTGCCGAGGCCTTCCGCTGGTGCTGGGAGAAATCGCGCGAAGGTGATACAATTCTGCTTTCACCCGGTGCCCCCAGTTTCAATGAATTCCTGCATTTCGAACAGCGGGGCGAACTGTTCCGGCAATTGGCCCTGGCGTCCAAGACCGATTCCGGGTAGGAAACACGAGGCGACGAGCGAATCGCCTTAGCGCACAGCTTTCATTTTGCATGGGGAAACTCACATGAATCACTGGTTGAGCGTGGGACTGGTTCTGTTCCTGGTGACGACGGGACGCGGAGACGAAGCCCGCCCGGCAGCGCTGCCGCGGCCGGAGACATTCCATTTGTATCTGTTGATCGGGCAGTCGAACATGGCCGGTCGAGGCAAGGTGGCCGAGGAAGATTCGCGCCCTCATCCGCGCGTGTTGATGTTCAACCAGGCGCAAGAGTGGGTTCCCGCGGTTGATCCTCTGCACTTCGATAAACCTACCGTGGTTGGCGTGGGCTTGGGCAAGACCTTCGGCATGATCCTGGCGGAACGGGACCCGGACGTGACGATTGGGTTGATTCCCTGCGCGGTGGGAGGCTCGGCCATTTCCGGTTGGGAACCGGGCGGATTCGACGCTCCCACGAAAACCCATCCGTACGACGACATGCTCAAGCGGTGTCAACGCGCGTTGCCCGCCGGGACGTTGAAGGGGATCTTGTGGCATCAGGGTGAATCGGATTGCACGCCAGATCGCGCCCTGGTTTACGAGGAACGGCTGCATCAACTGGTGGCCCGCCTGCGCCAGGAGTTCGCGTCTCCCGAAGTCCCCTTCCTGGCTGGACAGATGGGACAATTCCCGGAGGCCCCCTGGAGCCAGGCCAAGCAGCACATCGACGCAATTCATCGCCGCCTGCCGGATAAAGTTCCCTTCACGGCGTATGTCAGCGCGGAAAAACTGACGCACAAGGGAGACAAGGTCCACTTCGACGCCGCTTCCTACCGCGAACTGGGCCGCCGATACGCCGAGAAGTATCTGGAGTTGACTCAGGCGAAGGGAGTTGACTAAGAGCCTGACTTCGATTTGCTATTTCTAAGTTCTGGCAAGGCAATTGGTCATTCGCCGGATCGTGCCGATGGTGATCAGGTCTTGGCTGCTGGCCGGGTTGTGTTCGTGGCCACTTGCATGGCGACACTCGAAGCAGAGCCACGCGAAGGTCCTGATCCTCGCCCTGATCGATTGCGCAGCAAGGGTTCGAGAATTTGCCATTGTGCTTTGGTCAGATCGGTGGGAAACTGCCACTTCTCATGGGTACCGTTCCTTCCTTGGAATATGGTGGCCCACAGCGGGTTCGACACCCCGTTTTCGAGCTATTGTCAAATAGAAGACGGGCTCTGAGAGAGCAATCCATGACAAACACCGATGCCTATCAAACCGACCTTGCCTACATTCACGACACCGGCTACGGGAACTTTGCCCGAAAATCGGCTCCTGGCCTGCTTCGGCATTTTCAAGAGGCGGGAATCCATGATGGCTACATTGTAGACCTCGGATGTGGAAGCGGAATCTGGGCGAAGGAACTTGTTGATGCTGGTTACGATGTCGTAGGCGTAGACATTTCTTCGGCCATGATCGAGATCGCCCATCAGCGAGTTCCCAAAGCCAAATTTCACGTTGCCTCATTTTTGCAGTTCCCGATCCCGTCATGCCGGGCTGTCACAGCCCTCGGAGAAGTCTTCAACTACTTATTCGATTCCGGCAACTCTCTGCTGGCCTTAAAGACAGTGTGCGAGAACATCTTCCACGCCCTTTCCCCCGGTGGCCTTCTCATATTCGATGTCGCTGTCCCTGATCGGTTTCAAGGGCAAAGTCAAGCATTTACTGAAGGCGAGAATTGGGCCTGCTTGGTCGAGTACGAGCACAACCAATCAAAGCAGCAACTTACCCGTCGCATCGTGACTTTTCGGAAGATCGGGAAGAATTACCGCCGCCAAGAGGAAATCCACCGGCAGCAGCTTTTCGATGAACCTGAGATCAATGCCATGCTCAAAGGCATCGGTTTTCACACTCAATCCGTTCAGGCTTATGGTGATTTTCCTTTGATAAAAGGTTTGATCGGGTTCATAGCGAGCAAACCATGACTGTGAAAATCCGCGGGTGGCCCGACCGGAACGGTCGGGTTGCGTAGCAACAAGACGCTTCAGCTTCCAGTCTCAACCTCTATCCAACGACGAATTTATCGTCCATTTCCAATCCCGGAGGCCACGCAATGGGAATACCAACGGATCGTTGTTGCACGTACCAGCGAGCCGAACTCCAGGGCCAGTCCGTTGCGGATTCGACCAATCCTGCCCGAAATGGAGATGTTTCTCAGAGTCATAGACACGTCGCTTGACCATTCAGGCAATCCTGCCGTTCATTGAAACCCTGGTCAGAAATGGTAGCACAAGGTCAATTCCTCTTGTCGCTTCGCGACCCAACCGACAAGTCGGTCGGGCCACCCTGCGGCTTTTCGATTGGCCGGTGAATCGGGAAGTGGCATTGAATGTCCGGCGGATGCTTGCGGATGTTTCCTGCCTGCCCGAGAACCGCATCCGTCCGAAGGATCGGCTGATCGAGGAATTGAAGCTCGATTAAGAGATGGGCACGTTTCCGTGGCTATTCGGTAAGAGGCTCGACCACGGACGTTTTGTTAAGAGACGGGGCGAGTTTCCGTTCGATCCATTGCGGGAGGCTTGTCCCCCAGAAACTGGTAAAAGGTACATTCCAGTGTGCCATTATATAGCTTGCGGCGACGAGTCGCCTTGCGGCCGTAGAAGCGTTCGAATTCTCGCGAACCGACCAGGATAAACTGGGACCAGGTGGTCCAGTCCTGAGTCACGCGGGCCAGGGTTGTCCAGAGTTCCTGGGCCTGTTGCACATCGTTCAACCGCTGGCCATACGGGGGATTGGTCACGAGGCAGCCATATTTGCGCTTGGTGCTGAGCGAAGCGACATCCTGCTGCTGAAAGTGAATGATATCGTCGACGCCCGCCCGTTTGGCGTTATCGCGGGCCGTGCGGAGGACGCGTGGATCGATGTCGGAAGCGAGAATCGGTTCGCAGTCCCCGTGGTTGATGCCGGCAATCGCCTCGGAGCGATGTTGCAACCAGAGTTCGGCGGGAATGGCGGGCCACTTCTCCGAGGCAAAACCGCGGAGCAAGCCGGATGCCCGGTTGCGCGCGATTAAGGCGGCTTCAATGGCAATCGTACCACTGCCACAAAAGGGATCGATCAGCGGGCGTTCTCGGTTCCAGACACTCAATTGCAACAGAGCCGCTGCAAGTGTTTCCCGCAAGGGAGCTTCGCCCGCCTGTTCGCGATAGCCCCGTTTGTGCAACCCATCCCCGGACGTGTTCAGATACAGGGAACAGGTATCGTGACGCAGATCGAAATGGACCGGGCAGAGAATTCCGGTCTCGGGCAGCGTTCGGTCGTACACCCGTTCGAGCCGCTGGGCGATCGCTTTTTTTGCCATCCCCTGACAAGCCGGCACGGAATGTAATTGAGACTTCTGAGAGGAGCCGGTGACCGGAAAGCGGGCATCCGCGGGAATCCACTCCTCCCAGGGGAGATCGCGAATTCCATCAAAATAGGCATCAAAATCAGGCGCAGGGAATTCACCGATCTTCAACAGCAGGCGGTTGGCCACGCGCAAATGCAGATTGCAACGGGGAATCGCCGATAAATCCGCATGAAAATTGACGCGGCCATCGGCCTTTTGCTGCTCGGGGTATCCCAGTTGGGCCAGTTCGCGGCCCACAACGGCCTCCAGGCCGAATGCGGTGGTCGCTGTGAGAGTCACTTGTTTCATAAGTACACTTGCGACAGAACGATACCGGCGGAAAACTCAGGGACGAAAGCAGCCTATGCGGTCGGGATCTGGACGGTAGGGGCACCTCCCGTGACGGATTGTGGCTGGTCGATCGTATTTTGTGCTACAGGTTGACGCGACTGGAGCAAAAGTACAAGTCCCGGTGATCCATTCCCCAAAAAACCCGGAACACTCAAAACTCTCCCGACAGGGAGTGCGTGAGAGACTCGAGGTCCGGGCGTTTCGAGGTAGCCTGTCGAGTCGTTATTCGATGGGAACCGTATAACTAATGGCCCCGATCGCCTTCCCTTCCTTAACATCGGCGTAGTGCGGGTGGCACAGGACGCACTTCTTCATTACTACGGGGACGGAGGTCAGCACGCGCAGGTGAGGTTTCCCATCCTTGTAGACAATCTGTTCGTAGGTCGCCTGACCTGCATTGAGGGCCTTGGCTCCCGCTTTTTCCACCTCGTCGCTGGGAACATTTTTCGGCTCGTAAGGTTTGCCCGTCAGGTCGATCAAACGGGCCTGATGCCAGCCCTTTTTGCCGATCGCCTCGAACAATGCAATGGCAGCACTGCCAGCAGGGAAGTCGGCCTCGTCGTTGACGTACTTGTCGGTGATCAGCACAACCGCAGTTTTGTACACATCATCGAGCATCTGCACGGTTTTGCGTGTCCGTTCAACGGCGGCTTTGTCGGGGGCGGGTTGATCTTTCGCCGGGGCGGAAGTTGTCCACAGGCCCAGTCCCGTCGCGGCAACCGCAGCCGTCAGTGAGCAGAAAAGTGTTGAGCGAGCGTTCATCAGGCATCCTTTTGTCGTATCACGAGGACTTGCGAGAATGAGAGCGGCACCCGCCTGCTCTCAATAGTCTCTCCAGCGTAGCCCAACAATTTCTATACGTCAAGGTGCATTATTGTCGCATTCAGAATCCGGGGGGATTCCCCACGGCGCGTCCCCTTCTGCCGGCTCGACCAAGGCAGGGATCGGTCCAGATCTGGCTCCGTGGTGGCGAATAGGCCAGCGGCGAACCCTTGCAGATTACGGAAACAGGGGAGAGGTTCCCAGCCCCTGGCTGGCCTCGGTCTTGAAGATGTAGCTGGGGAACTTCATGCCGGCCAGAGTGAGTCGGGCGTTTTCGACCATTTGTTCGTCAATCCCGGCCTGAGCGGACTGTCCCTGCTTGAGGCGGATCAGGGAACGATCCAGATTTCCCACCAGGCGTCGGGATTCCCAGATGACTTTCCCCTGCTGGGTATAAGTGAAGTGGATGTTGATCACCTTGCGGGTGACATCCTCGGAGACGGAACGATCGCCGATTTTCGTGAGTTTGACCCCCTCCTTGTTTTCCGTGGCCAGCGCGACGTTCAATGTGATGGGGGCGTTGTCGGCGACCTGCGTTTTGACGGCTTCCAGTTGTTTCACGAGGGCGTCGCGGGCTGAATTCTGCAACGGTTGCGTCTCCGCGGCGGAATCAAACTGGACCGTAAGGCGTACCGAGTCCCCCGGTTGGAGTAGCGACAGATCCGCAATGCGGTTATGTGCCAGCTTGTCATTCAGGCTGGCATTGGGCAATTCCAGGGAGCGGATGGTCGCCCGATTTCCGGCGAAATGCGCGAAGGTGACTTGCTCCCGCGTCAAATGTCCGGGCAGGAGTACGTTGTTTGTGTTGTAACTCCAGACGACCGACTGCAAGGGCCGATGGACCAGCTTTTCCTGGTTGAGCAGCAGGTGTTCCGGGCTGGTCCAAAGAATCGCGTGGATTGCAACCGGGACGGGAAATTCCTCAACGACTTCCCCCGTCGCCATGCTCAACATGCGCAGGACATGGTTGGCGGAGTCCTCGACACCGACGGCCAGCAGATCGCCTTGCGGATGAAACGTGGGAGCCTGGATCTTGCCTTCCAGGGGTATGTTTCCCAGGGGATCGCCGGTCGCGGAGGCAAACAGGGCCAAGCCCTTCGCTCCCAGAATATTCCCCTGCACGACGGCGAGTTGTTGACCTCCCGGGGAAACCGCAAAACTGAGCACTCCTTCGATTTGCCAGAGTGCTTCCAGGTTCGGCAGTTTCCAGACAACGAGTCGGTTTCCCTGGCTGAGCGTAGCAATCAGGTCGTCCTGGAGAAATTCGGCCTGACTGATTTCTCGAGCATTCTTGTCCGATTCCTGACGATAGGGGCGCCAGCCCTTCTGATGCGCCCCGTCATGTTCCAACGCATAGAGATCCAGCCTGCCATTGGTGCGATGTTCCTCCACCAATGCCTGCTTGCCGTTGGGAGAAACCGACCGCAAGCGGGCGGAAAAGGGGATTCGCAGCTTCGCCACGAGCGCGCCGTCCGCGGAAAAGGCCAGCAGTTCCGACTCTCTTGCCACGGGTTGCGGTTTTTCAAGGGTCAAGCCGCGCGCAGCATAAATTTGCAGAGTCGTCTCGTAGTTCTTCACCGCCGGATCGTTCAGGTCTTCATCGATCCCCGCCCGGACTACCACCACGGGTGTCGGACTGCGCGACAGGACGATGTCACGCACGGTCCCCGCACTGGACACGGGGATTGCATTCTTCAAGGGGACGCTCTCCAGGGGATCGGCCCGAGCCAGCCATTGGTTGGCGGGAGTGACCGTACGGGCCAATGACAGATCGGTCGAGGTCAATACCGGCAGGGACGCATCGCTGGCCAGGCCACCGGCATTCGCCGTCGCGGCTCCCGCCAGAAGATCATCCCCGGAAAACGTGGATTGCTCCATGCGAAGCCCGCCACTGTCGTTCATCACGGAAACCACCCAGCCTGCCCCCATGACCCTGCGCGAGGGAACCAAATCGATCTGAGGCTGCTTGGGGAAACTGTAGATCAGTGCTTTGGCCTCGGTATCCACAATACCCAGCGAATGGACCAGCCAGCGCGTCCCCCCCGGCAGCCCCTCCAGTGTGTGGGACTGGTAAACGGGATCCAACTGTTCCTTGAGACGCGGCTCCATTTCAAAATCGGCGGTTACGTTCCCGGTAACGACGTCCCAGACCACCATCCGGGAGTATTTCCGAGCGGGAGAACCAAAGAGGTCGATTCCATAAATCGCCGCGAAGTGAGTCCCCTCCCGGGAAAAACCGAGTGCTTCCAATTCCGAAACGCGGGTGGTCCCGGCGGGGGAAATAGAACCCTTCTTGATACCGGCTTCCAGGTCGTAAAAGTCGATCCGTTTTTCGAGAAACTGCCCATCCACCGCCAGGTAACGCCCGCCCGGACTGAAACTATAGCCATAACTGCTGCTGAACTTATCGTCTCCCATCAGCGTGTGCACGAGATTCCCCGAAGGCAACTCCCACACCTTGATCCCCTTGTGCACATTCGAGAGTGCCACGAGGCGATGCTTCCAGATCGCCAGATCGGATACTTGAAAGGGTTTGTCCGCTTCGGCTATCTGCAACAGACCCAGGGATTTCTTGCCCCGTATATCGAAAACTTCGAGCGTTTTAAGACCCGAGGATTGCACCACCAGGTAGGCCCCGTCATCGGAGAGGGCCGCCACCCCGCTGGAACTGGATGCCGGGGTTTCACCAATCTTCCGCCCCGAGACCACATCGTAAATTTCATACCGGTGCTTCAAGGTCGCCCCCGCCAGGATCGCCACGAAGGGACTGGGACCGGAGGGGAACAGCACGCCGCTGCCACGTTTGGCGTCGTTGCCGACGGCAATTCGCAAATTTCGCCCTGGCTCCAGGTCCACTTTGGTAGACCCAGGATCGGGTTGCAGCGTCCAGTCCTCCGTTTTGACAAACGTCAGCGCAGAGGCATTCCCCTCCGCAAAGCCCCCCGAGGAACTCTGGAAACCGGAATTTCCCTGGGACCGAGGCGGCGATGTCAAAGGAGGAGCCGGAGCCACTCCCGCCGTCGGGGTGCCCGTCGGCAAATCACTGGGAGCGGGCTGGCTGTTCGATTCAAGGGGATTGGCAGCCGCTATGGGTACGGCCGGAGGATTCACGGGGAGGGATCCCCCCACGGGTATCTCGGAAGGGGCGGAGGTGTTCCCCGCAACCGGTTCCGCCTGCACAATCGCGGCGTTCTCCTGCCGGGCAGGCGACTTCAGCACCGAAAACAGACCGACCACCACGAAAAACACGACAAATCCGCCCACGGCTCCCATCAGCAGGCCCGCGTTCGAACTGGTATTCATGCTGAATGCCGACTGTTCAACCGGAACTCGGGCGCCACACTCCTTGCAACGTCCATTCTTTCCTTCAAGGTGATCAGGAAAGCGATTCTTCGAACCGCACTTGGGACAGACCACGGAAATGGGCATGTCTGGCTCCTGGAGATAGGTTTTGGCGCGGACAGAGATGTCGACGAATGTCTAGAGGAAAAACCACTCTATACAATAGCAAGCCGCTTCCGCAAGCGTCTGACGACAGGAAGCACAAACACTAGCCGATCCGCGGATCCCCAGAGACCGGCTCCCACATGACTCACGGGGGCGTCTCCACACGCCCCGGCATGCAAGCCGTGATTATTCCAGTTCCTTCAACCGCCGATCCAACGTGGCCATGGTCTCGTTGAGCGTGTATTCCAAGTAGTCGTCCTGCTCGTGAATCAACGACTGTGCCGCCAGATCCAGCGCGGCGGGCACGTCGGCACCCTGGAAGAAACTAAGCGCGCGAACGGCTTCCAGGCGTACCCGGGGATGTTCGTCATTAACCGATCCTTCCAACAGGGAAAGCGGATCCGCCAGTTGATCCCGCCAGTAACAGACGACCCGCGTCGCTGCCGCCCGCGCGCGAGGATCGGGCGAGGCCAGCACCTGCTTCAGTAGCGATTCATCCACCTGGTTATGCTGCTGATGGATCCACAAGCCTTCCAGTTGCAGCCGCGCCCCGGCTTCGGTGGAGACATCGAGTTGGCCCAGCCATGCGCTCGCATGCGCCAGAACCTCCTCGGTTTTGCGGGTCCGCAGTTCGCGGCGAACGCGATAGCGGACCCGGTCGGCTTCGTCTCCCAGCAAATCCAGTAGATCGGGAATCGACTTCGCGGACACATCCACCACGGTTGTTAACGGATTCGGGCGATAGTGGATCCGCCAGATGCGACCATGTTGAGTATCCCGATGCGGATCTCGCACGGAATGCTGCATATGCCCCACCAATGGATTGAACCAGTCGAGAACATACAGCGCTCCCTCGGGACCAAACTGCAGATCGACTGGGCGGAAATTTCGGTCGGTCGACTGCAGCAGCGGTTCCACGGGGTCGGCATGGAAGCCCGAACCTTCGTCTTTTAGGCGATATTGCAATACGCCCTGGAAACCGATGCAGTTATTCAACAGATAATCTCCCTGGGTTTCCTCGGGAAAATTCCGGCTGTAGACCAGTTCGCAACCGCAGGTGGGCCGCCATTGCTTTGTCAGAAATTCCTTTAATCGCCCATGTTTGTGAGGATAATCGACCTGCCCGGAAAAGGCGGCTCCCACATAATTGGCCCCCGGCGAGGCATCGGCCACGAAGTTCTGTCCCCAGGGATCGAACACGTGCCCCCAAGGATTGGCAAAGGCGTACGATACAAACACATCCACCTTTTCCGTGCGTGGCTCGTAACGATACACGCCCGCATCCACGCACCGCACGGGGCCGTAGGGGGTTTCGATCTGCGTGTGATGAAAGGTTCCCTCCTGAAAATACAGCGCCCCGTCCGGCCCCCAGGTAAACGCCGAGATGGAGTGGTGGGAATCCGCGGAGTCAAATCCGTGCAACACAATCTCCCGCTCGTCGGCTATGTCGTCGCCGTTCGTATCCTTCAAAAACACCAGGTTCGGCTGCTGGGCCACATACACGCCCCCGTCCCCCAGTTCGAAGCCGGTCGGCAAGTGCAACCCCTCGGCGAAGATCGTTTGCTTATCGGCCTTGCCATCGCCCGTAGTGTCTTCGAGGATCAGAATTTTATCGTTGACTGGCACACCGGGCAGATACATGGGATAGGAAGGCATCGTGCAGACCCACAAACGCCCCTTCCCGTCGAACGTGAACTTGCACGGATTCCGCAACTCGGGGAATTCCCGCTCCGAGGCAAACAGATTGGCGACATAGCCCTGAGGAAGCCGGAAGGATTTCAGCATCTCCTCCGGCGAAGTGATGGTGATCTCGAAGGTGATGTTTGACGGGACCTCCACCAACGCACCCGTATTGTCGTCGTTAATGGTCTCGGAAACCTCCTGGCCCCGTGCGATGGCCCAGATTCTCCGATCCCGATTGACGACCATCTTCCGCAGCTTCTCGAATTCCGACGGAAAATTCACCACTCCGAACGGATTCTTCCGCCCGCCGTAGATGTAAAAGCCATTCACGGCCCGGTAGTCGTACCAGTGTTGCAGCGATTTCTCCGCGACGGCTGCTTGCAGTTTTTCCAGATCGAGCGACGCCGAAACGTCCCCCGCGCCGAAGATCCGCTCGATCATCACCGGTGCCAGTTTGCGATAGCCGGCGTCGGTCAGATGAATGCCGTTGAACGTGAGGGGCGTTTCGCTGGCATTGTACAGTCGCTGCGTGGGCAGAAACAGATCGACGAAACCGACCCGGAACTCCCGCGCGACCTCCGCCGTGGCCCGCGTGTACAATGAAAGATTTTCATTATTGCGATCCCCAAACATCAACTGGCGTTGAGGCAAATTCTCACTGGCAATGGGGGACAGCAGCAGCACCCGTGGCGGCGAGACGCCGTTGTAGGAGGTGCTCGTCCAGGTCTGCAACTCGCTACGCAGATCCTGCTTGTACTGTTCCAGCCCTGCCGGGCCCGCAAACGATTCATTAAAGCCAAAACAGGCAATCAGTACATCCGGCCGATGCGCCTCCAGGGTATGACCATGATCCTGAAAATCCTGCGAACGCGGCCGCAACTTCAATTCGTCCGCCGACCACCCCAAGTTACGTACCGTCAGTTCGTGCTCCGGAAATCGGGCATGCAGCAATGTCTCGAAATGATTGTAATGCTGCAACCGTTCGATAAACGTGTTGCCAATCAGCACAATTTTGTCACCCTGCTTCAATTCCAGTTCGGCAGCCGACAGGGAACACGCCGCCAGCAGCCCCAGCGACACAGCACACAGCAACAGACAGCGTTTCATGATAGCCCCCGTCCAGACCGGAAAAGAACAAGCAGCAATGGCACCGCTCGGCCGCATCAACTCCGACTGATTATTCCAGATGCCCCCACCCGTCGCAACCATCGCCTTGAATCGCGGGGCAGGCAATCGCCAGACAACGCGATAATTCAGCCGCACGCTCCGCCGCTGGTCAATCCCACTACAAGAATCGCTTCGGTTTTCCTTTGCTGGTATCCCTGAAGTATTCCCCGTATGATCGTTGCCAGGCGTGTGAATCGCGAATTCCACATGTCTGACCCATGCCCCGGCGCGTGCCGTCGGTATTCTGCCCCCTCGACAGGAGCCCCACCTGCCATGCCCCGATCCTGCTCCCCCTTGTCCCGTTCCTGGTTGCTGCTCCCTTGCCTGCTGCTGGTGCTCGGTTTCCTCAACGGCGAATCGCACGCTGCCGCAGTCTCCCAGGCGGATATTATTGTTTATGGTTCCACGCCTGGAGGTTTCTGCGCCGCGATTGCCGCCGCCCGCGAAGGGGCGTCCGTCATCCTGCTGGAACCAACCCGTCACATCGGTGGCGTGAACACGGGAGGACTCAGCTTCAGTGATTCCAACCAGACGGTCCGCTCCACCGTGATGGGACTGTTCGACGAATGGCATCGCAGGATCGAGCAGGATTATCAATCTCGCGGCGTGACTCTCCCCTACCAGGTTGCCAACAAGAACAACAGTGTCTGGACCTACGAACCGCACGTGGCCATGCGCGTCACCCGGCAGATGCTGCAAGAAGCCCGAGTTGATGTGCGAACCGGGCAAGTCCTGAAATCCGTCTCGAAACAGGGCCACCGCATCACGCAATTGGACACAACCCAGGGCATTTTTCAGGCCCGGGTTTTCATTGATGCCACCTATGAAGGGGACCTGATGGCTGCCGCGGGCGTCCGTTGGACAATTGGCCGCGAAGGCCGACAGGACTTCGGAGAGTCCCTTGCGGGCAAGCAATATCCCAAACCACGTATCCCGGTCTCGGGTTTCCACGAGACTGGCGAACCACTCCCGTTGATCACCACCAGCGAGGCGGGGGACGATACCCAGGGCGATTCCCTGGTCATGGTCTACAGTTTTCGACTCTGCCTGACGGATCAACCGGAAAATCGTGTCCCCTTCCCCAAGCCGACCCAGTACGACCCGGCCCGGTTCGAAGTGGTTCGTCGGTATCTCGCGCAGGAAAAAAAACCACACTTACTCTGGGATCTGTATCCACTCCCAGGAAACAAGTTTGATGCCAATAACGGCATCGGCAAGCAGTTTTCCATGGGGCTGGTCGGTGCCTGCAACGGCTGGTGCGAAGCGAATCCCGAACAACGTGCCAGCCTTTGGGAAGCCCATCGGCAATACACGCTGGAGTTTTACCAGTTCCTCACCACCGACCCCGCCGTCCCGGAACATCTGCGAAAGCAACTGGGCAGACTCGGCCTTTGTCGAGATGAATTTCCCGAACACGGTCATTGGTCTCCTCAGTTGTATGTCCGTGAAGGCCGCCGCATGCAGGGCCTGTATATCCTCAGCCAACAGGACATCCTCGAAGATCCACGCAAGGAGGATCCCATCGTGGTCTCCTCTTTTCCGATCGATTCACACGACTGCCAGCGGGTGGCCTTGAAGGCAGGGGGCGTGATCAATGAAGGGACCATCTATCCCGTGCGGATGCCACGACGTCCACATGGATACCCTTACCAGATCCCCTACCGGGCCATCGTCCCCCGGGCGGAAGACTGCGAAAACCTGCTCGTCCCGGTGGCTCTCTCCTGCACCCATGTCGCGTTGTCTTCCATCCGGGTCGAACCTACCTGGATGATCCTCGGCCAGAGCGCCGGCATTGCCGCCGCTCTCGTTGCCCGGGAAGGCGGTTCCGTGCAAGCAGTGGATTACCCGACACTCCGTGAACGATTACTGGCACAAGGCCAGGTCCTTGAACTCCCCGAATTACCCGAAGTTCCTCCCGAACCGGAAATAGCCCTTTCGATCGACCCCCGCTCGCTGCCCGGCATCATCCTGGACGATGCCTCCGCGGAACTGACGGGAACCTGGGTGGTTTCCAGTAATTTCAAGCCGCATATCGGCAGAGGCTATCGGCACGATGAACAACGCGGCGACGGGAATTCCCGCGCGGTTTTTCGCTTCAGGGTAACAAAGGCGGGGAATTACATGTTGCGGATGGCGTATTCGGCCCATGACACAAGGGCGGCAGAAGTTCCCGTGGTAGTGCGCAGCGGCAGCCAGACAACTCGACTGACCGTGGATCAAACACGCCCCCTGCCTCCAGGCGAATCCTTTCAGCAGATCGGCACGGTCACGCTCGAGGCAGACGTGGAAACCGTTATTTCCATCAGCAATACCGCAACCCGAGGCTTCGTGATTCTTGATGCCCTGCAACTTCTCCCCGCCACGAACTGACCCGGCCGGGGCTGCTTGCCTCGCTACGCTTTACTGTTCCAGCCGTCATTGATGGTTGCCCCCTTCGGGACCACCAGAATACCGTCGCGAACATAGAGTTCGGGATCGACGATGTCCGCTTCCTGCTTGCCGTTTGGGGAAAGGATCACTCCGTTGCCTATGCGGCAGTTCTTGTCGATGATGGCGTTCTCGATGAGACAGTTGTCGCCAATACCGATGTGGGGCACCCCCTGCTGCTGATTCGTGGTGGTGGAATGTTCGGACTCGAAATAATCGGCCCCCATGATGACCGAATTGCGTATCGTGCAGTTTTCGCCGATGCGACAACGCAAACCGATCACGCTGTTTGTGATGGTAGTCCCCTTGCCGATCAGGCAGCCGTCGGCAATCAGGGCGGTATCCACGTTCACGCCACCAAATTTGCTGGCGGGGAGAAAGCGGGGACGGGTGTAAATCGGGGAGTCGGGCCGATAGAACTCGAAGGGCGGGACCGGCTTGGCCAGATCGAGATTGCACTGGAAAAAGGATTTAATGGTTCCGATATCTTCCCAGTACCCATCGAACAGATGCACGCCCACCTTGTGTGTGCGGATCGACATCGGAAAAACTTCCTTGCCGAAGTCCTCGTAATCGTTCTTGGTCAACAGATCGACCAGCACATCGCGATTGAACAGGTAAATCCCCATGCTTGCCAGACAATCCCGCCCCTTGCTGGGGATGCCACGCGCATCGATCCAGGCAGGCTCGGTCCGAACCATTTCGATTTCCTTGTCGGTTTTGGGCTTTTCCAGAAAGCCCAGCACGCGTCCGGAATCATCCAGACGCATGATTCCAAAACCTTGCGCCGCTTCCCGCGTGACCGGGAGCGCGGCAATCGTTGCATGCGCCCCCGATTTCTGATGCGTCTCCAACATCTCCTTGTAGTTCATCCGGTAAAGCTGGTCGCCCGAAAGAATCAGCACGTAATCGATACCGGGCTGCTGCACGTAACGCAGGTTCTTGCGGACGGCATCCGCGGTTCCCTGATACCAGTTGGCCCCCTCCGTCGTTTGCTGGGCAGCCAGAATTTCGACGAAGCCTCCGTGGAACCCGTCGAAATTGTAGGTCTGGCGAATATGCCGGTGCAGCGAAACCGAATTGAACTGCGTCAACAGATAAATCCGATTGATATCGCTGTTGATGCAATTGGCGATGGGGATGTCAATCAGACGATATTTCGCGGCGAGCGGCACGGCAGGTTTCGACCGTTGTGCTGTCAAGGGAAACAAACGGGTCCCCTTGCCCCCTCCGAGGATCAAACCAACACAATTGCGCATGACTATCCACCCTGCATCACGGATAAGAGAGAAGTAATTCTGAGGTGCTCGCGTTTCGCGTTTCGCATTCCTGCCACCAGACACGACATCCCCTTGCAGCGGAAGACGACGATCGCGTCCCAGTCTGCTTACACTACCCGGAAATCCCGCGAGGGAAAAGCGCACCGGCCCAGAAATTCAGATGGTGAATCGTCGAGGCTGGAATAATCGGTAGGGCGGGAACAGTTGCCCTGCCACGGAGGCCGAATCGACCTATTTTTCGGCCCAGTAACGGCGAATGATTTCCGCGGCTTCGGCAGCCTCGGTTCCCGGATCGACCGGTTGGATCCGCAGCGTGGAGACGCGGGGCACCAGAGGGGTGGTTTCGTCCAGCCCCATTTTCTGGGCGTCGGCATTGGTCACAATGGTCGTGTCGGAATCGTGGAAATCACTATCGTCGGAAAGCCAGTCGTACACGTCTTCCTCGGATGGGGCCTTCAAGGCCGCCCGCGAGGCCGGGGGCTTCCGGGGCCGCGGCGGAGATTCTTCCACCTTCTTCTTTTTGCCGCACAACTCAAACACCATGGTCCCCACGTGCAGGGTGTCCCCCGGTTGCATCGGGACCTCGCCATATATGGCTTCGCCGTTGAGGAACGTTCCATTCCGACTGCCCAGATCCTTGATGAAAACCTCCTCGTCCTGGCTGCGAATCTCGCAGTGTTGCCGACTGACTTCCGTGGAATTCACTCGGATATCCACGTCGGGATCCCGCCCGATCACCACAACGGCCTTGTCCGGAAGGGTCAGCGTTTTGCCCTTGTGCTTTCCCGTCAGGATGTGAAACATGATTTTCAATTTGGGAGTCCTTGTTTCGCAGTCAGCACCATGAAGGGGGACCTGAACACATCCCGGAACTCGGTCAGGCCGATTACAAAATCGCTGCCGCCTTGACCTGAATCCCCTTCAGAACCATTTTCAACTCTTCGACATTCGGAGAAATTTCAAAGGCGTCGCCACGACTGATGAATTCCTTGTCGATGAAAAACTTGAGGCTGTCGTTGAAGACCTGCATCCCTTCATCCTTGCCGATACGAATGGCCGCGGGCAATTTTTCATCCATGTGTTCCCGCACCAGTTTCTGCACCGTGGGATTGAACCGCATGATCTCCACAATCGGCACGCGGGAGGGCTTGTCGACGATGGTCTTGAGCAGTTTCTGGCCGACAATCGCCCGCATGTTCATGGCAATGCTGGCGCGAATGGCCGAATGCATCTGGGAGGGAAACAGATCCAGAATACGGGAAATGGTTCCCGGGGCGCTCGAGGCGTGAATGGTTCCGAACACCAAGTGCCCGGTTTCAGCCGCGTGAATGGCCGTTTCGAAGGTTTCCTGGTCGCGCATTTCGCCCACGAGCATGATATCGGGGTCTTCGCGGACGGCATGTTTCATCGCGGTATGGAAGTCGATCACGTCTTGGCCGATTTCCCGCTGGTTGATCAGACACTTGTCGGACGTGTAAATGAATTCGATCGGGTCTTCGATGGTCAGAATGTGCTTGCTGTAGTTGTGATTAATCCAGTCCAGCATGGAGGCGATCGTGGTCGACTTACCCGAACCGGTCACCCCCGCCAGCAGCACCATCCCCTGGTCGAATTTGCATAGTTCTTCCATGACGGGAGGCAGATGCAACCCCTCGAAGGGAGGAATCGAACGCTCGATCTTACGAGCCACCATGCCCACCTTGCCCATTTGGGTGAGCAGATTGATACGAAAACGCCAGGGCTCCCCCTCCACGACCAGGGTTTTCGCAAAGTCCGCGCCTCCATCGCGGTGAAAAATATCGAGGTTCCGCTGGTCCATCATGGGGAAGGTCAACTCGATCATTCCCGATTCGTTGATGGGAGCCATTTGCAACGGCTTCAACGAGCCCCGAATTCGAAAAATCGGGGGCTGGCCTACCTGCAAGTGAATATCGGAACAACCCAGTTTGATCGCCGCGGTAAAGATCTTATCGATCTCCAGCACCTTGGTGGGATCGAAGTTCGATTGCTTCCAATCGGAAATCATGACCATGGAAAAGCCTCACTTGCACGCAGGGACGGGAGAATGGATGCTGCCAGACTGCACGGACATCCGCCGCATTTTCCCCGCTTTTCCGTGCCATGTCCAGCATCAAGAGGGAAATTCTCGTCCCGAAAACCTGAGGAGTTGGTTTCGAGAATTCCCCGAATCCCGAAGTTCTCCAACATCCAGGACGGACATGGCGTAGGGAGGCGTGACTCCGTTTCTCGTTTTTCCGTATCCATGAAGACGGAATATCCCTACAATTTGGCAGCTTCCCACCAGACGACCCTCCCCGCGCAGTGTGCCGGGAACATGGATTCCCGACCCGGTTACGGGAACTGTCTGGGGATTTCCCTGTTTGATTCCAGATGTCGAAAAACTCCATGGCTGCAGCACCTCCTCCATCCACGCCCCCCATGCCAACCGTCACCGTGGACCTGAAAACCCCCTGGCTGGCGGCCCTGCTCTCCTGGGCGATCCCCGGCGCGGGACAAATTTACCAGAAACGCTATTTCAAGGGGATTCTGTTCCTCGTCTGCATCCTGGGGATGTTCGGCCTGGGGATTAACATGGGGGAAGGGCGACCCGTCTATGTGAACTATTATGTCGCCGGGGAAGGAGGTTTGCTGAAGAAACGAAATTACGGCTACCTCTCCCAAATGCTTGTGGGCGCGGCCGCCATGCCCGCCATCATCCAGTCCAGCCGATTCGAATCGGAGGAAAATACCTGGCGGCTGACACAACCGATCGACGAACCGTTCGAGGGGGTCGTCCGGGCCGGTCGTGACGTCGCTTCCCAGCAGGCCGTCCGGGGTAGAATTTCCCTCAATGCCGTCCCGGGATCCGGCGGACAACAGATTGAAGGTCATCTGGTCGGCACGCTCGTCGAAACCGGCGAACCGATCGACCTGAAACTTTCCCAACCGCCAAGAGAGCGACTCGATAGCATTCCCGTGGGGCTGAGAATTTCCGCCGACCCCAAAAGGCATGTCCAGATGTGGGTCGATCAGGTCCAGCAGGGGCCCGAGGGTCTTGGCGAAAATCTGATCGGGTCCGTCGCGCGGCCCCTGAGAAACTGGTATCAGGTTCCCTTGCAGGACAACGAACTTCAGGACCTGAATGGACGCCTGGGAAAACGCTGGGAACTGGCCATGGTGCTAACCTGGCTCGCGGGACTCCTCAACATTCTCGCCATCTGGGATGCCTTCGAAGGCCCGGCTTACGGAATTCGACCGGCAACAGCCCGCGGAGAGGATCGGGAACCGCCCGGACCCGCTCCCCAATAGGTTTTTCATCGCCCCCGACACCAAGCTTGAATCCCTTCGCGAAACCGAAAGCCGACCGATGAGCACTCTGTTCCCCCCCCTGCTGGCCAGCCAGATCCCAACCCTGTTCTATATGTTTCCCGTGACCGCGGTGATCGCCCTGGTTTATAGTGCCAGCCGCTACGAAGACGCTGGCGCCATTCTACGCAAGTCCTGCCGTCTCTTTTCGCAAATCTCTGTCTTCCTGGTCGGTATCCTGTTGCTTCTGTACGTGCTGACCGTCAAGTTGTAACCCCGCGGCCAAATCCCCTCGCTCGGCAAACCCCGCTCACGCTACAATACGCTGCACACCAGACATGCCCCACTCCCCCGGGAGATGCTATTCTGGCGTGCCTGATCACTACGTGTTTCCGGAGAAACCCGCCTCGAACGGGCAAAGGCATCCGAGAGGTAATCCCCATGCTTGCAAAGGCTTCCGTATTCATCGCCACCAGCCTGGATGGGTACATCTCCAGACTGGATGGCAGTATCGATTGGCTCAACGAGGCAAACACCGCCGTGCCAACGGGTGAGGATTGCGGGTATCAAAAGTTCTTGAACTCGGTGGATGTCGTCGTGATGGGCAGAAACACATTCGAACAAGTCCAAACGTTTGATACCTGGCCTTACGAGGGAAAGCAGGTCGTGGTGCTCAGCAGCAGACCACTCACGCTGCCCGACAGTCTCGCGAACAAGGTGACCATCTCGTCCGAAACGCCAACCACGCTGACCGAACGATTGACAAAGGCCGGGGCACGACGCCTCTACGTCGATGGGGGCATCACCATTCAGCGGTTCCTCGCCGAGGGACTCGTCGACGACATAACCATTACACTCATCCCGGTAATTCTGGGACAGGGAAGGCCGCTCTTCGGACGAGTGACACAGGACATCCCTCTCTTCCACACAGGGACCAGAACGTTCGAATTCGGTTTTATACAACTCAGCTATCGCGTGGCAGGTCGCGCGGAATAGCCGCCGAACGCCGCTCATCTTGCTATTTTTGTCGAAGGTCTCCAAGTTTCTCGGGTTGAGCCGCCACTCCCGAAAACTCACCCGCCAGCGGAACGGGCAAGGCTCGCTTGTTTGTCCGCTCCGCGGTCCTATCATACGGCATATGGAAACAGTTCACCTGTCCTCTCGCAGTGGAAGGATTTTCGATGAGTGCAACTTCAACCTTGAGTGTCGGCAAAGCCGCCCCGGCTTTTAATCTGGCGGCCTATCCTGCCGGCAAGATCCGTCTCGGGCAGTACAAGGGAAGCAAAAATGTCGTCCTGTATTTTTACCCCCGGGACGACACGCCGGGTTGTACAACGGAGGCCTGTAACTTTCGCGACAGCCTGGCCCAATTCGACCAGGGGGATTGTGTCGTCCTGGGGATCAGTCCCGACACCGTCGCCTCGCACGAAAAATTCGCGCGGAAATTTTCACTGACATTCCCGCTGCTGGCCGACGAGGACCATGCCATCGCCGAAAAATATGGCGTCTGGGTGGAAAAGAATATGTACGGCAAGAAAAGCTTCGGCGTGCAGCGAGCAACCTTTCTCATCGACAAGCAAGGCAAAATTGCCGCCATCTGGCCAAAGGTCAAGGTCGAGGGACACGCCGCGGAAGTCGCGGAAAAACTGGCGGAGTTGCAGGACTGAATCGATCGCAAGGATTTTGCCGGTTTCGGCTGGCCAAACAACTTGAAATCCCGGTGGAAAATCGGCTCCAGCACGATTTTCCACCGGGATTCTGACATTTCCCATTTTGAAAGTCTCGGGAGGTGACCTAGGCTTGAGTCGTACTCGTTCTTGAATCCCTCCGGGAGATCCACCGTGCGTTCCTTCATTCCGCTGATACGTTCGCTTCTGACCGAAGACGATGGTCCGACAGCGGTGGAATACGCCGTTTTGCTCATGGCAATCCTGATGATGGTGATTGTGACTGTCGGAGCCCTGGGTTCGACCAGTGGCGGTTTATGGTTCAGCAGTCAGACCAAGCTGGAAGAAGCAGGATTCTGACCAGGCCAAACCCGACATCATTTGACGGTCTGCCGATGCGTTATTTCCCGCGATCGGAGTCCGGCAAAAAGTTCCGCGAAATCCGCCCGCGAATTGGATTTTAAGACAAAAAAATTGTACGTTGTCGGTTCCAGCCTTGTGTTCATCTTCTTGGAATTGCCCGCCATGAAAATTCTGATGACAGCATCCGAAGCGGTCCCTTTTGCAAAAACGGGAGGACTTGCGGATGTTGCCACGGCACTTTCCCGCGCACTCTCCAAGGAAGGACACGAGGTTGTCCTGGTGTTGCCCCACTACCCCCAACTGCTCCCCCAGGGAGCCCGGCACCGCTTGAACCTGGAAACCGTCGACGATGGCTTTTCCATCCCGGTCGGCTCGCGCAAGTCCCAGGGCTCCTTCCTGAAGGCTCAGTTGCCGAACTCGAACATTCAAGTCATCCTTGTCGATCAACCGGATTACTTCGACCGCCCTTCCCCCTACGTTTACGAAAACATCCCCTACGAAGACAACTGCGAACGCTTTGTCTTCTTCAGTCGCGCCGTCATCGAGGCCACGAAACGCTTCGGCCCCTTCGACGTCATTCACGCGAACGACTGGCAAACCGGGTTGGTCCCAGCGCTCATCGATATCGAAGCCCGCAAGCAGAATGCCGAATTCCGCCAGATCGGCACCGTCTTCACCATTCACAATCTCGCATTTCAGGGACGTTTCTGGCACTGGGACATGGTGCTGACGGGCCTCGACTGGAAATACTTCAACTGGAAGCAGATGGAGTTTTTCGGCGACCTGAATCTGTTGAAAACCGGAATCGTCTTTGCCGATATGGTCACCACCGTCAGCCCTACCTACGCCCGGGAAATTCAGTCGCCGGAACTGGGGTGGGGTCTCGACCCCGCCCTGGCGGGACGGGGCAGCAGCCTGGTTGGCATCCTCAACGGAGTCGATACCAGCGTCTGGCATCCCGGTATCGATCGATTTATCAAGGTCAATTTCAACTCCTCGAATGTTGCCGACCTGAAACCCCAGTGCAAGGCGGACTTGCAGCAGGCGGTGGGATTGCCCATCAAGCCGGATGTTCCCGTGATCGCGATGATCTCGCGCATGTCCGAGCAAAAAGGCTTCGATTTGCTGGAACGAGCCAACAATCGCCTGTTCGAGAACGACGCCCAGTTTATCTTCCTGGGGACGGGTGAACGGCAGTACGAACGGTACGTGAAGGATTTGGGACAGTGTTATCCCGATCGCGTCGCCAGCCTGATTCGCTTCGACGAGGAACTGGCCCATAAAATCGAAGCCGGTTCGGATCTGTTCCTGATGCCGAGCGCCTTCGAGCCTTGCGGGCTGAATCAGATGTATTCCATGCTGTATGGCACCATCCCGCTGGTGCACGCAGTGGGCGGCCTTGCCGATTCCGTTGTCCCGGTGACTCCCGAAACCCTGCATGAAAAAACCGCGACCGGCTTCAGCTTTCAGAGGTATCACGTCGAAGATTTTCTCAAATGCTTCAATGATGCCCTGGCAACGTACCGCAATCGAGAACTCTGGTCGCAACTCCAGCAGACCTGCATGAATCAGGATCTGTCCTGGAATAATTCCGCCCGCAACTACCTCAAGGTTTACGAACAGGCCATCAACAAGCACAAGGACTGACGCCTCGCGCTTGCCGCCGCGATGGGATTCCTCCCGCCGCAATCCTGCCCGGACAGGCCGTCTGGAACTATCGGACCGCGGCGTCCTGGCTTCTTCGGACAATCACTCCCTGCTCGGCAAGATACTGCTTGGTCTCGTCGATGGTGTATTCGCCGTAGTGAAAGATACTCGCGGCAAGGGCGGCCTCCGCATGTCCTTCCGTGAAAGCCGCCAGCATGTGCGCGGGCGAGCCACAGCCGCCGCTCGCCACCACGGGAATACCAACCGCGTCGGCAACCGCCCGCGTAATTTCAATATCGTAACCGTCCTTGGTGCCGTCGGCATCCATCGAGGTCAGCACGATTTCTCCCGCCCCCAACTCTTCCACCCGTCGCGCCCATTCGACCGCCTGCAATCCGGTCGGAATGCGTCCCCCGTTGATGTGCACGTCCCAGAATTCCTGGCCATCCCGCAACACCCTCTTGGGATCGATATTCACGACAATGCACTGGCTGCCGAACCTCAACGCCGCCTCGCGGACAAACTCCGGATTCTTCACCGCCGCCGAATTGATCGAAACCTTGTCGCACCCCGAATTGAGCAGCATTCGGATATCGTCCAGCGTGCGAATCCCTCCCCCCACCGTCAGCGGCATGAAAATTACCTCCGACGTCCGCTGGACTACGTCGAGAATGATCTCGCGTTGCTCGTGACTGGCTGTGATGTCCAGAAACACGAGCTCGTCCGCCCCTTCCTGCTCGTATCGGGAGGCAATCTCCACTGGATCCCCCGCATCGCGCAGTTGCAGGAAGTTGACCCCCTTCACAACGCGACCCGCATGAACATCCAGGCAGGGAATAATCCGTTTGGCAAGCATCGGCGTATCTATATCTTCAAAAAATTGCAGGCCCGACAGGGCGCGCCGCGACGCACCACTCGGAACGCGCGGAATTCAGCCCCCCTTCACATTCTGCCGTTATATCAACATCCAAATAAACAGTAAAACAACCAGGAAACCAATCGCTGTACGAACTGCTGATGTCGATAACCCGTGCATTTCAGAATTGAATCCGCCTAACATTTACATCACTCCAGATAAATCATAGAGACTAGGCCATAACAGAATACCCCTCGTGTCGCTGCCGGAGCCCCCAACCTCACTCCTCACAATTACCTGACCCGCACGCTGGGCAACACCCGCCAACGTCGGATGATGGCAAGCGGTTTCCTGAAAAAATCCGCGGCTAGCGTCAGCGACTCGGAGTCCACGTGTCGGGCTGGCATGTTTAGCGTGGATGACAATTTGGACGCCACCGGGCCAATAACATTTGCAGGAGCGAAAAAATCCCTGTGTCCAACCTTGACACAAAACAGACAGGTCTGTATATTTCAGTCATGAGCAAGACACGAGCCAAATCATCCGATGCCCGCCAGCGAATTGTGGAAACCGCCGAACGGCTGTTTTACGCGGAAGGCGTTCGGGCCGTGGGCATCGACCGCATCGTGGCCGAAGCGGAAGTGGCAAAAATGTCGCTCTACAATCATTTCTCCTCGAAAGACGACCTGATCCTGGCCGTGTTGCAGTATCGGGAGGAGAAGTTCAGTGCCCTGTTCGAGCAGTGGATGCGACGGCACACCGAGGCGGGATTGGACGGCCTGGGGGCATTTTTCGCAGCGCTGCAGGACTGGTTCGAGAGTCCCGGTTTCCGAGGGTGCATGTTCATCAATTCCCGAGTGGAACTTGCGGACGCCGGGCACCCGGCCTCGAAATTTTCGGCGTGTCACAAAGCGCGATTCCACCAGATGCTCCGCACGATCATCCAGGAATCGAGTGGAATCAAAGCGGCAGAATTGACCGCATCGGCAATTGCCTTGCTGGTCGAAGGGGCCATTGTCACCGCCGTGATGGAACAGTCCTCGAAACCTGCCGAAGTGGCGCGGGATGCTGCATTGGCACTGATCGCCAGGGCCAAACGAAAGTAACCGAACGGACCGATTCCCGTTTTTTTTACAACATATTAGATAGACCTGTCTGTACTTTCTTTTAGCCGTCAGGAGGTCATCGGGCCGGGTGTGTTGCCCGGCACGATGACCCCCAGTGTTTCTCGAAACCGCAGGAGAAGAACGATGCAACGCCTCAATTCCGTCCACCCCGAACTCGCCCAAGGCCGTACCAGGGAACTGCTCGATGCCGTCCATCAAGCATTCGGCGTGGTTCCCAACACAGCCCAGGTGATGGCGAATTCGCCCGCCGTGCTCGAAAGTTTTCTTGCTTTCAGTACGGCAATGAGCGGAGCCAAGATCGGACCGAAGCTGCACAATCAAGTGAAGCTCACGACCAGCGAAACGAATTCTTGTGATTACTGCACGTCGATTCTGAGTGCAGTGGCTCCCTCGGCGGGGTTGTCCGCCGCCGATATCCTTGCCGGTCGCACGGGCAACTCCGAAGACCTTCGCACGAAAGCCGCTCTGGCATTTGCCCATGCCGTCCTGGAAAGCCGGGGTAAGGTGAGCGATCAACAACTCGCCGCCGTGTGGGAGGCCGGTTATGGCGATGCCGAGATCGTGGAGATCGTCGCCAGTGTGGTGCTGGGCTGCTTCACGAACTTTCTCAACAATGTGGCCGACACGGAACTCGACATCCCCAAGGCAGAGCCAGTCGAAACCTGTTCGACTGCTACGTGCGGTACTGCCGAAGGCTCGGCACATTAACCTGGACGTGATGTGTCCGTGTGCCTGGCCCGCCCCAGGCACACGGATTTCCTTCCATCCATATCCACGCGAAAGGAATAAATCATGACCGTCATTCGGCCGCCTTTCACTCTGGAAACCGCTACCGCCAAGGTGCGTGCCGCCGAGGATGCGTGGAACAGCCGTGATCCGCTGCGGGTCTCGCTTGCCTACACCGAAGACTCGGAGTGGCGCAACCGGGATCAGTTTCTGCGAGGTCGAGACCAGATTCGCGAGTTTCTGATCCGCAAATGGGCCTGTGAACTCGACTATCGGCTAACCAAATCGCTGTGGAGCGTAACCGATAACCGGATCGCGGTCCGTTTCCAGTACGAGTACCACAACGTCGGCGGTCAATGGTTTCGAGCGTATGGGAACGAACTCTGGGAGTTTGACGACGAGGGATTGATGCGTCGGCGGGAAGCGAGCATCAACGACGTTCCGATTCTGGAACACGAACGCAAATTTCACTGGCGCACACCCGGCCCACGACCCGAGGAATACGCCACAATTCCATCCCTGCGCTAACCAGGGCACGGCACCTGTCACCATGTGGTCGGCTATTGCCAGAACATTGAGATTCGAGGAACACTTCCATGCAACGGTTTGCGAGCGATGTTGCCTTCACGCCCTCCGTCAAGGCCATTCAAACCCAGAAAGGATCGCGCACCAGTTATGCCCGTATGGAACAGAGAGGAAGTTGGGAGACGACGGTGACGCCCGACCTCGCGGCGTTCTTGTCCGAACTGGATATGTTCTATCTGGGAACGGCGAATGCCGAAAACCAGCCATACATTCAATATCGGGGGGGATCGCCCGGCTTCCTGCGAGTCGTGGACGAAAAAACGCTGGGATTTGCCGACTTCAGCGGCAATCGGCAATACATCACGCTAGGCAACCTTGCCGAGAATCCGAAAGCGTTTCTTTTTCTAATGGACTACACCCGCAGCCGACGGGTCAAGCTATGGGGTCGCGCTCGTGTCGTGGAGGGCGACCCTGACTTACTCGATCGACTACGTGATCCGGCTTATCCGGGAAAGGTCGAGAGAGCCATCCTGTTCGAGATTGAAGCCTGGGATGTGAACTGTCCACAGCACATCCACAAGCGGTTTTCGCAGCGTCAAGTATCCCAAGTGATTGAGCAACTACAGGGGCGGATTGCAGAACTGGAAGCGGAACTTAGCCAGTTGCAGGGGAAGGCGTGACGCAAGATTGCTCGCGGCGAAAACCACAGCGGGAAGCGGCCCGACCTGGGCCCACTTCCCCGTGAACTCGGGAAGTTCAGCCTGTACAACCCAAACCGCAGTCCTGCAGGAAAAGTGCAACCAACGATTCCTGGTGTTCTTCCCCTCGCAATTCTGTTCGAGTGGCAACACGGCATCAATAATTTGATCTCACAGTGCATTTACCTTGAGGCTTCACGACGGAATCGCGGAGGCCATAGAGCCTTCAACAGGAAATTCGACCGTAATGGGGCAAGAGATGGAAGCCCCTCCATTCATATTACTTCCGTGTTCCCCGCGACTCCGTGGTGTTTGTGTATTGTCTGATGTTTTCAAGCGAGAGCGGTGCAGCTTGAAGAATAGTCCGGCTTCTTCCAGTGTCAGTAACATGCTGGAACTCCAGGAATCGAGCGGCACTCGCTACGTTTTTCCATTCGCTTCGTTATCACGATCCCGATTTCACTCCGCGTTTCGATATATGTCCTCCCCAGGAACGAGTACATCTGCCGCCATCATTTTTTGAATATCCGTTTCCGTGGGCGAGCGAAAGTGTATACTTCTGGGTGACTCTATCGAGAGGAGGGGTGGATGTCGAACGAGCCGAAGCGATCGAAGCCGGTTGTGGGATTTCTACTGCGGATGTCCCTGTTGCTTTGCGTTCTGGTCGCCTTGAGCCTGCAGTTCTATACGCAACGGAAGCGGATGCGGGATACCGAGGAAGTGGAGCAGGCAGCGCGGGCGGAGTTATTCGCTCAAGACCAACGGTCTCGGATCGAGTTGACGCCCCTCGAGAAACCCGATTATTTCGGAGAGCCGAAGTTTTCGATCGATCAATTCCCCGAAGCGCGGGCGCGGGAACTGCAAGGCATTGCTGAAGCGGAAGCGGGCTGGATCAGGACCCTCAAATTACAGAAGCAGGCGGCCCGCCCTGCTAACGGGCAATCCGTGCCTGTGTCTGCGGGGCTACCAATCAAGCGGGAACGTGTTGACTATAATCTCAAATATCGCCTGCGCGAACTGGAAGCCTATGAACGCATCACGGCCGATGCCGACGATGTGAAGGAGGCGGGCAGCCGTTTTCTCAAGGCCTACATCGAGCTTCACAACGGCGGCGAAAACCCGCTGTCGGATCAGGAAGTCCACGACCTAGGGCAGGCAGCGATCGAAGCCGGCAGCCGGGACCCGTTGATTCGCCTGTACTTTACTCGCATGGAATGCCATCTGGCCGATGATCTGACAATCCGCGAGGATGCCTACCGCGAACTGCTGCCGGCGCTGCAGGCCAGTCGCTACCCGCGGATTGTGCACGTGTTTTTCCGCCACTTCGCCTACGAATCGGCGGAGAAGGTGTCCCAGGAAGTGCGGACCCTGCGCAGTCGGGCCTTGGCCGTCGCGATCGTCCGCTGGCTTGAAGCCGAGTCGCAGGATCCCGCATGGGCCCGGGCGATCTGCTTCCGCCTGATCAACATCTGGGGTGCCGTCGACCGAGTGCATCAGGCCTCGATTCTCAATGGATGCCTGCAGTCCGGGAAAATCAACCCCGCCTTGGTCCATATGCTGCTGGGCGTGCATTACTACGCTGCCGGCTGGGATATACGCGGCACGCGCCTGGCGAAGGATGTGAAACAGGAAGCCTGGCCTGAATTCGAGAGGCATCTGAAGTTGTCGCGCACCCACCTGGAATACAGTTGGATGCTGGAACCCCTGTGGCCCTTTACTCCGGACATGCTGATTTCCGTCACCACGGCCGATTATGATCCCGACTACAGTTGCCAGGACTGGTTTTATCGCACCTGTGAAGCGGAGTTTGATTTCCCGGGAGCCTACCCGCGACTCCTCAATTCACTGCGTCCCCGCTGGGGGGGCAGCGTCGAACAAATGGAGGAGTTTGCCCGGCAATGCCTGGCCACGAACCGTTTCGATACGATCGTTCCCTATATCCTGATCGACACGATTGCCGATATCGAATCGATGGAATTGCCCTGGGATCCCGAGTTGAAAAAAACCTGGAATCCACAATCGCTGCTGACCGAATTTTTCCAGAAGCGCGAGGCATACCGGGCCGATCATCCCGATGAAAAACTGTTCGGCGATACCACCCACTATCACAGCCTGATCATCCGGATGCTATTTCAACATCAACTGGAAGAGCAGGCGATGGCGGAATACCGCCTCGCGAAGGACAAGATCAATTGGAATCAGCTGCAGGACGACCATTACCCCGGCCATCATTACATCCGACGGCTTTTCGCGGCCCAGGAAGAACACCTCGATCGAGTGATGAAGCTGGACGAAACCTTGCGGCAGGAATGGCCGGCCGACACCTCCCCCGAAACGCTGGCCGAACTGGCCGGCGAAATCGCGGAGTTGCGTTCCCAGACAACCGATCCTGTCGCGCGGGAGTTTTTCGAACACGCCGAGCGAATCCGGGAACAACTTGAACGCTACTTTCGCGGGGAATGGGTGTCGCTCGATTTTACCGACGACCATTACGGCTGGGAGATCCGCTCCGACACGTCTAGCGCCCCCGACGGCCACGATCATCTCGTAATTCAACGCACCCTGAACACGTCCTACCGGATCTGGGCGCACCCCCTGGCACGCTTCAGTCGACCCTTTCACATCGAAGCCACCATGACCCCCTCCAGCCAAGGGAAACTGGTGCCAAGCATGGGAATCCACTGGCGACACTGGTCCCATTCCGCGAGCGAAAAACGATATAAGAATCTCTTCGTCGGCAGCCAATTTTCCAATCATTGGGGCAGGGATTCTGAATTCTGCGCCTTCCTCAGGCCCGGATATACGAACTACGAACAATTCTCGAGTCGGGTTTCGTCGCGCGAGCCTCGGTTCTATTCGCTGAAGTTGTGGCCCCAATGGATGGAAGGGCAAGCGCTCGGCGTCTGGATCATACTTCCCTTTGCGGAACCGACGGATGGATATCTCACCTTGGGTACGGAACCATTGCCGAACAACAAAAAAACGCCTTTGAATGTCTCGCTGGAAATTACCGGAGTCCGCATCCGCAAGTTGACCATGCCCCCTCCCCTCGCCGACCAGGCGCCCCTCGAGGAACGGGACGCCTACTGGAGCGCCCGCGTGGATACCGATTCCACCGATCTCGTCGCACACGCCAAACTGGCGGAAATACGGCTTTCACAGGGAAATAACGCCGAAGTCCGTCGACTCGTCGACCGGGTGCTGGAACTGAACCCGCGCTTCGATCGGGTACGGCAGTTACGGGGCAGGGCCCTCATGTTGCTCGGCCAATACCAGGCCGCCGCAGACGATTTGGAGATTGCCCGCAAGGAGCCCTACGATTTGCCGATCACCTACTACACGTCCGCAGAATTGCATGCGGCGGCCCCCCTCGAAAGCCTCCGAGACAAATCGGCCATGTCCAGTGCGGAGTTTTCCCTGCGCATCGGAGGGCAAGCAGACCCCCTGGCCATTGCCAGTGTCGCCGTTTGCGCTGCCGAGAATGGAGACTTCGAACGTGCCCGGCAAGAAAACCAGCGTGCGATCGACCTGGCAACCGACGAGGAACTCAAACAACAACTGACCGCCCGCCAGGCACTCTACGAGTCCGATCAACCTTTCCTGCTGCCAACCCTCGAACCCAGCGAACAGTAAGGCGAACTTAACTGAGCGTGATCCCCAGCGCCCGGGCGATCTGTTCGCATTCTCGCATCGTCTGCTCGAAAACAGTCGGGGTTAACGACTGAGCCCCATCGCTCATGGCGTTCGATGGATCGGGATGCACCTCGACCATCATGCCATCCGCCCGGACGGCCACCGAGGCCGAGCACATGGCGGGCACCAGATTCGCATGCCCCGTACCGTGGCTGGGATCGATTATAATCGGCAAATGCGTCTTGCTGTGCAAATAGGGCACGCTGGCAAGAGGTAATGTGAATCGGGTATGCGATTCAAAGGTGCGGATACCGCGTTCGCAGAGGACCACCTGCTGATTCCCCTGATCCAGGATGTACTCCGCAGCCAGCAGGAATTCCTCCATCGTGGCGGAAGCACCCCGCTTCAACATGACCGGCTTGGGACATTCTCCGACGGCCTGCAACAGGTGGTAGTTCTGCATGTTGCGGGCGCCGATCTGAAGGATATCGGCATACTCGCAGACTAAGTCCACATGATGGGGAGTCATTACTTCGGTCACAATCGCCAGCCCCGTTTCCTCTCTCGCGGCGGCCAGCAGTTTCAGCCCCTCTTCCTTCATGCCCTGGAATGAATACGGGCTGGTGCGGGGCTTGAAGGCCCCGCCGCGCAAGCCATGTGCACCTGCGGCCTTCACCAGGCGAGCCGTCTCGAGAATCTGTGGCTCGCTTTCCACGGAGCAGGGACCGGCAATGACGCCGAAGTACCCGCCTCCCATTTTCAGGTCGAGTGCCTGGACGACGGTCGGCTCGTTTTTTGTCTCGCGGGAAGCGATTTTGTATTCCGCCAGAACTTTCATCACGCTATCCACTCCGGGACAGGACTCGAATTTCTCGCGATCTTTCCGGCGATCGTCCCCAATGGCCGCTATCACAGTACGTTCCTCGCCGAAAATCAGGTGCGACTTCAACCCCATCGCTTCAACTCGACGAGCCACCTCTTGAGCCATCTCGCGACTGGCATCCTGTCTCATCACAATAATCATCGGGTTCTCAACTTCCGGTAATCTACCACTACTCGTTCGCGAAGATGGACACAACACAAGGCTTTTTCCCCTGGCACGCAACCGACCGTCGTTGGATGCCACGCGGAAAAATTCACTGACGCCAGACTACCACAACAGAGACACAATTCCAATCGGAGAAGTTCGCTTCCGCAAAGGCGAAGCTCACCCAAAATGTTTCTGTTCACCTGACTGCCTGTTTTGCGGTCGGTAGAGTAGGATAATGTCGCCCCTGGAACGAGGTCACATGCAAGCTTCCCCAGGGGCATCCCGCAATGCTCCGCGGCAGGGATCGCGGGCCAACACGGGAATGGCCACTCGAACAGGTATTACGAAATCTCATCGCAAGGGCACACAGCCAACGAGTCTGGCAGCAGTCCGGACGCCGCTGGACTCGCCTGGAAAGGGACAGAATGCGATACGCCGTGATGTTGCTGGGGATTGTACTGTCTGCCCGGGGGAGTTGGGCGACCGAACCGATCGGTGTCTGGCCAGTTCTCGCACCAGGCGAACAAACAAGTCTGACGGGGGATGTGCAGCCTTATTTGCCTCAGGAGCAACCGCCCGTCACGCGGGTGATGAACATCACGCGGCCAACCATGACGGTCCATCTGCCCAAGCAGCCCAATGGCGTCGGCCTCCTCATTCTTCCCGGTGGCGGATTCAGCAAGGTTGTACCCGACAAGGAGGGGACGGAAGCGGCGGAATGGCTGAATGGCCTGGGGATTACGGCCTTCGTCCTGAGTTATCGCACCACGGCGGACACCCGCACACCGGGCTGGATTAAACCGCTGCAGGATTCGCAACGCGCCCTGGCGTTCATCCGCTCCCGGGCAAGCGATTGGACGCTGCAACCGGATCGCATCGGTCTCCTCGGCTTCTCCGCCGGGGGGCAGGTCGCGGCGCGATTGCTGTGCGACCAGGGACGCCTCGCTTACGAACGAATCGACGCGATCGATGACCAGTCGCATCGACCCGATTTCGCCTTACTGATTTATCCCTGGAATCTGTACGACAAACAACGGGACTCGCTGGTGGAAGGGGTGCAGGTCCCCAGCGATTGCCCCCCCACATTTCTGGTGCATACCGACGACGACCGGTCTTCCTCGCTGGGGACCGTGCTGTTTTACGCGGGACTGAAACGCCACGGGATTCCCGCGGAACTGCACGTGTTCGTGAATGGGGGGCATGGCTACGGCTTGCGACCGGTGGCAGGGTCGCGCATCGGTTCGTGGCCCACGCAAGCCGCGGCATGGCTAAACATTCGCGGGCTGACACCTTCGGAGTAAACGGCGGAACCTGGGGCAATTTCCCCAGGGTGGACGCAATTCGGAAGCGGATTGCGTCGGGCCTGTTTGCAGGATGCCAGCGGCGAAAGAAAGGCCTGGGGGGAGGGTGGATTATTGCATTGCAAGTTCTTCCCCCGCCGGGCATAATGAATTCGCGGTGACGTTCCGCTCCCCCGGGTGAATCTCCGTTTGCCCAACCGAGTGCCTCTCTTTGTCTCCTGCCTGGCGAGTTGCTCCCCATTGCTTGGGGGCGTTTTCGTACGACCATTCCCGTGGAGATTCCAGCATGCAATTACGATCACGAGATTTATTTGAAGACACCAGCATGAGCTTCGGGGATCACCTCGAAGAGTTGCGATATTATCTGGTGCGTGCCTTGATCGGCGTGGTGATTGTGTGTCTGTTCACGCTGGCCTTCGGGAATACACTGGTGGGAATGGTAAGACGTCCCATCGATCATGCCCTGCTGCGTCATGGGTTGGTGGAATACCGCGTGGACGATCTGGGAACCGAGAGTTTCGTGGATCGTTTTTCAGCCTGGTGGGCCAGCCTGCAGACCCAGGCTCCCTCCGGCGAGGAAGGGTCGGGAGATCCCGTCGACGAACCACCCGCCGTGAAAAAATCGGCGAAGATGCTGGGCGACCAGATCGAAGTGGAAATTCCCGCCCGTGATCTGCTGGCGGCGATGCACCAGATCGCACCGGAACAGTTTGCGGAACCGGCAGTTACGAACGGGCAGGACAAACTCATTCGAATGAAACTCCAGGCTCCCGAATTTTCCATTTTCCGGGATTACGTGATCAAGTCGAATCGCCCGGTCACCTTGAACGTGCAGGAAGCCTTTCTGACCTTCGTCAAGGTGGCCCTGGTCAGCGGTCTGGTTTTTTCCAGCCCCTGGATTTTCTATAATGTCTGGATGTTTGTCGCCGTGGGGTTGTATGCTCACGAGCGGAAATTCGTGTATCTGTACGGCACGTTGAGCCTCGTCCTGTTCCTGATAGGGGCGATATTCTGTTTTTATGTGGTGTTTCCGTTCGTACTGGAGTTCCTGCTGAGCTTCAATTCCTGGCTGGAGGTGCAACCACAAATTCGCTTGTCGGAGTGGGTTTCCTTCGCGGTGATGTTGCCCTTAATGTTCGGAATCAGCTTTCAGTTACCGCTCGTGATGGTATTCCTGAATCGGCTTGGATTCATCACCACGACGGTCTACCGCGAACAGCGGCGGATGGCGATTCTGATCATTGCGGCAGCCTCGATGCTTTTGACCCCTTCCGACCCGACCAGCATGCTGTTGATGATGTTCCCCTTGATCGTGCTGTACGAACTGGGAATCTGGCTGTGCCGACTGAATCCGATGGATAATCCGTTCGGAGAAACCGGTGAACCGGCAGCGTTGTCGTGATGTCCTGCCAGGTACGTCCGTCCCGCGGCACCAAGCGCGGGAGCGTGCACGGACGAGGCAAGTTCGCGGGAGGAAGGATGGGTAATGTCCGGAAAACAGAAAAAATCAGGCAACGGCGACGCAGGCGCGCGGATGATTACCGTGAATCGCCGTGCCCGCCACGATTACGAAATTCTGGACGAACTGGAATGCGGAATCGTGCTGCACGGTAGCGAAGTGAAGAGCATCCGGAACGGACAGGTTTCGCTCGAGGAGAGTTTCGCGCATATCAAGGATGGGGAATTGTGGCTGCAAGGTTGCCACATCGGAGAATATCCCCAGGCCAACGTCATGAATCACATTCCCCGGCGACACCGCAAACTGCTGCTGCATCGGAAGGAAATTCGCAAGTTCGCGGAAACCGCCAAGCAGAAGGGACTGACACTCGTTCCGTTGAGCATGTATTTCGTGCGGGGGAACGTGAAAGTCAAACTAGGCGTGGCCCGGGGCCGCAAACTGCACGACAAGCGGGAAAAGCTGAAGAAGGACACCGCCCAGCGAGAAATGAAGGCCGCCATGGCCCCCCGGAACGCACGCCGATAGTTTCCCGTTCCGAAATACGTCTCTGCGACGAGCGGCATCCCCCGCTCGGGAAATCTCGGGTCAGTTGGAATCCTGACGTACCTGGACCTGTAAAGCGCCCAGCATGCGAGTGATGGCTTTTTCCTTTTGGCTGATGAAAAAGACATTATCGAGCACAATGGCGCGCCGCTCGTTACTGGGCTGAATGATCAAGCGACCCGATCCGAGCAGAATGTATTCGAACAAGTCGTTGATTTCCTTGTCGATCCGCATGTTGGGAGCCGAGAATCGCTTGAGGTCGCTCAACAGGCCGGAATGATGCAGCAGTTCGTTCGGGCGCACTTCCCAATAGTCAAATTGCACGTTGATTTTTACCAGCAAAAACAGCAGCGCGTAAATCAAGGCGATCAGGTAAAAGAAGAACGCATTGGCCACCGGCTTGAGTCCGCGGATCAAATCCCCGACGAACGGCACCACTTGCGGAAAATTGGCAATCAGCAAATAGCCCCCCAGCAGCAGCGTGAAAATCAGAAAGAACAGGGTCAGCGATGTCGTGCGGGGAAAATCGAACGAAATAACCACCTGATTGACCGTAAACAGCAACAGGAACGCCGTCGTCAAGATCATCGAAAAGTTGCCGACGTTTTCCACGCCATACAACCCGTTGGTCATATGCATCCAGATGGCCACAATCAAAGCCGTGATGGCCGTCGGATACATGAAGACTATTTTGGGATAGGAGACCAGGAAAATACGATTATCCGCGGGCTGCTTTTTGTTCCCGGTCGTTTGCGGAACCGTGACGGGGCCACTCGTGGTCGGTTGGTCCTGGCTCATTGTCAATCCTTGTCTGTGGTTTTGCTGCGCGACCTGTGGTTCACTTTGCGAAAATCCCGTTCGCGATCTCGCCGTTATGGTGACAGCTTTTCCGCGGCAATGCAACGGTTGACGGAAGCCGTTCTTTACGGAGGTACTGTCCATAAACAACGCAGGGGAGGGGACACAGGCCACGCCATCCCGCAGGATGCCGAACACGAGACCTGTCTCCCCTGCAATTCGCATTACTGGCAGCAGCTACCGGATTCACGTCCAGGGATCGCCCCCCGTGACGATTCCATCGGAGGCAGTCCATTGTTGCAGGGAATCGGCCCGCGCCTGAATGACCAGGTAATACAGGGGCTCGGCCCCTGTGTTGCGCCAGGCACGACTGACGGGCGGAGCAACCCGAACCGCACTGCCGGGCGAGACGGGGACACATGTTCCATCCAGCAGCATTTCCCCATTTCCGGCCAGAAACAGATAGAGTTCTTCGTTCTGCTTGTGCGCATGGGAAAAGGACATCCCCTGACCGGGAGCCATCACTCCCACCGAGACCTCCATTCCCGTTAACTGAAGTTCCTCCTTGAGCCATTTTTTCCCGCGAACAGCTCCCAGTTTAGGGTGTTGTACCACATGCCGCTCGTACCACTCCGCCATCGGCCCCGATTCGTAGCAGGTGTACCCATTTTGTTTGTTGTCCGTCATCCGCCAGACCCCTTTCGTTGCATATACAACCTTATGCGAAAAAAAATTCCGAGTCTCAACCGTTGAGCCTCTCCGGTAACTTATTGAGCATCTCCAGCAGAGGAGAAAAATCCTCTCCCAGTTTCTGTTTGAGCGTCTGCTGTGCAGTGCGCCACAGGGGCATGATTTCTCGGATTTTTTCCCGACCCGACGGCGTCAGGGAGAGTTGTTTCACCCGGCGATCGGCGGGGGTTTCAACCCGAAGGTATCCCTGTTTCAACAGGGGTTGAATATTGCGAGACAACGTCGCTTTATCCATGGCGAGGATCGTTCCCAGTTGTTGCTGGGAGAGGCAACCCGACCGCATCACGATCGCTAGCAGCGAAAATTGCCCCACACTCACCCCGGAAGGCCGGATGCAATGTTCGTAATGCCGTGTCAGCATCCGCTCGACGCGACGATAGGCACCACAAAAACAGGGCAAGGGAAGAAACTCACTCATAAAAGTTTTATATACAACCACCAGGAAATAAGCAAGTCCACTCTGCGTACCTTGCCCGCCAGTAAGCGGGCCGCACGGGTGAAATTCATCGACTGGAACGAGTCGCCTGTTTCCCGAACCTCGGCGACACGTGTTGTGCGGTTCGGATATAGCGATTTTTCAGGCGGAAATTGAATGCCAAGGTGGCGATTTGGCAACATTTGGGAAGTCGACGTGAATTTCGGGCTACATTTACAGAGCCTCCGTGGCATTCCTGCAACCTGCGGGAAGATTGCCCGGTGACCGGCGAGATTCTCAAATTTCCGACACGAGTACAGGTGCTCCTTGAACAAATTCGTTCCAACACAACGCGCCGCGAATCGTGCCGGGCTGGTACAACCGGAAGTTGTTTCCGTGGGGATCGACGACTTGGCCCTGGGGCGGGAGTTGAAGTTTCCAATCTATGACCGGAATGGACTGCTGCTGCTGGCCGAGGGATCGATTGTGACATCCGTCTTTCGAGAGCGCCTGCGCGAGCGGGCCATAGTGCGCGTCCGGATGCATGCGGAAGATGCCTTTTCCGAGGAAGACTCCCGGAATCCGTCAGGAGAACTCCCCCGGAAAACGTCTGCGCCCCACGACGAGCAAATTTCCGCCTTGATGAAACAAACCTTGAAGCAGGGTTTGCAGTTTGTCACGAACAGCGGAACTGCCGCGATGCAATCGCGGGTGTATCATGGCGACTCCCCCTACGACTCGGCGAGAAAGACCAGGATCCAGAAACAGTGCCAGCACCAGCAGGAGAAACTGGCCAGTTTGATGTCCCTGGGAAACACTCCGGAACGCGTCGATGCAACCTGCCTGCGGGAATTAACCCACGACCTGCTGCTCCAATTCTGCGAGGATTTCGATTGCGTGAATGCCACCGCGATGAGCCTGGCGGGCCAAACGGATTTAATTCACCATTGTTATCGCATGGCCGTGTTAGGCATGAGCATCGCCATCGAAATGGGGCTGAATGACGAGAATGTCTGCCGGATCGGCATGACGGGCCTGCTACACGACTGGGGAATGCTGAAAATTCCGGCGGAGATCCGCGATCCGGCGCGACCGTTGTCTGAACGGGAGCAACTCGAATTGCAGAAACATGTGATACACTCACTGAACATGCTGGAAAAAATCAGTGAACTGCCCTCCCTGGTCAGCCTGGTTTCTTATCAGGTCCACGAACGAATGGATGGCGCTGGGTATCCACGGGGTCGCAAGGGAAACGGCATTCACCTGTTCGCGCGGATTCTGCACGTGGCGCATCTCTATGTCGAATTGACCTCGCCACGACAGTATCGCGCAGCCCTCACCCCTTACGAGGCCACCCTGGAACTTCTCGGACAGGCCCGCCAAGGGGCAATGGATCCCGTGGTATTGCGGGCCTTCCTGAGATCCCAATCCTTGTTTCCCACGGGGAGCATGGTGCAATTGTCTACTGGCCGCAAGGCTCGAGTCTTGCGATCCAATGGAGATAGCTACACCCAGCCGATCGTGCAGATGGTTGAAGACGAACGGGGGCGCCCGCACTCAGCCGAGAAACAGCCGGAAATCGTCAATCTGATGGAAGCGGATTGCACCATCGTCAAGGCCTTACCCATTCTACATGGTCCAGAGCCGATTCCCGCCCCGCATTTTCTCAAGACGAACTCGGCACTGAAAACCCTGCATCGGCAAGAACTGGCCAGCCTCGGCAGGGACTAACCCGGATTTCCCGCCCGGGGCAATATAACAGGATTGCTGATTTCGATGAACTAGCCGCGCCCGTCAGGAAGCGGGCCAGGCTGGGCCATGATTTTTCGCAACACATTGAGATAACTACTGTTGCGTCCACAGAATGTTGCTTGTGGAACCGCCCGCCGGGCCCGCTTCCTGACGGGCGCGGCTAGTTTCCCAGGCATTTTCGAGTCAATATTTACCACATTGATAACAGTGCGGGAAATGTGGGCTAGCCCATGACGGAGGGAGCGGAACAGATCTTGCCCCGATTCTCCGCCATCTGCTAAAGTCACGCGCCCGTCAGTAGGGTTCGGACTGGAATCGGACGGTCCATCGTCATGACGTTGTGGCGGGCAATCGTTCCAGTACAGAGACAAACTCTGTTGTCGGAATGTTTCGAACTTGGCGCGGATCGCCTCGACCAAAACAATGGTTTCGAACCCGTTCACTAGAGCCAGGGATGGCTTCGTGTCCCGTTTTACAGCGATAAAAAACAAGGTTCCCCTCGATGTACCCGGAGTCGTTACGCCGGTGTGGGGGCGGTACGTTGTGCCGCTGCTGCTGATCTTGCTGGGGCTACTTTTTCTGCAATACGACTTGGCCCTCGCCCGGAGCCTTCACGTGCAGCGCCCCCCCCGATTCCTATTGGAAATCGTGGAGAACACGGAACCGTTTGGGCACGCCATCGGCGTGATTGTGATTCTGGCCACGTTGACGGCTTGCCGTCCGGGCTGGACCCGGGAGTATTTTCATGCGGGGCTCATCTCCCTGGGAGCGGGGTTGTGCACCGATCTGATAAAAGTCAGTTATGGTCGGATACGTCCGCGCGATCTCGACTGGTCGCAGGTTTCAAGCGTGAGCGAGACCTTTCAGGGGTGGTTTCCCGCTCTATGGGGGCTGCCCGCGGGAACAAGTATCCCCTCGGGACATACCACCGTGGCTTTTGCCTTCGCGGTTTGCCTGAGTCTGTTGTATCCCGCGGGACGCTGGATGTTCCTGGCGTTGGCCTGCATGACGGCATGCGGACGTGTACTGACATCCGCGCATTATCCCAGCGATGTCTGCCTGGGGGCAGCCGTCGGCTGGAGTGTCGCGCACCTGGCCATTTTTGTTATCGGGCGAAATGCCTTGACGGCGCGCATCACCTCCCTGTCCACCGCGGGTCCGGCGGAACCGGAATTATCACCTGGGCACCCTCGTGTTGCCTGAAACGTCACTCCATCGACGGAATCCTTGAATCCATTCCTTCTGCAATAAACTGGTATCAAGCCATGACAAAACATTCCCCGGCAGCTCGCCCTCTTAGCCTGTCCATCGTCGTGCCAATTCATAACGAAGAGGAAAATATTCCGCTCCTGCACGGGCAACTACATGAAGTCCTGTCCGTTTCGGGCCGGGATTACGAGATCCTCTTCGTGGACGATGGTTCCCGGGACACGAGCCTGCAAAAATTATTGGAAGTGGCGGAAGCCGACCCGCATGTGGTGGTGATCGAATTTCGCCGGAATTACGGGCAAACCGCCGCGATGCAGGCGGGTATCGACCATGCGAGCAACGATGTCATTGTGACCATGGATGGCGATCTGCAGAACGATCCCACCGACATCCCCCATATGCTGGAAAAAATCGAACTGGGCTTCGATCTGGTGCATGGCTGGCGGAAGGATCGACAGGATGCGTTCATCAACCGCAAACTCCCCTCGCGGATCGCCAATTCGCTGATCTCGCGGACCACCGGATTTCCGATTCACGACCTGGGCTGCACCTTGAAGGCAATCCGACGGGAAATTGCCCAGGAACTGGAATTGTTTGGGGAAATGCATCGCTTTATCCCGATCCTGGCCCATCGCCGCGGTGCCCGTTGCGTGGAAATTGTCACCAAACACCACCCCCGACGTTTCGGACAGACCAAATACGGTATCGGCCGTACCACGCGGGTGGTACTCGATTTGATCACCGTGAACTTTCTCCTCCGATATTTCGAAAGCCCCATGAAACTCTTCGGCAAGGCGGCCTTGTGGTGCGGGGCCATCGGCTTCCTCTCCGGACTGGCAACCCTTGGCATGAAATTGTTTGCGGGCATCGACATGACCGGAAATCCCCTGCTGTTACAAACCGTGCTGACGACGATGGTCAGCCTGCAATTCTTCAGCCTGGGGATCATCGGTGAAGTCTGCACCCGGTTGTATTACTCCAATTCGAAGAATCGACATTACGCCGTCAGAAATGTGCTGAGGCAGGAACCGGAACACCCCGCGACACTCCCGGCCCGCGCGGCTTGAGCCCCGCGCGGAATTCCTGGTGGAGTTGTGTTCGCTCGGGGGCTCTCTCCCGTCCGAGACGGCCCGCCGGGAAAATCGGAATTGCGTCGCCGGGCCATTTTGGCGTATGTTTCCCCACTTTCCGCTGTGAATTTATCGTAGGGCACGCTGTGCTTACTATTTATGTTGTGTCCTCGCGAGCTTCCGCCACACTATGCTGCGATAAAAATTGATCGCATATTCAATAAAATCACGGCCTCCGCGTGAAACGGATGCGAATTTTTGCCCCAGGTTCAGGGATGATCGCGATGCGTGCAAGGACTCTCCACTGGTTGTGTCGAGGTATGATTCCGGCGATTCTCGCCGCGCTGGCCTGCCAGCAGAGCGTTTCCGCGCAAGTGGAGCTGCGTTTCCGCCATACTCCCAACGAAACGCTCTATTACGAGTTAAAGCAAAGCCTGACAACCACGGCCCATATCGCGGGAAATCCCGTGGAAAACGTGCTTTCACAGCAATTGCAACTGGGGACTCACGTGAATTCGGTTTCCCCGGATGGCACCGCCAGCGTGACCAAACGCATTTACCGTATTCAGATGCAGGCCTCACAGCCAGGCCAGGAAACCCCGCTGGTTTACGATTCCAACGAAAAAACGGAACTTCCGGGACCGTTACGCCTGATCGCCAATTCCCTCTCGCAACTGGTCAACCAGGATATCCACATGAACATTTCCCCCCAGGGAGAAACGGAGGATATCCGGTTGCCGGAGGAACTGGAAAAACGACTTTCGGCCACACCCGCGGGTATCGCGGGGAACAATTCGCTGGACGGGGTAAAAAAGATGATTTCCCAGGGAAGCATCATTTTTCCCGAGGGACCGCTCCGCCTGAATCAATCGTGGACCCGCGAACTGACCACCGAGCTTCCGTTTGGCATCATGACCTCGACGATTGAGTTAACCTATGCGGGCACCACCAAGGAAGGCCTGCATCGCATCAATGCGACCTCGAAAATCGCCCTCGCGGCCAAGGAAGGGGCACTGTTCCAGGTCACGATGAAATCCGCGGATGGACGCGGGATCTACCTGTTCGACGCGGAACGGGGCTGTATTTACGCCAGTGCCCTGAAACAGAACATGGATCTGGAAATGACCGCCCTGGGACAGACGGTGCAACAAAGCGTGGTGACGGATATCACCATGCGCCTGGTCGAACCGACGGTTACCCGCTGAATTCCCCACGCCACATCGGCACGGTCTGCACTCGAAGAGCGAACACTGGCGATCGCGCACGTCGCTGGGTTCCGCCGCCTGCCGAACCCTCAACCGCTCGGCTTCAGCGAGATCGCCCAGATAAGTGACCACCCGCTGCCTTGGGACTGCAATCTTTTCGCCGCGAAACGGGCGTCGGCAGAGAACCTGCGCTACCGGGATTCAGAAGACAGGCCCCGCTTGCCAGGGACAGAATTCCTCATCGCCGATCCCCTGGGATTCACTGCGGGTTGGTTCCCCGGAGGCCACCGCGAGAATCTTGCGGAAGATTTCCTTCCCCTTTTCCTCCAGCGAAACTCCTTCGAGCACATCCCCCGCATTGATATCCATATCGTCCTGTAGATGACGATAGGTGGGCGTGTTGGAGCAGATCTTGATGGTTGGCGTCGGTTTACTTCCGAAACAACTTCCGCGCCCAGTGGAAAAGACGGCCACCGTGGCTCCCCCGGCAATCATGCCCGTCACGCTGGCGGGATCGTAGCCCGGAGTATCCATGACCACGAACCCTTTTTCGGTGACGGGCTCCGCATATTCATACACTGCCCGCAGCGCGGTGCTTCCCCCCTTTGCAATCGCCCCCAGGCTCTTTTCGTAAATCGTGGTCAAGCCCCCCTGCTTGTTTCCCACGGAGGGATTATTGTCGATTCTCTGGCCGAATTTCCGCGCATAATCTTCCCACCAGCGAATCCGTTCCAGCAACTTTTCCCCCACTTCCCGCGAGATGGCCCGACGGGTCAGCAGGTGTTCGCCGCCATAAATCTCCGGCACCTCCGACAAGATCACGGTCCCCCCCGAACGCACCAGCCAGTCGCTGGCCACACCAATCGCTGGATTCGCCGTAATCCCCGAATAGCCGTCGCTCCCGCCACATTCGGTTGCCAGAATCAATTCCGAAGCGGGAATCGGCTCGCGACGCGCCTTGTCGGCTTCCTGCAGCAACTCGGGTAATGCCTGCAAGGCCCGCTGAACCGTCCTTGCCACCCCCCCCGCTTCCTGGATGTTGATCAACAGCGGCGCGGGCGAGCCTCCTTGGGCGGCCCCCTGCAACTGCACCAGATCCCGAGATTCCAGCAGATAATCTCCCTGGCTGGTCTCGCATCCCAGGCCGAGCACCAGGTAGCCACATATGTTCGGATGCCGGGCGTATCCTGCCAGCGTGCGATTCAGTTGTTCGTGATCCGGCCCCCGAAATTCGAACGCACAGCCCCCCTTGTGCGTCAATGCAATCACGCCATCCACGTGCGGATACCGTTCAAGCAATTCCGGGCGGATTCGGTCCGCCACCATCCGCGCGGATGTCGCAGAGCAGTTCACCGTACTCAAGATGGCGACATAGTTCCGGGTGGCAGCGCGGCCATCGCGACGGCGAAATCCCTGAAAGGTTTCCACTTCTGGCAGGAATTCCGTCACGGGGACATCTTCGCACAGACAATAGTCGAGATCCACCGAACCCCGATCGACATTGTGTACGTGCACCCAGTCTCCCGGAAAAATGTCGGACGTTGCATAACCGATCACCTGGCCGAACTTCCGTATCGGTTCGCCCGTCCGGATCGGCTGTGCAGCCAGCTTGTGCCCGGAAGGAATCGCCACCCGCGCGGTAAGGGCCTCTCCCTGGTCCGGCACGACTTCTCCAGACGACAACGCTCGAATCGCCACGATCACATTGTCGCGCGGATGCAGACGAATACTCGACGGATACATGAACATCCCTTGAAAAGCCCCAGGACTGAACACAACTTTGCCGATCCTACCAGAACCACGAACCTCGCGAAACGATGCCCCCCCTCGCGTTCGGCTCGAAAAGATCCCCGCATCGCTTTTCCGTCCGCTCTCGCCTAAAATACAGGGAGGGAATATGCCCCGCGATATCGGTTTCTCTCAACCCCTAATACCTAAAGCCTGAATCCCAACGCCTGCTCCACCATGCACCATACCTCACCCCAGGCTCCGCGACTGGCCATCCACGGCGTTGGCACCTTCATTGGTGTCTGTTTCGGGCTGTTTGTAATTGTCGCGGCGATTACGTTCCTATGCCTGCGTTTCTTTCCAGGGGAGGCTTCGCCCACTCATCGGCTCGTCGCCCATTTTTCCGGCAACGGCGACGGCAGCACACCCGCATTTACCGTCGACGACGAATGGGAATTTCGCTGGACACACGACGGCCGGATCGAACAGATCCTGTGGCGCAGAGCCGATGGCGAACAGGATTTACTGATGGAAATGCCCGGCAAGCCGATCCGTTATCAGGGAGGCGTCGATTATACCGCCGGCGGTGAATACACGATGGAAATCAAGGGGACAGGGAACTGGACCATTGATGTCTATCAGTTCTGAATCGGCTGCCGCATCGGAAATGCGAAAAGCATGGCAGCCTGCGAACACACATTTCTCACACAGTCACCCATGCGTTAAATTTTGTCTCGAAAGTGCCCAGAAAACTAGCCTCGCCCGTCAGGAAGCGGGCAGGCAGGTGGTTCCTTAAGGAACACTCTTTGGGCACAACACTAATTCTGGCAATGCATTGTGATCGACCGGAGTTTGGCTTAGCTCGCTTCCGTGACAGGCGCGGCTAGTTCGTCGAAGTCAGCAATCTTGTTTTTTTGACCCGGGTAAGACACCCGGGCTAAATATCAAGCGTGTCCAGCACATCATTGAAGCGGCCATCTTCGCTGAGAACGCGGAGTTTCGAAAGTGCCCGTTTCTCAAGTTGCCGGACCCGCTCGTTGCAAATGCCCAGTTGTTCGGCCAGCATTCTGTAAGTGGGAGCCTTCCCCTTGTTATCCAGGGCAAAGCGTTGCTGAATGATCCATCGCTCGCGATGATCGAGATGTTTCAACATATCCCGCAACTCATGGCTCATATCGTCCCACAACCGCGGATTCAGTTCTCCCCCGCGGGATTCCGCGGCGGCCACGTTCTGATCCAGCACATCCAGAACAATGCACTTTTTTCGCAGGGCTTTTATCAGGCGGTACATGCCGCGAGAGATGGAATAATATGCGTACGTGCTGAAGCGGTAGCCGCGATCGTAATCGAACTTTTCAACGGCGTTCATCAACGCCAGCACTCCCTCGCTGAAGAGTTCATCAAATGTAAACTGGGGAGTAACGAATTTACGAGTCACCGACACGACAAGACGGAGATTCGCCCGAATAATCACGTCTCTCAACTTCAGCGCCTGATCGCGAAATCCCTCCGCGGCCAGGACAAGTTCCTCGTCGGGCTCGTCCAGATTTAACAGTCCACGGGACTGGTGCAGGCGGAATTTCAGATAATTCATGCGACGGAAGCAGATCACTTCCTGCTCGGGTGTCAGTAAGGGGGCCTGGCAGAGACGCGACACGTGGGCCGGGAGTTTCTCAATGACTTCCGCGGCATTCCCGTTTTCGTACTCCGATAAATCGAGCAATTCCTGTTCGAAGAATCGGGCCGCACTTCTCTTACTGAAAAATTTATTGGAAACAAAATCGACTTCCTGCTCGAGTAACCCACGCACGCGATCTTGCAGGAACGCCTGGTGTGTCTGTACGGAGGGAGAGGCGTACCCATGTCGATGATTATCGCAACACAGGTTTTTTTCTACCTGTTCTCGCTCACCGCTCGCCACACAGCAGGGAATATCATCCATCACGGTAACCATGCCGACACCTGCCTGTCTTAATAACGGAGAATACTCGAACAAAACCGGAAACACCGGGGTGGGGGAAGAAACCATCCTCCCCCACCAGGCTGATTCCCTAGGGGAGCAACACTTCATCGATGACATGTATCACGCCATTGCTGGCCATGATGTCTGCCCGCACCACATTCGCATTGTTGATCCGGACTCCCTTGCCGGCGGATATTTTCAGGTCCTGGCCGTTCAAGGTGGTGACCTCGTGTCGTTTCGCGACTTGCTCGGATGTCACCTTGCCACTGACGACGTGGTATTTCAGAATCGCAACCAGCTTCTCCTTGTTCTCGGGCTTCAGCAGGGACTCCACCGTCCCCGCCGGGAGTTTGGCGAAGGCTTCATCCGTCGGTGCAAACACCGTGAATGGACCCTCGGATTTCAAGGCATCGATCAGGCCTCCCGCCGTCAACGCGGCCGCCAATGTCTGAAAGCTCTTGGCTGCAACTGCCGTCTCGATGATGTCCTGGCTTTGCGGCTTCCGTGCAAAAACAGCCGGTGTGCCTGCCAGGCAGGCAGCGGCGGCTAGTAACAACACCACTGAAGTTTGAACTCGCATCTCACACTCTCCTTCATGCCATACCTTTAGGACCTGTTGGAGGGGCGAAACGGTCGCCCTAAAAACGTCCAAAACGTCCAGGCCATTCTACCTGCTTGCGAGAGGAAGACAAGGCCCAATATCGTTCATATCGTTCATTTTTCAAAACAACCGGAGCGAGCGAGTGAGCGAGACTGTCTTCAAACCGAAAACTGCGAAAAAAGCGAGAAACTTATGGGGCTGTGTGGGAGGGAAAATCTGATATACTTCTCTGGTTTTCCGGTGATGCCAACAAAAATCATTCATATCGTGCATTCTGGCGTTTCAGTCAACGTGGTGTGAGCATGGACAAACTTTTTTCACCAAAGCAGGTCGCCCGAGCAATTCAGGTGAGCGAATCCTCTGTCAAACGCTGGTGCGACAAGGGGGACCTGGAAGTGCAATACACGGCCGGCGGGCATCGCAAAATCCCCATTTCCAGCCTGATTGACTTCTTGCGCAAAACGGGACAAGAGTTGCTGCAACCCGAATTGCTCGGTTTACCGCGACTTTCCCGCCAGTCCACCAACGATTACCAGGAGGCAACCCGGCTGTTGACCCAGGCCTTGCTGAATGGGCTGGAATTACAGGCGAGACAGTTGGTGCTTGAACTGTACCTGGCCGAGCATTCGCTGGCGAATATCTTTGACAAGGTGATCGCCCCGTCGATGGAACGTATCGGGCAGGAGTGGCAGTGTGGTGATGCCCAGATCTACCAGGAACGCCGTGGCTGCGAAATCATTCTGCAAACCTTGCGGGAACTCCGATCGCTATTGCCAATTCCTGCCCCGCATTCCTCCATCGCCGTCGGAGGGACGATCTCGGGGGATTACTACCGGATCCCCACCGCCATGGTGGAAATGGTTCTGCGAGAACATCACTGGAATGCCTGCTCCCTGGGAGACAATCTGCCAATTCAGACAATGGAACGTGCCATCCTGGAGTATCGCCCGCGCCTCTTTTGGCTGAGTTGCTCGCACCTGGAGAACCCGGAGTTGTTTCTTGAACAATACGACTGTTTATATGAGCAATTCGGCCTTTCCGTCGCCTTTGTTGTCGGCGGCCGCGCCCTGACGGAGCCACTCCGTGCCCGCATGCGGTATGCGGTGCATTGCGACAGCATGCAGCATCTGGTCGGTTTCCTGCACTCGCTGCAAACCGCGGATCCTGCCCTCCGGTTCTGAAGCCGCGCAAGACCCGCATGGGGATCGTCCCGTGCAGCCGTCGCGCGACGTGCGATCACTGCAGGCGGGCTTCGATTTCCCGCATGTATTTCAGGGAGTCCTGGGCGATGACTTCCGCGCCGGGAGAATAATCGAACACCTCGACCGAAACCCAGCCTGCGTAACCGGTCTCGCGCAGGGCCTGGAAGATGGGGAGGAAGTCGACATCGCCCATGCCGGGGCCACGCAGATTGACATCGTTGGCATGAAAATGTCCGATGACATCCCGATGCTGGTGAATCAATTCGGGAATGGAGAGGGATTCATCCGACATCGCCTTGACATCCTGGTGCAGGCGAATCCAGGGGCTATGGAAATGCTCGATGATTTCCCGGGCCTGGGCACAGGTGATCATAAAATCCGTTTCCTGGCGGGAGAGCGGTTCCAGGCAAAGCGTCACCTCGCAGTCGGCGAGCGTCGGCAGGACTTGCTCCAGCACTTGCGTGGCATAGCCTTGTGCCTGCTCATGCGTGATCCCCGGCAGCAGATTTCGCTGCTGTGGAGAACCGAGCACCATCAGCGAGCCTCCCAAATCGCGGCAGAGTCGGGTCAATTCCGCCATGTAGTCCGCCGTGCGCTGTCTTACGTCGTTCTCTGGCGTGGTGAGGTAGAAACCTTCCGTTTTGGCGAGCAGCCAGTGCAGTCCGACCACTTCCAGTCCCGCTTCCCGGGCTGCCGCCGCATAGGCCTGGCGCTGCTGGGAAGTGACGTCCCCGGCTCGCGCAGCCAGGGTAAAGGGGGCCACTTCGATCCCTGTGTACCCTGTTTTCGCAATGAAATCACATTGGCGCTTCCAGTCCCAGTCAACGAACAGTTCCTGGCAGATGGCATATTTCATGACGTGACTCCCGATGTGTATGCGTGTGAATTTCGATATGGCTTCACCTTATAACAGGCTCTCGGAAATCACAACCGGTCACGATTCTCCCTGCTGGATGTATTCGGAATGTAACGATCACAAGGTTTGCAAAACATGCAAAGGCTGGAAAGAGAACCCAGCATTAAAAATTTAGACAAACAGGGAAAGATAGCAAACCGGGGTTGTCGAAGCTAATACTGGCGCCTGCTGCAAGGCGGGCCCTATGTATCGGTGAGACCAGGCCAGGCAAGCAGCTTCCGGTCTCGACCAGTGATCAAGTAAAGCACACTGCCGACCTGAGAGATTTCAGCCCGGCGCCAGACGAGGGACCCCAGCCATGAAGAGAGCAGCCTGGATATCAGTCGCTGCATTCGCACTGTTATTCGGTGCCTACAGCGATCACACGGAAGCCGCCTATTGCGGTGCGGACAGCTACAACTGCTGTCCCACGGAAACCTGTGGCCTGTGGGGCCGCTTCGGTGTCGCCAAGCGACGCTGCTGCCCGAAATTTGAAACCGTGAAGGAAGTGGTCTGGAAAACCGAGGAATACTGTTGCCCCGTGACCGTCTACGACACCTGCTGTGAACAGGTGCGGGTCCCCTGCACGCGTACCGTGCAGAAAACCTGCTATCGCCAGGAGAAGTACACGGTTTGTCGTCCGGAGTACAAAACCTGTTACCGGACGGAATACTGCACGGTCCGCCGGCCCGTCTACCGGACCTGCTACCGGACGGAAACCTGCACGATCCGCAAGCCGGTCTACAAGACCTGCTACCGCGATCACTGCTACACGGTCTGCCGTCCTGTCACGAAAACGTGTTACCGCACCGTCTGCCAGACCTACTGCAAGCCGGTATATCAAACCTGCTATAAGGAAGTCTGCTGCACGAGCTACAAACTGCACACGCAAACCTGCTACCGCGATGTCTGCTACACGGTCTGCAAGCCCGTGGTCGATACCAAGTGGGTGCCCGTCTGCACGGGCGAATGGAAGACGATTCGTGAACGCGTCCCCGGTTGCTGCACCACCCACGCCTGCACCACGCCCAACTGCTGCCCGGACGCGGGCTGTGACGACGAGTGTGCGGAATGTGGCGAACAATGCGGCAACTGCACAACCTGTCCTCCCTGCCGCTGCCTGGAACGCACGCGCTGCCACGGCTATACAATTTGCCGCAAGGTCTGGTGCCCCAAGGTGGAAATGCGGAAGGTCTGCTGCGTGCGGTATGAAACCTGCGTGAAGCATCGCAAGGTGCCCTACACGGTCTGCACCCGGGTGCCCTGCACCACGGTGAAGCGTGTTCCCTACACCACTTGCACGATGGTGCAACAAACCTGCACCCGCCGCGTTCCCTATACGGTCTGCACGATGACCCAGGAAACTCGGCACTGCAAGGTTCCCTACACCACCTGCCACTTTGTAGAACGCTGCATTACCAAGCGGGTGCCCTACACGGTCTGCGACTGGAAGTGCGAAACGATCAAGAAATGCGTTCCCCACACCACCTGCCACATGGTGAAGGAATGCCGGACCCGTTGCGTCCCCTACACGACGTGCGAAACTGTTCGCGACTGGAAATACGTCACCGTGACCAAATGCGTCCCCCGCACGATCATGGTGAAGAAAACCCGTTGCGTGCCTCATGTGGTGTGCCGCAAGGTGCCGGTCTGCTGCGATCCCTGCTGCCCCACGGACGCAGTCGCGTGCTGCCCCGAGGATAACTGCACCGAGGATTGCGACACCTGCAAGCAATAGTGTGAACGATATGGCCGGGCCGGAGGGTGCCTCCTCCGCCCCGGTCCTGAAGATAAAGGTCTCTCTCGTCTCCTTTCGGGGCCGTGCTCGTTGCACGGCCCTTTTTTATTGAGCAAACCCAATGCGGGCTGGGATGTTCGCGTCCCGGCCGATCGGATCGAGTTGCGAGAAATTGCGAATCAGCGGGAATCGCGTCGATTTTCGCGTGGGGGATGCCCAAGAAATTGTTAAACTCGGCATCGGAGCCTGTCCGCGAGGATTTCGGCGTATTGAATCAAGGAGTGCCATGGCTCTGCGAGCGTGCGTATTGCCAAGCATTTTTCCGACATCCAGCCACTGGATCCGCCAGTCCCTTTGCCGTTACTCGTCTACATGGGCTTGCACTGGCAAAGCCAGTGGCACACAGAAGCCGTGAATTTATTGATTGTGGATCATGTTTGCCGCGATATGTTGTAGTTGGCCTGCTCCGTGGATACCACGTAAATGGTACACACAGTGCACCCTACGAAAAATTCACAGCTGGTTTATGAACGGATCGATCAGTACAGCGAGGTTTCAAACCGTGACCGGGGATACGCGTATGCGATGGAGATTGGAAATTCTGCTCGCGCTGACATTCGCGGGGAACACCCTGCTGCCGGCCGGAGAGATCGTGGTGGAATCGGTACTGATCTCCGTAATTCATTCCGCGGACGTACCCGCGCGTGATACCGGCGTGCTGTCGGAGATACTCGTACGGGAAGGAACGCAGGTCGAAGCGGGAACCGTGCTTGTCAAACTCGATGCGGTGGAAGCGGAATTGACCCTGAAGCAGGTTCGCCGCCAGCTCGATATCGCAAACCAGGAGTATGAAAACTATTTGCGGAAGCTGTTGGCAGGCAAGGCGGCGGAAGTGGCGGCATCGGAACTCAAACGAGCCGAAGAGGCCAACAAAAAATATCCCGAGACCGTTTCCCGCACGGAAGTCGATCGGTTGCGGCTCGTCTCCGAAAAAGCGCAAATCGATATCCGGCTGGCCGAACACGAGCATCGGTTGCTGGGGATGACGGCCGGTCTCCGGGAAATTGAAGTGGAACAGGCCGAACATGGTGTCGAACGAAGGCATATTCGCGCGCCGATCGCCGGGACGGTTGTGCGTATCGATTCGCGTCTGGGCGAATGGGTTCAACCAGGAGCCAGCCTGGTCCGCTTGATCGATACCCGCCGATTGCGGGCGGAAGCGGTGCTGCCCGCCAAGTATCGTCACCTGGACTTGTCTCGGTGTCCCGTGCGGGTGGACGTACCCGGTTTCACCGCGGAGAAGACGCGCCCGGTGGAGGGAGCCATTTCCTTCGTACACCCCGAGATCGATCCGGTAGATGGCTCGTTTCGCATCTGGGCTATACTGGATAATCGGGAGCATGGGCTCCGCCCAGGGGATTCCGTCGTCATGCGGATTCAAACCGATGCGGTCGCCGAACCGGAACACCCGCAAGATGCCCTCAACGGACGTCCCGTACGCTGAAAATACTGGAGGGACGGGGGTGGACAGGATACAGGCTCGCCACGATCTGGAACTATTTCCGGTGGAAGGTTACGCACAGGCCCCCTGGGTGGTGCGCGATCCGTTGACTCGCACGTGTTTTCATTTCGGCATCGAAGAACACTTTCTGCTCACGCATTTGAATGCGTGTCAATCTCTGGAAGAACTGCGGGAGGCGTTTCAACGGCGATTCGCACCGCGGGAACTCCGCGCGGGGGAGTTGGAGAACCTGATTGTCGACTGGTCGTTCAAGCAACTCTTGCTGACGGATCCACTTCTGATTGCCGAATGGCGGCGGCGGTTGGGAACGCCCTCCTTGGCTTCGCGGCCTGCCCGGGGGTGGCACGGGATATTTGCCAGTCCACTGGTGATCCGGTTTCGCGGTTGGAATCCCCAGCGATTTCTCGACGGTTTGACACCCTGGCTGGGTTGGATTTATACCGGGGAATTTCTGGTCTTGGCACTCCTGGTAATGCTTTCCGCGGGGCTGATCGCAATTGCGGAATTGCCGAGTCTGCTGCATGAGTTGCAGCAACTTCCCCTGCTGTTTGGCCCGGAACATTGGTTGCTGGTCGTGGTGTGTCTTGGGCTGACCAAGGTACTGCATGAATTAGGACATGCGGTCACGTGCCATCACTATGGCGGGAAATGCACCGAGATGGGAGTGATGCTGCTGGCGTGCATTCCGTGCCTGTATTGCAACGTGACCGATGCCTGGACGTTTCGCAGGCGACGGGAGCGTGTGGCCGTCAGCGCGGCTGGCATTTTCGTGGACTTGCTGGTGGCAAGCCTCTGCCTGCTGGCCTGGCATTTCAGCGAACCTGGGATTTTTCATGCCGTGTGCCTGTTGCTGGCCGTGGTGGGGTCGGTGAATTCCCTGCTGCTCAACGGGAACCCCTTGATGCGTTACGATGGCTACTACATCTGTGGCGATCTTCTGGGCAAGGCGAATTTGCGTTCGGAATCGCTACGTCAGGCCCGGCTGGTCTTGTGGCGGTTCCTGATGGGGCCGCGCTCGGAAGCCAGCGGAGAACGTGTTTCGCCAGGCATGTGCGGTTATGGGCTGGCGGCGGGTTTGTATTTATGGCTGGTGCTGGTGTTGATCCTCGTGGGGTTTTATCAGTTATTAAAGCCGACCGGTTTCCAGCCGCTGATCGTGGCGGCAGGCTGCCTGCTGATTCCCGCACAACTCTGGGGAACGGGCCGAGTGATGTATCCGGAAGGGCGGCGGGAATACCGCCTGCGGAATCGACGGCTGGGCCGAGTGCAACTGAGCCTGCTCGTGGGAACCGTCTTGATTGCCGCGCTGCTGTTTCTCCCTTTTCCCCGCCGGATTCCGGCGACGGGTGTGTTGATGCCCCGGGCGGCCGAACCGATCGTCATCCGGGAGAGCGGCCTGCTGCGCGAAACCGCCGACACGGGGGCCACGTTGCACCACGGAGAGACCATCTACCGGCTGGCAAACGCGGATCTGGAGCAACAAGCGGCGCGGCTGGAAACGGATCAGCGGGCCTGGCAGGCGTCCGAACAGTCGATCCAGCGGAAGCGAACCCAACTGGCCGATGCCGCGGAAGTGCTGGCCTTGATCGCGGAGCGGCAGTCTACCCTGGTGGAGCAATCCAACCGGCTGCGCGACCGCCTCGCGCATCTCGAAAAACAAGCGGACCGGACGGGGCGACTGATCCCCTCCCCCTTGCCGGGAGCCGTCGGAGGAGAAGATTACTGGAACACCCTCGATCCGCTGGCGTTGGAAAATCGCGGTCGATTTCTACCGGAGGGGAATACCTTGGGGGAATTTGCTCCGGATGCCGGTTATACCCTGTTGATCGCAGTGGAGGAACACTGGTCGCGGCTGCTGGTTCCGGGAGCCGACAGCCTGGTGTTTTTACCGCAATCGGAAGGCCAGCCCCAGACGGGAACGCTGATTCAATTGGCGCCTGGTGTCCGGAGGGAGGCACGGGAAAAGGAACAAATTCCCGCTCAACAGGTACTCGACACCTACCTGTCCCGACAACCAGGCGCGGAACGACAGGCACGTGTGGCAGGGTATGTGCAAATGGAAGCCTCCGCGGCGGAGAACTGGGGGATGTATCAGGTTTGCCAGGTGCGCCTTGCGGTCCCGCCGGCTTCGCTGTGGCAGCGATTTCGGGAAATGATTGCACGCACGTGGCGAGACGCGCATCTGTAATCCGCTGGATTATATGGGTGCGGCATTTCTCCGGTTTCGCATATCCGGCTAGAGCACCGCGCGAAAGCCGCGTTCCGCCAGGAAGTGGTTTTATTCCCTGCGGCCCGCGGCTCGTTCGCACAACCGGTCATTTCTTGTGGTTCAAGCCGACCAGATTCGTTTTGATCCGGCAAATATACATATCGGCGGTGAGATACAGGTAATCCCCGTTCGGCCCACCGAAGGTGCAGTTGGCCGTCCGTTCGCCCGTGCTGATGCGCCCCACGAATTTTTCATCGGGGGTGAAGACATACACGCCCCCCGGGCCGGTGGCAAACAGCGTTCCGTCCTGGGCCACCGCCATACCATCGGGCAAGCCGGGCAACTTGTTGACGTCCCTGGTCGCATCATGAATGACCCGTCCCTTTCCGAGCGAACCATCTGGCTTCAAGGGGTACGCCATCCAGAGAGCCGCCTGAGGATCGGATTGTGTGACGTACACGGTTTTCTCGTCGGGAGAGAGGGCAATGCCATTCGGACGGGCCAGTTCCTTGGTCAGCAGCGTCAATTCGCCGTTCGGCTTGAGGCGGTAGACGCCACAGAAATCGAGTTCACGGCGGGGGTCGTCCCAGCGATTAGGCAGCCCATAGGGCGGATCGGTAAACAACAGGTCTCCGTTGGAATGAAAGACCAGATCATTCGGACTGTTCAGCCGTTTGCCCTGGTAATTATCGACCAGCGTCCGTTTTCCACCGCCGTGGGTCAGTACGGAAATGCGGCGATCGCCATGTTCGCAGGAGACCAGTTGCCCCTGGCTGTCGAGCATCAGGCCGTTGCAGCCAGGCTCGGCACCGTAGTCGTCCACTCCCGTGTACCCGCTGGGCGACAGATACAAGCTGATCCCTTCACCTTCATCCCAGCGATACACGGCATTCCGGGGAATGTCCGAAAACAACAGGTAGCCCGGTTTTTCCTTGGTGCCGGGCACCCAGACCGGACCTTCCGTCCAGTCAAATCCCGAGGCGACCACTTCGATCTTGGCTCCCTCGGCGATGATCTGGTTCATCGCGGGCTGGAAACGCAGCACTTCGCCCAGATGGGGAAAGTTCAAGGTATCCTGAGCCGACACGGCAGCGCCCGTCAGCAGCATCAAACCGAACGTCAGCAGTTGTAACTTCATGAGGATTCTTCCGCGGCAAGGGGTGAAATAATAGGAACCCTTCGTTCCTTGCGGAGCAAGGCCGCCCCTGCCCGAAATCGCGAGGGACCGGGCAGGGGCAGACGCTGCATCAATACTCGCGTTTGGTCTTCAAGCCGGGCATGGGGACGGGATACAGCCCATTCGCATCCGCCTGCAGCGGAGCCGGGCCATCCAGCGTAAGCTCGGCCACGCCTGGCGCGAATTCATGGTCGTTATTCAGCATTTCGTCAAGCGTAATCATGTGACCGGTGTGCGAGGCAAAGCGGCCCATGGAGGTGACGACCGAAGCCATCACGCCGCGTTCCACCTCGTTGTACTCGGTATTGCGCCGAATCGCCTGCATCAGATGTTCCCATTCCAACTGATACGGGTTAGGCTCGTTCGGCTGGCAGGCCCAGACCAGGTCGCTATCGACGAACGCCTGCCCCTTGTAAATACGGCTGCGCGCGGGGGTGTGAGAAGCCGTCGAAATGATAGCCGAGCCTTTCGAACCGTGGGCGTAACTGGCGAATTCCTTGTCGCAGCCAGGCATGGTGCGGCCTTCCAGCATCATCTTCGAACCATCCGCGAAGGTATATTCCACGGAATAGGTATCGAAGTTCTGGTCCACGTGATCCATCCGGTAGTGTCGGCCCCCGGCCCCCTTCGCCATCACGGGCCAGGCATCCTTCATCCAGCAGCATTCATCGATATTGTGGATCAGGAAGTCGCTGAAGCCGCCTCCCGAAGCCCATAAAAAGCCGTGAAAATTGCGGATCTGATAAAGCAGTTCACTCAAGGATTCGTCCGTGTTTTTCTTGACGAAGGCGTTCCCCGTCGGGCCTGCCTGGCGATAAGCCCGCAGCAGGATCAAATCGCCGATTTCGCCATTCTGGATGCGATCGAACAATTCGCCCCGCGCTTCGCAGTGACGGCACATCAAGCCCACGCCGACCTTCAGATTCTTGGCCTTGGCCTCCTTGTTCAATTCCAGCATCCGCCGACTGGTGGGGCCATCCACGGTCACCGGCTTTTCCATGAAGACATTCAAGCCCTTGGAAATCGCGTACTGGAACTGCACCCAGCGAAACGCGGGAGGCGTGGTGAGAATAACCACGTCGCCCGGTTTGAGGACATCCATGGCCTTCTTGTAGGCATCGAATCCGATGTTGCGGTTTTCTTCCTCGACCTGCACCTGATCGTTGAATTGCGATTTCAGGGAATTGTGACTGCTGCTCAACCGCCCCTCGAACACGTCGGCCATCGCCACCAGTTTGGTCGGCCCCTGCCGGGTCGAAAGAGCGTTCGAAGCGGCCCCGGTTCCCCGTCCCCCGCAACCGACCAATGCCACTTGCACCGTATCGTCACCTGCGGCGAACGCCCGAGCGGAAATTTGATTGAAGGCCAAGGCGGCCGTCAGCCCCGCGGTCCCCTGTAACATCGAACGACGGGAGACGGAAGAATCAGTCGGTTTCATCGAAGTCATATCCTTAAATCTGGGCCTGAAGGAGTGTGAATAAAAATTATGGAAGCCGAACCAGGGCATGGCCTGCCTGCCTCGGGGTATCGATCCGCGAGGACACATCAAATCACGTTGATTTCAGCGTACCGAACCGGCCCGTTTCTGCCAAGTCTCGGGGTGGAACCGTACGCCAGACTTGTCAAAGCCCAGACCGATTTTCACAATGCCTGTTCCGCCGCGCAGCCAGGCCAAGACGCCCAACCCACGGCGACAACCAGACATTGCTCAACTGTTTTGAAAGCCCGTCTCCATGAAATTCCACGACTTGACCCGCGAACTGCAACGCTCCAGTGATTCGAAAATCGTGCTCGTGGTCGCCGATGGTCTGGGAGGTCTACCGCTGCAACCGGGCGGGAAAACCGAGCTTGAAACCGCACGCACACCGAATCTCGACCAACTGGCAGCGGAAGGAACCCTGGGCTTGAGCACTCCCGTGCTTCCCGGCATCACTCCTGGAAGCGGACCCGGGCACCTCGGATTGTTCGGCTACGATCCCTTGGAATACAACATTGGCCGGGGCGTGCTGGAAGCCCTGGGGATCGATTTCGAACTCGGCCCGGAAGACGTGGCGATTCGTGGTAATTTCTGCAGTCTGGACGAAGCAGGCAACATCTCCGATCGTCGTGCCGGGCGGATTTCCAGTGAGATCGGGGCGAAACTGGCTGCCAAACTCGATCAGATCACCATTCCCGGCGTGGAAGTTTTTGTGAAGCCGGTCAAGGAATATCGCCTGGTGATCGTCTTTCGCGGACCAGGGTTGGGGGGCGACTTGCAGGACACCGACCCTCAACGCACGGGTGTCCCTCCCCTCGAACCGACCGCCAAGGCGCCAGGTTCGGAAAAAACGGTGGAAGTCGCCAGGCAATTCCTGGAACAGGCCCGCGAAGTCCTCAAGGGAGATTTTCCTGCCAACTTCCTCACCCTGCGCGGGGTTGCCAAGAAACCGGAAATCCCCACGTACCACGAAGTGTACGGCCTGAGGGCGGCGGCCATTGCCGTTTATCCCATGTATCGCGGACTGGCGCGCCTGGTCAGCATGGACGTTCTCGATGCCGGACAGACGCTGGAAGATCAGTGTCAACGCCTGGCTGCTGCCTGGAACGACTACGACTTCTTCTTCCTGCACTTCAAATACACCGATTCCACGGGCGAGGACGGGAATTTCGACGCCAAGGTGAAGCGGATCGAAGAACTGGATGCCGCCATGCCCAGCATCAAGGCGCTGAATCCCGATGTCCTGATCGTCACTGGGGATCACAGTACTCCCAGCAAAATGCGGTCTCATAGCTGGCATCCGGTCCCCACGCTGCTGCGCGCGGAGACCTGCCGTTTCGACCACTGCACCAGTTTCGGGGAATCGAGCTGTCTACAGGGAGGGTTGGGACAGTTTCCAGCCAAGTATCTGATGTCGCTGGCACTGGCCCACGCCGGGCGGCTCGAAAAATACGGTGCCTGATTCCCATGCCACGAAAGCAGCCTGCCGCTGCCGCCAAGAAGTTCTTCCGTTCCGTAATTTGCAAAAAACGGCCCCGTAAAACAAAGCTTGCCTCCGGTTCCCCCGAGGCGTACACTTACTCTACGGGCTGTCAGGGAGGCCGGAGCGGTCTTGTCTTCCGTCCTTACTGCTGCGCGGATACGCAAGACATGGATGTTTTTTTGCATTGCCCTCTGACGATTTCCGAGTTGCGACAATGGCATTGACGCAAATTGATCGCGAATTGATTGAACATTGCCTGCAGCGGAAACCCGCTGCATGGCAAGCGTTTGCCGATCGCTTCACCGGGTTGTTCGTGCATGTGATTCGTCACACCGCAGAATGCCGCAGCGTGAATCTGTCGCAAGCCGACGTAGATGATCTGGCTGCGGAAGTTTTTACTGCGATCGTCGCCAACGACTTTCGGATCTTGAAGCATTTCCGCGGGAAAAGCTCCCTGGCCGCTTATTTGACAGTCGTCACCCGGCGCATCACGATTCATGCCTTGATCGATCGCAGAAAGCTGCAACAGGCTCAAGCCGAACTGGCGGAGATGGCCGTCAACGGGCACAACGGCGAATTCACCCTCGAAAACCGGGATCACGTTGAAACCCTGATCGCCAGGCTCCCCCGCGAAGAGGCCCGCATTGTGCAAGCCTATCATCTCGAAGGCAAAAGCTATCGGGAAATCAGCTCGCAGTTTGGCATCCCCGAAAACAGTATCGGCCCTGTCTTGAGCCGTGCCCGCGAACAACTGCGGAAACTCGGCACACCCGCGGGCTGACGCGCGGACCGCGCATCTCCCTCGATTGCAAGGTGCCCAGGTTGGTATTGGGTACTCTGCGAGCCGTGCGATTTACCATACATCTTCACGATAAGTCCACCGGACGATGCTCCAGGCTGCTGACCCGCAAGGCATCGATCGCCGCCTGGGTTTGCAGACTCAACTCGAGGAATTGCCGATCCCACTGTTGCTCCAGAATCTGGGTCGAACAGGCGGTGATCATGCAGGTTTCCTGGTTCGCGACCGGACAGTTCACCGTTTCCGCGTTACCTTGGGCATCGTGGATCCAGAAGCGGGTTTTTTCCTCGTTCCAGGGACGGGTGAAGTCGTCGCAGACAATCGACCCGGCTTCCCCTGCAATTTCCAGCCAGCGCCGAGCCGCCAGATTCCGGGAACAATCAAACCCCGCCGTAATCCCCTCCGGAAAGGAAAGCAGCCCCGAAAACGATTCGTCGACGCCTGAAACGAAATTGGCCTCTCCCCACGCTGCACGGGGAGTTGCGCCGATCGCCCACAGACTGGCACCGACGCAGTACCAGCCCAGATCCATCAGGCTGCCACCCCCCTGGGCCGGATTCAGGCGATATTCCTGGTCGGCTGGCAACGGACTGGTCCACAAATGGGAAAAGGCCGATGTCACCCGGCGGATCGCTCCAATCCGCCCCTGCCGGATCACTTCCCGCATCCGCGCCGCACGGGGATGGTGATACCACATCACGCCATCCCACAGAAAGACACCAGCCGACACACACGCGTCCCGCATCCGCAATCCCTGCCGCAAATCGAGGGCCAGCGGCTTCTCCACCAGCACATGCTTCCCAGCCGCAGCCGCCGCCTCCGTCCATTCCGCATGTAGATGGGGCGGCAAGGGAATGTAGACGGCGTCTATTTCCTCGCAGCGCAATAGCTCGGCATACCCCTCGAACACCCTCGGGCATCCATGTTCGCGAGCCCAGGTGGTTCCCTTTTCCCGCGAGCGACTCGCAACTGCCGTTAACTCCGCCCGCGGGCAGGCATGTAGCGCCGCAGCGATCTTACGGGCAATGCGGGCCGTCCCCAGAATCCCCCAGCGTATTTTTTGTCCCGTCATGCTTTATGGATTCCCGTTCCCTCGATGCATGAAATTTTTCCAGCCACTTCCCAATTGTGGAACGACAGGCGGCAAAACGCAAACTCTGATGCGATCCCTGCCGTTGTTCCCAGGGGGTCTGATTCTTCTCGCCAGCCCGCGGATTCATTACGCTGACGACCAGACTGCACAATCCCCGACAATGCCCGATCCGCGCGTTCGCGGTAAAGGACACTTCAGCATGCTCGATTTACTGGTGGTGGCAACGCACCCGGATGACGCGGAGATCAGCGTGGGCGGTCTGGTGGCCAAAGCCATTTCGGAGGGCCTGAAGGTCGGCATCGTCGATTTAACCTCCGGCGAGCCGACCCCCCGCGGCTCCCTGGAAATTCGCACGCGAGAAACCGCGGCTGCCACGCGGGTGCTGGGCGTTCAATTCCGGGAAAACCTCGATCTGCCCAATCGCTCCCTGCAAGCCGACTTGAATGCCCGTCGGGAACTGGCGAATGTATTTCGGCGGACGCGCCCGCGGCTCATCCTGGCCCCCTGGGAAGAAGACGCCCATCCCGATCACGTCCAGGCGAGCCGGCTCTGCGACGATGCCCGCTTCTGGGCCAAGCTCTCCCGTACCGATCTCGATGCCGAACCTTATTGGCCCCCGCGAATGATGTATTACCTCAGCATTCATCTGCGGATTCATCCCAAACCGGCGGTGGTGGTGGATATCAGTCCCTGGATCGAACAGAAACTGTCGGCTATCCGCTGTTACGAGTCGCAGGGACTCGACCGCACGGGTGACCCGATACCGACACCCCTCGACGACATTCGCGATCGGGCACGCTACTGGGGATGGAGTATTCACACCGCCTACGCCGAACCCCTGCTGGCCCGCGAAGAATTCCGCATCGATCAGGTCCGCTCCCTGCTCCCCCTCGACCGGGAATAAACCGGACTGCCGCCAGGAAACCGCGCCCTCCGGCAAGTCCGCGGGCGGAATCATTCGGCTGGTGGTTGAATCCGGTACTGGCAATAACCGCTCGTTTCGCATGTCTGAATTCCCTGCGGGCTGCCCGTCATCACCAGAGCCTGGGCCCGATGCTGTTTCAGCAATGCAAACCCCCGTTCCGGGCCGAGCACCGAAACGGCAGACGCGAGGGCATCGGCGATCATGCCGTTCGGCGCAATCACGGTGACACTGCTCGGGACAGTCAATCCGAGACCTGTGTTCGGATCGACAAGATGGGAATAGCGAATCCCCTCGATCTCCACATATCGGTTCGCATCGCCCGAAGTCGCCACCGAGGCATGCTTTAACCTCAAATGTTCAATCGGCCTGTCCTGGCTGGACAAATTCTCCCGCGATTTCAGCGGCTCGATCGAGATGACCCACTCCGCTCGACCGGGAGGAGGATCTCCCGCAACCAAATCGCCCGAGGCGTCGACCAGGGCTCTCGTGATACCAGCGGCTTGCAGTTCTCGCAAAGCGACGTCGGCAGCATACCCCTTGGCGATTGCGCCCAGGTCGATCCGCATCTCCGGCAGCAGCAATTCCACCGCACGGGATTTTTCGTGCAGTCGCAGCGATTGATAGCCGACCCTGCCCAGAGCCTCTTGCAGTAGTTTTGCTTCCGGAAAGGCACGTTTACGCCAGGCTTTCCGCCACAGTTCGGTGAGGGGCCCCACCGTCACGTCAAACGCCCCTTGCGATTGTCGTGACAGTTCCAGGGAAAACTGCAGCACGTCAAACAACTCCTGGCTGACAACCACCGGGGCTCCGGGGCGCGAGTCGCGACACAGCCGTCTCACCTCGCTGTCGGGATCGTAATCGGACAGGCTTTGATCCAACTGCTTGACGCGGGCAAACGCTCGTTCCGCAGCGTCAATCGCCCACTGGTCGTCTGTCGCGTAAAATTGCAATTCCCAGGGCACTCCCATGCGAATTCGTTGAAACCGATACCGTTTCAACGAACTGTCGGTCGGTTCGTCGGCGCATGCTTGACAGGCAAGCCCAAGCATGACCACGATGGGACAGAGGCTTTGCCAAAAGACTCGCCCCGCGTGTTCCCTCCCTGCATTTCGTGTTTTTTTTGCCGTATCAGCGGTTTCATCGTGTTCAAAATGCGAGTAAACGAATACTTTTGTCAGGGTCGGCATGGGGACGTTCCCACTGATTTTTGTTTGGAGACTGCAGATGAAGCGAAATATACAAGGAGTGGCCCTGCTACTGGCTGCGTTGCTGGCCACTTCGATTACTGTACCCCCAGTATCAGCGGAAGATAAGCCCCAGGCAGCTCAGCCCGAACTGAAAAAATACACCGTGGAAATTCCCAACACGGATATTTCCTTCGAAATGCTGCCGATTCCCGCGGGCGTGTTCACCATGGGAAGCCCCGAAACGGAAGTGGACCGCCAGGACGACGAAGGCCCCCAATTCCAAGTCAAAATCGAGCCATTCTGGATGGGAAAATGCGAAGTCACCTGGGATGAATACGATACCTATCGCTACAAACTCGATAAGCAGAGACGCGAAGTACTCGGCGTGTCCGCTACGGAAATGGATTTGAAGGCTGACGCCGTCACCCGCCCCACGAAGGAATATACCGACATGACCTTCGGCATGGGACACGATGGCTTCCCGGCCATTTGCATGACCCAGCTGGCTGCGAAATCCTACTGTGAATGGCTGACGGAGGTCACGGGGGATTATTATCGGTTACCCACGGAAGCGGAATGGGAATATGCCTGCCGCGCAGGGACCACCACGGCTTATTCCTTCGGCGACGACCCCGCCCAGCTCGATGAATACGCCTGGTATTTCGACAATGCCAACGAAACCTACCAGAAAGTCGGGCAGAAGAAGCCGAACCCCTGGGGGTTGTATGACATGCACGGGAATGTCGCCGAGTGGTGCCTGGATCAATACGTGCCCGATTTTTATTCCCGGTTCGATGCAAAAACTCCCGCAGTGTTCCCCATTGCGGTGCCGAAATCGTTGTATCCACGCGTGGTCCGGGGGGGCTCCTGGGATGACGATCCCGATTTGCTCCGCAGTGCTTCACGTCAAAAATCCGACCCCTCCTGGAAAATTCGCGACCCCCAACTCCCGAAAAGCATGTGGTATCACACCGATGCCCTGCACGTCGGTTTTCGCGTGGTCCGGCCACTGAAACGCCCCGATGCGGAAACCATCAAAAAGTACACCCTGTATCCGGATCCGCCCCCCGAATTGGCAAAATGAAGCCCCCGTGGTATCAGGCCGGTTCGATATACGGGCTTGACGGAATCCCGGAACGAAGCAATCCCGCACGTCGCGTTTTTTTTCGAAAACGCGACGTGTTTCGCTTTACCTTCCCCCTGTTCTTCGGGTATTTATGAAGAATTAAAGATGGACTGATGCTTTTTCCTCCCGGAAACATGCCGGTCGTACACTCTCCCTCCCGGCCGATTGCCCGCGGGAGACATCACGGTCACTGATTCGGGATAACCGGCGCACCGCACTCTCGCCTCCCCCTTACTTTCACGGAGATTTTCATGAAGCACGATCAACAAAATTCCCGACGCAACTTCATCAAGGCCTCGGCGACCGTTGCTGCAGGAACGGCAATGCTTTCGGGTCTGTCCGCCCGAGTACATGCAGCTGGCGACGAGACCATTAAAATTGGACTGGTGGGCTGCGGGGGACGTGGCACCGGGGCAGCCGCTCAGGCACTGAAATCTCCTGGCAAGGTGGCCTTGGTCGCCATGGCCGATATGTTCGGCGATCAACTCGAGAAAAGCCTTAATCGCATCGCCGCCGACGTCAAGGGGAATGAAACCGCGATTGTTGATGTCCCTCAGGAACGCCGCTTCACCGGCTTCGATGGATACAAGCAACTCCTCGAAACAGATATCGATCTGATCGTGCTGGCAACCCCCCCAGGTTTCCGCCCGATCCACTTCGAAGCCGCCGTCAACGCCGGAAAACACATCTTCATGGAAAAACCAGTGGCCGTGGATGCCGCGGGTGTCAATTCCGTGCTGGCTTCCGCCCGCAAGGCCAAAGAGAAAAACCTGAAAGTCGGCGTCGGACTGCAACGCCACCACCAGTACACCTACCAGGATATCGTCAAGCGGATCCAGGATGGCGAAATCGGCGATGTCGTCGCCTTGCGCGTCTACTGGAATGGGGGCGGCGTGTGGGATCCCCGCGTGACCCGCGAGCAGGCTTCCTCCGAAATGGAATACCAGCTTCGCAACTGGTACTACTACAACTGGCTCTGCGGCGATCACATCTGCGAGCAGCACATTCACAACCTCGATGTCGGCAACTGGATCAAGGGGGCCTACCCCGTCCGGGCAGAAGGGATGGGAGGACGGGAAGTCCGCAAGGACAAAAAATATGGTGAAATCTATGATCACCATGCCGTCGAATTCACCTACGAAGACGGCAGTAAGATGTTCAGCCAGTGCCGACACATACCCAACTGCTGGAACTCCGTCAGCGAGTGGGCGCACGGCACCAAGGGACACGCCAATGTCTCCGGCAGTTCCTACGAACTCTACTCGGGCGACAAGTATCGCTATCGCGACGACAAGAACGATCCATATCAGACCGAACACGACGATCTGTTCCATGCCGTCCGCAATAATATCAGCTATAACGAAGCGGAATTCGGCGCCTTGAGCAGCGCGACCTCGATTCTGGGACGACTTGCGACCTACTCCGGCAAGTCGGTTACCATGGCGGATATGCTGGCCTCCAACATCAGCATCATGCCCACCGAAATGAGCATGACCGCGAATCCGCCCGTCCTGCCGAATGCCGATGGCGTTTATCCCATTGCGGTTCCAGGGGTTTTCAAACCCTACTAATTACCCGGCGCTGCCTGTTGAATACAAAAACCCAGGTCGGACAGTTTTGTCCGGCCTGGGTTTTTCTTTGCGGCTGTGGGAGATCACACACACCATTCCGTAACAGCCGCGTCTGAATGTAATGTCTGAACCATTATTTTTTTCTCGCAGAGGGAGCCCGTCGTTTGTTAGTGTCAGGTCAGGTAGACCGGCTCCCTCTGGAAAAAACTGTTGCTTTCCTGGTTTTCGAAGTACAGGGAATTCTGAAACGTCATCCCCTTGCATCACCGCGAAAGGGGGCTGTCGGTGGTCGATTCTCTCCACTCCCATGCCCCCGGGCGACTGGATTCGGCCATGCTCCCACTGAATTTGCGGTACGCCCCTGGATTTATACTCCCGTCAGGCGTACTTGCCGGTGCCGAAATGCTCGCATCAATAACTTTCCGGTTGTGGCGGGACATCGCAGGAGATGCCCCACTGGCTGTCGCACTCGTCGTAGAAGTCCCGGAACAGACTG
>JACTNB010000011.1 GCA_014584345.1 Planctomycetota bacterium
TATCGCATAGGGTTACAGCTCGTGTTGCCCGTTGACCACATGATGCAAAAACGCCACGGTCGCGGAATCTCGCAACTCGGGCTTTACCGGGAAGCGGCAGAGCGTTGCCGAGTTTCGGCCCCGCAGGAAAACGCAGGGGAATTTTTCCCGAGGTCCGGGAGGGAGACTTTTCAAAGGGAGGGTATCGAGATATACTTTGGCCAATTCGTTAGCGGTTCGATGCGGGTGTAGCTCAGTGGTAGAGCGCCACGTTGCCAACGTGGCTGTCGAGGGTTCGAATCCCTTCACCCGCTCTTTTTTATTGGTTTCGCGGTAAAATTCCCTTGAAGCGGCAGCGGGAACGTCTCGGCGGCGGATATTCCAGGGAAGCTAGCTCACTCAATGTGTACGGAGGCGATCTCGTTTCCGGGATCGCGGAAGTGGGCACGAAAAACATAAGCATGGGAGTTGTTGGCAGTGGCGGATGACATCAACGAGGCACAAGCTGGGACATTGGCCGTGGCGGAATCAAGCGACACCAAGGCGGATCGTCTCGACCTGAAGGTCGGCATGCGGGACATTGGTCCCTGCAAGAAACATATTTCCGTGCAGATTTCCGGACAGGATATCGACGCGCTGCGGAATCTGACGATATCCGAATTCAGCAAGGAAACGACCGTCCCCGGCTTCCGCATGGGCAAGGTTCCCGATCGCCTGCTGGCCAAGCGGTTCAAAAAGGAAATCGCCGCACAATTGAAGCAGAAACTGCTGCTGCAGAGCCTGGAGCAGATCACCGAAGAAAATAAGCTGGAACCGATCAACGAGCCGGAACTGGACGTGGAAAACCTGGAAGTCCCGGATACCGGTGACTTCGAATACGAATTTGAAGTGGAAGTTCGGCCACAATTTGAAGTCCCCGATTACACGGGGATGACCATTGTGCGACCGATCCGCGAGATTTCCGAGGAAGACGTGATCTCTGCCCGCAATCGCCACCTCTCCCAGTTCGGCCAGATTGCTCCTCACGAGGGGCCAGCCGAAGCTGGTGACTACCTTGTCTGCAACCTCGCATTCACGCATCAGGGCCAGCCCCTGCGAGAAATGGAGGAAGTGACGCTGCGGATCTGCCCGACACTGCGCTTCCGGGACGCGGAAATTACGGGCTTCGACACTCTGGTGATCGGCGCCCAGGCGGGAGACGTGCGAGAATTCGACGTGACGATTTCCCGCGAAGCATCCGATGTGGAAATGCGCGATGAAACGGTGCATGCCAAATTGGACGTTCTGGATGTCAAACGCCTGGAACTCCCGCAATTGGACGAATCGCTGCTGACTCGCTTTTCCTGCGAATCTCCCGAGCAATTCGATCAGAGGATTCGCGAATCACTGGAGCGCCAAGTAGCCTACGAGCAGCGTCAGCGAACCCGCGAGCAGGTGCTGCAGAAAATCACTGAATCCGCCACTTGGGAACTCCCCGAGGGACTCGTCTCCAAGCATGTGGAAAACGCGGTGCGGCGGGAAATGCTGGAGATGCAGCAGGCGGGCTTCAGCCGGGAACAAATTCTGGCCCGCGAAACCCTGATAAGGCAACAGGGTATCAGCACGACTCAACAGGCGCTGAAGGAACACTTCGTGCTGGACCGGATCGCCGAGCAGGAAGGAATTGTCTGCAACTCCGACGATATTGCCACCGAAATTTATTACATGGCCATGCAACGTGGAGAAAGCCCCCGCAAACTCCGCGCCCGTCTGGCCAAAAGTGGCATGATCGACAATCTGGAAGCCCAGATTCGCGAACGCAAGGCGGTGGATTTTATCCTCGGCAAGGCCCAGTTTGAAGACGTGGTTCAGGAAGACTTCTTCCAGGATACCGTCGAAGCGGTCAATCGTTCGATCACCTCCACAATTCAAGACACGGAGTATGAAACCGGCACGACAGATGCCGATCTGGAAGACTGAGCCCGGTTGCTGATGGTCATCAAGCCGAGGCATGCCTCGGCTTTTTTTATGCCCTTTGGGATGCCCCCGGGGGAAGTCTCGGCAGAGTCCCGCAGCCTGTTTCCGGGAAGCCGAATCGCCGCGGACGAGCCGACGTTTCAACACCCGAGGCGAAAATCCATTCCCCCAGTGGCATCGGGGCCCTTGCCCGCGGTTGGACGTGAGATTCCTGTCGCAACGTGTTAGTCTATCTGTCAAGAGTCTTTTGAAAACCGACGTAACGGCACGGGCGGGAATCGTCCTACCCGACCTTTTCCGTGAGTTTTACCTTCTGCCAGCGAAGAGATTATCTGTCCCATGATAAACGTGACACTTCCGGACGGCAGCGTTCGTGATTATTCCGAAGAGACCACTCCGCTGCAGATCGCGGCAGCGATCAGCGAGCGACTGGCGAATGACGTCATCGCCGCGGAAGTCAACGGCAGCGTAGTGGACGCCATGCGTCCGTTGAAAGAACTCGCAGAGGGAACCTCGTCCCTCACCTTGAAATTGCTGACGGTGAAGGATGCCGCGGCACTGGGCGTGTTGCGCCACTCCTGTGCCCATATCATGGCCCGGGCCGTCATGCGATTGTTTCCGGGGACCGGGCTGGCATTCGGTCCCACCACGGGGCACGGTTTTTATTACGATTTTGACCTGGACCAGCGGATCAGCGAGGACGATTTCCCGCGGATCGAACAGGAAATGGCTGCCATCATCGCGGAGGGCGAACCGTTTGAACGGTTTATGCTCTCGCGCGACGAAGCCCTCGAGTTGTGTTCGGGCATGCATCAGGCCTTGAAGGTGGAGCACATTCGCGAAGGGCTGGCGGAACACCCGACCCTCAGTTTTTATCGCCAGGGCGAGTTCGTCGATCTGTGCCGGGGACCACACATCCCCCGGGCAGGTAAAATCAAGGCCTTTAAGCTGTTGTCGGTGGCGGGAGCACACTGGAAGGGCGATCAATCGGGCAAGTCGCTGCAGCGCCTGTATGGCACTGCGTGGTTCAGCAAGAAGGACCAGGACCAGTACCTGGAACAGATCGAAGAAGCCAAGCGGCGCGATCATCGCGTGTTAGGCAAGCGGTTGCAGTTGTTCCAGATCGATCCCGGCGTGGGGCAGGGTTTGTGCCTGTGGCTGCCCAAGGGGGCCACAATCCGCGCAATACTCGAAGACTTCATCAAGAAGGAACTGCTCGAGCGGGAATACGAACCGGTCTATTCGCCCCATATTGGACGAGTAGAACTGTACGAGACCAGCGGCCACTTCCCGTATTATCGCGATTCCCAGTTCGCGCCGATCTTCGGCCACGATGCAGGCCGGATCATCGACTTCTGCATCCGCAAGCTGCAGGAGGGTGAACTTTCTGCTGAAAACGAAGCTACCTTGCTGCAAGCAGCCGAGATCATGGGATATCAGCACGAAGAATATCGGCGGGCGAGTTCCATAGAGGAAAAGATTGCCGCCCTGAGGAAATGGGAAAAGCAACAGGAACGCTACCTGTTGAAACCGATGAACTGCCCGCATCACGTGGAGATCTACAAGTCTCAGCCGCGCAGTTATCGCGACCTGCCAGTCCGCCTGGCCGAGTTTGGCACCGTGTACCGCCATGAACAGACGGGCGAGTTGAACGGCATGCTCCGTGTGCGGGGCTTGACCCAGGACGATGCCCACCTGTTCTGCATGCCCGAGCAGGTGGAAGAGGAATTCCGCCAGACGCTGGAACTGGTTCAATTCGTGCTGAAAAGTGTCGGCCTGGAGGATTACCGCGTGCAGCTTTCCGTCCGCGATCCCGCCAGCGACAAATACGTCGGATCCGAGGAAAACTGGCAACAGGCGGAAGCGAGTCTGCGCAAGGTACTCTCCGAATCGGGACTGCGCTTCACCACGTGCGAGGGAGAAGCCGCGTTCTACGGCCCCAAGGCGGATTTCATGGTCCGCGATGCCATCGGCCGCGAGTGGCAATTGGGAACGGTTCAACTGGACTACAACCTGCCCGAGCGGTTCGAGTTGGAATACGTCGGACCAGACAACAAAATGCATCGTCCCGTGATGATTCACCGTGCCCCCTTCGGCTCGCTGGAACGCTTCGTGGGAATGCTGATCGAACATTTCGCGGGCGCGTTTCCGCTGTGGCTGGCGCCGGAACAGATTCGCGTACTGCCCGTGACCGATCACGTGGCCGACTACGCGAGGGATGTCGTCAAACGCCTGAAACAGGCCGGGTTTCGGGCCTCCGCCGATCTGCGTTCCTGCAAGGTGAACGCCAAGATCCGCGATGCACAACTCGAGTTGATTCCCTACATGCTGGTGGTTGGGCCGAAGGAGGCCGAGGCGAATTCGGTTTCCGTGCGGGATCGGATCGAATCGCGGGATATCGGCATGCTGACGCTGGAGGATGCCATCGCAAAATTCGAACAGGAAGTTCGCGAGAAACAGATTCGTCAAGTCATCAAGTCGGCCTTCACGATTCAGCAGGATGAGACCACGACCGAAAACGAATACTAATCGGCTTCGAACACGGACGGATTTCACTCGCGAATGGGTCGAGACGCTTGCGTCGCGTTGTGTTCCACTCCAGTGGATCCCCTGAGGGGAGAGTCACATAACCCCAGCCTGCGCGACTGCATCCGTCGGAACCGCTTCCGGAAAAACAGCCCCCCATGCGTCAAGGGAATCGGCATGGGGGGGCTTTCGTAGGTCAGTCTGCAGGAACTCGCGTCGACAGGATCCCTCTTAAGGACGGGTCGAATCCAGTTCAACCAGGTGTTTCTCCTGGAGTTCCCGGGCCTGATCGGCGTCTACGTAATCGCTATGGCAGACGGCCTTTTCGGATGCCTGCGGCATGGAGGACTTGGTCTTGGAAGCCAGCTTGTGAATTTCCGAGGGGCTGAGAACGCCCCGCTGTTCCAGAATGGCTTTTTGTTCGGCACTGAGGGGGGCCGATTTTTTCGCCTTCTCCCAAGCATAGTTGGCATCCTTACCCGAGGCAAATTCCACAATTTCCTTGGAAATTCGCACGCTGCACCAGTCGTGTCCACACATGGCACAAAAATCGGTATCGACGTCCAGATCCTCATCGTGATAAGCACGGGCGATATCGGGATCGAAACTGAGTTCAAAGTGTTTTTCCCAGTTGAGTGCCGCTCGCGCCTTGGTCAGTTCGTCGTCGCGGTCGCGGGTTCCGGGAATTCCCAGGGCAACATCGGCGGCATGCGCTGCAATTTTGTAGGCGACGCATCCCTGTTTCACGTCGTCTTTCTTGGGCAATCCCAGGTGTTCCTTGGGAGTGACATAACACAACATGCTGGCGCCGTGATAGGCCGCCGCGGTCGCGCCGATGCAACTGGTGATGTGATCGTAGCCCGGGAAGATATCGGTCACGAGGGGCCCGAGGACGTAGAAGGGTGCCCCGTGGCATAGCTGGCGTTGCAGCTTCATATTGTATTCGATCTGGTCGAAGGGGACGTGACCCGGTCCTTCGATCATCACCTGAACCCCTTGACGCCAGGCACGTTCGGTCAATTCACCCAGGGTACACAGTTCCGCCAACTGGGCCTTGTCCGAGGCATCGGCCAATCCCCCCGGGCGCAACCCATCGCCAATGCTGAACGTGACATCGTACCGCCGCATAATCTGGCAGATATCCTCCCAGAGGACGTACATCGGGTTTTCCTGGTTATGGTCCAGCATCCATTTTGCCAGCAGCGAACCTCCCCGCGAAACAATTCCTATCAGGCGGTCCTTCACGAATTGCAGGTGATCCCGGAGCACTCCCGCGTGAATGGTAAAGTAGTCCACCCCTTGCTGGGCCTGATGCTCGAGTGAATCCAGGATGATCTCGTGCGTGAGATCGCGCAGTTTGCGGCCGATGATCATCGAATAAATCGGGACCGTGCCAATGGGAGCCGTGCTGTTCTGGATGATGGCTTCCCGGCATTCGTCGAGGTTGCCACCGGTGGAAAGATCCATCACCGTATCCGCGCCCCATTTAATGGCCCAGCGAAGTTTTTCGACTTCCTCCGCTGTTCCCGAGGAAACGGGGGATGCCCCCATGTTCGCATTGACCTTGGTCAACGATGCCCGACCGATACACATCGGATCGAGTTGATGGCTCAGATGCACCTTGTTGGCGGGAATGACGAGCCGACCTGCTGCGACTTCGTCTCGGACCTGCTCCGCGGTCAAATGGGGTTCGCGCTCGGCCACGCGTTCCATTTCCGGAGTAATCCTGCCGAGCCGCGCGAATTCCAGTTGAGTGCTCGGTTCGAAATCCGCCGGAGGCAACCAGGCGGCTGCCATGTGATGTCGACCCGCAAACCCGGGCCTTAGTTGCCAGTCGGCCGGCATGAAGTCCCATGCGGTTTTGTGGGAAGGGGCCGGCATGCCGGGGGTATCGGGTGACGAAAAGGTAGCAGCCCCTTCCGGCCCCGGCTTGATGCGAGGGGGATTGGCAAAACTGCCGGGGTTGGTTCCAGCCGCATCCGAGGCAGGATTGCCTCCCAATTCGGGAAGCTGATACAGGCTGGTGGTATCCATCCGGGATAGATCCTGAGACATTTGCTGATCCGATCTGTAGCTATCAGTTGTTGAAAGCAACCTGCTGGGAATGCGGCGGGCCAACCCGGCCAGCGCGCGAAGGATAAATGGGTGGCCATGTTTCTCCTGCCAGAACGTGCGTGGCGGAGCGGAAATGCAGGCCGCGCCCATTATAGGCGGTTCTCTCGAAATGTCAGCCATAAGGCGCATCCCCAGGGAGGACGGGGTGGTTTTTCACTTGCCCCGTGAATTACCATGCGGACCGCCGGGGGAGTGATCCCCCGCGAACTCAAGCGAACCGGGGAGCCCCTCGTCAGCAGAAAAACACGGGCGAGCCGCAACGGAAAATCTGTTATCCTTAGAGGAGGCAACACGTTTAGACGTGGGGCATCTCGCCTCGGAAGTGGCGGAATACAGGCAACTTACACTGTCCGCCGAGTCCGATACGGTTGGACTGAACCCGAACGGGAGAATCCTCACGTTTTCACAGGCGTGACTTGGGAAGAACGACAATGAAACGCGCATTGATCACAGGAATTACGGGACAGGATGGCTCCTATCTGGCCGAACATCTGCTAAGTCTGGGCTACGAAGTGCACGGCATCGTGCGACGGGTGGCGCTGGAGGATCCCGCGAACCGTCTGAATCGACTGTCGGGCGTCCTGGATCGGTTGCAACTGCATGCGGGTTCATTGGAAAGTTTTCCCAGCCTGTTCAATGTAGTTTCGGAAGTGATGCCCGACGAGTTGTATCATCTGGCCGCCCAGAGTTTCGTTTCATATTCCTTCGATGATTCCTTCTCGACCTTCCGCGCGAATATCGATGGCACCCACTTCATCTTGGAGTGCGTGAAACGGCTGGTGCCGGAATGCCGGGTTTATTTCGCGGGATCGAGTGAAATGTTCGGGCACGTGCAGGAGGTTCCCCAGAACGAACAGACCCGATTTTATCCCCGTTCTCCGTACGGCATCTCCAAGGTGACGGGCTTCGATCTGTCTCGAAATTACCGGGAATCGTACAACATGTTCGTGGCCTCGGGCATATTGTTCAATCACGAATCCCCCCGGCGAGGTTTTGAGTTTGTCACCCGGAAAATCAGTTCGTACGTGGCGCGGATCAAGCGGGGGGAGTTGAAGTCCCTGCCCCTCGGGAATCTCGACGCCAAGCGGGACTGGGGCTTTGCGGGAGATTACGTCCAGGCGATGCAGATGATGCTGCAACAGGGGCGCCCCGACGATTTCGTGGTGGCCACGGGCGAAACTCATACGGTCCGCGAATTCTGTCGCCTGGCATTTGAAATCGCGGGCATGGATTACGAACAGTACGTGATATCCGATCCCCGCTTCTTTCGCCCCGCCGAAGTCCACGTACTCATGGGGGACGCCCGCAAGGCCGAACGGCAACTGGGCTGGAAACCGACCGTCCACTTCGAGGGGCTGGTCCAGATGATGGTCGAACACGATCTCGATCTGTTTCGCGCGTAGGCCATGCGGGCGAGGAAGTTGAGGAGATCCGTCAACGGCGCTCGCATTGCGCCGACATGCCCGGCGCGTGTTGCGGGTACGCCCGGCTCGCGCGGAGGCGTGCGTTGCCGATTGCGCGGGCTTGGGATACGATGGCCGATGAGGAATCCGTTCTTCCCCGCATCTCATGGGATCCGCGCATGTCTACCCGTCCGAACATTATCTTCATCATTACCGATCAACAGCGATTCGATACGATCCGGGCGTTGGGATTTCCCTACATGGAAACACCCCACATGGACCGCCTCGTGAAGGAAGGGGTGACATTCACCAATTGCTTCATCACGGCTGCTTCCTGCGCCCCCGCGCGGGCCTCCCTGTTTACGGGGTATTATCCCCACACGACCGGAATCCTGAAGAATGCCGACTTGTGGCGACATTCCTGGGTGGAAAAACTGGCTCAGTCGGGTTATCGCTGCGTGAATATCGGGAAAATGCACAGTTATCCCTACGACACCCCCCTGGGCTTTCATGAACGCTACGTCGTGGAGAACAAGGATCGATACCTGGAAGAGCGCTATTACTTTGACGAATGGGACAAGGCCGTTCGGATTCGCGGACACATCAAGCAGCAACGCGAGTTGTACCGTCTGCGTCCCGACTATCGCCAGGCACTGGGGGCCTTCGATTGGGAACTCCCCGAAGATCTGCACAGCGACATGTTCGTGGGAGACATGGCCTGCTGGTGGCTGGAAACCAAGCCCCGCACCGAACCGCTGTTTCTGGAAATCGGCTTTCCGGGTCCTCATCCCCCCTACGATCCCATCCCTCGTTACGCGAAATCGTACCTGGAAAAGAACCTGCCGCTGCTGGAAGTGACCCAGGAGGAACTGGATAATCAGCCCGAACCCCTCAAGGCCTTGCGGCTGCACAATCACGAAGTCGACCACGATTCCGTGGTGCTCGACCTGCATCCCTCGCAGGAACAGCGGCAGCGGCAGCGGGCCTACTATCTGGCCAATGTGACGATGATCGACGAAAAAATCGGCAAAATTCTTGCCACGCTCGAGCGCCAGGGGTATCTCGAAAACGGGGTGGTCATTTTCACCTCGGATCACGGTGATTGCCTGACCGATCACGGCCATTCCCAGAAATGGACCATGTACGACCTCATCACCAAGATGCCCCTGGTGGTGTGGGGACCGGGACGGATTCCCGGTGGACGTTTCATCGAGGGACTCTGCCAGCAGATGGATATCGGGCCGGCTATTCTGGAACTGGCCGGGGCGAAAGTCCCCAGTGGTCTGGAAGCCCGCTCCCTGTTGCCCGCCATCCTGGGACAGGAATGGCAACCGCGGGATTACGTCTATGCCGAACAGGCGGAAGATGGCATTCTGACGGACACCCAGTTCATGACGATGGTCCGCAACCGCGACTGGAAGCTGGTCCATTTTCTCGATGAAACCTGCGGCCAGTTGTTTGATCTCCAGGGAGACCCCCACGAAACCAATAACCTCTGGTTCGATCGCAATTACGAACTCCAGCGCCGCGAATTGCTGGACGAACTGCGCGAGTGGCGCATCCGCAGCGGCTACGAAACCAGCCAATGGGGGGCAGCCTGGCGCTGATTACGCCAGACGCCCGCGCAAGCCCCGATTTCCCGAATCATGGCCGCGAGATGCATCACAGGCCTGTCGCGCGAAGACTTGTTCCGCTACGGTACCGCGTAGCCGAGGTTAAATTTCCAGATCAAAATTCAGTTCCTGGGAGCCGGACTCCACGTTCGCCGAAAGTTCGGAATTTTCGTTGTACTTCGAGGGAATGACCGGCAGCTTTTTCAGCTCTTCGAGAGTCGTCCCCTTCTCGGCGGCAATCTCTCCCAGCATGTTGTCGCTCGCCTGAGGGTCCCGGCCCTGAATACGCACGACGTGCGGCCCCACAACCGCGCCCGATCGCCCGCCGGGGTACTCCAGTTTGTATTGTCCCGTGGCATCGGTTGCGCCAACCGAAGTTGCCCCTTCGGCTGGTTCGAAATAGATCGTCAGTCCAGCAACTGGAGACCCATTGACCTGTATCGTGCCACGGACGGTCCCGAGCTTGGGGCCGTTCGAGCCGCTTCCACCGCAGCCCAGGAGTTGAGGAGCCAGCAGGCATGCAGTCAACATCACCGATAAACGCATCGTCTTCATGGAAATGGTATCCAGCAACGGCAAGAAAAAAGTGGAAGTAAGTACCTGATCGCCAAGGGTTGCACGCTCAGCCGGCGCAACAACCCTGCTCGAAACTGGTCTGGGCGGGGCGGACCTGGAATTCGAAGTGTGTCACTGGCCATGCCAGCGTCACTCGAATTCCCTGCCCGACAACAATCTAGAATTCGCCCACCACCAGCCCATCGCCGCGACCGATCAATGCCTCGAACAGACTGTCGATGGCGGAGGTGCCGTTGTTGTGCGGCACATTCTCGGAAATGAAGCGGACGGAACCATCCACCAGCACAAACTGGGCCCCCCCCTTGTGCTGGGAGCTGAACGATTGCCGGGCATGGCGGAGCAACGTATCGGAAGTACCGGCGCGATTGATCCCCAGCACTCCCGTGCCGTACACAGAACTCATACCCCCATTGGAGGTTCCGGAACTGAGGCCCGAGGACACGTACTGATTCGCCGCCCGCGGCGCATCGACGTAGGTTCCATTGACACTCACAGTCCAGGCTCGCTCGCCCGCCATGATGGTGTTGCTGGTCCCATCGGTCACATCCCGCATTCGCACGCAGGAGCTATGCGTGAACATTCCGGAAAAAGGCATGTTCCCTGCGATGTTCATGAAATTCGTGGCCCCGACCGTCGCGCTGGTGTTGTTGCAGGTCATCGCGACATGATGGTGCGAAGCCACGTAGTTCGACTTTGCCACGTTGCGTACCGCACGGTTGGAATCGCGCGGGGGACGCAGGCTGTAATTGTTGACTGCCGGGCCGTTGTCGCTGGGACAATTCAAGCTGGGAACAGGCGTGGCCAGGATGCCGCGACGCGTCGCATCCAGCAAGGCGGCATGGGCTTCACGCACCCCCACGCCCACTTGATCATACGTGGTTCCCTGCTCCAGCATAGGCATCAGCATCGCCTGCCAGGTCCAGGAACCGAAACGCTCGTCCCAAAAGGCCACATACATGCCGTCGGCGTCGCCGGCATCCAGCGCGCAACCCGCCTTGTGGTGCGAGATTCCCATCGGGAAGGTGTTGTAGGTGTCGTGATAATTGTGCAGCGCCAGCCCGATTTGCTTGAGGTTGTTCTTGCAACTGCTGCGGCGGGCCGCCTCGCGGGCCTGTTGCACGGCGGGCAGCAGCAAAGCCACCAGGATGGCAATGATTGCGATAACGACCAGCAGTTCAATCAACGTAAACGCGTAGCGCGGGACCGCCCGTCGTGAATCGTCGGCTGTTTTCATAACAAGGGACTCCTGTCCTGAAGAAACGAAGGGGAGCAAAATGCGGGGGCATGGAGGGAACACAAAATTCAAATACAGCACACTTACTTGCATAATAAAACGTTGAAATGAAGAGATCAAGCTTCATTTACGTAAAAGTACCCCTGCGGCCCCATGCACCAGCGATGCGATTGACGCAAGGGCGTTTTCCGAGAAAAACGCAAAAAACGGCAGGGAGCTGAAATGTTCAGCCCCCTGCCGTTCCATCTGGCGAAAACACGGCCCACGGGCAACCCGTGGGGCAAGATCAGGCGAATTCCGGGCGCCTCTGCTTGAGTTGATCCTTCAGGCGGTTCACGATGCTGGAATGCATCTGGCTGACACGCGATTCCGAAAGTCCCAGCGTGGTCCCGATTTCCTTCATCGTCAATTCTTCGTAGTAATAAAGAATCATGATGAGCCGCTCGTTGCGGTTAAGCCCCTTGGTGACCAGCCGCATCAGGTCCCGTTTCTGGATGCCATTGGTGGGATCTTCACCCTTGCCGTCCTCCAGAATGTCGACCTCGCGCACATCCTTGTAACTGTCGGTTTCGTACCATTTCTTGTTGAGGCTCACCAAGCCGACTGCAAGTGCCTCCGACTTGAGCTTTTCGAATTCCTCCAGGGGCAGTTCCATTTTGGCCGCCACTTCCCGATCCGTGGGGGGACGCCCCACTTCGGCTTCGACGGCCTTGGTGGCGGCCGAGAGTTTGCTGGCCTTGCTGCGAACCAGTCGGGGAACCCAGTCCATGGTCCGCAGTTCGTCGAGCATGGCTCCCCGAATGCGGGGGACACAGTAGGTTTCGAACTTAACACCACGGGTCATATCGAATGCGTCGATCGCATCCATCAGACCAAAAACGCCAGCGCTCATCAGATCGTTGAGGTCCACGCCATCGGGAAGCTTGGCCCACACACGTTCCGCATTGTAGCGGACCAGCGGCAGATAGCGTTCGATCAGTCGATTCCGCAGATGCAAATTCTGCTGATCCCGCTTATAGGCTTCCCAGATTTCCTGAACTTCTTCTGGTGATAATTTTGTCGCCATTGACTTCTCCATAGAGTGTCTCGTTTGATGTCTCACGGCTGCTGAGTCCATTCAGAGACGCACGCCCGGGTGATATTGTTAACGTCAACAGAATCGATCCTGACGCTCCCGGCGACCACCATGACACGCACGGCGGATACAGGGATTCCTGTCAGGGATTCGGGGGGAAGAAGCACTTCCTGCGTGGTCCTGTCGCAGAACGGCCGATGAGTCGTATTAACTCTTCGAACTGGATCGGGACTCCGCAACGGATTCACCCGTCTCCTGGAGTTCACGAGCAGCAGCCAGTTCGCGTGCGGCGAGTTCCTCAATCATATGGCGACTGATAATTCCCAAGGCAAAACCCATGCCAGAGAACACACAACCGACCAGGATTGATTCCTTCAATCCGTCCGAAAACGTGGCTCCTGCCACCGCCACGCGCAAGAGCGTTGTAGCAAAGGCCAGTGAACCCAGATGAAAGGCAAATTCCAGTGCCATATCCGCTTCCAATTCCATGTTTTTCGCCTGCGCACGGATTGACCGCTTTTCCTCGGCGAAAAGACACTTTCTTGGAATCGGCTATTCGTATCGTGTAAATTCAGTCCTTTCCGTGTAATTTCTGTAACCGTTACATCTTTACATTGTAAAAAACACCGCCAGGTCCGTGGCCGAAGGGGTTTCGACCGCATTCCTGATCGACTTCAACTGGAAAAACGTCTCTGAAAACGAAAGGAGAGAGGTAAGTGATAAGAGGTGAGTGAAAAGAGGGAATAAAGGGGGGAAAAGTAGGTAGGGCCGCTCCGTCCAATCAGGCCGCCGAGAGTGAATCGGCCTGCAGACGCTGTATGAAGGGAAAATTGTTGCGGGGAGAAAGTTCGACTCGTTGTTCGTTCAGCAGGCGGGCCAGATGGCGTATCGCCTGTCCCGTCGAGGAGTCGGCAAAGTGTGTCAGGAACGGTGTTCGTCGCGAGACGGAGGCTGCCAGCAGCGGATCCGAGGGGATGCACCCCATTACGGCAACGTCCGTTTGCAGAAACTGCCGGGCTGTTTTGCGGATGTTCAGTATGGCCCGCTGTGCCTGTTGAGTATCCGCTTGATTGAAGACCAGGCGGACATCGGGGATTCCCGCGGAATGGTAAATCTTCAATGCCGCGTAGGTATCGGCCAACGATGTGGCTTCCAGTGTCGAAACCAGCAAGACCGTATCGGCGGAGGCCGCAAACTGGAGAACTCCGCGATGTATCCCAGAACCGCAGTCCACGATCAGGTAATCGTATTCCCGATCGAGCCGGGCCAGTTCTTCGAGCAGGGTTTCTCGTCCCGAAGGAGGCAAGTCCGCCAGTTCGGCCAACCCCGAGGCTCCTGGAATAATCGAAATTCCCTCGGGACCTTGCAGCATCACTTCCCGGAGGCTGCGGGAACGTGTCAGCACGTGCGACACATTCCAGTAACCGTTAAGACCACACAGCAAATCGAGATTCCCCAGCCCCAGGTCGGCATCCAGCAGGCAGACCTTTTCGCCCGCCTGGGCCAGCGCAATCGACAGATTCAAGGCGATCAACGATTTCCCAACGCCCCCCTTTCCGCTAGTGATGGCCAGCGTGCGTCCCCTCACTTTGGACGCTTGCGGGGCAGGATCCCGATCCGCATGCCGCGACTGATGAATCAGTGCACGCAGTTCCGAGGCTTGATCGATGCGACCGTGAGACATAGAAAGGCTTGTCTGAAGGAGGAGGATGGGAAATGGAGGATGGGAATGGGATTCAGACTGTAATGCGTTCTTCGCCGAGGACCAGGCGGACGGCTCGACTCCGCTCGGCAGGTTCGATATCGCGGGGAACATTCTGACCGGTGGCAAGATAACTGATGGGCAACCCCAGGCTGCCCGAAATTGTGGCGATGGCGCCAGCTCGGGGGGCTTCGTCGAGCTTGGTCAGGATGACCGAAGTCGGTTCGACCAGCCGGAATTTTTCGATGCTGCCACGCAGGTTTCGCGGGCTGGTGGTAGCGCTAAGCACCAGGTGAATTTCATCCACGACAATCCTGTCGAGAAAGGTTTTCAGTTCATTCACCCGGACTTCGTCATGCGGGCTGCGGCCTGCGGTATCGATCAGGATCAGGTCCATTCCGGCCAGTTCCCGCATCGCCCGCTCCATTTCGTCGGGGGTGGTGACCACCTGCATGGGGAGATCGATGATTTCTGCGTAGGTTCGCAGTTGTTCCACCGCTGCGATGCGATAGGTATCGACGGTAATCAGGCCCAGTTGCATGCCTTCGCGCAGTCGGAAGTTGGAAGCCAGCTTGGCAATGGTGGTGGTTTTGCCCACGCCCGTCGGGCCAATCAGGGCGACGACCTTTTGTTGCCCGGGCCTTGGGAGAATAGGTCCACTACAGTGGATTTCTGATTCGAGTATCCCTCGCAGCAGGCGGCGCGGCTGCTCGGGGCACGCCAGTTCCGAGGCGGAATGCTGCCGTCTGAGTTTCCGCAGGATTTCGCGGGCATAATCTTCTTCGACATCCGCTTCCATCAATTGCAGGTAGCAGTCAAACAGTTCGGCTGGAATTTCGGGGGAAGCGGAGGTCTGTACCTGTTGAGTCAGTCGTTCGATCATCTGCTGCAGGGCGTCGAGGCGTTGATGGACCAGTTGTTCCAGCCGTTCCGATTCCCGCGGCTCTGCCGGAGGAGAAGCATGACCGCCCGGAGACGGTGTTGCTTCCGCGACCGACAGGGTGCTGTCAACTAGGGGGGCAACGAGGAGTGCGTTGTTCGTGGCGTGGTCCGCCGGTTCCTTTTCGGGCTGGAGCCGGGGGACGGGAGCGGGGGAGGGTGTCCACTCGGGAGCCGAATCCGTGCGGGGCGACAACGCGGGAAGGGCTGTCGCCACCTCTCCGTTCGTGGCTCGCGAGCGGGGCGGGAGTTGTCGAGACAACTCGGCATGAACGGGGGCTTCCTCCTTGACGGCGACGATTTCGGTTTCCAGTTTGCTTTTTTGCCAGGGGAACACCTTTTTTCGTTCGCATTGACGCGTGCGCAGGATCAGGGCATCCGGTCCGAGTTCACGGCGCACCAGCCTCAGTGCCTCCTGCATGCTGTCTGCTCGATAGGTTATGATTTCCGCCATGGGAATTCCTTGTCGCCAGGCCGATTGAGTTAGGCGTTAGGGATTAGGGGTGGGGGTTAGGGGGCTTGTTGGGTTTTGGCAGGTCGCGGCGGGGAGGCCGTTGCGGATTTGGTTCGGGTGGAAGTCGGCAGGACATCGGCCGAGAGTTGGCCCACGGCCTCCACGGCCGTGTCTCGCGTGATTTCATTGAGGCTGATGACCGCCAGTTTGGGCAAGGCCTGGGCCGTGATCTGCTTCAACCCCGCGCGGACCTGGGGACTGCAGATAACCACGGGCAGGTGGCCCGTCTTGACGAGTCGCTCCAGTTGAGTTGCCAGTCCCAAAGTGATGGCCTCGGTCACGTGTGTCGATAATTTGATGATCATGCCCCGTTCGCCGAATTCCATGCCGGCCGCCAGGATGTCCTCCAGCGCTGGGTCGAGCGTCACGACATGCAGCGTCCGGTTTTTATCGCGATACTGCTGGCAGATCGTGCCGGCCAGGGTGTGGCGCGCGTATTCGGTCAGAATCGTCAGATCCTTGGTCCGATCCGCATAGTCGGACAGGGTTTCCAGAATCGCTTCCAGGTCGCGAATCGGAATGCGTTCCTTGAGCAGATTCTGCAGGATCTGATGCACCTGTGTCGCCTTGAGGACATCGGGAATCAACTCCTCGACCACCTTGGGGGCGGTTTCCTTGAGGTGTCCGAGCAACTCGTGCACCTGTTGCCGGGAGAGCAGGTCGGCCCCATGTTCGCGGACCAGTTCGGTCAAGTGCGTGACGAGCACGGCATTCGGTTCCACCACGTTGTAGCCCAGCATTTCGGCCCGTTCCCCGTACATGGGGTCGATCCATTTCGCGGGCCTTTGAAAGGCAGGTTCGAGGGTGTCGATTCCCTGAATTTCGCCCGTCGCCAGTCCTGTGTTAATGGCGAGCACCTTGTCGGGGTGGATCTCGCCCCAGGCGACCGGAATGCCTCGAATCTTGATCTGGTAATCCCGTTGTTTCAAACGCATATTGTCGCGAATGCGGACCTTCGGCATGATCATGCCCAGTTCCTGGGCGATGCGGTGCCTGACTTTGGTAACGCGATCCAGCAGATCCCCCCCGCGACCGGGATCGGCCAGTTGCAGCAAACCAATGCCCAGATCGAGTTCCATCGGATCCACATGCAGATGATCTTCCGGCCTGGGTTCGGGACGGGGCTGTTGTTCCTGTTTCTGCTGAAGGGCGGCTTCCTGCTGTTCGGCCTGTTTGCGTGTCGAGGAATGCAGCATCACTCCCAGCACGGCACAACCCGTCCCCAACGACAGCATGGGCATCGTGGGGAGCCCCGTGAACGACAAGGCGATGAGAAATCCTGCCGCCAGGTACATGGCAACGGGATGTCGGAACAACTGTTCGACCACGTCGCTCGGCAGGTTACTGTCGACGCTGGTACGGGTAACAATCAAACCGGCGGCAAGTGAAATCAAAAAGGCGGGTATTTGAGTGACCAGCCCATCGCCAATCGTGAGGGTGGTAAAGACATTCACGGCATCCATGAAGGACATCCCTTCCTGAACGACGCCGATGTAGAGTCCCCCGACAATATTGATAAGCGTGATGACAATACTGGCAATCGCGTCGCCACGCACGAACTTGCTGGCACCGTCCATGGCTCCGTAGAAATCCGCCTGTTGGGAAATTTCCGCCCGGCGGATCTTGGCCTGTTCGGAACTGATCAAGCCCGCATTGAGATCGGCATCAATCGCCATCTGCTTGCCGGGCATGCCGTCCAGGGCAAATCGGGCTGCCACTTCGCTGATACGCGTGGCTCCCTTGGTGATCACCAGAAACTGGATCGCGATCAGAATGACAAAGATAATCACTCCGACGGCCACCGAACCCCCAGCCACGAATTCCCCGAAGGATTGAATCACACCCCCGGCGGCCTCCGTGCCTTGCGTCGCGGCTCCAGTCAGAATCAAGCGTGTCGAGGCGACATTCAACACCAGACGGGAGAGTGTCGTCCCCAACAGGATCGCGGGAAAGACACTGAATTCCAGCGGGTTGTTGACATGAATCGTCGTCAGCAGGATGACCACCGCAACCGTGACATTACAGGCCAGCAGGAAATCCATCATCAACGCAGGCAACGGCGCGATGATCACCAGGATCGAACTGATGATCAGCACGGGGAAGATCAGACTCAGATTGCGCTGCAGCACTGTCTGCAACGTTCCTGAAGTCCCGTTCATGCGTGAAATCTCCGAATTCCGTACGCGGAAAATGCGTAGTGGGGTAGGCAGGGAATGAATGAATTGTCGGAAGGGAATATCCGGTTCGCCAGGTAGGATGAGGGGGCGAACCAGTGATAGGTTGGATGTGTGGGCGAGTGATATGAGATACCCGGGCGGGTTGTCCAGACGAAGTGTGAATTTTCATTCAAGTGGCGCGTCGCGCATGGCCGAAGGGGTGACGTGGCGATTTGGCGCATCCAGAAAAGATTGCAGAATAAGCTGGGCGGCCAGCTTGTCGATATGCTTTTTGCGACGCTTCCGCGACAGCGAAAATTCGCGCAAGTGATTCTCTGCCATAGAACTTGTGAAACGCTCGTCCCAGTACAGAACGGGCAGCCCCGTCAATTCGCCACACCAATCACCGAATTGCCTGGCCTCTCTGGCTTTCCCCCCTTCGCTTCCGCTCATATGAACGGGTAAACCAACGACAAGCCCAACCACCCGATAATCATTGCAGATCTTACAGATTTGCCGGGCATCCTGGGCAGCTTGGGAACGCTGCAGCGTTTCCAGCGGGCACGCGAGCGACTGATCCGGTGTCGATAACGCGAAACCAACACGCTTGGTGCCGTAATCGATCCCCAATAAGGCGCCCGAAGCGGGAAAGGATGTGGTCATTGAAAGAATCCTGCTTCCCGTGACGCCCGAAACGGTGTCGGGGTTCGATTTCCACAGGGCCGAATCGGATATTCCACCGGGATTCCGCCCGTTGCCCTAAGATTACCTCTTCACGGAACCCGACACTCACACCCGCATGGAATCCGTGGGGGGAATTGCGTTTTCCACTTCCGTGAGTAATTGATCGATGCGAAAGGGTTTGTACAGCACGGAGGCCAGCCCCATCTGCCGCGCCTTGACGATGGAGTGGGTCGGGTCGTAGCCGAACCCCGTCATCAAGATGACGGAGATCTGTTCGTTGATGTCCCTCAGCTTGCAGAAGCAGTCGAAGCCCGTCATATCGGTAAGACGGATATCCACGATGACAGCATCGTAATGGGAACTTTTCACCATCAGGCATGCTTCGTCGCCGTTGTGCGCGGTTTCGACATGGCATCCATAGCGTCCCAGCAGTTCGTGGGCGGCCCGGCGAACGGATTCGTCGGAATCGACCACCAGAATGCGTTTGTTTCGCAGCCTGGGGCGATCGTGCTTGGCCTTGAATAGCGTGTGGGCACCCTCGGGCGTAATCGTTTCCCCCACCTGCTGGATGCGTTGCTTGATGTCGCGCGTGTGCCGCAAAATCTGCTGCAGGCGATCGGCAACATTCGGTTCATGCCCGATGTACTTTTCCAGAATCCAGGCGGTGTCGTTGAGGATTTCGTCGACCGGATTGGCCACTTCCTGCAGTATTTTCTGGGTGCTTTCGCTGACCGTCGAGGCTTTTTCAATGGCCAGCAGGTCCAGTGTATTCAAGGCAATCGAAACTTCCCGCCCGAACAATTCCAGAAATTGCAGGTCGTGTTCATCGAATGCGTGGGGCCGCGGGCTTTCCACGTTGAAGGTTCCCAGAACTTCATCGTGCAGGATCAACGGGACCGTCATCGAGCTTTTTGCACCCGGGGCTCCGGGCAGATAGATCGGATCGAGCGTGGTATCATCACACAAATAACTTTTCCCCGAGGCGGCCACGAACCCGGTCACGCCGTTGTCCTTGGGATCGGCGAAAAGTTGCCTTTCCGCTGCGACTTTTTCCATCCCCATGGCAAGCAGAGGTCGCAGTTGACGGGACGATTTTTCGATGAGTCGAATTTCCACCGTCTCGAATTCCAGCAGATCCTGTGTGTAATGCAGAATTTTCTGCTTGAGCAATTCAATGCGTTCGTCCACCGTCAGTTCGACCATCTCCTGGGGGGAGAGATCCCCCAGATCCAGCCCCGCCTGATAAATCGCACTCAGTTTCTGCTGCTGGATTGTCGACGAGGTCGTGTTTCGGATGACGGCCACGAATTGATTACGAGCTTCCTCCGATCCAAGCCGGATGCGTGCCACACGGACCTCGAAATACTGTTTGTCGCCAATTCTCAACGTGCTTGTGAACGGTTTCCCGGTGACTCTGCACGTTTCGAACGGGCAAGCCTGTTGATCTTGAATATCCAGAGTCCCGAAGAGTTCGTAAAACGTATAGTCTGTTTTTTCGGGATCCAGTCCCAGCATGGCGCAGAGAAGTTCGTTCCGCCAGAGGACGCGCAGGGAATCGTCCAGCAGCACCAAACCATCCGGATACCCGCTCAATACATCCAGGCCACGCACAAGCTGCTGGCCTGGCTGGGATGCGGGATCCGTCACCAGGATGCCGGCCAGATGATCCTCGTGGATGATGTGGCGTGCCTGTTCCACGGTCGTACAGGAAACCCACTCTTTCGAGAGAGGATCCGTGAGGGGCAGCGCACCGGCATGTTCGGCGGCGAGAATCAGAAATTTAGGGACGTCCGTCACTCTATCAACCGTGTGCGAGGTCCGAAATGGAATGGGTCGACCGGAATACTTCGTGATTATCCCCCCAACCGGCCCCCCCTCTAGCTCCCCTTCGGTTCTATTCGGGAAGACATTGGCTGGCAGGGAACACTCCTGGGGCTTGGAGGTCACGATCCACTCCAGGTATTAACCTTACAGTTTATACTATCGAATTCATGGAGGAAACTCGCGAGTCTTCCCGATTTTTTACCAGGAAAATTCCGGATCCCCGGGGTCAAGGATTGTCGACCGGGCTTTTCCGATAAAACCGCACCCTGCCGCTTCCTGCAAGGAGATCCATTAGCCCCAGGGCGTAGCGTCACTCTGCTGCCAACTGGGGTTCGGGACCGATGGACCGAATGGCATGGTTTCGGCCCCGAGGTAATTGTAGTCGTCACGGCATGTTCACACGCGAATTCGGGCTCCTTTTTTGCTAAGGTGCAACATGTTCCGCTTATCCAGTTGCCGATTCCATCGCCCGCTTGAAAGGTTACGCAATGGCTGCCGCTCCGCGACGAGATTTTCTGAAAACCGCGGTCACCGGAGCAGTACTCGGACCAGCCAGCCTGTTGCTGCCTGACCGGGAATCGGCGGCGGAAGCAACCGCGGCGAATTCGCTTCCCGATTACAAACGCGGCGAAATGTTGAGGACCTCAGGAAAATTGACGCACACGGAAGGATGGCTGCAAGAATCGAGCAGAATGGTTCCGATTTCGGGGAAGAGTCAGGTTCTGGTGTGTGGCGGGGGGCCGGCTGGCATTGCAGCCGCCCTGGCCGCCGCCCGGGCAGGGGCCGAGACCCGGTTGATCGAATCGGCCGGTTGCCTGGGGGGTGTCTGGACCGCTGGCATGTTGACGAAAATCCTGGATGCCGGGAATAAAACCGGACTGATGCGCGAACTACTGGTGGCCTTTGCCGAACGGGGAAGTTCCGTTGCCAGGGATACCGCGGGAACCGTGTATGACCCGGAAGTTGCCAAGTTGGTGCTTGAGGAACTCTGCGTCGAAGCGGGTATCAGGATTCAGTTGCATACGCTGGTCACGGGAGCAATCACCGATGAACAGAACCGCTTGCGGGCCGTGATTACGGAATCCAAGTCGGGTCGACAAGCCTGGGTTGCAGAGCGATTCATCGACTGCACGGGAGACGGCGATTTGGCGGCACAAGCGGGTTGCCAGTTCGACGTCGGCACGGGCAGCAACTGTGTCTGTCAGCCGATGTCGTTGATGGCACTGCTCACGGGCCCCGATCCTGCGGACATCGTGGAGTATCTGCGCGAGACCAGCCCCGAAGCCAAGCCACGATTTCTCAAATTGATGCGTGATGCCGGGATCGATCCTTCCTACCGTGCTCCCACCTTGAGGCACCTCCACGGCGGTATTTACTCGATCATGACGAACCATGAATATGGTGTGTCCGCATTCGATGCAGCCGCCATCACGGAGGCAACGATCCGTGCTCGCAGGGAAATTCACGAGATCACGCGGGGATTGCGGAAGCTGGGGGGGCCCTGGTCCGAACTGTCCGTGGTGGCCACCGCCGAACAGATTGGCGTGCGCGAGGGGCGACGAATCAAGGGGCGATACACCGTTACCCGGGACGATGTGGTATCCGGCTTGAGGCATGAACAGGCGGTCTGCCGGGCCAAATTCGGCTTCGATGTGCACTCCCTGGAATTGGAAGATGGAAACCCCGGCGTGGTTCGAGAATACCGTGCGCTCGGAGCCAAACCGTACGATATTCCCTACCCCTCGCTGGTTGCAGCAGACGTGGATGGGTTGCTGATGGCCGGGCGCTGCATCAGTGGCGATTTCCTGGCCCACTCCAGTTACCGTGTGACCGGAAATGCCGTGCCGATGGGTGAAGCCGCCGGCCTGGCCGCCGCCACTTCGATTCAGCAAAACATCCTGCCCCACGAACTTCTCTGGAAGAATCCCGTTTCGTAACCGGCATGATGGCAATGGTGCAGCATGCGGAGGGGCCGACCGGTTTCCCGACTCACGGGCGCCCCCTGCTCGCTGAGTGAACTGTGAACGCGAAAATCGCATCAAGTTTACGAGCCGGGGGCGTGAAGGTTACTGGGCAAGTTTATTTGCCACGGCCAAAGCTTGGGATTTTAAGTAGTTCCCCTCCCTTGAGGGACGATTGATGCGCCACGATACCAGGTGCTGTATAGGCGACAGCTTCATACACATCCACTGCCGGACGGCGATTATTCACCACCGCATCCACAAACTCGTGAGTGATAAAAGTGTGAGAACCTTCATGGCCGCTGTTATGCCGAAGTGGCTCCGGAAGCAGATTGGTGGCCCACCAGTTGGGCTGCTCGTATTTTTCATAATTGGGCAGATTGCGCAGAAATCCCCCATCGTCTTTTTCGGTCTGATTTCCACTACGGACAATCAACGCTGGCATGCCATTAGGGGTATGGCCATAGAAACTCATCTTATTGCCAATCCACTCCGCTCGTTCTGCTCCCCGATGTGCCCCTTTCCACCAGACCCGTACATTGAAGGCCAATCCCGATTCCGTTTTGAACATGGCTGACCCATTCCAGAACGGATTGTTGTATACATTATCCTTGAGCATCGGACTCTCATCCCCCCAGCCGTGGCAAACGACTTCGGTGAGATGTTCGCACGCCACACTGATGTAATGTGCCGTGCAGTGAGTCGGGTAGTGCATCGGTGGGAAACCGTAACGCCAGGTTTTCTGACCATTTTCATGCCCGAGTACATCAAGACCATCGTGTTGATAAGCCGATTCACAGTAGATCAGTTGGCCAAATTTGCCTTCCTGAAAGAAGTTGCGGGCAGAAATTGTGCTCTGCTGCCAGTAACTGGTTTCTGCCATCATGAAGGTCAAGCCGGTCATTTCCACTGCTTCAATGAGTTGTTCGCACTCTTCCAGTGTCATTGCAGCGGGAACAGCCACCAGAACATGCTTGCCGGCATCCAACGCGGCAATGCAATGGGGTACGTGATTGGGCGCCTCCGTAAAAATCGCCACGGCATCTATATCCTTGCCATCTTTCAGCAGGGCTTCGAGCGAGTCATATCGGGTTTCGCACTGATAAACCTTACTCAGGCGATCCAATCGTTCCGGGCGTAGTTCCGCCACACCGGCCACGATGCAGTCGGGGTGTTCGTGAAAATGAAACCCCGCGCCGAAACGGCCACCAACAATCCCGATGCGTACCTTCTTTTTCTCTGTATTAGCCGCATACAACCCCGCAGGTTGTAACAGGCCGCTTCCAGCCGCCAGGGTAGCACCACTGGCTGCCTTGAGAAACAACCGTCGAGCTGCAGATGCCGGCAAAATGGAATTCTGATCTGGTGAAAAAGTCATCATGCGAGAGTCCTTGTCAGGCGGAAGGTCGGAAATAGGAATAAATTCCAATTTAATCATTGGTGCCAATAAAAAATTACTTGCACATGGCACCAATGTCAAGTATAAGGTGAGGGAAATTGGTTCCTGCGAAATGCACTTAAAGGAAAGGGACGTTTCATGACGAGCAGCTTTCTCCTCCGCCGTGGCTTTACGCTGATTGAATTATTGGTAGTCATAGCGATCATCGCTATTCTTGTCGCACTGTTGCTTCCCGCCGTTCAGCAGGCGCGCGAAGCTGCCCGCAGGACTTCCTGTAAAAACAACATGAAACAGATCGGACTGGGCTTGCACAATTACCACGACACCCATCGAGTGTTCCCACCTGGGGGCGTCTCGACTGTTTCCAATGCATTGGCCACGTTCTGTTCGCAGGCTCCCGGCAGTGGTGGCATTTCTTTTTCACAGGCTCCCTGGACGGTGGCCATTCTGCCTTTTATTGATGAAAGTCCCCGTTACGACAGCTTCAATTATTCGGCGGGATTCATTTCCATTCAGGACAATGCGGCGTTTGGAAATGCCGACGTCGCCAATCGAACCGCATGGTTGCGTTTCAACAGTAAATATCAATGCCCTTCCGATCCGGTGGCTGGGGCTGAAAGTGGAATTAACAGCTATTTCGGTGTGCAGGGTGGGGAAACCGCATTCTGCTCCAACAGCAGTGGCCTGCGTGTCTGGATGAAGGATGGAATGCTCTATCATAACTCCAACACCCGCATGCGCGATGTCGTCGATGGCACGTCGAATGTCTTTCTGGTGGGGGAAACACACTATCAAAGTTCTTCTTACGTAAATACCCAATTCTATCGTTGGGCTTCCAGTGACTGGCCGAGAAGCCTGGGACAACCGGCGCAGGTTGCTGCTGCCGTGCTCCCCATCAACTCACTGGTCCCCCACAAAACAAATGGCAGCCCCACCTTTGATGCGCAATCCCGGCTGTTTGGAAGTTATCACTCCGGGGGATGTCAGTTCACAATGACAGATGGTTCCGTTCATTTTGTCAGCCAAAGCATCGATATGAGCATCTATCGTGGTATGGCTAAGCGGGCTGATGGACTGCCTGCAGGAGGCAACGGTCTCTGAGGCCCATGCCTTGTGAAGGATTCGATGGGGTTCCTCCGATCCTCGCTGCGTCAACGAATGAGTCCCCTCCCTGATGAAGCAGAATTTAGAATAACACACACAAGTAACCCGGCGTTGTCTCAGTCCACTTTTCAGTGCAACTACTGTTTTTACGGAAACGGCCCGACGATGTTCTCACGATCAGCAACGGCATTCGGCATCATCTGCCTGCTACTGAACAGTTTATGGGGTTGTCGCGAGCAAGCGTCCGGACCTGTCCGGTATGAACTGAAGGGAACCGTTACTTATAACAATCAGCCTGTGCCTGCGGGTGAAATGGTGTTTTCGCCCGACTCCGCCGCTGGGAACAGCGGGCCCGGCTCCGTTGCTCTAATTGAGAACGGAAAATACTCTATTCCCCGCAATCAGGGTGTTGTTGGTGGGCCTTACGTCGTCACAATCCATGGCTTCACCGCTCCGCCCTCCGCTGCAGCGGTGCCGGAACCGGGCACATCCGATTCTAAGCAATTGTTTACGACGATCGACTTGAAACAGGAATTGCCCCCCAAGGGAGGCTCATGGGACTTTGTGATTCCAATTCCCTGAGCCATGAAAAGTCTGTGAGCGGGGCGGTAGGGTAGCCACAATCCCGCTTAATATATACACCATTGTCAAAACAGGACCGTGGATTATGATGCCGAAATGTCAATTACTACTTATATTTACGAAGATTTGAAGGCTCGGCTGAATTCGGGACGAGAAATTCCAACCGCCTTGACGCTGGAAGCCTTATCAGAGCACTACGATGTAAGCTTCTCACCGGTCCGGAACGCACTGAAACGCCTGATCGATGAGGGGCTGGTCACCAAGGGAAAAAACCGGCGACTGAGCGCGACAACTCCGTTTAATAAACGGCGACGCCCCTCCGATCAACCATCGCTTCCTGCTCCTCCGCGAGATATGTACGAGGTGATCTCCCGCGATTTTGTCAAACTCAGCCTGAAAGGCAAGGCGATCAATTTGCGGGAAGAGGTCACCGCCCAGAAGTACGGAATCAGTCGCTCTTCGCTGCGGATTATCTTCAATCGTCTGGCAGGGGCAGGCCTGATAGAGCATATTCCCCGTTGCGGCTGGCGACTACGTCCCTTTCTTCAGCAGGACATGCATGATTTTCTGGTGGTCCGTGAACTGCTCGAACTCAAGGCCCTGGAAATGGCTCTACCGTTTCTGGAGGAACTTGACCTGCTAAAAATTCTGTCAGGGAATGTGCTGCCGCGGTCGGACAACGAAGCCCCACGGATTGACAACTCGCTGCACCAATACTTCATTGAAAAGGGGGGCAACGTCTATATCAAAGACTTCTTTCAGCGGCATGGACGTTTTTACAATATCCTGTTTGACTGGGAAGAACTTGACCGCAAGGCGGCCCTCGAAACCGTTGAGCAACATCAGGCCATACTCAGGGCCTTGCTCGATAAGGATTGGGAGCGCGCCCGTCAGGCTCTCGCTTTCCATATTCACAATAACCATCCAATACTTAATAAACTCTGACCGAATGACAACGTGAGGAGGATTCCATTCGGAAAGCTCTGCTGCCGATGCCCTTTTCCTTGCGGAATTGATTCTGGCTGCCTTGTCCAAGACGCTGGAAATTCATGCTGGTACCCAAGACAACAAACAGGCGGATAACACACATCCGGAAGGCAGGCAGGGGCCAGTCCTTCCTAAGCGTTACAAGACCCAAAACAACAGGTTGGAGTCGGCTGTAAAGTAACAAAATCAATAAAGGGGATCCGCATCGATGGACATTGTAATTCTGGGCGATCCGGACAGTTATTATTGCCTGGAGTTACAGCGGGCCGCGCGGGGACGGGGGCATGTCTGTGATGTTTACCCATTTGAGCGGTTAGGGAGTTTGTTGAATTCCACGGCTGAAGTTTCCGCGGGCTTTCCCGACGAAGGGGCCGCCGCGGAGGCCAAAGCGAGGGACCGACGCCCCCTGCAGACGTACGACGCTTGCCTCGTGCGGGCCATGCCTCCGGGAAGTTTAGAGCAAGTGGTATTTCGCATGGACGTGCTGTGGTCTCTTGAAGCAGCGGGCGTCCGGGTGATGAATCCGCCGAAATCGCTGGAATGCGCCATCGATAAGTATCTCACGCTGGCCCGTTGTCGGCACGCGGGGATCGCCGTGCCCGACACGCTCTGTTGTGAGTCGCCGGAACAGGCCCTGGAACAGTTTCTGGTCTGGGGGGAGGCGGTGGTCAAGCCGATCTTTGGAGCCGAGGGGCGAGGCATCCTGCATCTGACGGACGCCGAAACCGCGCGGCGCGTGTTCCGAGCCCTGCACCAGATCGGCGCGGTCCTTTACCTGCAGAAATACATTGCGGGAGGCGGGAGCGACTTGCGGCTGTTAATGTTGGATGGCGTCCCCCTGGGAGCCATGCGGCGGACAGCCACGGTCGATTTTCGCACGAATTGTTCCCAGCAGGGGGTGGCGAGCCTGCATGTGCCGACTTCGGCGGAACAGGATCTCGCACGGCGTGCCTGTGAAGCCGTTGGGGTCTGGTTTGGTGGCGTGGATTTGATTTACGACCCGGAGGGCCGCTTGTATTTACTGGAAGTCAATGGGTGTCCGGGGTGGAAGGCGTTCCAGTCGGTGACGGGCAGGAATGTCCCCGAGGCGGTCGTGAAATGGCTGGAAATCCCAGAAAATCAAGATCTGCAGTATAAACCCTCCACGTGCGCGATCCCTGGGAATTCCTGTTTCGGGGGGTGAAAGTCCTTGTCCGCCGTTGGGTTTCGTCCAATAATTATCGACAAGTCACGGAAGGGGCCGCGAATCGGCGTGGGGATCAACAGGGGATTCGCGCGGCTTAGGCGCCGCAGTCGAGAGATATCGGATCTGCTGATAGAAAATATGCCTGTTGCCGTGAAAACCCGAAGTCGCTACGATTGGGGCGTTCGGGGGTTTAGTCAGGGAGGGTCGCGCAACCTGCGGGGAGTGCCGACGGGTTGATACGGAATTGCCACCTCCGCATACCCTTTCCGAATTCCTCGTCCGAGTTGCCATGTCATCAACGTCAAAATTTTCGTGGAAATTGCTCATGAAATCCGTCGTCTTTCGCCGAGTGGCCACGTTGTCCCTGTTTGCCGTCTGCCTGATTGTTTCGACGATTGGTGCTCAACAGTTGGCACAGAATTCGAATACGGATGGAACTACCGCTCAGCTTGTCTGCAAGATGATCGAACGGTTTCATATCAATCAGGCGGGGATCAACGACGAAGTTTCATCGCGATTATTCGATCGCTACGTCAAGGATTTGGACCCCAACAAGCTCTACTTTCTTGAAGCGGATATCCACCAGTGGGATGGAAAACGCAAGCAGTTGGACGATCAGTTGCTCCAGGGAGACACCAGCTTTGCAGCGGAAGTCTTCCGAAAATATCTCTCCCTGCTGGAACAACAGATTGAAGTCGCGCACCGCCAGATCGACCGGGAACACGACTTCAGCCTGGACGAGGAACTCGACACCGATGGCGAAAGTCTCCCTTGGGCCAAAACCCCCGAGGAACGCGAAGAACGCTGGCGGAAACGTATCAAGTATGAACTGCTCGATCGCAAACTGGACGGCAAGGACCTGACAGAGGCCCGCGAGCAGTTGCATCGCCGTTACCGGACCTTGGCTTCCAATCTGAAAATGACCGACGACCACGAAATCCTGGAGATGTATCTGACCGCCCTGGCCCGGTGTTTCGATCCTCATTCCAGCTATATGTCGCCGCAAACCCTCGAGGACTTCCAGATTAACATGCGGCTCTCCCTGGAAGGTATTGGCGCACAACTGCGTTACGAAGATGGCTTCACCGTCGTGGCGGAAGTGGTTGCCGGGGGGGCGGCGGACAAGGATGGCCGACTGAAACCGGGCGATAAAATCGTGGCGGTTGCGCAGGATACCGGCGAATTCGTGGATATCGTGGAAATGAAGCTGAAGGATGTGGTGCGGTTGATTCGCGGAGCCAAGGGGACAACCGTGCGACTCAAGGTGAAAAAAAGTGATTCCAGCGAACAGGGAGTGTATGACCTGACTCGCCAGAAAATTGAACTGACGGAAGCCGAAGTCAAAGGCGAAATTCTCGATTTGAATCAGCGGATTGGGAGGCCCTTGAAGGTCGGCGTGATCAACATTCCCTCGTTTTATCGCGATTTCGCGGGCGCGCAAGCGGGCTCCAAGGACTTCAAAAGCACCGAAAAGGATGTGCGTAAAGTCCTCGACGACTTCAACCAGAAGGGAGGCGTGGACCTGGTGGTCATCGATCTGCGCAACAATGGGGGAGGCGCCTTGAGCGAAGCGATAGGGGTTTCCGGCCTGTTCATCAAAAAGGGACCGGTCGTGCAGGTGAAGGAACTGGATGGTACCATCCGCGCACACCAGGATGAAGACCCCGATTTGGTGTATGGAGGTCCCCTCGTAGTGATCTGCAATCGGCTGTCGGCATCGGCTTCCGAAATTTTCGCAGGGGTGATCAAGGATTACGGACGGGGGTTGATCGTGGGAGATACCACCACGCACGGCAAGGGAACTGTACAGAATGTCATGCCAGTAACCGACCCCAGGTTCCGGTTGCGATTATTTCAAGGGGAAGATCGTGGCGCATTGAAGCTGACGATCCAGCAGTTTTACCGCGTGAATGGCGACAGCACCCAGAACCGGGGGGTTCGCTCGGACGTGGTATTGCCGTCCCGCATCGATCATTTGGACCTGGGAGAATCCTTCCTGGAAAATGCCTTGGCGTTTGACCGCATCCGCCGGGCCGATGGGGTTTACGATTCGGGATTGACCTCGAGCGAAATCACCAAGCAACTCCAGCAAACCAGCCAGGCTCGCGTTTCGAGCGACCCTGAATTCCAGAAAACCAACGAGCAGATCGCGAAACTGGTGGAACGCAAGAACCGTAAAACCATCAGCCTTAACGAGAGCGTGCTGTCGGCGCAACGCAAAGCCGAGGAATCGGGTACCGACGAAGATCCCTTCACGGGAAGCAACGGCGAGGAACCTGGGGCCAAGAAGGAGAACAAGGAAGTCTTTCCCGTAGGAAATTACAATAACGAAGTCCTGAATATTGCAGCGGACTACCTCGACCTGCTCAAGCAGGGCAAAGTTGTGCAACGGGACCCGCCCCGCTGACACCGCACCTAACCTGAATGCCTAAAACGGGTTGGAGACACACTCTCCAGCCCGTTTTTTTGTGCATGGGCCTTTCCGCCCCCCCTGCCCCGCTCTTTCGCGGGGGGGAACCGCCCCTGACCGCAAAAAACGCAACTTATTTACTGGCAATGCGTTGCGGAGATATATACCCCAAGCCTGATCCGTTTGCCGACGATGCTGGTTTTTTGGTTGGAAACAGTCGAGTCTGGTTCGCGGGATTTTGGCCGTCCTGTTTTATTAAGGATGGGGCGAGTAGTCGTTTTGATGCCGGTTTTGGCGGCACAATAGAAACGACCGCCAGAATCGGCACAAGCGGAAATCGCCAAAAATCCGGCATGCTCCGCATAATCGCTACAGCTTTCCAACGGGACGGGTCGATACTACCGTCAGGTCCAGTATTCTGCGCAGAGACCAGGAGTATGTCGCGTAGACATGCCAGCGTTTCTGTTTCAGGTCTTAGATCGATGATGTCTATGAAATCCGAGTCATGGGTGGCAACTTTGAGCGGTCAACGCGGACCTTCAGGCTCGATACCCAGTGTTAGTCAAGGACGACCTCACATGCGGGGACTTCGCCGATTTTGTGTTGGAATGGCGGTGCTGATGTTCTCCTGGACCACTCCCGCAGCGTGGGCCCAGTCACCTCAGCCCACTCCAATCTATGGGAATGGGGGTCTGGCCTGGCCGCCGGCTGGAATGGTCGATCCTCTGGGACAATCCCCACCGTCCGCAGGTCACGGCTGGCCGATGCCGCTGATGAACGGCACAGGGGGGGAGATTCAACAGACGCAGTATCAACAGGCGCAATTCCAGCAGGCTCCCCCCATGGCCGCGCCCGCTTATGGACCGGGCAATCAACTCAATCCGTATCCCGGTCTGGACATGTACCGTTACGGGTGGCAGCAGACCATCAATGAGAATGGTTTGTGGTTTTCCGAACGCCGGAATGCCCGCAGAAACTATGTGTTCGGCGTGGAATTTCTGATTCCCGTGTACCGTCAGCCGGGCGACCAGATGTTCGGTTACGGCGGGATCGATACCGGCATCGGTGCCACCGATGACGTTCCGGCCTTTTACTTTTCCGTACCGCGCGATCCTGGCACCTTGGGTGGGGGGACGGGTGGTGGCGGGAACAATAATAATAATGCTTCGATTGTGACCGAAACGGAGTTGCAGCGATACTTTCCGACTCGGAATTTCGGCAGCATGTTCGACGACAACTCCTCCACGGGGATTCGCTTGAACCTGGGCTTCGAGGATGAAAACGGGGCGGGGATGTCGGTCAATGCCTGGTATGGCGGGGAATCGACCCAGACATTCCGTCGCGGAGCCGAATCCATTCGGAACTACACCCCCACCCTGGACCCGTTCACCCTGGTCGGTAACGATCCCCTGTATATTCTCGAATTGAGTGCGTTGAATGGTTCCCTGCCGATTGACAATGGTACGGGAGTCGCCGAACGAATTCCCTTTGACACGATGTTTGAGATGAAGTTTTCCCAGGAAGCCTGGGGGGCAGGTCTGCGGATCACGCGGCCGGCAATTTCCCGGTCAAGCTGGTATGAACTGCGTCCCGTGATTGGGGTCCGGTACATCAATATCCGTGAAGGGTTTGCTTTTCGTGGGATCGACAGCGGTGCGGAATACGAAATCATCAACTTCAACGATATCGATTACGCACAGGAATTCGAGACCCTGTTCAACCTCGACCAGAGCTTTGCGACTGTGGGAAACAACAACGTTGGGGAAGCAGGGTTCGAAGGCCGGCCCGACGCGAGCACGTTCAACGACGATGCCTTGGTCTTGAACGGCAGCAACGTGTATCCGCTGGTGCTCTTCCCCACCAACCCCTACGAAACACAGGTTTCCGCCAGCAATCAGGCCCATACCGCGGGGCCGGAGTTTGGTTTGCAGGCGGACTTGGGGGGAGGACGGAATTTCAAGGTCAAAATTCATGGTATTGCCGGGGTAGCGGCCACGCAGGAACGGCTGCAGTTGGATGGATTCGGAGTGTACAATCACTTTGTGAACCGGGTTGATCCCGACAACAACGCCCTGACTCCCGACGGGGGAGAAATTGGAACGGGTCTGGGGGCATTGACGGATGCACAAACGACCTTCCGCGACAGTACCAGCACCACGCATGTCTCACCGACTCTTGATCTGGGGGTCAGTGCGGAGATGCGACTGTTCAGCTACATTCCGGTCTTGCGGGAGATGTCGATCCTGGAAGATGCGAAGTTTCGCACCAGTTACGAATTTCTGTATGTCGGGAATCTGGCCCGGCCTCAGGAATCGGTGAATTATATCAGCTTCCCGGTCAATCCCACCCTGGATCCGAATCGGAGCGGCTGGACGATGACCCAATGGAGCTTCGGGATTGACTGGAACTACTAAGCTTCCGTCCCCGTCCCGGTTGAATTTTCCCGCGACCGTATCCGCCCGACGGATACGGTCGTTTTTTGTTGATATCTACCGTGTAGACCCGTCAACCGCCAGCAAGACTAACTCCCTGGTCCCGCGAGAGTTGCAGCATCCATTCCGCCCGTTGTTCGGGGTACGGCGGGAATGGGAAAAGTTCCCGAGAGACAGTTGACCGCAAAAAAATCAGGCGGATACACTTACAGGTTGGTTCGCGAATTCGTACCATGGGCAGTCGTATCGACGTCGTCTCCTCCACAGCAGCCGGAAGATGGCAAGGACGCTGCCAGCGGAGTGTGGTTCTGGGGATCGGTGAGTGGCGCGTCGGGCGGCAGCGAAGTTGAATGCCAAGGAATTGAGACCGTTGTTAGCAATCATCAGTGATATACATGGAAACCTGGAGGCTCTGGAAGCCGTTCTGGCGGATATCGATGCGCAAGGGATCAAGAAGATTTATTGCCTGGGAGACATCATCGGGTACGGCCCGAATCCCGGCGAGTGTATCGACCACGTGATGCAGCGGGCGGAAGTCACGATCCTGGGCAACCACGATCAGGCGGCGCTGTTTGATCCGGAAGGATTCAATGCCGGTGCGGAACGGGCCATTTTCTGGACCCGTAAGCAATTGGAGCTGGGGGATCGGGTCCGAAACGAACGCCGCTGGGAATTTCTGGGGGAGCTTCCCCGCATGCGGCGTGAGAATGAATTTTTATTTGTGCATGGCTCGGCTCGAAATCCGCTGAATGAATATGTCTTTCCCGAGGACATATACAATCAGCGCAAGATGGAGCGTATTTTCAGTCTGGTCGAGCGTTACTGTTTTCAGGGACACACCCACATCCCGGGCGTCTTCACCGAGGACATGAATTTCCTGGCGCCCGAGGAGATTGAGTTTCGTCATGAACTGACGAACGAAAAGACGCTGGTGAACGTGGGGTCCGTGGGGCAGCCCCGGAATACCGATAATCGTTCCTCGTACGTGGTACTCGACGGCAAGGTAGTTCATTTCCGGCGGGTGTCATACGATTTCGAGACCACTGCCGCGAAAATCTACCAGATTCCCGAACTCGATAATTTTCTGGGGGATCGTCTCCGCGAGGGGCGGTAGTTCCCCACGGGAGCCTGATTCCCCGGGGAAGGTGCCCGGTCCATTTGCGGTGGAACACCCCGCGCGACCAGCGTGCTTTCTGTAACAGCGGTTTCCGATCGACGTCTGGATCGGGACGCGTCGCGGGGAACTTCTGGAATCCGCGGTCTGATCCTTATACTTGTTAATGAAGTGCGTCTATCCATGGACCAACAACGGCGGATGATGATGTTTCTCGTGCTGTCCTTCGGCGCGACATTCCTGTGGCTGAAGATCGGACTGCCGTTTTTCTACCCCGAACTGATTGAGCAACAGGCCCGGAAACAGACGGCCACCCAACAGGCTGCCGACAAAACCAGCGAGGATCCCGCAAAGGAAACGCCCGGTGGTCCGTCGAACGGCACGCAAGCCGCGGGCGCGGGGACGTCAGACACTCCCCGGGAACTCGAAAAGCTTCCGGAATACCCGTCACGACTGATCACGCTCGGGTCGCTCGATCCCAACGCCAGCACGTTCATGCAGGTGGAATTGAACAGTCGCGGTGCAGCGGTTGCGGGATTGCGGCTAAACGATCGCCGATACCGGGAGTTGACCAATCGCGCGCTGCCGCTGCAATTGCTGGGGGAAACAAACTGGCAGGATACATTGTCGTTCGATCTACGGATACAAGCGATCGATCAATTGCTAAAGCCGCATCGCGTGTCCCTGGATACCGTGAATTGGAACGTCGAGGAAGGAACCCTGACCGATCGTCGGGTGACATTTCAATATCCGTCTCCCGATGGACGATTTCAGCTTCTGAAGACCTATGAACTGCTGGAGGGAGATCCGAAAAAACGGGATACGGACAGCAACGGTTACTGCCTGAATGTGACGCTCGGTTTTCGCAATCTGACGGGACAGCCGCTTCCGTTGACATATGAATTGCAGGGGCCGGTCGGGTTTCCCCTGGAGGATCTGGAGAATACGCGACGATTTCTGACGTTGCAGGCGGGTTTTCTGCGTTCCGGAAGTGTTCGGCACGAACACCTGACCGCCAAGGAAATCGCCGCCCAGGTGACGTCGAAGGGGAGGGCGGAATCGCTGCAGTCTCCCGTACGTTACGTGGGGATCGATGGGCAGTATTTCGCGACACTGCTGGTCCCCCGGGAGAACCAGGCGGACCAGCCCTGGATCGTGGAAACCCAGCCTCAGCTCACGGAACCGGCCGAGCAGAAGGACGCGAGCCGAATCAGCCTGGCGGTTTTGTCCGCTCCCCTGGAAATTCCATCCGGGCAGACAGTGGAACATGGCTACACGCTGTTTGCCGGGCCGAAGCGGACGGCGTTGCTTCGGCCGTTTGGAGCCGAAGCCATTATCGAATACGGCTGGTTCGGGGCGATCAGCAAGATCATGCTGGCCATCATGAACTTCTTCCACCGGACGCTGTATTTACCCTATGGGCTGGCGATCATCATGTTGACGGTGATTGTCCGTGGCGCGATGTATCCTATCTCGCGGAAACACGCCCTCGCCGCGAAGAAAATGAAGGAGATGCAACCGCGCTTCGAGGAAATCCGCAAGAAGTACGAGAACGACAAGGAGAAACTGGCCAAGGCCCAGATGGAGTTGATGAAGGAATCGGGTTTCTTCAGCGGTTGCCTGCCGATGCTGTTGCAATTGCCAATCTTTATCGGATTGTACCAGGCGTTGTATGTTTCCGTCGATTTGCGGATGGCGGAGTTTCTGTGGATCGAAAATCTGGCCGCCCCCGATCGCCTGTTCCGCATGCCGTTCAGCATTCCGTTTCTCGGTTACGACTTCAATCTGCTGCCGATGATCACGGTGGCGTTGTTCGTAGTGCAGCAGAAGTTGTTCGCGCCTCCGCCGGCAAACGAGGAACAGGCATTGCAGCAGAAGATGATGAGCTACATGATGATTGTGATCGGCGTGATGTTCTATCGGGTGCCCGCCGGTTTGTGCGTGTATTTCATTGCCTCTTCGCTGTGGGCCATCGCGGAACGGAAAATACTGGACTTTCACGACACGGCGGCCACTTCCGCCAAACAGAAAAAAGAACAAAGCGAGACCCGGCTGGCCCCGGGTGCGGCGGTCCCGGCTCGGACCAGGCAACCCTCCTGGCTGCAGAAACTGATGTCTCAACTGGATGCCGCCGCCAACCCCACCAACAAGGGAGCCCAGGAAAAAAAGAAAAACTGAAATCAACATCGGTGAAACATCCGGCAGCGAGTCGCGATTACCGCGTGGGGATTTTCCTCGCCGGGATGTATTTATTTGAATGTGAAGGCATACAGCTCTCGATCTGTTGTACCATGAATAGAAACGCAACATGGAATAGGTGTTGCACACAGCGTACCCCACGATGGGAACCGATGCGCGACTGCGGTTGGAGATGTGGGCAAGACAACATTCATGGAAGGCGGACAGGAACCTGCCCTACTCTCTCGGTCACCGTACCGGGAGATGACGCATGACGAGTTGTGGGCATACAGGCCATTTCCCTACAGACAGGGGCGGGGGCGACAATGTTTGGTAAAACCGTCTCGTTAAAGGCGCTGGCGATACTGTGTCGCTCGTTGAGTACCCTGCTCGATTCCGGCGTGACGGCTCATCGGGCCTTTCAGATAGCCGGGGAAAAGGCAGGGTCGGCGGGGGTCCGGCAATCCACGGCTGCCATTGCCGAGGAATTGAAAAAGGGGCAGGACATCACCTCCGCGCTGGAGGAGCAGCAGGTGTTTCCCGATCTGCTGGTCAGCATGGTTTCCGTGGGGGAACAAACAGGAGCGCTGCCCGAGATTCTGCGGGGACTGGCGGATCACTACGAGAATCTGCTGCGGCTGCGCAAGAACTTTTATCGAGCCATTGCCTGGCCCGTGATCCAGTTCGTGCTGGCGGTGTTCGTGATTGCGGGCCTGATCTTTCTACTCGGCTGGATCGCCGATTCGCGCCAGACCGAAACGATCGATGTTCTGGGCTGGGGCCTGACGGGAACCAGCGGCGCGCTCACCTGGCTGGGATTTGTGTTCGGCAGTGCGTTCACGGTTTATCTGAGTTACCGCTTTATCAAGGCATCCGTGGTGGGCCAGAAATATCTTGATGGGCTGCTGCTGCGAATTCCCGTGCTGGGGCGCTGCCTGCGTTCGTTTGCGATTGCCCGTTTTGCCTGGTCGTATCATCTGACCCAGGAAGCGGGGATGCCGGTGGATGAAAGCATCCACTCGGCGATGCGCGCCACCAATAATGGGGCATTCGTGGCCGCCGCCCCCCTGATTATTTCCGCCATCAAGCAGGGCGAAAGCGTAACCGACGCGCTGCGGTGGACGAATCTGTTTCCGACCGACGTGATCGAGATGATTCATGTGGGGGAAACCACGGGGACCGTGCCGGAAACCTTGCAGCGTCTCAGCCCCCATTTTGAAGACGAGGCCCGCCGGGCCCTGGAAACACTGGCTGGCATGCTGGGATGGGGCGTGTGGCTGGCGGTCGCCGCATTTATCATTTTTGTTGTATTCAGCATCATGTTATGGTACATCGGAATCATCAACGAGGCGTTGCAGGGCATTTAACCGGTAACGTGTTCGCACACCCCGAGTCGCTTTCACCTTCATCGCGCAGGATTACTCATGAAAACTCCCCGCACCGCACTGCTGGCTTCCGCGCTGGTTCTGTTCTGTAGTGGCCTGCTGGTTACCTCGGGCTGGTCGGTGTTTCAACCAGCCACCGCGATCACGGGGGTAACCCGTCTGGCGGGTGAGTTTCTGGAAAGCCTGGAGCCGAAACAACACGAGCAGGCCGTGCTTTCCTACGATTCCGAATTGCGGGTCAACTGGCACTTCATTCCCATGGAAACACGCAAGGGACTGAAACTGCGGGACATGACCGAACCGCAACGGGACCGGGCCTACAAACTGTTGCAGACATGCCTGAGCGAGGCGGGTTACACCAAGGCGCGGGGTATCATGAATCTGGAAAAGCTGCTGTATTCGCTGGAGGCAGTGGGCCAGCGGGAACGCCGCGATAATCTGAAATACTACTTCACCTTTTTTGGCGATCCCCGGCAAGAGGAACGCTGGGGGATCAGTATCGAGGGGCATCATCTTTCGTTGAACTTCGTGTTTGAAGGGGACCGCATGGTCGCCAGCACGCCTCAATTCTTCGCCGCGAACCCGGCGGTCATCAAAACGCAAAATTCCCTCGGTTTCGAGCAGGGAAAACAGATTCTGCGGGACGAACAGGAACTGGCGTTTCAATTGGTCCAGTCGCTGACTGCTGAACAGCAACGGGGTGCCATTATCGATGCGAAGGCTCCCAAGGAAATCCGCAACGCCGGCGCGGTGCATCCGCCCCAGGAACCGGCCTCGGGCATCCCGGCGGCTCAATTGCTGCCCGAGCAGCAGAAAATGTTGCGCCAACTGATCGACGCCTATGCCGGGGCCATTCCTCCCAAGGTGGCGGCCTTGCGACTCAAGCAAATTGAAGAGGATGGATTCAAGAACGTGCACTTTGCCTGGGCCGGGGCCACGCAACCCGGCATCGGCCACTATTACCGCATTCAGGGAGAGTCGTTCCTGATCGAGTTTGTCAACACTCAGCCCGACGCAGCCGGCAATCCGGCGAATCACATTCACTGCGTCTGGCGTGATATGCACGGAGATTTCGCCCTGTCGGCGGAATAGTCCCATCACTCCAGAGAGACTTCGGCAGGGCTGATCGGACGAGGCGTGGAAAACATTTGTTTTCAGGGTTGAGAGTCACCCGGTTTCCGGGAACAATGGAACAGCATCAGCGGGTGTTTCGCATGCGGCCGTTCTTGTTCCCCAGCAGATCAGTTGGCTTATGTCTTCCTCGAAAACCGAAACCCGCGTTGCGAAATCCGCCCGGTCGGGGAAGGGTTCTCGTCGCAAGCCCGTGGTCGAGGAACAGCCCTGGCAGCTTACCTGCCTGTGTGGCAGGAGACTTTCGGGCCTGCGCACGGAAAATGAACAGGTTGTCACGTGCGAGCATTGCGATCGCCAGCACTTTGTTCTGCCGGCAAACCCCTACCCTCCCCCCCAGCGCAAACGAAAACGCAAACTACGGCCACAAGATGCCGGGGCGGTCTGGAAAACTGTTGCACGCGGCGTGGGCGGATTTCTGCTGCTGCTTCCTCGGCTGTTACGATATCTCGTTGTAGGGCTGGGGAAATTCATCCTGGCGCGGTTAAAAGCGTTTCGTTACTGGTTTACTCCGCTGCGCATTGCCATTCTGTCGCTGTCGTTCGTGGTGCTGCTGGGAGGGATGCTGGCCTATCGCCAGCAACGGTCCCGGCAGGCGGTGCGTACGTTGCGCGATGCGGTCCAACTGGCGGAAACTGCGGAAGCGGAAGCGGACTGGTCCAGGGCCACCACGGAATATGCGCGGGCGGCGGAAGCGGTTCGCATTCTCTCGCGGCAAGACGAATTCGCCCGGGAGATTTTAGAGAAGGATCGGGAGTACCAGGCGGTCGGCAATCTTTGCCCGCTCTCGCTTACGGATTTGATCGAAGAAGCCTCGGGGACGCGGCAGGTCGGCGGTAGCTGGGACGTGACGTTCCGCCAATCGGTCGAGAATCGTTGGCTGGTGGTGGAAAGCTGGCTTCAACCTGCCCTTGCGGCAGGAGACGAGGACTGGTTGCAACTGGCTCAACCCCTGATGATTGCCGGGCAGCAGGTGCAACTGCGCTGGCCCGCCCGCCTGGTGCAGGGCATCTCTCCCAGTGAACGGTCCGCCATGCATCTGCTGTGTGCCGGCCAGATACAAAGCGTGGCACGCACCGCGGATGCCAGCCCGCATTGGCAAATCACCCTGGTTCCGGAGACGGCGTTTTTGTGGCGTCATCCCGAAACGTGTGCCGCGATCGGCTTCGAGGTGGAATCTCCCTGGATGCCCGAACTCTCGCTGAAAGCGGTGCTGGCACGACAACGGCAACTTGAATCGGGATTAGCCCCATGAGAACGCATATCCTTTCCCGTGGGATCGGCTGGTTGGCCGCGCTGCTGGTTTGCCTGGAAGCAGCGGCAGCCGAGGTGCGTGAACTTTCCATCCCCGAGTTCGTGGCCGCGCAGCGGGAGTGGAGTCGCTGGGTCGGGGAACCGTTGCGGATTGAGGGTCGCTACTCCTCGTTCACGCGGAATGCCATGCAGTTTCAGAAGTGTTCGCTGTTCTTCTACTTGCCTGCGAATGCGATCCGCCCGACGGGGCGCAGCCGTGCGCTCGAAGTGACGGGGCAACTCAGGGAAGATCGCAACGGCATCGGTTTTCAGGTGGAATCGATGCGTCTGCTGCCCGAAGATGGCGAACTGTTCCATTTGCGCCGCCGTGCCTTGCCCGCTGATGATCCCTCGGCCTGGTATGAACTGGGTAAGCGGACCGTCCAGCGGGGCGAATTCTACGAGGACGTTTTGCTGGCAAAACTGGGACAGGAAACTCTGCGAGAAGGTTTGGCGTTGGAGCAGTCGCTCGAACCTGCCCCCACCGTCAACTCGCTGCGCAAACTGGTGGTCAAAGCGGTGGAACTCGGCCTGGCGGACGAGGTGCGGCTCTCCTTGCTTCACGAAAGCTTTCGGCTGGCATGGGAACAGGGGCGCGCTCGTCCGGAGTTTGACCTGGCGGAATTGCTCAAGCAATTGGGCGAGGAATTGCCCGGCAGCCTGATGATGCTGCCGGAGGCAAAGTCGCCGCTGCTCAAGCAATATCAGGAAGATCCGGTGGCCACCTATCGGCAGGCAACGGAACAAGGCCGGAATCAACTCGGGCGACTGTTTTACCTGGAAGTGGTCCGAGAGGAGTACGAACGCAAGCTGGCGGCCTCCGGCGCGAATGGCGAACAGATTGCCTCGGACTATGCGAAGCTGGCCCCGGACGATCCCGAAACCGCCGATGATTTCCGCGAGCGGGCCTTGATGTTTCGCACGAAGAACATTGCCACCGCCCGGCGGGCGGAACTGATGGCGGTGGTCCAGGAATATCGCCGACAGGGCCAGTTGGAGATGGCTGCAACGGCCCAGAAGACCTGGCTCGGTCAGCGGGTGAGCCAGCTGGACAAGGCCGGTCCTTCCGACTATGCACAATTGGCGCGGGATTACGACGATTGGCTGGGGAATCGCCCGCGGGCCGAGCAAATTCTGCTGGAGGGAATCCGCCGGTTTCCGGACGACCTCGGCCTGAAAACTGCACTGCAAGAACGGGAATTCGTGCAGGACAAGGGAGAATGGGTGCGGCGAGACGCCGTCGCCAGGCAGCCGGTAAATCCCATGCAGCAGGCGGCGCAATCGGGGCGGGTGCTTCCAGGAATGTCGCCCGAACAAGTGGTCGCGGCGTTGGGCGCGCCGCAATCACAGACGCGGATCGCCTCGGCAAGCGAGACCCTTCTGATCTGGAACTATCCGGAATCCCGCCTGGCGATTCAATTCCAGCAACGCCGCGAACGGCAGGATTTTATCGTCTCGGCCATTCACCCCCTGGGACGATAAGACACACGACAGCCGAAGGGCTCCCCTCTGCGTCACCCGACCCCTTACGGGGATCGGCTCACCGGCATTCTGCGCGCGGGGGCAGAGATTACTCCTGGGTGAAATCGGCGAGGCGTTCGCGGAGATAGCCGGCGCGGGCCGTGTTGCGTTCCGCCGAGTTTAATTCTCGATTCAGTTTTTTTTGCAGATGGGCCGGTTGCGTGAAGATGAGCAGTTCATTTGCCAAGGCGAGATCGGGCATGTCGATCAACCCCAGATTGACCCCCATGCGCAGGCTGGAGAGCAGGTGCAGCGTTTCCTCGGAACTGATGGTTTGTGCGTTACGGAGGATGCCGTAGGCGCGGGAGACCTGGTCGTGCAGTCCCTGTTGATTTTCGGCGAGGAGTGCCTGGCGGACGCGGCGTTCGTATTCAATAACATTGGGCACGACGTCGCAGATCATTTCGACAATTTCGGGTTCACTGCGTCCCAGCGTGATCTGGTTGGAGATCTGATAAAAATCCCCCATGGCCTGGCTCCCTTCGCCGTACAGTCCGCGGACGGCCAGGTTCATTTTCTGCATGGCCTGAAAGACCTTTTGAATTTCGCGTGTCTGCACGAGCGCGGGGAGGTGCACCATGACACTCACGCGGATTCCGGTTCCCACGTTGGTGGGGCAGGCGGTGAGGTAGCCGAACTGTTCGTGAAAGGCATAGGGAACCTCGCGTTCGATGGCATCGTCGAGCCGATTCATTTCTTCCCAGCAAGCCTGAAGATTGAATCCGCTGCGCAGGACCTGCATGCGGAGATGGTCCTCTTCGTTGATCATGATGCTGGTCTGCTGCCGATCGGCAATCATCACGCCGCGTGGCCCATGGCCTTCGGAAAGTTCGCGGCTGATCAGTTGTCGTTCCATCAGGAACTGGCGATCAAGGGGGGAAAGCGCCTCGACATCGATGTATTGCAGATCCCGATAGGCGAGCGGAGGATGCTCCGGCGCCGTTGCGTCGGTCTGTTTCTCCGTACCGGCAGCCGCGGACTCGACCGAGAGTGCCTTGTCGATGCCATCCCGGAGCAGGCATTCGATTTCCGACCGCGCGTTGGTGTTGGCGCGGGACAGGAACGGAAAGTGCGCCAGGTTTCTGGCCAGTCGAATTCGACTGGAAACCACGACATCTGATTCCAAACCGGTCCCCTCCAGCCAGCCACAGGTCACCGAAAGCAGGGAACGCAGATCCACGTATCTCTCCGAGTGTAAAAGGCGAAGTGCCGACGCACGATGACAGCCCCCGGCGAACGCCACATTCGCACACGGGCAGGTGCAATTCTATCTGTAGGGTATTCTATCCGGATGGATAGCTGCAGATCATTGTAAGCAATCGCGGTGTTGCATTTCCATGCCTGACGGGAGCGGGAGTTTTCCCGGAAGGGAAATGAAGCGCGATCACGCCCACGATGGGGGGCAGCCTGCCTTCGCGCCGTGTCCGCGGGGGATACATACCCGCAGGAAAGGGAGCGGGAGTCAATGGCTCTCGGGCAGGGGGGGAGGCGCCAGTTCCGGGGCCTCTTCGGGCACGATGTCCAATGTTTCGTTCCCTGCGTTTTCCCACACTTCCGCCTGGGCGGCCCAATATTTCAGGCGATATTCCGCCGGATAATAGACGGGCTTGCAATTCCGACAGCATTTTCCGTTGGCACAGGGGCAGAGCAGGCGGTTCAGGCCAAAACGTTGCCAGTCGGGCATACCAACGCGACTGATGTCCAACCCAGGGACGTAAAGCGGGTCGAGTTCCATTTTGTAGTCGGAAACGGTGTCGATGACGCCAGCGTACCGATGGGTCACCCGGTAGCATTGGCATCCCGAGGAGAAGCCCGTTAACACAATCAGCAAGGGGAGCAGGTAAATACGTGACATAACAATTCCTGCAATTCCCACCCGGGAATTCCTGGAGAACGAAGGGACGAATCGTTTCTATCCTTCTCAAATCGACTTTCCGCGCGTTATCCTGCCTCGAATGTATCGATTCCACGGGATAAGCCGAGAATGGCGATAATCCCTTGCGGTTCAGTGAAACCGGGTAAACTTTGCGGGAACCCCGGGATCGGTTTTTCGCCTCCGAGAGAAAGTACAACATGTCCGCAGACCGAAAAGCCGTCGTCTTGTTGAGCGGAGGGCTGGATTCGTCGACGACACTAGCCATCGCCCAGGCCGAGGGCTTCGACGTGCATGCCCTGTCGTTCGATTATGGCCAGAAACATCGTTTCGAACTCGAGGCTGCCCGGAAACTGGCGGAGGTGGCCGGCGTGAGTCGCCACGTGATTGTTTCGCTGGATATGAGCCAATTTGAAGGTTCCGCCCTGACGAGCGATCTAGCGGTTCCGAAGGATCGGTCGTTGACGGAAATGGAATCGACCATCCCCATCACCTATGTACCGGCCCGAAACACGGTGTTTCTCTCGGTGGCCATGGGGTGGGCGGAATCGTTGGAAGCCAGCGATCTGTTTATTGGAGTCAATGCGGTCGACTACAGTGGTTATCCCGACTGTCGACCGGAATTTGTGCGTGCGTTCGAAACCCTGGCCAACCTGGCGACAAAATCCGGGGTGGAGGGGACCGCGAAATGGAAGATCCATGCTCCTTTGATCCAACTCACCAAGGCGGAAATCATTCGCCGGGGAAATGAACTAGGAGTCGATTACGCGTTGACGCATACCTGTTATGATCCCGACGACGAGGGCCGGGCCTGCGGCCGATGCGATGCCTGCCTGTTGCGTTTGCAAGGGTTTGCGCAGGCAGGCTTGTCCGATCCGGCTTGTTATCGGATCAGGGCCTGAAATCGCTGTCGAAAAAACTGTTCCGATGCATTTTTCATAAACCTTCCCTTGAACCACACTCCTGTTCAATCACACGCGATTCCCGTTCGCGGTCGTATCGTGGGGGACTGATTCAGGATGTTCCTCCAGGCGATTTACGATCCGCGCCTGGTGAAAACCGCAGTGGGACGCATTTTTTTGTTTGTTGTAAGGCTGTTCGCCGATGGTATCGATTCTGTTGCTGCTTCTGGTCTGCGGATTCAGTTACCTGTTGGGGTCGATCCCCTTCGGGCTGCTGGTGGCTCGCTGGTTTGGCAAAATCGACATTCGCACAATGGGAAGCGGAAATATTGGGGCGACCAACGTCGGTCGCGTGATGGGTCTCCGCTGGTTTGTGGTGGTTTTTGTGTTGGATGCTCTTAAGGGCTTGCTGCCGACAGGTTTGGGCATGTGGCTGGCAAGCGGACTGGGGTTATGGCAATCAAGTGCTCCCCTGAGGGAGGTCAGCATGACTCTGGTGCCGGTGCTGGCGGGCCTGGCGGCAGTGCTGGGGCACATGTTTCCCTGTTGGCTCGGTTTTCGCGGGGGGAAAGGGGTGGCCACGGCTCTAGGAGTTGTGGTGGTGCTGGCTCCGTGGGCATCGCTGGCGGCGGCGTTGCTGTTCGGTGTCTCTTTTGCGATTTGGCGTACAGTCTCGGTCAGTTCAATCCTGGCGGCAATTTCGTTTGGCGTCTTGCAGATGTTTCTGTTGCAGCCGCATCCCTGGACGGCCAATTTGTGGCCCCTGGGGATATTCAGCCTGTTGGTCCCGCTGCTGATTGTCTATCGTCATCGTTCGAACATCGCCCGTTTGCTCCGTGGCGAGGAACATGCGTTTCGGAAATCCGCTACCGGCATCGAAACAGACAAACCTGCCTCGCCGACCGAGTAAATCGCTCGAAAACCTGTTAAAATCCTGTTGTGTCGTACGGTCTTCCACCCGTCGTTTTTTTGTATATCACTGCATGTTCGGGCCGTAAACCCGTCGACGTACCCTTTCGCCCCGGTGCGATGGGAAGAGGAGGGAGAACAATGGATCGTAGAACATTCCTACAGGCAGCGGTCACCGCGGCGGCAAGTTCGGCCAGCGTGTGGGCGCATCCTGGCGGCACGTCTCGTAAGCCACGCGTGCTGTTAAGGTCTTCGTGGCAAACCGTGAACATCGGGGATATTGCCCATACGCCCGGGGTGTTGGCGCTACTGGAGAAGTCGTTTCCGGAAGCGGAAGTCTGGTTATGGCCCAGCGATATCCGGAACGGAGTCGAGGAATTGCTGCGTGCTCGATTCCCCAAATTGAAAATCGTGCAGGGGCAGGAAGCGATTCGCGAAGCGCTGGCGGAATGCGATTTTCTGCTGCATGGATCGGGGCCATCCCTGGTGGCACAAAAGGACGTGGCTCGCTGGCACGCGGAGACGGGCAAACCGTTTGGCGTGTGGGGGATTACCCTGGGGGAAGTGGCTCAAAGTGTGCGGGACCTGCTTTCCGCGGCGGATTTCGTCTTTTTTCGGGACACCGTCTCCCTAGCGACCGCGAAACAACAGGGGATTGCTTCGCCGGTGATGAAATTCGGGCCCGATGGTGCCTTCAATGTCGACCTGACAAACGACGAGGCAGCAGAAAAATTCCTGGCGGAACACGAACTGGTGGCGGGCCAGTTTCTTTGCTGCATTCCCCGATTGCGATACACCCCCTACTGGAAAATCAAGGGGCGGGAATTCGATGCGGCCAAACATGCCCGGAACGAGGAACTGCGCGAGCACGATCATGCTCCGCTACGCGAGGCGATCGTGGCGGTGGTGCGTCAAACCGCACATAAAGTGCTGTTGTGCCCCGAAGATGCCAGCCAGATGGAAGTCGGTCGACAGAACCTGTACGATCCCCTGCCCGAGGACGTGAAAGAGCGCGTGGTCTGGCGGGAAAATTACTGGCTGACCGACGAAGCGCTGAGCACGTACAGGCGCTCGGCTGGTCTGTTCGGATTGGAAATGCACAGCCCGATCATGTGCGTGGGGAACGGTATCCCGGCGCTGGTTGGTCGTTTTGCAGAACAAACCAGCAAGGGATTCATGTGGCGGGATATTGGCCTGGGGAACTGGTTGTTCGATCTGGACATCGCCAAGGAACGGGACGCGATTCAACCCGCGGTGCTTTCCCTGGTTCGGGAACGGGAACAGGCTCTCAAGCAGGTTGAGCAAGCCCGCAGCTTCGTACGGGAAACACAGTTGCGGAATCTGGAAACCCTGCGGGACAGCCTGTCACGCATCCAGATCTGAAGGGCGGCGAACGCGGAGCAGATTCACGACCTGCTCGATCTCGCCGATTTGCAACAGGGCTTCCTGGGCCACCTGTTTCTGGTAATACGACCCGACGACGCCAGTCAGGCAGACATTTTTCGCCCGAACCCTCCAGCGGAGGCCGCGATTCAGCGCGGGGAGAGCCTGCTGCAGAGCCATATGGATTCGCGGTTCCAGGGGATGGGCGGCATCCAGACGAATTTCGTGGTGTGACATAGCGAACTGGCCCCGTTTCCGATATCTGCACGGAGGATCGTTTATCGGAATATCGGTCGCCAGCCGGGAATCTCGCCGCGAGACTTCGTGAAATTCCCCGCACGATTCGTAAGAACCACGCCTTCCCCCTTGCGGGGCCTACATTCGTCAAAATGGACACTGCGGAGCCCCCCGGGATGTGGCAGGAAGGTGGAAGCTGCCGCGAATCCCCGGAATTCCGCCGGGAGTGAATTGACCCCCGGAGAAGATTCGGAATAATCATCGCAAGTCGCCCGAAAGATGCTTTCCGGTTTGGCGAGAATCGAAATATGGCGCGTGGATACCGCATCAATGTACGCACAGCGTACCCTACGAAAAAATTCAGGGGCTGGTGGGGTATGTGTGGAATTGTGAGTGATCAACGGAAATTACCGTGCATTTCCGAGCAGTTGCTATTAATGGGTCAAGGGCGTTGCCCTTGTTAGGACAGGGGCATTGGCCATGAGTTCAGGGGCACGCCTAAGCTGTGCAATCGGCGGCGATCATGCGGGTTACGAGTTGAAATCCTATCTCGCCGCGGAATTGCGCGAGGGAGCCTTCGAGGTATTCGATTGTGGCGCCCACGACGAAACCCCTTCCGATTTTCCCGATTTTGCTGAAAAGGTGGCGGAGCAGGTGCTGTCCGGTAAAGTGGAGCGTGGCATACTGGTCTGCGGCAGCGGCGTTGGGGTGTGCGTGGCTGCCAACAAAATTCCCGGGATTCGTGCGGGCCTGTGTCACGATACCTACTCCGCGCATCAGGGAGTGGAGCACGATGACATGAACGTGTTGTGCATCGGCGCCCGGATCATCGGTTCGGCCCTGGCTTTGGAAATCGTGGAGACCTTTTTACGCGCCCGCTACACACCTCAACCTCGGCATCAACAGCGCGTGGATAAAATTCTGTCGCTGGAACAACGGGCTCTGCGAGGAGAGTTCGGCGGGAAGTGACTCGCACCGGACGATTTTCCACCGACAAAACAACAACAGCCCGGCGGTCAGGCCGGGCTGCAGTTTTTCACGAAATCACTGGTCTCGTCCCGGGGAATCAATCCGGGAAGCGAGGGGTACAGCTACCGAATTACTTGTTGGTTTCGGCAACGGGAGCGTCGCAAGCCAGTTCGCACTGATCATCGTCGCAATCGTCCTTCGCATCCAGGAAGGAAGAACCCCGGGTGTAAGCCTTGGGCTTGTCGCTGCCGCCGGTCTTGGTAGCAGAGAAACCGCTGAAGAAGTAGGACTGATTCAGTTGTCCGATGGCATCGCCAACGTCGTTCAGTTCCTGCACGACAGCGTGTTGAACGGAGCTCAGCCCGACGATCATGCCGATCACCAGCAGAGTGGCAACCAGTACGAGTTCGGCGGAAACAATGAAACCAGCTTCGTCGTTGAGAAGATTTCGCAACATGATCTTTATCCTTTGATTTTTTTAACTTGATTTTGATTTTTGTATGCACGAGGAAAAGAATTTTTCCTGCATGCCACCACTCGATGAAATTTCCTCTGGCGAAGTGCCCGAGAAAATGCGGGAGCCTTTCTCCCTGTGGATGTGTGTCGGCCAACACCCATCCCCGCTCTGTTGCAACAGTCACAATCGACGCTTCGAGAAACGTCGATTTTCAGTCCCAGCCGCCGTAAAACTCATCCTGCCGAAGCATGTTTCGTTTTGGCAACGACTTGAACCCTGAAAACAACATCAAGGTAATCGCGGTACAACCTGAGTAAATGGGGCATTTAGAAAAAATAAAAAGTTTTGTTAAATTTGTACCCAATAGGTCCTGTATTGGTGGTGTCCGCGGCGGAAACATACACGTGGAAAGGAAATCCACTGGCGGCGCGCAGCGGTTTTCCCTGCAGAACAAGCCTGGAAAACCCTGAAAACACGTGGGGCAACGCGAAGTCACCCAATCAGGAACCGGCGCGCGGCAAGGCGTGACAGGCCGCTGAATCCGAGAGCGAATTCCTACGGCAAGCGCACCGTGGTGACGGGGCAGGGGGCGTGCTTAATAACCCGTTCCGCAACACTTCCGAGCAGGACATGCGGAATGCCGACGCGGCCATGGGTGCCGATGACGATCAAGTCGATTTCGTGCTCCTGGGCATACTCGACAATTTTCGTGGCGGGAATGCCAAAACGGACACTATGCACAACCTGCAGTTGTTCCACCCAGGGTTCGGAAAGTTCCGCTTCCAGCTTTTCATGGGCTTTCATCGAGAGTTCCCGCTTCACGCCCGTTACATTTTCCAGATATCCTGGAAATGCGAGGCCCATGCCGAAGTCTGGTACTTCCACTGCCATGTCGTGAATGACGTACAACAGATGCAGTTCCGCCTTGAACTGACTGGCGATCTGGCAGGCAAATTCACGCGCGTGATTGGAACATTCGCTGAAGTCGGTGGCTAACAAAATGCGTTTGATTTCCGCCATGGATTCGGTCTCCTGATTCCGCCGGGTCCCGGGGATCTCCCCGCGCCGCGGCCGTGCTGTGTGTCTGGGCTGCGCGCTTATTCTAGCTTGACTGCGTGCCGGGGTCGATCGATTCGTCCGATTTCCCGGCAAGCGGCGCGCGAGGGCGATTCCGAGAAGTCCCCCGAGGCGGCGGAGAACCCCCCGTGGGGTATGTTTTCTTGGCGGATTTTGTTTTACTGAAGTGCCGCCAAATTGGCGGCACGGCGAGGTAATCCCAGTAAACGGCGCGGACTATCCGACGCGCGAAATTTCTTCCAGGGGAATGCGAGGTTCGAGATGAGGGGGCTTGTCTGGTTCGGAGTACTGTCTCTTGCCACGGGGTTGATTGCGGAGGAACGGCAAGCGACCGCACCCCGTTCGATCCGTCTGCGCGATGGCTTTCGCGTGGAATTATTACGCTCGGCCCAGGCCGAGGAGGGCTCGTGGATCAGCATGACATTCGATGACCAGCAGCGGATCGTGGTCGGCCTGGATGACAAGGGGTTGGCGCGTCTGACGCTATCGGAGGATCGCTCCTCGGCGGACTTCGCGTTGTTGCAGGAGACGGAAACCTATCGACACGTCCGGGGAGTTCTGCACGCGTACGATTCGCTATATGTCTGCGCGACGAACAGCCAGGGGGTGTATCGGCTGCAAGATCGCGATGGCGATGGCGAATACGAGGATCAACATCTGTTGCAGCAGATTCCGTATCAGAGCCGTTATGGGCATGGGACGAATCAGGTGGTCCTTGGTCCGGACGGCCAGTTGTATGTGGTATGCGGCAACGATGTTGTCTTTCCTGAAGCCCGGGCGACAGACTCCCCCTATCGCGATCCACGAAATGACTGGCTGCTTCCGAACCCGCACGACGAAGGCCAGGACGACCGCGTGGGGTATATCGCGCAGGTCGATCCGGAAGGGAAAAGCTGGACGATTCTTGCCGGGGGATTTCGCAATCAATTTGATATCGCCTTCAATCAGGAAGGGGAATTGTTTACGTGGGACGCGGACATGGAATGGGATGCGGGTTTGCCCTGGTATCGCCCCACGCGATTGAATCATGTCATCTCGGGCGGTGAATATGGTTGGCGCTGGGGGACGGGGAAATGGCCCGCCTGGTATCCCGACAGCCTGCCGACCACACTGGATACCGGTTACAGTTCGCCCACGGGCATGATTTTCTGCCATGCGAGCAACTGGCCGGCGCGTTATCGCAACGCGCTGCTGATGGCCGACTGGCAGCATGGCCGCATTCTCCTGGTCGATCTGCAACCGCGCGGAGCCACGTACGATGCCACCGCGGAATTATTTCTGGAAGGGGGTCCTTTGAATGTTTGCGACCTGGAATTCGGTCCGGATGGGGATTTGTACTTCATCACCGGTGGTCGCGGTTCGCAATCGGGCCTGTACCGCGTCACCTGGACGGGCGAGGCGGCCCCCGAAGCGGCTCCCAAAATTTCCGAGCAGGCGATAGACCAGGCGAAGCGGGCCCGCGTGCTCCGTCGGCAACTGGAAGTGCTCCAACGGAAACAGGATCCGACCGCATTGGAATTTCTCTGGGAGCAACTGGACAGTGAAGATGAATGGCTCCGCTTTTCCGCGCGGGTTGCCCTGGAAAATCAGCCGCTGGAAACCTGGCGGGAACGTCTGGGATCCGCGGAGGATTCGCGAGCCATGCGGATGGCCCTGCTGGCGTTGGCACGCGTCGGTAATGTGGAGGATCAGCCGTTGATTCTGGATAAGCTGTCAGGGCTGAACTGGTCTGCCCTCTCCTCCCAGGATCTGCTGGTCCCTCTACGTACACTGCAGTTGACGTTAATACGCCAGGGACGCCCCCAGTCTTCAAACCTCGATGAGCTATCCCCGAAGCTGAGCGCGCTGTATCCGCACGACAGCTTTGCCGTCAACTGGTTGCTGGCGGAACTCCTGGTGGAATTTCGGGCCCCCCAGGTCATCGAGCGGACTCTGGGCCTGCTGGAAGCATCCGCCACCCAGGAGGAGCAGATTCAATTTGCCAAGACCCTCGTGCGGGTAAAAACCGGCTGGACACGGGAATCGGCACAACGCATGCTGGCCTGGTTGTATCGCACGCGGCGACTGCCGGGGGGAAAACTGGTCGACACGGCCAGTCGCAATCTCCGTTCCGACTTCGAACTGCTGTTGACGGAATCGCTGCGGGGCGAACTGAAAGCCGAACTGGCACGCCTGGACGAACCTCTGCCCGAGGAAGCACTCAGCAGTCTCCCGGCACGGCCGCATGTGAAAAACTGGACCATGGAGGATCTGCTGGAAGATGTGCTGAATGTACGGCCCGAGGCACATGATGTCGCCGCCGGACACCAGGCCCTGGCGGCAGCCGCCTGTTTGCGTTGCCACAAATTTGGAGATCGGGGGGGGCAAATCGGGCCGGATCTGACCAACGTGGCGAAACGATTCGATGGGCGAGCACTGCTGGAATCGATCATCGAACCCTCGAAACAGGTCGACCCCAAATACTTGAATGCGACGTACGTGCTGACGGACGGACGTGTCATCACGGGGCGGACGGTGGGAGTCAACAAGCATCAATTGACTATCGAAATCGATCCGCTCACAGGCCGCACGCAGGCCATCAACCGCGAAGAGATCGAGGAATCGGTATTGACCAATATGTCTCCCATGCCTGCCAGCCTGCTCAACACGCTGAACCGCGAGGAAATTCTCGACCTGATTTCGCTCCTCCGGCGATGACCTGGATTTACCGGGGATTCCGCGGGGTGCCCGGTCTCCGCTGATCGGGCGTATTCGTCGCGAACGGGTCCGAGTGGGACTGCATTTCCCCCAACGATTCGATAATGTTGAAGTTGCGTTTTCCAAGATGCCTTTGATATCGTGCTGGCCCCTGGCCTGCTGAGTGCCACTGGCTAATGCACATTTCCCGACCGGGTCAATAAAACAAGATTGCTGACTTCAACGAACTAGCCGCGCCCGTGAGGAAGCGTGCCAGACTGGGGCTCGGTTTTCTTGCAATGCATTGTCAGACTAGATGTTGTGTCTAAGGAGTGTCCCTCGGGTACCTCCCGCGTGGCCCGCTTCCTCACGGGCGCGGCTAGTTTTTCAGGCCCTTTCGAGACATAATTTACCGCACTGGTGGCACACAGCCCGAAATGTAAACCGTGACAGACCGTGGCCGGCTTGCAGCGGCAATCGGCTTGGCCGAATCGGATCGAATTCAATTCCGTCGAATATAAAGAACAGACCATGCAGACAGGACTGGTACAATTCAACCCGACGGTAGGTGATCTGGAGGGCAACTGCCGCAAAATCCTGGAGCATGCCGAGACAGCCGCCGCGCAGGGAGCGGAATTGGTTGTCTTTCCCGAATTGGCGGTTTGCGGGTATCCCCCGAAGGATCTGCTGCTGCGGTCAGGTTTCGTGTCGGCGTGTGATCGGGCCGTGGAAGCCGTGGCGCGGGCATTACCGCCCGCGTTGGGGGTTCTCGTCGGACATCCAACGCATCGCGGTCAACCGTCGGGTTGCCAGGCAAACGCAGCCAGTCTGCTGCATCAGGGACGGATACTGGCCACGGCGGGGAAGCGTTTGCTTCCCAATTACGACGTGTTTGACGAGCGCCGCTATTTCCACCCGGCGGAAACGATCCGCCCGCTCGAATTTCGTGGTCGCAAACTGGGAGTGCATATCTGCGAGGATGCCTGGTTCGGCCAACCGGATACCTTTTACCACGTTCAGCCCGACGCGGAGCGTGATCCGGTTGCGGAATTGATTTCCCAGGGTGCGGATCTGCTGGTAAATCTCTCGGCGAGCCCGTTTGAGATCAACAAGGTGGCTCGTCGCCGCGATTTACTGGCACGTCATTGCCGCTCGGGGAATGTCGGATGCGTGTTCGTGAATCAGGTTGGGGGGAATGACGATCTGGTGTTTGACGGCTCCAGCCTGGTACTCAACGCGCGTGGAGAACTGGTCGAACAACTGGATGCGTTTGTCGAGCAGGTGCGCATTGTCGATGTGCAACCCGGAGTTCCGGCGCGAGCCTTGCAAATGGCGTCTCGTCCCCGCCAGTTGCTGGATGCTCTAGTGCTGGGCTTGCGGGATTATGCCTGGAAAAGCGGTTTCCGCGACTGCGTGCTGGGTCTTTCGGGGGGGATCGATTCGGCGGTGGCCTGTTGCCTGGCGGCGCGGGCGCTCGGTCCTCAGCGGGTGCATGCGCTGATGATGCCTTCCCGGTACAGCAGCGCCCATAGCGTAGCCGATTCGATCGCGTTAGCGGAACAATTGGGGATTGATGCCGGGGTCGTTCCGATCGACGAAATTCATCGCGCCTACGAGCAAGCGAACCTGATCGGCGGTGATCTTTCCAGTCAGCCCGCCGGCCTGGCAGATCAGAACCTGCAGGCCCGCATCCGTGGCGCGCTGGTCATGGTCCGCAGCAATCGGCATGGCTGGCTCCCCCTGGCGACGGGCAACAAAAGCGAGCTGGCAGTCGGTTACTGTACCCTCTATGGAGACATGGCAGGCGGCTTTGCGGTTCTCTGCGATGTTTTCAAAAAAGACGTCTATGCCATTGCCCGCCACATCAATGAAGAGGCGGGACGCGAGATCATTCCCGCCAATATCATCGAAAAAGCACCGAGCGCGGAGTTGGCTCCCAATCAGTTCGACCAGGACTCGCTCCCCCCGTACGATCTGCTCGATGCCATTCTGGAAGGACTGGTGGAACGGGAACAATCGGCCGACGAGGTGTCGCGCGATTTCCCCGCCGAAACCGTCCGTTGGGTACTGCAGAAACTGGATCGCAACGAATTCAAACGCCGCCAGATGCCCCCCGGGATTAAACTCACCCGCCGCGCGTTCGGCAGCGGTCGCCGCATGCCCATGGCGGCCCGTTACACCCAATTCAACGGTTTCCCCACGGAATAAACAGCGGGGCGCCAGACGGCACCAGGCCAGCCCGCCAGCGGGTGTATGAGGAACCGGGTAATTTCAGCAGCCTGGCGTTCCTGGGCATCGTTCACGAATGCGGGACAAGAACCGGGAACTCCTCTCGCGTTCGGTGCGGTCGGCGAATTACACTTCCGCCACTTCAAACGGGAAGGCGCACTCCCGTGGAGATTGCCTGGGTGTCCCTGGAGTTCTGTCGCCAGATCGAGCCTCGGCCCGATGCCCCGCCTTGTACAACGGGCGGGCGCACTCCCCGCATTCACAAGTTGTAATTCAGGCGGTAGGCCAGACAGTTTCCGTTCCACTCGAAGTGAAGGATTTGTAATGCAAATCAAAGAGGCGCGCAAGTATCAGGCACGCACGAAAATCATCGCCACGGTAGGGCCCGTGAATTCCTCGCGAGACCGCCTGATGGAACTGGCACGTGCCGGCGTGGATGTGTTTCGACTCAATTTCGCCCATGGAACATACGAATTTCTGGGAGAGGTCGTCGCGACGATCCGCGACATCTCCGCGGAAATCGGGCAACCGATCGGTATTCTGGGCGACCTGGCAGGGCCGAAGATTCGCCTTGGCGAGTTGCCCGCCGAAGGTGTTGAATGCAGTGCCGGGCAGGAGTTTATTTTTACTCGCGATGCGCGCCCCTACGATGGAGTGCACCTGCAATCCAGCTACGAACATCTGGTGGACGATCTGGAAGTCGGAAATACAGTTCTGCTGGCGGACGGGACCGTGGGCATGGAAGTGATCGAATGCCTGGATGCGAATCGCACCCGTTGCCGCGTCAATCGTCCGGGGACGATTCGCTCGCGTCAGGGCATCAACTTGCCGGGCACGAAATTGCGAACGCCGTCGCTGACGGAAAAAGACCGGGAGGATCTGCTGTGGGGTTTATCGCAGAAGTTGAATTTCTTCGGGCTGAGTTTTGTGCGGAGTGCCCAGGATATTTTGGAACTTCGCGAGTTGATGCAACAACACGCTCCCGAATACGCCCCTCAAATTGTGGCGAAGATTGAAAAAGTAGAAGCCGTGCAGGAACTCGAGGCGATTACGAAGGTGTGTGATTGCGTGATGGTAGCCCGGGGGGATCTGGGAGTGGAAACGGATATCGCCCTACTGCCGATTCTGCAGAAGCAGATCATCCGGCATTGCAACGAACGCCGCATTCCCGTGATCACCGCCACCCAGATGCTGGACAGCATGCAGGAACATCCATTTCCCACCCGCGCGGAAGCCAACGATGTAGCCAACGCGGTGCTGGACGGGACCGATGCCGTCATGCTTTCGGGAGAAACCGCGGTGGGCAAATTTCCCGTGCAGACTGTCGAAATGATGGAAAAAATCATTCGCAACACGGAGGATGAAATCGGTCACCGCAGCGACGTGGACTGGAAAACGGAATCGAAGAACCGTGCGATGGTGGTAACCGAAGCAGTCACCTTGGGAGCCTGCACCGTTGCGGAAAGGCTGCACGCCGACTTGATGGTCGTCTGCACCCAGTCCGGTCGGACCGCGTTGGCCATTTCGCGCCAGCGCAGCAGTATCCCGCTGCTCGCATTGACCGACAGCACGCATACCGCGGGCAAGATGTGTGTCTATTGGGGCGTCATCCCCTGCCGGACCAGCATCGTCAAGCAGGATGCCCACTCGATATTGGAATTCGCGTTGAAGTGGGGCAAGGACCGGGGCATACTCAAATCCGGCAGCCGAGTGGTGCTGATTTCGGATACGGAATGGGGAGCAGAGGGACACGATTTGATGGTCGTCCACGTCGTCCGCTGAAAGTCCACGAGGCGGAGTGCCAGGCTTGCATCGCGAAGCCAGGAATTCTCGCCATGCCACGGGGGCGCTGGCTTCCTCTGCACAGGTTTTTGACCTCCCGTTACCGCGCCGGTTTCGGAGGATCGACCGCCAGGTCGGCTTCGGGAATCAGCTCGATTTCCACGTCGGCTTTCTTGAGATATCTATCGAAAAAGGTTCGCGTCAATTGCTGGACTGCCGGCTTGCCGAAGGCGGGGCCGCCGTGGCCCGAGCCTGGCAGTGTCTGTAGCCAGACATCCACCCGTTTCGCCTTGAGTGCGGCGGCCAGTTCCGCACTTTGCGCGTAGGGAACCAGTGCATCGTGCGTTCCGTGAAATATCAGCATCGGGGGAGATTCCTCGCTGACGTAATACACTGGACTGACGGCGGCAGTCTTCGAAGAGTCCGCATCGAGGGCAGCTCCGATGAGCAACGAGTACGGATCGCTCGGCGAGTTGAACTTGAAGATATTTCGGATATTGCCGTCGTCGGCTGCCTGTTGCATGACTGTCGCAAAATTCGACGGGCCAAAAATATCGCAGACGCACTGCACGCGGTCGGTCTGCTGCTCGTTTCCACCAATTGCCGGAAACGCCTGCTTCCCGCCGGACGTGCCTACCAGGGCCGACAAGTGTCCCCCCGCGGAAGCACCGATGACCCCCACATGGTCCGGATCGATCTGGTATGTGTCGCAGTGGGCACGCAACCAACGGATCGCTGCCTGGCAGTCCTGGATCTGGGCAGGAAACAGAGCCTGTTGACTGAAGCGGTATTCCACACTGGCAACCGCATACCCGTGCCCCACCAGAGGCACCACCGGACACGGAAACTTGTTGCCGCCGCGCCAACCACCCCCATGAATATGCACGATCAGCGGGAGCGGCGCCTTGGGAGGCGTTTCGGGCAAGTAGAGATCGAGTCGCTGTGCGTCATCCCCGGCCACAATGTAGGGGATGTCTTGCTCCATACGCACGCCGGGAGGCAGTTTCACCTGTCGTTGCGGAGCCGTGCTCTTCGTTGCGGGCTTATTGCCTGGCTGGTCGTCCGCCACGGATAAAGTCGCGAACCACAGGGTACCACAGCAGATCATCGCCGCCAGTATTTGTTTGGTGAACACGCCTGGGCTGAGCACAAGAGAGAAGCACGATTTCATGTTGATATTCCACTCCTGGGTGTGTGAAGATAACCATGGCATCCCCCTGGGTGCACACGACACAATTCTACGCAAGCGACAGCGATTCCGCACTTCGATAGGCTCTGATCGGTCCCGTGACACACGAATTTTCCGCTCCGCGAAAACTTGCCGCGCCCCGACGGTCAGAATCTTGAGGATTTCCTGGAGGTTGAGGGAAATTCCATCCGATATAATCAGAATAAACCCTACATTCGTGCTGACCGGACCACCGGAGGCAAACGGAGGCGCTTATGCCAGCCGTATACCGGAGTTTTTCAGGTGGAAAGGTCACCCCATGATTGATCTTGTACGACGGAATGTCGCGCATTTTCTAATTTTCACGGCAATCTGGGTTGTGTCGGGCAATGGCGGGGTTGCTTGTGGGGAGGAACTTCCCCCTCTGTTCACGGAAACACCTGCTGGCAAAGCGCTGTTCGAGCCCCCTCCGCTGCCAAACGGCTCGCGCAAGTCCGAATCTCAATTCCAGGCCGAGTTGGAGATGCTGTGGGAGCGCGTAAAAACGCTGGAAGCGGCCGAACAGGAACGATCCGCTGCCGCAAGAAGGCAAGCCGAGGAAGAACTTGAGAAACAGGCCCGGGGTCTGGAATGGACCGATGTCTCGAATGAAAAGTGGACGGTCAGGCTAGGCGGACACGTCCAAATGGACTACGTGAACTGGGCGAAGGCCAGCGATTCCATACCCGATACGAAGGACTACTTCGAATTTCGTCGGCTGCGGCTAGTGGCGGATGGAGTTGGATATGGCGTTTACGATTTCCGCCTGCAAATCACTTTGGAGCCCGAGACGGTGGGAGCGAGCCCCGCAGGGACGATCACGTCCCCCGACGTCAAGGACGCCTACTTCACGATCAACGAGGTTCCCTTTCTGGGGAGGGTCCGGATTGGAAACTTCTTTGTCCCATTCAGTCTGGAACAGGTGACCAACGACACGAACAACATTTTCATGGAACGCTCGATTCCGTCCCAAGGCATCTTTGCGGCAGATCGCGAGGTCGGCATCGCCCTCTACAACTGCACTGAAGACAAGAGAATCACCTGGGCTTCGGGGATCTTCTTCGACAGCATCAGCGAAGGACTGAAGGAGCGGGTCGATGACAATCAGGGCTATCGCATCAGCGGTCGCGTGACCTGGTTGCCATACTACGACGAACCCTCCCACGGGCGCTATCTGATACACACGGGTGCAGGCATCCTCTTTACGGACGATCAGGATAACCGCGTCCGATTCCGTGCGCGTCCTCAGATTCACGAGGGGCCGCGGCTGATCGATAGCGGTGCTCTTGCAGCGGACACCTACACCACCGGGAACCTTGAAGGGGCGATCGTGTGGGGGCCGTTTTCCGTTCAGAGCGAAGCTTTCCTGGCCAACGTCGACATGAACGCCGCCACAAACGAGACTGTGTACGGGGGGTATGTCTACGCCAGCTACTTTCTGACCGGCGAAAATCGGATCTATCAGCGGTTTGGCCAGCACGGTGCACAATTCGGGCGGAATGTCCCCTTTACCAATGTTTTCGCAACACCCGCCGGTTGTGGCTGGGGCGCCTGGGAGTTGAAGACGCGCTATTCGCACCTGAATTTGAACAATGTGAATGCCGGCGAGTACAACGACCTTACCGCGGGATTCAACTGGTATTGGACCGACCGGGTCCGCATGATGTTCGACTGGATTCATCCACTAACGACTTCTGGCACGACCTATGGGAGCACGAAGTCCGGTATCCTGGCCATGCGATTCGATTTCAATTGGTAACCGAACACCACGCGCGACACCGCCGCGATCCGATACGAACCTGACGGCTATCGAGGATGATGCCATGCTGACAGACACGATGCAAATTCGCAGGGTATGCCAGTTGACCCTGGGGCTTATGTTGCTTGCTTCCCCTGTTGCCGCGGAAGATAGCCGATGCAAACACTGCGGCTGCCAATCGTCGACGAAAGTCTGCAGGCTCATCCAGGAAGAACAGTCGATCACGGTCACGTGCTGGGGGTTTCAGGAGGAATACTTCTGTCTCCCTGGCCCCAGTTCGCCCGGTTGTCGCCATGCCGAACCTGCTTGCCAGGAATGCGACCCGGCTGGTAAAACATGCTTCGTGCCCAGGCGATTTACCTGGTGGGACTGGTCTCCCGGCGAGTGTGGCAATCCCCACGTGAAGCGGAAGCTCATGAAGCGTACCGTCACAAAAACAGTTCCCAGCTACAAGTGGGTGGTGGAAGATCTCTGCGACTCGTGTCGGGCGAATGTCGGCCCGGTCACGGAATCGCCTAAGTAGTTCCCATGTCTCGCCACATCCCCGGAACGGGACCGCCGAATTCGACGGCACGAGCCGCGACGGTGCGAGGCTGTGTGTGTTTTTTAATTGCGGAAGAAACTTGCAACTCTATGTTATTGGTTCGGTTGCAGGGTGAACACCGCATACATGGTTCGCACAGCGTACCCTACGATCTACGTGCCGGGAGAGTACCTTACAAGATGTTGCAACCGACTGGCCCGCTTCTTGACGGGCGCGGCTAGTTTTCTGGGCATTATCGAGGCAAAATTTTCCGCATTGGTAAGTGTGTGAGAAATCCGGGCTACTTATTGCCCCCCGATTGCGAGAAGCCCGAACGGAACTGGCGGAGGCGAGGGCAACTGAGTTCCCAAGTCCGACGCTGAATCCACTGGAGCGGATTCAACGCGATGGCGGCGGTGGATCGTTCAATGGAGTGGCGTCGCGGTCCTGGCGGGGCAACGGTTGCATCGTCACGCGGGCGGTTGCGGTCCAGTTCCGCCAGCGCGCCTGTAATGTTCCCGATACCGCCTCGGAAAGCTCCGCCGGGGCAGCCAGGATACCGGTTGTTTCGTCGAGAACTCCCGGTCCGTCCCAACTCCAGGAGACTTCTTCGGCCGACATGGCCCGTAAAAATGTCCCCCGATCGCTGTATTGTTGCACTTGCCAGGGAAGCTGGAATCCTGCTGAGAGTTCCTGTCGCGATGGTATCAGGCAGATCGTGCCCGGCGTTCCTTCCGCCTCCTCTCCCGCCTGATCCGAGAGCGACGGAATCAGGTCGGAAACCGCGGAATTCGTATCGATCGGCCCCAGGCAGACCAGCTGCGTCTCCGTACGCACATACACCCGCTGCTTGGAAAGCACCGGTCCGCAAACCAGTCCTTCGTTCCAGAGTTCGGCATGAATGGCCCGGACCGCGGCGGGCGTGCCCAGTTGGGTTTCCGCTGTCCCCGCGGGACTCGACGGAGTGAGAAAGACTTCCCAATATCCGCTGGCCGAGACCACCAGCAGTTGCCGGTCGACCCAGTTCATATGATGCCTGCTGGCGGAGTGCATTTCGAGGCGTTTCCATTCCCGATCCTGTCCTGCCGTCGCCCACAGCAACTCCTTTTCCGCGGTGGCTGCATAGATCTGATCCCCCTGCAGCAAGCAGGTGACGTGCCGACTAGCGGGAATGGACCATCGCATTGACGGATGCACGCTGGGCAACTCGCCTCCGGCCGTGTCGACTGTCGGCATGGGCAGTTCCCGATCGAGATCGATCACGACCGTTTCCCAGTCGCGGGGACTCTGTTCTTCCTGGTCGAGAGTTGCCGCATCTGGTCCTGGCTCCACTCCGGTGGATAACACCGCCAGCCGATGCCGATCAAACAGCAACTCACTGGCATAGGCCTGCTCGTGAAACAGGGGCATGTAGGCTACCGGCTTGCCCGTGCGGATCTGGTGAAATTCGATCCGCCCCGCCTGAATCTGACTGACGACCAGAACTTGCCCCCGCGCCACGCACGGGACGGGCGCCGGCAGTTGCCCCCCGAGCCCGGCTTCCGAGACCGTCCGAATCCAACAGACCTGCCCATTGCGGCGATCCAGGGCAACCAGGCACGCGGTCCCCTGGTTCTCCCCTGTCCGCCAACTTGCGGCGCAGATCAGCAGATGTTCGAACACCAGAGGCGTGCCCATATAATCCGGGGCCGCTTCCAGTTCCAGGATGCGCGGCAGGGAGACCCGCCACAACACACTTCCCAGATCACTATCGAGCGAAAGCACTTCCCCGCTCGCCAGCAGGCAAAACAACTGCCTCCAGGTGGCATCTCCCACCAGCAAGGGCACGGGAGTTGAGGCACTTGCCGGGGGCAATAGATGCCGAAACTTGGCCTCGGGGTCGCGCTCGGAAATGTACCAGCAATCGATAAATCGTCGCGGCTCCTGTTCGCCAGGTTCCATACGCGGTGAACTCTCTTCGGCTGCCTGTTCGCCGGCTTCCTCGTGGATCAGATACAACTTGTCGTTAAACACGAGTGGCGAGGAATTGCCTTTCAATCCTTCGATCCGCCACAGTTCGGGCCGGTTGCTATCCTCCGCCGCAAGCACCTCAACGGCCTGGGTGCCCGCCTCTCCCTTCCGCACGGCTTCGGATGCGTTCCCCCAATCTAGTGAAATCCGCCTTTCGCGCGACAGGCGATTGTGTTCGGGACCATCGAAACGCGGCCAGGTCAGCGGTTCGCCCGCGCCGCTCCATGCCGCGACATGGCTTAGGAGCAGACTCACGACGAGCAGGCATGCTACGCGAGGAAACATCGGGGACAATTCTCCTGCCTGGGGAAGGAACACAGCGGGCGCGGTGCAATCCGGCTGCCGTCTCATGCATGGTATTCCATTTTGGCGAGCGGTAACAGCCACTGGTTGTCAGGACCAGCGCGCACCAGGCATCGGAAGTAAAAAACAACAGGCCCTGCATGAAACGTGCAAGGCCTGCCGGGTTTCTTTCGTTGCCTGATCCATTCGCGGAGACCCGCGGGCGGAAGCGGGCAGATCGCAACCTGCCCCTCCCTCCAGGATCAGCTCAACAGTTTATTGATTGGCGCGCCATCCGCGGCGACACGGAAGGGGCGTCCGCTGGGGGAAATGATTTCCTGGGTAAGGTCCATGCCCATCGCAGTAGCGATGGTGGCATTGAAATCCTCGACACCCACGGGGTCATCCGCGGTATATTTGCCTTCGGCGTCCGAAGAGCCGACGAACTGCCCCATTTTGATCCCGGCACCCGCCAACACGCTGGAGAAGGCCGCCGGATGGTGGTCGCGTCCCGCGTTCTGGTTGATCCGGGGGGTGCGACCAAACTCGGTCGTCAGCACCACCATGGTTTCCTTCAACAGGCCGCGTTGATCCAGGTCCTTCAGCAGGGCCGTCATGGCTTGGTCCATAATGGCAATGCGATCGGGCAGGCTGTCGTAGATGTTGGTGTGCATGTCCCACCCGCCGAAGGTCACTTCGACAAAGCGGACATTTTTTTCCACCAGACGCCGTGCCAGCAGGCAGCCCTGGCCGAACCGGTCCATCCCATATTCCTCGCGAACACTCTTCTCTTCCTCGTTCAAGTCGAAGGCCCGCAACTCGTCGCTTGCCAGCAGCGTGGAGGCCTGCTGATAAAACTCGTTGTAGGCCTGCACCTTGGTTTGCTTGTATTGGGATTGAAACGAGCGGTCGAACTTGTTGATCAAATCCATCCGGCGGCCAAAGGACGCCTCCGTGAGATACTCCGGGCCCTTCGTGTTTTCCAGTCCACGCAACGGATCCCCCACCGGGAGCGGACTGGTGGCCGGGTCCAGATACCCATTGCCGGGATGACGCGCCTCGCCGGCAATCACCACGTTGTCAGGCAGCATCTTGTTCCGCCGACCCAGCAGATGCGTTGCCATCGAACCCATGTGTGGGTGCTGGATGGTCCCAATCTGCTTGTAACTGGTCCGCATCAGGTAGCGGCCCCCTTCGTGGTCGCCAGTTTCCGTATACATCGACCGAACCACCGCCAGTTTATCGGCCTGTGTCGCCAGCCCCGGCAGCCAGTTGCTCAACTGCATCCCGGGGACGCTTGTGCTAATCGCGGTGGTGTCCCCCTGCACTTCCCGGCTGGCATTCGGCTTCAGGTCGAAGGTGTCCAGGTGTGTCATGCCCCCCGACATGAACAGGTAAATCACATTTTTCGCCTTGCCCGCCTTTCCCGTGGGAGCCGCTTCCGCCATTTGCCCCAGCAGGGGAACCAGGGAAACCCCCAGACAACTCTTGGCGGCGTATTCCATGAATTGTCGCCGACTCGGTGCTTCGGCTTTTCGCAACAGTTCTTTCATCATCGACTTATTCCTCGCGAGTGATTGTAGTATGTCTTAACCGCCCCCTGCCCACCACGCTGCAATCAACGTGGCGGACAGTAACTCGGCAGTAGTGGAACAGGGTAATTGAACAGGGTTCTCGATCAGCCAGACAGGGATCAGCGAACGAACAGAAATTCGCGAGTATTCACCAGCGACCAGATCACGTTGCCGAATCCCGCGTTGCCATTGGCCTCGATTTCCTCGTTGGCGATAGCCCGTTCTTCGTCGCTGGGATACCGCGCCAGAATACTCAGGAAGATCGTGTCCACCTGGTCCTCCTGCTTCCGCTGGGCGACCACGTTGGCGTACATCAGCGACTTCGGGTGCAGCAACAGGTGAGTCAGGGGCCCATTGAACATCTGGAGCACCTGGGGCACCGAACCTCCATCGAAATTACCCTGCACGGTTTCCCGGTCCGACTGGCCAAACTGACGCAGGAAATGGCCGGGAGGGAGCGGCTGCTGCGGCAATTCCGATGCCCGCACCAGCAGCAGATTCTCGTGTTTATAGGATTTCTCCCGCTCGTTCCGGTACTTGTACCCGGTCACCTGGCGGAGCATCTGGTCCCGCTGATAAATTTCTTCCGCGGAAACACTGGCCAAATCGACTTTCAGCAGGTCTCCCTGCAAGGCAGCCGGTTCCCGCTGGAAATTGTTGGGATCGGTCACTGCCAGCGTGATGAAGGAATCCCAGACCTGTTCCGGCGTCATGCGGCGCAGCACCGGACCGGGGAAATGATACTGCTTGGACGGATCCAACTCCGCCAGCGAACTTTTTCGTTGATACGTCTTCGTGTTATACACGATCCGCATGAATTCCTTCATGTTGAAATTCAAACGATGCATTTCGGAAATCAGGAAGTCCATCAACTCGGGATTTTCCGCAACGGTATCGTCCCGCATGTCATCCTCGGGCTCGATCAAACCGACGCCAAACGTCCGTTTCCAAAGTCGATTCACAATCGTTTTCGTGAAACGGGGATTTTCCCGCGAGGTCATCCAGCGTGCCATCGTCACGCGGGGAGATTCTCCCGGCTTGGCAACCGGTTGGGGATCGAAAATCGTGCGGCTCGCCACCCGTTCCTTCGGCTTGCCATCGTCGTAGGCATAATCGTGAGGCAGTACCAGCGTGCGACTCACATCATTCACTTCCATCAAATTCGCCAGCAGGAAGCGGTTGTATTTTCCACCGCCATCAAACTGGGCATCCACGCTCTTCAACTCCTCCCGGAGCTTGCTGACCACGTTCTTGCCACCAAAAGCAGGATCCGCCGCGTTCCGACGCGTGTTCACGCCGTACGTGTAAGCCGCCATCTGGTAAAAATCACGCTGGGTCCAACGATCGAACGGGTGATTGTGACACTGGGCACACCCGATTTGCGTCCCCAGAAATATCCTCACGGTGTTATTCACGGCATCCAGGGGCATGCCGGCATCCCGCAGGATAAACCCCGCGGCTCCATTGTCCCAGATGCGGCCTTCGGCGGTCAGCATCTCGAACACGAACTGATCGTAGGGCATGTTCGTCTCGAGACTGGCCCGGACCCATTCCGCAAAGGGCTGGCCCGGAACATTATTGGAGATCCGGTCGGAAATCCGCAGAATATCCGCCCAGTAATTATAGGCATGGCTGGCATAACCCGGATCGACCAGCAGATCGTCGATCAGCTTTTCCCGCTTCTCGGGCGTCTTCGAGCGAATGAACACACGCGCCCGACGGTAATCCGGAATCGAGCCGGTAATATCCAGGTAGGCCCGGCGGACAAATTCTTCGTCCGTCGTCATTTCGTTCGGCTGAACTTTGTACTTCTGGTAATTCGCCTCCACCAGCTTGTCGATCATCTGTGCGGAACGCGCCACCTGCGATTTTTGCGAAACTTCCACCGGGGCAATCCGGATGGAACGCATCGGCACGGGTACGACCTCTTTCTTGGGCGCGGGCTTCGCCGAGGTTTTCGGACGATTTTGCGCCTCCACCGTTACCGCCGTCAGTAATATCGCTGCCAGTGACACCGACAGGAACCGCACATTTCTACTTTTCATGCGACCGCATTTCCTTTTCGCCTAAGGGCACGAACCGATTCTTATCGACTTACCAGATGGGCTGCTCAATGGACGCGCGGAACGGGGCCGCTCTTCCGGTTCAACACCCAAACCGGCCACACCGCTCCGGCAGAATAGAATCTCCACCACCATCCCCGGACGTTTCAGGCAAGCTCTGAACGACTTGCCCGCCCCCGCGGACCGCTGGCATCTATCCATGCTCGTTGAAGTATCCAGAGAATCCGTAAAAAAAGCAAATAGATTCTGCAAAGATCTTTGCCTTCAGCCTGTTGTTTTGTCCCCTGCCCTCCCCTGGTCCCCATTGCGCGGCAGAGGGCACACAGGCGAAATGGCATCGTTAAATGTGACATCCGCCCTGGAAACGCCCGTGATCATCGATTTTCGGATGACAACGGACCACGGCTGCCCAGTCTGGGAAGACGGCGGTTATTGGGCCGGGCCATGATGGTTGGCGAAGTGTTTCAGGATGGGGCGAATCTGTTGGGAGGTTGTTTGAATTCCCGCGTGGGGGAAGCGGTGGGGGAGGGAATCGTCGGCTTGGCTCCAGAAGATTCCCGCGACGGGCTGCTTGGCGATCAGGAGGGGCAGAAACCGATCAAACCAGGCGGCTTGAGTCGGGCCGGACCAAGGGGCTTTCCAGCATTCATTGTCGACCTTCCAGTGAAGCGAGGACTGGGGGTCTTCCCCGGAGGCAGCGGGGCAGGCAATCGTGAGGTGCAGCGGCAAGCCGAAGCTCCCCCAGGTATCAAGCAGCTTCGAGAGTCGCAGGAGTGGACGGTCATCGTTGCGGCCCGCTTCGTAACCGATGGAAAGTTCCAGGTTGATGCCGGTCAGGCCCATACCCGAACGCAGCAGGGCATCGACGACATGCCAGGGGGTGAGGCGATGTTTTCCCCGCGCCTGGTAGTCGCCCCAGGGACGATCGATGCGCACAAAGATTTGCGATTCGCCATCGACCTGACGCGCAACATCAATCATGCGGGCCGTCAGCGCGAGCAGGTTTTCCTCGGTGTAACCGAACAGGCCCCCGGTGTTCATGCGGGCGGCCACTTCCCAGATGCGAATGCGTCCCGTGTAGCGGGAGACCACGGTCTCTACGTAATCGCTGAGGAAGCTTTGCAGATTGAGGATGTCGTGTTTCCAGTTGGCGAGCCAGTCGGGCAGGTCGCCGTCGTGCAGGCCGAGCAGCGGGCCCCCCTTCATCACCAGTTTTTGTCGCGTGGCCCAGTCGACCTGCTGATCAAAAACATCCCAGTTGTAGTTCCCCTCGGTCGATTCAATCGATTTCCAGTCGAGGGAAATCGCCACGGCATCGAAGGCATTGGCAAAATCAGCGGGCAGTTCGTCTGGAGGGATGATTCCCAGATCGCAGCCGAACAGGGCGGGGGGATGTGCAAAACGCTGCCGGCGCACCTGCATCCGCTGGCTGATGTAGGCATTCACGAGCATTTCTTCCGCCCGGCAAATTTCCACGAGGGCCGCGTTGGCCAGCTTGGTTGCCTCTGCCGGGTATTCCTGGGCGAAGGACGCTTGCAGAAACAGTTTGTAGGCATGCCGTGTCGCGGTGTAGTATTCATCGGGAATCAGCATGCCTGCGTGACTCCAGGAGGCGGCCTGATCGCGAAGTTCGCCCAGTTGTCCGCGGGCCAGTTCCACGGCCAGGATATAGGGTGCTTCGCGTTCGATCAGCGAGCAGGTGCGCAGAATAGGAATTCCCTGCCCCCGCACGGGCCAGGGGATATTCAACTTTCCGCTTTCCGATTTTTGACGGATACAGCGGAGTTCGCGTCCTTCGCACTGCACGCGGCTGGGGAAGGCGGCACCATCGTAATTGGTGATGAACGCCTGCTCGAATCGCGGAAAGAACCGCGAGAGATCGTCCCCACCCAAATCGAACCGCATGATGCCCATAGTCTCGGTGTCCCTCAACGCAATTAAATCGTCACTCCGGGAAGGCTGCATCTACTGCTGAACAGCCATTGCGCGGGTTCCTACTGTCGCCAAGAAGCCGAGACCTGGAATGGCTATCCTGTCCGCTGGCTTTTTCCTTCAGCCTTCACAGAGTGTAATCGTCGGCATTTCCATGTTCAAGAAGGCCCGCCCCCGATACCATGCCTGGGATGTGATGTTTGCGCTGCTTCCGATCGGCGATCCCCGCGCGGAAAGCCGCATGCCACACCTGAACGGATCCTCCTCCGTGGACTGGAAGTCAGGCATTCCCGTCCCTGTTTAGCAGGAAGAACCGTGTGGGATTCGCAGCGACGAATCTTCCATTGAAACTTATTGCAGGATCGCTTGCCGACATGAATGTAGTTCTCGATACCCACCTCCCCGGAATTCCCAAGCGACAGGGAAAAGTTCGCGATGTCTATGATTTCGGCGAGAAATTGCTGATTGTCGCCACCGACCGCATCAGTGCCTACGACTGGGTCATGCCCAACGGAATCCCCGACAAGGGGAGGATTCTGACGCAACTCAGCCTGTTCTGGTTCGACTTTTTGGGAGATCGCAATCACTTGCTGTCGACCGATCCGACCACGCTTCCCTTGCCAGCGGGAACCGACCTCTCCCCGCTGGAAGGCCGGAGCATGGTGGTGCGAAAAACCGAAGTCATTCCCGTGGAATGCGTGGTGCGTGGCTATCTGACCGGTTCCGGATGGTCGGATTACCAACGGACGGGACGGGTTTCGGGAATTCTTCTGCCTCCCGGACTGTTGGAAGCGAGCGAATTGGCCGATCCGATTTTCACTCCCAGCACAAAGGCGGAAAGCGGACACGACATGCCGATTTCCATCGAGGAGGTGTCGGCCCAATGCGGGCAGGACCTGACGACGACGATACACGATCGCAGTCTGTCGATTTATCGTCGGGCGGCCGAGTATGCACGCACGCGCGGATTGATTCTGGCCGACACGAAATTTGAATTCGGGCGTTACCGTCCCGACCCCGGCTCGCCCGAGGAAATCATCCTGATTGACGAAGTGTTAACTCCCGACAGTTCCCGATTCTGGCCGGCGGCTCAATACGCGCCAGGCCGTCCGCAACCCTCGTTCGACAAGCAATATGTCCGCGACTGGCTGAGCCAGTCGGGCTGGGACAAGAATTCGCCGCCGCCTGAATTGCCCGAGGAAATTGTGGCCAACACACGCGCCAAATACCTGGAAGCCTACGAACTGCTGACGGGGCTCCCGTTCCCTTAACGGCGGGGTACGAAGAGGAAACCGCGGGCACTCGGCGAAATAACCCGCATCATCCCCGCGGCTCACAACGAACCCTCTTAACTTGTTTGCCGTATTAGCTTGCTTTAATGGCGTCATATCGCACAGAATTTCCATCGGTGTTCACGGGCAGGCTTGAAAGCAAGTCAGGTCGGGCTCTCGCCTGAAGAAACGGGAACAGGAGCGTGGATTTCATGTTGATGCCGGTGCAGGGTAAATACCTGCTCGTTCGTCAGGCGGGCGCCTGACCTGCGCCGCTTTGGCATCCTGACGCGGATCGGGGAGGTCTTCCAGAAAAAGTAAGAATTGCATGGGCTCGGCAAGCATGACAAAACTCCCTGCAGAAGTTGCAAAAATCCCTGCGCAAACCGTGACCGTGCTGGTCTCGCAGACCGGTCTTGATATCATGCATTTCCAGTGTCAGATTCATGTTATTGGCCTGGTGTCAACATTGCGTTTCTTCAGAGCTTTCTAGCTCTGGCCTGATGGAACTTTTTTCGACAGAAAGGCAATGCCCCATGACGCCAACAGCAGTTTTCTGTCTAGCTTTCGCCTTGTGGCTGTGCGTCGTTTTGATGGGGTGTTCGTTTATGGCAATGGGAATTGCACTTCGCAGGCGGTCGATTCCGATAAAGTGGTATTCATTCAGCTTCAATCCGATCGTCCGCATCCAAAAGATCATCGAGGTCATCAAAACCTACCGGGATTTCAAAAGAGAGAATAACGAGTTCCCGCTGTTTCTTTGGCTGATGGCGATCTTCGGAGCGGGTGTTGTAGTCATTCCGATTAGTTGTTTGGTGGCGTTCTTGGCCACTCGATGATGCACATGAACTCCAGGAACGCGAACCAGATGGCGTGAGGTCTTCCATCTTGGTCTCTTCCGAATGGTCTGACCAGCGTTGAAAGTAGGGGCTAACGCATCTGGCAAACACCCCACTACGAGTTGAACATTGGCCAGTGATGTTGCTCATGACGAGCGGACAATTCGGCACTGACATCCTTGCAGTAGGATATTTGTAAACCGGCTCAGCTTGGGTGGACCAACACTTTCACGCAGGATTGACTCCCGGCAAATCGAAGAGTGATTATCAGGCATAACCCAGAAGGAATTACTCAATGATTCACAGAATTACGATTCTTCTCGCAGCGATCCTTGTCTTCAATACATGCGGTGTCGGCGTCGCCCAAGAGCCAGGTCTTGAGCAACTGCAACATCGTGTTGAATTGTTGGAACTCAAGCTGCAGTTGGCCGAACAGGAATCAGAGCGTCTTGAAAAGGAATGCGAAGAGCTTCGTAAAGAAAATGCTCGATTGAAAGGTGACGCCAAAGATGCAAGTGACGCCAAGCACGACCTGTTTGAACCTGGAGCGGTTTGGGTTGGCGAGGCAATCAACAACGACAAAAAGAAAACTCAGTGGGCACTCTCGGTGTCTGAACGGAAAGGACGTACCTTCAAGGGAGCAATTGCTGCGATCAACAGTGACGGCAACAAGTTGGAGTTCGAAGTTTCCGGCAAGGCCCCGGAGCATGGAAGTGGGATTGTGGAATTTGAGTCACCGCTTATAGGGCATGCGAAAATGTTCATGCGGGGTACTCTCCGAAACGGAGAGATTGCACTGGTGTTTTCAGGCACGACACGTCTCGGACAAAAGTTTTTTGGCTCCGCGACACTTCGGCCGAAGAAGTGATGCAAGGTCAGCGAGGGATGTGAACTTGCATTGCAAATAGTCATCGTGGAAAAACATTGCATGCGTGTGTTCAGGACCGGTATGTAGCCGGGGACCTCTTTCCAGCCTACGCGGGGTGGCCCGGCCTGTTAGGCCGGGCCACCCCGCGCTTGACCATCGCGAGTCCTCTTGAGCACTTTCTTGTTAGGATACCGCACGGAAACAAGAAACCGCATGAAGAAGTGTCTTGTCGCTCCGCGACCCGGCCAATAATGGCCGGGCCACCCGCCGGCGTAATTGCGGCAGGCTAAACAGCGTGTGGCTTACATGTCTGGGATGCCGCGACTAGCAATCGCCAATTGAGTAGGTCAGGCTCTGCCCAATGGCGTCCGGCATTTTGAGTGAGCGGGGTTGGATTGTGGCAGACGGGCCGCTGGATTGGCAAGGCAGCAGAGGCGGGAGTGCAGCGTGGTTGCCTCCGGCGGAGTGGAATTGATTTATTTCCGCGCAGCAGCGAATCCAGTTGAGCAGGTCAGGGTATGACTACCGAACAGGGGAAAGAGCTTATCCCCGTTGCGTCAGGCGGGAGACAGAGCACTACCTGGCTGTAATGCTGGGACGATTCCCAGCCCACGTCTACTGCTTCCGCTGCTTGTTGTCTGGCATCATGACCTTCTGTAAGGATTCTCGGAAATTCCTCCACAGTCCACCAGTCTTGAGCCAAGGCACAGCCTGAAGTTGCAGGAGGACTTCTAGCAGCCCAGGGGGAAACAGGGTCAGATGTACTTTTCCCCTCGAATGACACTGACGGTTGAGAGATAGGCAATAATGGCGTAACGATCGAAATATTCGGCCGAGATGATCTGTAAAAGCCGATCGGCCACTTCCGGAGAGACGATCGTTTCCAGGCGAATGTTTTCCCCCAGGATTTCGCCGACTCTTCTTTGCCGTGCTCCCTCTCCTTCGGCATCGGTGATGGTGAAGCCCTTAGCGCCAGCCTGCCGCAAATCGTGGATGAGGCGTTCTTTCAGGATGGATTCTGCGATAATCGTCAACATACACAAAGGGACTGTCTTCATGTCAGCAGCTCCTGAAATGGAATAAACGACGTGCTTGCTTGCCGATGGAGACTCGAAACTCGAGCCACGCCCGGGAGAGGGCTAATCACGAAATTTGAGGGATTTCTCGGGAATCTGATTTCAAAACATCAAGCCTATTCTCTCATCAAGCACAACACCACATGGCAACCTGGTAATAAATCGGGATTCCTGCCAGAAGATTGAAAGGGAACGTGATGGCCAGTGAAGCCGTGAGGTAGTAAGTCGGGTTTGCCTCAGGCAGCGTCATGCGAACAGCCGGGGGAGCGGCAATGTAGGAGGCGCTTCCGACCATCGCGGCCAGCACCGTGCAGCCGCCTACAGACAGCCCCGCCCATGAACCCAGCAAGGCACCGAGTGAGCCATGCAAAATCGGAACGACAATCCCAAACCCCAATAAGAAAAAGCCTGTTTGCCGTAAATCTCTTAGACGTGATCCAGCGGCTAACCCCAATTCGAGGAGGAACAGAGTCAACAGCCCTTTGAACAACCCCTCGAAGACGGGCTGGACTGGTTGCCAACCCTGTTCTCCGACAATAGTCCCAATCACCAGGCCCCCGACCAGCAGAACCATGGAGCGGGAGGTCAGGAGTTCGTGAGCGATCTCGGAAACGGGACGAGGCAAAATCGCCGGATCACGGGCCGAATCTATTTTGGTTGTAGCGGCCAGTCGAAAGGCACCGATTGACAGTGCAATCAGGATGCCCGGAATCTCCAGCAAGGTGAGCAGAGTGGGCATGAATCCTTCCGCCTGCGTACCCACGGAATTCGTAAATTGCTGCGCGGCAATGAACGTGACTGCGGAAACCGACCCATAATGGGCTGCGATTCCTGCGGAGTCGGAAATGCTAAAATGTCCCAGTCGTCTCAAAATCAGATAGGCTGAAATGGGGGTGAGACAACCCATCAATAATGTGATTGCCACGGGGCCAGCAATTGCAGACAAAGAACTGTGAGAAAGTTCGACTCCCCCTTTCAGACCCAGAGCCAATAGCAGATAGATCGACAGACCTGCGTAAAGGTCTCGGGGAAGGGACAATTCACTGCGGATGATTCGGGCAAATACTCCCAAGGCAAAGGCCAGCGTCAATGGCGAGAGCAGATTGACCCTGAGAATATCCAGCATATACTGTGCTCCTGACATACGCGTACTATAATGCACGAAATTATTTTCGCGTATTTGATATCGCCATTTCCGGTTTCACGCAAGTACCTGGCTCAGGTGACGTATGAAAAAAACAAAAAAAACAGATGTTTTCGTACCGCAACCCCAATCAGTCCCGGCAGCAAAACCCAATCATTGGACGTTTTTGTCGAATCACACCCATGTATTGCACTGTTTGTACGTCAACCCGGATCGCACACTTCGCGAGGTTGCCGCTCTGGTTGGCATCACTGAGCGTATGGTTCAGAAAATTGTCGCCGAGTTAGTTGAGGCTTCGTACCTGGAAGTGACACGCATCGGGCGGCGAAACTCCTATCGGATTGACCTGAATCGAAAACTGCGCCACCCGCTGGAATCCCACCATCGCATTGGGGATCTGTTGAAGAACCTACAGCAGCCAGGCAGGCCAGGTTCCCGCCTGACGCAACGGGAACAAGAGCGTTGATTTTCAAACTGGCGCCGGTGTAGAGTCAATTCTTGCTCGTTCGTCAGTCGGGTGCCTGACCTGCGCCGCTTGAACAACGTCCGTGATGTCGGTATACACTCGATCCAATGACCGAAATGCGGTAAGCTGATGTCGATGAGCAGCGTCCGGGCGACGACCTGTCGTGGTGACGGAGGTTACAGACAGGAGGTAGGAGGGCAACACCCCGCCGATTCGCCATGGAATTGCTCGAAACGTAACGGCTGGCTCGGGTGGCCATCGACACGGGTCGCGCGCCCGCTGCCGGTCGTTACGCCGACAAGGGCTGGAGCGGCTAAATACAGTCATAATGTCCCGACCGATGGGAGGCGAAGCATGCAGGTTGTGAAAACTGTGGTCTGGCAGGAAGAGGACGTCTGGATCGGCTTTCTGCAGGACTATCCCGACTACTGGACACAAGGGGCTAGTCTCGACGATCTCAAGGAGCACCTGAAGGATCTTTATGCGGATTTGTCTACGGGGGCGATTCCCGGCGCTCGGCGAGTCGAAGATCTAATCGTGTCATGAAACGGGTCGACCTCATCAAGACGATTGAAGGATTTGGCTGTGTCCTGATTCGACATGGCGCAAGGCATGATTGGTATCGCAACTCCAACACGGGCATTTCACAACCGGTTCCGCGTCACCGAGAGATCAAGGAGAACCTCGCCCGTCATATCATCCGAATGCTTGGAAACGAGCCGGAGCAACGCAACCGGTAAGCCAAGGGAATGCCAGGCAGGTCAGGCTCCCGCCTGACACAACGGGAGCAAGAGCGTTGATTTCAGGTTGTCGCCGATGTAGAGAAAATTCTTGCTCGTTCGCCAGGCACAGCCTGACTAATGCCGCTGAAAAACTAGCCGCGCCCGTCAGGAAGCGGGCCACGCGGGCGGTTCCCCGAGGAACGCTCCTATGGCATACCCGAAGTAATGGCAATGCATTGCGACAATCTTGGGCCCAGATTGGCCCGCTTCCTGACGGGCGCGGCTAGTTCGTCGAAGTCAGTAATTCTGTTTTATTGACTTGGGCGGGAAATCCGGGTTAATGCACACTGTCGGCAATTCGGCCCCGGCCAACTCTTTGTGGTATCATGCAACCGCGGGCGATGGGCAACCCTCAGGCAAATGTCTCGCATTTCTGGAGTGGAGTTCCCTGGCGATCCTTGGGGGAAAGCAGAGGTTCTCCGTGGAGAGGCCAGGAAATAGCCAGTTCCGGGTCATCCCAGGAGAGTACGCGTTCGTCGGGCTGGGAGTAGGCAGCGGTGCATTTGTAGAAGAAATCCGCGGAATCGCTCAAAACATAAAACCCGTGCGCGCACCCCGGGGGAATGTAAAGCTGATGATGATTTTGTTCGGACAGGATCACGCCGAACCACGTTCCGAAGGCCGGGGACGACCGCCGCAAGTCGACTGCAACATCATAAACTTCCCCCCGGAGCACTTGTACCAGTTTTCCTTGCGGTTCCCGGACTTGATAATGCAATCCCCGGAGTGTCCCGCCCTGGGAGCGAGAAAAGTTGTCCTGCAGGAATAGAGTCGGCAGCCCCTGTTCCTGGAATCGCCGTGCCTGGTAGAGTTCCATGAAAAGCCCCCGCTCGTCGCCGTGCACGCGAGGAGTCAGCAGCAGGCAGCCGGGAATTGGGGTTTCGGTGACTTGCATGGGCAGTAGAATTCCGTTTGCATTTCTCGGAATGATGGAGTGGAATGAAAAGGGAAACAGAAACCCCTTTCGACAGGCCGATGGAATCACCAGGGCCTCTCAAGAAGGAATTAAGATGTCGAAACAAATCCTGATCGTGGCTTCACTGGGACTGTTTGCGTTTTTATCGCAACTCTCCCCGCCAGCACAAGCACAAACCCCGCGACAGGCAGGCAAGAGTCTGCTGGAGGCGCGACTATCCGCCGCAATTCCCGCGAAAGCCTTACGTGAAATCATGCTGGATGCCGGCGAGTCCCCGTACGACCGCCAACCCGCCAGTCTGGACGATTTGCAGAAGTTGGAAACCTCGACCTTGGCACTCGTGCCCGCATATCAGAAGGCCACCGTCGGAATTCAAGTGGGTGGGGGCCAGGGGAGTGGCGTGGTGGTAAGCCCCGAGGGGCACGTGCTGACGGCGGCGCACGTGGTGGGTGAAGTCGGCGCGCGGGTGACGATTATCTTTCCCGATGGTCGACGCCATCGGGCGGTTGTTTCGGGTGTCGATGCCGGGGCCGACGCGGCGATTGTCCGCCTGGAAGGACGGGGGCCGTACCCCTATGTGCCGATGGCGCGGAATCATTTCGCGATCACGGGGCGCTGGGTCGTCGCGATCGGGCATCCGAATGGATATCATTTCGATCGACTCCCGGTCGTGAGGCTGGGCCGTGTGATACAGACCACCGAAAAAACGGTGCAATCCGACTGTTCGCTGGTGGGAGGCGATTCCGGTGGTCCCCTGTTCGACATGCATGGTCGCGTCGTGGGGATACACAGTCGGATCGGCATCAACAACAGCATCAACTTTCATGTGCCGATTCAAATTTACCTGCGCGACTGGGACACGCTGAATGCCGGGTACTCTCCACCGCCCGAACGCGAACAGCCACGCGAACAAAAGGCTTACCTGGGAATTCGGGGGCGTGACGGCGCAACCGCAGGATGCCTGATTACCGAAGTCACGCCCAAGGGACCGGCAGCCGAGGCCGGCCTGCAGCGAGGCGACCTGGTGACGGCATGTGACGAAACGCCCATCAAGACATTTGCCGACCTGGTGACGGCCCTGAAGACCCGCAAGGCGGACGAGGAAATCGTCATCCACTTTCAGCGAGCGGGAAAACCGCAAACCGTGACGGTGGTGCTCGGGGGGACGGAAATCTAAGCGGAGTGGATCGTGTCAAGAGCGGCTTGCGGAAGTCGAAGTGAACTTTTTTCGCAAGGGAAAGTCGAATTGTCTTTCCCTGCGATTCCGGGTAGTATGGCTGTCTGGACGGAACCATTTCACGACTTCGTGTCCGTAACGGCCGGCTCTTGTACGCCGACGTTTTTTGCGAAGTACTCTCCAAGGGATTGCACAGGATTCGCTGGCAGCCATGAATCTTTCTGATATCCGCGAACAGTTTCGCGAGGATGTGGAATTCCTCAAGCTTTGCGACCGTCGGAACGAAGTCGACCTATCGTTGGCGGCACTCGAACTGGCCCGGGATTATTATCCCGAGTTGGACTTCGACTATACGCTGCAATGGATCGACGAGCGGGCCGACGAAATTCGCCAGAAGATCTTTACCTCGCGTGCGCCGTCGGGCCAGGCGGAACTTCTCGCCGAACTCCTGGGCCGCAAGCATGGCTTGCGCGGCGAAAGCCAGGCCTTTCTCCAGGCGGAGGGAAGTTTTCTGAATTCCGTCATCGATACCGGGCGTGGGATTCCGATCAGCCTGTCGGTGGCCTACCTGGTAGTGGCCCGCCGCGCGGGCATTGATCTGCATGGCGTTGCCGCCCCATCCCACTTTTTGACACGGCTGGAAACCATCGAAGGCCCCGTGTTCATCGATGCCTACACACCCGGTCGGTTTTTACGCTACGACGAATGCGCTGACTGGATTCAAACCATCGCGGACTGCTCCCGCCGCGATGCTCGTTCCGGCATAAAACCGGTCGGCTCCCGCGTGATTATCAACCGCATGCTGAACAATCTCAAGGTGTTGTATATCGAACAGCAACAATGGCTGCATGCCCTGCGGATACAAAACCGGTTGTTGCTGCTCAACCCCTCGCAATACGCCTGCCGCAGGGATTTGGCGTTGATCTCCCTGAAGGCCGGGCGACCGGGCGAAGCCCTCGCGCTGCTCCGCAGATTATTGCCAACCGCCCCCGATCTCGAACAGGAAACTCTCCAGCGACAAATCCGACTCGCCTTCAACGAAGTCACTCGCTGGAACTAAAAACACCACGCCTAAGACGAGGTTCGCAAGGCGTCCCCCGCGAAAAATTCGCGGGTTGGCGGGAGTCAGCTTGCAAAGGCGGCCCGGGTGCGTGCCACCAGTTCGTTGTCTTTCGCCCCCGATCCGGCCAAATGAAAGACGCTGCTAGCAAGGAAACGGTGTCGCCATTCGGGCGAGACACGATAATAATCTTCGAGCACGGCGGAACTGAATTTGTAGTCGTGGGAATCGCGGCCTTTCAGAAAAATCAGCATCCGCGCCTGCTCGATCAGCTGTTCCGAGGAGTGGCCTGCTTCCAGATACCCCAAAACACGTTCGGCTGCCTGCAGGCGATTGCCGCTGATCTCCGCGAAAATCGCCGTCAACGCGTCCTCGGGCGACGTTTTTCCCTCGCGAGCCACCAGTTCCGTCAGATGAAACTTGGCCAGTGGACCATTCAAACGCAATCGCTGCTGTCGCATCCAGGGAATGAAAGCAGCATTCTGCAACAGCGCCAGACGACGGGTTGTGTCGTCCCGACTGGTGTCGTAGGCGAATCGCAAGGCGTTAGTCGTGGTGACGGTATGCAGCGACGCAATACCGGGTTCGCGAACCAGCGTTTCCCCCGAGCTGCAAAGCAGGGCATCCCAAAGACTCTGGGGGGCAACTCCCGCATTCAACAGTTCGACCACGTGCGCGCTGGCCTCCGCGGGAGTCCCGGCATGCAAGGTCGTAAGCAACTGCGTTGCCGCTCCGTGATCGAGGCGCCCCTCGGTCCAGTCCGCGCGAATTTCCTGCATTCGCCCGAGATTCTCGCGCCCGTCGCGATCGTATTCCGAATCGCGATCCGCCGGGTTGGTCCCCTCGTGCATCAGCAGGGCATAGGCCAGGGAGCGCAGAATCGGCTCGGCATGTTGCCAGCCGATTTCCCGCAGGGTGCGATAACTGTTGGCCACGAAAATCGCCTTGTGTCCGATGCTGCGGAAATCCCGCATACCATAACGGAACATCGGTTCGTAAACCTCCTGGAGTTCGAAGTCGCGGGCGAGGGCAGCAACCGCGGTGTCGGCGGCACTTTCATCCCAGCGTTCCATGGCATGGGCGAACAGGTCCGAAGCCTGTTCGGCCCGGGGGACGCGGGCTTCGTCCACCGCCTGCATCGTCCAGTCGTTCTCGCGGACATCCTGCGCCTGGGCCGACTTGAAATAATCCAGCGACCAGAAGATCGGCAGCCAGCGATGTTCCGGGGGCGAGGCCAAACTCGCCAGATGCGCCGAGTTGACCACCAGCACCGCGTGAAACTTAAACCCCACCGAGGGACGGGGCTGAACGTTCCGCACCCCTGCCAGTTGCAGCGCCGTCAGCACTTCGCGGTATGTGGTACCCTGGCGAATCCGCTCGGCAACTCGCTCCAGCAGTCGAGCACGCGGCGTATCTTCCAACAGGCGAACCAGAGGCTCGATATCGGGAGCCAGCGAAACCCGTCCCTGTGTCAGCACCATGTCAGCCGCGGAGACGGTCGGCAGATGCTTCAGGAACGCCAAATCTCCCAGTCCCGCCAGCACGCCGCCGGTTGCCGCCCCGTGTAAAAATTTCCGACGCGAAACACCGTGGGACATGGTCACCTCCGTTCAGTCTCGGGAAACTCACAACTGCCACAACCGAAAAACGGTCGGTCATGTTCGCACTTCTCATGATACATCAACACGGCAGAGCGTGAAGTCCATTTTTTGAGGAATCAAAAGTTTCCACGTACAAGTTCCCGGCGCCGGATTTTCCTGGGGCCCGATGACCGGGGTCAACAAACAGTGCGCCCTCCTGTCTACCGGAAACTGATCAAAACGGAGATTGGGGGAATGGTTTTGCAGGTCTGGGAATCCCTGGATATCACGATACATTCAGAAGGAACGGCACTAAAGTCCGCGATTTCATGCTGCGGATTCAAAATTATTTCGGGAATTTTTCTCCGCGGAGGGATGCCTTCATCTTTTCTTAATGCCTGCATGTTAGAACTCCCGCAGAAATTCGCGAGCAGGCCGTGTCTGTCGGTGCAACTGGAATCGGTTGTCGCAATGAACTTGCCGCGGAGACACAAGCAGGGTGCATGGGGCACCAAGCGTATTCATTTCCTGAAATTGGAGAATTGTATTATGCAGCAGTCGCAGCGGAAAACACGGTCGGCCTTTACCTTGATTGAATTGTTGGTGGTCATCGCCATCATCGCCATTCTTGTCGCCTTGCTGCTCCCAGCCGTGCAACAGGCCCGCGAGGCCGCTCGCCGCGCCCAGTGCAAGAATCAACTGAAGCAACTCACGCTTGCCTTGCACAACTACGAGAGTACCCACAACTGCTTCCCGATGAGCCGCATCACTATCACCAACCCCCCTTCGGTGAACTCCTGGTCGGCCATGATCCTGCCGTTCATCGAACAGGCTCCGCTGTACGACGCCTGGGATTTCAGCAAGAGCTGGAACCACGAGCCGAATCTTACTCTGGCAACGAACGATATTCCGGTCTGGCTGTGCCCCTCGGCTCCCACCAGCTCCGCCCCTCCCGCCGACTGGCGCCACGACACCGCACGCGATCCGAGTGGTTCCAAGTACCTGTTCTGGCCGGCGATCCCCAATGGAGGACTGGGAGGCAGTGACTACGGCACCACGAACGAAGTGCGGCGTTCCTTCTATGAAGGGAACGGCCTGGCGCTCCCCAGCGGGATCCTGCGAGGCATGCCGGGAGCCATGGCACGCGATTCGATTACCCGGATTCGCGACATTACCGATGGTCTTTCCAATACGATGATGGTTTCCGAAACGTCTGGCCGCCCCGCGCGGATCATTGGCAACAAGCAACAGCATCCGACCGAACCGTATGTGAAGGATGGGTGGGGCTGGGCCGATATTGATTCGGTTTCCCGCAGCATCAACGGTTCCTCCCCCGATGGCGTGAACACCAACTCTACTTCCAGCAGTTCGCCCTATGCCACGACCGTTCACGGCGGTTGCGGCGTGAACTGCACCAACAACAGCGAACTGTTCTCCTGGCATGCCGGAGGGGTGCAGTCCAGCATGGCCGATGGCTCGGTGCGTTTCATTTCCGAAAACATTTCCGCCGCGATTCTGGCGGGTCTGGTGACTCGAGCCGGTGGCGAAGTGGTGGGTGATTTCTAGGCGACTCCCGGTAATCATCGCAACCGTTTCATAACAACGGGGGGGAGCCCAGGTTCCCCCCCGTTTTTGTTTCTAAACCCGACCTGTCATCTGTTTCTGCTGTTTACTCTTCGGGAGGTCTGATTCATGAACGAGAACACCACTTCTGTTACTACCGGGCAACAGTCCGCTTCCTTGCACACCAGAAGCATCGGTCTGGTTGCCCTGGGCCTGACGATAGTACTTTGCGCGGCGGCCTGGCTGCTGACCACCAACCCATTCACGGAAAGTCAGGCGAAGGATGACGTGCGCGTGGTTTCCTCCCCGGTCGTCAGCGCAGCCCCCGTGGAACTGCTGGGGACGCTGCAAATTCCCGGCGACGCTCGGGACCGATCCGGCCTGGTCGATCTCCTGGAAGGGAACGTCCCCCATGATCAACTCGGCGGATTTTCCGCCATCGCGTACTCCGGCAAGGGGAACACCTATGCTCTGCTGCCGGATCGCGGCCCCGCGGACGGAGCCGTTCCGTATCAGTGCCGCATTCAGACCGCCAACATTCATGTCCAGCCGGGACAAGAACCCGTGCTCTCCTTTGAACTGACCGGCACTCACCTGCTGAAGGACGAACAGGGGCGATCGTTCAATGGTTTTGCCAACGACATCGACGCGCGGAATCCGGGGCACAGCCTGCGATTCGATCCCGAGGGAGTGCGCATCGGCGGAGACGGCACAATTTACATCTGCGATGAATATGGTCCGCATCTGTTTGGCTTCTCGGGGCAAGGCAAACTGATCCGACGCTACGAGCTGCCCGAGCACATTCAGGCGAAACGGCTCGCTCCATCCAAGGAAGAGGAACATGCCGCCAACACCCGCGGTCGTCAGACCAATCGCGGCTTTGAAGGGCTGGCCCAGTCGGTGGATGGTTCCAAACTTTACCCCATTCTGCAGGGACCGCTGCTGCAGGATCAGCCCTTCGACAACGATGGGGAACGACTCGGGCAGAACGTCCGTTTTCTGGAATTCGATATCGCCACCAAGGCCACGCGGGAATTCGTGTATGTGCTGGACGACCCCAAGAATGGCATCAGCGAAGTGCTCCGCTTCGACGACACCCGTTTTCTAGTGCTCGAACGCGACAGCAAGGAAGGGGCGAAGGCCAAGTTCAAGCGGTTGTATCTGGCAGACCTGAAAGGGGCCAGCGATGTCTCGCGGTTAGACTCCCTTCCCGCCCACGGTCTGCCCGAGGGGCTCCAGGCGATGTCGAAGACGCTGTTCCTGGACCTGCTCGATTCCCGCTTCGGGCTGCCCGCAGAACTCATTCCCGCCAAGGTCGAAGGGATGGCCTTCGGTCCCGATCTGCCCGATGGACGCCGGCTGCTGCTGGTCTGCACGGATAACGATTTCGTCGCCACCGAGCCTTCCATTCTGTATGCCTTTGCCGTTTCCCGCGACAAACAACCGGCCGACGGGAACGAAGTTGCGGACCTGGGGGCCACGCCCCGCGCGTTGCTGGCCACGGGCCCCATTCCGAATGCCCCGGATGTGCGACCAGTCGACAGTTTGACCCTGAGGCGGGATCGCAGCCTGTACGATGGCGACCCCCCTCGCAATGCCGATGGGACGGTCAATCTGATTGTGGAAATCCCAGCTGGCACAAACGCAAAATGGGAAGTAACCAAACAGGGCCTCATGACCTGGGAAGTCCGCGAGGGGTCCCCCCGGATCGTTCAGTTTCTGCCATACCCCGGCAACTACGGCATGATTCCGGGAACCTTGCTGCCGAAGGAACAGGGGGGGGATGGCGATGCCCTGGATATGCTTGTGCTGGGGCCAGCCGTTCCGCGTGGCAGCGTTTGCCGCGTACACGTGATTGGCATGATGAAGTTTCTGGACAAGGGAGAGCAGGACGACAAGATCCTCGCCGTGATGGAAAATACCCCCTTCGGGCAAGTACGGAATCTCGCCGAATTGAACCGTTCCTTTCCCGGAGCAGCCGAGATCGTCAAGCAATGGTTCGAGAGCTACAAGGGGCCAGGCAAGATGGAGTTCCAGGGATGGGAAGAAGCCCTGGAAGCCAACGAACTGATCAACCGGTCAATCCGTGCAGCATCGGGCGCCACGTCCCCAGGGGTAACGGCAAGTCGGCCAGGCGGACAGGATTGAACTCCGCCACGGGTGGGGAACCTGCATTGTAATTTGCGGGTTCTCTCAAATTTTGCTTGACGGACGCATTCCCGATGGATACTCTTTTGCCATGATCAAATCACAACTGCCCCGCCTGGACCTTCTACTTACCCATTTTTGAACGGGGAAGTCCCAGGCTACGTAGTGCGATATCGATAAATTCCAGCCCTGAGACATCCCGGTCTCAGGGCTTTTTTTATGGCTCCGATTCCTGGATGGCGGGCGATTTTCCCGAAAGTTTCGGGTCACCCCCTTGAGCAGAGGAAGCAGCATCATGAGTGACGATGTCATTCGTATTTTCGACACGACCTTGCGCGACGGCGAACAGTCGCCCGGTTGCAGCATGACGATGGAAGAAAAGCTGGAAGTGGCGGGAGCCCTGGTGGAACTGGGCGTGGACGTGCTCGAAGCCGGGTTCCCGATCGCCTCGCCTGGCGACTTTGCCGCCGTCCGCGAGGTGGCCCGCAAGTATGGGGATCGCACCATCATTTGTGGGCTGGCGCGATGCATTAAAGAGGACATCGATCGGGCCTGGGAGGCCTTGCGCGAGGCGGAACAGTCGCGTATCCACGTGTTCCTGGCGACTTCGGCCATTCACCGGGAATTCAAGCTGAAAATGGCCAAGGAAGAAATCGTGCGACGGACGGCGGAAATGGTGGGCCGCGCCCGCGAATACTGCGAAGATATCGAATTTTCACCGGAAGACGCCTCGCGCACGGAACTCGATTTTCTGTGCGAGGTGGTGGAAACGGCCATCCGGGCAGGCGCGACTACGGTCAACATCCCCGATACGGTGGGCTATGCGACCCCCAGCCATTACTTTCATGTCATCCGCACGTTGAAACAACAGGTGCCGAACATCGAACAGGCCATCATCAGTACCCATTGCCATAACGACCTGGGACTCGCGGTGGCCAACTCCCTGGCCGCCGTGGAAGCAGGTGCCCGCCAGGTCGAATGCACCATCAACGGCTTGGGGGAACGGGCCGGGAATGCAGCCCTGGAAGAGATCGTAATGGCGATCCGCACTCGGGCCGATTACTACAAGGTACGCAGCAACATCAATACGCAGAAACTCGTCCCCACCAGTCGGCTGGTGTCGAACATTACCGGGATGAAGGTTCAGAGGAACAAAGCGGTTGTGGGCCAGAATGCATTCGCGCACGAAGCGGGCATTCATCAGCACGGCATGCTGCAGGAACGCTCGACCTACGAGATCATGCGTCCGGAGGATGTCGGTTTCGTGGGGACAAATCTGGTCTTGGGCAAGCACAGCGGCCGGCACGCATTTCGCGATCGCCTGCAATCCCTGGGGTGTGTTCTGGACGAGGCCACCTTCAGCAAGGTATTCGAGGATTTTATCACGCTGGCGGACAAGAAGAAGGAAATCTACGACGCGGATATTCTGGCGCTGGTCGATCAGCGGTCGCACCACGTGCCGGAAACCTGGAAACTGCTGAGATTGCACACCTCCGCGGGAACGGGCACGATTCCTACCGCCACCCTGGAACTGCAGCACGAAGATGGCCGGGTTGTCCACGACGCAGCCACGGGAGACGGCCCGATCGATGCCGTCTTCGTCGCGATGGAACGCGTGGTGGGTCTCTCCGTTCGCCTGGAAGATTTCGATGTGCGCAGTATCTCGAGTGGAAAAGATGCCTTGGGGGAAGTGAACGTCACGGTTTCCGACGACAATGGCTCCTGCCATGGCAAGGCGATCAGCACCGACGTCATCGAAGCGGCAGCACAAGCCTATCTGCAGGCGCTCAATAAAACACTGCAAGTCAGGAAGGGAACGGTGCCATAGGGGGTTCTACCTACTCGCCTCGTGAAAAATCTGATTTGGTCGAATTTCAAGGGGATTAATAGGATTTTTGACGCGGAAGGGTTGCATCTTCCCCGGGGATTGATTAGTTATCTAAGGTTCGATTCATAATCGCTGTCATATCTCTGACCGCTTTTCTGCCACTTCGGAAGTCACCGCATGAGCCACAACATCCCTTGCGAATTGAGCGATGTTCAATTTTCCTTGTTGGGTCTGATTATTGATGCCGAAAAATCCGGCAGTGAATTACGACAGATTCTGCGTGATGATTTCGGGTGGGATACCAGCACCAGCTCGTTTTATACCTACTTCGATCGCCTGGGCAAGGAGGGGTATTGCACCGTGAAAACGACGAAGACAGGCAAGAAGTTCAAGATTGCGGCGAAAGGAAAAAAAGCCTTTCAAGCCAAGCTGTCCTTCATGGCGGCCACCGTCGGCCGTTGCAAGGCCTACTTGAAGTAAAAACTCTTCAACAGCAGAGCAGTTCCTCGGGGATTTCTTGCGGGAATCGAGGCAAACGGATGCTCTGGTAGCGGGTTCCCCGGGAATCATAAAAAAGCACACTGTTGGAATCGAGTGTCCAGATGGCGGTCAGGCGTATCTGCCGTGGACCAAATAGCGCGAATTCAACACCACACACTTCCTCGCGCTGCAGCAGAGCGTGAATCTCCAGCGGAAACTGCTCGGGGATCAGGTTTTCCTTGTCGCATAATTCTCCGTGCACATGGGCTTTCAATTCTTCCCAGGTCGAAGGAACTGCCTGCATGGTGTTTCGTCCGTTGAATGTCGAATCTGGATGAGTAAGCGGGTAACATCCGAGGAGACCAGGTAAATAGGGCAAGATTTCATATCGTCTTCAACAGCCCGTGATCTCCTACCATTTTCTCGGAAGCTCTCGACCGTTACAGGTGGAATGAACGGCACCTTACTGAAAAAATCAACTTCAAAACCGTCTTCCGGCGGAAGTTCCGATCATGTGGAAATTCTAATGGATATCCCTCCTGTTTCCCCTGGGAATGGCCTGCTTGCCTGCCGCGATCTCTTTTTCACGACGCGCATTTGCGATACCGCCCGCGCCCTGGGGGGACGGATGCTCACGGTCGCGGCGGATGAGAGCGTGCGTCAACATCTGTTGACCGGTACCTTCCGACTACTGATCATCGATCTGGACACGTCGGCGGCATTATTACCGTATGTGAAGGCGTATCGCGAACTGCAGCCCGATCTGGAGGTCATTTCCTTCGGGTCGCACGTGGAAACCGCGGTATTGCAGCAGGCCCGCGAGGCAGGGTGTCAGCAGGTCTTGCCCCGCAGCCGATTCACAACTCAACTGGCGGAACTGTTAACAACCCACCTGCTCCTGGGGCCTCGTTGAACTTTATTGTCCTCGTGGCACAGTCCGCGCTGCGCCTCCGATCACGGGAGTGGGGGCACGTTCGGTAACGGTTGATGCATGCCTCCAGCCCCATCCATTCGTGACTGTAGGGTTTCGATAGGGTATGCCGTGCGTACCACATACTATTTGTTGCGTACAAACCAAATGCGGTCGTAGTCGCGACACATCCAATACCGAGCCTGACACGCCAGCGCCGGATAGCCGAGGGCATGGACAGCGACGACACCGGAATCAGGTACAGACCCCATGACAGCTCTCGGGAACTTCGTGACATGTCGCGTGATGGGCGCCTGATATCAGAGAGGGGGCCGACCACCGCTGCTTGCTCATCAGAGTCTCCTGTCCTCAAAAAGAACGGTTAGACTCTCATAACACATGGATCAGGTTTTGGGGAGCACGCCACAGCCCGGAGCCAATCCGATCGTGAATATGTGGCACTATTTGAAGTCGCATTACTGGAGCATTCGCCACTATCGCGACTACGATGCCTTGGAAGAAGCCTAGACAGCGGCCAGGCAACACAGCGTTCACAATCCCGAACTGATAAAAACCGTCTGCGCCGCCCCCTGGCTCATGCGCGCTATGTTAAATTAGAACGCGGATTAATCCTCACTACGGCCATCTGTGGCGGGTGAGTCGCAATGCCTTCGATACCGAAGCTCAGCCAGGACCGCCTACCGCCCCAGCGGACATGTTCACCGCCAAGAGAACTCTGGGCCGGCGGGGCTACGTCGTCCCAAGCCTGAACCTTATGGTCACACGCATGGGCAACGCTCCCCACGACGCGGCGAACTTCGACGCACGCTGTTGGAAACTCCTGATGGCTGCCGCACCAGCAACCGTGTCCTGTGACGTCTGCAGCCATCGGCCGGGGCGTCGTAGATTTCGTGCGGGGCCAGCGTCCTTTCACCTATTGTGGGTTCAGTTCCCGTGTGACGACAAAACGTTGCGGGGCTAGCGTGACCCCAATCCGTCGGTCATCGGCGTCAAAGGCTTCGACAGACCAGCCACCGGTGCGGCCGATCAGCAGATTCTGGGCCAGCGTCTTGCGATCTGCTGGATCGAGCCTGTCAGGTCGGAGTGAGGGCTCGGTTGTACGAATGACGGCAAACATGGTGCTCGTCGGATGCGGAGTTTCGGTGCTGTATTCGAATCGCACCTGGTAGTATGCGGCACCGGCAACTGCGAGCCAGGTGAATAGCGTTTCATTCAGATTGATCGCTGATCCATTGGCCGGATTCGTCATTGTTATCTCCTCCGCCAACCGCAATCGAGCTGGGGGAAGTTTGAGAAACTCATTCGCGATGGTGACCTCATTGGGCCAGTGGTCAGTGTCGATCTGAAGAAGTCGCATAAATCGTGCGCTCTCCGTTCCCCAGCGAGCTTGATGCCCCGAGACTTTCAAACGGTAGCGTCCGGGTAAGAGCCCAACCGATGACTCACGTTCGTCCTCGACAAGTGCCAAACGTGGCAACTGGTGTGGGAGTCCCGCATCGGGATTGGCGATCATCGGATCGCACAAATCGAGACGCAGGGCCAGAGCCACATCGGTCGGGAGCGGGAGGCCGTCGAGCGTGATCGTCAGCCCGCCAGTGGCCGACACCGCCTCCGTTGGCGAGGCACGCTTCAGGTCGGCTAGCAGACTGGCCATCAACTGGCATTCCTCCGCATCTGCCTTTGGATCGTTTAGGACACCTTTTCCAAGCTGCGACCGGACTCCGCCGTAGTACGGATAAATCGGTCGCAGTAACTCAAGGGCCTGCCGATAGGATCGTGTCGCTTCCTCGATATCTCCGTTCTGTTCGAGAAGACGTCCTGCTGCCATGGCAGTTTTTCCCCGATTCCACAAAGGTTGTGAATCATCGTCAGCGAGAGTCTGCAGTTCTTCCAGAGTGCCGGTGGGGAGTTCATGGAGGAAGTCAGGCGAGTAACGGATACTTAGACTTCCTTCGCCCAGTACCAGTTTCACGGCCGAGAGCGTTTCCTCCAGTTCCAGCCGCCGAGTGTCGGGCAGGTCACGTTGCAATGCCAGTTCGAGTCTCTGTCGGACCAATTCCAGTGATTCACGAGGCCGATCATGAAAAACGTCAATCGAGCCAGTCGGTGAAGCGGCTCGTTCGCGGGTGATTAATGTCTGGGCAATCAGCACATCGAGTTCTCCAAACGACAGCGTTGGATCAAGAGAGATCACGTTGATCGCAAGTTCTACCGCGCTCGCATGGTCCACGGAAGTATGGCACACCTGCCGAATCCGTCCGATCAATTCCCGTTGCTCGGCCTCGGTCCCCTTGTTCCACGCCCGTGCGTAGACCTGCGCCGCAATCTCCGGATTGCCGGTCGCCAGTTCTTCGTCTCCCCAGGCCACGAGTTCTTCGTAGGACCGGTCGAAGAGCGGACCGGCGAGCATTAGAGCGAGTGTTGCCGCCAGACCAGCGGTCGCAGCCAGTTTCCAATGCAGTCGACACCAACGCACACCGATGGATAGCCAACTGGGGCGTCGCGCTTGCAATGGTTCTCCTGCCTCATAACGTCGGATATCTTCGAGCAATGCTCCCACGCTGGCATACCGGGCCGCGGGATTCTTTTGCAGGCATTTCAGACAGATCGTGTCGAGGTCTCGTGGGATACGATGATCGATTCTGCGCGGAGAATCCGGTTCCTGATGCAGCAGCTTCACAAGAACATCCGCAGGCGACCGGGCCTCAAAAGCCGGGCGACCTGTTAGCATCTCGAACAGAATCAATCCCAATGCATGAATATCCGCCGCCTCGCCGACCAGCGACGTTTCACCGCGCGCCTGCTCGGGAGCCATGTATTGTGGAGTTCCCAGGACCTCTCCCGTCTGCGTGAGTGACGAGTCCTGTTGCATCTGTCGCGCCAGTCCGAAGTCAGTGACAAATGCTTCTCCCTGATCATTGAGGAGGATATTTGCGGGTTTGAGATCGCGATGAACGACGCCATGTCGATGGGCGTGCTGCACACCCGAGGCGATCTGCTTAAACAGTTCCACAGCCTGCGTTGGCGAAAGCGGTCCCCTTCGGAGACGCTCAGTGAGCGATTCACCGGCGACGTAGTCCATGGTGAAGTAAGGTTCGCCGTCGGCGTCTCCGATTTCATGAATCGCAACGATATGGGGATGCCGCAACTTCGCCAGATGCTGAGCCTCGTGCAGGAATCGGTCCACGAGATTACGAAACTGCTGATGGGATGGACGCAGCACCTTGATCGCAATGTCGCGCTGCAATGACTTCTGTCTGGCGAGATACACCACTCCCATCCCGCCATGACCGAGTTCTCGTTCGATCGTGTAGTCTCCCGGCAGTTGCGGCGGAGTCCACTCGTCAACTACGTGGGGTTGCGCAACGACCGTTCCGTCCAGCAAATTACGTAGCGCGGCATCTGCGGCGACCGCTTGCTGAAAGTCTTCGACGAGTGATTCGGGCACATTCACGGATTGCCCGGCCGCATGGCGCTCCAGTAGCTCTTGCAGATTATTGTTCGTTTCAGTCATAAGAGCTACTCCTCGTTCGGCTTGATTCGTTTTCCCAGTTCCACAAGCGCCCGTGACAGCAGGTTACGAATTGCTCCCGTTGACCGTAGCATCCGCTCGGCCGCCTCTTCCGTCGTCAGCCCCTGAAAGTAACGCAATAGAATGACTTCGCGATGCTCGTCGGAGAGCTGAGCGAGCGCCGCCTGCAGGCGCTCCCGATTCTCCGCCCGGGCGAATGCCGTCACCGGGCCGGTAGGCGCTGACCGGGGAATCGCCTGAATCTGCCGCTTCGCCGCCGTGAAGTAGTCGTTAGTATCTCGGAGTCGGTTGTCGATGATGCGACACATCCAGCGTTGAAAGGAACCCTCATCGCTGTACTCGAACTGCGAGAACCCCTGCAGCGCCGCCGTGTAGGCATCCTGCAGAACATCCTGAGGTTCAATCCGCTCTCGCAAACGTCCCCCCAGTTTCGCACTAATGAAGACCAGCAGACGCTCGGTATGGATCGAGAACAATTGGTCGAATGCGGCCTCGTCGCCTTTTTTAGCGCGCTTCCACAATTCGTGAGTGATCGATTCAGAAGGCATTATGGTATTCCTACTGGTCGAGCGAGTGTGATGTTCATTCTAGGTGAGATCATTGCCAGAGTCCTTTGATATTCGGTGGACACTACCCAATTTTTTGATGTGGTGCTTGTGCAAACCGTTCAGTCGGCTGTCTGACTTTCGATACGCGACCAGCGAGGAATAAGCATTGGCACCCTGCGACGATAGTCCGCATATGCCTGATGGAACGTGAGCAGGTCATGCTCCTCGTAACGGATCGCCACCAGAATGTAGGCAGTCATCGCGAGAGCGAAGACCAGGTGTGTAACGGTCATGGTCGGCACCGCCCAGAAGGCCATCAACCAGCCAACGTACAGTGGATGTCGCACCACTCGATACGGTCCTGGAGTCACGAACGGAAGCGGATTATAAGGAACTCCACGAAAGTATAGCCACACCTGACGTAGACCGAACAGATCGAAGTGATTGATCAGACAGGTGGTGATCAGGACCGTCAGCCACCCCTTGGCATACAGGAGCCACAGGACGATCTGCCCCATGCTTGATTGGACATTCCAGACAATTTCGCCCAACGGTCGCCATTGCCAAAATAGCAAGATTAGAACGCAGTTTGTGGCCAGAACGTACGTGCTCCGCTCCATCGGCTGCGGCACCCAACGAGCGAGCCACGCTTTGAAGCCCGGGCGCGCCATCACACTATGCTGCACAGCGAATATCAGGAGGAGAAGCAGATCGATTAGCAGAGCGGAAAGTTGTGCCGCCGTATCGGAATGCTCGAACGGGGCATCCAGTCGCGTCGGCGTCAGAAACCCGCCCACAAATCCGACGGCATACAGGAATACGCCTAGAAACATGGCGTAGCAGGCAAGACCATACATTAAAACCAATAGACGTTTCATTTTGTTACTCCTCTGTTTTCTCACCGCAACACCTCGCGAATCGAACCAAGTCCGCAGAACTGAGTGTTGGCAGATCGTTGTGACTAGACAGCGGAAATCGACGCCAGACGTGTCGCGGAAATCTGGCAGAATGCATCTACCCTGCGGAGTCCAAGGCCCGCGCATGACGGCCCAGGCGTAACGTGTCGTCCGTCAGCATGTTACGCACGGATGCTCCACGAGAGAACTGCTGCGACCATTCATTTACGGCCCGACTTCGAAGCGATCTGGCATAGCCATGCTGCAATCGGTGACCCTCCCTGTGCTAGTCCTCTGGTTCACCGAGTTGTTTGGGGTTGTACGTAGGCATAGGCGATGAAACTTCCACTCATGTTGAAACGCATCCTTGGGGCTCGAAAAGTCCAGCGTCTCCAAATTGCTAGCTTTAGGTAATGTAGCGGGAGTATTGAATTGCACCCCCGTGACACGTTTGGTCACTGCCGGATGCGAATTTTGGGAAAAGTGAAAGTTTTGCAGGATAAATCGGGATAAAAGAATTTCAGATTTGATCTGACAGACTCTTTCAGAGACCTGGGTTGCAGCCCAATTTCGTCGCAGAGACGTCGCTTTCACCTGCGAATCTCGGTTGAGCACAGAAATCGCCATTGACTCGTCTTCGTTTACATCTGTAATCTCATCCATCCGATTACAGGCGTAATCTGTGGTGAACACGTTGAAGGAGGCTCGCATGCAAATTTCGGATGCTGAATGGGTTGTAATGAACTTGATCTGGAATTCCTCTCCGATCGAAGCGTCGGAAGTAATAGATCAGATCGCTACCGACAATGGTTGGAGCGCGGCGACAGTTAAAACCATGCTTCATCGATTGGTTCGCAAGGGAGCACTGGCAACCGAGCAAAACGGCAAAAAGTATCTGTACACACCAGCGGTACGCAGAGATGCCTGCGTGCGTCAAGCAAGTCGTTCGTTCCTCGAACGTGTGTTTGGAGGTGACGCTACACCGGCACTGATCCACTTTGTGAAAGTAGCCAAGTTGACTGCCAAGGACATAGAAGAAATTAGAGTTCTACTCGACAAGAAAACAATCCTTTGGCATAACTGAAGTAATGGCTATGCATTGCGATAATCTTGGGCCCCAGTCTGTCCCGACTCCCTGACGGTCGCGGCTAGTTCGTCAATGTCAGCAATCCTGTTTTATTGACCCGGCGAGAAATCCGGGCCAGTCATTCCGACACGCACCCGACTCCGGCGGCTTCCACTGGCAGGCCTACTTCCACGAGTACCAGAATCTGCGACCGGGCAACGTCCTCCCCACGCCACCAAAACCGAACGCCGCCCCGCCGGGCAATGCCGGGACCTCGGCTCCCGCGCGAACCTGGGGAACCTACTTTCTGAATGCAGCTACCCAGACATTCCTGGGGGATCGTTCGGCCGATCTGGTGGCTGGTTACGACGCGAACCTGTTGGGCACGGCGGGGAGTGTCGCGTTCGGTTTGTCCGGGCTGGATTTCTACAAAGATCTCAGCGATATTGCCCATGGGCTGGAAAACTGGGAGAATACACCCGGCGATTACCTGAACCTCGGGGTCAACTTGATCGCACTGTTACCCGTGATCGGGGCGTTCAAGAACCTGGGCAAACCGGCCACCGACGCGGCCAGCCATGTCGCCAAACAGATCGACGATGAAGTCGCCAATCTCCGGGCCATCGGCGTCAACAACCGCTCCGCACCCGACTTCCACAACAACATTAGCCAAAGACAACCAGGAGGATACTTACGTGCGTCAAAGGGAGTTGACCTACTGTCGCCTAAGGCAAAGAAGCACATTCTGTACGGTGACGGGCCGGGCATTGGAGGCCATCTATGGCCGGGGCAGGTCGGAAAAACTCCGTTCCCCAAGAGTTGGGATGCCGACAAGATTGTGCATGAGGTTTCGGACATTATCACCGACCCCAAGGTAAAGTGGTATGCACAAACCGGGAGTGGCGGCCCATTCACAATGTCAGGAAAACCCGCTCGATGGGTTTCTTGGGAAGTGAAAGATGGTGTTAGGATTCGCACGGTTTACGAACCTGCGACCGGCGAGGTCATCACAGCATTTCCTGATCCTTCCACCACAATCAAAGGCATCCCAATTCCCTGAGGATTGACCATGCAACTCGCAGATAGAATCAAGCACATTGGCAATCACTTTGTTGACCGTCTCGATCCGCAGGTTATCTCGGATGCGGTTGAGTACGTTGATTTCTCCGAATGTAAGCTGGCTATTGAGATGCTGTGTGACCAACTTTTTGAATACAACGTGCCGATAACATCAGAAGAATATCAACAACTCGAACAGCTTGCGAAGGAGACGGGGGCCGATACTGAGCGAGTCGAGCCACTCCAGTCACTTGTGCAGTCTAGCTCGGTTTAAACGGTTGTGGCTTGGCCGGTTGAGCAGGCTTCTACGGCTTGAACACGAGCACGCCTGACGGCGGCGGCTTGGGCTTTTTGCTCAAGCTCTTGTTCACGGCGGAATCCTTCGGCAACGGGTTCAGCTTCGATAGCCCGTTCACGGCATTCTTGTCGTTGAGCCACAGCCCCTCGCATTGCCGCCCCTCTCGCTCTGCCAGCCATTCGTGAAACTTCTTCATGCTGGTATCTACGCTTGGGCTGGCCCTTTCCCGTGCTCGGTGCCCTGGTTGGAGCATGATTTAGATGCCACGGCTGTGTCAGCCGTGCGTGGCGGGATGTGGCTCCCTTTCGAGGAGAAGTACCATCGTCAGGAGTCGCGTCCAATGGGAATTCGCACTGCTCGTAGCGCTGTGGCGCCCGATGTTTACACAACCAGAGCACCCGGCCCGGCTCCCTGACGGTCGCGGCTAGTCATTCCGACACGCTCGGCGCTCACGAGGATTTCCATCCTGACGAATAGGTCGATGTCGTTTATAGCCCGTGGTTCTGGGAGTTGCTGCAACAGCGTGCGTTCGCCGGACTGTCGAAGTTGTTCCTGACGAAGGTAGAGTCCGAACCCTCCTCCGATAATCAAGGGGATTTCAGGGCTGGTCATCACCAGCCTCAACACTGTGAAAACGAAAACGCCCCTGGTCCGATTGCTCGGACCAGGGGCTTCGGTTTCAACGACAGAGCCGCTTACAGCTCGATCGACTCCACCTCTGCGACAAACCTCGCGGCGTCATCGCTCAGGTACGAGGCGACCACATGGAACACCGCGTCACTGAAGCCGCCGATGTTCAGGATGTCGTCACGCTCCGGAGCCTGCGTCGAACCGTACGGCTGGATGTCGATGCAGACCAGCTTCGGCGAGCGGACACCCATCCGCTGCTGGTTCGCTACGAACGTCTGCCACTCGGACAGCACGCCCGTCGCACCCTGACGCCCGTAAGCGAACGCCCGGTTACGGTAAACCCAACTCTCGTTGTCGCTGACCAGCACCACGCCCGCGAACTGCCGCTTGCGGTACTTGGTGTTCGCCTGGTGCAGCGGGATCGAGCAGTCGGTTCCACCGCCGCCGTACTTCGCCAGCCGCTCCGACAGACTCAGGATCGAGTCGGACGGATCCATGCGGACGTCGTAGGCTTGGGTGTCGAACGGAACAACCACACTGTCCGGGTTCTTGCGGAGGATCGCAGCGGCGAACAGAGCCGCCACGTCGACACACCGCATCTTGGTCGTGCCGCCTCGTCCACGGTAACCCGTGACTGGGCAACTCATCGAACCGGACGTGTCCAGACCGATGACGACCGGACCTGGCAGCTCTGGCACGTTTCCGCAAGCGATCTCGGCCGCCTGATGCAGCGCCGACTTGATCTTCTGCGGAACTTCCGCCGAGGCGTTCAGGTACGCTGCCAGGAACTGGTACGGGAACTGCCGCGAGCGACGGATTTCGTCAGCGTCCGTCAAGCGGCCCGCCACATAATCCACCATCTCACGATCGTTCAGAACTTCGTGACGCAACAGCGTGTTGAGGTTCATCCGCAGCGCCTGCGGTCCCATCTGGCGGGCAATCGCCTTCCAGACGAGCGGACCCTTGGCCGCGTCGGCCAACAGATCCCAACGCACGGACAGGTCACCGGCGATCAGCGCCTGCGCCTCGGCGGTGTCTGCCTGGCGGTACGCGATCAGACTCTGAACCTGCGCCGGCAGGTCAGCCTCGGTCGCCGGAGCCCACTTCACGGTCTCCTTGTCCGTAAGCCAACCGAACAGCGCACGCCGCTCGTTGTCCTTCGGCGTCGGTCGAGCCATCCGCAGCACGTCGCGCAGGCTCGGATCGTTACCAATCGAAGCCGACAGCAACTTACCAACCGATGCCTCGTTCAGCCACCGCTGGAACGCCCGCTGCAAGCTGGACGACAGGCTGGTGCGACCAAACTGTCCCGAGCGGATCATCTGGAACATGGTGCGCAGCACGCGACCGTTATCCACGACCCGATCGAAAGCCCGGTGCAGCAGCTCGGTGTCGCGCTTCGACAGCACGACCAGCAGCGCCGCCGGCATGTCCTTCATGTAGGCACGCTCACGCGCGTAGACCGCCAGCTTCGCCAGGAAGACGTTGTCGTCGACCTGGTCGATCAGCTTGCGCATCTCGTCAAGCTGGCTCTCAGCGCTCGCGTAGTAGACGCCGTTGAAGCAACCGGTGGCCGCCATCTGGGCCAGCGCATGCTTCGGCGTGAACTTGTACGCCCGGCCTCCGGCCTCGTTGACCGTATCGGTGCGAATGAACTTGCTCTTGATGCTGGAAAACAAAGTCTTGTTGGCCATCGTGACCTCCTTCTAAAAACGATCCGACGAAGTCTTGAGTGCAGAGACGCGGTTGGTGGATGTACTCCGCACCGGCAGTCGGAACGTGTATTGGCACTCGACGAAGTTGTGGGCAGAGCGAACCCCTGCGAAGCCGCGCACGCGCGGTTCACAAGGTCCGGCCCCATAGATGTGTTCTCTAAGGGGGCCGGGCGGGAATCGAACCTGCAAAACCATGTACTCCACTCCGGCAGTCGAGTGTGTGTTGTTCCCAACGAAGTCCATTGGGGTATTTGTGTTGTAAAGGTGACCGACGAGGTTGTGACCAGAGATGTACGCTGCTCTGCCACTTGAGCTACACCTCCGATGTTTGAAAGCGGAGGTGGCAGGACTCGAACCTGCAACCCGCGGGTGATGAACCATGTACTCCAATCGGCAGTCGATCATGTTTTGGTGGCGACGAGGTTGTTGGTCAGAGGCATTTCCGTACGGGAATCGAACCCGCCAACCGCGTTGCGGTTGCCAGACGCACTGGACGGAGCCGATGTACTCCGAACCGGCAGTCGCCGTGTTTCAAACGCCCAACGAAGGGTAGCCAAGAGCTGCTTGCGCTACGGTCGTCCGTACCGGCAACGAAGTCGCCGATTGTAGACCGGCCCCTTTATCTCGGATGAGACTCCAGCGCCATTCACTAGCCGGTCGCCCGGCATCGCTACCTTAGGACCGTCATGTACTCCCAGCAGGCAGTTGGGCATATTGTTTCAACAGGCGCTCAACGAAGTATCAACGAGACGGTGCTCATGGCACCAGGTTCACAGCCTGGGATGTAGTCCCGACGGGCAGTTGAGCTAACTTGTAGACCAGCCAACGAAGGAATGGTTCGGATCATTCTCCTCACGTACTGATGTATTCCGAACCGGCAGTTGGTAGGTCAGAGGCGCCGGTGGGAGTCGAACCCACTTCGATCGGGTTGCAGCCGATTGCCGTGCCGTCTGGCTCCAGCGTCATCTTGCCCGCTCGAAGCGGGCGTTGTGTCATTCTTCGTCTCTAAAAGTAGTGGTCGCGATTGACGCCATCAAAAGCGGCCCTTCTTGAGGCAGCACTTCTTGAAGCGTTTACCGCTGCCGCAGGGGCAAAGGTCGTTGCGTCCGAGCTTTTCCTCAAGTAGCTTGCCGTCACCCACGATCCGCACACCGCGTTTGACTTGCGTTTCGGAGGGAAATCCCTTCCGGCGTTTACTCATCGTCTCGAAAAAAATGGCTGTTCGTCAAAGTTGCGTTTGGACATGGGACACCTTCCTTTCCCGAAGACTCGTCGCGAAACATGCAAGTGTCCCGGCCAGGAGTCGAACCTGATCTTCGAGCTTCGCGGGCTCGCGTGCGAATCCGGCACACTCCCAGGACATGTTGATTTCAGTACCCCGCCAGGGAGTCGAACCCCGTCTTGTGGTTCCGAAGACCACCGTGCGTCCATCACACTCGCAAGGCATGTTGTCGAGTAGCCCGTCCAGGAATCGAACCTGGTCCAAGACCTTAGGAGAGTCTTGTGCTGTCCGTTACACCATCGGGACGTAAGAGCCTACGAGTGGATTCGCACCAGCATCGTTCCGCTTACAAGGCGGATGCCTTTCTCAGTCGAGCCACATCGGCAAAAAGGGGTGACCGATGGGAGTTGAACCCATACCTTCTGCTTCACAGGCAGATGTGCCTACCGCGTACACCACGGACACCATAAAGTTTTCAGCGGAAGGGACCAACGCTTCGCGTCGGTGCCCGGAATCGAACCCTCAGGCCGTCAAGTTCAGCCGGCTTCCAACCGGGTCCCGTCGCGGGCACCAATCGGCCGCAGGCCGGATTGGTCGGGGTTGCCCTTCCGTTTTTTTTACCTATCAGCAGCTCGACCAGGATTTGAACCGGGAACCTCTCGTTAGAAGCGAGACATGATGTCCGTTTCACCATCGAGCCATATCAGCGGAAGGCAAGGGACTCGAACCCTCATCACCTCTTGGTGGCACGCATTAGCAGTGCGGCCCGGCAAACCGTATCCGGCTACCTTCCGTATATCAGTGGACCGACCGGGAATCGAACCCGCCGCGTCTTTTGGAACACTGGCCGCCACGCCAGGGCGGTATCTTCCCGGTGGACGATCAGCCCATATGTCAGTGGACCTGATCGGAGTCGAACCGGGGCACCGCCCCCCTTGGGGTGGTCCACCGATCTTGCAAGGATCAGTCGCCTCCAGCGGCATGCAGGCCCATTCATCGAGAGGTCCGTCCGGGGATTGAACCCGATCTTCCGCCTTACCACAGCAGCGTGCGACCACAACACTTACAGACCAGTTGTCACAAGTGATCCCGGCAGGAATCGAACCTGCACTTTCCTGCATGTCACGCAGGCGTCGTCGCCGTTGGACCACGGGATCCTGTTTCAGTGACCAGAGTGGGAGTCGAACCCACAGAATCACAGGTTCTCGGCCTGCTCGCTTTGCCGGTTTGCGTACCTGGTCATGTTCAAGTAGCGGGTCCGGGAGTCGCACCCGGCAGTCCTGGCTTATGAGGCCTGGATGAACCCTGGCCGGGCATCGCCCGCAGGGTGGACCGCGTCAAGTTGCAGGTCTCGGTATCGAGCCGAGCGCATCGGCCGTATGAAAGCCGATTGGACACCTGTCGCACCTGCAATGAAATCGTTCAGTAGCCCGTACGGGAGTCGAACCCGTATCACGAGATTGAGGGTCTCGTATCCTGCACCGTTAGAAGAACGGGCCATGTTGTCAGTGCGTCGGGACGGAGTCGAACCGCCACAGCGATTGCGGGTGGGTTACAGCCACTTGGGCTCGCCAATGCCCAGCCGACGCATGTTGTTTCAGTAGCACGAGAGGGACTCGAACCCCCATCCACCAAGGTTTGAGCTTGGTCGCTCTGCCGGATTGGCGCACCGTGCCATACTGAGCGTCCCCGATGGGATTTGAACCCACGATCTCCTGCGTGACAGGCAGGCGAGCACTCCGCTGCTCCACGAGGACGTATTTTTCATTCCCATACGTTTCCACATGTCTCGAATGTCAACTCATAATCTACGTCCGACATACCTGTTCACGTTTTGGAGTGAAAAGTACCCAGAGCAGGAATCGAACCTGCAAACCCTCGGGTCTGAGCCGAGCCGCTCTGCCGGTTGGCGTATCTGGGCATAGTCAATAGTCCCGGATGGAATCGAACCATCGTTTCCTGGATGTGAACCAAGCGTCGTTGCCGTTGGACCACGGGACTTTGTTTGCAGTGGACCCACCCGGAATCGCACCCGGGCACCGATCAGGCATGGATGCCTGGATTGGTCGCTCCGGCTTGCGACACCAGCATCTTTCTGTTGGACGATGAGCCCATGTAGCGAGCGAAGGTTCGCTCGCAAGCACGCCCCCAAGGACTTGAACCCTGACCAACTGGTTTGGAATCAGTCATGCTGCCATTACACCAGAGGCGTGTGTTATTTCAGCGGAAGCCGTGAGACTCGAACTCACAAATCGCGATCGCGACCACCTGTTTTCAAGACAGGTCCCTCATCCAGCCGGATGACTTCCGTTCTTTCAAGCTGCGGGCGTTGGAATCGAACCAACGGCTTCCTGGTTCAGAGCCAGGCGTCACTACCAACAGCAACTACCCCGCAGTGTTTGTCGTTTTGAAGCACTCCGTCCGGGAATCGCACCGGGCACCGCCTGAAGGGTGGTCCTGCGAGTTTCAAAGGCCCACGCCGCGACTACGCGCCGGAGAGAGTGCCCTGCGGGAGTCGAACCCGCCTCGCCAGGTTGGAAGCCTGGAGCCTTTGCCGCTCGGCCAAGGACACATTTTGTTTGCAGCGGAAGGTGAGGGAGTCGAACCCGTCAAGGCGCTTGTCACGCTCGACCGCTTTCGAGGCGGCTGCCATCGCCAGTTGGCTTGCCCTTCCGTAAAGCTGCGGAGGCAGGAATCGAACCTGCGTCACGACGGGTAACAACCGCCTGCCCGTACCAACACGAGCACCACCGCATCAATCAATCAGTCAGGATGGCTGGATTTGAACCAGCGATCTCGTGCTCCCGATGCACGCGGAATACCAGGCTTTCCCACACCCTGAAAGTTTTGTCTGTTCCGCCACTTGAGGCGGAAATGAGAGCGCCCAGTGGGAGTCGAACCGGGAACCGCCCGGCAGGGTGGTCCATCCGCCATGGCAAGGCAGTAGGCTGCCGCTACATCATGGGCGATTGATTGGCTGCTGAGTTGTCAAAGATCGGTAACGTCGTGATGTTCCAAGAGCACCGGGAGGGAATCGAACCCTCGTTGCCGCATTACGAGTGCGGTGTCTTGCCGCTGGACCACCAGTGCATCTTGTGAGTGGGACCGGAGGGACTTGAACCCTCACCCGCCTGGGTAAGAACCAGGGATGCTGCCGCTAACACTTCAATCCCATTTGTTTGTCTTTAGTCGGCGCGGTGGGGACCAATCCAGGCAGCGCCTGATCGGTGCCCGAACCCACGGCTCACGTCTTATAAGGACGCCGCTCTTACGCTGAGCGCGAAGTGGGCCGGGAGGCGCTCGAATCCTCGTCTGCGGTTCTTCAGACCGCCGCTAGACCGTCTCAGCTACCAGCCCAAGTTGTTGTGGTGGAGGCACGAAAAAAGGCCCGATGTCGCTCATGACACCGGGCCTTGTTGAAAGGCGTCAGGCAATAGCCTGTGTCACAAGCGCAGAGGCAGTGCGGGCAGCGCCGTATTCAAACGACACTGGGCCGACTGTTCGGCAAATCGCCCATCACTTTTCGTACCGAGATAACTGCGTATGATCGTCAACATCGGAAAACTCTGCCTTGTTCTTTTCAGGGGTTGTTCGTTGTCTGAGTGGTTAGACGCGAAACGCTCAGAATGGTTCGCGATTTTTTCCCCCAACGGAGTGTTAGATGCGCGAGCAGTCGATTCTATTCCCTCGTTTCACAGACTTTTCCGGAAGTTCTTCAGCGCATCCACTGCCGCACGATGTCTTCTACCTCTTCTCCTTCGAGTGTTTCGTGGGCGAGGAGATTGTCCACGATCGCCGCCAGCGCCGCCCAGTGGTCTTTCCGGTCGAGCAGTCGATAGAGCCGCGCGGTCGTCTGCTCCAGGTAGGCCAGACGTTTGCGTTCGAGTGGAAAAATCGTAGAGGCCGCTTCCCAGGCGAGTTTCCAATCCGCTGCCCACTCAGCAACGAAACCCGGATGGAAGGGCTCGCCGCTCTGGATCATTTCAGCGACCGGGCCAGCCAGGGCAACCAGGACGGACTTCTCATGGAGTTCCCGGTCGGTGAACTGGTCGAGCGGCCATTCGACTTGGATGTCGGCAAATCGCTCGGGGCCGTCATCCCAATCCGGCTCGATCGTCACGGAACGAACTCGGGCTCCGACGTAGATCGCCATGAACGCATGGCCGGCCTCGTGATAAGCGGAGATTTCAGACACGATGCATCCTTATCCCGCGTTCAATCGCCAGATCGTGAAGTTCAGCACGCTCGCGAAGCTGACCCACACTAAGTACGGCACCATAAGCCAACCACCGATCTTTGAGTGGCGAAAGAACGCCACGGTAGTTGCCATGATCGCCAGCCATAAGATTACGATCTCCACGAAAGCCCAGCCGGGCTGGTGCATTCCGAAGAAGATCCACGACCAACCGACGTTCAGGCCAAGTTGCACAACAAACAACGTGAGAGGCATCGCCGCGGCCTTGAACCCTTCCGGCTTCCAGACCATCCAGGCTGCGATCGCCATCATCACAAAAAGCGTGGTCCAGACCGGACCGAACACGTAGTCGGGCGGGTTCCACGAAGGCTTCTCGATCGTCTTGTACCAGCCTTCGATCTCAGGCGTGGTGGCGATGGCTCCCAGACCGCCTGCGCCGAGGCAGACGAAGATGAAGATTATCAGGCCGATCCAGCGGGTGCGTTTCGTCATGTAGTGTTTCCTTGAAGGGAGTTGAGTCAAATGAACACCATCCAGATCGCGATGGATATTTTCGAGAGCCTTCACGTAGGCATTCAGAGCTTCGTGCAGCGTCTCGCCGCCGCCACCTTGCCGAACCATGCGTCGGCCCTGGTCGATCAACCGTGTTCCTGCTTCATGGATCATCGCTTCTGCTTCCAAATGGACCTCAGGATCGTGCAGCTCAATACGGATGAAGGGAACATCACGTCGTTGTTGGTCGAGCCAATGGCCCACGGAGGGACTTTGCAATCCGTACTACCCGAGACGCTCGGGAACAGGAACGCGAACGAGCGAATCGCAGTTGCGGATCGCCTCGGCAATCGTCATGGAGACTTCGTCCCAAACCGGCCTGCCGTCTCGGACTGGCTCGACTTCGCCGACTCCGATCGACATGACGATGGCCGCGCTGGCATCAAGTAGTTCGCCTCCGGTCGCTGGATCTACCGGGCGGGTGGGAATGTATTGGGAGTTTGCGTCCGACTTCCTTTGCAACCGCTGCGGATGAACCGCCTCCCACCGTGCACTAACAACGTCCCAGAGTTGCTCCAGTTCAAACTGGCGATCTTGGCTCTCGTCTCGTCACACCCCAGATAGAACTTCTGTTGGGCGTACCCTTTCTCTGTCTGCTTCCACCCCAGATTGCGCTGATACAGCCCCCGCTTGTCGCGTCAAAGTTCCCGCTTTTTTTGCCATCGTCTCGGCCTCACCAATCAAGTGGAGTCTCGTGTCTCAATCGAGGATTATACCGTCAAAATCAGACACGACGAGGGCAAGATCAGATACGAAATCAGACACATCAGCCAAAAACGACCCAGAACGACCACATAACTTTGTGCGTAACCACAATAAAAATAGCCACTTACAACGATGTGTAAGTGGCTGTTTTTGATGGAGGCGGGGGGAATCGAACCCCCGTCCTGTGAGCCCTCAGTTTCGGCCTCTACGTGTGTAGAAGATTGATTAAATCTCGCGTTCTCAGGTTCAATCCACAAAACCCTTGAACGCCAGGGGACCACGATGTCTCGTTCGGGGCGTAGTCCTCATTGACCCTAAACCAGCCCGAAATTGTTAGCGGGTGTTCGGACTCCTCAGGCAGGGATTCCTAGACCCGGACCGCTCAATTAGGCGGCCAAAGCATACTGCTTGTTGGCAGATAATTTTTTGATCAGCTTTTTACGTGGCCAACTGATCAACCACGACACGCCACCTCAACCTATGGAAAACCAGTCGAATCCGATCGCCCCCGTTTGGTCAAGCTGCCTTTGTCGCAGTACGCCCTCTTTAACCTCCAGCCTGCTTAGTTCTTACCGTTAAAATCCATTCGGCTGATTTTTGCCGAATCTTGAACCAATGTATCTTACGCAAAGGGGGTGTGCCGTCAAGAGCCCGTTTGCAAAAGATCTCTACCCTGAAGACGCCGTATTGGCGGTCAGGGTTCCCGCGAGGGGCTAAAAAATTCAGGTTCATCACACAATTTCCATCCACCAGGCCGATCATTCCGGTTGAGTGGACTGAATGTCGATTTGCGACCAGTAGGCATATTCGCTGTTCCAGCGATTCAAGCCATGCGCCTGCAGGGAGAGAGTGATTGTCTGCCCCGCGTAGGGGGTAAGGTCCAATTCCAGTGTGGTCCACTCGGAATCAGGAGTGCCCGTGTCTGCGATGGGGCGGGTGATCGCGGGTTGGCCGTTGATGACCACCCGCAATTGCCAGTCGGCCTGGGGGTGCGAGGCGACTTCGAGCAGCAGGCGTGTCTGCTTGCCTGCGGGAACTTGCGTTTTCGAAACCAGTTCGCACGGTTGTTGCGGGCTGACGGGGTGCGTCCGCAACACTCCCCGCCGGCCACGAAATTCCGCCAACCAGGCGATGCCGCGATGCCCGGACGCATTGCAGATGAATCCCGGGGCAAGCTGAACGATCAGCGACTCATACCGGAGGGGGTCCTGCGTTTCGAGGGTTTCAAGTTCACGAACGCCCGCCAGTTGCACCGCCGCCGGGTCGCCCGGGTGTTTATCGAGTGTGAGCAACATGAACAAGTCCGCCAGTTCCTGTTCGGTCATCTGGGTTTCCAGTTGTTCGGGCATCAGGGAAACGTCGCTGATTTTCATGAATTCGATTTCGTCGCGGGGAATGGTTACGGTTTTGGCTCCCTGCAGCTTGAGCACCACGCGAGTTTCGTTATCCTCGGCGACCAAACCGGTCACGACGCGTCCATCTTCGGTGACAATCGTGCGTGCCTGATAGGCTTCACCAATCACCAGATTGGGATCGAACACATTGGAGAGCAACTGGGCGAAGTTGTTGCGTCCGTTTCGGGTTAAATCGGGTCCTACGTCCGCCCCTTCGCCATGCAGTTTGTGGCATTGCCCGCAGATGCGGTTGTAAACCAGGATTCCCCGGTGCGGATCTCCGGGTATCGTGCGGATAATCCGCTGGGCGCGGGCAATGGCTCGCTGACGATCGACCTGGGGCTGATCCCGGACCTTGCCCCACAGACCGATGATTTCAGCCGCCAGGGGTTCATCGGCGATCTCCAGCAGGCGCCGCAGTTGAGTGGCATTGATATCCTCCCGGGAAAGTTGCTGGCCACGCACCGCCGCGACAAAGGCGTTTCCCCAGGATTTACGCTGGGTCAGCAGGTCGATAACGGCGGGGCGCAGGGTAGGGGGGAATTGCGGATACGCGGTGATCACCGGCTGGGCCAACGCGGCATCCGTCATGCGGCCTGCGGAATTCAAGGCGGTACGCCATTGCTCGGGCGATAAGCCTTGCGGTGCCGCAAGGAATTCCTTTAGAACACGCATGCCCCGCGATTCATCGGCGGCTGCGACGGCATCAAACGCGGCCACGCGTCCGTCGGCCGGCCTGGTTTTGTCGCTGGCCCAACGTTCGGCCAGTTCCAGTGCGGGCGGATACTTCCAGCTCGTGGCCAGCAGCACGGATTCCCGATGCAAGGGATGTCTTTCGTCGCGGACGATTTCGAGAATCGCTCCATCGATTTGCAGGCGGACTTGCTGCAGGGACTCCCCCGCCAACTCGCGATTGCGGATGCGCTCGGCTAGAAAGTTCAGACATTGCCGGGCCACTTCCAATTTGGGATGCGTGCCAATCGCAAACATGGAAAACAATTGGCCGATCTGTTCGGGCGTGGTACGCGGATGCGCCAGTGCGCGTTCGGTAATACGTGGCAGCAGCCGATCGAGATTCGCGAATCCGGATGCGCGGTGCGATTCCAGGGCCTTGATGACAGCTTCGCTCCCCTGTTCTGCCAGGACGGCTTCCAGTCGCCTCCAGACGATACGCGGAATCAATTCATCGTCGCCCGCCTTTGATTGCACGGTAAGCAGCAGTTCCGCGCGGGCTTGCGTTGAGTGCAGGCTGCTTGTGGCGATGGCCGTTTGCAGCAGTACATCCCGCGATTCATCCCGAGCGAACTCGACCAGTTGGTCGAATAGCACCTGTTGCGAGGCGGAGGGGGCATCGGCATCGGCACTTTGCCCAACGCTGACATCTGCACGGGCCGACCTCATGCGAATCGCAGCCCGGCGAAACTCGGGATTACCGTGCCGGGCAAGGTACGCATCGAGTTCCGATAGTTCCGGCGATGTCGCCAGCGCGGCAGCCGATATCAGCACGGACAAGGCCCCCTGGTGAATCGTGGCGGAGAGGGAATCGTCGCGGATCATCCCTGCCAGAGCCGACAGTATGCGTCTGGTCTTTCCGCCGTCCTTTCCGTCGGCCTGGGGAGTCGACAGGAGCTCCTCAAAGAGAATTTCCTGCAGTAATCTGCGAGCGGTGTTGCGAATGTGTTGATTGGAATGGCCGAGCGATCCGAGCAGGCCGCCTTCATTCTGCTTCTCCAGCACGACGGGGGACGGACGAGGCGTCGCCAGGTGGCGAATACGATACAGCCGCCCGTGACCGCGATCGACACCCGCCGGGTCGGCATTGGCATCCTGATAACAGTGATACCGATCGTACCAGTCGAGCACGTACAGGCATCCCTCCGGGCCCGTTTTCTGGGCGACCGGCATGAACCAGACATCGTTTGCAGTCAGGAAATCGTCGTGCTTCACGCCCCGATAAGTCGCGCCGTTGCGTTCGAGTCCGTCCACGTTCACGCAGCCGCCGTGGATGTTGCCCATATACAGTTTGTTGCGGAACGGTTCGGGATAGGCGTCGGAATCGAAGAATTCGATGCCGCAGTACGCCGCCATCTGGTGTTTGTAATCGACGATCGATTCGATCTTCCAGGTGAATGGCGGATAGGCACCGGCCTGACGATGATAATACCCGCCCCGCGTGATGTGCCAGAGATGATCGATCACGCAGGCAGACAGAAACATCTCGCCCCGATTATCGAAGGCAATCCCCCATGGGTTGCTGGTTCCCTCTGCAAAAATCTGGAATTCGCGCGTCCGGGGATGAATGCGGAAGATGGCGGCATCGAACTTCCAGCCCGGCTGACCTTCCCGATAATTGGGATTACCCGGCGAGTAGCTGACATGGCAGTAATTGAACACGCCGTTCAGGCCGTATAGCCAGCCATCGGGGCCCCAGGTGAACGAGTTGGGCAACTCGTGGGTATCGGTTCGACCGAAACCAGTCACGATTACTTCCTGCCGATCGGCTTTCAAATCGCCATCGGTGTCCTGCAGAAACAGGATGTCGGGGGCATTGCCCACCCAGACGCCTCCGTGCCCCACCGCGATGCCCGAGGGGATATTCAGCCCCTCCGCGAAAATGGTCATTTTGTCGGCCTGACCATCGCCGTTGGTGTCTTCGAGCACCTTGATGAGATCCCGGCCGGGACCCGGTTCGCGGCGAGGGTATTCGAAACTTTCCGTGATCCAGATGCGGCCCTGTTCGTCGAAGCACATGGCCACCGGGTTTTGGATCATCGGCTCCGCGGCGACCAGTTCCACGGAAAACCCCTCGGGCACCTGCATCCTGGCGATGGCTTCACGAGGAGACAGCGGAGGCCCAGGAGGCTTGCTTTGCCGTCGCGGAATAAATTCCTGGGCGGAGAGGCCGGCCGTGCATGCCGAGAGAATCAACACAATCAAACCGAATACTCGCATGGAGAAACTCACCTTCGGATATCAGGGGACCGGGCCGCACTGGCCCGCAAGCGAGTTCAAGAATAACGGTTTGTTTATGCTTTTTTAAGTCTCCTGCACTCGACAGGACGGATTTCCGTACCCGGCTTGACTGCGGCCTTATGAGCAAAGCGGCTCATTCTGGGACCTGGATGCAGTGTCAAACCGCTGTCGGCAGTCCACTATTGGACCATTGCCAATGCAGCCTCCGCCCCTTCTGCCGTCTTACACAAAATCACAAACTCGTCCGCGTAACGCACCTTCTCAACGCCGGTGCCAAGCCCTCGCTTACGTGGTCATGAAATTAGGAACCCGACATGCTGGTAAAAACATGGCCAAACAAGTTTGGCCATGGCACCCCGGTCCCGGCGTTGGCCGGCGGGGCGGCGTTTGGTTTTGGGGGCGTGGGGAGGACGTTGCCCGGTCGCAGATTCTGGTACTCGTGGAAGTAGGCCTGCCAGTGGAAGCCGCCGGAGTCGGCGGGGCCGGGTGCGTGTCGGAATGACTAGCCCGGATTTCTCGCCGGGTCAATAAAACAGGATTGCTGACATTGACGAACTAGCCGCGACCGTCAGGGAGCGGGACTTCCTCGGGGAACCGCCCGCGTGGCCCGCTTCCTGACGGGCGCTCTGGTTGAGTAAACATCGGGCGCCACAGCGCCGCGAGCAGTGCGAATTCCCGTTGGACGCGACTCCTGCCGATGGTACTTCTCCTCGAAAGAGAGTCACATCCCGCCACGCACGGCTGACACAGCCGTGGCACTCAAATCATGCTCCCACCAGGGCACCCGGGCCGGCCCCGACAGCGTATCGAGCAGATCGCAGGGTGGCCCGACCGCCCTTTTGGCGGTTGGGTGCCGTAGGCACACGATGTTTTTCCATGGGTCTGCATTTCTGTGACAAACCGGCCCATGCATCGTCAGCCTCCAGCGCAGGTGGCCACCGGATCGGAAGCCCGACGGACCGACCCTCGAAGCGTATGACCACGAGGCACACTCACCCTCTTGAAATGGAACATTCCACGACGGATTGCAGCCGCTCGGTAGATCCATCTTGTCGCTGCGCGACCCAGCCGTTACGGCCGGGCCACCCTGCGAATCGATGCCGATTCACCACACAAAATTATTGCCAGCCAGCCCGGACCTGTCGGTTGGGCGGAAGCTGTTTTGCAGGCCATTAATTCGTAGAGCCTACCTTCGAAATGGTCCTTTTTAGTTTCTACAGAAGCACCCTCCCGTTGGCAGTCATTTTTCGTACCAGCGGCCGCAAGTAAACCAGGAAAATGGGTTCATTCTCACAAAAAACAAGTTTTATGCGACGAAATCGTTGCCGTGATCATGTTATTGAGAACTTGGATTGCTGACAGAAAGGTTTTCGACTGGAGTTTGTCCGGGGTAATCTTCTTGGAAAGCGATGGGAAACGAAAGGCTACCGGAAAGGTCCAGCCGTTCAAGAATCTGATCGAATGATTGCTGTTGGCTGATGACATGTTGTTCAACCGATTCCCCCTCTCTCACCTGGATGTAATTTGGTGGTGAAGAACCATGTGACACTGTTCTAATCGACTTACCTTCATAACTGATCGCAACGGAAATCCAGCGTTCCGTAAAGCTGACGTCAACGCTCGGTTGTCCAGGTCGAAAGCCAGGTGTGCCCGGCTGCATGGTATATCTTTTCTGAATGGGGTTTTCCTTAAAATAGTATTTAAGGACGAGTGGTGTGCGATCACTTTCCACCAATTTGCGATCCTTCACTATTTGACCAACTTTTGCTTTCAGTTTATCAACATATCCGGCCGGCACTGCGGAATAGTCAATCCGAACCTCTCGACCTTCAGTAAATATCAATCCTGTTAATTGAGTACGGACTTTGGCAGCCGTTTGTATTTGAGAAGGCGTGATTTTAGCTAACACGGGGTACCCAACGACGCGATTTTCGGTCACAACTTTCCTGGACAAACGGTCATTTTCAGTGCGACGGTATAAAAACAGACCCAACCCATCGGCGGTCAATAGAGACATGCCCCCGGTGTATTTCCAGACAGGAACTTGATTTTCGAGATCGATGATTCCGCCCTGACCAACCATCATATGAGACGGTCCTAGCCAATGCAGCAGATTCTTATTCTGCTCCGCTTTGATATTAAGTATTTCCTTTTCTAATGACGCGGTTTCAATATTCCAGACCGACAGGGTTTTATTTTCAATGCCAGCCAGGTACCGACGATCGTCGCTGATGGCCATCGCATCAAAACTGCGATGCACAACAAATTCGGAACAGACCTGTTGGCCGAGCAGATCCATCAAACTGATGTTCCTCCCATTCTGGCAGGCGACAAAGCGGCCGTCAGTGGATATGGTGGCTAATAAGTCACTGATGATCTCAGTATGAGGTCGAAATATTTTTGCCGGTTTAATCTCGGGAAAATCCCACAGCAAAAGCTCACCCGTTTCAGTAAACGCGACCATTTGATTGGGGTTTTGAGGATCGCCAACCCATTTGGCCCAATGAATATCGACCGGTTCCTCGGCCAGTCCATTAATTTGCCAGCGAGCCAGTTCCTGGGCGTCATCTCCCCCCACAAAATAAATGGCTAACGTGTTTCCCGGAACATAGCGGAAACCAGAAATCAGTAACAGATGCTGTCCATCAGCAGAGACATCATGAACGGTCCAGGCTCCTTCGATAATGCTGCTTTTAATGGCTGATTCATCATTGAATTCCACGACGTTAACAATGGTTTGTGACTTCACCGAGTGCGAAAATACCAGATGCGACTGGTTCCGACTCAGTAAAAAAGAGTGGCTCGGGGCAACTGTGTTAAAAGATTCAAATTCCGATACGGGAGGAATCGTAATTTCAAAAGGCTGGAGCGGTGCTTTTTTCGCTGCCGAGATCTTTGGGCTGGCTGCGACCAGGTTCGCTGACTTTTCCGGAGCGATTTCTTGTGTCTGGCTGAAATCAGTCGAGACAAGTTTAACCCCCAGGGTGCTGACGTTGGGAGTCTTTGTACTGCGAGACGCATCGAGCTTGGCTTTGCGTCTTTCACGAATGTAGTTTTTGTCGTTATCGCTGAAAAGGCTGAACGCAATTTTTACTTCTTCACCTAACTCATTTTTGATGTAGATGAAGCCTTTTTCTTCATTGAGAAATTTTCCCACAAATGAGTGTTTGCCCGTCGAATCAACCCATGTTCTGAGGATTTGCTCAGCCGCACAGTTTTGCAGAAAAAATATCCAGACAAGAGCAAGGCCAGTCAGATTGCGTAACATGGTCGATCAACCTGGAATTCAAGAGTTTGTAATCCATAAAAAAATCGTAAAGAACTCGTTTGAGTACTTTACGATTAACATAAATTCCTGCTTATCCAGTGTCAAGCAGTGGACTTCCCCAACAATAGTGGGCGCGGGGTTTTGGTTAGGCGGGATGGCCCAGAGGTTTACCTCTGGGTGACGCAGTCACAAGCGGTCTTGCATTTTGCACCTGATGGATGGGATGATCGTGAGATGTCAACACGT
>JACTNB010000037.1 GCA_014584345.1 Planctomycetota bacterium
ATTGAGTACGCGGACCTGACCGTTACCACGGCCGGCAACCACTCTTCGAGCACCTCGACAGGGCCAGCTTACGAGTTACGCGACGCGGACGGCAACGGATCTTTCGACACCCTCGTGATCAACACGCACGACCCCGGTGCGTTCGGCATGAGTCAACGGGCCACGACAAGCACGGTCGCCGAACGCCTGTCGCAAGGCATCTGGGACAGCAGAATTACCAGCAATTTTGTGGGGCGTCCCTTGGAAGATCCCATCGCGGAGGGCATGGCCGCGGCCTGGGATGAGATGGCCCACCGCTCAAGCCGTGGCGTCGTCGGCATGGGCAACGGAGCTATCGGCGGTACCGCCTCGGGGGCAGCCGTTGGCGGAGCCATCGGCTCGGCGGCGGGTCTCCTGGGCACATTGGTGGGAGCCGGAATAGGGGGAGTGATTGGAGGTATCTCGGGCGCCTTCACGGGCTTCTTGCATGGCTACTCGAATCCTGGCATGAGTGACAAGCAGTTGAAGCACGAAAGCCTGGGTCTCGGCCTCGGCGCCGGCTTCAGCGCGGCCCCCGTCATCGCCAACTCCATTGCCTCCAGCGCACGAGTTGTTACGATCGGAGCCACCGGAAAAGGTGCCGCTGGGGGGATTAGTGGCCCAAGACAGTTTGGCCCGAAAAGCATTGGTGCTGCACAGACACCGGATCCGAAAGTCCTTCAAACCGGTGGGCACACGATTACGAACCGTACTCGCCAGGCGCTGGGGCTAACTCAGGACGAGGCGAAACGCGCAATGGAAGGCCTGAAACGCGACTTGGGACAGGGGGCCAGTCACCACCAACATAAGATATTGGACAATGGGGATGTTCTCGACTCGCACACTGGAGATTTCCTCGGCAACCTCTATGATTATCTGTTTTAGGCAATGAGTTTCTGAGTATGAATACATCTTCTAGCCGAATCAAACCAATTTCGACAGGAATTGACCTGTGCATTCGTAGTGATTCTCTTGATTTAGAAATCGTTTCTTTTCAGCTTGGCATTAAGCCAACATCGGGGTTCGAAAAAGGCCAACCATATGTTGGTCGCGAAAAGCGCGGTTCTGAAATAGTTGCAGTCGAACGCGTTCGACCATTTGGTGTATGGCATTTCTGCACATCAGAATCATTGCATTCGAATAACGTCGAAGACCACGTAAAACTGCTAGTCGACGCGTTGACGCCTGCAAAGTCCGCCATCGCTCGAATGATTGCCGACCCTCAGTTTTGCGTAAAAATCACGATATGGGTGCTGGGATATACGTTTGATCTTAGTGCAGCATGCCTTGCCTCGCTTTCCTCGTTTGCCGAGCAGGTCACCATTACCTGCTGGGAGAATGAAGAGGGCAACTTCATGTAAGTCGTTGCGGTCGCGGTAGGGACGGCCATTGCTGGCCGCCCCCCAGGGCAATCGCATGTAATGGCCTGCAAATTGCCTTGTCCCCAGAGCGGTACCCTTCAGACGCGATTGATGGCCTGCTGGAACTCGGCAAACAGTCCACTGGGTTGGCCGCAGGTGGAGACTTCCAAGTGCTCAATCGCACGTGTGCAGGCGACGTAGAATGTTGCCCGGCTGTCGACATCGACCTTGAAGTCCTGTGCAGAAACCAGCAAAACGCAGTATGCGTCGTAGCCCTTAGCAGATGCGACTGTCGAGAGTGTCAGCCGGTGACGTTGCCCTAGAATGTCGTCCTTTTCTTTGAAAGCAACATGTATTTCGGGTAAACCGTTCTCCGTCTTGCCTCGAAGGAATGCCGCTAGACGCTCAATGCGTTCCTTTTTGAACCCGAGCACAAGGATGTCCTCCGGACGGACTTCCTGTTCTTTCACGAGCCATCGTAATCGCTGCAGAACATACTGGTTTTCGGCCTCTTCAGATGGAGCGACGTTAGCGATCGGCCGACTTCCTTCTCTGCGAGCGAAGTGAACCTGTTTGTAACCATCCCGCTCAGTCAACAGGCCCTTTTCGAGGAGCGACGACACATCACCGAAGGCGCGGGTGGGAATCTTTGACTTATTCTCAGCAAAACTTCCGTACAGTACATTGAATGCCACTTCGACGATCTGGCGTGTGTTCCGAAAACACTCGGTCATGATGTGCGAACGCTGTCCGACGACATTGAGACCCAGTGACTGCCAGTTTGGTCGTGTTCGTCCATAGAGGTTTTGCGCATCGTCGTAAAACACAAACAGGCTCGGTTCACTCTGGTCGCGCCTCACGAGTTGGCTTAGCAGCTTGAACTCTTCTTCCAGGAAGTCTTGACCCTCATCGCAGTAGATTGCGTCATATGCGTGAGCATCAAAGGTTGGAGTATCGTTCTTCTTCACGTAACTCAGGTCAGCCTGGTACTGCGCGGCGCGATCCCGATCGTTCTTTCCTTTCTCGAAAACCTTCTGATATCTCCAGACCCCCTTATCGGCCAAATGCCACATCAGTCGATTGAAGGCCATGACATGCACGACGCCATTGGGTAACGTCGCTCCTGTTCTCTGGAGATAGGACGTCGCGATCTTCTTCTCAACAAATGGCACCAGAGTTCGGTTGAAACAGACAACTAGAATCTTCAGCCCTGCGGAAGCTTCTGAAAAAAGAGCGTGGCCCCGTTCGAGCCGCTGGACTCGCCGTGCCAGGTTATTAGCGAGCACTATCGTCTTACCACTCCCCGCCACGCCACGCACAATCCGAGGTCCATTCTCCCAAAACTGTGCGGACAGCTTCTGCTGTTCGTCCGAAAGCACCTTGTAGGACTCGGCCGCTTCGTCGAACATTTCGCCCAGCGTTGCCTCACGCGCCCGCCGAGGCGCTCGCTCCTCGGGGACTGGAAACAAGACTGAAGTATCGCCGAAAGCACACTTCAGGGCCGCCAGATCAGCCGCTGGCCACGCTTCCCTCCCCAGTGATCCTAAGCGTTTCATCCCGTTATGTAGCAACGCTGGTGAGAGACGAGAAAGGTCGTCTTGAAAGATCAGCTCTTTGGGAATCGGGGCCGACGCACCCCACTTGGCCATCCAGGCCGATCGCCTTATACAGGGCAGTGCAACGAAATAACGGAAGGGAATCGTCAACTGCCCTTCATGGACTCGTTGGGCGGCGTCTTTAATATCAAACATCGCATTGCGTACCTGGTGAAACGGATTCCGACCTCGCGCACCACCAGCATAGTGCAAAACGAATCCCCCCCCAGGGTCTATGGATGAAATCTCGTCCAGACCAAATCCCTTCACTTCAATTACTGCAACACCGCGATGAGGACAGACGAGGACGATGTCTGGTGGTCGTGTCGTCGAACGGGTGAGGCTCGGTTCACAAAGGATCGTAGCCTCCTCGGACTTAGTGCTGCGGATGACCTCTGCCAATGCCTGACGATGCGGTTCATTGCCCGCATCTTCCCAGCCGAAAACTCGGCACCTGGCCGCATCAACGATTCGTCCGAGTTCATCCACTGTCATGCTTGCCCTGTCAGAATCATAAATACCATGATTGCACGATAATCGCACCATAGGTTAGCCGACCGAGCAATCATGCCACAATCCACGGCATCAATTCGGACTTGCCAGAAATGAACTGGTATCCGCCCTCATCAAGTTTCTCCCTTCGCCATTCGGCAGTTGGGGAAGTGGGTGAGGGTTGAGTGGTAGAGTTCGCGGTTTTTGTGGTAGTTGTGGCCGTTGGGGTACAGGACCGTGTCTCGGCCGCTGAGGGTGGCGGCGATGGCGACGTGCAAACGGTCGGTGTGGACGCAGTCGTAACGGCAGACCTGTTGCAGCAGCCAGTCGTCGGAGGTGTGGTCCCCCTCTCGGCTGAGGTCGCGGGAGGTATCAGCCTGTTGGGCCTCCGGTTCCAGGGGAATCTCCGTGCCGATACGGTCTCGACGAAACGCGGCGAGGGTGCCGGAACCTCCACAAGCAGCGGGGCGCGGCGGTGGAGTCCAGAAGGCGGGGTCGGGCGAGTATTCCGCTGCGAAGCCCATGTCTCGGGCTATCGTGACCGAATGTTGATCGCGACCATACAGATACAGATGTGGCAAATGCTGAACCTGCCTCAGTCGGCATGCCTCGAAGGTGGAGGGGAGCACCAGCACGTACGGCGAGATGGCTGCCGCCTCGGTGACGATTGTCGCCGCGATGCCGAAGGTTTCGCACCAGGCACCCCCTCCACCATACACCACGGGGAGATCGGGTTGCACGCCGTCGCGGGGAACCTGTCGGAAATCGAGACCGGCCTGGCGGAACATCTCCCGGGTGCCGGCGACGATCAGGCCATCACCCGCGTTGCCGGGGTTGACGATCCACTGAAACGGCTGCAACGTCCGTAGATGTTCGATCAGTCCCCCACTCTCGGCTCGAATGCTTGCCAGTACGCGGCGGATCGTCAGTTGGTTATGGCTCACAGGTGGACTCCAATCACCGTCGGTTCAAACAGAACTGCATCGTAGCCTCCCGAGGCTTGCACTACGCGGTCGAAGTAGCGGGAGTCGCTGCCGGGACCTTGCTGGTCGTGCCATTCCGCTTGGCAGGCCAGTTCTCGTTCGATGAGAAAGCAACCGGTGTCGATGTTGCCGAGCCGAAATTGGCATCCATCTTGCTGGCATCCATCTTGCTCCCAGCGTTCCACGCTCGGCACCGGCTCATAGCGAAAGCGGTTGTGCCGGAGTTGAGCTACCACGATTGGGTGTGTCTCGCTCGCTTGGGACAACAGACATTGCAGCGCATGCGGATAGAACCAGTTGTCGTCGTCCCAGAACACGACATACCGTCCGGTCGCCTCCCGCAACCCCGCATCCTTGCAGGCGGCACCGAACTGTCCCTGGGAATCCGGCAGGGGAACACAACGG
>JACTNB010000013.1 GCA_014584345.1 Planctomycetota bacterium
TCACAGTGTCACACAATTTCAGGTTGCCAAAGATCAACCATCAATTCAACAAAATAATCAGCAATCAATCCCGTCAGGCACAGCCTGACCTACCCCGCTCCAATCCTGCTCGGGCGGGTCTGGTTGCTCGATCGCGACCAACTGGAAATGGAGTTCGGCACGATGGTAGGAACAGGGACAATCGGTTGGCGTGTTAATTTCCTGGCCACCGGGAACGGAACTGAGTGACGAGTTTACCGTGAGTGAGTGAAGGAAATCCGAGGGCGCTGCGTCTTGTGCCTGCGGCACCCGGCCTAACAGGCCGGGCCACCCCGCGCTGTGATGGAGGTGCAGCAAAATTTCCAGATTGTTCCAGATCATTGTTGACAACCATTTTTGTTTATGCGATAACTCGACATATCACACGTGTTTACTTTGTTTCACCAATAATACTGTTCAGTATTATTGCCGCCATTGTTGCTATTTCCATCACACCTGACGCCAAGTCGGGCAGGCATTCAGGCTCGTCGTGATATTCTCGGCTGATTTATTCCAGGCCCTTGGTGATTTCACCTGCCAATCAGGCATGCTTGAGAAATGATCGTCTTCGTGCGATCAATTTGGCACAGTTTCTGCTGTAACGCGAACAATGCATTGCTTTGGAAGTGATCCGTGTCTTTTTGGCCATTCAGTGATGGGAGTTGGCAATGAAACGTCGTGCAGGGTTTACACTGATTGAACTTTTGGTGGTGATAGCGATCATCGCCATCTTAGTGGCTTTGTTGTTGCCAGCAGTCCAGCAAGCGCGCGAAGCCGCTCGTCGCAGCAGTTGTATGAATAACATGAAGCAGCTTGGGCTGGCACTGCACAACTACCACGACACAAGCCGCGTTTTCCCGATGGCTGCCAGTTGGGGAGATCGCCCGAATTGGCGCGTCTTCCTGCTCCCTTACATCGAACAGGGGGCCTTGTACAGTTCACTCACGACGAGCGGAGGGGGCTTTTACGCCCACTCTCCCGGGTGTAATTCGGCCAATCCTGCGACTCCCTGCGGCTACTCTGGCAATAACATCCTGCGCAGCCTGCTGGTCTCCAACTACCGCTGTCCATCCAACCCCAACTCGGCGTTCAATCATGCGGATATGGCGCTCAGTTATCAGGGGATGACGATGGATTACGTGGCGATCAGCGGAGCCACTCCTGATCCAGGTGGTCGAGCTGGTGTCTGCTCGGGCGATTTTATGTGCAGCGCCTCAACGTATTGCCGCAACGGGATGATGACCGCCTTTGAAAGCAAAAGGATGCGGGATTGTACCGATGGGACCTCCAACACCATCATTCTTGCCGAACAGTCTGGCACTGTGAATGGCGTGAGCCGAAGCGCCAATTATCTGGGAGGCTGGCATTCTGTCGCTAATGCGAGCGCCGGTTCGATCAATGCCGGGACGGCTTTCCCCTTGACAGCGGGAGGTTGCTGGTATCCGGCGGGAGTCACGACCATCCGCCATGCCCCCAATGCTTATTTTCGCGCGGGTGCCCCAGGAAACACTTCTCGTGCAGGTTTCAATACGGTTACCAATTCCTTCCACAATGGGGGGCATAATATCGTGTTGACGGACGGGGCTGTGCGGTTTATCTCGGAAAACATAAACTTCCCAACCTATCTCCAGCTCTGCACCCGGGATGACGGAGCGGTGATTGGCGAATACTAAAGTAATGGTTCCCATTCTTCACTTTGGTTGCCGACCTGTTTTAATAACTCGTCTCAGAACTGATTTACCCGTTATGAAAATGATACTTCACAGTGCAGCTATCGTTCTGTTGGGGACCGCAGCCTGCTTGCTGGCGGGTTGTGGCCAGACCCCCCATTCCAATAAGCCGAGCGGGAATCTCACGGTCAAGGTGACTTACGGGGGCGAGCCGGTGACTATTGGAACGGTCTTTCTGATGAGCCATGAAACAGGCCTGGGAGGTGGGGCCAACCTGAATGAGGAAGGGATTGCTCAGATCCGTGCGGTTCCCCTTGGCGATTACATCGCGACCGTCGGCCCACCAGAACTCGACCTGACTGACCCAAATCCACAGCAGGTCGACTATCCCAACATCCCACAGAAATTCCGCTCCGATTCCACCAGTCCGCTCCGAGCCACGGTGGCTCCTGAGAACGCGACGATTGAGTTTGAACTGAAAGAGTAATTCTCGTTCAGGCACGCACTGAAAACCGAAACTCGCTGAATTCTAGGGAGTAAAGCCGAGATTGCAGGGCAGACTCCTGCCCTGCATATCTGCGGTGATAATCTCCCGGCTCTACGGCATGCTCACCCGCCTGCGGCGTGAGAGCATGGCACCCGGCGGCGTGCCCTTTTTGGTGGCGGTTTGGGGTTATGATTGGCGGTTGGCGATGAGTTGATCGAGTTCCTGTTTCAGGCGGGGAATGATTTCGTCGTAAGGGTAGGCTCCCAGGGGGGCGGGGCCTCGTTTCAGGTTGACGAAGTTGGGGGCGCACCACAGGCCCAGGTCGGCATCGTCGGTTTCTCCGGGGCCGTTGACGCGGCAGCCCATGACGGCGATGGTGATGTCGTAGTCTTTTGCGTAGGCGGTCATTTCCTTGACCTGGGCCGCCAGTTCCACGAAGGCTTCGTTTTCGACGCGCGAGCAGCTCGGGCAACTGATGATGTTCAGCCCGTGCGTGTTGAAATCGACCACCGACCTTACCCGGCCTGCGGCGATGTCGGCGAGGATCTGGCGACCTGCTTCGATTTCTTCTCCCTTGCGATCGTTCGGCACGGTCAGCGAGACCCGCAAGGTGTCGCCGATCCCCGTGCCGATCAGCTGTTCGAAGGCGACACGGGTTTTGATCACGCCATCGGGCGGCATGCCTGCTTCGGTCACTCCCAGGTGCAAGGGGACATCCGGACGACGAGCCGCGAAACGGCGATTCACTTCGACCACCTTCCGCGGATCGGAATCCTTGAGCGAGACACAATACCGCGTGAATCCCAGCGAATCGAGAAATTCGCAGTGATCGAAGGCCGATTCCAGCATGGGGGAGATGGAATCGTCGTGGGCGTATTTATCGGTCTTGGCGGGATCGACCGAACCACAGTTGACCCCCACGCGAACGGCGCAGTCGTTATCGCGGGCCACTCCAACGATATAGGCGACTTTTTCCTGCCAGGGTTTCTGGCGTTCGTGATGATACAGGTGTCCGGGGTTATAGCGGATTTTCTGGACGAAGGGGGCGACGGCTTCGGCGAGCCTATAGTTTTCCTGTAGATCGACGGAGAGATTGGCCCGGGTTTGGGCGGCAATTTCTCGAAGAGCCTCGGCGTCCTTCTGGCTATCGACGGCGACGCGAATGACATCGGCACCCGCCGACAGCAGATGTTGTATCTGGCGAACGGTGGCATCGATATTCTGCGTTTTGGTGGCGGTCATACTTTGGACGGCAATCGGGTGGCCCCCGCCGATGCTAATCGAGCCAATTTGAACTTCCCGCGTCGGGTTACGTTGAATTTCAACCATGAGTGTTCGCTGAAAAAATGTCTGGAATCGGCCGGAAAAACGTGTCTCGCCTTATTATAGGGAGCATCGGCCCGTTTGGGGACCAAGATTTGCCTTTGGGGCTCCGGTTCCGCGGCGCTCGGCTCTGAGGTAACCGTGGTGGAAATGCTCGACGGGTTGCTCCCAGGTGTCTGCCTGTTTGTTCATTGCCCTTGCAGGTCTACCGGGTTCAGGCGGTGGGAGCGAGCAGGCGTTCCCAGACGATCTGGTCGCCCCGAAAGACGGGCCCTTCCACGCAGGAGCGGCGATAATCCCAGCCACTCTCCGCCGCCGCGTCGCGTACCGGAACCACGCAACTGAAACAGGCGCCGTAGCCGCACGCCATGGGCGTTTCGAGGGAGGCCCAGCAGGCCACGCCGTGCTGGCGGCATAATTCCGCAACAGCGTGCATCATCCGAACTGGCCCGCAGGTGAGCACGGTTTTTTTCTGGGCTGATCCTGCCCGCAGCATCGGTTCGAGGAGTTCCGTCACCAGTCCGCGATGCCCTTCGCTCCCATCCTCGGTGCAAATCTGGACATCGAGTCCCGGCAGGGTCTGCCAGTCGGAGAGATCCGCGCGCAAGGCGCGGGATCGCACGCCGTATATCAGGCTGGCGCGCTGTGCCTGAATCGGCTGACGTGCGGGGCTTCCGTAGCGTTTTCCCGCCAGCGCTTCCCGTGAGACGGCGACGAACGGGGTGTAACCGATGCCACCGGCCACCTGGATCAGATGCTCGGTCTGGAAAGGGGGGAATCCATTTCCCAGGGGCCCCCAGATATCGAGGACAGCCCCCGTGGGCAGTTGCGACATCAGCCCCGTGAACTTGCCAATCTGGTGCAGGCCCACATCGATCGCAACCGGTTCGCCTGTGGCATCGGCAGCGGTATCGTACAGGGCAAAGGGGCGGCCCAGCAGGGGGTCGGTACAGCCGGGCAGTCGCAGCATGAAGAACTGTCCCGGCAGGATCCGCTCGGCAATTGTCGGGCAATGCAGCCGCAGGCGGTAGTTTTCCTCGGAGAGGAGACTCCGTTCCAGCACGGTAGCGGTTGTCTGCAGGGAAGTCGTGATCATTTCTTGGGCCGGAAATAGTGAGTGGCCTGTGCGAACATTCCCTCTGCCGATTCCATGATGGTTTCGGAGAGTGTCGGATGGGCGTGAATGCTCTCGGCGAGATCGCGGGCGACGGCCGCCGTTTCCACGGCCAACACCCCCTCGGCAATCATTTCTCCCGCACCGGGTCCGACGATGCCCATGCCTAGAATCCGTTCGGTTTTGTTCTCGAAGATCAGCTTAGTCAACCCTTCGGTGCGATCGATGGCTTGCGCTCGTCCCGAAGCCGCCCAAGGGAAGCGAATCACGCTGACATCCAGTCCGCGATCCTTGGCCTGTGCTTCGGTGAGACCACACCAGGCAAGTTCAGGATCGGTGAAGACCACTGCGGGAATCGCCTGGGCATCGAACTCGGCCGGCAGGCCCAGAATCACATCGACCGCCACTTTCGCTTCGCGCGTGGCCTTGTGGGCCAGCATCGGTTCCCCGGCGACGTCGCCGATCGCGTAAATCGCCGGGTCATCGGTTTGCATTTTGCGATTGACCTTGATGAATCCCTTGTCGTCGAGTTGGACTTTCGTGTTTTCCAGGCCGATATTGGCGGCGTTGGGTCGACGACCGATCGAGATCAGGACGCGGTCGAACAGGGCCTCCGCAGGTGCGTTCTCCCCTTCCAGCCGGGCCAGAATGCCTTCGGGCCGGGCTTCGAGTCCGAGTACTTTTGTCTTCAGCAGGATGGCGTGGAGTTGCTGTTCCAATTGTTTTTGCAGCGGTCTGACAAGATCGCGGTCAGCCCCGGGGAGCAACCCGTCGAGCATTTCCACCACGGTTACCTCCGAGCCGAGCGCCGCGTAAACGGATCCCATTTCCAGGCCGATATACCCCCCGCCGATGACCAGCAACTTACCGGGAACATCCTTCAACTCGAGCGCTCCGGTGGAGTCCATGACCCGGTCGTCGCCGATCTGAAACATCTTCGGCATGGCGGGCTGGGAACCCGTGGCGACAATCGCCTGTTCGAAGGCCAGTGTTTTCTTGCTGCCATCCTTGTAGGTGAGTTCCATGAGTTGTGAGCTCAGGAATGAGCCTCGGGCTTCTTCCAGTTGTACCTTGCGGGCCTTGCCCAGACCGCGAATACCGCCTGTCAGTCCTGTCACCACCTTGTTTTTGTAGTCGCGGAGTTGATCGAGATTGATTTCGGGCGCACCGAAGTGAATGCCCCAATGGGCCGCTTCCTTTGCCTCGTGAAGTAGTTTTGCCACGTGCAGCAGGGCTTTGGAGGGAATGCAGCCTCGATTCAGGCAGACTCCCCCCAGGGCAACATCGTCACTCACCAGAACCACTTGCTTGCCATGGTCCGCCGCCTCGAAGGCCGCCGGATACCCCCCAGGCCCGGCTCCCAATACGACAATCTCCGCCTGTAAATCCGCGTTAACCATGATGATCCTTTTGTGCCGAGCTTGTGTGTGGGTGAGTTTGCATGGTCCGGGTTGCCCGCCCATTGGCCTGGTCGTTACTGCCGCGCCTTGTGCCGACGTTCAGGATTCCGACAGCAGCGTGAAGGGATCGGAAAGCAAGGCGGACAACTTGACAATGAAGCGGGCCGCGTCGGCTCCGTTGACCACGCGGTGATCGTATGACAGGGACAAAGGCAACATCAGGCGTTCCTCCAGTTCCCCCTCCCGCAGTCGCAGTTGGGACTGCCCCCGTGACATCCCGAGGATGGCGACTTCGGGGTAGCTGACGATGGGCGTGAAGTAGGTTCCGCCGATGCCTCCCAGATTCGTGATGGTGAAAGTTGCTCCCTTCATCTCGTTCATGCCGAGTTTGCGATCGCGGGCCTTGGCGGCCAGTTCGGTCACTTCGGCGGCGATCTGCAACAGGGTTTTTTTATCGACATCGCGCACGACGGGAACAACCAGTCCATTTTCGGTGTCGACGGCAACTCCGATGTGGTAATACTGCTTGTAGACGATCTCCATCGTTTCGGGATCGAGGCTGGAGTTGAAGCGGGGAAACGCCTTGAGGGCCGTCACCGCCGCCTTGATGGCAATGGCGGTCATGGTCACCTTGGGGCCGTTTTTGCCCGTTTTCTGCAGGAACATCTTGCGCGCCAGTTCGATGTCGGTGATATCGGCCAGATCGTGCTGGGTGACGTGCGGAATGACGCTCCACGAAGTTCCGAGATGCTGGGCAGCCGTCTTTCCGATTTTGTTGAGTGCTTCCCGACGAGTCGGGCCGAATTCGGAAAAATCGGGGAGCGGGGGAGCAGAGACCGGTCCGGCGATACCGGCGGCGGCCGGAGCCGACAAGCGGGCCTTGACGTACTGCTGCACATCTTCCTGGGAAATGCGCCCGCCAGGTCCACTCCCGTGGACTTGATACAGATCGACCCCCAGATCGCGCGCGAGTCGTCGCGTGGCCGGGCCAGCTGGTGCGGGAGGACGATCCGTAGCGGACGTTTCCGCGGCCGGAGGTGCCGTGGCAACGGGGGCCTTCGGAGCGGGAGTGGCAGGTGTGGCAGTTGCTTTGGCTTCTGCGGCTGCAGGAGCCTGCGCGGCAGGGGAGTCCTGGACAGGCGCATCCTGCTTCGGCTTGGGGGCGGGTGCGGAGGCCACCGCGTCGCTGTTGGTTTCAATGGTCAGTAGCGGGGCACCGATTTTGACGGATTCCCCGGCCTTCACATGCACCTTCAAGACCTTACCAGCGTGGGGGCATTCAATTTCCGCCAGCGCTTTTTCGGTTTCCACCTCGGCCACCACCTGATTGGCGGTGATGATATCCCCTTCCTGGACATGCACTTCCGCAATATCCGCGGAGACCACGCCTTCGGAAACCTCCGGTAATTTGAATTCAATAGCCATCCGGTCCGTTCTTTCTTCCGGTTGTCAGATCGTAATGGGCAGACCGCGCGAATCTGTCGCGACCAGCACGTTGTTGACAGACTATAGCATAAAGAACCCCAGAGAAAAAATAACCCCGACGCGTTGTTTTCCACGTCCGCGCGAACCGGGACACTCGCCAGAGTCGGCAGGGGAGAGTCATGTCGCGTAGGCCGGGACGGATCTCCGGTTTGTTTGCGGGGCCCCTGGGCTACAAACGCCTCCAAGTATAGTTTCCCCTGCAAATTGATCCGGTGGTCGCACCGCATCAATACGTTGATGAGAGCGGCGGAGATTAATTCCGCCGCTCATCTCCAGCCTTGGGGAGGCTGGATCAGGCATAGAGCGGATCGACCTTGTCGGGATCGATTTCCAGATCCTTGAGTGCCTGCGAAAGAATGGCCTTGCTCAAATGGCCATCCTGGACCAATCCGGACAGGGCGGCGTAGGTCACGAAGCGGGCATCCACTTCGAAGTGATGCCGCAGTTGAGTGCGGGTATCGCTCCGCCCGAAGCCATCGGTTCCCAGGGTGATATAAGTTCCTGGCACCCAGTCCCGAATCTGGTCGTGTACGAGTCGAACATTATCGCTGGATGCGATGACCGGGCCGTTAACGCCCGCCAGTACCTGTTCCAGGTAACTTTGCTGGGGATTCTGATCGGGGTGTAGACGATTCCAGCGCTGGACCGTGCGGGCTTCCCGTGCCAGTTCGCTGTAGCTGGTAACCGACCAGACATCCGTGGCGATTCGATATTTCTCGGCCAGGATTTGCTGGGCTTCCAGAACGCACTGCAGGATGGGGCCCGAACCGAACAGTTGAGGCCGGGACCCGACGGCAGCGTTTTCCACCTGGTTGGAATGGAATTTGTAGATCCCTTTGAGGATCCCGTCCCGGCAGCCTTCGGGCATGGCGGGCATCTCGTAGTTGCCATTATAGACACTGATGTAGTAGAAGATGTTTTCGCCATCCGCGTACATCCGTTTCATGCCGTCCTGAATGATCACGCTCAGTTCGTAGGCATAGGCGGGATCGTAGGCGACCAGGTTGGGGACGGTCGTGGCGATCAGTTGCGAATGTCCGTCTTCGTGCTGCAGCCCTTCGCCGTTGAGGGTTGTGCGCCCGGAGGTGCCACCGACGAGGAAGCCCTTGACGCGGGAATCCCCCGCGAGCCAGATCAAATCGCCTACTCGCTGGAAGCCGAACATGCTGTAATAAATGTAGAAGGGGATCATGTGCATGCCGAGGTTGGAATAGGAGGTTCCCGCCGCGATGAACGATGAAATCGCCCCCGCTTCATTGATCCCTTCCTCCAACAACTGCCCGTCGGTCGCTTCCTTGTAATACATGACCTGATCGCGATCGACCGGCTCGTACAACTGTCCCTTGCTGGAATAAATTCCGCACTGCCGGAACAGACCTTCCATGCCGAAGGTGCGGGCCTCGTCGGGAATAATTGGCACGATCCGGGGGCCGATTTCCTTATCCTTAAGCAGAATATTTCCCAGGATCTGGCCAAACGCCATGGTGGTGGAGGCTTCCTTGCCGCCACTTCCCTCCAGGAAGCGCGCGAAACGATCCAACTCCGGAGTGTTCAGCTTTTCCTCCGTGGGCTTGCGGGCGGGGAGGTAACCTCCCAGTTGTCGGCGGCGTTCCTGCAAGTACTTGTGTTCGACACTCCCCTCGGCGAAACGGAAGAAGGGGGTTTCCTTAACCTCTTCGTCGCTGAGCGGAATTCCGAAGCGGGTGCGGAAGTTAAGCAGTTCCTGTTCGTTCAATTTCTTTTCATTGTGGGTGTTGTTGCGTCCTTCACCCGATTCTCCCAGGCCATATCCCTTAATGGTTTTCGCGAGAATCACGGTGGGAGCGCCGACGTGCTCGGTGGCAGCCTTGTAGGCGGCATAGACCTTATTCGGATCATGTCCGCCGCGGCGCATCTTGGAGAGCTGTTCGTCGGAGAGATGTTCGATCATCTCCTGGAGTTCGGGGTCGGCCCCGAAGAAGTGCTTGCGGATGTATGCTCCGGTTTCCACGCTGTATTTCTGGTATTGGCCGTCGACGATTTCTCCCATCCGTTTGATCAGTTTCCCGTCGACATCCTTTTCCAGGAGCGCGTCCCATTCGCTTCCCCAGATCACCTTGATGCAGTTCCAGCCGGCGCCGCGGAAAGCCCCTTCCAGTTCCTGGATGATCTTGGCATTGCCGCGCACGGGACCGTCCAGGCGTTGCAGGTTGCAGTTAATCACGAAGGTGAGATTATCGAGCTTCTCCCGAGCGGCGAGCGTGAGCGCTCCCAAAGTCTCCGGTTCGTCGCATTCCCCATCTCCCAGAAAAGCCCAGACGCGGGATTTGCTGGTATCGAGCAAGCCGCGATGATGCAGGTACTTGAGAAAACGCGCATGGTAGATGGCCGTGATTGGCCCCAACCCCATTGAAACTGTGGGAAACTGCCAGAAATCAGGCATCAGCCAGGGATGCGGGTACGAAGACAGCCCTCCGCCGCGCGGTATTTCCCGCCGAAATCGCGACAGATTCTCTTCGTCAAGCCGGCCTTCCACGAAGGCGCGCGCGTACATTCCAGGCGACGCGTGCCCCTGGAAATAAACCATGTCGCCTGTGTGATCTTCCGTCCGGGCATGGAAGAAGTGATTCTGGCCTACCTCGTACAACGTCGCCGACGAGGCAAAGGTAGAGATATGCCCGCCGATGCCGGGAAAGCGTTTGTTACCCCCATGCACCATGGCCATTGCATTCCAGCGGACGACACTTTTAATGCGGCGTTCAATTTCCAGATTCCCCGGATAGGCCGGTTGATCGTCCAAGGGAATTGTGTTCATGTAGGGTGTGGTGGCGGAAAAGGGAATCATCACGCCGCGCAAGTACGCCCGTTCGCGCAAATTGACCAGCAATTGCGTGACACGTTCAGTGCCATAGCGACGGATCACATCCTCCAGCGACTGGTACCATTCTTCCAGTTCCGCCGGATCAATCCCGGCCACTACGCCATCGGTCAAATCTGTGGACATCGTAATTTTTAACTATCTTTTCAGGGGGGAGATACGCTGTTTGTACCCTAACCGTTCCGTCACCTGAATGCACCGGGAGATGGACGCGCCGCCCGGGAATCACGGTGTAAACCATCAGCGAACAATCGGGACAATTCCGATTTTGGACCACACTACTGGCCACCCCGTTTTCGCATTGGATAGCCTAACACGACCTGCGGATGTTGTGAAGTAGATCGCGGAAACGGAAAATCCGGTAAATCTTACACAGTTTTCCCGGAATGGGAAAGATGCCTGTCCCCGGATTCGTCGCCCTACGGACGCGAATACCCCGGAAACCCCGCCCCCAGCCTCTTCCCGCGGACGTGTGTCCGGGGGCAATGAATAATCGGAGACATGGGGGCTTTGGGTAGTAATGATGTTCCGGATCGGGTTGTTCTCATTTTTCGGTGTGGATTGCCTGCTCCGATCTCACGGAGATTGCCGATCGGGCCGAATACAATGAAGGAACCCGCCCTGGAATTTCCAATGGGTTTCGTACGGATTGCAGCCTCAGGAAGTTTTATCGGAGGGGCCGAAGGGATGCGGCATAGAATCGTAAACATATTTGCACCAGTGCTGATGGGTGGTTTTGCCGGGCTTTCCTGTCTGACGAATCTGTACGCTCAGGACGTGATGGTGCTCGATTCCATCTGCTGCGATCGACACGGGCAGGCGTACCAGGGGCCAAATCCTCTTTCTCCCGCGGATTGTCCAGCCGAGGCGTACTGCGGTCCGTTTGTCTATTTTCAGACGGATTATTTGTTCTGGACACGGGATTCCAGCCTGCAATCGGGTCCGATCATTGGCGGTCCCGACACCTTTTCCTTCAACGACCTCTCCACCGGCTACGAGGGAGGTTACCGGCTGAAGGCTGCTCTGGCGTTGGAAACGGTCGAGTTCGAGTTTACCTGGGCCGAAATCGATGGATGGGGCGATACGCTTTCCGGTCAACTGACAAACGGAGTCGGATTTGATACCGGGGCCTCTTTTGCCGGGGCCAATTTCATCAATCAAACGACATTCTTCCAGTCCATCTTCAACGCCGCGAGCATCACGCTGCCCGGAGCCGACGAAACCCTCGAAGATGAAGGACTCGGCCCGGTCGCCGCGTTTGCCGATCTGCCTCCGTCGTTTCAGGCGGAATATCGCAGTTCGCTGAGTGACATGGAGGTGATGGCCAAGTTCGCACCGTTTCAATCGCGCATCAAACTGGGAATGGGCTGGCGGCATGTCACCCTGGACGAACTGGCTCGGGCGACGTTGACGGGAACGTTTCGGGCCGTCGATAACAATCCCGGCGCGAACGGGGGATTATCCCACGCCGCCCTGGTCAATCCGCTGGGAGGGAACCTGACCCCGATTTCCGGCGCAGGCGACGGCTTCGACGACGAAACCGGCCTGCTGGGAGGCGTGGGGCCCGATCTGCTGCAACTGCAACATCTTGCCACGACAGACAATACACTGAATGGAGTACAGTTCTCCCTGGAGGCCCTGCTGATTGAAGGGGAATGGCTGCTGCTCGACGGGTTCCTCAAGGCGGGCGTTTATCACAACGATGCCCAGGGGCGGCTGACCGAAACCTATTCCGGCATCGCGAACGACAATTCTGTCTACGGACGGGACTTGACCGCGACCGGCAGTTCCGTGGCGTTTGTGGGCCAGGTAGGCTTGGGGACAACCTACCGCGTGAACGATTACCTGCGTCTGCGTGCCGGCTGGGAAGTGCTGTTCCTGTCGGGAGTGGCCCTGGCGCCGGATCAAGTTGCCAATCCGTTGGCGGGCAGCTATCTGCTGAACAACGATGGCGATCTGGTCGCGAACGGCGGCTACGTCGGCCTGGAACTGACCTTCTAGGTCGGATTTCTCACTCGGGTCAATAAAACAGGATTGCTGACTTCGACGAACTAGCCGCGCCCGTCAGGAACCGGGCCAGACTGGAGCCCGGTTGGTCGCAATGCATTGCCATGTTTGAGGTTGTGCCCAAGGAGTGCTCATTGAGGAACCGTCCGCGTGGCCCGCTTCCTGACGGGGGCGGCTAGTTTTCTGGGCATTTTCGAGGCAAAATTTACCGCTTTGGTAAGTGTGTGAGAAATGCGGACTACGAGCGGATGTTGCTCAAGGGAGCACGAGGAGTTGGTTATCGATGGTTTTTACGCCCGGTTCGAGGCGCAGAAACGCTTCGGCGAGTCGGCGGTCCTGTTCGGAACGGACACTCCCCTGCAATAACAGGCTCCCCTCGTCGGTTGTGGAGATTTGCACACCTGCGAATTGCGAACTGGTTGCCAGACGATCGCTCAAACGGGCCTCGATCCCACGAAGCGGCAGCGGCGCGCGGGCATTGAAGCCCGAATTCGCGACGGACGTGTCGAACGCAATGCGAAGGGTCGGACGGACCTGGCTTTCCTTCGAGGCTTGGCCTCCCTGTCCGTTGTTTGCCGGGCGTTGTCCGAAGTCGGGGGTTTGCTGATTGAGGCGCTGAGGCGCCGCTTGCTCATTCCCCACGAAACGGCCGGCGGAATCGCTGCGACCAATGAAGCCATCGCCGAATTCACGATTGATACTTGCGGAAGACCCGGCGTCGGTATTGATGCCGGTATCGGCTTGTCCCGTGGCCGCGGTTCGCCCCGTCCCGGTTCCACCGCGCTGACCGCTCGTGGCAGTCGTCCCCGTGTTGGCACGCACATTGCCTCCCCCGGTCGCTGCCCCGGTGTTGGATCGGGTTTGTGCTGCCAGTGGAGTGAGATCCGCACACAGACAGCCAGTCACCAGGAGTGTCGGTAACAGGAGTTTGTTCATGAGTGATCCGAAGGCTTGGGGACTCGCAGGATGGTGTCTTAAGGAATTAAACCATTATTCCAGCGTAATGTTCCTGACTTTTAAGCCAGTTTTTTTAGTTTTCGGGACAATTTCCTCGGCAACAAGTGGATGTTCGAACAGAAGTTCCCGGGTCTCCTCGATTGGTCGAGGTTTGGAGGAGGTGGGAGAAACCGTTGCCAGGGGATGCGGTTCGGCCTTGGGGAGCCCCGTCTGTTGAGGCGCGGGGTCCGCGTGGGGACTGGAACGGGTCGCTTGTGGCTCGGCATGCAGGCTCCAGCCGACCTGTTCGATCTCCGGTTGTGCCCGAGGGTGGCTGTCTTGTCTTGCCGCATTATCGGCAGGTGGGTTCAAGGCCCCTTGCGGGAGTTGCTGGTAATGAGCGGTCTGCGTGTTTTTCTGAAGCGAAGAGGAGGTCAATTCGGAAGGGAGCGGTTGTTCGGTGCCGGGATGCGACGATTCCATTTTGCCGGCACGGTTGATGGTCGCCACGTGTGTTTGCTGCGTGGTCAAACTCGAGGGGACTGCTGGCCTGCTGGAAGTGACGGTGGTTTCGACATTAGCGGGGACCTTCCTGCCAGCCAGCACGATATCCGCGGGATCGGACAGTAGAATTTCCCCGGAGGGGGCAATGTGCTTGATTCGCAGCGAACAGATCGCGCGGTGATCGCCCTTGCGGGGATAGGGAATGAAGATCTGATAGGCTTGCCCGATGTTGGTTTTAGTCAGATAGGCATTCCAGGCACCCTCCTTGAATTCATACACATGAATCGGCTTGGCGATTTCTTCCTCCGTCCCCTGATCATCGAATACATAAATTTTGATATCGCCGCTGATCTCCGAGGGAGAGGGATTCCCCTGTTTGAAGAAGAAGAGTTGACCGGCGAAACCGCGCGAGGGGAGGCCTTTGGTGTCCCGTCCCTCTCCGGGTTGCCAGACAGCCATGATTTCCACGACGGGCCCCTCCTGCCCCTTCGATTTCAGCGAAAGAAAGGGGAGGCTGGAAGTCAGCGATACGGTCGAACATCCGCATAGGCAACTCAACAACATCACGCATCCCCAGCGCGAGACTGTTCGTGCCGTGATTGAGGAAATCAGAATCGGTTTCATGGGATTAATTCCGTATGTCGCAAACAACATGGACGGGGGATCGATGGCGCGAACGTGCAGTTTCTTGGTCCAATAAGGCTGGCCGACCAGTGGCCTCCACGGGTTAACGGGAATTGCCGATTATCGGAAGACGCGGGTCACTCCGGATTTCGGCTTTGACGTTTTGCTATTATTGTTCGATGCCGATTTGCTGGTCGCCTTGGCAGACGCCTGCGTTTGGGGAGAGGCCGGTTTTTCCAGCGACATCGGTTTGAGGCTGTCGTCGGGTACGATCGTGCGCGGGATGGTCGAATCGTCCAGCAGGGACGGCGGCGAGAGAGGGAGCTGTTTTTCCGGGGTCTCCTCCTGGAACTCCCTGGGCAGGGGCATCGTGTGCATTTCAAGTTGTTCTTCGAGGATCGCTCCACGTGACTGCTCGCTGAACGGTTCGGGCAGGAATTCGTCTCCGACGGGGACGCCGAACAATGGTCCATGCAGTTCTTCAGCTTCCTCGTAGAAGAAGTGGATGCGGCCCGCTTCGATTTCCTTGATCAGTTCATTGTCACCATCGTGATGGAGAATGCGGGGAGTGAGGAAAATCAGAAGTTCGGTACGTGTATTCGTGGACTGGTCGTAACGGAACAGGCGACCAACGACGGGGATATCTCCCAGCCAGGGAACCTTGCGGGTGGTCGCGGTATCGGTTTCGGAGATCATGCCCCCCAGTACGATGGTCTGGCCATCGGATACGCCTACGGTGGCCCGAGCCACGGAAATATCCTTGATCGGAGAAACAATCGTGTTGCCGGTCGTGGCATCGGTAAAGATGGGGACCCCTTCGCCGCGGTAAGCACTTCTCTCGGCGAGCACTTCCATCACGATCTGGCCATCGGGGTTGATGCGGGGGGTGACGGAGAGAATGATCCCTGCTTCGTCATATTCAATGTTAGGGTTGGCCACGCCGGTCCCGGTGATGTTCACTCCGTTGACGATGGGAACGCGTTGCCCCACTTGAATTTGAGCCTGCTGACTGTCCACGGTTCGAATTTGCGGGCGGCTGAGCACCTGTACGTTCCGTTGTTGTGCCAGGGCACGAATCAGCACGCTTACCGATTCCGAACTCGCGGAGAGCACCAGCCCTCCGTAGCCAAGGTCTCCGTTCACGCGTCCCAGCCCAAACCCGCTGAGCCCCTGCGAACCGACGGCGGCGGGGTTCGAGGCCGGCCCGGTATTGTTACCCAGTACGGGCGAGTTGAACAGAAACCCGGGAGACCCTTCCTGCGAGACGATCTGTTGCGTGGTGGTCTGTATGTTCTGGTTGGTGACGGTATTGGTAATGGTCTGAATATTGTCGATGACGCTGCGATTGAATAACACGGAATCCTGGAAGCCGAGTTCGATGCCGAATTCATCGAGGTTGTCGAGTTGCACTTCCACCAGCAGTGCCTGAATAATCACCTGGGCCGGGGCGGCATCGAGTTCCTTCGCGATGCGGAGGACTTCGGCGTAATACTCGGGCGTGGCGCTGATCAGCAGGTTGTTGCTGAGAACTTCGGGGACGACGATCACTTCGCGGTCTATCTGTTCGTAGGAGCTGACCAGTTCGGGATCGATGATGGAAAGTTCCCGTTGGGAAGTCAGGAACTGATTGATGGCATTGGCGACATCGGTGGCGGGACTGTTCTTGAGCCGCAGCACGATATTCACCCGCTTGCGGGGGGCTTCGTTGTCGAGCCGCAACAGAATGGCCTCGACGATCGTCAGGGCATCGGCCCCTCCGATGGCAAGAATGCTGTTACTGCGAACATCGACACTGAACCGGATCGGCAACAGGCTGCTGCCGGTATCCGCCGTTCCCGCGAGGTTTACGCCGATCTGCGAGGTATTCGCAGTGGTGGTCTGGTTGAATAATTCCTGCAGCAGCGTGAGCGACGCGGCCGCGTCGGCGTGGGTCAGCGTGAAAACTTTGACTTCAGCAACCGCATCGGCTGGTTTGTCGAGGGCGGCAATCAGCGCGGCGAACAGCGGCAGCGACCGCTCGGGGGCGATCACGGCCAGGCTGTTGGTGCGGGGATCTGCGGAAACCCGGACATCGGCAAGAATGCCGGATCGCATCAATTCGGCCTGGGAACCGGAGCCAGCCAGAAATTCCAGGACGAACGACTTGGGTTGATTCGCGCCGGCCTGTTGCTGCTGCGTGCCGAACTGAGTCGAAACCCGGGGATTCAACGCCTCTTCCAGCGCGGTGTTGATGAAGGTGGCCAGTTCCTCCGCGACGGCGTTCTTCAGCGGGAACAATTGCAGTCGAGAAATCGCATGGGATTCATCCTTGTCGAGATCGCGTATGACAATCGCGATTTCTTCCAGATCCTTGGGCGTGGCCTGCACGACCAGCGTGTTGGTGCGGGTATCGGATGAAACTCGCAGCCGAGTCCCCAGACCGCCCCGTTCCTGGTAGAATTCGCGCAAGACCGTCACGGCCCCGGCGGACGTGGTGTTCTTCAAGTGGAAAACCTTCACCTGCTGGCCGGGATGCAGGGGTTGATCGAGTTCGTCGATCAGCGCCAGGATCGATTCCAGTTCCTGGGACGGCGCGATGATCAGCAGGGAATTCGGCTGCACGACCGGCAATACGTTGACGCGCCGATTCGCCCGACTCGCCCGGCGATCGATGTTCTGCACCGATTCATAGACCGAATTGAGGAGGGTCGACAGGGCTTCACTGTTGACGTTTTCGAGGTGCCGCAGATGAATTTCAGGCGTTGTCCCCACGCTTAACTGCTCGATGGCCCGTACGATCTGCATCACTCCCTCAACGTCCTGTTCGTTGCCACGCAGTATCAGCAATCCGAGCTCGTTCAGGGCTTCAATGCTCACATCGCCCCGCAGACGATCGAGGATCGAATTCAAATCGCTTGGGGCCGGTTCCGTTCCCGGCTGGGCCGGGGCAGGCGCGGACGTGGATGCCTTCGAGGGATCGGGCGGGGCATCGGCCTGGTTTTGTTCGGTAATCTGCGCGAGCACTCGAGGGAGTTGCCGGGTGGCGGCCTTGTGAATCTCCGGTGTGGCCGCGAGCAGGCGAAGTTGCGAGGAAGCCGGACCCTCGGGAGACGCATCAAGCGTTTCGATGACATTCAGCAGCGCGGCTTGTTCCTGTTCACCGGCGACCAGCACGATCTGGTTCTGGTCCTTGTCGATGCCGATCGTGAAGCTCCGCGCAGGGCGTTTCCCTTCCGCGGGAAGTTCCACTTCGAATGCAGGGAGCCCCAGGGGGCCTTGCTGAATCAGACGCGCCTGTTTTCCGTAAGCCTGGTAAATTGCCCGCGTCAGCCAGACACTATCCCGCTGCTCAGGTTCGACTACCACCGCCTGGCGCGCTTCCTGCAGGGGCTTCGCAACGGGCTCGATCGCCGAACTGGCGCGATCTTGGCTGGCGTCGGCAGGATCCTGCCATTCCGCGGGTTCAATTGTTCCTGAGGCAGCCGGCGCGGCAGAGGACTGTTTCCAGGTGGTCGGGGCGCTCGCCTGGCCTTCCTCGGCGACCGTCGGTTCGATCACCGTACGAGAGTATTCAGGTCGAAAACGATCGTCGCGCAAAACGAGCAGGTAATCTCCCTTGGCCATAATCTGATACCCCGTGCTATCCAGCTCGTGATTGAGGATTCGCAGGGACTCTTCCAGTGTATGTGGAGCGTGATCGTAGCGCGTCAGGCGACCAGCAGGGACATCGGGCATGACCAGAGTGTGCCCCGCTTGCTGCGCGACCGATTTCAGGACATCGTCCCAGGTGCGTCCGACAAAGCGCAGGTACACATTCTTTTCGTGCTGATTCCCTGCCAGGGGACGGCTGGCACCCTTGGGGCCCGATTGTGCCAGGGTGGCCTGTGGAATCAGCAGGGACGTGGCCAACGCCATGCGCAACAGACGATGCTGGAAGCTCCTCATGGAGGATCTCCGAAACTGGAAAGGAAGGTAAGAAGGGAGGTATGGGGAGGGGTGCGGAAGAACTTCCGCGAGGATGGTGTAATCCAAGTATCGGATTGATGGGGAATTCCCTGTAAAGGAAACCCACAACGTGAGAAAAAGTTTCGGTTATTTAGAAAAAAACCTCGTACCCAGCAGAAAAAGCTCTCTCTGGGAAGCCTGCGAAAAGTGGGGGCTATGCGTGCCTTGTGAGTCCAGGGGGCCGAGTGATCATTCGAATGTCCACTGAAATGATTTGGCAGAACTGGAATTGAAGTGTAGGTTTGATTGCAGGAAGTTGATGTTCGGAACCTCGTTGAACAGATTCGGTTTGACGGATTTCGGACGGGAAAATATCCTACCGGCGCTGCGGACGAAATGACGGGCACGGGATTCGGACAAGAATCATGAGTTGCTACTCCCGGCATGCTTTTATGCCGGAATTCCTCTCCCTGCAAGACGCTGCTGAAGTTGTCGTGGGATTTCAACGGGGCGCGGGATTACCCGACGGGTTTCGGGGGTCGTGCCCGGGCGAGGCTGTTAACCAACAGATTGTTCGAGGAAACTGATGATGAAACGACATGCGAGTCTGGCTGTCATTGCGGTATTGCTGCTTGTTCCCGCCCCATTGTTTGCCGCGAAACAAAGCAGTGAATGGGCACTCAAAATGTTCGAGGAAACCTCGCATAATTTTGGGGTCGTGGCGAAGGGGAGCGACGTTTCGCATCGCCTGAAGGTCACCAATATCTACGAAGAGACCGTGCAGATTGCCGATGTGAAAACATCCTGCGGCTGCACCGCTGCCAAGCCCTCTCAGACCACGCTCAATTCCCTGGAGACGGCGTACATCGAAATCGTGATGGACACTAAAAAGTTCTCCCGGCAAAAGGATTCCTCGCTGATCATCACGTTCAGCGCGCCGCAATATGCCGAAGTTCGGATTCCCATCTCCGCCTATATCCGCACCGATGTCGTGATGGAACCCGGTTCCGTCAATTTCGGGGCCGTGGACCAGGGCACCGCCGCCACCCGGACCATCGAGGTCTCCTATGCCGGTCGCCCGGACTGGAAAATCGTCGGGATCGAAAACCTGCCCGACACGATGAAAGCGGAATTGACCGAAACCAGCCGCACCGCGCAGGGGGTCAATTATTCCCTGAAGGTGCATCTGGATGCGAAGGTTTCCGTCGGTCCCTTTCGCGGTTTGATCAACCTCGTCACGGATGATGCCAATAACCCTTACGTTCCCTTGCTGGTGGAAGGGGACGTGGTGCCGGACATCATTGTGAATCCCGGTGTGGTTTCGCTGGGCATGTTGACTCCCGGGCAGCAGAAAACCATGAATGTTGTCGTGCGGGGCAAGAAACCATTTCGCATCGAACGGGTTGAATGCGAGTCGGATCTGAATGCCTTCCAGGTCCGCATTCCCCAGGACGAAAAGACCGTGCATGTCCTGCCATTGACGATTTCCACGCCGGACGGCAGCGGGACGCTGGTGGAAGAATTCACCATAACGATCGATGGTCGCGACGAACCGGTCACCTTCAAGGCCATCTGCAAAGTGGTTTCGGGGACGTAATCTCCGGTTCCGCAAGTATCGGTTGAGCTTCCCTTGCCCCCCTTCGCAAGTTCGAACGATCCAGCCCGCGTTACAAACGCAGGCTGGATTTTTTTGCTGGGAATGGCCGCGGGGTTTCATTTCCCGTCGGGTTTCATTAGGAAAGAGAGTTGGATGCGCGCAGGGGATCTCCCCGCGACCATTCCTCGGAACTTTTTACCTGGCAGCGAAGCATCACGAGTAAACACCGCGGAGCAGCCGAGATATGCCTGAGCGGGATGTGATAGTTGTGGGGGGGGGACTGGCGGGACTGGCCAGTGCCGTCGCGCTGACCGAAGCCGGCTTTCACGTCACGCTGCTGGAATCGCGGCCGCGGCTGGGGGGGCGGGCTTCGTCGATTGTGGATGCCGCTACCGGAACGGTGATCGATAACTGCCAGCATGTCAGCATGGGGTGTTGTGTCAACTTCCAGAAGCTGTGCCGCCTGACGGGTACTTCCGATTTGTTTGCCGTCGAACCCGAATTGCATTTCATCGCCCGCGATGGCAAACGGAATCGGTTGCGGAACCTTGGTTTGCCGGCTCCCGCGCACCTGGCCATCAGCTTTGCCGCAATTTCGTACCTTTCCTGGCGGGATAAACTGTCGCTGGCGCGGGGGGTGCGGGCGCTGGTGTTGGGCAAGGCACCGGAATCGGGTCGCTTTTCCGATTGGCTGGCGGATCAACGGCAATCCCGGGAACTGATCGAACGGTTCTGGACGGTGGTGCTCGTCAGCGCGCTTGGCGAGAGTCTGGACCGGATCGATTTCCAGTATGCCCGGCAGGTGTTCGTGCAGGGCTTTTTAAGGCATCGCGATGCCTGGCAGGTGCATCTGCTGACGATACCCCTGGGGGAATTCTACGATCGGCACCTGGCCAGATGGTTAAAGGGACGCGGCGCGGTGGTGGAATGCAAGGCGGGAGTGGCCGAGTTGGAACTCTCCGCGGACGAACAGCGAGTCGCCGCGGTTCACCTGCGGGATGGAAGGCGTCTGGCCGCGGAGGAATTCGTGCTCGCAACCGCGCAGGATCGGGCGGACGCCCTGTTGCCGATGGTCGTGAAGCAGTCTCACCCCTTCGCGGGGCTGTCCGGTTTGGAAACAGCGCCCATCACCAGCGTGCACCTGTGGCTGGATCGGGAACTGACTCCCCTGCGGCATGCGGTTCTCGTCGATCGGGTGGGGCAATGGGTGTTCAACCGGACGGCGATCCTGCGTGATGCCTCCTCGCCGGGAGAATTTGCGTACCAGGTGGTCATCAGCAATTCGCGCGCGGTTCGAGACGCGTTTCAGACGCCGCAGGCGAACGGGAGTCAACAGCAGTTGATCGATACCATCTGGCGTGAACTGCGGGAGATCTGGCCCGAAGCCGCCTCGGCTCGTGTGTTGCATGCGCGGGCGATCACGGAACATCGGGCCGTGTTTTCGGTGTTGCCTGGCATCGAACACCTTCGTCCTCCCCAGCAGACACCACTGATCAATCTCCAACTGGCGGGCGATTACACACAAACGGGTTGGCCAGCCACCATGGAAGGAGCCGTGCGGAGCGGATTTCTGGCCGCCGGGAACATACTGCAACACCAGGCGGAACAACACCCGGACTCCCCCTCCACGGCGCTGCTCGCGCCAGAAATGCCCGCGGGCTGGCTGGCGCGCCTGCTATTTGGCTCGCGCTGCTGACACGCCCGGATCCCTAGTTCACATTTCTCACACAGTTCCCAATGCGGTAAATTTTGCCTCAAAAGGGCCTGGAAAACTAGCCGCGCCCGTCAGGAAGCGGGCCAGACATGGTCAACATAATCACAACGCATTGAAATTACCGATGTTGCGGCAAAGAAGTGTTCCGTGGGGAACCGCCCGCCTGGCCCGCTTCCTGACGGGCGCGGCTAGTTCGTCGAAATCGGCAATCCTGTTTATTGAGCGGGCGCGGATAAACCCCGCTCGCTGGGAAAACCGTTATTCGGTCAAGGCAAACGCCGGGTCGGGAGCCCCCTTGGCGACATCGTGGGTCAATTCGCTGAGGGAATTGTATTTTTCGGGGATATACATTTCGCCCATCGGTTCGGGGGTAATGTTACTGGTATCGAACTTGCCTGGAATGAGCCGGGAGGCGGTGATTTCGACGCGCATGTTTCCCGCGGTGGTCTCGATGGTGAAATTCCCTTTTTCAATCAAGGCGCTGTAAGCGCGCTTGTCGCCCGCTGTCTCGCGAAACAGGATTCGGCCTTCCTCGAGTGGGGCACCGTTCCACGTAACCGTCCCCTTGGTGGTGATCAGGGGGGGGCCTCCCGCGGAGGGGGCACAGCCCAGGCTGGCGAGCAGCAGCAGGACGAACAACTGTTTGTGCATTTCAATTTCCCAAAAGTGCTGGAGTCAATAAAAAGAGGGGAGAGGCTTTCGCGCTGCTCCCCTGGTGATCGTCGGATGCCGCGAAATCCCCTAGAACTCGCCCAGTACCTGGCCGTCGTTCGTTCGTCCGAGATTCCGATAGGTGGTGCCGTTGATGTTATCGGAGATGAAACGGACACCCCCGTCGGCGAGTACGAACTGCGCCCCACCCTTATGGTAGCTGCGGGCAAAGTTCCAGCGACCCGAAAGTCCCCCGGCGTTGCCGTTTTCGCAAGGCGCGTTCGGCCAGACAGTGCTTTTGCAGGAGTAGACACGATCGGGAACCGAGGTATTCGGGGTTCCCGCCGTGGAGAACCCGTAGGAACCGTGCGGTGCCCCGCCCCAGTAACCGCCCAGTTCACCCCAGTTTGCCCCCGTGCTCCCCCGGATGATCCCTTCACCCATCATCAAGGTGTTTGAAGTCCCATCGATAACGTCGCGCATGTTCGTGCGTGAATTCGTGCCGAACATGCCTCCGGTCGTTGAGGTGACAATGTTCATGTTGATGGTCGGAGGCGTACCCGCGACATCGGCACCCCCACCGGCACAGACGACATAATTCCCCTGGAACCCGTTATCGGTGCCACCGCCACCAAACGCGGGCCCCGAGGGATCGGATGGACACATAAAGGTATTCACGATTGTTCCCGCCAGGCTTTTGGGAATCTGATGCACATATTCCGTGTTGTCGGCGGAATACAGATCATAGAAGTTCCCCTGTTCGACGAAGGGGAGAATGCGATGGAAAAAGCAGTCCCGTCGATGGCGCGCCCCGGCGACTTCGGATTGCCAGCCATAGGGAAACACGTTGTGGGTATCGTGGTAGTTGTGCATCGCCAGACCGAGTTGCTTCAGATTGTTTTTGCAACTGCTTCTGCGGGCAGCTTCCCGGGCCTGTTGCACCGCGGGGAGCAGCAGGGCCACCAGGATGGCGATGATAGCGATGACCACGAGCAGTTCGATCAGGGTAAACCCCTTGTTGCCTGTGGACTTCCCAAGACTCGTTGCGGAATTCATGAGCACGCCTCCAGAAAAGGAAAGAAATACTAACCAGAATACGGATCGCCGAGAAGCCGACGAATTTTGATGAGTCCAAGGATTGAATGTATCGAGGAATCACAGAATGTCAATTTGTTATTCCGTGCGTGCTGAAAAAAGATGCAAACTCCCTGCTCAGGGATGCAATCACCCCAATATGAGCTGCGAATGGCGTGCCAACCAGGCCAGCAAACCGGCGTCACGGGATACAGGCAAGTCGGGTGTTGCCCTAATCGCAATGCGTGTAAGTTCTTAATAAAGGTGGACGATAATGCCATATTCCCCTAGCGGGTCACGAACAAACAGTCGCCTCGGATGGTGGCCTCCGGAACTGCGAGTTCAGGCGGCGAGGCCGATCAAGAAACAGGCACGCCTCCTCGGGGGACGGGAGAATTCAATTCGTCAGAGAGGCGAGTGTTTCCGCCGCCAGACCCCAGCAGAGTGTCATCCCGTTGCCCCCCACGCCGGTGATCAATTCCACGCCGGGTTCGGGGGTCTGACGATAGACAATTCCGCCCGGAAACTTGGCGTAATACCCTACCCAGCGCTGCTGCAGTTCCCAGTTCGGAAATCGAAACACCTTACGTAATTCTCGCAAGATCAGGTCATCGATCCGTTGCTTGTGGAAGATTTCGATCTCCGGGCCATACTCGTGGGAATCTCCCAGGATCAACTCGCCGGCTTCGGTTTGCGAGGCCATCACATGGATGCCGTACTGGTCCAGTTCCGGCTGATCCCGCGCAATCCGTTGCTTGACTGCATCCAGGGAGGGGCAGCTCGCGAAGGAATCGTAGTGCCGGAGGGTCAGGCCGCTGGCAAGATGGGGGCCAATCCGAAACTCCACGGGTTGTGGCGTAGTCCGCAGCATGTGCAATTTTGTCTGCCTCAGCCCGGCGTTCTGGAGCACATGCGGGTAGAGCAGGGAGAGTTCATCTCCTCCGCAAACGAGGATGTGCCGAGCCGACCATCGGCGACCATCCGCCGTTTCCACGCTTCCGTCTCCTGCCCGAATGACGCAGGCCCCATGCAAAACCTCCACTCCCGGCAGGGTTTGCAGATAACGCGTGATCGCCGGGATTGCCTGCCGCGGATTGACCCGCACCTCCCAGGGACTGAACAGCCCCCCCTGCAGATTGTCGGGGTTGACGGCGGGAGAACGCTGATGCACCTGGTCGGGGGGCAACAATTCCAGTTCGAGTCCCTGATCCAGCGCAACCTGCTGATATTCGCCGAGCACCTGCCATTCGTCAGCGTGATGGGCCACAAACAGGCTGCCACACGGTTCGGCCAGGAATCCCGCGCGAGAGGCCACCTGCATCCAGCATTCCCGGCTGGAACGGGCCAGGTCGTAGGAACCGCCGAAGGGCTGCCCGATCGGCCAGACCATGCCGAAATTCCGGATGGAAGCCCCCTGGGCGTAGGCGTGCCGTTCGAGCAGCAGCACCCGTAACCCCTGCTCGGCGGCAGTCACCGCATGCGTCAAGCCAAGAATGCCGCCTCCGACCACCGCCAGATCAAACCGCGACTCCCCCATTGCGACGGCTCCTGCCCGTGAACGCGTGTGTGTTTTTACTGTTAATGGCTTATAGAATAGCAGGTTGTGGCGAGTTCCCGGAATTCTCCGCCAGGGAATTCATCGGAATTTTACATGAGGTGCACTGATGCCGGCTGATAACATCCACACACTATCTGTATTTCTGTGCAGTATGCCCTAGATTTTAAAGCAATCAGGCATGATTGAATTATGGTCAGTTTGACAATTTAGTTACATGTGTTTATGCTTAGAGTTGCTTTACGTCAATATTAGCCGGCCTGTGGTTGTGTTCGGCACGCTCAATTTTTTTCTTTTTTTGTGACAGGGGTACATATGAAACGTATTTCCCCATCCCGTAATCGAGGTTTCACGCTGATTGAGTTGCTGGTGGTCATCGCGATCATCGCGATTCTGGTCGCCTTGCTGCTCCCCGCCGTGCAACCACGATACGTTCAATGTGCTCCCCTACCGCTCGGGGGGGACGGGCTCGTGTACGTCAGTTTCAACGACCCTCGGCGGGAATCGTAACAATGGCAATTGCTCGCGGTTGAGTGGTTTTTATGCCATTTTGCCCTTTATCGAACAGTCGGCCCTGTTCGATACCATCAGTGCGGGGGATGCTTCCATTCCGATTTCTCCTGGTGGACCCGGCGGCTGGGAAAGTTGGCCAGCGTGGGATTCCCCGGTCATCGCCACGTACCTGTGTCCTTCCGACCCGGGCTTGAATGTGACGGCCCCCAAATCGAACAGCTATGTCTTTTGTCTCGGGGATAATACGGCCGGCATCAATGGTTCGACGATTCGCGGATTGTTCGGGCGGAACAGTCGGGTCAATTTCCGGGACATCACGGACGGTCTCAGCAACACGGTCGCCATGAGCGAGCACGTGCGAGCCGAATTGGGGGCCTCGACCACCGCGAATCGCAATCGGGTAAAACATTCGATTGTGAACGACGTCATTCCGCTCACCCCAGCCAATTGTCGTGCCCAGGTTTCGGGCACGGATTTCATTGCAGGTGTGAACGTCAAGGCCAAGCACGGGAATGTGCTGTGGGATGGACAGGCGGAACGCTGTGCCTTCGGGACGATCATGCCGCCGAACTCGCAATCCTGCTCGGATGGTAACAACACCAACGCGGACAATGGCTCCGCGATGTTGACCGCATCGAGCGAACACAAAGGAGGCGTGCAGGTGTTGATGGCCGACGGGGCGGTACGCTTCATCAGCGAGAACATCAACACCGGGGACAGTTCCGCGACGGCGCCCGCGACGAATTCCTTCGCGGCATCGCCGTATGGCGTGTGGGGGTCGCTGGGGAGCAAGTCCGGCGGCGAAGTGGTGGGCGAATTCTAGTCGCTAGTATACGCGGGTGAATTCCCTCGAAGCCATATCGCATTAGTCCCATTCCTGATCTGTTCAGGAGTGGGATTTTTGTTTGCGCCTGCGCAGGGCTTGTTTTAGGCGTTTGCGTATCTGCTTTCGCGCGAGGGGGACATCCTGCCGGACAGACCAGCTGCATGGGGTAATTTCAGGACACACCCCAACGGGCTGCTCCATCAATGGCATCGATGTGGTGCGTCACCATGCACGCTGTGCGACAGGAAATGCCTTGCGGCACAACGTGAACATTTGCACTTTGTTCCGCAGTATTATGAGATATTGTGAAATATTCATAATATTTTTTTATGTTGCGGTTGACGACCCAGTGGCATGCGTTTATGTTTGGGCTCCCTTCATCGCAAATTCTGCCGGTCTCTTATTCCGTTCGGCATTCTCATCTTTGTTTCTCATGAGCGATAAAAAGTGAGAGGAGTACCCATGAAAAGCTTTTCCCCATCCCGTAATCGAGGTTTCACGCTGATTGAGTTGCTGGTGGTCATCGCGATCATCGCGATTCTGGTCGCCTTGCTGCTCCCCGCCGTGCAACTGAAACAAATTGGCCTGGCGCTGCACAACTACCACGATACCTTCAACGTGCTCCCCTACCGCTCGGGAGGGACGGGGGCGTGCACATCGGTCACCACAACGCTAGGGAGTCGCCGTAATGGCAACTGCTCGCGGTTGAGCGGATTTTTCTCCATTTTGCCGTTTATCGAACAGTCGGCCCTGTTTGATGCCATCAGTGCGGGGAATGCGTCCATTCCGATTTCTCCCGGCGGTCCCGGTGGCTGGGAAAGCTGGTCTGTCTGGAATAATCCCGTCATTCCCGGATTTCTATGTCCCTCCGATCCGGGCTTGAATGTGACAGCCCCGAGATCGAACAGCTATGTCTTCTGTCTCGGGGACAGTACGGCGGGGATCAATGGTGCGACGGTTCGCGGGTTGTTCGGGCGGAACAGCCGGGTCAATTTCCGGGACATCACCGATGGCCTCAGCAATACGGTCGCCATGAGTGAGCACGTGCGAGCCGAACTGGGGGCTTCGACCACCGCGAATCGCAATCGGGTAAAACATTCGATTGTGAACAACGTCAATCCGCTCACCCCGGCCAATTGTCGTGCCCAGGTTTCGGGGGGCGTGTTCATTGCGAGTGTGCAGATCAAAGCCAAGCACGGCAACTCGCTATGGGATGGTCAGGCGGAACGTTGTGCCTTCGGGACAATCATGCCGCCGAACTCGCATTCCTGCTCGAATGGCACGAACACCAACGCGGACAACGGCACCGCGATGTTGACGGCCTCGAGCGAGCACAAAGGAGGCGTGCAGGTGTTGATGGCCGACGGGGCGGTACGCTTCATCAGCGAAAACATCAACACCGGGGACAGCTCCGCGACGGCTCCCGCGACCAATTCCTTCGCGGCATCGCCGTATGGCGTGTGGGGGTCGCTGGGGAGCAAGTCCGGCGGCGAAGTGGTGGGCGAATACTAACCCGGAATTCCCTCGCTGTTGTCCGTGTCGTAAACGCCCCGCTTCCGTGCGGAAGCGGGGCGAAATACTCGCTGCCGCGATGCACTGGCCTCGGGTATTCACCACGGAGTCACGGAGGGCAGGGAGACTTGCAGGGGAAATTCGAATGTGATGGGGATGTCGCGGCCGATCCGCGCCGCTCGTCTTTCCCGAAGTTCTCCGTGGCTCCGTGGTGTCCTGATTTTGTCGAGTGTTTGAATATTTCGTATCGGGTACAAGAAACCTGAAAGCGAGTGGGGAGGGGGCCGGTTCATTTGACCTGGTCGGGGAACCGGGCGGCGGCCTCGAGCACTTCATAAATCGGGATCGCGTAGGTATCGGTTCGGCCCGCGCGGGCAATGTTTACGCCCAACAGTTCTCCCTGCAGGTTGACCAGCGGGCTACCGCAATCGCGGGGGTGCATCAGGGTATCGTGCTGAAACACGCTGCGAAACCCGGTTCGCCGCGGACTGACATCACTGCCGAAGCGGTTCATCAGGGCTTGCCGTTCCACGATATTATCCCATGAGATACCGATGCGCAGTTGAATATCCAGCAATTGCCCCTCGCGGCTGGCGAAAAACTCGCACCAGTCTCCCGGTTCGCATTCTCTCAGCATGGCGGAGAGCCACGATCGCTTGGTTACGGGCGATTCTCTGTCCTCCAGCAGCAGATCCCCCTTTTTCAATCCCGCTTGCGCCGCGCCACTGTTCGCCAGGACCTGAGTGATCATCAGGCCCGAGTCCGTTTCGTCCACCGCCATCCCGAGGTAGCCTGAACCGGAATCGATTTTTCGGGGAGCCGCTCCCAGGACACCCACCCCCAGCGGGAGAGGCTCCTGGAACCCGAGGGAAATCACCCATTGACCGGGCTTCAACTCAGCCGTGAGAGGGACCGCAACCCGGGGGAGCGCCAGCCCTTCCAGCTTCAGAAAAAGCAGATCCAGGGCTTGATCGTAACCCAGAAAGCGAGCCTCACACCAGGTCTCCTTGTCGAGTCGGCAGCGAAAGCGATCAGCCGCCGACACACGTTTCCCCAGTTCACTTGCCTTAGCCACGACCCAGCCCTGTTCCGCATCGATCAATGTTCCCGGAACCGAGAGCTGATCGTTGATTCGAACCTGGGTTGCGAAATGCCGGACGGTTTCGATTAACTCGCGGAAGGCAGACTTCAGCAGGGAGCCGTGACGGGTGGCTTCCAGTTCCAGCGTTTCAGCCCCACGAGCCATGCCAGCGGGAAGTGTTAACAGCAAGGCAGCCAGCCCCACAATCACCCAGGAATTTCGTGGGACGGAACGACAGCCAGACCCCAGCAACGGACCACGATTCATATCACGGATTCCCTTGTTCAAATCAAGACCGCGAAGTTCGAGACACAACCACGCTGGCCCTTCCCGAGGAAAGGATCCCGCATCAACCAGCACGAGGAATTATAACCCTGCCGAATTTCCCGCGTCGAATGCATTTCCTCCAAAAAATCCCGCGCGCCTATTGCAGGGCTTCGCTGCTGGAATCAGGCAAGAAAGAATAGGGGGCAAGGGGTTTGCTTGATTCCTGCCGTTCCCATGCGCGGGATTCTGGGGTAACAGGCCCGCTTCCTGACGGGCGCGGCTAGTATTGTGGGCATTTTCGAGGCAAAATTTACCGTATTGGTAACTGTGTGAGAAATCCGGGCGAGCGGGTTTGTGGACACATGTGTAAACGCGTAAAGCTCACCTTCTGGAGAAGGTGAGCTTTACGATTGATCTCAAACAAGTTTTCACTTGCCCGTAGCCCTGAAACTATGGGCTGGCGGGTGCGTCATCATCGTTCGATTCAATAATGGCAATGGTCGTGCCGGCGATGATGATACCACCACCCACGATCAGCAGCGTGCCATTCGTGCCCAGCGGGCCTTGAGCACGTACCGTGGAACCGGTGACGATCAGGACGTTGCTTTTCGCGGAGGGGGGAGCCACCTGGGCATCCCACAACCGAACGGAAGCGCGCGAATCACCCGCGGCGACCTGGTAAATGCCGGTGTTCAAATTGCCGACTGCAAATTCGCCCTCTTTGTTGGTCACCGTGGTGGCGACTTCCTGGTTGCCCAGGCTCACCTTCACCACGCTGCCACCCACCACTTGGCCTTGAGCGTCCACCACTTTTCCGCTCAAGGTCCCCTTGGTCAAGGTAACATCCGCGATTTGCACTTTGCTGGCCACTTGGGCCGTTACTGGACCAGCCGCGAAGGTCTGTTGGGGAATCATCATTCCCATGCAGGCCAAGCCGAGGGCAGCCCCTTTCAATACTCCGATTTTCTTCATCTCCAGTTCCTTTCCTGTCTTTGGAGAATGACGCGTGGCGTCATTACGCTCACCCATGTCCCGAAACCAACCGTAATTCCATCATTACCGAAGGGACTGCTGACTCGGCCCAAGACAGTAAAGCAGCCTCCTGGATTGCAGGATTCCATGCTCTATCCCGGGACGGACTAATCCGCTTACCCGTTATCTTCGGTGATTCGCCCGACTCGACTTTTACAAATTTGACCTAGGGGCGACTTTTTTCCCGACATCCGCCCCAATGCCTATTGCGCAAATTACCAAGGCGAGAAACCTGTTGTATCATGATGGCATTTCAACGCCATGCCGATCTCGCCGTCGTTTGGGAATCGAGCGAGCAAACCGGGAATTGCTTATTGCGATCGCAGAAATTGTTGCGCCTGGGATTGTGCTTGGGGAAACTGCTGCTCAAACCGCTCGAAATACGATCCCGCTACTTCTTCCCGCTGGATTGCCTGTACGTAATTCCTTATATAGTTCTGTGTTGCAGCAGAATATCGCAGGGAAAAATAAACCCAGGCCCAACTGTCCCGATAATGTTCAAGGCGCATTTCGGACAGGCTGCTCAGTTTTTCCAGCTCGCGTGTCCTCAGCTTTTGTCGCAATCGGCTGCGCCAGACAATGCCATTGACGTAACTGGTGTTCAGGCCCTGGGAGGCTGCAGGCAACTCGAAATACTCCGCCAGGCCTTCATCAAGCCACAAGGGGAGATAAGGCAGGGAGGCATGTAGCAAGGCATGGGTCGATTCGTGTCGCAAGTCCGTTTCCCAGCCATTCCGGTAAACCACATAAACCCAGAGGGTATCGGGGCCTTTCACGAACAGGGCCGGCCGATTCACCGCTTCCGGCACCCGGGGCCGCACGTAGGCGCGATAACTGGATGTCGAGGAAAAGACCAGAATATCAATCGGCCGATCGGAAATATCGATCTTCAGGGTTTCTTCGAGAGACTGTTTCAGTTGTGTCAGTTGATGAATTGCAGGCAGGACCTTGTCGGCGGCCACTTCCGAATAGATTTCGAATTGTTCATGCCTGAATTCAGCCTGCCAGGCGGCTTGCAAGGTTCCCGCGGCCCCCCCCGGCATCGGTCCCGTGACAACACACAGGAGCAGCAGCCCCGCACGAAGCGGAGTTAGCCGGAATCCAGGCATGTTGGATCTTGCGGGGGAGATCAAGGGAGGAAAACCTCGGGCAACCAGTGAACAGAGAACGCACGGAGGCAGATGGAATCTGCGGGGATCGTTAGCTTTTTTGGGGCGGTTAGGTCAAGTTCAACCGGAATCTGGCAATTCTTGCAGGCCTGCGAACCGGGTTGCAACGACTGTGACGATTCTGCGGAATTCAACAACAAAGGCTACGTTTGCTCCCCGTAACGGCTCGCGATCTGGAATCCGGGGAATTCTTGAGAGTCTGGGGATTTTCACAAGAAAAAGCTTCAAACGGGGTCGAAATTCAGGATACACTACGTTGAACAGGGCCAGAATCAACGGAGGGAGACTTCGTGCCTCGGGCCTGAATTCGCAGTGACACTATTTTCAGAAACGTGGCAGGATGCGGTAGATCCTGGTTGCAACAGTTTCATGGTTGCAGCAGGTTTGAATGTGCTTGCCCCCTTTCCCCGCGTGGAACAGCCCGATCCGGGAGATGCTGACAGATGATATGTAATCGCAATTGGCTCGCCGTCCTCGCATTGTATACGGGAGCACTCTGTGCTTCTTCTGCTTCGGCGACCGATCCGGCGTCGCTTGTCACCAGGGGCGAGGTGTATCGCACTCCCGAAGGCCAGAATTTCGCGGCCCTGAGTGTGCAACTCCCCGAGGCACAGGGAACTTCCCGCGAGGCGGAACAAGTTCTGGTGCTGGTCGATACATCCGCGAGCCAGGTCGGTTCGTATCGGAAACAGTCGCTGGCGGTGACCAGTCAACTGCTGGAAAAGCTGAGCGGCGAACAGCTCGTAGGAGTGTGGGCGATAGATGTCGAGCAGACCGCATTGACCGAGGGGTTGCAGCCGTTGACCAGCGAACTCCGCGCCTCGATAGACCAAACCCTGGCCCGGAGGATCCCGGCAGGGTCCACGAATCTCGAAGCCGCCTTGCAGGCTGCCTTGAGCCAGTTGGATCCACAACGATCGGCTTCGATCGTCTATATCGGTGATGGTTTCAGCGCGGCCAGGCTGATTGCTCCGGACGCGCTGCGATCACTGGTGGAAACACTGGCCGAACGGGAAATCCCCGTGATCAGTTATGCATTGGGAGCGCGCACGGATATGCCCCTGCTGGGCGTTTTGGCCCTGCGGAGTGGTGGCACCGTGCTGATCGAACAACCCGGACAAACGCCAGCCGCCGCTGCCACCGAATTGCAGGCCGCCCTGGCCGTGCCTGTCTGGTATCCGCACTCCCTGGTGGCAGCGGAATCCTTGCAGTTGGTTCCCTCGGTTGCCGTGCCCGTCCGGTCGGACCGCGAAACGATTTATCTGGCCAAGGTTTCCGGGGAAGAAAGTCAAGTCACGCTGCAATTGGGAACTCCTGCCGCGTCGCTTTCCGCAACCTTCGACCTGACACACAACCAAAATGGGCATGCCTCGCTGCGAGCCCTGTGGTTGCGTGCTCGGGAAGACAACGGGTTGAGCGTGCCGACCGCTGGCCAAACCGTGATGCAGGCAGCACAGGTGGAGTTTGAACAACAGGTGGCAGCCCTGCTCGATCAGGCCAACCGGGCCGCGGAAAGCGGTCGGAAGGAACAATCCGTCCAAATTTCCCAGGCGTTACTGCAACTCGATCCGCGGAACCTTGCCGCCGTGAAGTTGATGCAGGTGCAACAAGTTTCCCTGTTGCAACCCGATGCGGACATTCCACCCATCGTTTCGCAACTGGATGAGTTAGAACAGCGCACAGGCCCGCCGAGCGACCTGGAACAAAGTATGATCGACCGCTATCGAAATTTGGCCAAGGTGGCGGGGGAACGCCTGAGTCTGCAGGTGTCCCAGGCGATCGATGAAGCCCGTTTGTTGACTCCGCAGGAACCGGATGCCGCAATCTCCGTGCTGAAAAATGCCCTGGGGACGGTTCGTTCCGCCGCGGACATCGATCCGGAAATTCGCGCGGAGTTGGATCGTCGCGTCAGTAACGTGATCCTGGAAGTTCGCGCTCGACGGGAACAAATTCAAAGTCAGCGGGTGCGGTTAGCACAGCAACTGGCCGAACAGGAAGCCCGCCGGCGCGTGGTCGAGGATATGATGCTCGAGGAAGAACGTCTCGAACAATTGATCGATCAGGTCCGCTCCCTGTTGAATGATGGCTTCCATGGCGATACGGCGGCTTATGCGGAAGCCGAGGCCGTGGCCCAGGCGGCGGTGGATCTGGCCCCCTTCACGGGGGTCGCGAATTCTGCCCGATTCGTGGCGGTGGCGGCAGCCCGGTTGGAGGACGCCCGTTATTTGCGAGACCTGCGATCCGATCGCTTTCTGGAAACGCTGACCCAGGTGGAATTCTCGCATGTACCGTTCCCGGATGAACCCCCGGTTCGCTGGCCTTCGGCTCCTGTGTGGAAAGCGCTCACCGAGCGGCGCAAGGTTTGGGCATCGGTGGATTTGAAGGACGATTCCCCGGCGGAACGTCGCATTCGGACGGCCCTCGACGAAGAAACCGAACTGCAACTGGTGGATACCCCCCTGCGAGATGCATTGGATATTATCGGGGAACTGCACAACATCACCATTTTCCCGGATGAACGGGCCCTGGAAGACGCCGGGATTTCCACCGACGAGCCGGTTACGTTGTTCATCTCGGGCGTGAAACTGCGGAGTGCCCTCAAGATTCTGCTGGAAAAACTCCCCGAACCTTTGACATGGGTTGTCGAGGATGAAGTGATGAAAATCACCACGCAGTTGATTGCCGAGGAAAAAACCGAAACTCGCGTGTACCCCGTCGCCGATCTGGTCATTCCCATTCAGCCCCTGGGCGGGGGTGCCATGGGGGGTGGTGGTCTGGTTGGTGGTGCCAACGGCATGGGGGGTGGCATGGGTATGGGTGGTGGCATGGGCGGTGGCGGCATGGGGATGGGCGGTGGCGGCATGGGATTCTTCAGTATTCCCGCTCCAGCCGTGGATGCCTCCGCAAAAAAAAACCTGAATTAAAGGAAGTTCGCCGCGCGGCCCCTGCCGCGGATACAACATGCCTGCCGTGGAAAATTGAACGACTCAAGCCGTTTTGGGCTCGAGTCGTTTTTCATTTGCCCCGTTTGTTGTTGGCCCGTGTTGTTCCCGCGCAGTTCGGTCCCAGTTATGCAGTCGATTCCCTGTCTGGGCAAGCGGGCTGGTTCTGCCAGGTGACGGACAATCCGATGCCACAGCCTCCCCCCGCGGAACAGGAATTCGATCCGCTGAAGTTGTTGCACACGGTTCCTCCCGAGGAGTTGTGGAGCCGCTATTTCGAAACGCCCCGCGCGGGCGAGGAAGTGCGCCGGATCGTGCAACGCTTGCATCGCGACAAGCAGCATGCCCATGTGATAGCGGCTCTGCGTGCCGCCCTGCTGGCAGGTCAGCCCGAACCCTGGATGTACGAAGTTCTCGCCCTGTCGATGGAAATCCAGGGCGCCCCCAAAAAGGAGGTGGAGCGAATCTTGTTGTCCGCGATCGACTTCAATGCCCTGGATGTTGGCAATCTGCTCGGGTCGGCGGCTTATCTGGTCCGCCTGGGAGCCCCTGCCCAGGCATTGAAACTGTACCGCCAGGTCTCGCAACTGGAGCCCAGTCGCCCGGAGCCCTACCTGCTGGGGAGCAAGCTGGCGGATAAACTCAAGGACGTGGACGCGATCGTGTGGTCGTGCACCGGGGTGTTGACTTATTACTGGTTCGACGACTATCAAAAGCAGCATCAGGATGCCATCGGGTTGCTCCGTAGTTGGCAGTTAAACCTCGAAAAAGGGGGAGAAACCGAGCGTGTCCACGAACTGGAACTGGCCTTGAAGCAGGCGTTGTGGCGCGATCTGCAAATCCGGCTGGTCTGGTCGGGAGAGGCCGATCTCGATTTGATTGTGCATGAACCGCTGGGAACCGTCTGTTCGTTTGCCGATCGCTACACCCAGAGTGGAGGGGCCTTGCTGCACGAAGGGGCCGGTCCCAATCAGGCCAACTGTTATGAAGAATATGTGTGTGCCTACGCGGCGGCCGGGTATTACGTGGTGCATGTGGAGCATGTGAGCGGCAAGATCGTGGGGAATCGGGCGCGACTGGAAGTCACCCGCTATGCGGGGCGCGAACACGAACAAAAAGACGTGATTCCCATCGTGTTCGATGAACGAGTCAAGAAGTATCGCATTTCCCTGCATCAGGGCCGCCGCACGGAAAAGACACCCGTGTTCACGCCTCTTCCGCAATCGACCTCTGCCCGAAAACGGCAGACGCAACAAACATTGGCGCAGTTGCGGCACGAAATGGTCCAGTCGAAGCCCTGGTTGAATCAATTGCGGCAGAATCCCGTGGGGGCCGTGGGCTACACGCCTCAAGTTGCCACGGTTTCCTCGGGTGTGAATTTGACGGCACAGGCCACGATCTCCGCCGATCGCCGCTATGTACGCATTGGCCTGCAACCGACACTCACCCAGGTGACGGATGTCTTCACATTCAGTTTTGCCGGTAGCCGCTAAGGAATTCCTGTTCCGACTCCCTTACGCTCTCGGTTTGTTTTTCCGCACGTGCGAATAGCCGCGCCCGCGAGGAAGCGGGCCACACGGGCGCATCATTTCGCAAAACACTCGTTCGACACGGAGTCCACTTAAGTTGAGGACCACACGAAGCGAGCGGCTCCACCCGATCCCGTTTCCTCACGAGCGCGGTTCGTTTGTCGAAGTCCGCAATCCTGTATTATTGACCGGACGGAACATTCGGGCGTGCCGGGAGTAGGACGTCCGATAGTACCCTCTGGATTTGGACTGTCTCCGAAATCTCGCTATGCTGACGGGTCGTGAACGCACGCCGATTTCCCCAGTCCCATCCCCCAGGACCGAGCCGCGTGGTATTTTCCGTGAAGTTCGTCTCCACTGGTGCGGGATATCTGGCGTGGAGGCCGGTTGTCATCAGGGGGAATGATCCGGTAACCTGTTCCGGGAAGGAGGAACACGACAAATGAAACGCAGACAATTCCTTTCGGAATGCGGCCTGGTCGGTTCCGCTGTATTGTCCCCCGTGCTGTTGCAGGCAATGGAGTCCCCCGCCTGTCGCCCGGAACTTGGCCGGGAGCTAATATGCGATGTGGCGGTGATCGGTGGCGGTCTGGGGGGATGCGCGGCGGCCTTGGCGGCGTGCCGGAATGGGGCGACCGTCGTATTAACCGAACCGACCGACTGGCTAGGGGGGCAGGTTTCGCAGCAAGCCGTTCCACCGGACGAGCATGCGTGGATCGAATCGTTCGGTCGCACGGCGAGTTATGCCCGTTTTCGCGATCAGGTTCGAGAGTATTACCGCCGGAACTATCCGCTCACGGAGCAGGCCCGGGCGAAACCGAATCTGAACCCCGGCAACGGGAGTGTTTCGCGTCTGTGTCATGAACCAGCCGTGGCTGTTGCGGTATTGCAGGAGCTGCTGGCTGCCGAAATCAGCCGGGGACGTTTGCGTGTGCTGCTGAACACCGAACCGGCCCACTGTGACACCGAAGGCGATCGCGTGTGCGCGGTCTCTTGCCGGAACCGGGACTGGGACTCGCCCCGACTACTGCAGGCTGCCTATTTCGTGGATGCCAGCGAGGAGGGAGATCTGCTCAAGCTGTCCGGGACGGAATATGTCCTGGGGGCGGAGTCCCGGCGCGTGACCCATGAGGAACATGCTCCCGACGAGGCCCAACCGGGGAATATCCAGGCATTGACGTGGTGCTTCGTGGTGGACCATCTGGCGGGAGAGGATCACACGATCGACAAGCCGACGATGTACGAGTTCTGGAAGAATCACGAGCCCGCCTTGACTCCTCCCTGGTCGGGCAAACTGCTCGACCTGGCCTACTCCAGCCCGCGCGACCTGCAACGCCGGGAGTTGGCGTTTCTGCCTTCGCCAGCGGTGGGCCAACCCGCGAAGACCAGCGCGTTGAACCTGTGGTTGTATCGTCGCCTGATCGATCGCGACAATTTTCAGCCGGGCGTGTATGCCAGCGATCTGACGGTCGTCAACTGGCCCCAGAACGATTATATGCTGGGTAACATTACGGACGTTTCCGCGGAGGAACGGAGCAGACATCTCGAACAGGCGCGGCAGTTGAGTCTTTCCGTGTTGTACTGGTTGCAGACCGAGGCCCCTCGACCAGATGGGGGACAGGGCTGGAAAGGCCTGCGATTGCGACCGGATATCGTGGGGACGCGGGATGGCCTGGCGAAGTATCCCTACATCCGGGAATCCCGCCGCATCAAGGCCGAGTTCACCGTGACCGAACAGGATCTGACAACCTCCGCGCGCCAAGCCGCCCCGGATGCGAACCATGCGGGCAGACACTTGCTGGCGCGTCAATTCCCGGACAGCGTGGGGATCGGGTATTACCATCTCGATCTGCACCCCAGCACTGGTGGAAACAATTACATCGATACAGCCAGTGTACCATTCCAGATTCCCCTGGGGGCTTTGATTCCCCAGCGGATGGAGAACCTGATTCCCGGATGCAAGAACATCGGCACGACGCATCTTTCGAACGGTTGTTATCGCTTGCATCCCGTGGAGTGGTCCATCGGCGAGGCGGCGGGCAGTCTGTGCGCCCAGGCGTTGCAGACGCGTACGACTCCCCGGGCGATCCGCAATACGCCCCGGCAACTCGCGGAATTCCAGAAACTGTTGCAGGGGCAGGGAGTTGAACTTGACTGGTCCGCCCTGGGAACGATCACCTGAGGGAACTTCCGGGCGTGCCGATTCCCGCTGGCTGACCAGCGGGTCCCGTGTGCCTCCCGGCGGAAAATCGTTTCGTGTTGGACAAATCCCCCTGTTTCCGTCAACAATAAACATAAACAGGCGGTAATGGAACGAAATAGCGCGCTGCGGAAGCAAGGGTCGCCGCCCCGAATTGGTTTGGGAAGACAAAGGCGTCAATAGAGTTGTTGGACAAGGAGCATGCCGTGTTGCGGTTAACCGGTCAAGGGGTGGCTCACACGTGTGACGGTGTCACGCGGCGAGATTTTCTGGAAGTGGGATCGCTGGGGGCGATCGGTCTGTCGCTGACCGAGATGCTGGCCGCGGAGCAGGCGTTCGCGGCAACAGAGGCGGGAAAGTCCGCGGACAAGCGTTCCTGCATCATGATATTCAATCTGGGCGCCCCGAGTCAGTTGGATACGTTCGACATGAAGCCCGATGCGCCGGCGGAAGTTCGCGGGCCCTTCAAGCCAATCAGCACCCGTTCGTCCGAGATTCAGATCTCCGAAATCCTGCCCCGTCATGCGGAAGTGGCCGACAAGTTTTCGCTGGTTCGCAGTTGCTATCACACGGCGGCCGCGGTGCATGACGCGGGTTGGCAGATGATGCAAACAGGTCGCCAATTCACGGGTGGGATCAACTATCCCCATGCGGGGGCGGTGTTGAGCTATCTGAAGGGACGCCGGAGCGATTTACCCCCGTTTGTGGTGTTGCCCCAACTCATGGGGCGAGGAGGCGGGAATTTGCCGAACGGGCAGGCGGGCGGGTTTCTGGGGAAGGCCCACGACCCCTTTTCACTGATGGCCGATCCATCCCAACCGGATTTCAAAGTGCCGAATCTGCTGCCTCCCAGCGAGATTGGAGAAGCGCGGCTGGACCGCCGCAAGCGGCTGCGAACCATCGTGGACGAAACCGTTGCCCAATTCGAAGCCAGTGACGACGCCCGGCTGTTGAACGAGAATTTTCAGGCTGCGTATCGTCTGATGACCAGTCCACAAGCCCGCTCGGCCTTCGATTTGTCGTTGGAGCCGAACCATGTCCGCGAGCGGTACGGCATGACGCGGTTTGGGCAGTGTTGTCTGTTGGCGCGGCGGTTGATCGAAGCCGGGGTTCGATTTGTCACGATCAACACGTTCCTGACGGTCTTCGATGAAATTACCTGGGACATTCATGGCAGCAAGCCGTTCACGAGTATTGCGGGGATGAAGGACATCGTGGCTCCACTGTACGACCGGGGCTATGCCGCGCTGATCGAGGATCTTGATCAACGGGGCATGCTGGAAGAGACGCTGGTCTGCAATCTGGCGGAATTTGGTCGCACGCCCAAGGTGAACCCTGCCGGAGGCCGCGATCACTGGCCGCAGTGCTTTACCGTCTATTTTGCGGGAGGAGGCGTCCAGGGCGGTCGGGTGATTGGCCGCAGTGACGCCATCGGAGCCGTCCCGGCGGAGCGTCCCGCGCCTCCATCGGATGTGGTGGGAACGATCTTTCACAGCCTGGGACTGGACCCGAAAATCGAACTCCCCGGTCCGGGCAAGCGTCCCTTCCCCTTGATCGAGTTTGGAGCCGCGCCGATTCGCGAATTATTTTAATCGGTTCCTGTCTGTCCGGCCGCTTTTTCAACGGCCACAGAGGGAATCGCCGAGTCCGTAAGGTCACGTTTTAGGGGTCTTTTGGGTTATGTCTGCCTCGCTTCGCCTGTTCTCGTGGTGTTGTTTCTATTTGCTGACAGGGATGTTGGCCGTCCCGCATGCGTGCGCGGAATGGCGGATCCTCCCGGAAAGCATTGAACTGGGCGGTCCCCGGGAGAGTCAACGATTATTGATGATCTCGGGGAATGCGGAACTTTCGACGGGACAACTCGGGGAGGTGACATTCCGTTCCAGTGACCCTGGGATCGTCAGGATCGAGGGGAATCGGGTGCTTCCCGTGCAGGACGGGAACGCGACGATCACGGCCCACGATGCCGAGCAACCGGAGCAGGTTCTGGCCAAGGCAACAGTGCGGGTTACCGGCACTGCGGGTCCTGGCGAGATCTCGTTCGTGCGGGATGTTCAACCCGTGTTGTCCAAGCTGGGGTGTAATTCCGGGGCGTGTCACGGGGCGCTGGCGGGCAAGGGGGGCTTCCGGCTGTCGCTGCTGGGGTACGATCCCAAACTCGACCATTTCACCCTGACGCGGGAAGCACGGGGCCGACGGATCGACCTGGGCGATGTCGGTCGCAGTTTGTTGCTGACAAAACCGCTGGGCTTGGTGCCGCACAAGGGCGGTGTCCGCTTCGACCAGGATAGTGAAGCCTGTCGGATTCTTTCGCAATGGATACTTCAAGGGGCGGTTGAACCCCGGGACGGCGAGCCGCGCGTAACACGGCTGGAAGTGCTGCCCCACGCGGTTCGGTTGCGGCCAGGGACCGGGCACGATCTGCTGGTGCTGGCCCACGATTCCGCGGGAGGCGTGCGCGATGTGACCCGCTGGACGAAATTCTCGGCGACTCACGAACCGATTGCCACGGTCGATGATGGGGGTCGGCTGACGGTCGTCGGGCCGGGCGAGGGGGCGATTGTGGCCTGGTACGACAGCAAAATCATCCTGGCCCGCGTGAGCAGCGCCTATCCGTATGAAGTGCCTCCCGACCTGTACGCTCAGGCGCCCCGCGTCAATTTCATCGATGAACTGGTGTTGCGACAACTGGAGAATCTGCGATTACGACCTTCGCCCCGCGCCAGCGACGAAGTGCTGGTCCGGCGAGCCTTTCTGGATACCATCGGCACGTTGCCGACAGCCGAGGAAACCCGGGCCTTCGTGGACGAGACTTCTCCCGAAAAGTGGGATCGGCTGGTGGAGCATCTGCTGGAACGTCCGGAATTCGTGGATTACTGGGCGTACCGCTGGAGCGATGTACTGCTGGTGAATGGCCGGGTGTTGCGGCCAGACGCCGTGCGCGCCTATTACCAGTGGATTCGCGAACAAGTCGCCACGAACGTTCCCTGGGATGAGCTGGCGCGACGCGTTGTTCTGGCCCGGGGGAGCAGTCATGAACAGGGGGCGACAAACTTCTATGCGATCCATCAAACTCCCGAGGACATGAGCGAAAATATCAGCCAGGCCTTTCTGGGGCTTTCGATAGGCTGTGCGAAGTGCCATAACCATCCGCTCGAAAAATGGACCAACAATCAATATTACGCGATGGCCAATTTGTTTGCCCGCGTGCGAGCCAAGGGCTGGGGAGGGGATCCTCGGAATGGGGATGGCCTGCGGGTGTTGTATGTCGAGGAAACGGGTGATTTGATTCAACCGAGCCTGGGGAAACCCCAGCGCCCCGCGCCACTCGATGCCCCCCCGTTGGATATCGAAGCCGCGGGAGATCGCCGCGAAGCGCTCGCGGACTGGTTGACCGCGGTCGACAATCCCTATTTCAGCCGTGCGATTGCAAACCGCGTCTGGAAGAATTTCCTGGGAATCGGGCTGGTCGAGGACGTCGACGATTTGCGGTTGTCCAACCCCGCCAGCAACGAACCCCTGCTGACCGCCTTGTCGGAGTTCCTGGTTGCGGAGAAATATAACCTGAAATCGCTGATGCGGGAGATTCTGCGGAGCGAAACGTATCGCCGCGACAGCCAGCCCCTGGCGGAAAATCGCGAAGATACGCGGTATTACTCACGCTACTATCCCCGGCGACTGTCCGCCGAAGTTCTGCACGATGCCTTCTGCCAGGTGACGCGGATTCCCTCGAAGTTCACACAGACCGAGAATGTGGATGGGAGCACGAGTGCGACCAGTTTCTATCCCGAGGGAACCCGGGCGATACAGCTTTACGATTCCGCGGTGGTTTCCAGTTTTCTACAGGTGTTCGGTCGCAACGAACGCGCCATCACCTGTGAATGTGAACGCTCGAACGAGCCGACGGTGGTGCAGGTGCTGCAAATCTCCAATGGCGAAATCGTCAATCAAAAGCTCCGCGAACCCGATAGTTGCGTCTCGCAACACCTGAAGAATGGGGACACGCTTGAACAGGTGATCGAACAGGCGTTTCTGACGGCACTTTCCCGCCAGCCATCGTCCAGCGAACGGGAACGCCTGCTCGACGAACTGCGCGAACCTTTCGCCCAGGCCCTCGCCTCCAGCGAAAGCGAAGCCTCCCTGGAACAACGCCGGATTCTGCTGGAAGACTTGTACTGGAGCATTCTGAGCAGTCGGGAATTTTTGTTTCAACACTGACAGGCCCTGTATTCTTGGAACGACAAAGAATTCGGCCCTCGAGAAGTTGCGCCCTGGAATGAAGGGCCATACGTCTTCCGTGGTACGCACAGCGTACCCTAAATCGCTATGCGTGCCCTGTAACATTCCGATGCGAAAGTTTCTCGACTCACTCCCGCTTTATGCATTCCTCGTCTCGCCAGCCCACGGAAATTGAACACGAGCCGCTCCCCGCGGAACTGGCGGACAGTCTGCGGGAGGACTCTGCCACGCAAGGCTGGAATCTGATGATTCTGGCGTTGCATCATGTGTTTCACCGCCTCGGTTGGATTTTCAAAACCGAAACCGTACTCATTCCCGCCTTTCTCGACGTGATTGCGGGAGCGGGCTGGATACGTGGATGCCTGCCCGTACTGAATCGTTTCGGGCAAAGTCTGCCGCCGTTGCTGGCTTCTTCGCACTTGCGTCACGCACGCCGCAAAACGAACTGGGTGCTGGGAACCAGCCTGCTTATGGGCCTGTTGTTCGGCGTTCTCTCTCTACTTTGCTGGCAGTTGGATCGTCGCCCCTGGCCGGGCATGCCGCTGATTTTTCTGGCAATTTATACGATGTTCTTCGCCACCTCCGGAATCAATCAGATGGCGTTTAACACCGTCCAGGGGAAGTTGATAGCCGCCGCGCGGCGAGGTCGGCTGATGTCGCTGGGTGGCGTGGGCGGTTCGTGCGTGGCGATATTGGCGGCATATCTGCTGCTGACTCCCTGGCTGTCCCTGTCCAGCGGAGCAGCCTTCGCACGCGTATTCGGAAGTACGGCAATTTCGTTTACAGTTGCCGGACTGATACTGCTGCTGATCCGCGAGCGTCCCGATCCGCGGGAGGCCACCCCTTCCCGCGCGTCGCGGGTGTTGCTCAACGTCTGGCGCACGTTGCGGGACGACGCCCCTTTTCGCTGTCTGGCCGCCGTGACAATCTTGTTCATGTGTACGTTTCTGCTGTTCCCGCATTATCAGTGGCTAGGCCGCGTGACCCTCGATTCGAGCGGTTCGGACCTGATGTGGTGGGTGATCCTGCAGAATGCCTCGGTGGGGTTGTTCAGTTGGCTCGCCGGAGCTTGCGCGGATCGTTATGGCTATCGGATCGTGTTGCGATGTGAAATCCTGGCCGCGGGCAGCATCCCGCTGGTAGCGCTTGGCTTGTCCGCCTGGCTGACCCCCGAGACGCGAGGCTGGTATGCGTTGGTCTTCTTCCTGCTCGGCCTGATACCCGTTACGGTCAAGTCGCTGTTCAACTATGCCCTGGAGTTAACGCGCGAGGAACATCACCCGCACTATCTGGGAACGCTCTCGGTCTGCATGGCGGTGCCGGTCTGTGGCGCGCCACTGGTCGGCTGGTTGCTCGACCGCGATCCGACGCTGGTCTTCCTCGCGGTGGCCCTGTTGATCAGCCTGGGAGGCGGCCTCACTTTTTTGCTGCATGAACCGCGGGCATCGGCTTAGGTCACATTTCTCACACACTTACCAATGCGGTAAATTTTGCCTCGAAAATGCGCAAAACTAGCCGCACCCGTCAGGAAGCGGGCCACGTTTGGGGCTCTTTACCCCCATTGTTTTCCACTTAAGTGGACCATGTGGTGGGCGAGTGATTATGAGTTGCCGCGCCCGCGGGGCCCGCTTCCTGACGGGCGCGGCTAGTTCGTCGAAGTCAGCAAGCCTGATTGATTGACCCGGGTGAAAAATCCGGCTTAGGTCACGCCTGCCGCCAGTTTCGACTTTCCTGATTCCGAAATCCGGTCAGTTTCAGCGTGCCATCCCGGTAGAGTTCCAGCACGGAATAGCCATTGTTCTCGGCGCCAGTCCCTTCCACCATGGCCACCAGCGTGCAATAGTGGATCCCCTCCAGTTGCTTGAGGTCGTTTTTGTGACTGTGTCCCTGAAAAACCGCCAGGACCTTGCCGCTCTCCTCGAGCGCGCGCCGCACCTCGGCCGCGTTTTTCACGCCGTAACTGTTGGTGACGTCGAGCCGTTGATGAGCCAGCACGATCACCCGCTTTTTCGTCGCCTCCAAATCTCCCTTCAGCCACTCCAGTTCCGCCGGGGGGATGTTGGGATCGGTCCAGGTGAAGTTCTTGCGGCCATAGGGCTGTCCATCCTCGCGAAAGCAGGAATCCAGCACCACGAAGTGAAAGTCGCCCCGCTCGAACGAATAATAGGAACGCTGCTGTGCCACGCCGTCCAGAAATTCGGCCTTGGTCAGGGTGTCCACACAGTGATTCCCCAGCACGTAATGGCGATCGGGGCAGAGGGGGGCGAATTCGTGCTGAATGGTTTTCAGGTATCCCTGTTCCACCTCGACGGAAGCGGCTGCGTCAATGAAGTCCCCCAATTCCACCAGCACGTCGATCTTCCGGCGGGAGAATTCCTGCCCGGCCTCCGCCAGTTTCTGGAGCGTCTCGCGATAATGTCGCGTGCCCGCGGCCGCCTTGTCCGCGTAGTGCAGATCCGTCACCAGGCCCACGCGTAATACCGGATCGGCCTCGCCTGCCAGCAATGCGGCGGGATTCACCCCCGCAGCGGCTAGCAGGAGTGTGCCACGCCCAAGAAACGCTCGGCGTTCCAGCTTCGAGATGTTTTGCATGTCTGATTCTTTCCCCACCCGGCAGGATTGGATTGTCGGTTTCACAGGGTATCGTCCGCGGTTGATTTAAGAGACAACGAACACCCGGCGCGATCGCGGGGAATCCCGCCCTGGGGGGCATTCATCACAACTCCTCCCGATACGCGCGCGACAGACGCAACTGGGCGCGCGCGAGCCCGGTGGTGAGCTGCCTGATCTCGTCTCGTTCGTCGTCTTCCATGGCGTGTTCGAGTAGTTCCAGCTCGTTTTGCACGACGCGGGCCTTCATCCGATGATACTCACTCAACCTGCCTTTCCGCAAATAAACTCCCACCTGCAGGCGGCGATTCCAGTCCTCCCACACAGGCAACCAATGCAGGGCATGGGCATAGTTCTGGCTCAGTGCCGAGGATAGCACTTCACCCTTGACAATATACATCTCGTCCAGGCATTCCCCCGGTGGGGGATAGTAGGCAAAACACATGGCGATGCTCATGATGAACAAGGCGACAATCGCGGTGGCTCCCAGGATCCAGTTAGGCAGTACGAAATCCAGTTTCACTCCCCTGGCGTGCTCCTCGGGAATGGACGACAGCCAGCGCTCCAGGTCGTAGCGCCTTTCGAGCAGCAGCCATCCCAGACCCAGCAGGAAAGCGGCCAGCAAGGCATACAGGGAAATCGATTCCTCGGGGCGCAGATCGTTGCGGAACGCGCGCCAGGTTTCCTCGCCGAGCCTCGACTCATTTCCCGCGTAGGGGCAGCAGTAAACATCGAAGGCGTGCGTGTGATTGGCCACTTCGATATCCGTCGGAGTCAACGGCTTTTCCAGCGTGTAGCCTAAGCCCAGCACCACGCCCAGCAGAATTCCCATCCAGGCCAGGGCCCGTTTCCCGCCATACGCTTGAAACATCCACAGGATTATGCCGAAATTCAAGCCCGCCCCCAGGATCAGCAGGGCAAAGGCCGCCCCCACGGAATTGCCGTGCTGAAACATGGAGCCCAGTTGGGACATCGCCAGCATGGGTGTCGCGTAGGCCGGTACCGCCACGAAAGTCATCAACAGGGGCGCCCAGGGATTGTCCGCATTGACCGAGGACTGAAAGGAAGCCTTCGGCAAGACGACGCTCAGCACGATCAGGCCGCTCAGTCCCACCAGCATGTACAATGTCGAGCGACTCCAGCATTCGCGCCCCATGGTCCCCAGGACCGCCAGGACACGTTTGATGCCCCACTGCACCGGAGCAGGTTCGGCCTCCGCGTGCGTGCTGTTCGGAAAACAGTAGTCGAACAGTAGTCCGATGCAGGTGACCACGACCAGCGAGGCCAGCATGAAGGCGAAAATCGTGAACGGTTCCGAAAGCGTCAGTCCGTACAATACCGAGAGGGGATTGAACAGCGGCGCGGTCAGGCCGAACGCCAGAATCGTGCCTCCGGACAGCCCCGCCCGTTTCATTTCTCGCACGATCGGAATGACCCCCAGCGAACAGACGGGCAGCAGCATGCCCATGGCCCATGCCTGAGGCAGCGAACGCCTCGTTCCCTCGCCAAACAGGTAGCGGACATTTGCCTGGCCCAGCAGCCGGCGAAAGACGGCTGTGATGATGAGCCCCGTCAGAATGAACGGGGAGGCTTGCGCCACGGCCTGCATCACGCGCAAGACGGCACCCCAGAACTGATGCTCAATCATCGCTTGGTTTCTCCGGAAGTTGAGAATGAAATTGATCCACGCGGGCAGCCGTTTCCGCCAGATCCGCCAGTTCCGTCAGCAGGCGCGTAAGAGTTGCGGCGACATTCTTGTCTTGCCGGTTCTGCACCTCGGCCAGCAAAGTTTGCGACAATTCCTGGACGCGTTCCCATTCCAGGCGGGACAGCTCTGTCTGGGCAGCCAGTTCAGGCAGCCAGCCCGCGATGTCCACGAATTGTTGCCGGTCCTCGGCCGACCAGTTATCGCACACGCTCCAGCGTTTGTTCAGGGAGTCGGCGGCTCGATAAAAACTGGCCGGTTTATGCGCCGGGATCTCGTGCCCGTGTTCCTCGGAATCCGTCTGGCAGCCCATCAGCAGCCAGCAGCCGCACAGACTGAAAACTACGTTGATGCATCCTGATAATTTCATGTGGTCACTCGCGACGAAGAGGGGAGGCAAGGGACGGGAATTTCTTCCAGGATCTCCCGGATCACGTGCCGGGGCTGGGGATCGTCGATCCCCAGCCGTACTTCCAGTACCGGCAAGGCAATTTCCTGCACGTCGTCCGGGGTGACAAAGTCGCGGCCTGCCAGAAAGGCCAGGCTTTGCGCGCAGCGTTGCCAGGTCAGCAGGCCACGCGGACTCAGCCCCAGGTGTACCCGCGAATGAGTCCGTGTACGGTGCGCCAGCGCCACCAGGTATTCCTCCACGTTGCATGCCACGTCCACTCCCGCGACACATTGCTGCAAATGAAGCAGATCTCCTTCCGCGAAGACCACGCGCGACTCCGCCGCCCGCGTGTCCGCGTCCGCACGCCTCGCCTGGGATAACATGCGCATTTCTTCGGTCGCCGCGGGATACCCAATGCTCAGCTTCATCGCGAAGCGGTCTAATTGGGCCTCGGGCAACGGATAGGTTCCATGCTGTTCGATCGGGTTCTGCGTCGCGATGACAAAGAAGGTTTGCGACAGCGGAAATCGCTGACCGTCGATCGAGACTTGGCGTTCCGCCATCGCCTCCAGCAGAGCCGATTGCGTGCGCGGCGTGGCCCGGTTGATTTCATCGGCCAGCAGGACGTCCGCGAAAACAGGACCGGGGCGAAACTCGAATTCCTGCTGCTTCTGGTTGAACAGGTTGAACCCCGTGATGTCGCTGGGGAGCAGGTCGGGAGTGCATTGCACTCGGGCAAAGCGCTCTCCCAGGCCCCCCGCTAGCGCCTTGGCGAGCGTCGTTTTACCCAGTCCCGGCTGATCCTCGAGCAGCAGATGGCCCTGGGCCAGCAGGCAGACGAGGACCTGCTCCACCACCTGGGCCTTCCCTTGCAGCACTCCGTTGAGTTGCTGACGCAACTGGTACAGTTTCTCGCAAGGGGGCGAACCGTTATTGCGGCTGACCAGAGTTTCGCCGGTGCCATTCATGAGCGTGTTTCATTGATCGAATTGAGAGAGACGGCGGTTTGACGCGGGACAGAACGATTCACCCGAGTAGACAATATCAGTTTCCGGCACACTCGCCGGACTTCTCCGACTTCCACGTCGACAACAGGCCGGGACGAGCACGAATAGGTTGCCCAGTCGGACAAGCGGGAAAGGGTGTGCAAATCGGTTGGAGTCACACCGACGCGCTCGGGTTCCAGCAGCCCCGAACGCAGATAACGCCCGAATGACATGCATGCGGGGCGGGGCGTGCCGGCCAGTTGCAGTTTCCGTTCCAGCACCTTCAGTGAATTCAGCACCAACGGTCCCACGTGTTCGCGAACTCCTGGCCGGTCGTGAAGTAGCCGCCAGCGCCAGGTCAACAGCTGCGATTCAATTCGGTCTCGCTGCTGCACCGTGATCAGGCCGAGCAGGCCGACTGCCAGGCTGATCGGCCAGTAAACCAGCAGGAGCCAGCCTCCCCGCTTGATGTATATCCAGGCCGAGGCCAGCAGTGAACGCCTCGGCTGCAACGTTTCGTAGCCCGGAGTGGTCTCCAGCGTGGCCCAGTTGGAACCTCCCAGGCTGACTTCGGCCCACCAATGGATATCCTCGGGTTCGACCGCCGTCTGCCGCGCCAGCGGGTCGTAGTTTTCCGGAGAGGCGTAAAAACCGCTGACGGCGCGGCAGGCAATCCCCTGTGAGCGGCACAACAGCACGGCGGCACTGGCAAACAGGTAGTCGGTCCTTCGTTTTCCATCTCGCAGAAACCAGGCGACCGGGTTTTCGCAGTCGTCCGGCACGATCACGTCCGGGTCGTGGATGTATTCCGCGCGCAATCGCTCGCGGATCGCAACCACCTTTTCCCATTTAGTCCGGCAGTCCGCGGTCCATTCGTCGGCAATCTCGCGGAGGCTTTCCATTTCGCTTCCCCGCGGGAGGGCCAGCAGTTCGGGCGCGCCGCTGAAAAAGGTGTGCGTCTCGTGTGACAGGCGATGTTCATCCAGCAAATGTGACTGCAGGTGGATTACGGTCATGCCCGGAAGTGTTTTCCGGTCCATTGCCAGAATATCCTGTTGTTCCCAGCGAAACAGATCCGCCCGATCACATAGGTCGATATGTACTCCCAGCAGATTGACTGGCGACAGCACCCGGTTCGTCTTGATATTCAGCACGCGCAGGGCATGGGGCTCCGTATGGAAAATGTCGTGCTCCAGGCTGCGCATTGGCCAGCGAATCCAGGGAGTTCCCTTCAAGTCCACCACGGACAGTTGTCGGGCGCGGTCTGGGGACAGCGCTTCCGGATACCACTCGTAACCATCGAATAGGTCGTAGGTGGTATGCCTGAGATGGACTGGCACGCGACCCACCAGGTGCAACACCGCGCGGGACGGGGTGTCCTGGAGGTGACGATGACCTGGGTTTTCGCGTCGCCGACGCTCGAGCGTAAATGTCTTCCCCGACTTTTTCGCCTCTGCCATGCGATGATGGTTGGGGGTGAACAATTCCGGGGGCAAGGCAATGGCCCGATCCGATTTCTTGGGGGGCTTGGGTTCGCCGTACGTGTCCTGGAAAACGTCGTACAAGCTAGGTTCCTGGCCTTCGATGAAGGGAGCCTCTTCGATGGGGGCGAAACTCATTGCCCGTTCCGTACCGGGCACCAACGCGTTGCCGTCTCCCACGCCGGCACGGGCGAAATCATCGGCTCGTCCCGTTCCGCCAGAACTGGGCAGGAAGCCTTGCAGCATCCGTGTACGCGATTCCGTGGGCAAGGCCAACAGGCTGACGGACAACAGCAGCACTATCGACAGGCACGACAAAAGCAGCCAGGGGGCCCGTGCCTGCTGGCCAACCACGTATTCCGTTTTCAACGCGGACCAATAAACCGTGCTCAACCAGCAGACACCAATCAGCAGGTACACTCCACTGACAGCCACCAGACTGAGATCCGGTGTGGTCGAAACACAAAACAGCAGCGCGAACAGACTGCTCAAGACGGCGAGTCGTTCCACGCGCGGATGACACGCCCAGAACAGCAAGACCACGGCCAGATTCCGGAAGCCAATAAGCAACTGAACTTCCAGGGGATGCCCCGTTCCCGTCCCCCAGCGCCAGAAGGGTTCGATCAATAACGGTGCGGCCATTGCCAGCAGAGAGAGCATCATCGTCAGCCCCGTAATCGCCACATGGCGTCCCCTCGTCCAGGCCAGCGCACCGCCCGAAGTGATTGCCAGCAGAATTCCCTTCAAGGAAATTCCCCACACGTCGCGGCTCTCCGCCCCCACGACGATTTCCGTGGCCAAGTGGGCCAACAGTACCAGGCTCCAAGTCAGCCAGAGCGTGGGATGGCGTTGCACCATTTCACGAAATCGCATGGCACAACCTCCGCCATTCCCGTTTTAGCGAACTTGTCAATTCCGTTGGCCCGTGAAGTACAATCCGCTGAGACATTCCCTCGCGCCAATTGGATTCCATTGGAAAGCGGCTAGCAGGAGCCCGTTCCGCGCCAAACCCGTCCGTCAGCAGTACGATCCGCGGGCCACGTGTGAAATCAACCGAGCGTTCCGTCAAAACGGCAATCCGTAGATTTCCGTCACTGGTTCGTGCAGAGGGACTGGCAACCTCCGCCGTCCCATTCCTGGGCACGTGAGCCAAGCGGTGTAGTAAACGGCGCATCCCGTGCTGGCCAGGCTGAAGCAAAATGGATTCACCAGCCAGGTCGGCTCGCACGGCAATCCCTTGAGTGCTCAACTCCCGGCAGATGCCCGCGAAGATACGAATCGACCATTCCAGCGACGAATCGGGACCGGGGGGACCGTGGTTTGCCCCGGCCGTATCAAGGGAGACAACGGCCGAAGTGTGCAGCACGGCTTGCCGTTCGAGGCAGATCAGACGCGACATGCGCGCCGACAGGGCCCAGTGAACACTGCGCAGTGAATCCCCCTGGCGGAATGCCCGTGTCCCCGCCACGTCACCGGAGTCGCCCGTCCTGCGATCCGAATAAATATCATCTCCCCATCCCGTCAGGCCGATATCGGGTACTGCGTCCAGTTCCACCGGCTTGGGGAACACGATCAACTGCCCATCGACTTGTACATCGCGCCGGGCAGTCCAGACTCCAAACGGAAACCCCGACTGCACGCAAATCGACTTTTCGGGATAGACGCCGCGTTGAGTCGGGGTAAACGACCAGACATATTGACTCGTGCTCAAGCCGTTCACCCGCGAGAACGATACCAGAACTTCCTGGCCTGGCACTCCGCCACTTAAGGATATCCCCCAGGCAGGCAAGGGTAAGCGATTGCGGATCGTGACCCGTATCTGTGTCGTCTGGCCCTCTTCACACCAGGCCTGATCAAAATGCACCCGAGCGTTGATGCCCCGAATGGTCGCCGCTGGCCAGGCCAGACCAGCAACGGCCACCAGCAGCAGCCCCGCAAACAGCAGCCAGGCCTGTGGAGCCACGAACATCCCGCAAATGGCAGCCGTCAACGCAACCGTCGCCATGCCGACCAGAGGCTGCTTCATCCAATAAACCCAGCGATTGGCCCAAGGACAAAAATCATAATTCAAGACGCGATGGAATCGGGAGAGCAGCCCCTGGTCTGCTGTGGCTTTTGTCATCACGAGTGATCTCCCATGCCCAGGCTCACGAGGCTTCGCGGGATGGTTCGGCATTCAGAAAAACAAACACAAAATGCAAGAGTACGAATAATGCAATTGCACAATGAATGCAACACACTCACAAGAGGATACGCGTGGAAGCCGTCGCCGTTGGATAATTTTGTCGAGATTTTGCTTTTTTCTGTTCCGGGAATGTGCGGATTCGATACGTTTCTGATTTTGTTATTCCTACCCTTGGCTGATAAGCATGTGTTGATTTATCCTTCTGGTTGGCTTAGATTAAAGATCGTAGTATTGCTAAATACCCTTATGTGAATATTAGTGCACATTAAATTTCTTGTCTTTCACAAGGAGACCGTAATGAGATCGCGTCATAACCTCCGTATGGGATTCACCTTGATCGAGCTGCTCGTCGTGATCGCGATCATTGCCATCCTGGTGGCATTGCTGCTGCCCGCCGTGCAACAGGCTCGCGAGGCGGCTCGCCGCAGCAGTTGCAAGAACAACCTGAAACAACTCGGACTGGCTCTGCACAACTACCACGATACCCACAGTGTTTTCCCCTACCGGGAAATGAATGCCGGCATCGCTTCCCGCCTCAGCGGGAAGGTGGGATTGCTTCCCTTCCTGGAACAACCGGCCCTGTTCGATCAGATTCAAGCAGGTCTGGCGGTGAGAACCGCGCAGCCTTGGGACTGGGGAACCCCCACGCAACTGGATCAGGCGCGACGGGCGGAACTGTCGGTCTTTAACTGCCCCTCCAGCCCGCCGCATGTCAATTCCGGCGATATCATTGGCAAGCACTGTTACCACTTCAGCGCGGGGGATTCCGTCACGGTGAACAGCACGAACCCCCGAGGGATTTTCGGTCAACGGACACGCACCAACATGCGGGATATCCTCGATGGAACCAGCAATACCATCATGATGGCCGAACGCAAGTTACCCTACAGTGGTCTCGACATTGCCCGCATCTGGACGGGGGCCAACAACACGACGCCGGCTGAATGCGCCGCCAATTTCAACTTTACCACCAACCAGTACATTGGCACCAGCAACGACTGGACTGGCCGACGCTGGCAGGATGGCGGTGCCGCCTTCAGTGCCGTGAATATGTGCCTTCCTCCGAATTCGCCGCAGTGCGCCCATAACTCGCACGACGCCCAGAACGGATATTACTCCGCCTCCAGCTACCACAAGGGGGGCGTGCAGGTACTGATGGCCGATGGCGCGGTCCGGTTTGTCAGTGAAAACATCAATACCGGCAATCAGGGAGCCACGGCCGTGGCGAGTGGCGTCAGTGCGTATGGCGTGTGGGGCGCGCTCGGCAGCAAGGATGGTGGCGAAGTGATCGGCGAGTTCTGATCGGCGTTCCTGGGACGCGGAGCGAACTCTGCCGAGACAGTTAAAAACAACCGGGACGGAGCCAGTCCGACAACTCGCTCCGTCTTTCTTCAAGATTGGCAATTCACTTCTGGGAGGGCCTGCATGCTGCCAAGAATTCAATGGAGAGGAAAGGGGACGCCGATCCTCCTGGCCTGCGTTTTACTCGGCTGTGGCGGAAATCACGCCGAGATCAAGGGACGCAGTAAAGTCGTTCCCGTGCAGGGAACCGTCATGTATCAGGGCGCCCCGCTGGCCGGTGCCGTGGTGATGTTCCATGCCGAATCGGCAGAACTGACGGCCAGCGGCTTGACCAACGAGCAGGGGGTCTTCCAACTTCGTACTTACGACAAGACCGACGGCGCTGTTCCGGGATCGCATAAAGTCACGGTCAAAAAGGTCGAGGTCAAAACGGTTCCGCATCCCGATGACGTCAACCTGGGCCCCATCTCCTCCGAAGAGATCTGGCATACACCCAAGAAGTACGCCACCCCCGCGGAAACTCCGTTGACCATCACCGTCGGCGAACAAGGCGAGAAGAATCTCGCAATTACCCTGGAAGAGTAATATTCCGGGGCCTTGGGAAAAACCGTATGACGGGCCAGACTTACCGGATGCGTTGCATCCGCCAGAAGTTGGGGTAGAACGGAAAGTAGTGCAGGGGGTATTCCTTGTCGGTAACCAGTTCGCCCCCCGCAAACTTCTTGTGATAGCTCAAGCGAAAGGCGAGTCCCTGCTCGACACCGATCGGGATGCCATGCGGCCAGTAGATGAAAAACGCCTTGCCCACGAACGCATCGCGGGGAACGGTGTGTGTGCTTTCCCAGAAGCGGCTATCCGAACTGCGGGGGCTGTTATCTCCCAGAACAAAATACTCGCCCAGGGGAATTTTGTATTCCAGGATATCCCATTCCTGGCGATGATTCAGGTAGGACTTGCGCCACTCTTCCACGTTCCCCAGCAGCAGACTGTCGTTTTCGTTGGGCATGTAACGCCCGCGGTAGTAGATATCTCGCTCCAGCAGTAAGTTGGAAACGGTCATTTCAACTCCCCGGGCCGCGATCCCCACGGGAGTGTAGTCGGATTCCTGGGGCAGCATGCCATGCACCGAACTGCTTTCGTATTCGGCGGCGGAACCGAAATCGATCAGTGTCTGATTGATCCACAGGCAGAGTCGATCATCGACATTCGCGAACCGAAAGGTGTATTTGCCCGCGCCGCGGAAACGGGTGGTGGCGGTTGCCATCTCGATTTCTTCCTCGGGGTCGAGACTCGTGTCGGTCCGCGTCAGGCGGGCCTGGCCGGTTGTCGGATTCAGATGGCAGCGATACCAGTGCAGTCCTTCCGTCAGTTCGAGGGTCACCTCCGCGTCGGGTGCGGGTTTTCCGAGTTGCATCGTGCCGCTGACCGTTAAATCACCCACCCAGAAGACTTCGTCGGTGTCGGGGGTGGCCAGGCTTTCCGAGGTTGCGTTGTAACTGCAGAAATCACCAATCAGGCGCGGTGCCGGCTCAAGGTCGCGCTTGGTTCGGAACCGTTCCCAGGTTTGTCGCACGGGGACGAAATTTCGATAGCGCAACCAGTGACGCTCCCCCTGGGCCGCCGCCTCGGACGACAACGTGTAACTCCGCGCGTGGTCGTCCAGGGTCCAGGCATTTTCGCTTTCGGACCAACCTGCCACGGTCAATGGCGTGTCGCGGTTGTCGAGTTGCACTCCCGCCCAGCGTTCCGGCCAGCCCGCTGCCCGGAGATTCCGCGCGGGATAGGCATCGTTGTAGACGGGAATTTGAATGGCCTGTTGTTTATTCGGATCGTCCTTGCGCAGAATTTCCGCGTGCTGGTTTCCCCCGATTCGATAGACGTTCCCCCCCTGGATCCGAATGGTTTCGCCGGGCAGTCCGATCAACCGCTTGATGTAGTTCGTCTTCGAATCTTCCGGGTATTTGAACACGACCACGTCGAAACGCTGGGGATCCTGCAATTCGTAGATGAACTTGTTGACGAGAATGCGATCCCCCTTGAATGCCGGCGCCTGATAGGCCTGGGGTTCGCTGAACCGGCTGTAGGGGCACAAGGCCCGTTGAATCCGGCTGACCACGATGTTGCCGTCACGCAGAATCTCCGTGCTGGCTCCAACCTCGAAGCGGTAACCGGTCTCGGAACTGGTGACCTCCTTGTGGCGTCCGAAGAGCGTGGGGGCCATCGATCCCGTCGGAATCACGAAGGCTTCGGCCACGTACGTGCGGAACAGAAACGCCAGCACGAACGCAAACACCACCGACTCGACGGTTTCGCGAGCAGTCTCCTTTTCCCGTACCGGCTTTTTCGCTTCGGTTGTGGCCGGGGGCGGAGTTTCGGCCGCCACTCCAGCCTGTTGTGATGGTCCCGGTTTCATGGAGGGGGGCTGACTGGCCATTCACGTCGCTATCTGATCTCGAATCCTGAATCCCTGGTCTTCGGCAACTTCACGCGAAATTACCCCTGTTGCTGTTACGGTAATCGATTCGCCGGTGTTGGGCAATAAGGGCGTGCGGTGGAGATTTCCACGAAATCCGGCGGAGGTTACCTGCTGCATGTTCCCCAGGCCGCTGCAGCCCTCAGAGGTCTTCGTTTTTCAACTTCCTGGTCCAGAATGCGAGTTGCTGTTCCACTTGGGCGGGGCCCGCGGAACCTTCCGTAACGAACGCCCGTACCGCATTTTGCGAACCGAGAATCTGATACACATCGTCCTCGATGCAATCGCAGGCCTGTTGCAATTGCGACAGGGAGAGATCGGCCAGACGGCAGCCCTGTTGTTCGCACAGGGCAACCAGGCTGCCCACGGTTTCATGCCCGGATCGCATCGGCACGCCCCGACGAATCAGGTATTCCATCAGGGAGGTTGCATCCAGGAAGCCCTCTTCCAGGCGAGCCGAGATCGATTCCCGCTTCAGTTCCGCGGTTTCCACGATTGCCGCGCACAATTCGAGACAGGCCACCACGGTATCGTAGGCATCGAACACGGGGAGTTTGTCTTCCTGCAGATCCCGGTTGTAGGCCAGCGGCAAACCCTTGGCCAGCACGAACAGTTGCTGGCAATCCGCGATCACGCGAGCCGATTTGCCTCGGATCAACTCCAGCACGTCGGGATTCCGTTTTTGAGGCATGATCGACGACCCTGTCGTATAGGCATCGCGCAGTTGCAGCAGATTGAATTCCGTCGTGCACCACAGGATCCATTCCTCGGCCCAACTGCTGAGGTGCACCGCGATTTGTGCCAGATTTCCCACAAACTCGATGAGAAAGTCGCGGTCGCTGGAAACATCCAGACTGTTGCGGGCCACTCCCTCGAATCCCAGCAGTTCGGCTGTCCGCTGGCGATTCAACGGCAAACTCGATCCCGCCAGGGCCGCGCAACCCAACGGTGAAACATTTGCCCGCCGCCGACCGTCCATCAACCGCGACCGATCCCGCTCGAATTTTTCACACCAGGCCAACCAGTAATGCACGGCCATCACCGGTTGAGCACGCTGCAGATGCGTGTAGGCGGGCAGCACCACATCCAGATCGCGCGGGGCACGTTCCACGAAGGCCCGTTGCAGATTTTCCAGCAATTCGCAGACGTGGTCGTGCGCGTCTCGCAAAAACAACTTCACATCCGTCGCGACCTGATCGTTGCGGCTCCGGCCCGTGTGCAGTTTCCGGCCCACATCGCCGGTCCGCTCGATCAGCGCCCGTTCGATGTGCATGTGGATATCTTCCAGTTCGATCCGAAAGACAAACTCTCCCCGGGCGATTTCCTGGCCGATTTCATCCAGGGTCCGGCAGATTTCGTCCCGTTCCTGGGGGGCGAGCAGGCCCACCTCCGCCAGCATCGTCGCGTGCGCCTGCGAGCCGCGTATATCATAGGGGGCCAGGCGGGCATCAAAGCTGATCGATTCCGTGAACCGCTCCACGCGGGCATCCGTCGCTTCGGAGAACCGGCCTCCCCAGGCTTTCTGTGACACGCTGCTTTCCTTTTGTAGTTCTGTCTGGTTTCGCCTCACAGTAACTCACGCCTGCCAGACACGCAACTTACCGCCCGGCTGGATCAGGGCCTGTACCGCGACCCGCGGGGCGCAGACCCCTTTATTCGGCAGGGCAGGAATAATTCCCCCGGGCCAGCCCGAGCATTTCGACTCGCCGCGATTCCGCCGCGGAGGTCAATTCTTTTTTTGCTCCTCGGCCCGCGCGATCCAGCGTTCGGGATCGTCTTCAAACGCGGCTTTGCACCCGGTGCAGCAAACGTAATAGGTTTGCCCCTTGTGGCTGACAGTCATGGTTCCCAGCCCTCCCGAGATGATGCAGGTCTTTTCGCCATAGCCTTCGTCGATCAAGGCGAGGGAAGTTCCTTCCCGCTGGGTCGAGACGGTATCGATCCGGAAAAACCGGTCGTCGGCTCCTCGCTGGCGATACACTTCCAGCAGGTAACGATTATTGTTTTGCTGATTAAAAACCAGACGCAACAGCCCCTCGGGATTCGTGCCGACTTCGGTCAATTCCAGCTTGTAGGTTCTCTGGGGTTTGCCATCGTCTCCCTGGACATCGGAGATTTCGGAGAGGAACCGCCCCTCGCAAACCAGTTTTTCCCCGTTCACGCCTTGCAGTGTCAGCCGATAATTCTCGTTCGCGGGGAGGTACGTCAGGTGGGCCTGGCGATAGAACGGGCTTTTTTCCGATTCCATGACCAGCGCGGGCTGCTGGGGATCGGTCTGAAAATCCCAGACCCATTCGGTTTCGTCCACATTCTTGGAACCGCCATATTCCTTTTGCGTGATCCCCCGCCAGGTCCCCAGCAGCACCTGCAACTCCTTCAAGCGGGCGATAATCGTCTCGGGGCCGCTGGCTATGGCCGCTGCCGCGCCACCGTTTTTCGTGCTTGCCTTCGAAGTCATCGCCGCATCGCCACCGCCGAAGGTAATGACGGGTAATTCCGGCAAGGGGACCTCGGAGGAAGCGGATGAGGCCGATGGGGCGGTTTCCACCGGAACGGCGGCGGGCTGTGGTGGCTGCGTGGTGGCATCGGTTTGCGCGGGGGGTGCGGGTGACTCGGAGCAACTCATCAGGAAACAGGTCAGCAGCAACAGTATCGCCGTAAGGGAACGCATGGAACGGGCACCTTGATTCAAACAGGGAGAAGCCATGGCGATGCATGGTCGAGCACGTCCCTATAACAGAACATATTTACCCGAGACTCGCAAGGTCATGTTCCGTTGACCGCGGTGCCTGGCCGCGTAAGTGCCCCACTGGAAGCCGAGTCGTCTTCGCGGGACGGAATCGGGCCTCAGGGGATCAGGTAGAACCATCCGGTATAAATCCCGACCGTAACCGCGGCCGCCTGCAGATTCAGGGGCACGCGGTGATATACCTTGGGGGCCGCCAGGTCTCCCGGGGCCAGGTGGCCCAGCGGGTAGGTCGGTTGAGCCACCTGATGCATGGTCATCTGGTAGGGTAGCGCCAGGAACTGGGCACTGAAACGCCCCACGGAAACCACGGGCTGGACCAGTGGCCGGTGCATGTGACCGTATCGTTCGAGATTCACGTCCTCGAAGTAGAGTGGATAATAGCAGACATTCGAAGCGACCCAGGCGTAATCGAGATGCGCGAATTCGCGACGGCGGTAGACATCTTCGTTCGGCAGGGGAGCAATTTCCGGACAATGGAATTCATCCTGCACGATGCCTGCGGGCGGCGGGCATAAATTGCGGTAGGGGTCGGATTCGCGCACTTCCTTGTTCGGCTCGTAGTCGGGAAACGGGGCGATTTCGGACATCTCCTTGACTTCCAAGGAACTGAACTGGTATTCGCTGATCGGTTGCCGGGAAAAGGGGTCCACTTCGGGCAACGGGGACAATGGGTCGACAAGTGATGTGCCGCTGCCCTCCCGCTGTGCCAGTCGGGGGACGTCCGCGGGATCGGTGGGGAGAGGCAGACGGGGGATGAACCCCGGTCCCTGCAGGATCGCTGGCGTTCCGGACGTATGGCTGCCAGGTACCTGGCCAGACGTCGAGACCTGTTTTTGGGTTTTCGGCAGCAATCCCGGATGGGGATCGGCTGTAATGGTCGCCTTGCCTGATGGGGCGTCCGTGGTTTCCTGAGAGGCGGCCGCGGTGGTTTCAACCTGAAACAATTCCTGATACAAGGTTTCCAGCGTCGCAAGTGTCCTTGGAGCGGCAGGAACCTCGGGAACGGTTGTCACGGCTGGGCCGGTCGAGACAGCAGGAACGGTTGGCATTTCCGAATCGGCAACAGGTGCCGCTTCGGGTGCGTGGTCGATTCGCTGGGCCGAGGGGGCCGGGATGCCTGGTAAAGGAGGAGGCAAAATCGCCGCGGGCCTGGTATCCCTGACCGGCGGTGGGATCAACTCCAGCGGATTCGAGCCGAGGGCATCCTGTGGAGGGGCGACGGGAATCGCGTCACCCCCGGTGCGGGTTTCGCTTTCCGACGATTCAGGTGTATCCTGACGTCGGCGATCCTTGCGTTCCTCGCGTCGATCGGCGAACCGTTCGCGGAGGCTCCGCCAGCGTTTTTCCGCGGAGCGGTCGCGCAGTTGATCGAGCGGATGTTCCTCGGCGGTGAGATGATGTGTCACGAGCCCCGTCAGCAGAGCCAACAGCAATACCAGCCCCGAGACCACCCGTGCATTACGTGTGGTCACCTCGTGAGTGCTCCGCCGAATAATTCGGCGCTTCCTGAGTGATGGCAATGTCATGCGGATGGTTCTCCCTCACCGAGGCCGCCGTAATCTTGATAAATTTCGCTTCCGTGTGCAGTTGGTCGATGTTGCGGACCCCGAGGTAACCCATCCCCGCACGCAATCCGCCGACCAGTTGGTACAGAAAACTGTGCAGGTGACCCTTGTAGGCGACCCTTCCCTCGACCCCCTCGGGAACAAGTTTCTGAACCGGTTTCCGCTGCCCGCCTTCGTCATCCAGAGACTGTCGATAACGTTCGCTGCTTCCCTTGACCATGGCTCCCATCGAGCCCATGCCGCGATATTGCTTGAACGAACGGCCCTGATACAAAATCATTTCGCCCGGGCTCTCGTCCAAGCCCGCCAGCAATCCTCCCAGCATGACACAATTCGCTCCGGCCGCCAGTGCCTTCACGATATCGCCGCTGTAACGAATTCCACCATCCCCGATGATCGGGACATCACTCGATTCCACCCCCCGGGCGGCATCACTGATAGCCGTCAGTTGGGGGACACCCACTCCGGAAATAATCCGTGTCGTACAAATACTACCCGGTCCGATCCCCACCTTGACGGCATCCACTCCGGCATCCATCAGTGCCCGAGCCCCCGAGGTGGTGGCGACATTCCCGGCAATCACATCGATATCCCAGTTTCGCTTGATTTCCCGCACGGTCTCCAGGACGTTCCCGGAATGCCCGTGCGCGCTGTCGACCACGAGGACATCAACTCCTTTCTCCAGCAGGGCCGCCACGCGTTCGAGATCGAACACGCCAACGGCTGCCCCCACGCGCAAGCGACCGCGTGAGTCTTTGCACGCTCGGGGAAATTGCAGGTTTTTGTCAATATCCTTGATCGTGATCAGACCCTTCAGTTCATATCGGTCATTCACGAGTAAAAGTTTCTCAACTTTATTTTCCCGCAAAATCCGTTCAGCTTCCTTCAAATCCGTGGTTTCAGGGGCTGTAACCAGCCCTTCACGGGTCATCACCTCCGCAATCTGGGTGGCGTCCGAGTCTAAAAATCGCAGGTCTCGGCGTGTCAGAATCCCCTTAAGTTGCCCATTTTCCGTAATGGGGATGCCACCCACGTTCCGTTCGTCCATCAGTTTGCGGGCTTCGGCGACCGTGGCCCCCGGAGGCATGGTGACGGGATCGACAATCACGCCGTGTTCGCTGCGTTTAACGCGATTGACCTGCAACGCCTGCTGCTCGATCGACATATTCTTGTGAATAATCCCCATGCCCCCTTCCTGGGCCATGGCGATGGCCATGTCGCTTTCGGTCACGGTATCCATCGGACTGGAGATAATCGGCACATTCAGGCGGATGTTCCGTGTCAGGCGGGTGCTGATGTCTGCGTCGCCCGGCATGATATCGCTATGGGCCGGCACCAGCAGCACGTCATCAAATGTTAATCCCTCGCCAATCACTCGATCCTGCATGGGAATTTCTTTCCTTGAACTGGAGGGACCCTTGTCCCCGGGGTGTGGGTAGGTTTTATGTATCTTTCGTGGTGGATGGCCTTGTCCAGAAATCCAGAGATCACGGGGACTCGCTGGCAGGGGGAGGCATGGCTCCCCGCAGACAATTTGACAGTTCGACCAGTTGCGTCGGCGTCAGTTCCTCGGCCCGAGCTGTTTCTCCCAAACCTCTCCCTGCCAGGATTTCATCGATCCGCGTCTTGTCGAGTTCCTTGCGGTACATCCCCACCAGCACGCTCCGCAACAGTTTGCGCCGCTGCAGGAAGACACGCCGCACGAAATCGTGAAAAAAGGGGCGATCCTCGATTAACTGGCGGGCAGCGAGATCGGGTGTCAGCAGCATCACGGCCGAATCGACTTTTGGGCGAGGCCAGAAGACGGAAGGAGGGAGACGCTTCAGGAGTTTTACCTCCGCCTGGGACTGCAGCCAGGCCGAAAGTGCTCCGTAGGTTCCCTGTCCCGGGCCCGCCTGCATCCGCAGCCCCAGCTCGAGTTGAATCGTAATCACCATGCGCTGCCAGGGGAGTTCCGTGGCGACCAGATTCGAGACCACGGGCGTGGCAATGTTGTAGGGGAGATTGGCGACGAGTTTGAGCTGACGATCCGTCCCCCGGGAGAGTTCATCCTGGATGGCCTGGAGCACTTCGGGAGCGAAATTATTCTTGTTGCGCAGAGCATCGCGGTGCAGCAGGGTGAGGTTCCGATGGTGCCCGAGTTGATCCCGGGCCATCTGGTGCATGTTCGGATCGAGTTCCACCGATATCACATGCCCGGCCTGCTGGACCAGGAAGGCGGTCATGCCCCCCGTGCCGGTCCCCACTTCCAGAACCACGTCCCGTTCCGACAAGCGTGCCTGGGAGACGATGAATTCGATGATATTCAGGTCGATCAGGTAGTTTTGACCCAGGTCCGCGCGCGGATGAATCCCGTATTGTGTCAGGAGTTGCTGCAGATGCGTCTTGGTCTGGCGGAGCGCCTCGGTCATGGAACTACTATAAGGTCAAACGAAAGAAGCCCCGCACGACTTCGGTGGGCTTCAGGGCAGGGGGGGAATGACCGGCTTCCCCGTATTGTATCGGTTCGAGGCGAATCGTAAAGCTTGCTTGCGTTGCGACGGCTTCTGGGCTCGTGTTCACGCCCGGACATCGGTGCGAGAAATTCGGAATACGAGATTCTCGCGGAACTTTTTTTTGCGTGAAGGGTTGAATCCCAGAGGGGCAGGTATGCGCCGCGAAAACGCGTTCGAAACTTCGGTCGGGATACGGCACAATGGATGCACCGATCCAAATGATTACGTGGTACAATCGATAGAATCGATTAATCTTGCCTAAAAGCCGGGGGCGGTGGGAATGCTGCTGGCTTGTCGCGAAGCCCCATGGCAAAATCGCCGAAGAACAATCAGCACGCGACGTCGATGTCATCCGCGGAGAAACCTTCGATCACTGTCAGGTCTGGATCATGAAGTATTGTGAAATTTCCTCGAAATGGGCGACCTGGATAGTGCTGTTGTGCCTGTCGCTGCCGGTTTCCAGTGCGTCTGCCCAATTTGGTGGACGGGACCGGGGGGGGCGAGGCGGGTTCGATTTTGGGATGGCGGGCATGATCCCCGGCACACAATCGGGGCTGATTCGCGTGCTGGGTTGGGACGGACTGGGAGCGGAATTGCAACTTTCCGAGGAGCAGCAGGCGGAAGTTCAGAAAATCATCCAGGCGGCGACCCCCGACCGCGAAACCATGATGAACATGATGGCCCAGTTCCGCGAGAGTGGCGGGTCGATCGATGCCATCCGCGAGGAAATTCAGAAGCAGGCGCAAACCCGGCTGAAGCAGGTCGAAGAGAGTTTGCAGACGACGCTGACCAAGGATCAATACAACCGACTCAAGCAGATTTCCCGCCAGCAGGCTGGTGCCCGTAGCTTGAGCGACGCGGAACAAATCGAAGCCTTGAAGATTTCCCAGGAACAACAGACCAAAATTCAAGAGATTCTTGCCCAAGCCGATCAGAATCGCATGGAGTTGTTCCGCCTTCCCGAGGATGAACGGGAAAAACGCCGTCAGCAAACCGAAGACTCCCTGCTGGCGGTACTGAGCGAGGAACAACGGCAAAACTGGACGGCTCTGCAAGGCCCACCGGCGGCAGGGCTGGAATCGCTCCGCAATGGCCGACGCGGGGGGGATGAACGGCGCGGCCCGCCCGGGGATCCGCCTGCAGCCACGCCGACCTCTCCTGGTACGGGCCCGACGAACTCCAATGGGACAACTCCCGCGGCCACGCCTGCCGTCACATCCACGGTTACGCCAACTGTCACTCCGGCACCGGCCATGGCCGCCAATTCAGCGAGTGGCTCGGCCGACCCCCTCGATTCCTTTCTCGATGCGGTGGATAAACTCGACACTTCTCCCACGCAACCGATGGCTCCCGCCGGGCCAACCTTGATCGATTTTGGTGTCGACCTGCTGGCGGAAGCAACTGCAGGTCCGGAAGGTGCCCAGTCCGTGACCTTTAATTTCCAGTTCGCTCCCTGGGACGAGGTATTGAAATTATTTGCCCGCATCGCGGGGCTGACACTGGACATGCAGACGGCCCCTCCCGGCACGTTCACCTATTACGACAAACAGTCGTTTACTGCGACCGAGGCTCTGGATGTATTGAATGGTTATCTCCTGCAACGGGGGTTTTTGCTGGTGCGACGCGATCAGTTTCTGATTGTGGCGAACATTGCCCAGGGAATACCGCCGAACCTGGTGCCGACCGTGGAAGTCGAGGAGCTCCCCACGCGGGGGCGCAATGAACTGGTCCGTTCGGTGTTCGTGATTCAGCAGATGCGGGCAGCCGACGTGGTGGAGGACGTGAAAAGTCTACTCGGGCCGCAAGGCTCCGTGACGGCGATGGGGACGACCAATCGGCTGGTGGTCACCGGGCTGGCACAGAATCTGTTGCGGGTGCAGCGTCTGCTGGACGGAACGGCCCCGACTGCCGGTCCGCAGGACTATTCCTTCCGGGCTTTCCGGTTGCAGCACATTCCCGCAGTGGATGCCGAGCCCACGATACGAGCGTTACTGGGGATCGGAGTACGGCTGGATTCCTCCTCCGGTTCTTCGCGGAGCAGTCGCTCGTCTTCCTCCGATCCCCGTGCCATGTTCATGGAAATGATGGCCCAACGGATGCAAGGGGGCGGAGACGATCGCGGTCGCGGTGGTCCTCCGAGGGGCGGGTCGCCCTCTTCGGGTTCGAGTGCGGATTCCGGCACCGCGGGAGAAGCGCGGCTGACAGTGGACGAACGCACGAATAGTCTGCTGGTCGCGGCGAAGCAATCGGAATTACAGTTGATCGAACAGGCGATCAAGCAGATCGACTTGCCCGCGGGAGAGGGTGTTGCCGCCCTGCAAACCGCCTCGGGTCCCATATTAAAAGTGTATCCGGTTCCTTCGGGGGATCTTGCCAAGGTAGCCGAAACGTTGATGGCCATGGTCCCTGGCGTCACGATTAACCAGGATGCCCGCGCGAACGTACTGCATGTCATTGCCACGGAAACCCGTCAACGGGAAGTGGCAACGCTGATACGTCTGCTGGATGGCTCGGCGGGGGGGCAGGAAGTCGCCGTGGTGCCTCTGTTCAATCTCGATCCGACCTGGGCGGAAGCCACGCTGAACAATATGTTCCTGCGTGAAGGGACCAAAGCCCCCGTGTTTCAAACCGATCCCTACGGCCAGAACCTGGTGGTTCGGGGTTCCAGCGAAGATCTGTTGCAAGTGAAGGCGCTGATTCTGCAGATGAGCCAGACCATGGGGGGGGATCGGCGGATTCCCGGTGTCAACAGTGGTCCGGTACGCCAGATTCCCTTGCAGGGGCAAGATCCCAGCCAGTTGTTGCCCATGCTGCAACGGCTGTGGGAAACGGGGAACCGGGAACCGCTGCGGATCATTCGTCCGGGGGAAACTTCGCGCAATCCGGATCGTGCGCGGCAAGAGGAAGGGGTCCCGTCGCGTCCCTCCACAATGCAAGACGATAATTCCGTCAAACAGGCCCCGGCGGGAGAGACCACCGACGGGCGCGGCTTGGAATTCTGGCGCGCGATCGCAACCGGCAGTCTGCCCGTCGCCTGGCAACCCGAGTCTAATCCGCAGGCCTCCGACGAACCGGATTCGCAACCGGGCCAGGGGAGCGTTTCCATTACCGTCCTAGGCGATCGCCTGATCCTTTCCGGACAGAACGAGGAAGAACTGAACGCCCTGCAAAGCCTGCTGGATACCCTGATGCAGGAAATGGCCTTGCGGACCCAGTGGAACGTGTTTTATCTACGGGTGGCCGATGCTTCCACCACAGCAGAAACCTTGCGGCGCCTGTTCCCGGATATCGAAGTGGCGGAATCGACCACGAGTACGTCGCGGCTGGGGCAATCCGCGCTGCCGCTGGCCAGTACAACGGAGACGGAAATTCCGTTGCGAATAGTTCCGGAAACGCGATCGAATGCCCTGTTTGTCAGCGGGCCGGCGAATCGCGTACGCGAACTGGAAGAGGTGATTCAACTGCTCGACAGCAACGAACTCCCGGAGACCTTCCGGGAACGCATCGCCCGCACGATTACCGTGCATTATGCCAGCGTGGACGAAGTGGCAAAAATTATTTCCGAAGTGTATGCCGACCTGCTTCCCCAGCGGACTCCCGTGCGGGGACGCGGCGGGGAAGAAGAAGGCTCGACCTTGCAGGCCGGGCAGTTGACGCTCAGCGTCGATGCGCAAAACAGTCAGTTGATTGTTTCCTGCAACGAAAGCCTGTACCGCCAGATCGAGGATCTGGTTGCCTCGCTGGATGAAACGGCCCGCGTGGCTCGGCGCACGGTGCGCGTGGTCAACCTGGAATACGCCGATGCCTCCGCCGTGCAAACCACCTTGGGGACCTTGCTGCCGAAAGTCACCTTCTCAACCAGTGGAGGGAGCCGTGTCTCCTCGTCCCGATCATCGACGCCCACTGCTCCTCCGCAAGCCAGCGGCAGCGACACACGCGGGAGCAGCGGCCCTCCGCGCGAGAGTACCGGCAGCAGCGATGATTCCCGCCGCCGCTTCTTCGAGGAAATGATGCGGCGACGCTCCGAAGGGGGCGATGGAGGCGGCAGCCCCTTCGGCGGGCGAGGCGGGGACAGTGGACGAGGCTTCCGTGGTCGTTAAGTTAAGAAATGCACCTCAGCCCAACCATACCTTTGGGAAACTCGCGGTCTGTCACAGTTTGAATTTGATACCGGGTTGTGTGCCACTGGCTTTGCCAATGCAACCCCAGTTAGAGATGAAGCTCGCAAGCCACTGGCAGAGCCAGTGGCACCCGGCGGTACGTGTTGTGTTACGCATTTTTGGTGTGGCACGGCTCAGTGAGCCGTGGGTATTTCCAAGCATTTTTCCAAAGTTGCACGGCTCGCAGAGCCGTGGCACTCCGTCATTATGAATCTGGAACCGATATTAAAACGCCAGCTCACTCCGGAACAGTGGGAGCAACTTCCGCTGTTGGGGGGAGACGGTTCGTCGGAGGAGGCAGCCATCGCCGCCGGTTTCCTGACGGAGGACCAGTGGTTGAACGCGGTGGCGGAAGAGTTCGGCCTGGACGTGGTGAATTTGCGGTCGATCACAATCGATCAGGAATTGTTGGCTCGGTTTCCCACCAAGACGATCTTTCGGCATGAACTGCTCCCCTACGCCCGCCAGAACGGGCATGCCCTGGTTGCGGTGGGGGATCCGAGTCGGTTGCAGGATGTGGACGAACTGAGCACGCTGAGCGGAATTCCGCTGGTTCCGGTCCTGGCTCGACGGCGAGAAATTTCCGAGAAAATCCGCGAACACCTGGGCGTGGGTGGCGACACCATCAATGAGTTGGTGCGGATCCAGGCCGACGAAGACGAGGATTTCGACCTGCTCGAAGGTCTCGACCACGAACAGGGGGAACTGGCGGAATCGGCCCAGGCACCATCCGTGATTCGTCTGGTCAACGAACTGCTCGTCGAAGCGGTCAATCAGAAAACCAGCGATGTGCATATCGAGCCGAACGAAAAAGGACTCACAATCCGGTTTCGCGTGGATGGCATGCTCCGCATTCAGCCGGTCCCTCCGGAAATCAACCGCTTTGCCGCCGCGATTGTCACACGATTGAAAATCATGTCCCGCCTCAATATCGCGGAGAAACGTCTCCCCCAGGACGGACGCATCCGGTTGAAGGTGGCGGGGCGCGAAATCGATGTGCGCGTTTCGATTATTCCGATGATTCACGGCGAGGGAATCGTGCTGCGACTGCTCGACAAGGAGCGGATGGTGTTCGACCTGGAACACGTCGGCATGCCCGCGGAGATCCGCAAGCCGTTTCACGAGATGATTCGCCTGCCTCATGGAATTGTCCTGGTGACGGGCCCGACCGGGAGCGGGAAGTCGACGACCTTGTACAGCGCGCTTTCGGAGATTAAATCGCCCGAAACGAAGATCATCACCGTGGAAGACCCGGTGGAATATCATTCGACGGGCATCAGCCAGATTCAGGTGCATACCAAGATCGGGCTGACGTTTGCCGCCGGTCTGCGGAGCATCTTGCGCCATGATCCGGATGTGATACTCATTGGTGAAATTCGCGATGGCGAAACCGCGAATTCGGCGATTCAGGCAGCACTCACCGGGCACCTGGTGTTCAGCACGCTGCACACGAACGACGCCCCCAGTGCCATGACGCGACTGGTGGATATGGGAGTGGAACCCTATCTGGTGGCCAGCACGGTGGAAGGGGTGCTGGCACAGCGGCTCATTCGACGACTCTGCAAATACTGCAAACAGGTGCATCACGTCCACGCGGAGGAACTCCCACACGATTTCCGCAAGGATTTCCCAGAAGATATCTACATGGCCCAGGGATGCCGCGAATGTTCCGAAATCGGGTACGCGGGACGCATCGGGATTTTTGAACTGCTGCAAAACGACCCGGTCATTCGCGAAATGACCGTCAACCGGGCTTCCGCGGGCGACATCCGCATTCATGCCATGAAACAGGGCATGACCACGCTCCGCCAATGCGGCTGGAATTTCGTTAAGGCGGGGATGACCAGCATCGACGAAGTGCTCCGCGTCACCAAGGGGGATATTTCCTGAGTCCGCGCGGGTCCGCAGCGAGGCTTGGAGATGTTACACCGAGACGGAACTGGCCAGCTGCGCGATGCTGTCCCGCATGGCCGGTTCGTCCACTTCGTGAACTTCCACGGGCTGGCCCAGATCGCGCAGCATGGTAAGCGTCAGGCGGCCTCCCAAGTGCTGGCGGAATTCTTCCAGGCCCGCGAACAAGGTCTCGGTTTCCTGTAGCGAGGGGTGATTCAGCGGCAGGCCCATGGCCTGCAGGCAATCGATTACCTGTTCCGCGACCGCCGGGGGCAACCCGAGAACACGCGTGGAATACAACACGTCGAGCGCTACGCCGATCCCAACGGCTTCGCCGTGGCGGAGTTCGAAATCGCTCATCACTTCCAGCTTGTGGGCAGACCAATGCCCGAAGTCGAGCGGTCGAGCTTCGAGCATTTCGAAGGGATCGCCCCCCTGCGTGATATGCCGGATATGCCATTCCGCGGAGCGTCGAATGATGGGCTCGCAGACAGACCAGTCGCGTTGCTGGATTCCCTCGGCGTTTTGGTGGATGGTGGCGAACAGTTCGGGATCCTTCAGTAGCGAGACCTTGACCGCTTCCGAGAACCCGGCGACAAATTCGCGATCGGGGAGAGTTTCCAGCAGCGTGGCATCGTTAATGACGGCCCAGGGAACCGCGAATGTGCCGATCCAGTTTTTCTTGTGAAACAGGTTGAAACTGTTTTTAACACCCACACCGGAATCGGCCTGGCCCAGGGTGGTGGTGGGGAGTCGAATCAGGCGGATTCCCCGATGGGCGATGCCCGCCGCGAAGCCGACCGCATCCAGCACGGCCCCCCCGCCGATGACGATGACATAACTGCGGCGATCCAGTTCGGCGGCATTCATCACCTTCAGCATGCGTTCGAGGATGTGAATGTCGTTTTTGACTGCTTCGCCGCCAGGAATGACCTGGATATTGCTGGCCAGCGCGAGGCGGTCGGGATGTCTGGCGACCAGGTCCCGGAGATGCTGTTTCAACTCGGGCCGCGAGGTAACCAGGGAGTCATCCAACCAGAACTGCACGCGTGCGGGAGCATCGTCGGTTGTTTCGAGGAGTTCCAGGAGGGCATCAAACTGCTCGGACAGCACATTTTCGGTGAACCTGAGGCGATGCGTGAACGGCACGGAAAACGCGATGTCGCATCCCGTGGTCGGCTTCGTCGGCTGAGGCTGGTTTTTCATGGCGTGAACTTCGCTGGTGGTCGCATCGAGGTGTGTCGAACAAAATCGGCGAGCTGTCCTGCCGTTGCGAGGACTTTTCCCGCCAGTCGGCAAGACCTGGACGGGATCGGTTTAGTAGTCCTTCCAGAGTATAAGGGGAGGAGAGTAAAATCCAGTCCCATCGAGGAACTTGGATCGATTCCCGCGGCGGATCATACGGATTGCCCCCGCGTTTTCAGTGTCTGTTCAGGCGGCATATTGCGCGGCAGACACGAGTTCCCGCGGCGGGAGAATTTCCTGAAGGGGCTGCGGAAACCGACATTTTCAAGGGAGACTCGTGGAAATCCTCGGTGAAATGCTTTGATTCGACCTTGCCGATTTGGATAAAAACGAGACAATACGAGAAGAAAACATATTGATGGGGAACACGGATCCCGTGGGCATTTCAAACAGGAAATCGGTCGCATCCGCTGTCTTTCCATCTTGTCAGGAACCCATGCGAGAATGTCTGCTTCGTCCGAGGTCCAGAGCCGGCTGAATGGTAACGGCTCCGTGAATGGTCATCATGACTTATCCGGTATTGAAAACAACGCACAAAGCCTGCTTTTTCTGGAGTCGATGTACGAACAATATCTGACGACTCCCGACAAGCTGTCCGAAGATTGGCGCAACTATTTTGCCCAGCTTGATCAGGACGGGAGTGAGTCGCTGACTGCAAGGGTACGTCCGCGGCACAAGCCGTTTTCGATCTTCAATCCCCCTTCGCTTTCCGATGGAGGTCTGAGGCGACCGCAGCGGATGGAAGTGGCGGGTCGGCAGGAGCGACTCGATCAGCTCATCCGCAACTTTCGCGTGCGTGGCCATATTCTGGCGGATATCGACCCTCTCGGGAAAAAGCGGGGCAAGCCGCCCGAACTGAAACCGGAGTTCTACGGTTTTACCGAGGACGACATGGACCGCCGCTTCTCCACCAGTTGGATGGGGGGGCCGGAAGTCCGGACGTTGCGACAGATCATGCAATGGCTGCGGATGACCTATTGCCGCTCGATTGGCGTGCAGTTCATGCATATCGATTCGCTCCGCGTGCGGGAATGGCTGCAAACACGGATGGAAACCACGGCCAATCGGCTGAAACTGCAACACGAGCAGCAGGTGCGAATTCTCAGTCGTCTGAGCGACGCGGTCCTGTTCGAGCAGTTTGTGCAAAAGAAGTTCATCGGCGAAAAGACGTTTTCGCTGGAAGGGGCGGAGAGTCTGATACCGCTGCTCGACATGGCGATCAACAAGGCGGGAGACGAGGGGGCGAATGAAATCGTCATCGGGATGGCCCACCGCGGCCGCTTGAACGTGCTGGCCAACATTCTGCATAAGAGTCATCGCCAGATTTTCCGGGAATTCGTGGATAGCGACCCGGAGCTGAGTATCGGACGGGGGGATGTGAAATATCACCTGGGGTACAGCAGCGACTGGTTCACTCCCACAGGGAAGAAGGTGCATCTCTCCCTGTGTTTCAACCCGAGCCATCTGGAATACATCAATCCGGTGGCCATGGGGCGGTTGCGTTCCAAGATGGATCGCAACCGCGACTTCAAGCGGGAACAGGGAATGGCCATTATCATCCACGGAGACGCGGCGTTCATCGGGGAAGGTGTGGTCCAGGAATCGCTGAATTTGAGCGAACTGCCGGGGTATTCCGTGGGGGGAGCGCTGCACATTGTCGTGAACAATCAGATCGGCTTCACGACCACCTCGGAGCAGTCACGCAGTTGCACCTACGCCACGGATGTGGCGAAGATGTTGCAGATTCCGATTTTTCACGTCAACGGGGAAGATCCCGAAGCTGTCGCCCAGGTGGTGGGGCTGGCGCTCGATTTCCGCAAGACATTCCAGCGCGACGTGATCATCGACATGTACTGCTTCCGCAAGCTGGGGCACAATGAAAGCGACGAGCCGGAATTCACCCAGCCTCTCATGTATCGGCAAATCAAGGAGCGGAAGTCGGTCTTCGAAAGTTATCTGGATCAGTTGCTTTCGCTACGGGGCATCACCCGGGAGGAAGCAGAGCAGATTGTCGAGGAACGCCGGCAGGTGCTGGAACAGGAACTCGAAGCGGCCAAGCGGGAATCGTACATCCGTTGCATCGAGGAATACGGGGGCTACTGGTACGGTTATCGGGGAGGCTCGGTCTCCGAGGCGGATCATGTCGATACATTCGTGGGTTCCGAGGAACTCGAACGGATTATGAATGTGCTGACGGATTATCCCGAAGGGTTCCAGCCGCATCGCAAGTTGATTCGCGTGTTGGAACAGCGGCGGGAGATGGGACGGGGCGAACGCCCTCTCGACTGGGCAGCGGCGGAACTGCTGGCGTTTGGTTCGCTGATCGGCGAGGGCCGCGCCTTCCGCATGACCGGGCAGGATGTGCAGCGAGGCACGTTCAGCCAGAGGCATGCCGTGTTGCACGATACACAGACGGGACAGACGTTTTGTGCCCTCAAGAAACTGGCCGCCGAGGATGGCCTGGTCGAATTGTACAACAGCCCGCTTTCCGAGAATGGCGTGCTGGGTTTCGAATACGGTTACAGCCTGGACTTCCCCGATGGCCTGATCATCTGGGAGGCACAATTCGGCGACTTCTGCAATTCCGCCCAGGTTTACATCGATCAGTTCATTGCCAGTACGGAAGACAAGTGGCATCGCTTCAGTGGTCTGGTGATGATGCTGCCCCACGGCTTTGAAGGCCAAGGCCCCGAGCATTCCTCGGCTCGTTTGGAACGGTTCCTGGCCCTGGCCGCGGAGGACAACATACAAATTGTGGTTCCCAGTACCCCGGCCCAGCATTTTCATGTGCTGCGTCGCCAGGTGCTGCGGAAATGGAAAAAACCCCTGATCATGATGACGCCGAAAAGTCTGCTGCGACATCCGCGCTGCGTTTCGGATCGCCGGGAACTGGCAGAGGGGATGTTCCATCCGGTGCTGCCCGAAGATTCCGATCAGGATCCCGGCCAGGTCACGCGCATTCTCATGTGCGCGGGCAAGGTCTATTACGATCTGCTGGCCGAGCGGGAGCGGCTGGAGCGTCAGCAGGATGTGGCGATTCTGCGGCTGGAAGAACTGTATCCGCTCCCCTATGCCGATTTGCAGGAAGCGTTGCTCCGTTATCCCCCGGGAACTCAGGTGCGCTGGGTGCAGGAAGAACCCGAAAACATGGGGGCCTCGCGGTTTTTGCGGGCCCACTTCGGGCATTCGATGTTCGAGCATTATCCCCTGCGTACGGTGGAACGGCATGCCTCGGCCAGTCCGGCGACAGGCAGCAAGCGCAGTCACTACATGGAACAGGCCTCGCTGATGGAAGCGGCCTTTGCGGAATACTGATCGGATTTTCCAGTTCGGCATGCCAGTCGCGGGGTGCCGAGCAGGTGATCCGCCCGTACGCAATTGCAGGCAGGCGAGACGTGGAAGAAATTCAGGGAGGGGAGAAATTTATGTCACGGCATTTGATGGCCTTTTGGCTCGCAGGCCTGTTGATGGGAACGGGGATCGGCTTGATCGTTGGCCGAGGTGTGCCTCCGGTCCCCTCGCGGGCGGAAGCCTTTTCCGAGCCCTCCCCGCGGCGCGAGGGGGTGCCGTCGTCGGAGTTTTCCCATTTGTTCAACCCAAGGCAGTTCCCGGAATTGCCGCCCGCACGTGATGCCGAGACAGGCGTCGAAGCCCGGAAGGCGTCCACTCCCGTTGAGCCTCGTCTGTTGCCCGAGGGGGAAGCTTCTCCCGTCACGCGGAATGGGTCGCTGCCTCCTGGAATCTCGCCCGCGGGAGATGCCCATGCAGGTGATTTTCGCCGGGAGTTGCAGGAACAGGCTCCGGATTTAACGGAAGAAGCCATCGACGAACTGGAACGCATTCGCAATCACGTGGAAGCGGAAGCGACAAAACCGGAACCATTGAAGTCCGCGCCAGAATAGGGTAACGGCGAGAATTCCGCCACGGATTACTCTTGCATCTCCTGCCAATCGGGAAGCCTCGCCATGACAACACCTTATCCGCTACCGCCGCTGCCTCCGCGCGATGCGTCGGGACACAAGGGCTCGTTCGGTTCCGTGCTGCTGGTGGGGGGCTCGCGGGGCATGTCGGGAGCGATTGTGCTGGCGGGACTGACTGCCTTGCGGGGTGGCTGTGGTTTGACCTTTCTGGCCTGTCCGCGCGGCATTCAACCGATTGTCGCTTCGGCGGAGCCTTCCTATCTGACGATTCCCCTCCCGGAAGACGATGCGGGAAAACTGACCGCAGCGGCCATCCCCGCGCTGGCGGATGGGATCGATCGCGCCACCGCAATTGGTCTCGGGCCGGGACTGGGGCAGGGGGCCGAACTTGATCGACTGGTGTCGCATCTGTATCGCGAACTACCGCACCCGCTGGTGGTGGATGCCGATGCCTTGAACGCGTTGTCGCGTCAGCCCGAGATCCTGGCGGATTGCGCGGGGCCACGAATTCTCACGCCTCATCCCGGCGAGATGGCACGCTTGCTGGGCACCACAACACGCGATGTTCAGGAGAATCGGGAAGTGATTGCCCGCGAATTCGCGTTGGAAAATCAATGTGTACTGTTGTTAAAGGGACGGGAAACACTCGTCACGGACGGAACCGGCCTGTATGTCAATCCGACGGGTAATCAGGGACTGGCTACGGGAGGGACGGGAGATGTGCTGACGGGACTGTTGACTTCGCTGCTGGCGCAAGGCATGTCTCCGGTGGCGGCCGCTCAAATGGCGGCGTTTATTCATGGTCATGCGGCGGATCTGGCGGTGGAGCAGCTTGGCACGCGGGGCTTGATCGCCTCCGATTTGCCCCGCTACATCGCGCTGGCCCTGAAGGAGTACGAGTAACTCCCGTCACGGGAATTCCCGAGCATTCGGTGTTCCCGATCGGGGAGCGCCCCTGCCGTTCCCTGGATTTGTTTTGCCCCCTGGGTCTCGAAGGTTGACGATTGAAAATCGTGCATTTTATCACACGGCTGATACTGGGAGGTGCCCAGGAAAACACGCTGTTCACCGTGGAAGATCATCTCCGCGAATTCGGCGACGAGGTGACCTTGATCACCGGACCGGGACTCGGTCCCGAAGGGACGCTGGTCCCCCGGGCGGAACAATCCGGCTGCCGGTTGTATGTGCTGCCGGAATCCCGTCGCAGCATCAATCCCTGGCGCGAATGGCGGGTTTATTGCCGAGTCAAGCGGTTACTGCGTGAACTGCGACCCGATATTCTGCACACGCACAGTTCCAAGGCGGGTATTCTGGGGCGCCGGGCGGCACATGTGCTGGGGATCCCGTGCGTGCATACCATTCACGGGGCAGCCTTTCATTATGGACAACACCCCTGGGCCTATCGAGCGTATCGCTGGGCGGAGAAATGGGCCGAGCCCTATTGCGACCGCATCATTTCGGTGGCGGACGCGATGACCGAACAATACCTGTCGGCGGGGATCGGGACTCCCGAAAAATATGTCACCATTTACAGCGGCTTCGACGTGGCCCCCCTGCTGGCTCCGCCGACCAGGCGTGCAGCGATCCGTGCAGAATGGGGTTGCGGTCCCGAAGATGTTCTGGTGGGCAAAATTGGCCGCTTGTTTCCGTTGAAAGGACACGAGGCTATTCTCGACGTGGCGGAGGGGGTCGTGGCGGCTTGCCCGCATGTCCGTTTTGTGTTCATCGGCGATGGAATTCTCCGAGACCGGTTTCAAGCCCGGATTCGTGCCGCCGGGCTGGACCGGCATTTTCTGTTTACCGGCCTGGTGCCGCCCACGCGGATACCGGAACTTCTGCAGGCGTTGGACATGGTCGTGCATACCAGCCAGTGGGAGGGCTTGGCCCGTGTGCTGCCCCAGGCCTTGATCGCGGGAAAACCGGTGATCAGTTACGATATCGATGGGGCGCGCGAGGTAGTCCTGCCGGGGCGGACAGGACTGCTGGTCCCTCGAAACGATCTGGCCGCCCTGGAACGTGCCCTGGTCGAACTTGCGGGGAATCCTTCGCAAAGAGAACAACTGGGGTTGACTGGCCGGGAGTTGTTTACTGAAACCTTTCGCCACGAGCACATGTCGCGTCGGATCCGCGAGGTATACCGCGCTGTGCTGACACAGCGAGCCGGCATGCCCGTTTCCTGAATGCCTCAAGACCGGCCCCGGATAATTATCGATACAATACGTCACACCAGGTTACGAGTGAGCGCATGCCCCTGTTTGGTTCCCATCTTTCCATTGCCGGCGGTTATCACAAGGCGGTTTACAAGGCCGCGGAATATGGCATGGAAACCGTGCAAATTTTCACGAAGAACAATAATCAATGGCAGGGTAAGCCGCTGCGAGACGAGGATGTGCGGTTGTTTCGCGAGGCCCTCGCAGAGACCGGATTGCGGCTGCCTTGCTCGCACGACAGTTATCTGATCAATCTGGGGAGCCCTGACAGTGCGCTCTGGCAGAAATCGGTTGAGGCTTTGGTGGTCGAATTGCAGAGAGCGGACGCGCTGGGGCTGGCGGGCGTGGTGATGCATCCCGGGAGTTATCTGACCGATTCTCCGGAGGCTGGACTGGAACGCATCGCGCAAGGCATCGATGCCGTGCATCGCCACATGCCGGATTGCCGCTGCGAACTCTGGCTGGAAACGACTGCGGGCCAGGGTACGAACCTGGGGTATCGTTTCGAACATTTGCAGGCCATTCTGGCCCAGGTGCGGGAACCCGGTCGGCTGGGGGTGTGCGTCGATACCTGCCACATTTTTGCCGCCGGTTATCCCTTGATCGAACCCGGCGAATACCAGGCGACCTTCGCGGAATTCGATCGCCTGATCGGCATCGACCGCATTCGGGCGTTTCACCTCAACGACAGCAAGAAGCCACTGGGGAGTCGTGTCGATCGGCATGAACACATCGGCCAGGGGGAACTGGGAGTTGAACCGTTTCGGCACCTGATCAACGATCCCCGCTTCCAGCAGCATCCGATGTACCTGGAGACTAAAAAGGAAGTGCGCGACGGGGAGGACATGGATGTAGTAAACCTGCGCCGGTTAAAAGGCCTTTTGAAATCGCGAGCCCGCTCTCGCAAGAACTAGCCCGGATTTCTCACCCGGGTCAATCAATCAGGATTGCTGACTTCGACGAACCAGCCGCGCCCGTCAGGAAGCGGGCCAGACTGGGGCCGGTTTGTCGCAACACATTGCCAGGATTGATGTAGTGTTCAAGGAATGCTCCTTGAGGAACCACCCGACAGGCCCGCCTCCTGGCAGGCGCGGCTAGTTTTCTGGGCATTTTCGAGGCAGAATTTACCGCAATGGTAACTGTGTGAGAAAAGTGGGTTAGGCTTTCAGCCCGCAGTGTTCCATTACGGTATGGCGTAATTCCGACTGGATTTCCTCGATTGCGCGTCCCTGGCCGCTGGCGTCCAGGCAGGAAATCCGGCGCCAGTTGTCGTGGGTTTCGCAAAGTTCCAGGTAAACCTCGCGGACGGAAACGAGGTATTCACGGTTGGACTCGTGCAGATCGGTCACCTGGCTGGTGTAATCGCGTGCCTGTTTCATGGCGACGCGTTGAGCGGAAATTTCGGCGGGCAGGTCGAGCAGCACCACCAGATCGGGACGCGGGACACCAAATATGCCGAATTCGAGTTGATCGATGAAGGCCAGAAACTCCGCCCGCTCACGTCCCTCGAGCCGGGCTCCCTGATGGGCCAGATTCGATCCGACATACCGATCGGCGAGCAAGAGATCGCAGCCTTGCAGTTTCTCCTCGATCAGACCGCGTGATTCAAAGCGTTCGGCGGCGTACATCAGGGAAATAGGCACCGGGTGCAGATGTTCGAGGGGGCCGAACCGGCCATCCAGAAAATGGCCAATCTGCTTGCCCAGCAAGGTTTCGTTGTAACGGGGGAACGTAATGGTCTGACAGTTCAGCCCCCGCGAGTTGAAATAATCCGCCAGCGCGGCGGTTTGCGTTCCCTTACCGGAACCATCGATTCCTTCAATGGCAACAAAACAAGTCAACGGAAGCCTCAACTTTCAGGATCGGACGACGCCTGGTTCAGGATTGCGATTCCCAATGAGACAACGCGGTGGTCGTCGTGGGCGAGATCAGGAAATACGTGTTGAGGCGGCTTGTGGTCAGAACATCGTCGATTTCACGGCCAATATCGCACAGCACCATTTCACCGGCATTCCGGTTCAGATGGCGGTGCAGATGGATCAGTTTTCCCAGAATGGAGGATGTTACCCAAGTGACCCCCTCCAGGGAAAGTATGATGCGGCGGTATCCGAACTGATCGACCAGTCGGCACAAATCCAGGCCGAACTGCTCGACGTTATCTTCCTCGGACAGCGTTTTTCGCTGAAACAGCAGCAGCGCCACTTCACCCCGAGGGACCAGGCGAAAAAAAGAGGATTCGAATTGGCCAGGAGAAACTGTCATTCCCAAGACTCCTGACGCGAGGCGTTGAGATAATCCCGTGTGGCCGATATTCCTCGGACATCGACGAACCGTCCCAGATCCGCCGCGGAACCGGGCAGCTCCACCGGTACATACCGTTCATCGGTGCCGCGGACTCGGCCTTCGGACGCTATTGCCCGCTCCACGAGCACCCGAGCCGGTTGCCCGATACGCTGTTGATAATAACATTCCGCCAGATCGCGTTCCACTTCGCCCAGGAGGTGAACGCGTTGTTTGATCACCTGGGCGGGCAACTGGTCGGGGAATTCGGCAGCCTTCGTCCCCTGGCGGGGACTGAAGGGAAAGACATGCACTTTCAGAAATCCGGCCTGCCGGCAGGCGGTCACGGTTTCCGCGAATTCCGTGTCGGTTTCACCGGGAAAACCGACAATGACATCGGTGGTGAAGGCCGGTTGATCGAGCATTTCGCGCATGCGCTGGAGTTTCTCCAGGAACCGGGCGATGCTGTAACGTCGACGCATCCGTCGCAATACGGTTTCCGATCCACTTTGCAGGGAAGGATGAAACTGGGGACACAGATGCTCGCAGGCCGCGGCTGACTTGATGAAATCGTCGTTGATTTCGACGGCTTCAATACTGGAAAGCCGCATCCGCCAGTCTCCGGGAATCCGATCGAGTTTCTCGAACAGATGCCACAAGCGGAAAGGGGCCTGCCCGGATTTCCCCCGAGTGGTTTCTACCCCATAATGCCCCACATGCACGCCGGTGAGCACGATTTCAAGATAACCGTTGTCGATCAGCCGGCGGACTTCATTTTCAATTTGCGTGGGAGAACGGCTTTGCAAACCGGGCCGCACCGTGGGAATGATGCAGTAGGTACACTTGAGAATGCAGCCATCCTGCACTTTGACGTAGGCCCGTTTGCGACCCTCGAACTGACTGATTCCCTCGGGCATATCCTGAATGCCCTGTCTTGCCAGCACGTCCGGCAATTCGCGTTTGTCGGTAATGACCTCGAACACGCCAGGCAGTTGAGCGACTTCCGCCGGATTCCGCGTCGCATAACAGCCCATCACCAGGGTGCGGGTACCGGGATTCTTGCGGGCCAACTGGCGGATAATCTGCCGCGACTTGGAATCGCCCGTGTGCGTGACCGTGCAGGTATTCACGATACACAGATCCGCCGATTCACTTTCTTCCGCCTCGCGATACCCATGGGCCTGAAGTGCCTCGTAGACCAGTTGGGTCTCGTACTGATTAACCTTGCAGCCCAGCGTGACCAGTCGGCACGTCTTGCTGGCCGTGCCTTGGGCGCGTGACGTTACGGAACGTCCGAGCGGTGTGACACACTCGCTCGAATCCGACACAATCGGCAGTTCCAGGGGAGCAGGACGATTCATGGGGCTACAACAGGAAATTCGGGATCGGGCAGTGAAGGTGCCAGTATACGAGGGGAAGCCCCGCTGATAAACGCCAAGCCCGGGATTTTTCCTTGAACCCTTCACTCCCATGACGGCGTGTTGATTGATTGCGAGCACGGGTAAGCCCTGGCGTTTGCGGCAAATCATCGAAGATTCACCGCGAGGAACGCGGGGGTTTGTGTTGTGCTAGATCCTCTGCGTCGATTATCGGTTTCAGGGGGGAAAATACTTTGCGGGAAACGAGGCGAGGAAATACCGCCTCTTATAGCAACGAGCCTGTTACGGGCTCGGTTCGTTTGTTGTACTGGCAACGGTGCGGGAAAGCCCCTTGTCCGCCAGCAATATCCAAATCAGTCCGGTTCCGAGTACCAAGGCGATTCCCACCAGCCAGAGGGGGTAATGAATGCCGTAGGCACTGGGGAGCGTCAAGCGTTGCAGCAGGGGAGACTGCTCGCGGAGCGCGGGAAGATTGCCATGCAGCACACCCAGGGCGTTGTTCACGAAGTGAAACAACATCGCGGGCAGAATACTGCCGCTCTTCACCACCAGCAATCCGAGAACCAGTCCCAGCAGAGCCGCGTTGAATACCTGCTGCGGTATCATGTGCATCACGCCGAACAGGATCGCGGAAAACAGAACGGCCAGTCCTTCCCGCCCCCGGTGACGGAATCCCGAGAGGATCAGTCCTCGAAATGCCAGTTCCTCGCAGATGGCAGGGGCCACAGCAAAGGCCCCCACGATGTAATACCAGGGGATGTTGGTATCGGCCAGGGTGGCCAGAGCCGCCTTGGCGTGCTCGGGCAAGCGGGGGAAAAACCAGTAAAGCCGCTCTTGCAGCTCGACGGCCAGGGGGTGGAGCACCACGGGCAACAGCAACCCCAGCAGCCAGAATTTCGCGGACGGCCAGTGGAATTGAAAGGTGGTGCGCGGACTGGTTGTCAGCAGGATGCCCATGAACAATGCCGGGCAGGCAATGATCACCAGTTGCTGCACGATCAACAGCTTGACCATGGCCAAGCCTTGTTGCCCGGGTTCCGCCGCGGCCAGCGCGTTCCCGAACACATTCAACATCGCGAACTGCAGCAGCATGATCAGCACGAAACAGAACACGGCTTCGGAAAAACTGGGCGTTGCTTCCTTGTCTCGAAACAAATGGCGAAACCAGATCCGCAGATCGAACCGTTCCGATTCCCGGAACAAGACCTCTTCCCGCTGAAACTGATCGATCGCCCAAATCAACCCGAGCGCCGAATACAACAGACTGGTCGTCAACACCGGAATTGTGTACCAGATCAATCCTCCCGTCGCGGCATCGTCCAGCAACAACCCCTTCAACAGCAGAGCTGGCCCCATCACGGGAACCAGGCTGTAGAACGGCGTGATTTCCACCGCGGGCGACAGGCAGAACACCGTCAGTCCCATCGTCACCGTCAACAGCGGCGTCAGATAATATTGCCCTTCCTTGCTGCTACGGGCGAACAACGCAAACGCCAGGCTTAACGAGGCAAACAGCGATGCCAGCGGGACCGCGAGAATCCCCACCCAGACCAACTGCCCCAGCGACGGGATACTGAAATCCCCGATTCCCTGCAAATTCCCCCCCCCCGCCGAGTTGAGAATATGCAGCCCCGTCATGCCCATGCTGGCCAGATTCAGCACGGCCGTCACCAGGCTGAACAGCAGCACGGTCAGGAACTTGCCGATCACTATTTCGCTGCGTAAGGCCGGGCTGATCAGCAGGGTTTCCATGGTCCCCCGTTCCTTCTCCCCCGCGCCCAGGTCGACCGCCGGATGAAAGGCACCCGTCATTGCCATCACAATCAACATTGCCGGAAACAGCTTGCTCCAGACATTGGCCGCCAGTTCCGTACCCTGTGCCAGATCGACCCGATCGGCATTCACGGGGGAAGTAAGATCCACGGGCAAGTTGGCCATCCGCAGCCGCTTATTCAGGATGGCCTGCTCCCAGGCATCGAACGCTTCCCGCACGCGCCCGTAGGCAATCAACGATTTCTCGTTTGCCGAGTTGCGTATAATCGTCGGCCGCAGCCGCTGCGTCTCGGTGGGGGAAGCAGACTCGTCCCGGCGGGCAATCCGTTCGTTCTCTCGTGCGATAAATTCGGAAAAGCCTTCGGGAATGAGGATGAGAACCTGAATGTTGCCCGCTGCAAACAGCTCCGAAATTTCCCTCAGGAGGCGATCCACTTCCCCCGCCGAGACGATTTCTCCCGAGCCATCCGGCTGTTCCTGTTGCCTGCGGAGTTCCCCGATGCGAACCAGACGCTGGCGTATTTCACGCGCCGCGGACAGTTGCAATTGCTGCTCTTCTAGGTCGCCCGACGCGACAGTCGCGCGAGAATCGGCTTCCTCTTCCTCGGAGGCATCGTTCTCTCCCGGAGGCGTGGGCCGATGATCACTCACGATGCGCAACGTCGCCGCGTCGACGGGGTTGGCAAACCAGCGCTCCCGTATCGCATTGCGCGAGGAATTCAGCAGGGCAGGATCGGGCAGGTCGTCCGCGCCCAGGATCACTACGGTACGCGCCTGTTCGGAAAACAGCAGCGACATCTGCAGCATGCCGACCCCCAGCGCGGGGTACAATAACAGCGGCAGCACCACCACCATGAACAAGGTGCGGCGATCCCGCAGTTGATCGCCCACTTCGCGTCGGAATATCAATTGGATGTTTCGCCAACTCATCGGCTCTCTGTCGCCTGTTTGTGAAATCGTGACTGCCGCCTGGCCCGGTCACTCCTGTAATGAATCCCGTTCCTGGTCCTGCGATTCGAGTGTTTCGTGTCTGGAAATCAAATCGAAGAACAACTCCTCCGTATCCGGCTGCTGGTGGGTTTCCTTCAGTTCGGAAATGTTCCCTTGCGCCAGGATATGCCCCTTGTGAATGATGGCGATGCGGTCGCATAATTTTTCGACTTCCCGCATGATGTGCGTCGAAAAAATGATCGATTTCCCTTGCGATCGGAGCGATTCAATCGCCTTCAACAGTGCACGCGCCACCAGCACGTCCAGCCCGGAAGTTGGCTCGTCGAAAATCAATACGGGCGGGTCGTGAATAATCGTGCGGGCAATCGAAACCTTCTGCTTCATGCCGGTCGACATCTTGGCTCCCAGCACGTCCCGGATTTCACCCATTTGCAACGTCTCGAACACTTCGTGCAACCGCTGTTGCAACAGATCCTCCGGCAATCCGTACAGCCGGCCATAATATTCCACCAGTTCCCAGGCCGTCATGCGATCGTAAATGCCAGTATTGCCCGACATAAACCCAATATTCTGTCGCACTTGCGTGGGATGCGTGGTCACATCGAACCCCGCGACGATGGCCCGCCCCTCCGTGGGCCGCAACACGGTGCTCAGGATCCGCAGGCAGGTCGTTTTACCCGCCCCATTCGGGCCCAGCAAACCAAAAATTTCACCCGGGCGAACCTCGAAACTGACTTCCCGCAGCGCGTACACCTTCCCCAGACGCAGGTCTTGAAAATACTTGGAAAGCTGATGTACTTCGATCATGCGGCCGCAAGACTGATCCGGTGTTTTTCGGGGATGGAGGGAAAGGCTGATGGTAGCGAAGGCCCGCCTAAATAGGAATCGAGAGCAACCCCTTGGAAATGCAACGCAAAGCCGGGGTGACGCAGAGTCGCAAGACGCAAGCAGTGAAGTTCCTGTTTTCCCTGCATCCTTGCATCTCTTCGTCTCCGCGCTGTGTTTCTTCGTGAACCGTTGACACCCCGTCGGCGTGGCTGGGAACAGATTGCCACCGGAATTATGTTTCCGCGCGAACCTCCGTCAGTTTTTCCAGCGCGAAATCCAGATCCTCGCGGGTATGTGCAGCGGAAATCTGCATCCGGATGCGCGCTTTCCCCTGGGGAACCACCGGATAGGAAAACCCGATGACATACAAACCTTTTTCCAACAGCCGCTCGGCTGTCCGCGCCGCCAAGCCCGCGTCGCCCAGCATGAGGGGGACGATCGGATGTTCCCCCGGCAGGATTTCGTACCCCGCGTCCACAATGTTTTTGCGAAAGTAGCGTGTGTTTTCCATCAACCGGTCCCGCAGTTCCGTCGTACGTGTCAGAATCTCGAGCGCCTTCAGCGAAGCCCCCACAATCGGTGGCGCCAGCGAATTGGAAAACAGATACGGCCGGGAACGCTGTCGCAACCAGTCAATCATCTCCCGGGATCCCGCTGTGTATCCGCCACTCGCGCCCCCCAGGGCCTTCCCCAGCGTGCCCGTCAGCAAATCAATCCGCTCGCTGACACCATGATATTCCGGCGTGCCGCGTCCCCGTGGCCCCATGAAGCCCACGGCGTGGGAATCATCCACCATCACCAGGGCATCGTAGCGGTCCGCCAGTTCGCAGATTGCCGGCAGGTTCGCCACATAACCATCCATCGAAAACACGCCATCCGTCGCGATCAATCGAAACCGGGCCGAAGAGGCCTCTCGCAGCTTCTGCTCCAGATCGGACATGTCGTTATTGCGATAACGGTAGCGACTCGCCTTGCACAACCGGATGCCGTCAATAATGCTCGCATGATTCAACTCATCCGAAATGATCGCGTCCTCTGCCGTGAACAGCGTCTCGAACAAACCGCCGTTGGCATCGAAACACGAGGAATAGAGAATTGTGTCCTCCATCCCCAAAAACTCGCTGAGCCGCGATTCCAACTCCTTGTGAATCGTTTGCGTGCCACAAATGAAACGGACCGAAGCCAGGCCATATCCCCACTGATCCAATGCCGCGCGAGCCGCGGCGATGACCTCGGGATGCTCCGCCAGGCCCAGATAATTATTCGCGCACAAATTTAATACCGAACGCCCCCCCGCCACGCGCACATGGGCATCCTGGGGCGATTCCAGTAATCGCTCCCCCTTATATAAACCGGCCGATCGCACCTCTGCCAGTTGCTGCCTTAGATGCTCTCGAAATCGATCATTCATCGTTTGCCCCTTCCCGATTGCTCGTTCCCTGCCCTGGGCCACACTCTCCGCTGGCTTCTCCCGGTCTCTTGCAGCGTAGCCTATATGACGCGAAAACTAAACAACACCAGCGTCCAACGCGAGCTAACACCTTCCTCGGGCAGGAACGCCTGCTTTCCCGGCAGCCCAACAGGCCCCGCCCTGGAATTATAATGCAATTCGTTTGCATGTACTGAGGCTGGATATTACAATTCCGATCGAGACGGTCGAAGCAAGTGGACTTCAAGGAACGAGAGTGATGAAACAGTTACCCGTAACGGTACTGTCCGGCTTCCTGGGTGCGGGAAAAACGACGTTACTGAATCATGTGTTGAATAATCGGCAGGGCTTGCGCGTCGCGGTGATCGTGAACGACATGTCGGAGGTCAATATCGATGCCGAGCTGGTTCAGCGGGAAGCGGGATTGTCTCGCACCGAGGAACAACTGGTGCAGATGTCGAATGGCTGCATCTGCTGCACGTTGCGGGAAGACCTGTTGCGGGAAGTGGCCCGGCTTGCCAATGAAGGGCGGTTTGACTATCTGCTGATCGAAAGTACGGGCATCAGCGAGCCCATTCCGGTGGCGCAGACATTCACCTTCACCGCGGAAGATGGCACCAGCCTGGCAAGTGTCGCCCGGCTGGATACGCTGGTGACCGTGGTCGACGCCGTCAATTTTATCGAGCAATACGAAGCCGCCCAGGACCTGCGTGAAATCGGCCAGGAATTGAACGAGGACGACGAACGGACCGTCACCGATCTGTTGTGTGATCAGGTCGAGTTCGCCAACGTGCTCGTCATCAATAAAACCGACCTCGTGGACGATACTCAACTCGAATTCCTGGAGCGCGTGCTGCAGGGTTTGAACCCCGTGGCCAGGCGGATTCGCGCCCGTCATGGCCGCGTACCTCTCGAGGAAATCCTGCGGACGGGCCTGTTCGACTACGAACAGGCGGCAGCCTCCGCAGGCTGGATCCGGGAATTGGAAGGGCAACACACGCCGGAAACCGAAGCCTACCGCATCAGCAGTTTTGTCTTTCGTGAACGCCGCCCCTTCCATCCGCGCCGCTTCTGGGATTTCATCTACGAGGACGAGATCTGGGACGGCGTCATCCGCAGCAAGGGGTATTTTTGGATTGCGAGCAAGGACCAGATTGCCTATCAATGGTCCCAGGCGGGAGGCGTCAGCGATTATCGCCCCGCGGGCGTGTGGCAGGCCGCGATTCCCGAAGAATATCGTCGCGGCGACGAGGAGGAATCGCCCGATTGGCATCCCCTCTTTGGCGACCGCAAACAGGTGCTCGTTTTCATCGGGACGGATCTGGATGAAGCCCTGATCCGCGAACGACTGCACGCTTGTCTGATGACGTCCCAGGAACTATCCGCCTCCGTTGCATCGCTGGCCACAATGGACGATCCCTTCCCCAGGGTCGAACTTTCGGCCCTGCTTCCGGATTAGCGCCCGTTTCTCGCATTCATCCAGAATGCGGGACAGACGCATGCATTCCCGCGGGTCGCACGCGTCGCTTCGCTCATGGTTGCAGTGCGTGCAGGGCCTGGCCAATGTTGGGGGCGCGCATCAGGGATTCTCCCACGAGAATGGCATTGATGCCGTGTTCGATCAGTAGCCGGGTGTCGTCCGCGGTGCGGATGCCGCTTTCGCTGACAAACAATATCGTATCCCGTACGAGTCGCCGCAGTTTCAGCGAGTGCCTCAGATCGGTTTCGAAGGTCCGCAGGTTGCGATTGTTCACGCCGATAATATGCGGATTCAGTTTCAAGACACGATCAAGATTGCTTTCTTCGTACAGTTCCACCAGCGCCTGCATCCCCAGTTCGCGGGTGTACTGATACAAATCGCGAAGCTGTTCGTCGTCGAGGCATTCCGCGATCAACAGCACGCAATCGGCTCCTGCCAGCCGAGCCTCGGCGATCTGGTAGCGGTCCAGAATGAAATCCTTGCGCAGCAGGGGAAGGTCCACCGCCTTGCGGATGGCATACAGATAATTCAGGTGGCCCTGAAAGAAATGTTCGTCCGTCAGCACGCTGATACAGGCGGCGCCGTGCTCGGCATAGGTTTTTGCGATTTCCACGGGATGAAAATCCTCCCGGATGATCCCGGCGGAAGGAGACGCCTTCTTCACTTCCGCGATGATCCCCAGTGGATGACTCAACCGGAGTTGAGATACAAAATCCCGGATGGGCGGGGCTTCGCTCAACTGCGTCACCAGGTCCTCGAAGGAGCGGGCTTCCCGCGCCCGTTCGATTTCCTGCCATTTCCTGTTCACGATGTCCGCCAGCACGTCACTCAAGGGAACCTCGACTTCCAGACTTAATTCCTGACCCCCACTCCCCTCCTGTTCCTTCCCCGGCGATGGAACAGATGCATCATACTCGATTTTGGTGTTCACTCCAGCGCGGCAAAGGCGGAGCCGGCCTGGATGTTTCCGGATTGGCGGCGAGCCTCGTCAAGAATTCGTTTTTTCCGCAACCTGGCCGCGATTTGCGTCAGGGTTGCGGATCGTTTCTGGCGCGATTACGATTCCGGTGCGTGTTGAAATCGCGGTCTCGCCAGCCGAACGGGTCGTTATATCCTGCCCCGCTCCCAGGGAAGAGCTCCTGAAGCATCATGTATCTGATTATCGCCAGCAGTCTGAAATCGACCAGTCGCAGCCTGATACTGGCGGAGGCGGCGGAACGCAGCCTGAAATCCCTGGGCCGAGAGGTCGAGTTGATCAAGCTGCGGGATTACCCGCTCCCCTTCTGCGACGGCGAAACCGCCTATGGTGATCCCCGCGTGAGCTTGCTGGCGGAAAAAATCGTGGCAGCCGAGGGGATTCTAATTGCCTCCCCCATCTACAACTATTCGATCAACTCCCCGTTGAAAAACCTGATCGAACTGACCGGCCGGAACTGGCAGGAAAAGGTCGTCGGGTTCCTCTGTGCAGCCGGGGGGGCCAGCAGCTACATGGCGATCATGGGTATTGCCAGCAGCCTGATGCTCGATTTCCGTTGTCTGATCCTGCCCAAATTTGTGTATGCGACAGGCAACCATTTCGAAGAGGATCGCATTACCGACGAAGGCGTGGAACAGCGCATCACCGAACTGGCTCGCTCGCTCGTGCGGATCTCCACCGCCATGCGAGAATACCCCTGACCACTTCGAAACTGATTTGTAACGGTTTTACCGACATCCCCTGGCAAACTTCTTGAACCGAATCCACTGAAACGAAAGCAGACCATGGCCGAACAACCCCGTATCATTCTGAGTGCCTTTGGAGATGAAGGCGCAAATACCCGCTCCGCCGTGGAGCAACTGGCCGTGCTGGCCGCTCTGGGCCTGAAGTATTACAGTCCGCGGTTCGTGGATGTCTCGGGGACCGGGGAAATCAAGCACGTGGTCGACCTGGGCAAGAATGAATGGAAACAACTGGCCAAATTGCAGTCCGAATACGGCATGTCGGTCACTAGCATTGGTTCGCGGCTGGGCAAAGTGAAGTTGCGGGATGTCGAGGATGGCTCGCACAATAAATACGTCGATCCCCAGAAGTATCTCAAGGGGGAAGTCCGGAGCACGATCGAGGCGGCCCAGGCTCTGGGGGCCAAATTGATTCGCGGGTTCTCGTTTTATCACCCACAGAATCAACCGCTGGATGGTTATATTTCCGAGGCTGTCGATCGGCTCGGCCCCATCGTTGAGGCGTGTGCGCAGGCCGGTTTGATCTACGGACTGGAAGTCGAGGCAAACCTGATCGGTCAAAATGGCCGCCTGCTGGCCGAATTGGCTCGCAGAGTAAAAAGCCCTCACATGGTCTGTATCTTCGACGGAGGCAACCTGTCGACTCAAAACATGTCTCCCGTGGAATGTTTCGCGGAATATGAAGCCATGCGGGAAACCATTGGCTGGATCCATATCAAGGATTATCGCATCGATCCCTCGCTCGTCTGGACCGGCGTGGTGGACGAGAACCGTCTCAAGAACTTCGTCCCGGCGAATATCGGCGACTCGGGACACGAAGCCATCCTTCGCGATCTGGCCAGCCATCTCCCCAAGCTGACACGCAAGATGAACAAACTCGGCGTGCCGGGTGTCTTCCTCGAACTGGAACCGCATCTCAAGGGAGGGGGACAGTTCGGCGGATTCAGCGGCCCCGATGGCATGGGCGTCGCCGTCCGCGCGCTGTGCAGCCTGCTCGACTACACCGGGATCGCCTTTAACCTGCGCACCATGCAGGATATCGTCGCCGCACGCGGCTTTTAAAAACATCGGTCCGTGTCCCTAAACGACCACGCAAACCAGCCACGCGAACCGGGGCACGTTCCCGCTTGCGCCGGCGGCAGGATTTTCACGCGCGGAGGGGGTGGGCATTGACCCGCAATGTTTCGTGATATCATAATTGGTGGCGACGCGGTTCCGTCAGATGGCCGTAATTTTCCGCCCCCTCACCCAGGAGACGAGGATGTTCGAGCGTGTCCAGAGACTGCTGTTGACGATGCTGGCCGTGTGTGTGGTCTGCCTGCCGGGGCGCGTAAGCCAGGGCAAGGGGGAGAGTAGTCCACTTAAGTTGACTCTCCGCTCGCAGCAGGAAACCTCGGCGGGAAGTGGACGCTATCACTTTCTCGAGCGGAACGAAGCCTGGGAACCGGGGGAGACGGCGATCATCGTATGCGACGTGTGGGACTCGCATACGTGCCGGAATGCGGTGTCTAGGCTCGAACAGTTCGCGCCGACATTGAATTCCCTGCTGCAAACAGCCCGCGCACGCGGTGTCACGATTATCCACGCGCCCAGCGGTTGCATGAATGCCTACTCGGAACACCCGGCTCGCAAGCGGGCGATGTCTGCCCCGAACGTGGCCCGCCTGCCCCACGACATTACTTCGTGGTGTTATACCCTGCCTGCCGAGGAACGTGCCGTGTATCCGCTGGACCAGTCGGATGGAGGAAACGACGACGAACCCACCGTGAAACTGGCCTGGAAACAGACGCTCATTTCCGAAGGCCGCGATCCGGGACGCCCCTGGCAGAAGCAGTCCGATCTGGTGGCGATCGACCCCGAACGCGATTACATTTCCGACCGGGGTGACGAGATCTGGAATGTGCTGGAACAACAGGGGATCAAGAACGTGTTGCTGACGGGCGTGCATGTCAACATGTGCGTGCTGGGGCGGCCGTTTGGCCTGCGGCAACTGGCCCGGAATGGGAAAAACGTGGCGTTGGTGCGCGACCTGACGGACGCCATGTATAATCCCCAGCGCTGGCCCTATGTCAGCCATTTTACCGGAAACGACCTGATCGTGGACCACATCGAACGCCACGTCTGCCCGACCATCACCAGCGACCAGTGGCTGGGAGGGAAGCCCTTCCGTTATGCAGAAGATCAAAGGCCGCATGTGGTGATGGTCATTGCGGAAGACCCCTACGACACCAAAACCACCTTGCCTCGATTTGCCCTGTCGCGGCTAGGGCGGGATTTTCGCGTGACAATTCTTCACGCGGACGAACGGAACCGGAATTCGATACCCGGTCTTCGGCACATCGAGCAGGCCGACGTTTTGCTGCTGAGCGTGCGTCGGCGGGTGCTCCCCACCGAGGAAATGCAATGGATTCGGGATTACGTCGCATCCGGTAAGCCGGTGATCGGGCTGCGGACGTCCAGCCATGCCTTTGCACTCCGCGAGGGGCAACCCGAGAGTGGATATGCCGATTGGCCCAGCTTCGACGCGGAGGTGTTTGGTGGGAACTATCGTGGAAGTTATCCCGATGCACTCCGTTCGACGGTTCGACTGGCCGAGGGAGCCACGTCGCAACCGCTGATGCGGGGGGTGTCGTCGCAGCCTTTCACGCAAGGGGGGCATATGTATAAAACAGGTCCTCTACGGGAAGGGACAACCGTGCTGCTTGAAGGGCATGTCGAGGGGCACCCCGCCGAACCGGTCGCCTGGAGTTTTCAGCGCGGACAGGGGGGCCGTTCGTTTTATGTGGCCCTCGGCCATGCCGACGACTTTGAACACCCTGTGTTTCAACGCCTGTTGACCAATGCCGTCTATTGGGCATCGGGCCAGACTATTCCGGAGCAAATCGTGGAACAGCATCCCGTGGACGAATATCGCCAGCAATGGCTTCGCATGCCCGTCCCGGGAACCTGGGAACAGGGTTCACTGGGCGTGCTGCGCGGCATTGACGAAGCGGGGTACTATCGCTGCCTGTTGCGGCTGCCGGAAGACTGGCGGCGCGCGGGTGATGTGCAACTTCTGTCGGCGGGAAATACGCCCGGGTGGGACAGAGCCTGGCTGAACGGCAGCCCGCTTTCGCCGTCCGGTGATGGTGTGCTGGCATTACCGGGCGAAGCCTTGGCCAAAGGGGCCGAACACGTGCTTTTGCTCCACGCAAGTGGACCAGAGGCGGCGTTTCAGGAGCCCCCCCGCTTAACGTCCCGGGTGTTGCAACGGCAACTGGAACTGCGGGGTTGGTGGCAGTTTCGGCTGGCGGGAGGGAATCCACCGATCGAGGAGAGCATGCGGCCCGATTTCCCGGGCGCGCGGGAAGTCGTCTTCACCGCGGAGGATGTGATGTGGAATGCCCGTGCGCTGACGCGGGCAACCGAGTTCACGCCCGGTATCGAAGGGCCCGCCTGCGACGCGCGGGGAGATATTTATGCGGTCAATTTTCTCCGCGAGGGGACCATTGGCCGGGTGACTCCCGCCGGGGCAGGGGAGGTGTTCGTGGAATTACCCGAGGGGAGTGTCGGGAATGGCATTCGTTTTGACAGGGCAGGGAATTTCTTCGTGGCCGATTACACGCGGCACAATGTGCTTAAGGTCGATCCCCGGACGCGGATGGTGACGGTGCACGCGCATAATCCGGCGATGAATCAGCCCAACGATCTGGCCATTGACCGCGCGGGTGTCTTGTATGCCAGCGATCCGAACTGGGCGGAATCGACGGGACAAATCTGGCGGATCGATACGGACGGCAGCACCACGCTGCTGGTCCGGGACATGGGGACCACGAATGGGATCGATCTCAGTCCTGACGAACAGACGCTGTATGTCAATGAAAGCGTGCAACGCAACGTCTGGGCATTTACCATCACTCCCGAAAAAACCTTGACGGACAAGCGATTGGTGCGCCGGTTCGAGGACTTCGGTTTCGACGGGATGCGGACCGACGTGGACGGCAACCTGTATATCACGCGTTACGGCAAGGGGACCGTTGTGAAAATGACGCCCGATGGAACAATCCTGCAGGAAATCGACGTCCTGGGAACGAAGCCCAGCAATCTCTGCTTTGGCGGACCCGATGGACGCACCGTGTATGTAACGGAAGTGGACTTCACTCGACTCGTGACCTTCCGCGTCGACCGACCGGGCCGCGCCTGGCAGCTCCATGCGAATCCGCGGTAATTCGCATTCGCGCGTTCCAGAATTGATGGGACAGGGACGGCGGAGTTCCCCAAGCCGCGAACTCCGCGGCCGGAATTGCGAAATCGCAGGCGGATGGACATAGTAATGGAACCGCTCCGTTGAACGTATTTGGTTCGAGGAATCCTGTATGACTTCCGCGTCACCGGCTGAAACATTCTCACCGGAAACTGTCGCGCATACTCCAGGGGCACGGCTCAAGGAGTTGAACCTTTCGTTGGCGCCGGGAATCACCTTTCGACTGGAATCGCTGTTTCCCAAATTGACCGGATGGGGTTGGAAGGAAGATCTGCGGCAGCGCGTGAAGTTGCTGAAACAGGTGGAGCCGCTGCTGTTGCAAAGCCTCTCCCGGGGCGAGGAAGTGGTCTACATCGCCAAGGGGGTTCAGTACAGTCTGCTGGAAGCCTGGATGATGGGGATCTGGGCCCGTTCGATCAATCAAACCGTGTTTGTGCTGACGAACATCCGCGTGCTGATGTTCCGCACCGATGGTGCTGGGCGGCCCAAGAACACTTCGTGGACCATACTCTACAGCGAGATCAAGAAGTTCAACGGGAGATGGAACGGCATGATGTCGCTCAAACTCAACGATGGCTCCAAACTGCTCTTTTCCGGCTTCAAGCGTCAAGATCGCCGCAGAATGCCCACGATTTTTCGCCAGGCCTATGAATGGTATCTCGCCAAGGGGATTGCGCTGAACTGCTCGCAATCGCTGGAGAAATTGTGCTCGCATTGCCTGACGAACATGCCCAAGGGGGAGTATCAATGCTCGCATTGCCAGGCGGAGCATTGGACTCCCTTCGAAATTGCCTGGCGGAGTTTTGTGTTTCCCTCCTGGGGGGAATTCGTCATGGGACATTCCCTGATGGCAATCATCGAACTGCTCGGGGGATTTTTTACCTGGAGCTTCCTGGTCGCTTGTACGGGACTGGCCCTGAAGCATGCCGACGTGGGATACCTGATTTCCGGCCTGACGATGTTCGCCGTCGGGAATGGACTGGATGCCCTGCTGACTTCACACATTGCCCGCAAGGGGCTGCATCTGAAGAAGCGACCGGCGGAGGAAACCACCTGACGCCCGAGCGCCAGGGGGAGTTGATGCTTCGGACTTGCGGATTCCCAGGCGCGAGGTTGGCTCAGGGCCGAGGGACGTCGGCGGGCCGCTGGTTGGCCGCCGCGATCTGTTTTGCCACGTCCTGCCATTCATCGGAGTTGGCGAAGAAGGGTATCGTCACGATGCCGTAACTGTACTCCCGGTGCGCCGGTATGGTCTGGTTGAGGAACGTCGTGAAGTAATGCTTGCGATAGACCTTGTCGATATCCCAGTAGCGGGTGCGCCAGTGACCTGCCTCGGCGGGGGCCTCCAGCACGCAGGTCACGGCGCCCGTGTTGGTTTCAGGGTCGTGCAGGGCCGACCAGCGGGTAGGCTGATCGATTTTCTGTCCCCGGTCTCCGTCGAATCGTCCGGAAATTTCCTGCCCCTCCCAAGTCTCGGCAAGGTAATCGCGAGCTGATGGAACCCAGGGGTGCATGAAATGATAAATCAGGCTGACCGGCGTCGCTTCGTCGGCCACCAAACGGACCGACTCATAAATCTTCCCCTGCGTCACGAGAATTCGGGTCATCAGCCGGAGCGACCTGATGCGCGATGTTTTTAGCAGCTCCAGCGACTCGCAACGCAATTTCTCCGCGGGGTTTTCGACGGGCCGACCATCCACCATCAGGGCCAGTTGCTCGATTCGTTCATCCTCGTTTTCCGTATGCCCACTGCCGATGAAACCGATTTCGGGAAATCGAACCACGGAACCATAGTGGCTGCCGAATCGATCGACGCAAATCCGCACTCCGCGATGATCGATGCGGTACAACGTCCAGAACGACCGGCTTTCCAGGCGGACTTGCAAGTCCCCCACATCGGCCAGAATCTCGGCTGGCCAGTGAGGTTGCCCCGAGACCCGTAGCGGTTCCAGTCCGACCTGCCGAATCGATACCTTCCCCTGGCAATTCCCCGAGGCTTCGTAAAACGAAAATCGCAACGCAACGGCATGGGTCCCCTCGGGGAACGGCAGCGACGTTCCCGGCCCAAAGCTGGCAATCGTGCGGCGCCACGATACCTTCGGCGAACGCTCGTTCAAACCGCAGAACACCAGTTGCTTCAGCGACTTGCCTGCCTGATCGTAACAGTACATCGAAAACGCGAAGACTCCCTGCTGCAGACCATCGTTCCGAATCTGGGCCGTCACACGCCAGGGGTGGTCCCCGGCCAGTTGCTCACCCAGCACCAGACGCTCCGATTCCACCCCCAGCAGGCGACCCCCAGGTTCCAATTCCAGAATCGACGCCTCGTTTTCCTCGACTGTCTGCCAGCGTATCTGGTCCGCGGTCCCTGGGCGAAACAGCCAACGCTGAACTTGCGGGCACAATCGGTCCGAGTCTACCGCCACGTCATCCTGGGCCTGGGCCGTCACTGCGCAGGTGGCCAGCAGTAAAACGGAAAGAATCAATGGAATCCTCGTTTTCATGTCTCACTTCCTCTGGGATCCCCTCGCCAAGAACTGGCTGGAAACGGATCGACGCGAATTTTCGATGGGATGCCGCCCCTTGGGTGGCCATGCTCGCGAATACCAAGCTTGCCGAGATGGACTTGAGCACTTCAGCATACCTCGGCGGGATCGATGTGACCACTCTTTCCCTCGACGTTTCGATGCTTTTTTAAGGGAACTGTTCGAGGTTGGGTTTCAGGCCTGTTTCTAGTCCCGACGTGGCTTGCCGGTTCGTCGCAGCATGGGGTGTCGTGTGTAGATCGCCACGCGAGTCGAGCCCAGCCAGGAGGCAAACTGATGCACCACGTCCGTTTTCAGGCGGGCCAGATCGGTCCGCTTCATGCACGCCACGTCCAGGCTGCTACAGCGCAACCGCGTATGCAGGGAATACGGCACCGAAACATTCAGATACATGCCCAATTGAGTCACCTCGTCGGAGACATGAATGGCCGTGCGGGCGACCAGCCCTCCGCGGGACGAAACCCCCACTCCCGGCAGTATGGTTACCTCGGGAACTCCCTGCTCCCGGCAGGCGCGCGCCACCACGGCTTCCAGGCAGTCGCGATAACCCAGCGGAGTCAATTCCATGCGGGCCAGCGAGAAGACAGGATAGATGGCCAGTTGCGTGGGGCCGTGCTCCAGAAGTCCGCCGGGCCGAGGCACGGACAGGCTCCGCTCCAACAGGGATGTGCCCGTTTCGGCCAGGGTTTGGTCGTCCAGCCGTTCCGTCCCCCGAGTGACACATGGGGGATGTTCGCACAACAAAAGACAGCCGCGATGTCTGGACGAGGAAAGCAGTTCCCGCGCGAAGAGCTGCTGCAACGCGAGCGCGGACGAAAAGTCGACCACTCCCAGCAGGAAGGCATCCACGGTCTCGGGGGGCCGCGGTACAGGCAAGTGCAGGGCCATCCCCTCGATTCCTACAGACAAACCTTATTTCGGATATACGTGTTGATTATCGTCAAAACGTGGTGATCATCGTCATCCCCAATCCGCCGAACTGATTCATGTTCATCAGGGCAGCCGGGGCTTCCGCAAGCGTAATTCGTTGACCAATCAATCGTTCCGGTGCGATGCGGCGTTGTGAAATCAGTTCCATCAGGGCAGGGTAACGATGCGCCGGCATGCCATGGCAACCCAGAATTTCCAGTTCGTCGCCGATGAGTCGCGGAAAAGGGAGAGCAGGCCGTGCGTGTTCCGCCAGCATCAGGCCCACTTGCAAATGTTTGCCCCGTTTGCGTAGCGATTCCAGCGACTGCACGCACGTGGCCGTGCTTCCCAGGGCATCCATGGAAAGATGAGCTCCGCCACCGGTTTGCTCGTGAATTGTCCGCGCGACATTTTCCGTCTGAGAGGCATTGAGGACCACTTCCGCCCCCAACTGGCTGGCCAGTGCCAGTTTTTCGCTGTCGATATCCACCGCAATCACCCGCGCCTGCCAGGCAACAGCAATCATGAGGGCAGACATCCCCACGCCACCGCAGCCATGAATCGCCACCCACTGGCCAGGCTGCAGTCGTCCCTGATCGATCAGCGCACGAAAAGCCGTAGCGAAGCGACACCCCAGACTGGCAGCCGTTGCGAATTCCAATTCCTCCGGCAAGGGAACGAGGTTCACGTCCGCCCGATCAATCCGAACGTATTCCGCGAACGAGCCCCAATGCGTGAATCCGGGTTGTGTCTGCAACGGACAGACCTGATGATCTCCCCGCAGGCAATATTCGCAGTCACCACAGGCACACACAAACGGGACGGTAACCCGATCCCCCACGCGCCAGCCCTTTACTTCCGTGCCAACAGCAGCAATTTCTCCCGCCAGTTCATGCCCGGGGACGTGAGGCAACAGAATGCCGTCGTCGTGTCCCTGCCAGCCGTGCCAGTCGCTGCGGCACACTCCGGTGGCCCTCACCCGCACCACCACGCCCGCGGGGGACGGGACCGGATCTGGCACGGTGGTCAATTGCGGGGGCTGCCCGAACTGTTCGAAAAGAACCGCCTTCATGCGTAACGCTCCCTGCTTCACTCGATGAACCGTGTTTGCATCAGCCAGGTGAATGTCAGCAGAGTGGCAAACACCAGCAGCAGCCAGGCAAACTGGCGTCGCAAGCCGCCCCCCGACATCCGTTCGGAAATCCGCACGCCCACCTGGGCGCCAACCGTTCCTCCAAATAACAGCAATGCCACGATCGGCAAATCAATCCGCCGATAACTGGCATGGATGCAAGTGGCCTGAACGGCGATCAGGCCGACCAGTATCATCGACAACCGCGCGGATCGTTTCGTGGGGATGCCGTACAAATAATGTAACCCGGGGACCAGCAAAACTCCTCCACTCACTCCCAGAAAGCCCGAGAACAACCCGACGCACACACCATACAGGGACAGCGAGATCACCGAGATCGCCTGACGCCGCTGACGGCCGAAGACTTCGCACGTCGGCTTCAGCCAGGGCGCGGTCAGCCAGCCGATCGGTATCGCGCGGCCCCGATGATGTTGCCTCCACTCCCACAGGCCGAAGATACCCAGGCTCCACATCAACCCCAGATAGCAGAGTTGAACCGTGTACGACAACTCCTCGGCCGAGTGTGACTCCGCAACCCGCGCCAGCACTCGCGCCCCCAGCAGGGTTCCCGAGACAATGCCCCCCAGTAGAATCAAGGGAAGATGCATCTCCTTCAGACGGATGCGATACGAAAGCGTGGCCGTCGTCGCTGGCCCCAGAACTTGGCAGGCACAACTGCCAACCAGAATGTCCGCGGGGATCGGGGTCGTCAGGCCGAGCAGCGGAACCAGCAGAAAACTCCCCCCCACGCCGAATAAGCCCGCGACCACCCCCACGCCTGTGCCCGCCAGCAAGATGATCAGTCCGGTCATGTTCGTCTTTCACGGGGCGGAGGAACACCCAACCCCCACGCGCCTCCCGAGGGGGGAAACAGTGGTTTCGCGAGTTTTCGCAACCGGAACGCACTTCACTCCGGTTGAAGGCGAACTCAGGGAGTCTCGGCCAGTTCGGGTTGACGCTCTCCCGATTCCGCACCCTGCACCACCACTTCGAAGCCCAGGTCCTGGAGCATCTGAAAGTCTTCGCTGGGTGTCTGCCCCCGGGTGGTCAGGTAATCGCTGACAAAAATCGAATTCGCGGGATACAACCCCAACGGTTGTAGCGTGCGCAGATGCACTTCGCGTCCCCCGGCAATCCGAATTTCCGTCGCCGGGTGCATCAGCCGGAACAGGCACAGCGCCTTCAGGCAACGTTGGGGAGAAAGGGTCTGCACGTTTTGCAGCGGGGTTCCCTCGATGTTTGTCAAAAAATTGATGGGGATCGATTTCACCTGCAGCGTCTGCAATTCCCGCGCGACGTGGACCAGATCCTCGTCGGTTTCTCCCATGCCCACGATGACTCCGCTGCACAGTTCCATGCCCGATTCCGCAGCCACCTTCAGCGTGTCGAGCCGATCCTGGTAAGTGTGAGTTGTGCAAATCGTGTCGTAATACGCACGCGAAGTGTTCAGGTTGTGGTTGATGCGATCCACCCCCGCGTCGGCCAGCACGCGGGCCTGATCGGGCTTCAACAGGCCCAGACAACAGCAGATGTGCAGCCCCAGTTCCTGCTTAATCTTTCGCACCACGCCGGCAACATGCTCGACTTCCCGGTTCGTCGGGCCACGTCCGCTCGCCACGATGCAATAAGTCCGCGCTTTGTTCTCCTTGGCCTGCCGGGCTCCCGCCAGCAGTTTCTCCTCGTTCAGCCAGACGTATTTCTCGATCGGTGCCTCGGAAATCTTGGACTGCGAACAATACCCACAATCCTCCGGACACAGGCCACTCTTGGCGTTCTTCAGGAAATAGAGTTGTACTTGGTTGCCAAAGTGTGCCCGTCTCACCCGATACGAGGCCGCCAGCAAGTCGAGCAGCTCGTCGTCGGGACAGGCTAAAATGTTTCGACCCGCCTCGGCGTCGAGTGTTTCTCCACGCAAGACGCGTTCGGCCAGGGTGTTCCAGCAAAATCGAGGGAGAGTGGGTGCGGTCATGGTTATCGTGTGGTTCCAGAGGAGCGGAGACTGTTCGCCAACAGTCTACCGAGTTAAAATGCCGCTTGAAAGCGACTCCCTCCGGGGCACCCCTTCCGGCCCACGGTTTTGGCCGAAAACAGGGCCGAATTCTTGCCAGGAAGGAAGCTTCCGGGTTGGATTCCACTCCCCTTTTGTCTGTTTCATGCATACTCTGGAAAGTCCCCGCGATGCAAGCACTCGTCAAAGCCAAGTCGGAACCGGGGTTATGGCTGCAAGAGATCGATCCCCCCCGGATTGGCATCAACGATGTGCTCATCAAGGTCGACCGCACGGGAATTTGCGGCACGGATGTTCATATCTACAACTGGGACGACTGGGCCCGCAAGACGATCCCGGTACCAATGGCCGTCGGGCACGAGTTTGTCGGGGAAATTGTCGATGTCGGGTCGAATGTGGTCGATTTTCAGGTGGGAGACGTGGTCAGCGGCGAGGGACACGTGGTCTGTGGACGCTGCCGCAACTGCATGGCGGGACGCAGGCACTTGTGTGCCGATACCAAGGGGATCGGCGTCAACCGCCCGGGCGCCTTCGCGGAATACATCGCCTTGCCGATGGCGAACGTCTGGCATCATGCCCATAATATCGACCGCGATCTGGCCTCGATTTTCGATCCTTACGGCAACGCGGTGCATACCGCCCTGTCGTTCCCGGTCCTGGGGGAAGATGTGCTGATCACGGGAGCCGGCCCGATTGGCTGCATGGCGGCAGCCGTCTGCAAATATGCCGGGGCGCGATTCGTGGTGGTGACCGATATCAATCCCTGGCGACTGGAATTGGCCCGCAAGCTGGGAGCCACGCATACCGTCGATGTCCGCCATCAGTCGATTGCCCGGATTCAGCAGGAACTCGGCATGCATGAAGGCTTCGATGTCGGGCTCGAAATGTCGGGAAACCCCCAGGCCTTCCACGACATGATCGACAACATGTGTCATGGCGGCAAAATTGCCATGCTGGGCATTCCCGAACGGGAAATGGCCATCGACTGGAACAAGGTCGTCTTCAACATGCTCACCATCAAGGGGATCTACGGCCGCGAAATGTACGAAACCTGGTACAAAATGACCGTCATGATTCAGGGGGGACTCAATCTCGCCCCAATCATCACGCATCGCTACCATTACACGGAATTCGAAAAGGGATTCGAGGCGATGCGCTCCGGCCAGTCCGGCAAGGTAATCCTGTACTGGCAGGATCAACCCCCTCTCCCGGCATGATTCCCGCTTCATTCACCGAGGCCTGGGGCGAGGGCATGATCGGTCTTGGAAATTCGAGTGCCACCGGCACACAGTGCTGAATTCCCGAAACCGCGCAACTACCCGCGCCCGTCAGGAAGCGGGCCACGCGGGTGCAACAACGCAAACTCACCCGATCGAAACGTAGTCCCCTGGAGTGGGACGTGACGAGAAATAGGCACGTCAAGCAGAGCCGGGAAGTCAGCGCAAAGGCGGAGAGGCGCAAGGTCGCGGAGAAAGCACGCTCTTCGCTGCGTCTCCCCACCTCTGCGTTTCATTTCTCACACAGTCACCGATGCGGAAAATTCCGTCGCGAAAATGCGTGAAAACTAGCCGCGCCCGTCAGGAAGCGGGCCAGGCTTGAGTCGCGGCATGCATGTCGTGCTCCACTCCGGTTAACTCCATTGCATGCCACCGGCCGCTTGTCCACCAGTGCGAGCACGGCCCGAGCCTTGCGCGGCAGCGTCGGATGTCAGTCCCCGGTCGCCTGCAATAGAAACCGAGACTACGGAAGACATGCCAGAAACGCAAACAGCCCTTCGGCAAGGAAGGGCTGGAGAGGCTTGCGGTTGAACGGAGTGTTCAGCGTACGTTGCTGGGGTCCCAGCCCGCGATCAGGGCATCGGGTGCCAGGACGAAGATTTCCACGCGGCGGTTTCGCTGGCGGGAATGGCTGTCGGCATTGGGCACCACGGGCTGGTTCTCGCTGTATCCGGCGGCTCCCAGACGCTGATCCTTGATGCCGGACTTGTTCAGGGCCAGCACCACGGAGTTGGCCCGATTCGTGGAGAGATGCCAGTTGGTGGGATGGTTGATTCGGGCATTCGCGATCGGTTGATCGTCGGTATGCCCCACGACCAGGAGATTCAGATTGCGGGCATCGCCACTGTTCATGATGCTCGCCAGGTCGCGGAGCAGCGGCATGGCGGACTCGCGCAATTCGGCACTGCCCGAGGCAAACAGGATATCCGAATGAAACTTGCTCACCCCGGTCACCGGGTCGAATTCGAAATCGGGATATCGCCGGGCCAGTTCCTGGAATTTGCGCGTCGCCTCGTTCGATAGCGGGTTTTGTTGCGTCCGGGCCTTCACCAGCAGGTCTTTATAGCGATGGTGCAGTTCGCTGCGTTCGGCCAGCAGGTTATCGATCCGCTGGTTGGCGATTGTCAGATTGGAGTCTATCTGTGCCAGATGGTTTTCCAGCGATTGCTTTTCCTGGGCCAGCATGCTCAGCGATTGCTGATACTGATTCATCTGGCTTGCCAGATGCAGGTTTTCCTGTTCGAGCATCTGCGATTCGGCGTACAGCCGCATGGCGCGATGCTGACTCATCCGCAGTTGACGGCGAGGACCGGAATTGCAGGCTACCTGGGAAACGGCCAGGGCACAGCAGGACATGATCAGGGAGAAACGAAGCCAGTTCATGAGAGGAACTCCTTCGACCTCGCCGCGACAGGCGCGAACGCGCGCTGCGAACGAGGAGAAGCGGGATCTTGGAGGTTCACCGAGAAAGGACATCACAACGTTCACGGAGAACGAAGCGACAACATTGATGGCAGGAACACGGAAGTGTGATTCTGTATGGGAAGTAATTGGCTCGCGAGAGAATTTCTTGAGCCTTTTTTCCCTTGGGAACGAAAATTTATCGAGATTCCGCGTTTCGGGAAAGAGATTTTCCAAAAACCCATTTTGCTTGCAAACATTACATCAAGTTCCCGCGGACAGGCGTCTTAACGGGATGCCCCCGCAGTCCGTAATACCGTCTGCTCGGGACTGCCGCGCCCAGCCACTCATCACAACGAATGCTAGCGGGGCAACGCCCGGTCACGGAAAATATCACGAGGAATTCCCGGCGATTGTGGCTTGCGGCGACGGTTCGGTTTATACTCGGGAGATGTTCAAACCCTTCGCCCGAGGAGAATTCAGCATGAGTACAGAACCGTTCGTGTCACGCCGTCGTCTGTTGCAGGGGACGGCCGCCTTGTGTGCCAGTTCCTCTTTTCTGCAGTGGTCCGCAGCGGCAATTCCTCGGCCCACCACCCTCAAGGGTCGATTGTATAAAACCTTGAAAATCGGCATGGTGCAAGTGCAAGGCTCGCTGGTGGAAAAGTTTGCCGCCGTCAAGCAGGCCGGATTCGATGGAATCGAGCTCAACGCGCCCGGCTTCGACGTGGAAGAAGTCCGGCAGGCGATTCAGCAAACCGGGCTGCCCGTGGACGGAACGGTTTGCTCGTCGCACTGGCAAGTAAGGCACACTGATCCCGATCCCGCCGTGCGGAAACAGGCGTTGGAAACGTTTCTGGAGGCGATTCGTAAGACGCATGCCGTCGGAGGCAACACTGTGTTGCTGGTGGTGGGGCATGGCAAGGATGGTCCCGAAGAAGAGATCTGGCAACGCTCGGTCGAAAATATTGCCCAGGCGTTGCCTCTGGCTGCCGAGTTGGGCGTCTACATTGCCATTGAAAATGTCTGGAATGAATTCCTGTACGATCACAACGGGGATCACACCCAATCGGCGGAAAAGTTTGTGAAGTACGTCGATGAATTCAACTCGCCCTGGGTTGGCATGCAGTTCGATATCGGGAATCACTGGAAGTACGGCAGCATGGGAGACTGGATCCGCCAGTTGGGCAAGCGGATCGTCAAGCTCGATCTGAAGGGCTTCTCGCGTGCCAGGAACACCTTCACGAAAATCGGCGAAGGCGATATCGACTGGGCCGATGTCCGCCAGGCCCTGCTGGAAATCAAATATACCGGCTGGGCGGCGGCGGAAGTGGGGGGGGGCGATCTGGATCGCCTCAAGGAGATTTCCGCCAATATGGACCGAGTCTTTGACCTGGTCTGAACCGGAAGGAACGCGTGATCTTGCCTGAAATTCGCACCAGCGAATTTCAGATTTTTTTGAGGCACGCCTGTCGGCAACAGGCTGTACTGGAACCTTCGGGCGATTGACCCGATGCCAGCAACTCATGCAAACAGGCCGGATCCAAGTGATCGATCCGGCCTGTTTTGCTGTTTATGGGTTGTCTGCCTGAGCCGAGGTCCGCTCGGCGGAAGTGCAATCAGTCCAGCGTTTTGATGCGGATTTCCTTCCAGGCCACGTCATAGGGACCTGTCCCCTTGGGGATGCCGTGCACCTGCAGCCCGATGAAGCCCTTCGGGTGCGTCTTGTAGATTTCCTCGTCGGTCAGATCGGAAATCTGTTGCCCGTTGATCCATGTCTGGATGCGGGGCCCCTTGGCGATCACGCGAAAGTGGTTCCATTCGCCATCCTTCATGACCTTGTGAGGAATCAGCTTGTCCTCGGGAGTCAGCCAACCGCGCCCCGTGGCTTCGCCATAGATGTAGCCCGCTTCGGCTCCATTTTGCAGACTGGCCTCAATTTCCACCTGGGGCCCATTGACGCGGCCATATTTTTCCTGGTCATTTGCGGGGGGCTTGGCCTGCGAACGGATCTGCACGCCCGAGTTGAGGCGATCGTGCACCTTCACGGAGAATTCCAGTTCGAAATCGCCGTATTCCTGGTTGCTGCACAAGAACGAGTTCGGGCTGCCTTCGCTGGTCTGGCCGACGATGGTCCCCTTTTCCACGCGATAGGTAGCGGTTCCGTTTTTCTGGGTCCAGCCTTCGAGGGTCGAGCCATCGAACAGCATTTTCCATTCGCCGGCCTGCAAGGAACCCGCGGACATCAGGCACAGCAGCAGCAATAGACTCGTGAATCGAGGCATGAGTTTCTCCTGGTGAATAAGGGAGGTTACGTCGCGACCGGTCAAAAATGCTGGCCGGGTGTCAGTCAATGATTTTATTGATCGGGAATTCGACGATGCCCGTCGCTCCCGCATCGCGCAGTTGGGGGACGATGGTGCGGACCACGGCTTCATCGAGGATGGTGTTGATTGCCACCCAATCGGGATCGGACAGGGACGATACCGTCGGTTGCTGCAACGCAGGCAATCCGCTCAACACCCGCGGCAGATCGTTGCGGCGCACGTTCAACATCAGCCCGACTTTCCCTTCCGCGGCAAGGCAGGATTGGAGCATCAGGGAGATATTATTCAATTTCTGCTGTTTCCACGGATCCCGGTACGAGTTGCGGTTGGCAATTAGACGCGTCGTGCTCTGAATGACTTCGTCGACGATTCGCAGGGCATTGGCACGCAACGAAGAACCGGTTTCCGTCACTTCCACGATCGCATCCACCAGGCGGGGAGGCTTCACTTCGGTGGCCCCCCACGAGAATTCCACCTCGGCCTGCACACCATGTCTTTCGAGGTAACGCTCGGTCAAGCCAACCGCTTCCGTGGCGATCCGTTTGCCTTGCAGATCCTTGACCGTTTTAATCGGGGAATCCTCGGGAACCGCGAGCACCCAGCGCACCGGGCGACGACTCACCTTCGAGAACACGAGTTCACTCACTTCATGCACATCGGCATTGGTCTCGACAATCCAATCATGCCCAGTGATACCCGCGTCGAGAATCCCCTGTTCGACATACCGCGCCATTTCCTGGGCACGTATCGACAGACACTCAATTTCGTCGTCGTCGATCGTGGGATAATACGACCGCGAGGAAAATTTGATGTTATACCCTGCCTTACGAAACAATTCGGCGGTCGCCTCTTGCAGCGAACCTGCCGGAATCCCCAATTTCAAAATATTGTCCGCCATCGCGGCGCAGACCTTTCTGCATGTGACTATGTTCATAGTCAGGCTAAGCAATTCGGATGACACTGGCTCTGCCCGTGGCACACAGCCCGAAAATAACACTGTGACACCACGAGCAACGTAAACGAATTCCCATTTTTCTCCAGACTACCAGTACCCGCCACGGGTTGCCAGCCAATGCCCTGGTTGCCGCCCGATTTCCCGGCAGATTGGCGGCTTTGTCCTCTTGGACAACGCGATCACACCCCCTCCCGCGGCGGGTGAGGCGTACAAGGGGGGCGCTTGCCTCCTCCAGGCAACACGGTTCCGTGCAAGGGCCGGCACGGGAGCAACGATCTCCGCGGAATTCCCCGGACTCCGTTTGACGACAGGGTAGCCAAGCTGTCACAATGAAATAGATAAGACCTGAAACCGGCAAGCCGTCCGATGGATGGCAGGATTGAACCGGACGTGACATCCGAGAGGCTTAAATCCCTATGAATTCACCCAAGTTGTTGCTGCTGGCGGGAGATTATGTGGAGGACTATGAAATCATGGTCCCTTTCCAGACGCTGCAGACCTTCGGTTACGAGGTGGACGCGATCTGTCCCGAGAAGAAACCGGGGGATCAGATACGGACGGCGATTCACGATTTCGAAGGTGACCAAACCTACAGCGAAAAACGGGGGCACAACTTCACTATCAACGCGGATTTTGCCACCATCGACCCGGAAGACTACGCCGGGCTGGTGATTCCGGGAGGGCGGGCACCCGAATACCTCAGGCTGAACACACGGGTACTCGAACTGGTGCGACACTTCATGGAGAGCGATAAGCCGGTTGCCGCCATTTGTCATGGAGTACAAATCCTATCGGCTGCCGGGGTGCTGGAGGGGCGCCGTTGTACCGCGTATCCGGCCTGTAGTCCGGAAATACGCCAGAGTGGTGGAGAATATGTTCCCCTGAGCGTGACGGACGCGGTGGTGGACGGAAATCTGGTCACCTCGCCTGCCTGGCCAGGACATCCCGCCTGGCTGCGGAAATTCGTCGAATTGCTGGGGGCACAAGTGACCTTGTGACGGTACGATCCATGACGATCCACATCGTGGATTCGACAAGAGTTCCTCCGCTTTGCAGAACCCCTGCTCAGGGACAGGTAAGGGATGGTAAATCTGGGCATTATCGGTGTTGCGAATCCCGAATTTCGCGAGATTCATGCGCCTGCCCTGGAGCAGTTGAAAAGCAAGACTCGCATCGTCGGCGTGTACGATAACGTCCGCAAGCGTGCGGAACTGGCGGCCTCGCGCTGGGATGCCAGCGTCTCCCTCTCCTTCGAAAAACTGGTTCGACGGAACGACGTCGATGCCGTCCTGTTGCTCTCGCCTGGCTGGCAGGGAGTGCTCCCCCTGCTGAGTTGCATGGAACTCCGCAAACCTGCGATGTGCATGCGCGGCGTATGGCAGGAAGCCGCGCATACCGCAGCCGACCTGCACCAACTGGCGGAACAGACCGATTCCCTGCTCGTGATCGAAAGCCAGTACCGCTATTGGCCCAGCAGCCTTCGCGCCCGCGAACTGCAAGCCACGGAACTGGGCAAGCCACTCCGGTTGACCTGCCGCAATGCCCCTTGCGGCCCGGCAATGCTCCCCGCGCAACAACGCTGGCTGGCGGAACTTCTCGACTGGAGCCGCTTTTTACTGCAACGCTCCACGCTGGGCGACCGCCCCGCGGTGAACGAGTCCGGCTTCACGGTGGACTTCATTCGTGAACGCAAGGGCAAGCGGCTCGATGCAATTCCACTCGAAGTCCGGTTTGCCCGATCCCTGCGCGAACCGCCGATCCTGACAATCGAGTGCGAATCCGGCAGCATGGAAATCGTCGGCCCGAATCGGCTCCTCTGGCGACATGCAGAAACCCCCGAGCCCCACGAGGAACTCCTGCAGGAACAATCGGGCATCTTGCGGCAGTTCGATCACTTCTGCAGACGGGTGGCGGGAGGTCTGATTCCCGTGCACGACCTCGCCGATGTCTTATGGGCCGACCGCGCCGCGGCCCTCTGCCAAACCCAATAACACAAACCCTCGCGCGAATTGGCCGCGCCCGCCGGGCAGCGGGCCACGGTCTGGCCTCTGCATGCATGTGGAAGCAAATTGCCACTTTACGTTGTGGTTCAATTGCTGCGTGGATACCACATAAATGGAATACACAGCGTACCCTATTAAAGTATCACCGCGTCGATCGTTCATTCCGGTCGAATGAACGGGTCCGCGTGTTCGGTCGACTGAAACGCGGCGGCGGGTTGAATCGGGTCTGCCCGCCGTTCGGGGGACGCCAACTGGGTGTTCGGCGAGGTGCTTAATGTTTCGGGAGTAAAAATCGGCTTGCCCAGGGCGTATTGTTGAGTCGCCTGGCTGTATTCCACCAATGCCTCGGGAAGCAGCGATTCCAGGTCGGCTGCCCGTCGTTCATCGGCTGGATGAGTCGACATGAATTCGGGAGGTTTCGGCCCGCCCACCTGCGAGAACCGTTTCCAGAAGCGGGGGGCTTCCTGCGGGTCGTACCCTGCGCGCGACATCAGAATCAGGCCAATCTGGTCCGCTTCGGATTCATGTTTGCGACTGTACGGGAGCACGAATCCGTATTGCGAGGCGGCGCCGTAAACCGCCCGAATCCGCTCCTGCTGTTTCTTTTCGCGATCCTGCGATGCCAGTTCCACCACGCGACCAACACCGTTCACCAGACCTTGCTGAGTCATGCGCTCTCCGCCGTGACGCGCAATCGCATGCGCGATTTCGTGCGACATCACCACGGCCAGTCCCGCTTCGTTTTCGCAGATCGGCATCATTCCCTCGTAAATCGCAACCTTGCCGCCCGGCAGGCAGAAAGCATTCATCTGAGGCGAGGCAATCACGCGGAATTCCCAGGCAAAATCGTCCCGCCCCGATTCCGCTGCAATTCGCTGGCCGACGCGTTGAACCATTTCAATATAGTGCGCGTTCGTGGAGGGGCGTTCTTCCGCCAGAATCTCTTCGTAAGCCTGCATGCCCATCAGCATTTCCTGCTGTTCGGGGATCAGATTCATCTGCTTCCGCCCACTGACGGGAGTTGTCTGGCACCCGGTCCCCAGACTGGCGCACATTGCCAGCGTGGCGATCAACAGGCGCGCCATGCAAAATTTCCACTCCATAGCCCATCTCCTGAAAACGCGACGCCGCTCTGTGTGTGGACAGTCCCAATAAGACCGGTCTTCGCGCGATGCGGGGGAGCATATCGCCATCCCCGCCGGTTCATCAATTGCGATTCCCGGCCCCCCCTCGGGGAGCGCGGTTCCCCTGTCCGATTGTAATTTTTACCAGAACAATCGCCGTGATCCGGCGGGTCCTCCCATGCGAGCAAGCAGGTTACTGCACGATATTGCCGTTGATGATCAACTGGCCCGTCCCCGAATCGACGGGAACACTGAAGAGGGTCGAGGCATCGATGATCAGGTTGTTCTGGTTCGACTGGAAATTGATTTTAGGATTGTCCACGCCCCCCACCGCATTCACAATGATGCCGCGATCGACGAAGACATTGTTCGCAGAAAAATCGAGAATGTTACTGTTCAGGAATATGTCGGAACCATCAAACACGGTCGGGAACAGGATCCCCGTCCCCCCACCCGCGAAATCGACGATCTCGTTCTGATTGAGGTTGAATGTCGAACCCTTGGTGCCGGAATACCGCATGCCAACGCTGTTCAACCCGTTGAGTTGAATCAGATTCTGATTGGCCTGGGCAATCATCGGGGCACCCGAATCGATCGAGATCCCCGTGCTGTTTTGCCCATCGAGGCGGATGCCGTTCTGACGAATGTCGAAAATGGCATTGTTGTTGGTATCACCCGCCACGAAATCGATGGCGGTCTGGGAGCCTCCCGTTCCGGTGATCAGGTTGTTGTTGACGAAGGCCTGCAAGGTGCCGGTCCAGTCGAGACCGGCAGCAACTCCGTTAAGTTGAGTCAGGCTGATGGAATTCGCCTCGAATTCGTAGTTGAGCCCCGCTCCGGTTCCGCCCGCCAGCGTGGTGGCATGGAACAGCCGGCGCGGCCCCTGTGTTACAGTGTTGTCGTTAAACCGGGAAACAAACGTACCGATTTCATCCGTGGCAAACAGAATTCCGGTGTCCGCGGTCAACATATTATTGACGAATTCGGTGCCCGTCACCGAGAGCGTCCTCAGATTGAGCGCGTCGATGAATTGGGTTTGTGTATTGGTAACAACCGACGAGGCTAACTCGAAGTGCAGGGAATCCTGTATCTGGGCAATGACATTGTTGTTGTCGAAGTTCATCGCCTGAACCGCCAGTTGTTCGGAATCCTGCATCAGAATGGCCACGTCGGTATTTTTGATGCTCCCCCCGGAACCTGCCGTCCCTTCACCGAACACAACCAGACGTCCCTCGGCGTCCACCAGGCGAATTCCATGCGATCCCCCATCGGCGAACAGGGACTGCAGCCGAATATCGACCAGCGAATTCGCGACATCGACGGTCGGTGCATTCGTGGAAGTCAGGGTTCCCGCACCGACAAAGAAGCGGTCTGTCGCGTTGACCTGCAGGGCAGACGCATTGCTGGTGGTGATGTCGACCTGGCCAAACCCGATGAAGCCCTCGTTCGAGTTCAACTCGACCCCCACCATCCCATCCGCCGCGTTGATCACCAGGTTTTCCACGATCACGGTCCCCTCGGTGATTTCCAGTTCATCATCGTCGGGATTCACGGTTCCCTGGTCGTCTACCACTACGGTGGTTGTGAACAGATCGGCGACCGAGAATCCAGTCCCCAGCGCGTTATCGACCGTCAGATTTTCCGTGAAGACGATGCGTCCCTGCCCACCTTGAATTCTCACGCCGTGACCCGCGGCATCGTTGACAACCAGGTTGGCAATTTGCAATTCGCCATCCACGTTGCGAATATGCACGCCGTCACTGTGGCCATCGTTGATGGTGATGTTTCGCAGTTCACCCCCATCCACGTCGTCCAGGAACAGTCCAAACCCGGTGGGGTTGTTAATGGTAATGTCGCTGATCACGAAGTCCTCGATTCCCTGGGCCACGATGCTGGCCCCATTCGAGTTCGTGATATTGAAGCCGGACAGTCGACTGTTGTTGTTCATGGTGATGGCGTTGAAGGCGGAATTGATCAAGGTGGGCACGTTTCCGCCACTCACATCCTCGGGAATTAGAATGTCGCCGAACACCTCGTCGATCAGAGTATGTTCTGCCCCTGCCCCCAGCAACATTTGTCCCTCCGCCAGGGTGATACTCTCGTTAATCGTGCTGCTGCCGTGCACGAAGATCACATCGGCTCCCGCTCCCTGGGCCGCCGCAATGCTGGCAAACGGACTTTCGGCAGTCCCAGCCCCTGCAATCGCGGCGGACGAAACATGCCGGACAACATATTCCTGACCGGTCAGCGGATTGATGAGCGGAATGTCGGTGCCAGATTCAGCTCTCTCCTTCACGATGACATTGTAATTGCGGTCCACAAAGCGGCGCAACTGCCTCTCCAGGCCATTCTCGGGCAAGCCCTGATTGCCAAATCGCCAGGACAACCCCAGTGAGACATTCGGGCCGAAATACTCGTCCGAAGTAACCGCCACCTGCGCATTGACGGACGGCACGATTTCCCCATCGACCTGGATGCGAAACCCATTGATGTTCTCGGTGTTGCTGGCCTGAAACTGATACCAGCCGCTCGTGACTTTGATTTGATGTTCCTGCGCGAACTCGCCCGGCACAAACAGGCTCAAGGCGACATCCACCCCGCGCATGGCCTGCCCCTGCAACAGGAGATTGTCGAAGAGAATGCGGTTACCCTCGAAACGCCCGTTGCTGCGATGTTGCAGCAACGTCTGGTCGTCGTTCCCCACCGGGAAATAAAAGTTCGAGGTCACGCCGCCAAATCGCGTCAGCGCCTCCAACCCAAAGCCTACTTGCTGATACAACTTGCTCGTGGTGGAATCGACGTCGTAATAGCCGTTGACCCCCAACACGAAGATCTCCATCGGTTCCAGAAACCGAAACCCACCCCCCAGGTTCCCGCCGGGACGCCCCTCGTTGCTAATGAAACCCCGAAAATCCCCGAACAGAACCTGCTCGTCGCTGATCATCCGGTAGGGAAACAGTTCCAGGTGCGAGATACCCGTATTGCGTCCAACGGTTGGCAATGCCGTGTGACCGATCCGCCCATCCAACTGCGCGCGGGCCGGCACCGTTGTCAGCAGCAACGCCCCCATCAGCCACAGACCGGCCAGGCAGTACATGCGGAAAGTTATGCAGTGACGTGCTCGATTCATGGAAACTTCTCGCGAAATCGGCCCGTGCTTCGTGAAGAATTCGTCTGGCCTGTCGCCTGGTCGGGAACAAACCACATCCATGTCTGCCGGAAAAATGCCTGCGAGACAAACGAATCGGCTTCGCGAACGGGTAGGGAGGGGATCGATGGGAAGGGAAAGAAGAGTGTTCGAGACGGAACGGATAGGCTCCATCCAATGAGGATCCGTAGTCTAACCGGCCCCCGAATTCAGAGATAGGCCTGTTTCCCGGCACTCACTTCTTGAGTCAAAATGACCACTAGGGAGAAATATCTACAAAAAAACTCGCTTTCCAGTTTTCCCGCGATCCCAAACGCCACCAACAGGGTTGACACGCGGACTCAAGAATCGTATCGTTTATCGACGATAAACTATTGCAGGCCTCGACACGAGGGATGGGCATGACGGATACAAACAAGAAGACTTCCGGTTGTGTCTCGGGATCGGCGACGCTCCCCGTGGATGAATCGGCCGACCAGCTGGCACGACTCGCCTGGGCCTTGGCGCATCCCGCGCGGGTGCGGATCCTGCGTTTGTTGTTGAGCCGCAAAGCCTGCGTCTGTGGGGAAATTGTCTGCGAGTTGCCTCTGGCACAATCGACGGTCTCTCAACATTTGAAAATTCTGAAGGAAGCCGGGCTGATTCAGGGAGTAGTGGATGGACCACGGGTTTGTTATTGCATCGATAGACACACCCTGGACACTTTGCACTCCCTGGTGGACAGTCTACAACCAATAACCTCTGGGACGAATCCCGATCCGGAAGACTGTTGTGCCTGAACTCAATTCACGAAAGGGCTGCCGATGCAGGTCACCGTTTATGATCCTCCGATGTGTTGCTCCACGGGCGTGTGTGGCCCGGTAATTGATCCCGTGCTCCCCCGCTTTGCTGCCGATCTGGAATGGTTGAAGCAAGCGGGAGTTTCCATAACGCGTTACAATCTGGCCCAGCAGCCGGGGGAATTTGCGAGCAATCCCATCGTGCAACACCTGCTGTCGGAACAGGGGCTGGACATTTTGCCGCTCGTGCAGGTCGAGGGACATATTGTCTGCCGGGGAAAGTATCCCCAACGCGAGGAACTGGCACGTTGGACGGCAGTTCCCCTCGCGAAATCTACTTCACCCCTGACTCTGCTCGATGCCTGCGATACGGATTCCAACTGCTGCGGGGGTTCGGGGTGCTGCTGAAAAGCAGGGGCCGCTGCCTGGATTGCCTCTAGCGCCTCTTGGCGCAAGCCCTCTTCTCAATCGACATGCCGCCTGAGGATAAACCCCACGAGGGAAACGAGAACTCATGGAATTCCTGAAACAGACACCCCGCTTCCTGCTGTTTACCGGCAAGGGGGGAGTAGGAAAAACAACGATTTCCTGCGCGACCGCGGTGTATCTGGCCGATCAGGGACAGCGTGTTCTCTTGGTTTCCACCGATCCCGCGTCGAATCTGGATGAGGTACTGGGGGTGCCGCTCGGCTCCAAGCCCACCAGTATCCCTTCGGTCCCCGGATTGTGGGCGTTGAATCTAGATCCCGATCGTGCGGCCGCCGAGTACCGCGAACGTTTCATCGCCCCGTACCGTGGGGTGTTGCCCGAGACCGCCTTGCGGGGCATGGAGGAACAACTCTCGGGTTCATGCACCATGGAGATCGCGGCCTTTAACGAATTCGCGAGCTTGTTCGGGGACGCAGCGACGCAACGCGAGTTCGACCTGCTGGTGTTTGATACCGCGCCAACCGGGCATACCTTGCGGTTGCTGGCATTGCCGGCCGCCTGGAATGGCTTTATCGAACAGAACAGCACGGGAACTTCCTGCCTGGGACCGCTGGCGGGGCTGCGAGACCAACAGGATGTTTATCAACGGGCGTTAACGGCACTTCGCGATGCGAATCGAACGCGACTGGTGCTGGTGGTTCGACCGGAAGCCGCTGCCCTGCGGGAAGCAGCCCGCACCGCGCGGGAATTGCAGGGGCTGGGCATCGCTCGGCAGCATCTCGTGGTGAATGCCCTGTTTCGAGCGACGGACGAAACGGACCCGGTTGCCCGCGCCTGGCAGCGGCGCGCCACGGAGGTCCTGCGGGATATTCCGCCGGAACTGGCAGCGTTGCCCCGCACGGAAATCCCGCTCTCCAGCCATAATATCCTGGGAGTGGAGGGCCTGCGGGAGTTGTTTCGCGAGCAGGGATTGTGCTCGGTTCCTCCACCTGAAACTCCGGCACTCATGGACCCGAACGCCCCACTGGGCAGCGAATGGCCAGAGTTGATCGACCGGCTCGCGCAGCGGGGACGAGGCGTCATCATGACACTCGGCAAGGGGGGCGTCGGAAAATCCACGCTTGCCGCTGCGATTGCCTTGCGGTTGGCGCAACAAGGGCATGCAGTCCATCTGACAACAACCGACCCGGCGGCTCATCTCAAGTTGACCCTGGGCGAAGCCGAGATCTCGAACTTGCGGGTGTCCCGCATCGACCCCCGCGAACAGGTCCGGAAATACAGCGAACAGGTTCTGCGGGAGGCAGGGGCAGACCTGGATGCTTCCGCCCGGGCGCTGTTGGAAGAAGACTTGCGGTCTCCCTGCACCGAGGAAATCGCGGTCTTCCGCGCGTTTGCGACTGCGGTGGCCGAGGGAACCGATCACTTTGTGGTGCTCGATACGGCACCGACGGGACATACCATTTTGCTGCTGGATGCGGCGTTGAATTACCATCGCGAGGTGCAGCGGTTGATTCAGCACATTCCCGATGCCGTTGCCCAGTTGTTGCCCCGCCTGCGCGATCCCGATTTTTCACAATTGCTGATCGTCACCTTGCCGGAATCAACCCCCGTGCACGAAGCGGCTTGCCTGCAGGACGATCTGCAACGCGCGGGGATCGAACCGGCTGGCTGGGTGGTGAATCAGGCTCTGACTCCCCTGCCGATCACCGATCCGCTCCTCGCTCGGCGAAAACAGGCCGAGCAGGACCGGATCGCGGAAGTCGCGGTCTTGAGCCAACAGCGGTTCACGGTGATCCCCTGGCAGATCACTCCCCCCGTGGGGATCGAATCGCTATTGCAGTTCCCGGAACCTGGAACCCCGTACCCTACGAAAAATCCACACCACTCACATGGTCATGCCATGATCGAGTAAGGAAGTCCTACGGATGACTAAACATGTTCTGATATTATGTACCGGGAATTCGTGTCGCAGCCAGATGGCGGAAGGGCTGTGGCAAACACTGGGGCAAGGGGAATGGCAGGCGGAGTCGGCAGGTTCGCGGCCTTCGGGATATGTGCATCCGCTGGCCGTGCAGGCGATGCAACGGCGAGGCATCGATATTTCCTCGGGACGGAGTAAATCGGTCGAGGAATTCGCCGAAAAAAAATTCGACCTGGTGATTACCGTCTGCGACAACGCCAGGGAAACCTGCCCCGTGTATCCTCACGCCCGTGAAACCTTGCACTGGCCCTTCGAAGATCCCGCGGATGCACGGGGAAGCGAGGCGGAACAATTGCCCGTCTTCGAGCAAATTCGGGATGAAATCGAAACACGCATCGCGCGATATCTGGCAGACCTGTCGAATAAGGGGCTCGAAGCCTGAACCGAATGCTGATTCAGTCCGCGGAGACGTCAAGAATCTCCGTTTTGCTGGGCTGACCAGGGATTTCCCGGACGAATCGGGGGACGGCGTAACCCGGCAACAGTGTTTTTAATTCCGCTACGATTCTCGGCCCCAAGGGGAGTTCGGTTTCGAAGTGAGACGCCCCTTGAACGCGGTCCAGTTGGTGCAGATAGTAGGGAATCACTCCCAGATTGATCAGTCGGCGACATAATTCCGCCTGAATTCCGGTGGTATCGTTTACTCCGCGCAGCAGCACCGCCTGATTCAATGTCGGTATCCCGCTTCGAACGAGCTGTTGTAGCGACCAGGGACACTCCCCTGCGATCTCCGCCGGATGATTCGCATGCACCACGAACAGCGGTTGCAGACGCGTTTCCCGAAATATCCCCAGCAGGTCCTCGGTGATACGGCTGGGAATCACGATGGGCAGACGCGTATGCACGCGAATCCGCTGCAAGCGGGGAACCGCCGCCAAATCCTGGACCATCTGCCGCAGGCGTCGATCGTTCAACACCAGGGGATCGCCGCCGCTGAGGATGATCTCTTCCACATCCGGTTGATCAGCAAGAAGTTCCAGTGTTTTCTGCCACTCCTCCCGCGAACGGGGCTGCTCTTCATAGGGAAAATGGCGGCGGAAACAGTACCGGCAATGGATGGCACACTGGCCGAGCGTGATCAGCAGGGAACGGCCCGTATATTTCCGCAGCAGTCCCGGCCCCTGCAATGCGTCGATATCTCCGACTGCATCCTTCGTAAAACCATTCCCAGAAGCGAGTTCCGATCGGTCCGGCAGAACTTGTCGCAGGAGCGGGTCATGCGGATTGCCCGGTTCCATGCGATTCAAAAAGGACTCGGGAACCAGCAGGGGAAAGTCGCCGACGTTCGGCTTCCAGGGAGCGGGAAAGTGGTCCGTCAGGTTCAGGCGTCGCAGCAGTTCCGCTGGATCCCGTATCGCCTGGGCCAGTTCTCGCTGCCATTCGGGAGGGGCAGAAGGGGATTCATTCAGATTCGCGGGAAAATCCGTGCGATTCTCAATTAGCCCGGTCTTGTTGATTGTCCTGAGGTCTTTTATCATGCGGCGATCCGGCGCGAGTCGGAGAAATGTCTCTGATCTTATCGGATTGGCCGAAATCCGAAAGTGTTCCCCCGTTGTGCGCGGCGATGATTTTCCGCCCGAACACCAGCAGACATCAATTCACCCCATTGCAGGCAGATACGTTAAACGATTCAAGGTAGAACCATGGCTCAAGTGAACGCGGGAGAATTCAAAAAAGGGATTAAGGTCATTGTCGAAAATGAACCTTACGACATGCTGGAATGCAACTTCGTGAAGCCCGGCAAGGGACAGGCGTTGTACAAAACCCGCCTCCGTAACCTGCTGAAGGGAACCATTCTTGACCGGACCTATAAAAGTGGCGACAGTCTCGAAGCCGCCGACATCCGCAAAGGCAGAGGTTCCTACACCTACCGCGATGCGGAAAGTTACTACTTCCTCGACAACGACACATTCGAACAGTACGGCTTGCCCGCCGCAGTCTACGACGATACGATGAAATTTCTGCTGGAGGGCTCGGAAGTCGACCTGTTGTTCTGGAATGACAAGCTGATCGCAATGACCCCCCCCATGCACGTGGTCCTGGAAGTGACCTACGCCGAACCGGCTGCCCGCGGGAATACGGCTACGAATGTCACCAAATTGGCCACGGTCGAGACAGGAGCCGAGGTGCAAGTGCCCGCCTTCATCGAACAGGGGAATCGGGTCAAGATCGAAGTCGAAACGGGAAACTACATCGAACGCGTGGCGATTTAACGTGGTTCGAGGGTGACTTGCAAGGAAGAGACGAGGAGGACTGGACGGAAATTTTCAGGAGGCCCGGGGATGTGGCTGATTTTACTGTATGGACTGGCTGCCATCTGGGCCTTGCGGACCCTGCTAAAGCTGATGGACCGGCACAAGCAAATTCATCTGCACGAGTTGCAACGGAAGCTGGAGCAGCAGCAGTCAGAGCAGGACATCTTCGATGCCATCGACAAAAAGAATCAGGAGCTGGAACAGGAACGGCAGTCGGAATCGCGCTCTCGCGCCGCCTGATTCCAGGTGCCCGTGATTTATACGCAGGGTACGCTGTGTATACCTTAAATGCGGTATCCACGGGAGGTTAAGCCGGATTTCTCACAGGGTCAATAAATCAGGATTACTGACTTCGACGAACTAGCCGCGCCCGTGAGGAAGCGGGCCAGACTGGGGCTCGGTTTATCGCAATACATTGCCACGATTGATGTTGTGTCCAAGGAGTGCTACTCGGGGGACTGCCCGCTTGGCCCGCTTCCTCACGGGCGCGGCTAGTTTTCTGGGCATTTTCGAGGCAAAATTTAACGCATTGGTAACTATGTAAGAAATGTGAGTTAGGCCACAATCTGTTGCGATGTATTGCGTGGGATTTATACATTCACGGCCATCGGGCTACCCCCGTTAAACGTGTTGCCATGCAACTCATGGTATAACCTTTCGTGGACTGTTTCCTTCGTATTCCAGGAATTCACCGCTTCAACGGCCTGGAAATTCCCGGGCAGCCAGATAACGACAAATCATGAGCGATCACAAGCCAGAAAAAATGCTGTTTATTGAAACCGTCGGCTGCCAGATGAATGTTCTGGACAGCGAACTGGTGGTTGCCGCGCTCCGCAAGGAGGGGTACCAACTGACCGACAACATGAAGCTGGCCGACACGATTCTGTTCAACACCTGCAGCGTCCGCGAGCATGCCGAACACAAAATCTACAGCCAGTTGGGTCGCCTGAAATACAGCAAACAGGCCCGGCCCGACCTGGTCATTGGCGTGATGGGCTGCATGGCCCAGAAAGACCAGAACCAGATTTTTCAGCGGGCTCCCCAAGTCGATCTGGTGGTGGGAACCGGACAACTCGCGGAAATCCCCCGCTTGATTCAGGAGTCTCGCGAGAAGCGGGAACGGCAGCTTGCCGTCAGCCTGAATCGCAAGGCCGGAACGCGGCAGGAAGTCTCCAGCAGTTTCCAGAGTTACGATCCCCTCCGCGACCCCGAAATGCGGCCCTCCCCATATCAGGCCTACGTGCGGATCATGTTCGGTTGCGATAAATTCTGCACCTATTGTGTCGTCCCCATGACACGCGGACCCGAGCAGAGCCGCAATCCCAGCGAAATTCTGCAGGAAACCGTCGCGCTGGCTCATCAGGGCGTTCAGGAAATCACGCTGCTCGGGCAAACCGTCAATAGCTATCGACATACGGAAAACGGCAAGGAATACCGACTTGCCGACCTGCTTGAAATGCTGCACGGCGTGGAAGGCATTCAACGGATCAAGTTCGTTACGAATTATCCCAAGGATATGACCGGCGATCTGTTGCAGGCAATCCGCGATCTCCGCAAGGTTTCCCATTACCTGCACGTCCCCCTGCAGCATGGCTGCGACGACGTTCTCAAGCGGATGAAACGGGGCTACACCGTGGAGGAATACCGGGACATGATGGGCCGCATCCGCGAAACCCTCCCCGCCTGCGCGGTCTCGAGCGATTTCATTGTCGGCTTTTGTGGCGAATCCGAGGAGGCCCACCAGAAAAGCCTCGCCGCACTGCGGGAATTCCGCTTCAAGAACAGTTTCATCTTCAAGTATTCCGAACGGCCCGGCACCAAGGCGTCGGAAAACTTCCAGGACGATATTCCCGAGGAGGTCAAACGCCGACGCAACAACGAAATGCTCGACGTACAAAACGCGATCAGTGCGGAGGACAATGCGGACTTCATCGGCCGCGAAGTGGAAGTGCTGGTCGAAGGCCCCAGCAAGAATGCCGTCAAGGCGGAACAGAATCGCCCCAGCAATGCCAGTGTCGATCAACTTGTGGGGCGGACCCGCTGCGACCGCATCGTCGTCTTCGACGGCAATCCCCGCCTCACCGGCTCACTGACCCAGGTGGCGATTCACGACTGCACGCAGACCACCCTGCTGGGGAGCATTGTCACCCGCTCGATTCAGCATGGCTCCTCGGACCTGCTGCCGATCCTGCAATCCTGACAGTCGTGTTGATTTCCGCAATTTCGAGCGCCACAGTTCCGCGGAGTCATATCCCCCTTAACCCACATGTCTCACACCGTTACCAATCCGGTAAATTTTGCCTCGAAAGTGCCTGGAAAACTAGCCGCGCCCGTCAGGAAGCGGGCCAAGCGGGCGGTTCCCCGAGGAACACTCCTTGGACACAACATCAATTCTGGCAATGTATTGCGATAAACCGGGCCCCAGTCTGGCCCGCTTCCTGACGGGCGCGGCTACTTCGTCGAAGTCAGCAATCCTGATTTATTGACCCTGGCGAGAAATCCGGGTTAAATCCACGACTGCGCTGGGTACTGCTTCCCGGAAATGCAAAAAGCCTTCCCCAAGGAAGGCTTTTTTTGTTGGTCGAATTCCGCTTCCACTATTCGGCGGGAGCAGTGGTGGGCTGTTGCTTGGCCAGTTTCAGGAGCTTGGACAAGCGGCTTTTGGTCCGGGCAGCGGCATTGCGATGGATCAAATTCTTGGCGGCAGACTGATCCAGTCGCTTTGAAGCGATCCGAAAGGCGCTTTCCGCCCCTTCAAGGTCCCCGGAAGCCGCCAGGGCTCGCACCTTTTTCACCGCCGTTCGCAGCGCGGAACGCTGGGTGCGATTGTGCAGACGCCTCTTGATACTCTGACGAAGGGCTTTCTTCGCATTGGCGGTATTTGGCATAACCCGTTACTCAACAGTATGTTTGAAAAAGTATTCGTTAGCTCGGCAACTTTGCCGCGATTCGCAGGGAGCGAAGTATAATGGGTTTCGTCCGCGATTTCAAATGTTTCCATCGACTTTTTTCGGAACCGCGTTGAGGCGGAAGATCAAACCGCCAGAGGGGGCGAATTTCATCTGAATTGCCCATAAATTGCATATTACCCGTTATTTTCAGGGCTCCCAAAAGCCCCATACGGAGTAATCCTCTCCCAATTTACCAAGTGAATGGATTCCTTGCGAATTCCATTTGGCAACCCGCCGATAACAAGGGACGATTGAAGCTCAATCGTTTCACTTTTATGAATTCAGTCTTTTCCAGTGGCTCGTTTTCCTTTCGACAGCCTCATTGCAGTGTCTCTGCGGGACTGTCGAACTAGATAACGGGGCACCGGTCTCTATCCGGGGTTCGCGAACCCTCCGGATCTGGATTCACCCGGAGCCTTTACTCCCGCGCGGAAGCACCTGGGGACAATGTCGGCCATGCATCGAAAATCCATTCCCGCATTGCTGTTCGCCCTGGTGTTGTCGCTGATCGTCGAGTGTGGGGGGGGATGCGGTACGGAGCAGGTATGCTACGGGGATGACTGCGTGCATTCCGCAGGGTATTGGATCGTCAGCACTTATGGCATGGACCAGCATCCCGGTTCCTGTCCCGGTCGGATCTGTTTTCAGGTTTACCAGAAAACGTGCGACGGGAAACTGCGTAAATCCTCGATCACCCATATGCAGCAATGCCTGAACCCGCAGGCCCCTACATGCGTTTTTGTTCACGGGAGCTTTGTGGATATCGATTCCGCTCTCACGTCATCGCACGAGACCTATCGCTGGCTGAAACAAGGTGCCCCGTGCTGCGAGTTGAACACGATTTTTTTCGTTTGGCCCAGCAGCGATGCCGAGACGGTCCTGTTGCCGACAAAAGTCGTGGAAAACGGGCTGAAAGCAGCCCATAACGGCATGTATCTTTCCACGCTGATCGACTACCTGCCTCCCTGTTCGCCTCTGTGCCTGATGGGGCATAGTCATGGCGCGAGAGTGGTGGCCGCAAGTTTGCATTACCGGGCAGGAGGTGTGATTCAGGGATGTGCTCCCCGCAACCGGGCAAACGATTGCCGCCGAATTCGCGTGGTTTTGGCGGCTGCGGCCATCAATCATGACTGGCTCAACCCGGATGACCGTTACGGCCTGGCACTGACGCAGGTGGATGGCCTGTTGAACATGGTGAATCATCGCGATCTGGCCTTAACGCTTTACCCACTGGTCTCGCTGCCTTACGGGCGCGCCTTGGCCAAGAGTGGCGTCACCTTTTTTGATGCCCACAAACTGGGCCCCCTGGCCTGCAAAATTCAAGAGTTGAATGTATCGCGCGAGGTAGGCGTCCGGCATGTCTGGTCGAGTTATTATTCGCGTCCGGAAATTTCGCGGATGATATCTGGTTACGTTTACGGAAATTGCCTGCCTGCTGGCCCGTCTGGCCTGGTCGACGCCCGATTGGATGCCATGGACCGGGAATTGGCGGAATGGACTGGACAACTCCAGCCCGGCAGTCGGTTCGATATCGAGCTTCCTCTGCCGCAAGATGATAAGGTTGCAGATGTTACGCCTCCCCTCCTGCCTGCCCTGCCTGCGATCCCGGCTTTTCCGACGGAATAAAAACTCCATCCGTACCTGTGTCTCCCAGGTGATTGCCCCGGTAGCGAATGCTGTAAACAATGAGTTCGGGAATTCCTGCCGCCAAACGGCCCCTGTTGATTATTCCCTGGGAATATATGGTGGATTAGCCTTCCGAAGCGGGTCATGTAGGCATATGGTTGCATACCCCTCGCACTCGCATAGAGCGGAGATGAGGTTGCAGTCGGGTTTGATACGGGAGGTGTTGCAACTGCGGAGGAGACTACCGAATTCCAGCGGGGGGACAGGCAGTCGAAGAACCGGAATCCCACACGGGGAGGGTGACTCCCAGGTCAAATGTGGAGCCGCGGGGGCCTGAATGGCATGCGGAAACGGCGAGTCGTGCGTTTTATACGCTCCAGGGGCAGGGAGTTACGCAAAAAGGGGAAATCCGCCCCCTTTCGGGCTTGCATCTGCGTTACTGTTGGAGTCTGCTGACAATTTGACTTCCGGGGTGAGATTCCCGAGAATGGACGGTTTCAAGCACAAATGGTGAGGACTCCCTGGAGTCCGGGGTGCCATTCTTGAGTATTCAGCAGGAATGTTAGTAACGAGTCCGGGCTTTTGAGTTCGGCACTTACATTCTCCGATATCTTTCCAAAATGACTCGACAGCGAGCGGACGACGGTCCATGAATGATGTAGCGCCACAACGGATCGCAATTACAGGCCTGGGAGTCGTGAGTGCCTGCGGCATCGGCATTGCCAACTTTGAAGCAAGCCTGAACCAGGGGCGTTCCGGCATTGGTCCGATTGATCTGTTTCCGGGCGAAGTACCACCAGGTCATATTGGCGGCCAGTGTCATGATTTCAATGATGAATCGATAAAAAAGAATTACCTCAAGGCGCAACGCAAAAGCATCAAGGTAATGTGCCGCGATATTCAACTGGGAGTGGCGGCGGCTGCCATGGCGCTGGAGCACTCCGAGTTGAAGCTGAACGAAACCGAACGGGCTCGGCTGGGCGTGGAATTCGGTGCGGACCTGATGCTTTCCAATCCCGACGTCCTTTCGCCGGCGGCATTTGCATCCCGCGATGAAACGGGGATTCCGACCGATACCAACTGGGGCAACCGGGGTCTGCCACAAATGGAACCGCTGTGGTTGCTCAAGTATTTACCGAACATGCCCGCCTGCCATATCAGTATTCATGCAGACGCCCGCGGCCCGAGTAACTCGTTGACGCTGGAAGAAGCGAGCGGAAACCAGACGATCGGGGAATCGCTGCGGATCATCCGTCGCGGGCAAGCGGATGCGATGATCGCGGGTACCACGGGAACGCGTCTGCATATTGTGAAGTCGATCAATTACACCAATCTGCACGAATTGGCCTCTCCCGACAGCCTCGCACCCGAAAAGGTCCTGAAGCCGTTCGACAAGCATCGAGCAGGGGAAGTGGTTGGCGAAGGCTCGGGCGCGCTGATCCTGGAAAAACCCGATCTGGCCCTTGCTCGCAATGCCCGAATCTACGGTTGGGTGTGTGGCATCGGCAGTTCGTGCGTGCGGAACCGGCATCAACAGGGAAATGCCCGGCAAGCGCTGGTCAATGCCATCCACGCGGCGCTCCGTTCCGCGCAAATCGAACCGATCCAAATCGGGCATATCAACGCCAACGGATGTGGCTCGCGTAAACTCGATGCCGAGGAAGCAGCTGCGATTCTTGAAGTGTTCGGCGACTATGGCCGCGAAGTTCCGGTGACGTCGCTGAAGCCGCATTTCGGCAACTGTGGCTCGGGCGCGGGAACCATCGAACTGATCGGTTCGATTGTCGGTCTGAAAAACGGTCTGATTTATCCCACGCTGAATTACGAAACTCCCGACCCCGAATGCCCGTTAAACGTAGTACACGGCGCGGCATTAAAGACAGACCGCAAACTGTTCCTGAACGTAAACGTGACCCGCAACGGCCAAGCCAGCGCCCTGGTTGTGGAAGCCAATTAAAGCTCCCCCGAACCGGGCCTTGCTTCTGCGCGGTCGGTGTGCCATGGCTCCGCGAGTTGTGCAGCCGAGGAAGAATGCCTGGAAATACACTGTTTGCCACTGGCTTTGCCTGTGTAACCCCATGTTGACGAAAAACATGGAATGGACTGGCAGCGACGGTAGCACACAACGGATTTTACCGGGGTGGAACGCGACATGCATGCTGCGTGGCCCGCGTGGCCCGCTTCCTGACGGGCGCGGCTAGTTTCCGGTATTTACGAGACAGAATTTACCGCATGGTAACTGTGTGAGAAATATAACGCAGAGGTGGGGAGGCGTAGCGCAGATCGTGTTTTCTCCGCGACCTTGCGCTGACTTCTCGGCCCTGCTTGACGTGCCCTTTTCTTATCACGCCCCACTCCAGTGGACTACGCATCGATCGGGTGAGTTCGTGTTGTTGTACCCGCGTGGCCCGCTTCCTGACGGGCGCGGCTAGTTTCCGGCGCGAGGGGCGCGTTGGTCAGATGTGAATGGCCCGTTGCGCGACGGCAAAGGCGGCTTCCTTGATGGTTTCGGCCAGTGTGGGGTGTGCGTGGGAACTGCGGGCCAGGTCCTCGGCACTGGCGTGAAATTCGATGGCGACCGCGATCTCGGCAATCAGGTCGCCGGCGTGCGCGCCGAGAATGTGTGCTCCCAGAATGCGATCTGTCCGTGCATCGGCGAGGATCTTGACCATGCCTTCGGTATGCCCAATGGCCCGCGCGCGTCCGTTCGCCGCAAAGGGAAAGGTTCCCTTCCGATAGGAAATTCCCGCTTCCTTCAGTTGTTCCTCTGTTTTGCCGACCGAGGCCACTTCGGGAGCCGTGTAGACCACGGCGGGAATAGCATTGTAATTGAGGTGCCCGTACCCGGTGACGATCCGTTCGACACAGGCGATTCCCTCTTCTTCGGCCTTATGCGCCAGCATCGCCCCGCCGATGACATCGCCTATCGCATACACGCCCTTGGCCGCGGTTTGAAAATGTTCGTTCACGGACAGAAAGCCGCGGCGATCCGGCTCGAGTTGCACCGTTTCCAACCCGAGATCGTGCGTATTGGGGCGGCGTCCCACGGCGACCAGCACCCGGTCTCCCTTGAGCGAGGGCTGTCCCTCGATCGCAACTTCACACGACTTTTTCGTGGCCTTAACGCCCGTTACCTTCGCCCCCAGATGAAAATCCAATCCTTGGGACTTGAAGGATTTGAGTGCCTGCCGGGCCAGTTCCGCGTCCATGCCTGGCAGAATGCGATCCAAGTATTCGAGGACGGTCACATGGGAGCCCAGACGCCTCCAGACGGTTCCCAGTTCCAGCCCGATCGCTCCCGCGCCGATGACAATCAGTCTGTCGGGGACTGTCGGGAAATCGAGGGCTTCCGTACTGGAAACGACACGCTCGCCATCGAACTGCACCCCAGGCAAGGTGGCCGGCACACTCCCCGTGGCAATCAGCACATGCTTGGCGGAAAGCTCGGTAGTTTTCCCGTCCTGGGATTTTACCTGCACCTTTCCCGGTCCCTGCAGGCGACCGTGGCCGAGATAACGCGTGATTTTGTTCTTCTGAAACAAACCCTCGATACCGCGTGTCAGGGTCGAGACGACAGAATCCTTCTGGCCCAGCATTTTGGTCAGGTCCAGGGAAACATTGCCGACATGAATTCCCCGTTCGGCCAGATGTTCGCGGGTCCGTTCATACAACTCGCTCGATTCCAGCAGGGCCTTGCTGGGGATGCAACCGACGCGGAGGCAGGTCCCCCCCAGCGCGGATTCCTTTTCAATGCAGGCCACATTGAGTCCCAGTTGTGCAGCGCGGATTGCGGCGACGTAACCACCCGGGCCGGCCCCGATAACGACCAGATCGTGCTGTGTGCTCATGTTGAATTTATACGTTTCTAGGAGGCGCAGGGTTCGTGCCGGGTATGCGGATACCGCGAGGCGAAGCGAGCTTTTCAGATTTCCATCAACATCCGGGTCGGGTCTTCAATCACTTCCTTGACCCTGCGGAGGAAGGTAACGGCCTCGCGACCATCAACCACCCGGTGATCGTAGGTGAGGGCAATGTACATCATCGGACGAATCACGACCTGACCGTTGAGGGCCACCGGTCGATCGAAAATGCCGTGCATGCCCAGGACACCACTTTGCGGAGGATTAACGATCGGCGTGGAAAGCAGCGAACCATACACGCCCCCGTTGGTGATGGTGAAGCTGCCCCCCTCGAGTTCTTCCAGGGCAATTTTGTTTTCCTTGGCCCGCTTTCCGAAGTCGGCAATTTTCGACTCGATTTCGGAGAAGCTCATGCGCTCGGCATTCCGCAACACGGGGACAACCAACCCCTTGCCACCACCAACGGCGACGCCGATATCGTAGTAATTGCGATAAACCAGTTGATTGTCCCGCAGTTGCGCGCCCACTTGCGGAAACTGGTTCAGGGCATCGACCACCGCTTTTACGAAGAAGGACATGAAGCCCAGCTTTACGCCATATTTCTGCTGAAAACTGTCCTTGTATTGATTCCGCAAGGCCATGACGTGAGACATATCCACCTCGTTGAAGGTGGTCAGCAGGGCGGCGTTCTGCTGGGCCGACACCAGGCGTTCGGCGATTCGCCGACGAATCGGGCTGAGCGGGACGAGTTCCTCCGAACGGGGCGCCAATGCGGGGGAGGCCTCCTCGTTGAAGGAAGCGGTGAGTACGTCTTCCTTCAGCAACCGCCCGCCTGGCCCCGAAGCGACCACCTGTTCTGCCTGGAGACCCCGCTGAGACAGCTCTCGAGCCGCGGCCGGCATGACTTTCGGGGACTGCGTGGCCTGGGCTCGGGAAGCAGGGGCAGGAGCCTTTTTCTCGGCGGGTGCCCCTCCCTTCGGGGAAGCGTCGCCCGCATCCGCGGGCTGTTCCTCTTCCTCGAAGTAGGCGATGACATCCCCCACGGCAGCCATATCGCCCGCTTTTTTGACGATCCGGGTGATTTTGCCACCAGCCGGCGCGGGCACATCGAATGTCGCCTTGTCGGTTTCCAGGCCGACAATCTCGGTATCGGCTGCCACCCATTTGCCGGCGTCTACATACCACTCGCCTATTTGTACTTCGGAAATGGACTCACCAACCGCAGGAACCACGATCTCCGTCGCCATGTTTGCTCCGCAATGTTTCGGTAAGACGCCCGTTACCGTTACTGAATGAATTATCAGGGGCTTGTTGCCGGGAGGAACCGCCGCGCCGCAACTTGTCCGTTACTCTGGAGACGCCCGGAGAATTAGCGACGACTCATGGATTCTTCCTACTCGTGAGGATAAATCAACCAGTTATTCCGTCAACTGATGGCAATAAAAATTCAAAGCTTCGCAACAGATTCCCTGCCCGTCGGCGGAATCCCTGGGGTGGCTGCGCAATTTGGGGCTATGTGTTCAGGTCCGCATCCTCCCGCGGATACCCCCAGGCGTCGAAGCAGAAGCCCCATTCGCGATGCAACCTGCAACGAGTCTCCGCGGGAATTTCACGGTGGCGATTCGTGCGATAGGAGCCGGACCGTTGGAGATACGCTTCCAGGCGGGGCCGCATTTCCGCGAAATCGGGCAGCTTCAGGGCCTCGTAAATGGCCTCGACTTCCGTGCGGGGAGACTGGACCAGTCGCTCATACGACACTTCGTGCAACCTGCCAGGCGGGATCAACTCCCGTTGAGCGAAATAGGACTCGTACAGTGTGCGGTACAACCGCAACACCATCTCCTCGACTCTGGAGAAATCGTAATTCTGCAGCGCCCAGACGGGTATTACTTGGCTGGACATGTGCATAAAGGAACGGTACACGTCGTAGGGATGCCGATGAATGTGCACGAAGCGCGCGTCCGGAAACGTCTCGAGCAGCAAGCGGATCCGCGCGGTATGATTGGGGGATTTAAGTATCAAGGGCCGACCGCTTCCCTGCCCTACCTTGCAGACGAAAAATCGCAGGGCGTCCTGAAACTGCTTTCGTTCCTCCGCGGTGGCCTGCTCGAAGGTGAGATAGCGTTCGTAGTATTCTTCCCTGCGGGGAAAAGCCCAGCCCAGCATATTCGATTTCCCGCAGAGAATCGCGAGAGCCATTTCATCCTCCGCGGGTTCCGTGAAGCTCTGCTCGACATTGTCCATGAACCGTTTGCGGGGCAGCGTGAACTTCAGAATTTTCTCTAACCAGGGTCGCGAGAGGCGGTATGTCAGCGGATACATCGTCTGATACAGATCGGGGGCGGAAAATCTCTCGTCCTGGCAAAGCAGGTTGTGCAGGTGAGTCGTCCCGCTCCGCCAACTCCCCAGTACAAACAGCGGCTGCCCCACCGGGGTGGACTCCGGCCGGGGGCCATACAGGGATTGTTCCAGACAGGCCAGGGGCGAAGTGATGGCACTGACCAGCGACAGGTGCAGCGCCTTCCCCCAATAGCGGGCATCCACCCGAAACCTGTTTGCCGCCAGCAGGTTCCACCAGTCCCCGCAACGAATTCCCGCCAGGCATCCCGGACCGAGCAGCCGGACCAGTGTCACCTTCAGATTCGTCTCGGACGGGGCAGGCGGGGACATCGACGGTGATGCTGTGTCGTGGGAAGCAGGCATGACGGATGGTATCGACAAATCGATTTACGTTGGGATTGATCGCGCCAGGTTCGTGAGCTGCCGCGCGGCCCCGAGGATTTCGAAGCCATAGCCTAGACTTACACTCTATACGATTCCCGGGCAAGACTCCAGGCACGGGTTCGTACCGACTCCAACCGCGAGGTTTTCAAGAATCCGCCTGCCGTTATTCAATGTTGCCGCGTGCGGCACTGTGATACAACTGCAAGCGGTCTAACATACCACCCAGGCCGCAACTGCGTCTCAGCCTTGTGGAATTCCCCTCCTGACTGGCGGACGATAGGATGAGTTCATGCACATTACCGTGAAAGATGTCCGGAAGTCCTTTCGGCGGGGAGAGTCCGAAATTCAAGTGTTGCGGGGGATAACCTGCGCATTCGCGCCAGGCGTCTTCCATTTCATCGTGGGGCCTTCGGGGAGTGGCAAAAGTTCGCTATTGTATCTGCTGGGAGGACTGGACACCCCGACTTCGGGTGAGATTGCGATCGATGGCAGCCCGATGGGGCAATGGTCGGAATCTCGCAGGAACCGGTTTCGCGGGGCACAGGTTGGTTTTATTTTTCAGAACTTCAATTTGATGTCGAATCTCTCGGCACTGGAAAATGTGCTGGTCCCCTTCATGCCAGCCGGTGTCAGCAACGAACAGCGGGAACAGGCGCGGCAACTGCTGACGCGCGTTGGTTTGGGAAAACGCCTGACTCATCGCCCGAGTCATCTTTCGGGGGGAGAGCAGCAACGTGTTGCTATTGCCCGCGCCCTGTTAAAACGCCCTTCGTTGATCCTGGCCGACGAACCGACCGGCGAACTCGACAGCCAGACGGGAAACGAAGTCCTCGGCCTGCTGCGGGAACTGAGTAGCGAACACCAGGCCACGGTCATCGTTGTGACACACGACACCAGCCACATGACCTCCGCCGATTTCGTCCATCGCATTCATGATGGCGTCATCGTGGAAACCCGCGTTCCGAATCCGGCTATCGTCGGCCCGGAAACCGACTGATCCCGGTCGACGCCGTCTCCGCGGGTACAAACAGGCTCCCCGTGTTCACGCGTCTCCAAATTTCTGCAAGGATGCGCCGGTCAGGCGATAGACCGTCCATTCCTGCTGGGGGCTGGCCCCCAGCGATTCGTAAAAGTCGATGGCCGGTTGATTCCAGTCGAGGACCGCCCATTCCATCCGCCCGCAACCCCGCTGCACTGCCAGGCGAGCCACTGCGGTCAGCAGCGCCTTGCCGATCCCCTGGCCACGCTGTTCGTCCCGCACATACAGGTCTTCCAGATAGACCCCCGGCTGGGCCAGGAAGGTCGAATAATTCGTAAAGAATATCGCCATGCCGACGACTCGTTCCCCCTGCTCCGCCAGCAGGCATTCCGCTGCAGGGGCCTGCCCGAACAGGGTCTCCCGCAACTTCTCCGGCGTTGCCACAACTTCCGCCGATAATTTTTCGTAGGCCGCCAATTCGTGAATCAGATCCAGGATGCCGGGGGCATCCGCGGGAATCGCTGGGCGAATTCGAAAGGGGAAGGGAGAAACCATCGGACTGCCTGTCTGAAAAAGTTCAACTGCGCAAAGTTTAACGATTAAAGTTGTTATACCGGTCGGGTCGATCATAACGATTGGAGCATTCTCGAAAAGTCCCGGGAGATGTTGTTGTTTGTGCAGAATCCGACGGGCATAGTGAGGGGAGAACGATATGCGTCCAGGGACGCTGATTCTGACAGGCTGGCTGCTCGGCATCCTGGTATTGCCCGGATGTTTCGTGCTGCAGGTCGGCGTGACGAATCCCGCGCCCAATCTCCCCCGCATTGCGGTGGCGCCCTTTGTGAATCTGTCTTCCGAACGGAGTGTGGACGGCCGCCGATTTGCCGAAGCCTATTATACCGAACTGCAGAAGGTGCCTGGCTTTCAGGTGATACCCGTCGGGGTGGTGGAATCGGCCCTGCACGATTACGGGTTGAACCTGGATTCCCCCGCCGACATGGAAAAACTGATTCATATCCTCGATGTGGACGGCCTCTGTTTTGGGGCGGTGACGGAATACAATCCCTATTACCCGCCACGACTCGGTCTGCAGATTTCGTGGTACACAACCAAATTTCCCGACTTCCAGCCCGGTTTGCCGCTCGATCCCGCAGCGGGAAAATCGTGGCGCGACGCTTCCGGGAGAGGTAAACGCACCCTCCCCCGCGAGGCCTCCTGGTCGGATCGTTTCCGCTGTGCGATTCCAGGTTTTCCCTGCGCGGAAGGTCTCGGCGGCCCCGAGATGCCGTCGGCTCAGGCGTTTCCTCCCCTGAGGATTCGGGCGCAAAACGACGAGGCCCCGCCGGATCTGCCTTCGCTGGAACCGTCTCCACTGACGCCGGATGAACAACGGGACTGGGATCGCGCCCTGATGCAGGTGATGGGGATTGATGCTCAGTTGCCGCCGGAGGAGGAAACCGACAGCGCACTGGAGAAACGCCGAAAATTGGAGACCTTGCAACAGCTGCTGGAAGTCCCTTCCCCCTTCGAGCGGGCAGAAACGGACGACGGGAGCGAACCTGCACTCCCCGGATTGCCGCAAACGGACCAGCCCAACGCGTCAACTCCTCCCGAGTCCCTCATGGCCCCCAGTTCCGCGCCGCCCCGCTTGCCAGGTGAAAATCCGTATCCTGAAAATCCCTTTCCCCAGCCCTACATGTCCTACACCCGGGTGTTCGACGGGGCCGATGCGGAGTTTACCGCAGCTTTGAAGAACTATCTGGAATTAAGCGGCGACCAGCGAAGCGGAGGCTGGACGGGTCACCTGCATCGTAGCGAGGATTTCATTCGCTTCTGCATGCGGAGCATGATTGTGGAGATGCTGCAACTCCACGGCGGCGAAGCACAGCGGCGATTTGTAATGACTTCGCGGAAATATCAATAGCTTCTCCCCTTGCCGGTCGATAAACGTAAGGAGGACCGGGGGGATCTCGTATTCGGCGTTGCCGCTGCAACGGTCGGCTACTCCCTTTGTCGCCTCGCGACGAGTCTCAAGGATGAGATGGACATCAGGGAGGAACAGGCTCTGGGGCACCTTGCGTGCCACAAGTCTTGCAGGGAGCATTACGGAATGGCCCAGGAAATCAACGTCCTGGCGTTGGTGAAGGACAATCAGCGCTATGTGTTTTTGTACGACGATGCCAGTCACGATCAACTGCTTCAGACCCTGGGACGCTACGCCGCCGACCCGGAACTGAATTTCAGTTGGTACGATGCCGCAGTCATGAGCCAGCGCGTGCGCGCCCTTCGTAAACACTACAGCCAGAATTCAGGACCTCTCCCACACACCTCGAATTCCCGTCTGCGCGACGCCGCTTGAAGTTCGTGCCGCGCCCATCACGGCATGTTGATAAATCCGGATTTCCCGCCCGGGTCAATAAAACAGGATTGTTGACTTCGACGAACTAGCCGCGACCGTCAGGAAGCGGGCCAATCTGGGCCTAAGGTTACTGTAACACATTGCCATTAATTTAGTTATGTCAAAGGAGTGTTCCTCGGGGGTACCGACCGCGTGGCCCGCTTCCTGGCGGGCGCGGCTAGTTTTACAGGCACTTTCAGACATAATTTACCGCATTAGTAACTGTGTGAGAAACGCGGACTAGCCCGTTGATAGTAGAGCTTGCACGGCTCTGCGAACCGGACAACCGAGGGAAAGTGCTTGGAAATACACTCCTCTCGGAGCCATGGCACGCGAAACTGCATAAATCAACACGCCGCGACGGATGCGGCTGGTTCCGTAACCTGTAGGGAAACGCAAAAACCCTTAGAGACAGAAACGGCACTGGTAAACCCGTGGAAGCCGCCTTTGATGGATTCCTGAGATACCTGCACCTGGAACGAAATGCCTCCGAGTTGACCCGGAAGGCATATGCCGAGGATTTCGCGAGCTTTCTCGATTACTGTACCGATCGGCATGGGCATGTGCCGGATCCCGAAGCGGCCGACATGACGCTGCTGCGGGGGTATCTGACCTATCTGCATGATTGCGGTTATCAGCGCACGACAATCGCCCGTCGCCTGGCCTGTCTCCGCAGTCTGTTTCGCTACTGTCAGCGCGAGCAGCTCTGCACCAGTAATCCGGCCAAGGCACTGCGAACGCCGCGTGTGGGCCGAAAGTTGCCTCACTACCTCACCACCCGCGAAATCGGAACGCTGCTGGAAGCACCTCCCGCAAACGAACCGCAGGGACTGCGCGATCGAGCCATTCTGGAAACCTTGTACACCGCCGGGTTGCGCGTCGCCGAACTGGTCTCCCTGAACCTGGAGGATTGGGACCAGGATGCCAACATACTGAGGGTGCGCGGCAAAGGAAAAAAGGAACGCATCGCCCCAGTCGGAAGTTATGCCCAGAAGGCGTTATTACGCTGGCTGGAGGTGCGGGCAGTGAGTCCTCGCGCGAAATCGAGCGAACGCACCGCGCTGTTTCTGAATCGATTCGGCCAGCGCCTGACCACCCGCAGCATTGGACGGCTGCTGGAGAAATACCTGCGAGAAACGGGACTCTCCTCGAAAACCAGCCCCCACACGTTGAGGCATAGCTTTGCCACGCATTTGCTCGATGGCGGGGCCGATCTCCGCAGCGTGCAGGAATTGCTCGGCCATAAAAGCCTGACGACCACGCAAATCTATACCCACGTCAGTACCGCCAGGCTCCGCGACACCTACGAACAGGCCCACCCGCACGCGCGAAATCAACGCCGACGCGCCCTGTAGTTGCTTATGCCGGGTCTCGTCTCCCAGCTTCAGGCACTACAAAGCTTACCGATATTTGCATCGCAATGGGTTACTAGCCGCGCCCGTCAGGAAGCGGGCCAGGTTGGAGTCGCAAATGCCGCACAGCAGTCCCTTCCGGTGGATTCTAGGTCGGCCGTATGATTGCGAGTTGCAGCGCCCGAGTGTCCCGCTGCCTCACGGGCGCGGCTAGTTATGAGGCAGCGGGCCAGGTTGGGCCGCACTCGCGCTGGCGGAGAAGACTGACTGCGACTCGTCCCTAGGGCTCGATTCATGGACGAGTAACGAGGGCCAAATGAAAAAAGGGCGCGCGGCAAGCCGTGCGCCCCAGGTCGATGGGAGGAATCCCACGGGAATCCCGCGGAGGGGGGGAAGCGTCCTAGCCGGCGATCGCGGAGGCGTCCTGCATCCCGGAATCCTTGCGAGGCTGTGCTTCCGTCTCGCACAATTCTTCTCGCAGGATACTCATGTCGCGGGGGGCTTCAATTCCCAACCGAACCGTGTTGGGACCGATTCGAACCACCGTAATGGCGACATCATCGCCGATTCGAATCTTCTCGCCCGACTTCCTTGATAGTACCAGCATCGCTCATCCTCCAGCTAACGCTTGGGGCCGTATTGACTTGTTTATAACGTGCGTCCGCAAATTGGCTTCGATGTGTCACAGGGAATAGAACTTGCGGGGCAGTGACTAAAATTGCCGTGCCTTGAGTATCGGCCAAAGTGACATCAAATCGATGCTGCCATCAAATAGATTACAGGTGGCACCAGTAAACTTCCAGGCCAATTTCGTGAAAACCATATTAAGCCACACAGGACGCACAATCGGTACCAAGCATATTTAGTGGGCATTTTTGTTTGCAATGCGCGCACTACACGCGTGGAGTTGAGGGCTAGGCCGAGAAATGGCGGGGCCGTGAATAAATCAGGGCTTATTCTGAGGGGGAGGTGCCCTCTGTTGGTGCGTTTGTGCCTTGATTGTATGCTGCCTGCTTTGCAGGCAGTGGAAATGGGGGCCTTGGAGGAGCATTGAGGGGGTCGGGGTGCGGGATTCAAGTACTGGCCGGGCTGTGTTAGTTTCAGGCAGGGAGATTGCGGGAAAGGTCACAATTTCCGTGGCGTGGAGTGGCGTTTCCCGAGGCAGTATTTCAAAATGACTTTTGGATCCGTCGCTGTCGGAAAGCCATGCGAAAGGCCTGCGATCAGCACGAGATAAAGTGTGGAGCAACACAATCAACGATGGGACAGGCAACATGAACATAGGCATAATTGGCATGGGCTTCATGGGAATGACTCACTTCGAGGCGGCCCGATCGCTCAAGGGAGTGAAACCCATCGCCTTTGCCACCAGGGATCGCAAAAAGCGCAAGGGGGACTGGTCCAGCATCCAGGGGAACTTTGGCCCCCGGGGCGACAAAAACGTGGATCTGACGGGTGTATCGGCCTTCGAGGATTACCGGGAACTGATCCATCATCCCGAGGTTGATCTGGTGGATATCTGCTTGCCGATCGACAAACATGAAACGGTGACGATCGAGGCGTTGCAGGCCGGGAAACATGTGCTGGTGGAGAAGCCGATCTCTGTCGACCTCGATGCGGCGGGCAGAATGAAGAAGGCGGCGGAAAAAGCAGGTCGTCATCTGCTGGTGGCGCAGTCCCTCCCCTTTTTCCCGGAATTTCGTTTTCTTGCGGAGTGCATTCGGCAGGAGAAATATGGCAAGCTGCTGGCGTTGAATTTGCGTCGGGTCATTTCGCCGCCGAAATGGTTGAACCTGCCGGACGACCTGGTGTCCCTGGGGGGGTTCGGAATTGATCTGCACATACACGACAATCATTTCATCTCCGCAACGCTGGGGATGCCGAGCAAATTGTTTGCGGTGGGGCAAATGATCAAGGGTATGGTCAACCACACCCAGACGAGCTACCTGTACGAAAATGGCCCCGCAGTGACTTGTGTCAGCGGCGCGATTGCCACCAGTTCCCTGGAATTCGCGCATGGATATCAGGCCTTTTTCGAGGAGGCCACCATCGAATTCGACGCGGGAACCTACGGGAAGGAATGGGTCGTGAACCGTCCGCTGGTGGTATTGGCGCAATCGGGACGCATTCAAACCCCCACGTTGAAGGGGGGATCGGAATGGTTCAGTGCCTTTGCGGAGGAATTGAAGGCGGCGGCACTCACGCTGAAGACGGGCGAGGTTTCGCCGTATCTGTCCGTCGAACACGCCTACAATGGGCTGAAACTTTGCCATCTCGAAGCTAAAAGCATTCAAACCGGAAAACTGGTCACGGTGTGATCCCCTCTGGCTCCCGATATGCCCGGTTGGCACTCGCATGAGTGAACGTCGCGTAGCCAGGGAATGCCCTTGCCGGGACGGGAGGCGTTGACTGGGGTCGTGAAATGCGGGCCACCCGGGAGAGACGCAAGAATTTTGCGAAACAGTTGAAGGCTGGCGGAGAGAGAGAACTGTGGATATGGACGAGGAGGAATTTCGGCCAGGCCAGTCGAAGGAACTGGATCCCGTCATCAACAATCTGCCATTGCGCGCGCTACAGCATGCGGGACTGACGGTCGAAGGGTACTCGCGTGCCGCCGTCCAGTCCTATTGGCGGATCCCCGAACTCAAGCTGGGGTTCGATCTGGGGGGAACGCCCTGGTCGTTCATGGGAACGCCCACCTATTTCCTGACCCATGCGCATCTGGATCACATGGCGGCCTTGCCGGCGCTGGTGGCCCGTCGGCGCATGATGAAAATGGAGCCACCCACGATTTATCTGCCGGCCGCCATTCAAGCGGATGTGGAGCGTCTGCTGCGGGCCTGGCAACGGCTGGATCGTGGGCGCATGATCTGCAATCTGGTAGGTGTGACTCCCGGCATGGAGATCGAACTTTCCCGCGAGCATGTGGCCACGGTGACCGCGACAACACATTCCGTACCCTCGGTCGGATATATCGTCTGGGATCGCCGCCGCAAGCTCAAACCGGAATATCAGGGACTGTCGGGAGAACGCATTCGAGATCTGCGGATGGCGGGCGAGGAAGTCACCCGGGAAATGCGGGTGCCGCTGGTGGCCTATTTGGGAGACACGGCTCCCGCGGGGTTGGATGCGGACCCCGGCATCTATGAAGCCAAGATCCTGATCACGGAGATGACCTTCTTCCGCCCGGAACATCGCAAGGAAAAAATCCACAAATTTGGCCATACGCATCTGGACGACATCCTCGATCGGGCCGATCGGTTTCGCAACGAACTCATCATCCTGGCTCACTTCAGCACGCGTTACCACATCGATCACCTGAATCGTGCCGTGACAAAACGAATTCCCCCTGAACTCAAGGACCGGATTGTCCTGTGGGTCTGAATGCCGCGGCTGGAACTCGCGTGGATACCGCAGGAATGGAACGCACGGCGTACCCTATGAAAAATTCACGGGCGGGAAACCCGGGTTCGCCCACATTTCTCACACAGTTACCAAAGCGGTAAATTTTGCCTCGAAAATGCCCTGAAAACTAGCCGCGCCTGTCAGGAAGCGGGCCAGTCTGGGGCCCTGTTTATTGCAATACATTGCCAGAATTGATGTTGTGTCCAAGGAGTGCTCCTCGGGGAACCGCCCGCGTGGCCCGCTTCCTGACGGGCGCGGCTAGTTCGTCAAAGTCAGCAATCCTGATTTATTGACCCAGGCGGGTAACCCAGGTTAGATCTGATAGTCGTTCAGGGAAGCAGAATTCCGGCTGGGAGAAGCATTCAGCCAGCGTTTGAATATCCAATTCACGATCACTCCCCAGGCAATGGGCAGCAGCAGGCAGGCCAACAGGTAGAGTCCATCGTACATTGCGTAGTCGCCTGATTGTCTGTTTCCGTAACGGAATGCCACCGAAGCGGCAGCGGAGCATGGTTTGCCGGGGAGCTTCGATTCCCATCGGTCAATGGCCCGCTTACGCTTGAGGTTCGGAACTTAACTCCACGATATGTCCATCGGGATCGGCCAGAAACAGTTGCACAGCCCCATCGGGACGAAACTTCGGCTGCGAGACCACGCGCAGCGTTTCGCCACAGGCCTGAAGGGCGTCCCAGGCCGCGGAGGCATCGGGGAGTCGGAAGGCAAAATGCTGCATCCGTGTGGAGAGCCGAGTATTGTCCGGGCCGGCGGGGCCAGACTGTTCGTGCTCCAGAATGAGATGCACCAGCGTGTTCCCTGCCCGAAACCAGCTTCCGGCAAAGCTGAAATCCGGGCGGGGGACCACTTCCATTCCCAGCAGGTCCACGTAGAATCGCCGACTCGCCTCCAGATCGCGCACCACCAGCGTGACGTGATCGAGACTTTCCACTTGTATTACGCTCATGTACTGATTACCCGTCGCATGCGGAAATGAAGGGAGAAATACGGGACCCGTGCACTCAGACCAGAACCGGTTCGCCCACCGACCAGCGATGGCCATCGCGCAGGACCTTGCGATACAATGTATCCCGTTCCAGCGGAATGCGGCCCGCTTCGCGGATCAGATGATGCAACTGGGCCACGGTTAACCCTTGGGGGGTAGTGGCCCCCGCATCGTGATAGATCGTTTCGTGCACGACGGTGCCGTCCAGATCGTCCGCGCCGAAGCCGAGGGCCACCTGGGCGGTCTTTTCTCCCAGCATGATCCAGTACGCCTTGATGTGATCGAAGTTGTCGAGCATCAGTCGGCTGACGGCCATCATCCGCAAATCCATCTGGCCCGTCGGCTTGGGCAGGTGATCCAGCCCCGTGTTTTCCGGGTGGAACGCCAGGGGAATGAATGTCTGGAATCCCCCGGTTTCATCCTGCAAGGTTCGCAATCGATGGAGATGGTCGATCCGATGCTCGGCCTGTTCGACATGCCCATACAGCATGGTGGCATTGGAACGCAGCCCCAATTGATGGGCGGCTCGATGGATCTCGATCCAGCGGGAAGAATCGGCTTTGTGCTCGCACAACTGCTGGCGAATTGTCTCGTCGAAGATTTCCGCCCCACCACCCGGCATGCTGCCCAACCCCGCCTCGACCAGTTGCCTCAGCACCCAGTCGTACGGTTGTTTGGTGATATGGCTGAACCAGTTGATTTCCACGGCGGTCCAGCCCTTGATGTGAATTTCGGGGTCGGCCTGGCGGATTGTGCGAATCACATCGACGTACCAGTCGAATTTTTTCTGATGATGCAGGCCCCCCACCACGTGAATTTCCGTGGCCCCGGCTTCCTGGGCTTCGCGAACCCGCTCGCGTATCATCTGTTCCGTGAAGACATAGGCCTTTTCGGACTTGAGATCCGAACGAAAGGCACAGAACCTGCAGCGATACACACAGACATTCGTCGGATTCAGGTGGATATTTGTGTTGTAGTACGCGTAATTGCCGTTTTTCTTCTCGCGGACGTAGTTTGCCAGTTCCCCTAGAGTCAACAGATCAACCTCGCGGTCGAGGAAGACCCCTTCTTCCAGGTTCAAACGCTCCCCAGCGTAAACTTTTTCGGTAATTTCCTGGATGCGGGCCTGGTAGTCGCGATTCATCGGAATGCCTCGAGTTTGGGCAAAAATACAAGGAAGTTTTTTTCTACTTTCGCGCGTCGGTCACTTTCGGCGTGCTTCGTTATACCTCTGGTCTGGTCGGTCGGGCTTGTCACTCGGTTCCCGTGACCGACCCGCGCCGTCCGTTTGGCGTTGCGTGAAGCCAGGGACCGAAACACCGGAGAGATTCGCGCCGGCTTGGCCGCGGTTTTGTCCGTTTGATTCCGCAAGCTATTGTTGCAAAACGAGCGGCAGGCGGCGCCGTGTCATCGTGTCGCAAGGCGACCGCCTGGCACGCTTGGCACTCTACACTTTCCACAGTAAATCCGCAATTCCCACCCCCAACAGGCCCAGGCTGATCAGGGCATTGATGTGGAAAAAAGCGATGCCCGCCCGGGAAAGATCGTCCGGGTTGACCAGGCGATGTTCGTAAATCAGCAATCCCGCCACCAGGATCACACCTCCCAGGAAGATCAGACCCAACCCTGCAACCCACCAGAAAACAAACAGCAGCGCCACGCAGACCGCATGACTCCCCGCTGCCAGCCGCAACGCCTTGTGCAAACCCATCCGGGAGGGAATACTGTACAGCCCGGCCTGCCTGTCGAAATCGGCATCCTGACAGGCGTAAATGATATCAAAGCCGCCCACCCAGAAAAAAATCACGCCAGCCAACGCCACGGGAGGCCAGGCAAGAGTACCCGTCAAGGCGAGCCACGTCGCCAGCGGGGAAAGCATCAACGCGGCTCCCAACCAGTAATGGGCCCACATGCTGAACCGCTTCACATACGAATAACCCAGCAGAAACAGCAGCACGGGGACCGACAGCACTAGCGGCCAGTGATTCGGCAAAAACAACAACGTCGAAGCCACGAACGCAGCCCCATTCAATAGCGTGAACACCAGCACCTGGCGGGCGGAAAGCAAACCGGTGGGTATGTGTCGTCCGCTCGTTCGCGGATTCGCTGCATCGACAAGACGATCTGCATACCGATTGAACGCCATCGCCGCTGTGCGGGCAAACACCATGCACATCACAATTCCCAGCAGATCGAGCCCGCGAAAGGGGACTCCGCTCGACCAGGCCAGCCAGGCAGTCAGCAGGGCGAATGGCAAGGCAAAAATCGTGTGGCTGAACCGGATTAAGCCCAGATATCGCTGCACCAGCGACGTCTGTTCGGCCAGGGAAGATTGAGACACCGACATCGACCAAGGGCCTTGTGTTGTAAATACGTTCGAACGGACTGCACTCTCGCTATCCCCAAGATCATAGCCCCCGCGCCCTGTTTTCATAGCCGAGGCAGGTCGAGTCCGCAGTCCTGCCGGCTGCATGGGCCGGGAAACCAAACCTGGCGATTTTCAGCGTCCGCGGTCGCCGAGGGCTCAGTCCTTGAATTTGCCGAACAGATTATCGAGCCGCTGCTGGTTCCAGGCGAGTTTATCGGCAGCGGACATGGAGCGGAAATCGGGCGAAGCGTTCGCTTGCCGGGCCGTTTTCGAATGGCCTGGGCGGGGAGCGGAGGATTGTCCTGGACGACTTTTCCCTCCATAGGCGGATTCGCGCAGGGTTGCCTGCAGATCTTCTGCCAGCGGTCGATAGGGGAGAATGCCCAGTGTTTGCAGGCAGCCATGGTACGAGCGGACAGCCTCCGCCGGGTCGCGGATTTCGCCATCCGCCAGCCAGCGGAGATGTTGAATGAAGGTGAGCTGGTGTTCGCTGTTGTTGATCATGCGGCCGTACAGGGCCACCCGGGCACCATACTTGCGGGCTTCCCATAATTGATGGAAGGCATCGAACGTGGTTCCCGAGGATCCCCCCAGGATGCCAACCACCAGCGACGAATCGTAGGATACGAGTTGTTCCATGGCGGCCGGTCCATGATAGGCGACCTTGAGAAAGATGGGTCGCCCCCGGCCTGCGACACCGGCGAGGGTGCGGGCAATCTGATCGTTGATGTATCGGCCCAGATTCTCGATGGGCTTGCGTGGGGCATTGGGATCGAAGACTTCCAGGAAATGGCGGAAGTTCTTGCGTTCCGCTTCGAGTCGAAATTCCGAGTAGGCATTCAGTGTGCGGGCATCGAGCGTGGTGTCGTTATTGTAGGTGACGGAATAGAGTCCGAGATCGGCCCCCAGGCGTTGTTCCTCGGGGGCGCAGTCGAGTTTGCCACACAGAGCGTGGTCGAGGCTGGCGGTGCGAAACGGATGAGCCGGGTCGGATTGATAAATCCCCCCAGTCGCCATCCAGATATCGGTGGTGTCGTTAGCCCGAATGGCGGGGGTGACGTGGCTGTTTTCGAACAGTCGCTCCTTGAGTGTCAGCACTTCGCTGGTGCTGGCGCTCATGAGCATGATATCGATCAGTCCCTGTTTAACGTTTGCGCGGATCAATTCGCGATATTCCTGCAGCGTGCGAAATTTTCCCTCGTGCGCATGATGCTCGGGACTTTTGCCCGGGGCCGCCATCCCCGCGGCCATGTCGGCATCCTTGGCATCGGCGAGAATAAAATCGGGGCAGGACGCATCCGCAAGAATACGGGACAGCTTCTGATCGAGGGATTTCATCATATTTCAGGCGATATTCGACAAGGAACCGGGGGCAAGGCAGGACCGCGGCAGCCACGGGGACTCGGGCTATCCTACAAAATTAGAGTAGCCCATACCCGGCTCGAAGCAATCGCGGCTGCCCAATTATTCCAAATTCCCAGATAACTCGACCCCAGATTGACTGCGTCGCTTCCCGCCCGTTACCGGCACACACCCAGGCTGACATCGGGTGTCCGACAGTGGAAGTGTATTTGCCTGGAATGTATTAAGTCTATTCAAATAGAGTGGTTATGAGAGTCGTTGCTGCCTGGTATTCCGGAACTGGAATTTTTCGACCCCTCGGAATTTTGAGTTCCCGCCACGTAGGCCGGGACGGGGTTTGGACACCAAATACCTGGTAATCGCGGCGTGCCCAATGAACAAACGTGGCGGTCACCAGATAACGACCGGCAGGAGTCAGAGGAGCTATCGTAGCGATGAAACCGGGTGACCCAGAGGGTGCCCCCCGGTGGAGTGAAGGGCTCCAGGGAGGAGGATGCGAAGAGAACTGCCCCTCGGAAAACCAATCAGCAACAGTGCCGACGGCTCAACAAGCTGGAGCGGACCAGCGTCTGCGGGCGATCCGCAAGAAACGGAGCAAGCGTCGCGGCTGCGCCAAGGGCGGAGACTTTCCTCGTAGGACGAATGCCTTCTTCACCGAACAACGGCTGCTCAGTCTGGTCGCGGCCCATGCCTCGGTAAGTCAATCCTTGCGAAGGTAAAACCATCAACCGGAGAGCCGTGTGCGGACCGCACGCCCGATTCGGAGGTCAGGGAGTCCGAAACCAATCGGACTTCCTGACCCCTATCGCAAAAATGCGAAAATCAACACGTTCCGGCTGGCGCGGCAAGTTTCGCGGGGCGGAAAAGCCGACTTAGCTCACTTCCCAGCCTTTGCGGTAGGTACCTTCGATGATCGGAGTCGCGTCGGACACGTTTTCCACGCGCATGTCCGCATGATTCCAGTGCAAGCGTCTGCCGGTGCGAACGGCCAGCACACCCAGCAAGGTGATCTCCGTGAGCCGTGCGCCATATTCGAAATTGCTCAGCGCGGGCCGGCCTCCCTTGCAGGCATCCAGCCAGTCGCGATGGTGATCCTGCACGCGGGGAATGCTGGGAGCAGGCAACTCCGGTTTTTCGATCACTTCTCCATTGCGGATAATCCGAGGCGTGCCTCCGGCTCCTTCGCACAGCATGGCGCCGTTGGTTCCGACAAACATCACGCCCCGGGAGTACTTGCCGCGGATGGAGTCCGCGCCAGGGGGAAGTTCGGGCATCAGTCCGCCATCGTACCAGGTGACTTTCAACTCGGGTTGATCCCCCGATTTCGGGAAATGGAAATAACAGATGGACCCGTGCGGCGCCAGTTCGGGATGGGTCTGGCCGGCGCTGTGGGCCTCGATGGTGGCCGGCGCGTACAGGTTCAGGGCCCAGGTGGGGGAATCGAGGTCGTGGCAGCCAAAGTCGCCCAGGGCACCGCAGCCAAATTCCCAGAAGTCGCGCCAATGCACGGGGACGTAGGCCGGATGATACGGACGCATCTCGCGGGGGCCCACCCACAGGTCCCAGTTTAGCCCCTTGGGGACGGCGACGGTTTCGGTGGGTGGTGCCAGCAGTTCCGGATTCCACCGCCGGGCGCCCACCCAGGAATGCACTTCCCGAACGTCGCCGATGGCGTTGGCCCGGATCAGTTCCACCGTTTGGGCCATGGTTTCGCGGGAGTGTCCCTGATTCCCCAGTTGCGTGGCGACACCGGTCTCCTTGGCGACCCGCGCGACCAATCGTGCCTCGCGGATATTGTGGGTCAACGGCTTTTCGCAATAGCAGTGCTTGCCCTGCCTCATGGCATGCACGGCGCCGTGGGCGTGTTGATGGTCGGGCGTGGAGATCACGACGGCATCAATGGCCGGTTCCTTTTCCAGCATGATGCGGAAGTCTTCGTATTCGGCACATCCGTGGTTGGCGGTTTTCTTTTCGTAAAAGCCTTCGATTTCCGATTTGAACGGCAGTCGTCCGTTAATCGCGCGATAGATTTTCAGGTTGCGGGAATCGGATTCGGCCGCGGGATCGGCCACGGCGATGACCTGGGCATCTGCATGCTGCATGATTCCCTGCAGGTTCCCCTTGGCCCGGCCCCCGCAGCCGATCATGGCGACGTTGATTTTCTCGCTGGGGGGAACGAATCCGCGGCCCCCCAGGACATGCCGGGGAACGATGTGAAACGCCAGACCGGCAGCGGCACCCGCGGAAACCTGTTTCAGGAACTCACGGCGCGGCAGTGGAGTGGCAGGGGCCTGGCCGGAGGAAATCGGCTGCTGTTTCGCGGACATCTCAATGCCTTTCGATTCGCGGGGACGGGACTGGCGGCATGCGACTCTGCGCCGCACGCTTGACGACACCATCGATATCTCGTGAAATGCAGTTTCCTGGTTGCGGGAGTGGCTGTCAAGCAAGTGGCAGCCTCTTCCCCCCGGGGCCCCTTTGATGCCGTGTCGGATTACCATGCGAAGCAAACCGTTCACGCGATGTTGTGTCTTGGATTGAAGTGCAGCACGCGGTATGTGGCGTGCACGGCGCCTCCCACGGAAACGTCACGGCTTGTAACAAAAAGCGGAACACCATTCGCCAGGAGAATACCTTGGAACGTCGCGCCTTTCTTAATACGTCGCTGGGGTTGACTGCCGCGGCTGGTCTCCTTGCGCGGAACACGGCCCTGGCCGAGCCTGCCAACCTGGACAAGGCTGACCTGCGGGCCGCCATCGAAAATCTGACGACACGCTTGAAGCCCGGCGTGCAGCACGCGAGGGAAGTGGCCCTGGGGCTGCTCAAACCGACCCCCGCCGAACTGGAACGGGGCTTGCGCCTGCATGCCGAATCGGTCGTGTTCGATTCCTATGGCTTTTCCCCCCGTGCAGCCGTCGATGGGAGCAAGCTGGCGGAAGCTATCGAAGCGGGGGCGTCCGGCCTCGAGCTGGAGGACCTCCGCGAGGATATGTCGATGACGCGGTACGTCACCGATCCAGCCGAACAGCAGGAATACCGCGACGCCTGGCGCGTTAGTGGAGTAACATGTATCTTCCAGAACGCGGGGGAGGAAGGACAGGATCCACTCCGGTTGATCAAGCGACTGGCGCGGTTCACGTATGCCACCGACCTGCTCCGCGACTTTGTCGCCAAGGCCGCGGTCCCCGAGGACGTGCGTGCCGCCAAGCGGGAAGGGAGGCACTGCCTGTACCTCACCGGGAATGGCGTTCCCCTGACGCAGCAGTGGGTCTCCGTTCCCGACGAACTGCGTTATTTGCGGCTCTTTTTTCAATTGGGCATCCGCATGATGCACCTCACGTATCAGCGGCGCAACATGATCGGCGACGGGTGTGGCGAAACCGCAAATGCGGGACTCAGTGATTTCGGACGAAGCGTGGTCGCGGAAATGAACCGCGTGGGGGTGATTCCCGACTGTGCCCATTCCGGCTGGCAGACCAGCCTGGAAGCGGCCCGCATTTCCAGCAAGCCCTGCGTTGCCAGCCATACGGTGTGTGCCGCGCTCGACGGCAACCCGCATGTTCGCAGCAAGCCGGATGAAGTGATTCGGGCCATTGTCGATTCGGGCGGGTTTGTCGGCATCTGCTGCATCTCGCAATTTCTCAAGGGGACGGGCGATCTGCGGATGCTGCTGAATCACATAGATTATGTCGTCAAGAAATTTGGTGTCGATCATGTCGCCATCGGTACGGATATCGCCTACAGCTCGGCCAATTCGGCGGAAGAAAACAAGAAGGTGCCCCGGGCTCCCCGGCAACGGGAGGGCTTTCGTTCGCTGTGGCCTCCCGTCGAGTTCAACACGACGCGTGAAATGACCGACAGCCTCGCCTGGACTAATTGGCCGCTGTACACGGTCGGACTGGTGCAACGGGGTTACTCGGACGACGACATCCGCAAAATTATCGGCGGGAACGTGCTCCGCGTGGCCGAGGCTTCGCTCTGACTCCGTATCCCGTACCCGGCTCTTTTATTGATGGCCCCACACTCCGGCGGCGCCCGCGCCTGCCGGATCATATTTCCAGGATTCCCGCACTCGAAGGAAACTACGATGACTCGCTACTGGCCCCGATGGTTGCTTCTCTGCTGTTGTTGGACACTCCCCCTGGCCAGCGCGGACGATAAGCCCGCCGACGATGGCAAGCTGCGCATCATCTGCTTCGGGGCACATCCCGACGACGCCGAATACAAAAGTGGCGGAACCGCCGCCCTGTGGGCCAGCCAGGGACATCACGTCAAACTGGTCTCCGTGACCAACGGAGATATCGGGCACTGGAAAATGGCGGGAGGCGAACTGGCGCAGCGCCGCACGGCTGAATCCGCCGAGGTGGCCCGCAAGCTCGGCGTGACCTCCCAAGTGCTCGACATACACGATGGCGAACTGCTTCCGACGCTCGAAAATCGCCGCACGATCACGCGGCTGATTCGCGAATGGCAGGCGGATGTTGTCATTGCACATCGTCCCTGGGATTATCATCCCGACCATCGCTATGTCGGCGTGCTGGTGCAAGACGCCGCTTTCATGGTCATGGTCCCGTTTTTCTGTCCCGATACCCCGCCTCTCAAGAAGAATCCGGTCTTCCTGTATTCCAGCGATGGTTTCCAGAAGCCTTACCCCTTCAAGGCCGATATCGCCGTCGCGCTGGATGACGTCTTCGAGAAAAAAGTGGATGCCCTGCTGGCGCTGGAATCGCAAACCTTCGAGGGAGGGGCGTTGGGTAGCGCGGAACAGACGGCCTTGTCTCCCCCGGCTTCGCAGCCCGAACTGCGCTGCGCCTGGCTGCGCGAACGCTGGGACCGCCGCCAATCGGGCGAAGCGAACCGCTTCCGCGGCGCCCTGGTGCAATGGTATGGCGATGAAGTCGGCCAGAAAGTGAAGTATGCCGAAGCCTTTGAAATCTGCGAATACGGTCGGCAACCGAACGAAGCGGAAATTCGCAGGCTGTTCCCCTTCATTCCACCAAAGAAGTAAACAGTGCGCCACTTGAAGGGTTCATGCAGCGCGGACACGGCACCCCGGGGGGCATCTCTCCTATTTCATTCAAACACGTTCGGAAGGAAGGGAAGATGCTGCCGAGGGTGCTGGAACCGGAAGTGATGGATGACGAAGCGGAAGTCGCCGAGTACGACGCCATGCCTCACGACGACGTCAACGCGCGGTTTGTCGAGGATTTTCTGGTTCGGTTTCCACCCGGGGCGATCGCGACGGCAACCGTGCTCGACCTGGGCACGGGGACGGCCCTGATTCCCCTGTTGCTGTTGCAGCGCGAGCCGGGGCTGCGGGTAACCGCCGTGGACCGATCGGCCGCCATGCTCCGCATGGCGGCCAGGCATGCCTGCCGGTTCGGTCAACAGGAGCGCCTTGATCTGGTGGAGGCCGATGTCTGTCGGTTGCCGTTTGCCGATCGTTCGTTCGACATGGTTCTCTCGAACAGCTTGTTGCATCATCTTCCCGAGCCGGTCCGGTGCCTGCGCGAAGCGGCGCGGGTACTGCGTCCCGGAGGCATGCTGTTCTTGCGGGATCTGTTTCGTCCCGAGACCGATGCGGACGTGGAACGGCTGGTCGCGCTGCATGCGGGGCGGGAAACGGAAGCCCAGCGTCAACTGTTGCGACAATCGCTGCACGCCGCCTTGACCGTGCCGGAAATCGAGGCCTGCTGCCGCCAGATTGCAGAGTTGAACCTGGCGGTGGCGACCAGCAGCGATCGGCACTGGACACTCGCCGGAGTCCGCCGGGCCGAATAAACCGGCCCGTGCTCAACGTTTGACGTGTTCGTAGAGAATTTCGCCCAGTTCGTCGCGAAAGCGAAAATGGAGTTCCGCCGGGTTGAACAGTTGCCCGGGTTTCAATTCCACTTCCAGGAATCCGCCGGAGGGTTTTTCCTGTGTATACAACTGCCTTATCAACCCTTCGGGATCGGTCGACTGCGGATCACCCGGCTTGCGACCGAGTCGCGCGTTGGCGGTGACCAGGGCACCGCAGGAAAATTCCTGGATACCCGAGGAATCGAGCGCGTGGTATTGCCAGTGGCGATCTCCGCACACCAGATACACATGCTTGCGATCCAGCCCGGTTGACTTGAGCCAGTCGAAGAATTCGTCCCGTTCGTGCCGGAAGCCGCCGATGTTGGTGTGATTATCGGTCTTGCGGCGATCATCGGGCCCCACCATCGGCGTGGGGGAGATAATCAGCTTGAACTTGGCGTTACTTTCCTGGAGCGTCTGCTGGAGCCAGACCCGCTGCTGTTCTCCCCAGATGCTTTTCGCGGGGCCGTCTTCCGCGGCATTGTCGCTGCGGTAGACGCGATTTTCGAGCAACCAGATTTGCAAGTCCTGGTTGATGCGATGCGTGCGATAGGTGCGGACACTGCTTTCGGCCAGCCGGCCGTAGGGAAGCTGTTCCAACATCACCTTCAAGGCGGTCTCGGGGGACGGCAGGTAATCGCCGGAATTGTCGCAGTCGTCCTTACGATAATCGTGATCGTCAATTTCCCAATAGGTGGGGACCTTGGCGAACAGATCGCGAAAGCGAGGTTGTGAAAACTGCTCGTGCCATTTTTGCCGCATCTGTTCGAGGGTCTCCGCGCGGCCTTTCGTGGGGGTATCGTAATAGACATTGTCTCCCGTGCCCACGAAGAAATCCGGCTTTAGGTCGAGAATCGTTTTCAGAGTCGGATACCCGAGTTGTTTGTCGGGTCCGGTGTAGGACTCTGGCAGTTCGATGTTGTTTTCCCGCAGATGCTGAGCGCGGTCGATTCTGTCGTCGCCATGGAACTTGGCATAGTTCATCCCCGTGACGACTACGAACTTGACGGGGGCGGCGATATCCGCGCCAGCCAGTGTGCGGAATTCGGCAACGGGGCCCGCCACCTTTTCCCCCTCGGCCGTTTCCAGTCGCGTCCGGCAGTGGTAGGTCTGATTCGGTTTCAGTCCCGTGAATTTCACGCGTGCGATGTAGTCGTATTTTTCCTGGGCCACGCCGATGTCCGCATCCCGCTCCCAGTTGACATCGACATTCCGCTGCAACGGCTTCAGTTCCAGGTTGAAGCTGGTCAGTACAAAGCGGACGCGCCCCGGTTGCCCTGGCAGTTTCCCCTCTTCCAGCTTGTCTGCACGGGTGAGCCTCAACTGGACCAGGGCGGAGGACTCGGTCACTTCGCCCACCATGATACCCTGCCCCGCGAAGGACCAGGGATTCTCCTCGGCCTGGAGGGGGGAAGAACTTGCCATTGCACAGACAAGACAGCCAAACGCGATCATGCCACTCCAGCGGACCATAATGCTTCTCCTGCACACGAATTCAACACAAGGAAACTGCACTCCCGAGGCAACAGTACGGTATTGTTTCCGCCGTTCCTGTGCTTACATGGTAAACGAAATTGCCGTGCAGGGAAATCGGAACGCGAACTTGCGAGCCGTGGGCTTGTCGGTGTATTGCAGGATTTCGCGTAATTTTCCGCCCGCGGGACGTTCACCATTTTCCGGGAAGGACCCATGGCATAGAATTCCAGCACACACGGAAATGGCCGGAAAAGGAAGTCGGGCGAAGATTGCACCGTTCCGGTTGCCGGGCGCATTTACCGCGATACACACACCAGAAATAGCAGGAAAGGAACGTTACTCCTTGGGACAACCCTTACGAGAAACATTGAAAGTGGAAGCCAAGCGGGCCGTGCTGGTGGGGATGATTCCTCACGGCGCGCCCCTCTCCCGGGACCATTTTCTGGACGAGTTGAGCGGCCTCGTCAAAACCGCTGGCTGCGAAGTGGTGGGGCGACTGGTGCAGGTGAAGGACAAGCCCGATCCCGCCACGTATCTGGGCAAGGGCAAAATCGACGAACTCCGCGAGTTGATGCAAGAGACCAATGCGGAACTGGCCGTCTTCGACAATACGCTGTCCCCCTCGCAGGGGAAAAATATCGAGGAAACCCTCAAGGCAATCGTGGTTGATCGCAGCGAAGTGATTCTGGATATCTTTGCCTCGCATGCCCGGACCCACGAAGCCCGACTGCAAGTGGAACTCGCCCAACTGCTGTATATGCGTCCGCGACTCAAGCGGATGTGGACCCACCTGGAACGCATCGAGGGAGGGATCGGCAGCGGCCGTGGACCGGGGGAAAAGCAGTTGGAACTCGACCGCCGATTGCTGGATAAGCGAGTCTCCGAACTGCGCAAGAAACTGGCAAGTGTGGAAAAGCGGCGCGAGCGGCTCGTCTCCGCCCGGAATGATCACTTCACCGTTTCGCTGGTTGGTTACACCAATGCGGGGAAGAGCACGTTGATGAAGGCATTGACTGGCCAGGACGTTTATATCGCCGACCAGCTCTTCGCCACGCTCGATACGAAAACACGCAAATGGGCCATCCCCAACTGGGGGGAAGTCCTCCTCAGCGATACCGTCGGGTTTGTCCGCGATTTGCCCCACCATCTGGTCGCGTCGTTCAAATCGACTCTCGAAGAAGCCCTGCAGGCCGATTTGCTGCTGCACGTGGTCGATGCCAGCAATCCCGAGGCGCAGCTCCAGATTCAAACCGTCGAACAGGTTCTCAAGGAAATCGGCGCGGGCGAACGGGAGACTCTACTGATCCTGAATAAAATCGATCGCCTTCCCGGCCATCAACACACCACTCCCGAGGGGCGGGAAATCGACGCCCAACCCAGCGAAATCGACATCCCCACGCATGACCGCACCTGGTACGACATCATCCGCAACAAATTCCGCGATTCCATCAGCGTGAGCGCTGCCAGTGGCGAGGGGCTGGATGAGCTGCGCCAAGCCGTGATCTCGCGGCTTAGCCAGACACATCAGCAGGTCGATATCATCGCGCATGCCGGCGAAGGGCGACTCCCATCGGTGCTGGCCCGATTGACCACTATTGAGTCGACCACGTACCACGACTCGCAGGCCACCTACCGTGTACGTCTTCCGGAAGGGGCCATTCGCCGACTCGCACGCGATTTCGATATCGAAGTGCAGCCTGTGAACTCGTGGGCAGGATCTCCCCTGAAGATTGGCAGCGACACGTAAGGGAGCGGCGCAAGTCGATTCCCAAGGTGATTACTGGGCGCTTTTCATATCGGGGCGGAGCTTGACGGCTTCGCGCAGGTAGACATGGGTGATGTCGCCTTGTTTTTTCTCCGTATTGACGTGCAGCAGCACGCGGATACAGTGCGTCAGGGCGCCGGGGACCGCAATTTCCGAAGCGCACAGCAGAGGGACCTCGTTCATTCCCAGCCCGCGAGCCGCCTCGGCAGGAAAGCAAGCGTTCAAATCGGGCGTCGTCGTGAAGATCGCCGAGACCAGATCATCGAAATGGGTGATGTGATTGACGCGCAAAATTTCCTCGAGCAGTTCCCGAGTGGCCTGCAGGATCGCCTCGCGCGAATTTTCGTCCACGGATGTGGCTCCGCGAATCCCTCTGATGACCATGAACGCTTCCTTGAATGAATCGCGACCAACGATGCGCCGGCCCTGGAATTGATGCAACAATCGGGATCCGCCAGACCGGACACAAAGCAGACCGAGGTCAGACCTGACGGAACCAGCGGCACCTCGCATGAACCATGTGCTTGCCGCTGCGCACAGGATAATCCGCGACGGGACCACTGGAAAGCAGCAACGCCGGGAATTTTCGGCGGTTTTCCCTCACGTGCTCCGCGCGGCGGGGGACAGTTGCTTTCTGAGGCAAGGGGAATTTACCGTGCCAGCAGCCGGGCAAACAAACCGCGGGCGACGTGCATGCGATTTTCCGCCTGATCGAACACGATGCTGTGCTTGCCGTCCATCAGTTCGTCCGTCACTTCCTCCCCCCGCTTGGCGGGCAGACAGTGCATGAATTTGACCGTTTTGGGACAGGAGGCCAGTAATTTTCGGTTAATTTGATAAGGGGCAAAAATTCTCCGCCGTTCGGCTGCTTCTTCTTCCTGTCCCATGCTGGCCCACACGTCTGTATAAATGACATCCGCATTCTTGACGGCCTTGTGCGGATCGGGTTGGATCACCAGCGAGGCGCGGGGATTACGTTGCTTCACCTGTTCGAAGAAGCTGCGATCCAACTGATACCCCTTCGGGGCAGCCAGCACGAATTTCACGCCCAGGTCGGCACAGCAAATGGCCAGGGACTTGGCGACGTTGTTCCCGTCTCCCAGGTAAACGAGCGTTTTTCCCTTGACCGGGCCGCAATGTTCCTGCATCGTCAGCAGATCGGTCAAGGCCTGGCAGGGATGGAAATCATCGGAGAGCCCATTGATGACCGGGCAGCGGGAAGCCGCCGCGAACGTTTCGATCATCTGTTGCGAAAAGGTTCGCAGCACAATGACATCGGCGAATCGGCTGACGACCCGGGCCACATCCTGCAGCGACTCCCGTCCCCTCAGCCCCGCTTCCTTTTCGGTCATGAACATCCCGGCCCCACCCAGATGGATCATGGCGGATTCAAAACTGACCCGCGTCCTCAGGGAGGGCTTTTCGTAAATCTGGATCAACACCCGACCCGGCAACAGGGGCTGCAACGTCCGCGTTTTCCATTCCTGTTTCAAACGGGACGACAGGTCGATCAGTTCTTGAGTTTCTGCTGGAGTCACGTCAAATAACGAAAGCAGATGCTGCATGGGCACCTCTCGGGATACTTATTTTGGGTAAAAGTGCGTCGACAAGCCGCACAGTCCGCGGGTTCGCGCCTGCCGACAATGCAGACAGGCCGGCTTGCCGGGCCGGCCTGAGGAATCTCGTGCCAGGTTTTTGCTTGTTCGACGGGCAGTCTGTCCCTCGCGTACCGCTTATGAATCCATTCCCGACCAGTCAAATTTTGCAAAGAGATATTTGAACATTCCCGATTCCCTGCCGCAAGAGCGCAATCAGGTTTCCCCGGAGAGTTGGCGTAACTGTTCGATCAGGAGTTCCGCCCCTTCATCCACCTGGGCAGGGGCAATATTCAGCGCCGGCAACAGCCGCACCACCGTATCGTGCGTCGCATTGATCAACAGACCCTGATCGAGGCAGCGTTTCACCAGGGGAGTGGCGGGAACGGTCAGGTCGATCCCGATCATCATGCCCGCGGTCCGTACTTCCCGCACAATCGGCAATTCCTCGAGCAACGGGGTGAAATAGTCCCGGAAACGGGCCGACATCGATCGAGCATGATCCAGCAGGTTTTCCTCTTCGATCGTCCGTACGGTGGCCACTCCCGCCGCCATCGCCAGCGGATTCCCTCCGAACGTACTGGCATGCATGCCCGGACGTAAACTGGGGGCAATTTCGTCGCGGGCCACGAACGCCCCGCACGCCACTCCCCCCGCCAGCCCCTTGGCCAAGGTCATGATATCGGGTTGAACATCGTAATACTGATGCCCAAACCAGGTTCCCAAACGTCCCATACCCGTTTGTACTTCATCGAAAATCAGCACCAGGCCATGTTCATCGGCAAGTTCCCGCAACCCTTGCAGGAAGCCAGGATCTGGTAGGTTCACACCTCCCTCCCCCTGCACCGGCTCTATCAGGATGCCGCAGGTTTCGTCGTCGATCAGCTCCCGGACGGCATCGAGGTTGTTAAGTGGAGCATATTGAAATCCCGCCACCAGCGGCCCCAGACCCTGGTGATATTTTGGCTGGGCCGTCGCCGTCACAGCCGCCAGTGTTCGCCCATGAAACCCGTTCTGGAACGAGATGATTTTGTATTTGTGCTCCGGGGTATGCAGCCGGGCCAGCTTGATGGCCCCTTCGACCGCCTCCGCCCCGCTGTTGCAGAAAAAGGCCTTGCCGAAACTGCGCGAACAAATCGCCTCCGCAAATTCTCCCTGCGCTTCGATATACCAGGTGTTGGGCACATGGATCAGGTTGGCAACCTGTTCCTGTACGGCCTGGACCACGCGCGGGGGACAATAACCCAGAATGTTACAGCCCCAGCCGGGGAACAAATCGAGATACCGGTTCCCTTCGGCATCCCAGACATAGGACCCTTCCCCCCGAGTCAGGCAGATCGGGTAACGGTTGTAATTGGGGATGACATATTTTTGGAACAGCGAGATGGTCTCGGCACTGCTTCGCGTGCTGGTGGTCATCGTCTTCGATCTTCCTTCGTCTGCAGAGGGCCCCTGCCCGAACGCCCGGCAAGGCATTCGAACATGTTCACGTTTTGCTTCCGTGGTCGGGAATAGCGGGATCGCACACACAGTCCACCTGTTTGCGGCTGGCCCGCCCCGCACGGTTGCTGCCGGGATCGACATTCTACAATCCCAGCCGCGGGATTGGCAGTGGCAACCAGCCGAAACCGATCGATTTTGCCTGCCCACTGGCTGGACGTCGCGGGCATTAGGGGCCAGAATGCGGAAGTGCAACTCGAACGCGTCTTTCGCGACGCTTCGAAAAATGCCACGCGGCTCGCCGGTCTGTAAATCGGTCTGTTTCGCGGCTTCCGGAAATATAAGAACACCGCTCCCGAAATCCTGCTCGTCGCCCACCCGCGCGGCGTTCTCCGTTCCGTTTCCTGTTTCGGATTTTCCTTAACCGTTTCCGAGTATTGATTCCCGAGAAAGCTTCATGACTTCCCCCAAACGAATTCTGGTCAGCGTCAGTGATAAAACCGGTCTGATTCCCTTTGTCTCCGGACTGGCGACCCTGGGATATGAAATTATCTCGACCGGAGGGACGCGCCAGCATTTGCGCGAAGCGGGGCTCGAGGTGATGGACATTTCGGAATACACGGGGTTCCCGGAAATCATGGATGGCCGCGTCAAAACCTTGCATCCCAAGGTGCATGGCGGGCTGCTGGGGCGACCGAATGTTCCCGAACATGCGGCAGCGATCCAGGCACACGGCATCGTCCCGTTTCAACTGGTCATCTGCAACCTGTATCCGTTCGAGGCAACCGTGGCCAAGCCGAACGTCACGCTGGACGAAGCGATCGAGAACATCGATATCGGCGGCCCGAGCATGATCCGCTCGGCGGCAAAAAACCAGGAACATGTTGGCGTGGTGACATCCCCCGAGCAATACGAGGGGGTGCTTGCCGCCCTGCAAACGGGCACCTTCGATCTGGCCTATCGCCGCAATCTGGCCACCCAGGCCTTCACGCGGACCGCCGCCTACGACACCGCCATTTCCGCGTATTTTCTGGCACGGGAAAACCAGGAAAGTTCCACCGGCGAATTGCCGGATTCCCTGACGCTGCAATTCCGCAGGCAGGAGCGACTGCGTTACGGCGAAAATCCGCATCAGCGAGCGGCGTTTTATGTGGAACCCCAGGCGGGTCCGACCACGCTGGCAGCCGCCCGGCAACGCAATGGCAAGGAACTTTCCTACAACAACCTGCTCGATCTGGATGCCGCCTACGGGATCGTCGCGGAGTTCGACCAACCGGCCGTCGCCATCATCAAGCATAACAACCCCTGTGGCTGCGGACTCTCGAAGCATCTGCACGAAGCCTTCGAAAAGGCCTATGCGGGCGATCCGATTTCCGCCTTCGGTTCGATCGTGGGTGTGAATCGCGTTGTCGATGCGGCCACCGCCGAACTGATGTGCGAACCGGGACGCTTCATCGAAGCCATTATTGCTCCGGGCTACGAACCAGACGCCTTCCAGATCCTCACGACCAAACCGAAATGGAAAAGCAACGTCCGACTGATGGAACTGCCGCTGCCCGATGCACGGGGTCGGCAGGTACTCGATTATCGCCGCGTCACCGGCGGTCTGCTGGTGCAGGATCGCGATTCGCTCCCCGATCCGGAATCGGAATGGCAGGTGGTGACTACCCGTCAGCCGACCGAACAGGAACTGATTGACCTGCGCTTCGCCTGGCTCGTCTGTAAACACGTGAAGTCGAATGCCATTGTGTTCGCCAAGCAAGGCATGGTGACCGGCGTGGGAGCGGGCCAGATGAGTCGGCTCGATTCCGCGGAAATCGCAGCCCGCAAATCGGAAGATCGCTGCCAGGAGGGTGTGGTCGCTTCCGATGCCTTTTTCCCGTTCCGGGATGGCATCGATCAGGCTGCCGCCGCCGGCATTGTCGCAGCCATTCAACCCGGAGGCTCGCGCAACGACGACGAAGTCATCGCCGCCGCCAACGAGCACGGCATGGCCATGGTCTTCACGGGCCGACGCCATTTCCGCCATTGATGCCCAAAGAACGATTCGTTCGTGATCTTCACTGGCATCGGCTTCACGGGGCCGAGGAACCTGTTCAGGCGACGGCACGGCGGAGGGAAGTGCGCTCGAGTTCCAGGTAAGCCGCGAAAACCCGGTCCACCGTCAGTTCCCGCATGCAGCGATGGTCCCCCCGCGGACAGATGCGCTGCTGGCAGGGTCCACAATCGACTGGCTGTTGCAGATGCACGGCCTGCTCGAAACAGGTTTCACTCCAGGCAATGTGCGTTGGTCCAAACAGCGTAATCACGGGCACGCCAAACGCCGCCGCGAAATGCCGCGGGCCGGAATCCGTTGTGATCATCGCCCGGGCATGCTTCACAATCGCCTTCGAGAACCCCACGCCCACGGCTTCCTCGGCGAGCGAGTGAATCAGCGGGTGGCGCGTTTCGGCCATGAAGCGGGTTGCCAACTCGCGTTCCGCCGGGCCACACAACAACACCACGGGAAGCCGACGATGCTCCACGATCCGCAAGGCCAACTGGGCGAAGTAGTCCACCGGCCAATGCTTGGCGGCGCCAAACGCGCCACCGGAATTCAGGCAGACAAAGTGCCCTTCGTCCAGGCAGTATCGGGCCGCGAAATCTTCCCATTGCAGCAGATCCTCGCGCCCGATGTTCAATTCCAGCGAGGAATCCACCCGCGACAGGTCGCTCAGGCCAACGGCCTGTCCCGCCAGTCGCAGATATTCCGGCAGCACGGGATGTGGCTGCGTTTTGGGCAACGGTTGCAGCCGATGTGTCAACAACCAGCCACGGCCATCGCGACTAAATCCGATCCGTCGCGGAATGCGCGCCAGCGCGGCGACGGCGGCTGTTCGCAGGGAATTCGTCAGCAGTACGATTTCGTCGAATTCCTCTCGTTGCAGGCAACGCACAAAGGCCCATTGATCACGCAAACGCACCTTTCCGGAAGATCGATCGGGAATCATTTTTGTGAGAAAGCGCGTCCCTGCGAGCGTCTCCCGAATCGGCCCCCGAAAGATACCGACCAGTTCGCCCGCGGGATCGCTGTCGCGCAGCAACCGGAGCGCGGGGGTGGCCATCACCGCGTCGCCGATCCAGTTCGGTAGCCAGACCGCCCGTTTCATCCCGCTTTCCTCACGACTGGGTCGCTCGCCTTGGTCAGTGGCAGAATGGTCGCCTCGCCCCGCAGACGGGCCAGAATATTGGTCGTCGAGATGCCGGGTCGCTCTCCCAGGGCATGCACTTCCCCACCGTAGCCCAATACCACTTCACGCCCCACGATCTGCTCGGGTGTGTACGTGCCCCCCTTCACCAGCACGTCCGGCTGCAAGGTTTCCAGCACGTTGTGGGGAGTATCCTCGTCGAACAGCACCACGTAATCGACGCACTCGAGCGCGGCCAGCATTTCGGCCCGTTGCGCCTCGGGAAAGATGGGGCGATCGGGTGCCTTGCCGAGTCGGCGCACGCTGTCGTCCGTATTGATTGCCACCACCAGGCAATCCCCCAGGGCGGCCGCCTGCTTGAGATAGCTGACGTGCCCGATGTGCAGCACATCGAAACAGCCATTCGTGAATACCACCTTCTGCCCGAGATTTTTCCGGGACTGCAAATGCCGCTGCACGATTGGCAAGGGGCACAATTTCTGATCGTTCAAGCTGCGCTCGTGCAGCAGATCGGCCACCAGTTCCTCGCGCGTCAGACAAACCACGCCCACCTGTTCCACTTCCAGCCCGCCCGAGATATTCGCCATGCGGGCCAGATCGGCATCCTCCCAGCGAGCAGCCGCTCCCAGACCTATCGTGGCAAGCACCATGTCTCCCGCGCCCGTGATATCGTAGACTTCCCGTTGTCGCGTGGGAAACGCTTCGTGGCTGCCATCGCCGCGGACCACGGCGATCCCATCCTTGTCCAGCGTGACGAAAATTCGTTCCAGCCCGAGCTGCCGCACCAGTTTTGCCCCGGCCGCAAAGGCTTCGTCGTACGTCCGCAGCGTCATCCCGGTCGCCTTGCCGGTTTCCGTGCGATTGGGAGTCATTGCAGTGGCCCCCGCGTAATGCCGATAGTCGTCGGTGGGGGCGGGATCCACCAGGGTGGGAACCCCGGCGTCACGCGCCACATCGATCACCCGGCGCAGCACTTCTGGCGTGCACACCCCCTTGGCGTAATCGGAGATGAGAATCGCATCGTGCTGGCTGATCTGCGAGACCACGCGATCGAGCAATTGCGTGGCATACAGCGACTCCAGTGGCTCCCGGGATTCGCGATCGATCCGCAACATTTGATGCGGATGTCGATGCTGGGCGTGCCCGATCAACCGTTGCTTGACGGTTGTGGGCCGAGTGTGATCGACCAGAATCCCGGAACAATCGACCCCCCGAGCAGCCAGTGCCTGCAAAATATCCTCGCCATCGCGATCATTGCCGACAACTCCCGCCATCGTAACCCGGGCGGACAGGCCCCGCAGCATGTTTGCCACGTTGGCAGCCCCTCCCAGCCGAATTTCCTGTTGCTCTTCCCGCAGCAGAATCACCGGGGCTTCCTGGCTGATCCGCTCTGCATTCCCCCAAAGGTAGCGGTCGAGAATCAAGTCTCCCAGCACCAGGATTCGGGGCGTGCCGAGTCCCTGGACGAGATCGATCAGGTGATAAGACATCCGTGTCCTTACCTTATCCACTTAGGGACTATAAATTTATCGTAGGGTACGCTGTGCGTACCACAGGTCACACGTTACTTTTAAATACGAGGCACAACACCCCTGGGGCTGTTTCCTTCGTATTCAAATAATTCCCAATCTCTTGGGCGAAATCACAAAGGCGCAACAGCGCGACGGCGTGTCGGGAGTCGTCCGCTCCTTCCTGGAAATCGCCTTGACTCCCGGTATCCGAAGGCCCGTGCGTCGCAAATCTGTTTGCCATCGAGTATCTTGTCGGGCAAGGGGTTTTTCGTCAATCCCGTTTCCAGGCCCTGGTTCCTCGGATCATCGCGCCTCGCAGGCGGTTTTGCCCCTCGCGATGTGACTCCTTCCCCGTTTTTGCGGGCCGTATCATGATCTCCCAGCCAACAGAATTTACGTGCCGAGGGTGTTCCCTGCTTTGCGATGACATTGCCCTTGCCCAGGGAAAAAAGGGGCAATGGGAAAGCAGGCAGGTGTGCCTTAAAGGGGAAACCTGGATTAACCAGGGTGCCGAACCGTCCATTCCCCCCGACTTCGAACAAGCCCAGCAATGGGTATCCGCAGCCCGCAATCCCCTGTTTTGTGGGCTCCAGGGATTGACCCTGGAAGCAGAGTCCGCCGCAATCCAATGGGCGGAAAAGAGTTGTGGCTACCTTGCACTGGGGCTGGCTCCCGAGCGGATTGCCGCGGGCCAACGCTACGGGGGCACGGGCTGCACATTGGGTGAAGTCCGACATCGGGCCGATCTCCTGTTCTGTGGTAACATCGACCCTTGCCGAAGCTGGCCCCGTCTGGAAGAACGAATTTTCGCTCCCACCGGGAAATTCCTGCCTGCGGGAACCGTACGGACTCGGTTGTATCTGGGGGAACCCCTCGCCTCCGCGGAGGCGGCCCATTTTGATAGCGTCCTGATGCTGGCCCCTGCTCAGCTGCAGGAGGCTCTCCCGTTGCTGAGGCGATTGATTCTGCGCAAACCGCCGTTGAAAGGAGCCTGGTCGAGCAGCCTGAATGCCACGGAACGGGACCGGCTGACCGAAATGGCGGAACAATTGCGCACGGCGGCTTATCCCGTGCTGTTCACGCCGGGAGGGGGGCCGCTCGAACTCCATTGGACCAAACTGGTGCAGGAACTGAATCAACAGGCGCGTCTGCATCGCATTACGGTCCCCCCCGTCTCGGCCCACGGCTCCCCCTCGGAAACTCTCTTGGCGCTCACGGGCTTTCCCGATGCCCTTCGTTTTTTGTCCGAGAGTACGGTACACGACCTGGATCGCTACCAGCCGGAACGCCTGCTGCAGCGCGGGTGCGTCGATCTGGTCGTTTTTGTGGCAGGCTGCGAGGTGTCGGCTCGCTGGGAGGGATTTTTGCGGCAACTGCCCGAGGCGATGCCCGTGTTGCTGATTCTGGAACGGGATGTCGCGATTCCCAAGCTTACGGCGCGGGCACTGGTGTTACGGGCCGCCGTGGCAGGTCGAGAAACCGGCGGGACCTGCCTCCGCCCCGATGGCGTGCCAGTCCCCCTGCACCCCTATCTGCCAGAATCCGGCCCCGGCCTGACGGAAATCCTGCTCCGATTGCGGAATTGCCGAGGAGGCATTTCTCGCACGGTCATGGAGGATTATTCCTCGTAAAAAATATCCTGTCACGAGCCGAGCCCTCACTATCGAATATCCACTGGAAAGCAGCGTGGTCTTCCAGGTGAATCTTCGAAGCAAGTGCGCTGCGGGCGGCTTGCCTGTAACCGTCGCCATGCGGTCTACTACAGTGGACTATAATGTGAAGCAGGCGGTTCAAGCGTGGCCCGCTTCCCGGCAAGCGAGGCAATCAAACTTTGCCTGCCAGGGCTCACTGGGCCGCGCCCGGCTCGACTGGGGGCAGCACAGCATCGGGAGTGACGGGAATGCTGATGACCAGTCCGGCGAATTTAGGCGTGGTCGACGTCCCCTTGAAAAAACCCGCATGACAACTGATGCAGCCACGATCGAGTGCAATACTCCCCGCCCGGCGATAATACCCTCCCTCGATGATTTCCACCACGGGATTCCCCTGGGCAATTTCCCGGGCAGCATGTTTTTCGAAAGGGGTCTTCGGTTCGTGATTCACGCTCATCGCTTCCAGACTTGCGGAAATCCATTGCGCGCGGACATGCGTCTGTGCCGCCAGTTCCGTAAAGACATCCTCCATGGCCCGTGCGGGCACAATCGCCCGATCTCCATGAAAATAGCGGTGATGAATCGCATCCAGCGTGGCCGTGTAAACCGTGTGCATCAGTGCCGCGCGATCTCGCGCCACTTCCAGGGTTACACGAGATTCGGCTGGAACATGCTCGGAAGCGGCTGCTTTCTCGATATCCACGGGGGTGGAGTCGGGCACGGCATCGGGCGTCCCGGGAACATCCTCGGCAGTCGACGCGCGAAATGAAAACAGGCAGATCAACCCAGCAACGATGCAAAACCTGAGTATCGAGGATGTCATCAGAGTCTCCTCCGCGGTTCGGGCAGGATAGGGGGCGGGAACCTGGCTCGCCGCGGCAGGAGATCTCCCCCGCAGCGGGAGCCGGGTGTATGTGCCTATCCTACACCTTTATGTGCATAATGCAATATCGAATCGGGGGGAAATTTCCGAGGTACCAAAAAACCACGGAATCGCGATTACGTACTCGATACGGCTTTCGTCCCCGAAAAATCTGGAGTCTCATCTCCGTGTTCTTCATCGAAAATTCATCGATGCTTCATGTAAACCTGGCAATGTTACATTCTAATAAACGGACTTTGCCCGCCAGGCCAGACGGAACAGGAAAGCCTCTTCGATGCCGCGAAACACCATTCAGTCGCTGGATGCCACGAACACAACGTTTGCCTCGGTCGCGCTGGGCATGCGGGGGGATCGCCAGGGAACCGTGAACGAGCAGGTTCACGATGGCGATACGATAGTCTCGCGCGCGGTCGACAATTTCGGCATCCGTTTTCTGGGAATTGATACAGCCGAGGTCAGTTTCAGTTTTCCTGGAACGAAGCGGTTTGTCTCGCTGAAGGATCCGCAATGGAATGACTTTTTGCAGGCCCCCTTCGATGCCCGCTGGCCGGCATTCGAGGACGAACTCGATCCCCAACTGGTGGCTGCGCTCAAGGCGAAGGTACAGCCGGACTGCGGCAGTAATCATGCCCTGCATGCGGAACGGGCTACCCAATTTCTTCGCGAACAGGTGCAGCACGATCTGCGCGAGATGGGGCACACAACGGAAACCTTTCGCATGTACCTGGTGTTTGCGCATGAAGTGATGGATGGTTACGGCCGATTTCTGGCATATGCCAATCGTGATCAGCCGGATCGAAACAAACCGACGCCCCGCCCGTTGACCTACAACGAACGCATGCTGCAAAGTGGCCTGGCCCTGCCCTATTTCATCTGGCCCAACATCAACCCCTTCCGCAAGGCCACTTCGATCATGGCAGCCGTGGTCCCCCCCGGCGGGGCGAAGACACTAGCCGACCAGGATTCCGCCCTCAGCCGGGCGCGGCAGTGGGTAAAATCGGCTCGAAGTCGGCACTTGGGGGTGTTCGATGCCATGCAGCCCCTGCAACTCGAACCGTTTGAACTCCGTTTTCTTGCCCGCCGCGAATCCCTCCGCCGTTGGGTCATCGACCTCGGTCGAAATGACGATGTGCTGCTCAGGCCTGAAAACTATCACACCATCCCCTGGCCCGAAGAACGCCTCTACATCCCCGAGGAATATGTCCCACTGTTTGTATCCAAAGGCTGGAAGACCCAGGACTGAACGGGACCTTGCCCGCGCTGCCCGGTTATTTCAGCAGGGTCAGCAGCATGACCAGTGGGGTATGGGCTTGCAGGCCGTGCGGTGTCCGGGGCTCTAGATGCAGCCAGGTTCCAGGTTTCCCCGCCAGCGTTTCTCCGCGAACCGTCAGCGTCGCCTCGCCGCCAAGGATTTGAATCACTACCGGGCACGGGGCGACATGTTCGGCCAGTCCGGCTCCCGCCGCGAATGCAAACAACACTCCCTTCATGCGGGCGTCCTCCCACAAGACCCGACTCTGCTTACCGGTTTCGGGGGGCGTAATGGCCTCGAATAATTGATGGAGTCGATATGCATCGTGATTCATGGCTGAAGTTTCTCTCGAAGTAATCGACTTAGTTCCAAGGGGAAATCCGTCAGTATGCCGTGGATGCCCAGATCCGTGGCTTGTTGCCAGTTTTCTGGAGCATGGCCACTTACGGTCATGCCGGCAATAAAGGCCTGCTTGCGGGCAGCACGCAGTTGCTCCATTTGCGTCGCGGAAGGGAGATAACGAAAATAAATCCAGTCGGCGTCGGCCATCCGCAAGGCGTCGAGGAATTCGGCGGGTGTGTTGGCCACCACGGCTGTTTGTGCCCGGGGAGAGGCGGCCTTGAGCGAGGCACGCACCCGCGCGTCGGCTATGGTTCGCCCGATGAACAGCAAGCGGGGGAGCACCTGGTGTTCCTGGGCCAATTGCACCAGTTCCCGTTCCACCTGTTCTGACTTGAGATCGACGGCGATCAACACCTGGTGACGAGGATAACTGGCAACGAGTTGAAACACTTCCTCGATGGTCGGCACCGTTTCACCAGCGAAACGGGGATCGAACCAGCTCCCCGCATCGAGGCGACGGATCTCCGCAAGGGTCAATTCCGAAACCGATCCCTTCCCGTTCGTCGTGCGGTTCACGGTTTCGTCGTGTAGACAGACGAGGTGACCATCCCGGGTTTTGGCGACATCGAATTCGAACCCCAGTCGCAATTCGAGACAGGCCCGAAAATTCGACAGCGTATTTTCCGGGGCATGCTGCAATAACCCGCGGTGCGCGACGATCCGAGGCGACTCGGCGAAAAGTTTCACGCTCCCCGGGCTTAACATCAGCAGTAACATCGGTAAGGCACGCAGCCAACAGGTTCGCATCGCAGGGGGGCTCCCATGAGACAATCGGAGATTCGGGGTCGTAACCAGACAACGCATTATTATTCGATGACCAGGCGGGGGAACCGCGTGGGCCTTCAGTTCGATCCGGTTCGCGAATGTCTGTTCCAGGCGCGCCAGGCCACGCTGCCCCACAACAGCAGACAGACCAGGGCCAGCGTGCCCGACACAGGACGGTTCACGAAAGCGATCGGGCTGCCTTGCCCCGCGGTGAGGGTTTGCACAAAACGTTCTTCCAGCGGGCCCCCCAGAATGATTCCCAGGACCATTGCGCCGAGCGAAATTTTCCAGCGCTCGCAGATCAGTCCCAGCAACCCGAAGCCCAGCATCAGACCGACATCAAACAGACTGCTGTTGACTGCATACGCCCCCACGATGCAGAACAACAAAATGATCGGCAACAAGATCGGTCGAGGCACCCGCATTACCTGTCCCCCCGTCCGAATGGCCAGCAGGCCGACAGGCAACAGCACCAGATTGGCCAGCAGAAAGACCAGGTAGATGCTATAAACGAACGCCCCCTGTTGCTCGAAAATTTCCGGGCCCGGTTTCAGATTCTTCATATACAACACGCCAATCACAATGGCCGTGATGGAATCGCCCGGGATGCCGAATACCAAGGCCGGAATCCAGGCACCGGCCAGCGAAGCCGAATTTGCCGTGCAGGCATCCGCGATACATTCTTCCGAACCCGCGCCGTAGACCTCGGGAGTGCGACTGTATCGCTTCGAGACCGCGCTCGAGACCCAGGCCGCGATATCGGCACCGGCGCCCGGCAAGATCCCCGTGACCGCGCCGATCACACTCGAACGCAACCAGGCCAGCGGACGCCGCGCGAAGGACCGCGTTGCGGGCCCGAGAATGCCGTCTCGGCCGACGGGAACAGGTTTGACGATCCTGGTGTCCAGAACCAACTGAGTCACATTCCGAAACACTTCGGATACGCCAAACAACCCGATCATGGCGGGAATGAAGTTGATCCCCTGGTACAACTCCGTCTGCCCGAACGTGAAGCGGGCCTGGGCATGCACCGCGCTGAGTCCGACCGTTGAAAAAAGCAATCCCAGCAGCAATCCCAGCAGGGCTCGAGGGACGGAAGCCTGCCCCACGATCACCGCGCAGCTCAGCCCCATCAGGTACAACCAGAAATATTCCGCTACGCTGAACCAGGCGGCGATTTTTGCCAGTTGGTGGCCGGCCAGCATCAGCACCACCGCGCCAAACAGGCCCCCCGTCACGCTGAACCACAAGGCCATGCCCAGCGCCCGGCCCGCTTCGCCCCGGTTCGCCATCGCATAGGCATCATCGGCATAGGCCGCGGAGGCCGGCGTGCCCGGAATCCGCATTAACGTGGTGGGAATGTCTCCCGCGAAAATCGCGCACGCAACCATCGTGACAATCGCCGCCACGGCGGGAACCGGGCCCAGCCAGAAGGTCATTGGCACAAACAGGGCCACTCCCATCGTTGCCGTCAGTCCGGGCATCGCGCCCAGAAATACGCCATAAAACGCGGAGATGATCACCACGCCCCACACCTGGGGATCGCAAACAGTCTGCTGTATTGCCTGGAGGAAGGCCTCGCTCATGTCACCATCCCCAAAAACCACGAGGGAGCGGCACACGGAGGAGCACTCCAAAAACCTGAAAGACCAATACGCTTACCAACAGGGAGACCCCACCCGCCAGCAAACCGCGCACCCGCAAACGCCACATGAGCCCCCACAGCAGTCCGAAGGCCGTCAACACGAAACCGAGATGTTCGACGACCAGCAGAAACCAGAGGATCGCCAGCATGGCCACCAAGGCATTGCCCCAGGCTTTCCAAGGCATCGCCGCATCCGAAGGCTCCCGCAATGTGGGATGCCACCAGACCGGAATCCCCACCAGCAACAGCAGGCAGGCAATCACGGCCGGAAACATCATCGGACCAACCCGTTCGTCACTCACCCCCGCGAACGCCTCGCTGCCGAGAATCTCCTCGAATAAGGCATCCTGTTGTCGCAACGTCTCCCGGAACGCTTCCGGATTTTCCAAGGCAACCGTAAATCCCGACTGACGCATGAAATCGCGGAACGCGGCGGTCTCGGTTACACGGCCCACCGCCCCGGCCAGGATACGCAGGTGATCGGGAGGTGTTTCTCGCGGCGCGGCAAGCCCTCGCCAACCTGCCATAGCCCAGGAATGCCCCTGTTCCCGGAACGTCGGAATCTGTTCGTAACCGGGCACGCGTGCATCGGCCATAACCCCCAGGCAGCGCACCTGTCCTCCGGCCAACAAGGCATCGGCTTCCGGCAGGGAACAGCAGACAAAATCGATTCCACCAGCCGTCAACTCCTGTAGCGAGGGCCCCGCCCCATTGATCGAAATCCAGTTGGCCGACGTCGCGGATAGGCCCCGTTCCAGCAGCCAACCGGCCACCGCAACATGCCAGATGCCTCCTTGGGCCGTCCCGCTCATCTTCAGTTTTCCCGGTTGGGAACGAATCGCGGCTTCCAGGGCATCCAGAGTCGCGAACGGGGAATCGTGCCGCACGAGCACCGCCGCACTGTCCCGATTCAACAGCATCAAAGGGGCAAAATCGTCCGGGGTGATGTTTGTCAATCCACGCCAGTGGAGCATGTTCAGCTCGACGGTGATCATCGTCAGCGTGTACCCATCCGGACGCGCCAACGCCCCCCGCGCATGCCCCGTAACCCCGGACCCGCCCGTTGCGTTAATGACATTCACCGGCACTCCCAGCTCGGTTTCCAGCAGGGCCGCCATCTGACGCGAGACCCGATCCGTCCCTCCCCCCGCCGACCAGGGACACAACAGCGTTATCGGCTGAGATGGATATTCCCCCTGCCGGGCGCACCCCGCCAAGCCACACAGACCAAGCAGCAGCAGGCCAGCCAGAACACCAGGTCCCTGCCGGGACTGTCCCCGGCGCAACGGGCAATTCCCAATCATCGGCGGACCCTCCCGGAATCGTCGCCGGACAGCAGTGCCTCCACGTCCGCCCGGCTGACCAGGTTGTAATCCCCTTGAATCGAATGGGCCAGGCACGAGGCAGCCGTCGCAAAACGCAAAGCGGCTTCCGGAGAGCTCAACTCGGGTGTTATCAGCGAGTACAACAGCGCCCCCGTGAAGGCATCACCTGCCCCCAGGCGGTCGACGATCTGGGTGATTGCATACCGTTCGGAAACTCCCGGCGCGTAAAACACGCCGCCGCTCCGGGCATCGTACAACATGCCTCCCCAGTTGTTGTGATGGGCCGATATCCCCTCGCGCAACGTCATGCCGACGTGAACTATCCGGGGAAACCGCGTAACGAGTGCCCGCGCAAGGTCCTCACCCGGCATTTTCCCAGGCTCGGCATCAAGCACCGATTCGAAATCCTCGCGCCCACCGATCAGCAGGTCGACTTCGGGCAACAGGTCCCGCAATGTGCGGGAGGCGAGTTCCCTGGCGGACAGCGGGGGCTCCCATTGCCACAACTTCGCGCGAAAATTCATGTCGAAGGCGATCCGCAGCCCGTGCGCGGTGGCTGCCCGCAGGGCCACCCGCGTGACCTCGGCTGCATTGCGGGAAACCGCGGGTGTTATGCCGGAAATCAGCAACCACTCGGCACCCGCGAAGATCCGATCCCAGTCGTAGGCTTCGGCGGGAGTCACCGCCAGCGCGGAGTGCTCGCGATCGTAAATCACCTGTCCGGGCCGCTGGTTGGCGCCGGTTTCCAGAAAGTATAAGCCGAGCCTCCCCCGGGATGTCCGCAGAATCTCGCTGGTCGAGACCCCCAAGCCGCGCAGTTGGGCCACGCAGGCCGCGGCAATAGCGTGATCCGGCAACGCCGTCACAAACGAGACATCGCCTCCCAATTGAGCGATGGCAACGGCCGCGTTTACTTCCGCCCCCGCAAAGGTCAACTCAAGCGCCCCAGGCATTGCCTGGGCGAATCGCAGGCTACCGGGCGCGGCCAGTCGCCCCATGATTTCCCCAAACGCCACTATTCGACTCATCAAGCTATTCCCTTCCGTTATGTGTTCGCCCGCCGCCGACTCGGTAAGCAGCGTGAACGAGAAACGGAGTTTTCCCCCTGCTCCGGGCCTGCACGCCAGACATCAATTTCGAGGCAACCACAACGGCACGGCCCATTTGCCCACTCGAATTTCCTCGTCCGCGCTGCACTCCTTTTGATACAACGTGCAGTAATTGCCTGTCGCTTCCGGATTGAACAGACGCACTTCGGGGAGCGCCACCTTCCGGAACCCCTGTGACGTGAGGGTTTCGGTTTGTGTATCGCGATTGCGATTTCTGGTCGGAGTCAGAAACCAGACCGTCCCCGCCTGCGCGCAACGCACGGTTTTTTCCCCTTCCAGCGGTATTTGCAGAAATAGCGCGCCGTGCAGTGCCTCCGGAACTTCCGCCACGACATAGCCCCGATCCGTGAACAGGGTGGCCCCGGCACGGAACGTTTCCCGCCGAAATCCGGCTCCCTCGATGCTCCCCGGGTTCTCGCGTTGCAAGGGAACCCCATCCGCGTTCGGCTCGACCGGTTGGATCACCGGCTTGGGTTTCTCCCGACCTCCAGAGGCTTCACTGATCAATTGACGCAATTGGAGATCCTTGGAAACCGGCTTGCCCGCCAGGACATCCTCCTCGCGGAACGTGGCACGCAGGATGTGGCGCGAAACGGTGCGGCTGAAATCGTAAATGATGTGAATCTGGCCATCGGCTGCCTGTTGACCATCCGGATACGAAACTCCCGCCCGTTCATCCAGCAGCAGCCCCCCCTGCCAGGTTTGGCCCTCATCCCGCGACACAAAGGCCATCAGATGGGAACGTCCGGTCGGCTTGTCTATCGGCCCATGTTTTACCATCAGCAGGTTGCCCGAGTGGAGTCGGCTGATAAAAAAGCGGGCACTGGGATGGGCAATGCCGGAAGGCTTCACTTCGGTCCAGGTCTGCCCGCGATCCGTGGAGACACTTTCACCGATGCCGTATTTCGTGCGGACCAGCATCCACAACGAGCCATCCCGGCGTTCCACCAGCATGTGTTCGTCGAACTGGCGGGCTTCCTCGGGAACATGAGCCGCCCCACGCAAGCTCCAGGTCTTTCCGGCATCGGCGGAGACAATCATGCGGGCGCTGTGGTCGGTTTTACGCCAGGTGGAAGCGGGAAGACACCATTCCCCCGTACTCAACACCAGGGGCTTGCACATCATGATGCCATCCGTCAGCCGCCGGGGCTCGCTCCAGCGGGGCGTTTCCCGATCGGGCTCGTCGGTATGCACGCACCACACTCCCGCCACCGTCCCCTCGTGACCGATCGCCTGTGCCCAGAAAACATACAGCCGTCCGGTCGGAGCCAGCCAGAGTTCGGGATCGTATGTGCGGACGGGACCAGGCCCGTCGGGATCGATCACCAGCACTTCCCGCCAGGTATGCCCCTGGTCGCCACTGGTGCTGACAACGACATAGTTATTGTGATCCTCGCCCGGGGTCATCCCGGCGTACCAGTTCGCCCAGAGCCGCCCGCCGGGGGCCAACGCCAGACTCGGTATCCCCTGAAATGCCCGATTCGTCACCGCATGTTCGGGCAGACGTGGTGCTCCCACGTGCGCGGGAGGGTCGAGAAATGCCTGATCATCAGCGGAAACAACTCCGGCCAGCAGGGCCAGAGTCGCAAGAAACACCAGTAATTTCAGCCGCATACTCACCTCCCTAGCGTGTCACGGAAACGCTGCAACGTCCCCGGGTATTTGCGTGAAACTAGATTTTCCCGCGGATCCTCACGCATCGTCAGGCCTGCCAGGAAAACATCAACTTATGCCCATGCCCAGATTTCCGCAAGCATGGGGTGCGGGAATCGGTCCCTCATCGGTCGACGCTGCCGCGTGCGACTCGGACCTTACTCGCACTGGCGGACAAGCCGGCCGGTGGCATGCAATAGAGTCCACTGAAGTGTAGCACGGCATGCATGCAGCGACTCAAGCCTGGCCCGCTTCCTGACGGGCGCGGCTAGTTTCCAGGCATTTTCGCGACGGAAGTTGCCGCATGGTAACTGTGTGAGAAATGTGGATTAGGGCTCGGTGAATAATCCGGGTTCGTTTTCGGCATTCTGGCCGGATTTGCCAGCCGCCAGTTTATCGAGGATGCCGTTGACGAAGGAGGCGGAATTTTCGGTGCCGAATTTACGGGCGAGTTCGATCATTTCATCGATCACCACCGAGTGCGGGGTATCCTGATGATCGAGTTCGAAGCAGCCGAGTCGGAGCAGGTTGCGATCGGTTCCCGCCATGCGTTTGATCGACCAGTTCTTCGCGACGGACGCAATTCGCTGGTCGAGTGCATCGCGATGCTTAAGCGTGCCCGAGAACAACAACCAGGCGAAGCGGCTTTGGTCCTGATCTTCCAGTCGGTCCTGGATCATATGCAGAATCGTGTCCCCGTCGACATCGGGATTCATGTCCACGAGGAACAACATCTGCATCGCCAGTTCGCGGGCCTTGGAGCGTTTAGCCATGGAAGAACAAATCAGGGAATTCAAGCAGGGGCGGTCAGCACGGGTTTTCGATCGGGCACCAAGCCGATTCCGTGGAGTCAGTCGGTCAGGCGGGGGGGAGTTTGGTCAGCAGGCTGGCCATTTCGATGGCGGCAAGAGCGGCTTCTTCCCCCTTGTTCCCCGCTTTCCCACCGGCGCGATTCAGGGCCTGATCGAGATTTTCGCAGGTCAGGATGCCGAAACTGATGGGGACACCGGTCCGTTGCGAGGCGGACATCAGCCCTTGCGCCACGGCATGATTGATATAATCGTGATGCTGAGTTTCTCCCTGAATCACCGCTCCCAGGCAGCAGACAGCCAGGAACTGTCCCGAGGCGGCGAGTTTCTCGGCGACCAGCGGGATTTCGAACGAGCCGGGCACATGCGCGATGGTGAGGCGTTCGGCGGATACGCCATGTCGACGAAAGGTGTCGACCGCTCCGCCGAGCAGGCGTCCGGTGATCAGTTCATTCCAGCGGGCCACGACGATGGCGAATTGCCCCTCGGAGGACAACAGGCCTCCTTCCAGATATCGGCTCATAATGCGTGTTGATTTCCGTGGATCGGTGGTAGGAGTGTGTCTTGTGGTAAAGGAACCGGTGTTGCGTTCGCGGGGAAGCGGTCGATTTACGTAAGGTTCATGCTTTTCAGGAATTCGTCGTTGGTTTTGGTTCGTCGCATACGGTTCACGAGCAGTTCCATCGCCTCGACGGGATTCATGTCGTTCAGGACCCGGCGGAGAATCCAGACGCGTCGCAGTTCTTCCTCGCTCATGAGGAGTTCTTCGCGGCGGGTGCCGGATTTATTGACATCGATGGCGGGCCAGACCCGTTTTTCCACCATGCGTCGATCGAGATGCAGTTCGGTGTTGCCGGTCCCTTTGAATTCCTCGAAGATGACGTCGTCCATCTTGCTGCCGGTATCGACCAGAGCCGTGGCGATGATGGTGAGACTGCCCCCTTCTTCCACGTTGCGTGCCGCCCCGAAGAAGCGTTTGGGATGTTGCAGCGCGTTGGCATCGACCCCCCCGGTCAGAATTTTACCGGAATGCGGGACTTCGGTGTTCCAGGCCCGTGCCAGGCGGGTGATGGAATCAAGAAAGATGATGACATCGTGGCCATATTCGACCATTCGCTTGGCCTTTTCGATGACCATTTCGGACACCTGGATATGCCGGCTGGGGGGTTCGTCGAAGGTGCTGCTGATGACTTCGCATTGCGGTCCCTTGACCTGACGTTCCATGTCGGTCACTTCTTCCGGGCGTTCGTCAATCAACAGCATGATGACGTAGGCATCGGGATGATTCTGGATGACGGACTTCGCGAGATTCTGCAGCAGAATGGTTTTCCCGGCACGCGGGGGGGAGACGATCAGCCCGCGTTGCCCCATGCCGATCGGGGCCACGATATCGACCACGCGGGAGCTGAGGTCATCGGGGTTGGCCGCCAGCCGGAGTCGTTTTTCGGGGTGCAACGGCGTGAGGTCGTCGAAGAAGACTTTCTCGGAGAGCAGGTTCGGGTCCTGTCCGTTGATGGCTTCGACGCGGAGCAGGGCGAAGTAGCGTTCGTTTTCCTTGGGGGGGCGAATCTGTCCGGCGACGGTGGCACCGTTGCGCAGTCCGAACCGGCGGATCTGGCTGGGCGAAACGTAGATATCGTCGGGGCAGGGGAGGTAGTGGTAATCGGGGCTGCGGAGGAAGCCGAAGCCGTCGGGCAGAATTTCGAGTGTTCCTTCGCCGAACATCAGGCCGTTCATCTTCGTCCGTTCCTTGAGGATCTTGAAGATGAGGTCCTGCTTTTTCAGGCCGGTGTAGTCGGTCAGTTTTTCCTGCCGGGCCAGTTCGAGCAACTCCTTCATGGTGTGGCGTTGCAGCTCGGCGATATGGACATCGTTTTCCTTGATGTTTTCGTAGAGTTCGTCCATTTCATCCCCATTACGATTACGACCAGAGGCCCGATTCGAGGTGGAAGAGGGAGCCGAGGAACTGGCGGGATTGGATGATCTTGCTTCTGTGGACATGATATCAGGCTTCCAGAAAGGAAAAGGGCTCGGATGAGCGAGGGAAGTGCGTGTGATTGATCTGCCGACGTTTGGCCAGGGTTGGGTAACTCGGTAAGGTTGTTCTTTGGACCAGCGGTACAACCGAGCCCACAACCGGGGACAAGGCTTGCGGAAATAAGACTGAAAAAATCCTGTTGAATTCAATTGTATCCGGGAGTTCGCCAGCCGAACTGTTGCTGAAGGTATTCCATCAACTGTTGTCCGGCCTGCTCGACCGTGCCTGAATTGTCCACGATGAAGTGCACACGAGCCCGCTTTTCGTCCAGGGTAAGCTGGCTTTGTTCCCGTTCCCGCCATTGGGCTTCATCCCAGCCCCGCTGAGAGGCCACGCGTCGCCGTCGCTCCTCCTCGGGAGTTTCGATGAACACCAGTCGGTCGCAGGTCTCGGACCAGCCGGATTCCAGCATGACAGCGGCATCCAGCAGTACCCCCCACTTGCCGGAAGCCCGGGCGTCGTGAATCTGTTGTTGAATTTCCTCGCGAATACGTGGATGAACAATACGTTCCAGGAGATTCCGGGCTTGGACATGAGGTTCGCCCTGGCCCCAGACGAGTCGGCCCAGTTTGTTTCGGGCGATTTCCCCCGCGCCGTCCAGAATATCCCTGCCAAAGTGTTCTACAAGTTGTTGTTTCACCTGGGGATGCCGCAACACGGCATGTCCAATTCGGTCTCCATCAATCCGGGCGAGAGGCCAGTGGTCGGCCACCCACGAAGTCACCGCACTTTTCCCGGACCCGACTCCCCCCACAATTCCGACAACGGCAAACAACGCTGCTTTTGGAAGCTCCCCCTGTTGCCTGTTCATGGGAATGGTGCCGATGGTACGGGCAGGAGCGTCAACTCCCTGTGAAAAGACTCTCAAAACAAATGTATCGCACGGATTGAACGTTGTGTTGTTTCCCTTGCCGCTAGAATCGCTGGTTATCAAGCACCGGTCGGAACAGGCAATGCAGGAAGACACGGAGGAATTGAGTGCAGGCTCTGCCGCTCGGAATCCATGAACTGAACTGACCGCCATCCGTGGGCGGCAAGGGACATGATTTTTGGTGTGTTATTTAATCGTTGGCAGACTCCCTGCGGTTGTCAACACTAAACAGGGTGTTCGTGGAAAAATTTCCGTTTCTTCATACACCCCTCCCAGCCGGGCGCGGAATGCGTGAAAATTCCGGAATTCCGTTTGCCCGGCAGGAATCGACAGGCGGGTTAGAATTCGTCGAGCAGTTCGACAGCGGCGAATTTCTGGCCTTCCAGCATGGCCAGCGAGGCTCCCCCGCCGGTGCTGACATGGGAAACCTGGTCGGCGAATCCCAACTGTTGAATGGCGGCCGCGGAATCGCCTCCGCCGATAATACTGATCGCGTCACTGTCGGCGATGGCCTGGGCCACGGCCTTGGTTCCTTCGTCGAAGGGGGGCATTTCGAACACGCCCATCGGGCCGTTCCAGACAACGGTTTTTGCCTGCTTCACGGTTTCCGCGAACAGTTTTGCGGTTTCCGGTCCGATATCCAGCCCCTCAAATCCGTCTGCGATTTCTCCCGCGCGAACCACCTGTTTGTTGCAGTTCGAGCTGAAATCGTCCCCGCAGTGGGTATCGATGGGCAACATCAGTTTCTCTCCCCCTTGGGCGATCAACTGTCGGGCGAGCTCCACTTTGTCCGGCTCGACCAGGCTCTTGCCCACCTTTCCCCCTTGCGCCAAAGAAAAGGTATAGGCCATCGCCCCTCCGATCAGCACCTTGTCGCAGATCCCCAGCAGGTTGTTGATGACGTTGATTTTGTCGGATACCTTGGCCCCTCCGAGAATCGCCACGAAGGGACGTTGCGGATTGCCGATGGCATCGGAAAGATACTGTATTTCCCGCCCGACCAGAAATCCGACCACCTTCGGCTTGCCGGACATGGCTTCGGGAACGGCCACCATCGAGGCATCCGTGCGGTGGCAGGTCCCGAAGGCATCGTTGCAGTAGATATCGGCGAACGCCGCCAATTTACCGGCAAACTCGGGATCGCCCTTCTTTTCTCCCTTGTTAAAGCGAAGATTTTCGAGCACCACCACGCCCCCAGGTTGCAAGGCGGAGACTTGGGCCGAAGCCTCCGGCCCCACGGTATCGGTGGCAAACGCGACGTTCTGGCCGAGCAATTCCCCTAGACGTTGCGCGGTAGGTCGCAGGCTGTACTTGGCATCGGCTGCGGGATCCTTCCCCTCGGGGCGACCGAGATGACTGACAAGAATCAGCTTGCCGCCACGATCGGTGACGGACTTGATCGAATCGAGAGCCATCACGATGCGGCGATCGTCGGTAATCTGTTGCCGATCGTCGAGTGGGACATTGAAATCGACGCGCATCAGCACGGTTTTTCCTGCAACATCGACATCGGCAATCGTCTTCTTGGCCATCGAGGCATCTCCCAGTTCACGTCATGAGCGTTGAATATCCTCGCGCGCGGGGTTCCGCCGACGAGTTATGCTGGATGTTAAATACTCCAAGCCGACGTTCCAAGTGAACCGCCCGCGCCGCGGTGCATGCATCGGGGGCGGCTGATGCGGAACGAGGAGAGTGGAGCAGCCGCGATGGCTGGGCACTATGGCAGAGTTATATTGTGGCAATCGCAGTGGCGCGCAAAGATCTCGCTGTTGGAACAGGCCGGGTCGGTCACCGATCGTCATTCCGTGGGCAGTTGTTGCAGTTTGCGTTTGAGGAACCGCCGTTCTGGTTCCTGTCTGGCGAGGGCGAATGCCCGTTCAAAGGCTTGCCTGGCGGATTGGGTTTTTCCCAGTCGGCGCCATAATTCTCCTTGGGCGGCGTGGGCCAGGGGATAGTCCGCAAGGTCGCCGCGATCGAGGATGGCCTGGATGAGCGCGACCCCGGCGGTCGGTCCATCACGCATGGCGAGGGCGACGGCGCGATTGAGTTCCACGATGGGTGACGGGGCAGCTCGTAACAGCAGATCGTACAGGGCCACAATCTGTGGCCAGTCGGTGGCTTGGGGGGTCTCGGCCTCCGCATGCACGGCCGCAATCGCGGCTTGAAGCGTGTAAGTTCCAAAGCGACCGGATACCAGCGAGCGTTGCACCAGCGACAGACCTTCGTCGATCAGGTCACGTTTCCAGAGCACGCGATCCTGGTCCTCGAGCAGAATAATGTCGCCCGTATCGCTGAACCGGGCGGAGCGGCGCGATTCGTGCAGCAGCATCAACGCCAGCAGGCCCAGGACTTCCGGTTCGGGAAGCAGTCCCTGCACGAGCCGCGCAAGGCGAATGGCTTCCTCCGAGAGATCAGCCCTGGTAAGTGTCTCGCCCGCGGAGGCTGCGTAACCCTCGTTAAAGACCAGATAGATCACCGCCAGCACCCCCTCGAGCCGGTCCGGCAGGTCCTCCAGGGAGGGGATGGAAAAAGGAATTTTCGCATCGCGGATTTTTACCTTGCCTCGCACAATCCGCTGCGCCATGGTCGAGGGGGAGGCCAGAAAGGCCCGGGCAACCTCCTCGGTGGTCATGCCGCACACTTCCCGCAGGGTCAATGGGACTTGCACCTGGAGGTCAATCGCGGGATGGCAACAGGTAAAGATCAGCCGCAACTGGTCGTCCTGGATGTCTTGCGTAGCCAGCGACTGGTTGACTGCCTGCAGGTCCCTGGCCCGGCGTTCGACTTCTGGTTGCAAGGTTTGGAACCGGGATTGTCGCCTCAGCAGATCCACAGCCTTGAAGCGTGCGGTGGAAACCAGCCAGGCCGAGGGATTCGCCGGAATGCCCGCGCCGGGCCATTGCTGGAGAGCCACCGCAAAGGCTTCGTGCAGCGCTTCCTCCGCCAGATCGAAATCCCCCAGCAGCCGCACCAGCGTGGCAAATACTCGGCGCGATTCCTGGGCGTAGATCTGATCCACCCGCATTCGGACCGGTTCCTGACTCGGCGGCAGGGGCTCGGGTGCTGTCATGTTGAATACCCGCGACGAGGTGCCTTGGCTTGAAAAGCAATACGGTACTGTTGGTACGCACGGAGACCGTGAATTTTTTGATTGTGGATCATATTTGCCACGATATGTCGTGGTTCGATTGCGTCGTAGATACCACATGAATGGTACGCTGAGCATACCCAACGGAAAATTCATGGTCCCGCAAGGAAGCGGCTGGGGCTACGTTTTGTCTGGGAATTCGGGGGCCACTGGTTTTGGCAGTGCTCTGCGGGTTTTGCGTGAACCCGGGATGCACTGGCGAAGTCAGTGGCACACTACCCGAAAACCAAACCGTGGCTATTCACTGGTTATCGGGGCATTAGCGTGTCGCAAGGGTCTGCTGAACGAGGTTCACGATGTCCGCATCGCCGCAGGTTTGTTGCGTGCCCTGGGCCAGGTTTTTTAGTTGCCAGGTTTGTTGCTGGAATTCTTCCTCGCCTGCGATGAGTGCCAGTGGGATTTTCTTTTTATCGGCGTACTTGAGTTGTTTCCCGAGCGGTTTGGCTTCGGGGTAGACTTCACTGGCAACACCCGCCGCATGAAGCTTTCGGCTTAGCTTCTGGTATTCCGCAAGTCGTTGGGCCTCGAACTGGGCGATCAACACTTGCGAAGTGGTTCCGACATCGGAGAGGCGTCCCAGTTCTTCCATGGCGGCGAGCAGCCGATCCAAACCGAGGCTGGCCCCCACGCCGGGAAGTTTCTGTTTGGTAAACAGTCCTGCGAGATCGTCGTAACGGCCTCCCGAGCAGACGCTGCCGATGCCGGGCAAATCCGCCAGAAAGGTTTCAAAGATCACGCCGGTGTAATAATCGAGTCCGCGAGCAATGGATAAATCGAGATGCAGTCGCTGGTCGGCAATGCCGATGTCCCTGCAGCAGTCGGTCATTTCCCGCAGGGCGTCGCAGGCCTGGAGCCCTCGCGCGGAGGCCGATACGAAGTCCCGGGCTTGGGAAAGTACCTCCCCGGGTGTCCCTTTCAGGCTTGCGAGCCGCAAGACCTGGCGGGCCTGATCCTCGCCGACGGCCGCCGTTTCCCGCATTTCCGCAATGACGGCATCCGCCCCGATCTTGGGCAGTTTGTCGAGGGCCCGGAGCAGAGGGACGGTTTGCTTCAGCAGGCCCAATTCCTCCAGCAGGCCGTTGAGCAGTTGCCGATGGTTGACATGAATCGTGAACTTGCCCAGCCCAATCCGTTCCAGCAAATCATGAATCACCAGGATGGATTCAATATCGGCGGCGAGCGAATCGGTGCCGATGGTATCGAAATCGCATTGCAGAAATTCACGGAAGCGGCCCCGCGCCGGGCGTTCGCCACGCCAGACCGGCGCGATGTGATAGCGTTTGAACGGGGTTCCCAACTGCGGGATGTTCTGGGCGGCGAAACGGGCAAAGGGGATTGTCAGATCGAACCGCATGGCGACATCCCGATCTCCCTGATCGGTGAAGCGGAACATCTGCTTGTCGGTTTCCTCGCCCCCCTTGCCCAGCAGGATTTCGCTGTATTCGAGCGCGGGGGTATCAATCGGGCTGAAACCGTAACTGGAGTAGACCTCGCGAGCCGTCTGGATCAGGGCCAGGCGGGGTATCATTTTTTCGGGCAGGAAATCACGAAAGCCACGCAAGGTCTGTGGCTTGATGATGGAATCGCTCACAAGGTCTGTCCAATAAAAAAACAACTACGGGCACGGATCCGTCCGGACGGAAATATGCCAGCCTTGCCGAGGCCTCCCGGGGAGGCACGCACCCCGGTGACTTTTCCCGTCCGGGAGGATCGGCTGCAAACCGGCAACGCCGCCGGGCTCAGGCGAGAACCGGCAGCGGGGTTGACTGGCGCGATGTCTGCTTCCTGCGCGGTTCGGGATAGACCGCTTCCATGTATTCCCACAGTTGCTCGGCAGTTTCGAACAACTGATCGTAACAGCCATCCCCCGCATATTCACAGTTATCGGTCGAGTAATCTCGGCAGATTTGCGGCCGCGTTTCGTAAATTCCGCACAAATGGTCCTCCCGCAGTTTGCCGCAGCGGGTGTGCACCATCAGATACCAGGTTTCGCTTTCCACGAATATCGAAACATCTTCGTGCAGCAGATACCAGCGTATGCTGTCGAGATCGGCTCGGGAGCCGGGTGTATCGATCGGCAAGGCAAAATACCGGCAACATTTGGCCGTGCAGTAATCACACAGGCATTCACCGGGCTTGAGGTCTTCGCGTGTTTTCAGCATGAATACGGGAACCGTTCATTTCAGGAAAGGGACCGTGTGGCGGTATTCACACGGGCATATCGGGAAATTTAGGCAATTTTCCCCTCGCTGAACAGTCAGCACGTCGGTTTCCGCCCGCGGTGGGGCGGCCCGGGTTCTGGCCGGCGAGAATATCGTTCCGGGGGAAACCGTTGGTGGAACCGTTATTTCCCTTGTAATTGGCACCAACTCCCTGCCTTTCAAGTTGACCAGGCATTTTCGACTTCCGTATGATGTGCTGACATGCTGACATAATAGTGTGCAGCCTGTACCGGGGAGCGGTTCGTCCATCCGTCACCCCCGTCTTCCCGTACCACCCGCCAGGGTACGGGGCGACCGAAATTCTCACCCTCCCTGGGGGGACGCTTCGCGAGTTTATCGACATGCATCTGACCGGAAAAATTTTCGCCTTCCTGACCTTGTGTCTCTCGGTTGCGGCCATCATTCTGACGGCGAAGACGCTCGACCGGCAAAATGAATGGAATAATCGCGTCGAAAAGGCCCGGCTGGCCTATCAGCAGGAAGTGGCCAAACTCCCCGATGCCCGCAAGCAGGTATTGCAACTGCGAAACGAATTGACGATGTCGCGTCTGGACTGGGGGCGGCATTGGGACCGCGTGCAGGTTAGCCCCCGCAATCTGCAGCAGGGCCAGATTACCATCGGGATCGGACGGAATGGAAATAATGGCCTGGCCCGACAAACCGATGCCGGTGAACAGTTTCCGCTGCTGTATGGATTCCAGACCCTGGAAGATGGCAGCGTAAAGTATGTGGGAGAATTTCGGGTTACGCAGATCGATGCGACCCAGGCGGCGCTGCAACTGGGACGCACCCCTCGCGATGGGGAAACCGCGACCTGGAACACCAGTGTCCCCTGGCGGTTCCGCGACGCGCTCCCCTCCGCCAAACGCGCCCAGATCGGAGAATTGTTGCTGGAACTGACGCTGTTCGAGCAGCGGCTTAAGGATCGCCAGTTGAATCTCGCCATTCAGCAGAAAAGTGTACAGTCCGCACGCGCGCTGCTGGAAGACCGGCTGAAGGAATTGAACGGCGACCCCGAACTTCCCGAAGAGGCCGGCGAGGAACGCCGACTCGGTCTGGTCGAGTCGATCAACCAGGCGGAAAGTCGGCGGGACCAAGCCTTGGCCGAAGTTCAGCAACTCCGCGTGGAACTGCACGACCTGTATGCCCTGTTCGAAGACCTCCTGGCCGTCAACCGCGCCCTGGAGCAGGAACTGAGCAAACGCTCCGGTGTCGCCGAGGATACCGAAGTCAGCGCCAACCGTGACGACAACGCCACAAAGTAATCGCCCGCCCCGTTCCGCTTGTTGGGTGCGGTTTCTCGCTATTCGGGGCCGTCGGATTGCTCCGTGCGTTTGAAGAACTCCACCATGGGCTTGACGGCCTCTCGGGGAAAAGCGTGGCCTCCCGGGTGGATAAACGTCACCAGCGTCATCCCGCTTGGCGACGGGTGGATGGTCACCAGGGGGTGGCGTCCCTTCCGCGTGGGGCCGGCGCAGCCGTTGATGTTCGCGAGTTGTTCAAAGGTTTTTCGCTGAGACGCCAGGGGGACCTTGTCGTCCTGCTCTCCGCCAATGCAGAAGACCGGCTTGGGCTGCAGGTTGTCCCGGCTACGATCCAGCGTGGCCGCGGCGGGGGCGACCGCTGCGAGGACATCCGGCCTCAGGGCCCAAAGCGTGTAGGTAAAGAAGCCTCCGTTCGAGTTGCCGCACGCGAAAATCCGGCGGCGATCGATCGGCAACTCTTCTTCGAGCCCGGCCAGCATGGCGTCGAAGAAGAGCACGTCGCGATTGCCCTGCGCTTCGGCAGTGTTCCAGCCGGGCCTGCGCCCTGCGGGATCGGACGGAGCAGCGGTTGGCAGCCCCTGGGGATAAACAACAATCGCTTCCTTCCAGGCGGAATGAACACCGAACATTTCCACCGACTTCTGCATCGTCCCGCCATGCCCATGAAACGCGAACACCACCGGCGCCGGAGAATTGGCCGCCGACTTTGGCGCAAAGATAAGTGCCTCGCGAGTCTGCTTGCCAACTTGAAATTCGCGGCGGATTGGCAGGATATAGGTTTCGGCAAGGCGCTCTCGCGACTCGGCGTCCAACTTTCTGGGCTGAGTCGCGGCTGGACTCGACAACACAGCCAGGGTCAGCCCTGCGACGGCAAACACGCGGATGAACGCCGATTGCCGGGGAAACCGTGAGCGACAACCGGGCGGCGAACTCCCCCGATCGACTTCGGGATTCGTAACCCGCTCTACGTCGTTAGCCATGCTCTACTCCCGTGCCGATAGGCAGACGATCTCCCGATCCGTCACCACGGTCCGCTGGTACCGCGTGAGGGATCGGAACTTTCCAGAGTAGGTTTCGGCAAGCCGGGATTCAACGGCAATCCTTCAGATAACTATCCGCCAGACCGCATGTTTGCGGGGTGGCATGTGTGTCCGTGAAACACGATCTCGGTGGCAGGACAGGCTGCGAAAACCCATACTTGTGTTTTCATGGCTTGGGTAGCACAAGTATCCAGCGGCCTTTTCTTGCTGTTGCGGATGTATTACTTTTGTATTGAGAGGAGAGTGGGCCGGGCTTGGCATTTCGGCTCGGTCATGCAGAGAAATTGCAATCTTGGCGAGTCCATGGTCCACACAATGGGATCGAATCCCGAGAGAAAGAGAATCATGCATCAGACGACCGTTTGCCTTGTTCGAGCCTGGCGAGTCGCTCCGTGGGCTTGTCTGGGGGCGATGTTGCTGCTGGTGTTTGGTCTGCAGGCGACGGTAACGGGGGGAGAGCCCGCCTCGCTGGCGCCCAGTCGGGTCCTCACGCGTGGGCCGTTGCATCACTGGTTTGGGTATTACGACAAGTTCCAGTTCGATCCGACGGATCGATACGTGTTGAGCATGCAGGTCGATTTCGAGCATCGTTCTCCCGAACCGGACGACGTGGTCAAGGTGGGGATGATCGATCTGGCGGACAACGACCGCTGGACGGAGCTGGGGGAAAGCCGTGCCTGGAACTGGCAGCAGGGGTGCATGCTGCAATGGCGTCCCGGGTCGAATACGGAAGTTCTCTGGAACGACCGCATGGGGGACCGGTTTGTCTGTCACATCCTGGATGTATTCACGGGCAAGAAACGGACGATTCCGCATCCGGTTTATTCGGTCAGCCCCGATGGCAAATCGGCCGTCACCGCGGATTTCCGCCGCATTCAGGATGTTCGCCCGGGCTACGGTTATGCCGGTCCCGCCGACCCGTATGCCGCTGATCTCGCTCCCGCTCAAACCGGGCTGTTTCATGTCGACCTGGAAACAGGGGAAGCGAAGCTGATCATTTCGATCCAGCAGATTGCCGAGATGGGGGAAATCCCGAAGCCCGATCCGGCCGTCAAGCACTACTTTAATCATCTGCTTTACAATCCCGACGGGACCCGCTTCATAGCGCTGCATCGCTGGCAGTACCCGGATGGCAGCCGACTGACGCGGATGATTACCGCCAATCCGGACGGCAGCGACATCCGGATTGTGATTCCGAACGGTTACGCGTCTCATTTCATCTGGCGCGATCCTCACCACATCCTGTCACAATCGCGGAACTGGCTGGGCGAAGACCGTTGGGCCAACTTCCTGTTCGAAGATAAACCGGGAGGTGGGGAGGTTGCGCAGATCGGCAAGGATGTCCTCGATGGTGGCGGTCATCTGCTCTATTTGCCGGGCAACGAATGGATTCTGAACGATACCTACCCCAAAACCGCGCAGCGGTTGCAAACCCCTCACCTGTATCACGTGGCCAGTGGCCGACGGATCGACCTGGGACACTTCCACCTGCCCGCGGAATACAAGGGAGAGTGGCGGGTCGATACTCATCCCCGCCTCAATCGGGCCGCGGAATTTGTCTGCATCGACGCTCCCTATCGGGATGAAGGGCGTCAACTGCACCTGATTGATATTCGCCAGGTACTGAGGCAACAGTAAACCAGGGGCAGAGGTTCGACGCGACCGTCGTTCGCCATGTCCCATTCCACAGTGAAATTCGCCGGGAGTCTGTTATGACACGTATCGGGGGGTGGCCTTTGTTGCGGTGGGTGCTGTTGCTGGCGATGATCGGCCCGAGCGTGGTGAACGACTGTGAAGCTCAACCGGGCGATTATCCGTTTCTTGGTTTCGTGCGGGCGGAGGCGAAAAAACTGCGGGGCGGCGACCAGCCTTCCGGTTCGTTGGAGGAATGGAATTCGGCACGGTCGGCACTCCGCGCGCGTCTGCTGGAAGCCTGGGGCGGCTTTCCCGAACGTCCCTGCGATCTGCAGCCTCGGCTCATCGAAACCATCCCCCGCGATGGCTATCGCATCGAGAAATTGATTTTCCAGACCCTGCCGGATGTGTGGATGACGGCCAATGCCTACGTACCGGATCTGCCTGGCCCGTTGCCTGCCGTCTTGTGCGTGCATGGACACTGGCGCGAAGCCAAAACGTCGCCGCACATTCAATCGCGCAGCATCGGGCTGGCGAAGCTCGGTTTCTTCGTGCTGGCCGTCGATGCCCTGGGAGCCGGCGAACGGGGACTCAGCCCGGCGGGCAACGAATACCACGGCGAGATGGTGGCCGCCACGCTGCTCCCCGTGGGTAAGCCCTTGAGTGGTTTACAGGTTTACGAGAATCAGCGGGCCGTCGATTATCTGCTCACGCGAAGCGAGGTCGATCCGGCACGAATTGGCATCACCGGCGCGAGCGGCGGTGGGAATCAGACGATGTACGCGGGCGCCTGGGAGGAGCGTTTCCAGGCAGTTGTGCCGGTCTGTTCGGTTGGGAATTACCAGGCCTATCTGGGAGCGGCCTGTTGCATGTGCGAAGTGGTGCCGGGGGCGCTGCAATTCACGGAAGAAGGGAACATTCTGGGGCTGGTGGCCCCGCGCGGGCTGATGGTGATCTCCGCGACCGACGATTCCCATCAGTTTTCCCCGGGAGAGGCCCGTCAATCGATTCTAGCAGCAGCCCCTCTGTTTGGCATGTATCAGGCATCCCGCTCCTCGCCCGTGCACACGGTGATCAAATCGCCCCACGATTACAACCAGAAGATGCGGGAAGCCATGTACGGCTTCATGACATTGCACCTGAAGCAGCAAGGCAATGGCGAGCCGATCCCCGAACCTGCCCACGAAACGCTGGAACCCGAACGGCTGCGTTGCTTTCCTGGCAATACCCGACCGGAAAACTGGCTGACGATTCCCCAACTTGCAGCGCGCGAGGGACGCGTTTTGCTGGCGGGACATGAATCGTTGAAAAGCCGGAACGCCTGGGGGCCCGGCATCGCAGCGCGGCGTGCCGCGCTCGATCGCAAGTCACTCGGAGGGACGGCCCCCCGGCAGCCCCGTGTGTTGCAGCGGACCTTGGAGGAAACAGGCCTCGAGCGGATCGCCTTCGAGCCTGAACCCGGCATTCAACTCGAGATGACGCGACGGCCTGCGAAGACGGTCCCGAAGCCAGCGGTCGTGTTGCTATTGAATCTCGAACCGGAGTGGCCGGAGCAACTCGGTGAACTCGAACAGGCACTGCGGGCCGCCGGGGGAGAGGTGGTGGTTCTTTCACTACGTGCCACAGGTTCCCGGCAGTATCCGCGAGACCGCGTGGGACGGGCACCCGATCACAACACGGCGGAATGGTCGCTGTGGCTGGGCAGGCCGCTGCTGGGGCAATGGGTCCTCGACGTTCGTGCCAGTCTCGATCTCCTGGAGGAGATTCATGGAAAATCGACCCCGTTCGCTGTGCTCGGGCACGGTTCCGCCGGTTTGATCGCCTTGTGTGCAGGGGCGCTGGACGAGCGCGTGGCGCACGTGGCTACCTGGAACTCACTGGCCAGTTACGTTACGGAACTCCCCTACGAACAACAGCGTCTGGGGACTTTGGCCCCCGGCATTGTGCGGGATGTGGGGGACGTGCCCCAATTGGTAACGCTGCTGGGGGGACGCAAGGGGACAATCGTCGGCGGGGTCGATGGCCAGGGGCGTCCCCTCTCCCGGGAACAACTTCAGGCGGCCTACGCCTTCGCGTCCAGGCAAAGCGATGCCAGCCTGCTCCAGATCACAGCGGTGCTCCCCGTTGATGAACTTGCCCGGCGTTTGCTGGTTCCCTAGTCCGGATTTTACACCCGGGTCAATAAATCAGGATTGCTGACCTCGGCGAACCAACGGTGCCCGTGAGGAGGCGGAGGTTCGCTTGAGTCCGTTAACTCCCACTGGTATCCACTCCAGTGGAGCTAGTGTCGGGCGAGTCATTTCGAGATGCTGCGCCCGCGTGGCCCGCTTCCTCACGGGCGGGAAATTCGGACTAAGGGGAAATTGCACCGGGAGACGGCGCGTATTGCTGCGGGTAAACGTTTTTCGGCTGAGTCATGGCCTTGTGATAAGTGCTGCTGTAGCCGCCGGGCAGGAGATAGTCGGGCGTGGCGCACCCGGAGAGCAGGGCGAGAGCGAGCGCCAGCTGTCGCGCGCGGTGGGAGAACAAATATCTCACACCGTTCCAAATGGGTGCCATCAGAACCGAAAGTCCGCGGCCCACACCAGCCCACGGGGCAACGGGAGACCAACAAGATATTTCTGGCATTGTGGACATCGATTCGAGTACCATGCAGTAATCGAGAGTCAGGCCCCGGTCGTGTTGCCAGGGTTGACTCGCGGGAATGTTGGGGGGAGGATTTGTCCAGACGAAAAGGCTCGGTTGTCCCTACCGGGACTGCCCTGCTGCGCCAGGTTGGGAGAGTATCGCCAGATTCCCGTCGTGTGGGGAGAGATTCCGACACTGTGTAAAATTGACAATTTCCCCGCGGAAACCGTCTCCGCGGAATCATGCCTGTTCCACATGGACCTTGGAAACAGCATCCCCCTTAGTGGAGTCCCATCGCATGGTATCCGAAAACTTGCACCCGCTGGCCCAGGAAGTTTCAAACCAATTGGGGCAAAGCGCGGGGTCGTTCATGATGTTTGTGTCCTTTCGTACCAAGCCCGATGGCGTCGGCGCTTTAATCGAGGCATTCCATGTCCCTTTGACCGAAACCATTAAGGAGGAAGGGAATTATACCTACCGGCTGGCCCAGGACGCGCTTCAGCCCGAGCAGTTCGTCGTGGTGGAACATTGGCGTGACCTGCAGGCGCTGGATGCACATCTGAAGCAACCGTACCTCGCGCAACTGCTCGCGGACCTCGATCCGATCCTGGCCGAACCGCCGCATGTGCGGGTGATGATCGAAAAGTTCTTTTGACCGGACGGAAAAACCACGTCCGGTCACCGAACCATAAGTGTCCGCCGGGGTTAAGGGAAATTCCCCTTGACTTGCCTACCTTTCCTTCATCCAATACGTGCACTTGGCAGAGTTTCGAGATGAAGGAAAGGATTCCGGTATGTTCTCCATGCTCTCGTGGGTTCCTGATGTTCTCGCCGCGCGCGATCGGATGGTCCGATTTCTGGCGGCGAGCTGCTTCCTGCTGACCTTGAATACCGGCGCACAGGCCGCGGATCCCTTCCCGCCCGTGGAAGCCTTGCCCAAACCTGCCGAGGCGGCATCCGAAACAGGCAAAGCCGAGCCCCCCGCGGAGACCACGCCTCCCGCCAGCACTCCTCCCAGCGAAGAAACCGTGCGCCAGGCGGAAGAGCACTACAAACGAGGCACGCAAGCAATTCAAGCCAAGGACTGGCAGACGGCCATCACGGCCCTGGAAGCCGCCGTGAAGGCCATTCCCGACAAGGGGAACTATCACCACGCACTGGGGGTGGCCTACATGGGCGATCAACAGGCAAATGCAGGCTGGTTTCATTTTCGCCAGGCAGTGCGTCTCACGCCCGATTATGTTCCCGCCACGGTCGATTTCATGAAAACCTGGAAACTGCTGGATGCGCAAGGGGTTTTCAATGTTGGCACACCGTTGCCGCTGGTGGCACAAACCCTGGGCAAGCCCGATCAGGCGGACGACCAGGGGAGCCGGTTGCGGCTGGTTTATGGCTTCATGTCGCTGAACTTCATGAACAGCCAGTTGTTTTCGATTCTCGACTTGCGCAGTCTGCCCCCCGAAGGCTTGCATGCGGTGGATGGGCTGGCATTTGATCTGGATCGGGACCAGTGGAAGGTGGCCTATCGCCTGCTCTCATCAACCCAGGGGAATACGGAATACGTGCCCACGGACCAATCGCTGCAAAGTTGGACGCAACTGTTTGCCAGTCAGCGATTCATCAATACGTCTGCCACGTCCTCGGCACGGGATGTGATGCAGGGAATTCGGCAGCGGCTGGAGTCCGGATTGAGCAATGTCGAGTTTGAAGTTCTGAAAGACGAGCCTGGCGATGTCCTGTTCACGTGGAGCGTGCCCCGCAACGAGCAACGCCCCGCGCAGCAGGAAGTCGTGCGGATTGTGAGCGGGGAAAGAGACATTCACCGTCTGGCTTATTCTCGCAAGGGGGAAACGCTCGATAAGGAGGGGCTGGAACCCTGGATAAAAATGCTGGCGGAGGCGGAATTGATGACGGCCGCCGAATTGCGGGCTTACCTGGCACGCGAGGAGGAAAAACAACAGGAAGAACAACTCCGCGAGATTTCCGTGCAGATCCTTTCGCGGCAATTCGAGTTAATCCGCGAGGGGAAGACGGACGAACTGAAGGTCTATTTTGTCGATTCCGCGCGGGAAAAAATCACGCAGGAACTGCTCGAGCGGGTCTCCCCTCGACTCGATCAACTCAAACCCGAGGAACTGGTCGATCAGGTGGACCTGACCACCGAAGCCTCGGGGTTGAAAGCCCGACTACTCGACAAGCAGGGGACTGTCTTCACCACGCTGATTCAGTCGGAAGGCCGCTGGTTCGCCGAGAATGTCTGGCTGGAAACCGTGATCAAATAAACCCCGGGACCTCTCCGCAAGACCCCATGCCCATTCTGCCCGGGGTTCTCAACGCGCCCGCATCCCGGCGGGCGAGGGACGAAAGACGCCGCCAGGCATCCCCAGATTGACGAGAAACCTGCCAGACACTGGTGGAACGTGCGGCTTTCGAAGCCTGCCCGGGAAAATTCACTGGCCGATCACCCGGGGAATTCCGTTTCCCCCCAGAGCGCCAAATTGAGTAGGGGCCACAGCCACAGCCCGGCTGCCGCCGGATTTCCCGCCAGCTCCTGCAGGGGATCTGCCTCAAACAGTTCCGCCAGCAAGGGGCTGCCGCCAATGGTTTCCCGCACCCAGTCACTCCAGCAGGATCCCAGCCAGACGGGGACCGGCGTGGGGAAACTGGCCTTCGCGCGATCCGCGATGGATGCGGACAACCGCTGTTTTGCCAACTGCCGCAGCAGCCATTTCCCTTCCCCTCCAGGACTCTCGCCGGGGGATGGCCGCAGGCAATAGTCCGGCGGCAAATTCCAGAACTGCTCGACGAGACGATGATCGGTAAACGGAACGCGGGCTTCGAGCGAAGCGGCCATTGTTGCCCGATCAAGCCGCGACAACAGGGATTCCAGATTCACGCGATGCAACAGGCCCAGCAGACCGGAAAAGCCGGCACGACTTCCTCCCGCCGCCTGAACACGATCGCTATAATAGCCATGGATCTCCCGGTAGGACTCCTCGGGATCCTGGCGCAACAGCAGTTTGAGGCCCGCCAGAGGGATCAATCCTGCCAGGGCCAGGTAACGATCCACCAGTCCGCGTGACGAGGGTTGCAACTCCCCGCCAGGCAGTCCCAGGCCGTGGATGGCGGCATAACCCCCGAACAGTTCGTCTGCTCCTTCTCCTCCCAGCACGACTCCCACGCGCTGCTTGAGGGACCGCGCCAGATGAAAAATGATAACATCCGAGGGCGTTGCCAGCGGTTGCCCGGTTTCCGCGATCAACTCCCGCCAGGAATGGCGATAATCCCGCTCGGTGACGGGAACGGTACGAAAATCGCAACCCAACAGCGCCGCCGAGGCACGCGCCCAGGTGGACTCCGTCTGTTCCGCGGAGGGCTCGCCGCAACCGCATTCCGCCACAAAGTTCGGCCCGAGTTCTTCTCGGACATAACTTCCCAGCAGACAGGAATCGACACCTCCCGACAGCATCATCCCCACGGGGACATCGCTGACCAGGCGGCAACGCACCGCCTCGCCCAAGGCTGCATCCAAGCGTGTCACCTCCTGTTCCGGCAGGCCAAAACGGTTCCCCACGGGATAGTCCCAGTAGCGTTCCAGACGCGTGCCGTCGCGATCCTGAACCAGCACGTGAGCCGGCGGGAGTGAGAGAATCCCCTCCCGCAACGTCTCCGACCCGAGCGTAACGCGGAGAGTCATCAGGTAATGCACGAGCGCGCGAGGGTTGATCCCGCCAGTCATTCCCGCATGCCCGCTCAACACGTTCGGGCTGCTGGCAAACAGTAGTTCGTGTCCACGCTCGGCATAATACAGGGGTTTAATGCCAAAACGATCGCGGGCCAGGATCAGGCGTTGCCGTGCCGCATCGTAGGCGGCGAAGGCAAACATGCCGCGCAGGTAAACAGGTGCTCGTGCTCCGTAAACCTGCAGGGTTCTCAAGAGGAGTTCCGTATCGCAATGGGTTCGCGGCGGTTCGGGAAATTCCACGCTGGTCAACTGCCGCAACTCCTCGGTGTTGTACAACTCCCCGTTGTAGACAAGAGTCCAGCGTCCATCCGCGGAGACCCAGGGTTGTTGTCCCTGGGAGGGATCGCGAATGGCCAGCCGGCGATGCGCCAGGACGGCCCGGGGATTGATGCGCACCAGCCCGGCGTCGTCGGGTCCGCGGCGGCGCATGCGATCGCGCAGGTCCATTACCTGGGCGTCGGTCAGCGAAACGGGGCGTGCATCGGTGCTGACGATTCCCAGAATTCCGCACACGGCTGCACCTCCTTGTCGACCGGTCCCCGCGCGGGCCTGCAAACAGGCCGGGGACTCCCGCGGAATTTATCGATTCAGTAACGGGGCAGCCCCGGATCGATCGATTGCGCCCATTCATCAATCCCCCCCGCCATGCTTTTCACATTGTGAAAACCTTGCGAGTGCAGCCAGCGGGCCACGCGCAGACTGCGTCCTCCATGATGACAATACACCACGATCTCGTCGAGCTTCCGTGGATGCAGTTCGTCCACGCGTCGAGACAGTTCACTCAGGGGCAGCAATTGGGACGGCTCGATTCGAACCAGATCGTATTCGTCCTGTTCGCGGCAGTCGAGCAGCAGGAAGGCGTCGTGGCGGGCCAGTTTTTCATGGACTTCGCGGCAAGTGATTTCGAGAGGATCGGACATGAATTTCCAAGGAATCGCTGGGTTCTGGTGATGACGCGGGACAACGCTACGATCAGATCGCCTGGTGGCGATCCCTCGAAATTCAGGCCTGGATCAAATCCTTAACGACCTTCCCGTAGATATCGGTCAGCCGGAAATCGCGACCGGCATAACGGTAGGTCAGTTGCTCGTGATTGATTCCCATGAGATGCATGATGGTGGCATGCAGGTCGTGCATGTGGACGCGATCGCTCACGGAGTAATAGCCGTAATCATCGGTTTCCCCGTAGGCCAGGCCTCCGCGGGCACCTCCCCCGGCCAGCCACATGGTGAAACCTTGTGGATTGTGGTCGCGACCGTTGGTTCCCTGGGCAACGGGAGTTCGGCCGAATTCCCCGCCCCAGATCACCAGAGTGTCATCCAACAGGCCCCGTTGCTTCAGATCCTTCAGTAATCCCGCAATGGGCTGATCGACCGCCAACGCGTTCTTCTGGTGCCCTTCCTTGAGATTACCATGCTGATCCCACACGTTGCCCGTGGAGACTTGAATAAAACGAACCCCCGCTTCCGCCAGCCGGCGGGCCATCAGGCATTGCTTGCCGAAATTATCGGTCTCCTTTTTCCCGATGCCGTACAGTTGCAACGTGGCAGCGCTTTCTCCGCTGATATCCAGTACGCCGGGTGCCATGGTCTGCATCCGGAAGGCCAGTTCAAAGGCTTCCATGGCTCCTTCGATATCCGGCCCCGCTCCCACGTCGCGCAGATGATTGTGATTCAACCCCTGCACCAGGTCGATCTGCTGGCGTTGCTCCGCGCGGGTCAACTGGGGATTCTCAAGGTTTTCGATCTTCCCGTCACCCAGTCGGCCCGCGCTGCCAAGCGTGGTGGCCTGATGCTTGGCGGGCAGGAATGCGGAGCCATAATTGCGGGGGCCGCCGTGCGCGGTGGGAGGGCTGATGGCCATGAAGGCCGGCAGATTCTGATTCTCGGCCCCCAAGCCATAGGAAAGCCAGGCCCCCATCGACGGGCGAACCATGCTGTCCGAACCGGTGTGCAACATGGAAACCGCCTGCCCGTGAGATTGTCCCTTCGAGTGCATCGAACGAATCACGCACAGGTCATCCGCGCAGGTCGCCACCCCCGGAAAAAGTTCGGAAATCATCTGCCCGCTCTCCCCGTGCCGCGAAAATTTCCAGGGGGATTTCATCAGTGTCGATTTCGCGCTGATATTGGCCGCCGTGGCAAAGGGAAGATCCTTGCCATCGTCCTGTTGGAGCCGGGGCTTGTAGTCGAAGGTATCAACCTGACTGGGGCCTCCATGCATGAACAGAAAAATCGCCCTGCGCGCGCGCGGGGCATGATGCCAGGGCGAAGCAACGGCCTGCGGGGCGGCAACGGAGTGTTGCTGCAACAGGTCCAGCAATGCCAAGCCGCCAAACCCACAGGTGGCGGCATTCAACAGGGAACGGCGCGAGAGAACATGTTCCGTCGGATTGTGATACAGCATGGCAAGGACTCCGTGTCTCAGTCGAGATATCGAAATTCGGTGGAAATCAACAGGGCCTGGACCATCTCGCACCAGACGGCATGCACTCGGGCGGGATCTACGTCCTCCCCGAGCCGCTGTGCGAGATAACCCTGGAGTAATTCCTCGTCCCGTTGTTCAGGCAGACGACCAAACAGGCTCAAGTACAGCGAAGGCAAGCCCGAAAACGAGCCGGCCCCATGTTCGGCAAACAGGCGGTCGACCAGATCGCGGCTAGTATCGCGCACTTGAGGATGATTCAGCAGGAACAGCGCCTGCGATGGCACGTTCGTGGCGGGGCGTTTCCCCACGACCATTTCAGGATTGGCAAAATCAAACAGGACCGCAATCCCCGTCAACTGATTCCTCAGCACGGGTTGATACACGGCCCGCCTCGCAGCATATTCCTGGGCAAGCTGGGAATTGGCCTGATTGTTGTTGTCCACCACCAGGCGACCAAAATGGGAGACGGTGGAGCCCCCACGCGATTCGTCCAATTTGCGCTGCAGCAGCACGAACGTATCCCTGATTTCCTCCGCCGACAGGGGCCGACGGTGACCGCGCCATAACAGGCGGTTTTCCGGATCGATTTCATACGCCTCGGGCTGATGCTGCTTGCCACGCTGGTACACCTCGCCAAGCACGATCGCGCGGACCAGCTTTTTCGTGGACCAGTTCGTATCCATGAAATAAGCTGACAACGCATCGAGCAACTCCGGATGCGTGGGAGGGATGCCCTGCATTCCAAAATTATCGACCGAAGTCACCAGACCCTCGCCCAGCAGATGCATCCAGATACGATTCACGTACACCCGCGATACCAGGGGCGAGGCCTCGGTCACGAGCCAATCGGCCAATTCCCGGCGGCCGCTTCCCTGCAGGATATCCAGCGAAGCCTGTTCCCCACTGAAAATTTTCAGGCTGCCACGAGGCACGGTCGCCCCCGGATTGGTATGTTCACCCCGAATCATGATCGGACAATCCACGCATTCCTCCAGATCCTGAACCGCGATCGCCTGAGGTACGGGAGGAGGAGACTGTGACTGCAGTTTCTTCAGCGATTGCTGATGTTCCTCGAGTTGCTTCCGCGCCAGTTCCCAGTTGTTTTCCGCCAGGCGCAACTCGGCATCGTCGAGGGGCGGTTCCGTGGCGGAGGGGACTCTCAAAAACTGCACGGCATCGACAATGACATAGTCCGTCGTCCCCTCGGTGGAAACGATCACCTGCACCTCGGCATTGGCGGGAAACTCGAATTCCTCGAGCAGCACGTAATTCCCCAGTAGATCGGGCTTTTTCGTTTGATCGATGAAATAGGTTTTCCGCTGATCTCCCTGGACGACATGCACGGGAACCCGGGTATCGCGGCCGCTGCTGGGGACATAGGCGAACAACACCTGGTATTTACCGGGCTGCTTCAATGTCGTGGAGAAAATCGCCTGCTTTTCTCCCTTGTTCTGCTTGTTGTCGTGGATGTAATTCGTGCCGACGAATGGCGAGGTGAACGTGGAGGCCTTCCATTCCCCCACAAGACGCGCCTGTTCATTGTCGAGCACCAGTGCGTTGCGCCCTTGCCGCAGCAGTTGCACCTGCTGTTCCAGTTGCTGCACCTGCTTCTCGCTGTTTTTTACCGTCCCCTGCAGTTCGACGAGTTGCTGCTGATGCTGTTGCAGGGATTGCAGATGTTCCGGGGTGGTGGGAAGATCCCGGCGGAGCCAATCGGAAACATACTGCTGCATTTCTCCATTGAGAACCTGTGTCCCCTGGAAAATGCCCGCCATGGCGTAGTAATCGCTGGTCGGCACCGGATCGAACTTGTGATCGTGACAGCGGGCACAGCCCAGCGATAAACCCAGGAATACCTTGCCGAAGGAATCGATCTGCTCGTCGATCACGTCGTACTTCAGCTTTTCCTTGTCCCGTTCGCTGAGCATCTTGGGACCGATCATCAGAAACCCGGTCGCCACGATTTTGTCCCGGCGATCTTCGTCGTTCCGGGCAGGCAGCAGGTCGCCGGCAATCTGTTCGGTAAAGAACTGGTGGATTGGCATATCCTGGTTGTAGGCCTGAATCACGTAATCGCGGTAACGCCAGGCGTTATGGTAGGTGGCATTGAAGTCACCGCCGTTGGAATCGGCGTAGCGGGCTACGTCCAGCCAGTGCCGGCCCCAACGTTCGCCAAACTCGGGCCGCGCCAGAAGTTGATCCACCGTCGCTTCCCAGCGCGCGGGGGAAGGGTCATTCACAAATTCGAGAATGGCTTCCTCGGAGGGGGGCAAACCGATCAAGTCGTAATACAACCTGCGGAGTCGCTTTTCGGGCTTCGCCGCCGGGTTGGGGGTAATCCCCTGGGCTGCCAAGGGACGCCGCACCTGGAAATCGATCATCTCGGTGGGGGCGGCGGCATGCTCCTGCCTTTGCTCGGGAGTTGTCGCCAAGGGCCGGAAGGCCCAGAACTGTCGCGCCGCCTCCCAGTCGATTCCCTGCGATTTTCGAGGAGCGGAGTCGAGCTTGCGGGGATCGACCGCTCCGTTGGCAATCCAGGTTTCAAAATCACGAATAATGTGATCGGGCAACTTCCCCGCCGGGGGCATCTCGTAGCTATCATACTTCAGCGAGGCGATCAGCAGACTTTTGTCCGGTTTGCCCGGTTCAATGGCGGGGCCGGAATCTCCACCCTGCAGCAAACCGTCCCGGTGATCCAGTTGCAGTCCCCCTTTGATGGCCTCGCCCGAAGCCGCATGACACTTGTAGCAATGTTCGACAAGGACGGGCCGAATTTTCTTCTCGAAGAATTCAACCTCGGCCTGCTCGGCCCGCGCGGCGTTCGTGTGCGCCAGCAACATCAAAGCCAGGCAAATCCAGTGGGGACGACGGGAAAACAGCGGGTATCGCATATCCGATGGTCCAGTCCGCATGAGGAGGCGTGAGGTATGGGGAGGCAGGATCTATTGGTATCGGTTTATACTTTACCTTCCCATCGTCACCAACAAAAGAGAAATCACAGGGGAATGCCCAGATTCCCGCGAGTTCGGGAGAACTCGGCTGGATTCTAACGACACCCCCCCAAGGTCTCTTTCCCAACGCGTCAAACCCGATAAGATGGTCAACGGCCAGTTCTATCGGGTAGGACTTCCGAAGTACAAACGCAGAGGAAAACCAATGCGGGCTGCCCGTCTCGATTGGGAAGGAAGAGGGTCTTGTCACTGGAAAAACAAGAACGATTTTTAATCAGCGCGGGGTTGTTTGAATTTGCCCTGCTGGTGGTGGCCATGGGGTTGGGCTGGCTGTTCGCGATTTCGCCCGGGGCTCATTTGTCGGTGAATTTGACCGCGGTGGTCTGGGGGATCCTGGCGGCAATTCCACTGTTTCTGGTCTTTCTAGCCATCGAGCATCTGCCGATCGCGCCGATCCAGAAAATTCAGGAAACCGTCCTGAACACGCTGGGAAATCATCTCGCGGAATGCAATTGGCTGGAACTGGCTCTGCTGGCAGCGCTGGCGGGGGTGGGTGAAGAGGTGCTGTTCCGCGGCTTTCTCATGAACTGGCTTGAATCCCTGGGGGGCTATTGGCTGGGCTTCCTCCTCAGCAGCATCGCGTTTGGTCTGATGCATGCCGTCACCTGGGTGTACACGCTGTTTGCCTGCGCCGCGGGGGCCTACTTCGGCTGGTTGTACGACGCCACGGGGGAGCGAAATCTGTTGCCCCCGATCCTCTGCCACTCCATTTACGATTTCCTGGCGTTTCTGGTGATCGTGCGAGACGTGCATCGCGAACGTGCCGAGCAGGACGAAAATGGACTTGCCGAGGATGACGCCTGACTCCCGTGTCTCGTCCATAACGGCTCTCACCGCAAACCGCGTATCAAGCCGCCCAAAGGATGATTACTCGTGAATCTGCCTTGTTTTCGTGGGGTGACGGCAGTACCGTGCCCTGAAGTAAAGTCCCTGTTGGAATGCGTCCGCTCTTCAGGCAGCAGGTATCCACTCTCCAGACAGAAAGTAAGAATGGCGATGTTTACGGTATCTCATCGGGCAAAAAGGTTGGTGTTCTCCAGTATTCTGTGTCTCTGTTTCTGGTTCCTTCCGACGGGCTTTTCGGCAACGGCATGGGCCGAGCACGAAGGCAAAATCCAGGTGCTGCTCCTGGGAGACAGCACCACCGAAGGGAGCGTCCCTCGTCGCCTGAAGCCAGCGGGGCCACACCTGGAACAGATGCTGGAATCCCTGCTGGCAGCCGAGGGAAATCTGCCCGCCGTGCGGGTGATCAATTCCGGTTTGAGCGGCGAATACATCGAACGCCTGTTTTCCTCGGGACGTTACGATCGCGATGTCGCCAAACTGCCAGGCCTGGATTACATCTTCATCCGTTATGGGCTGAACGATCGGGCGCGAAGAGAAAATTTCGAAGTGAATTTCCCGCTCGATTTTCACCAGCTGCTGGCACGGCTGCGGGAAGATCATCCCCGGGCCAGGTTGATTCCCATGACGGTGATTCCCTACGCCGACGAGGCGGCCAGTCAGCAGATGAACGACTTGATTCGACAAGTCGGCTCGGCGGAAAAACTGGAGGTGTTCGATATTTATCCGGCCTATGCGGCGGCACTGGAGCAGGGCCCGAACATGCTCAACTATCGGCGATTTCCCCTGGCCAGTATTCCTGAAAAGTATCACCCGCTGGTTAAGCCGTACGTCAACGGCCCCAGTGTCGAAGTGATGGACAACGAACTCGATGCCGTGCTGGGCCATTTGCCGGGCTGGTATCGCGACCGGCATCCCAACCTGGCCGGATACAATGTGATCGCCGTCGAGACCGCCAAATTCCTGACGGAAAAACTACGCCCAAACTAGCCGCGCCCGTCAGGAAGCGGGCCACGCTTGAGTCACTACATTCCCGTTGTAATCCACCCCGGTGGACCCCGTTGCTCGCCAGCAGGCCGGTTTGTCCGCCAGTGCGAGCACGGGTAAGTTCTGGCGTTTGCGGTGCATCCCCGAATAAACTAGCCGCGCCCGTCAGGAAGCGGGCCACGCTTGAGTCACTACATTTCCGTCGTGATCCACCCCGGTGGACCCCGTTGCTCGCCAGCGTCGGATTCCCGAAGCCCCTGCCGCTCAAATTGCCATACGACACGCTTTCCCTGCTGCGCATTGCAGGCATGGCAGGCTACGCCGGGCATATGTTATTCCTGCCGGGCTTTTTCGATCCGTCCCCACATGTGACCTCCCTTTTCGCCGTGTTGCCAGGTGCCGGCATAGCGATCCTTGTCGAAGAGGACGCGGCACGAGAAGGTTCCCATTCCGGGAATGGTAAAGTTTGTCATGGAAACCACGGGGGTATCGCCGGCCCACTCGATCGGCACGGGAATTGGCATGACGGTATCAACCTTGCCATATTTCACACGGGTTTGGAATACCCACATGTTGCCGTTCAATTTGTTGATCTGGCTGATCTCGTAACGCTCGGGTTTGCCCCCCTGGTTCTCTGGTTCATCCATCAGGGTGAAATGCCCCACGAGCACGGTATTCGCCATGCGTTCGCTGAAGGCCTGTTCCCGAGGTTCCAGGGGAGCAGCCGGACCGGGGGAGTCTCCCTTTTTCTGGTCGTCTCCCCGGAGATCGCCAACCCCTCCGATTCCCAATATCAGGCAGGCAAGCACGCATACAGACCATGGCATAATCGGACGGAACATCGGTTTTCTCCTATGAGGTTGGGAGGTGAAAGTTGGTCGGCACGGGGCCGCTCGATTGTTGCGAGACGGTGTTCTATTATAGTCGCGTAAACGCCCGGGCCTTCAAGGCTGGGTTACCTACTTCCTCGATAAGAATTCGGAATCATGCAAACGAATCCAGGTGTTGTTGGACCGATGGGGGTCCCCCCGGAAAAACATGCAATCGAAGCGGCCTTCTGGCAGCTTTGCGAAGTGGTGGCCCGGCTCCGCTCGCCGGATGGCTGCCCCTGGGATCGTCAACAGACACTCGAATCGATCAAACCCCATACTCTCGAGGAAACTCATGAACTACTCGAAGCGATCGATTCCGGCGACAATGCCGCCATCGCCGAGGAATTGGGAGACGTGCTCCTGCAGGTAGTGCTCGATGCCCAGATTGCAGCCGACGAGCAACGCTTCACGCTGACCGACGTGGTGCAAGGCCTGACGGATAAGTTGATCCGCAGACATCCGCACGTTTTCGGCAATGAATCCGTCAGTTCCCCCGAGCAGGTGAAGACGACGTGGGAACGCATCAAACAATCGGAAAAACCGACCCCCCGCGAATCCCAACTCGATGGGATCCCCCTGCAACTGCCCGGGCTGGCGCGAGCCGCTCGACTGCAGGAAAAGGCCGCCAAGGTCGGATACGATTTTCCTCACCGCGACATGCTGTTCGACAAACTCGCGGAAGAACTGGCGGAGTTGCGCGAAGAACTCTATCCGCAAGGCGAACCGCCGGAGCGGAAGATCTCGCTGGAAGCCCCGCATTCTCCCGACGAGGCCATTCCCGACGAACAACTGCGGCAACGGGCCGAGGGCGAACTGGGAGACGTACTGTTCGTGCTGGCCAATATCGCCCGCCGCTGGAAGATCAATCCCGAAGAAGCCCTGCGGAAAACCAACGCCAAATTCCAGCGCCGCTTTCAGGCCATTGAGCGAGGCCTGAAAGCGGATGGTCGCACGATCGAATCGGCCACGCTCGCCGAGATGGAAGACTACTATCAGCGGGAAAAACGCCGGGAAAAAGAGCAGCCTCAGCGGCAATGAACCAGCCGGGGCATCGCTTGCCGCGCCCTTCGCCCTCAGTTTGCCGCCGCCGGTTCGGGAAGTTCGATCACCGGTTCCTCGCTGGTCGGTTCGGTCTGTCCTTCCGGAGGCGGTCCGGGATCCTTGGGGGCAGATTGTTGCTGGTCTCCACTCGGCTGTGTCGATCCGTTTCCTCCACAACCGGGCAACACCAGCAGCAGGGCGCCCAGCACGAGCGTCGCCCCGGTCAGCGAAGACAGGGTCTGGAACAAGCCCGGCTGGCGTGAAGGGAACCATCGATCGATCAGGCACTCGGCAAGTTGCCGGCACGAGCAGGAATATCGCTTGAAGTGTAAACGCATAGAGTTCTCCAGGGGGATAGGTGACGTAAAAAAGCGTTTCAGAATGCGGAGCCCGATTCCAATTCCCGGGGACCGGCCGCCAGGACTTGAGGACTGACACCCTCCGCGTACTTGGTAAAGTTCTGTCGAAATCGAGCCGCCAGTTTGCTTGCCGCGGACAGATACGCGTGCTGACTGGACCAGGTTTCCCGCGGGACGCAAATACCGCTGGGCACTCCAGGGCAGTGCGTGAGGACATCAAAACCGAAAATGTCATCGCGGATCACGGGAGCATCCTGGAGTTGCCCGGAATGAATGGCGTCAATCATCGCTCGGGTTTGCGGCAGGGGGATGCGGGTTCCCACGCCGTACGCCCCTCCCGACCAGCCGGTGTTCACCAGCCAGACATTTGCCTTGTACTTGCGAATTTTTTCCGCCAGCAGATCGGCGTATTTCGCGGGATGCCAAACCAGAAACGGCCCACCAAAACAGGGGGAAAAGGTCGCTTCGGGCTCGTCCACGCCCATTTCGGTTCCCGCGACCTTTGCCGTGTAGCCACTGATGAAGTGATACATTGCCTGTTCGGGAGTGAGACGGCTCAGAGGAGGGAGCACGCCGAATGCATCGCACGTGAGAAAAATCACGTCCGTGGGGTGATCGGCCACACAGGGGATCCGAGCATTCGACATGTGCTCGATCGGGTAGGCTCCCCGCGTGTTCTGCGTGATGGTGGTGTTGTCGAAATCGACATGGTGACTTTCACGATCGTATACGACATTCTCGAGCACCGCGCCATATTTCAGGGCGTTGAAGATTTCCGGTTCGCGTTCGCGGGATAGATAGATCGCCTTGGCGTAACAGCCCCCCTCGACGTTAAAAATCCCGTCGTCGCTCCAGCAGTGTTCGTCGTCGCCAATTAAATAGCGTTTTGGGTCGGCGGAGAGAGTCGTTTTGCCGGTGCCCGACAGGCCGAACAGCACGGAGGAACGCCCGGTGAGTCTGTCTGCAGTAGCCGAGCAGTGCATCGACAGCACGCCGACCTTGGGGCCCCAGTAATTCACCACCGTGAACACCCCTTTTTTCATCTCCCCGGCATATTCGGTGCCCAGGATGACGATTTCCCCCGCTTCGATACTCAGGTCCACGCTGGTTTTGGAGGTCATGCCGGTGGTGTGCCTGTTCGCCGGAAAACGCCCCGCGTTCAGAATGGTGAAGTCGGGATCGCCGAAGTCCCGCAGTTCCTTATCGCTCGGGCGGATCAGCATGTTCGTCATGAACAGCGCGTGGTAGGGCCGCGAGCAGATCACCCGTACCTTCAACTGGTACTTCGGATCCCAGCCCGCGAAGGCATCGACGCAATAGAGCCGCTCACAGGTGTTGAGATAATCGACGGCGCGTTCGCGATTAATGCTGAAAGTCAGGCGATCCAGCGGGAAATTCACGGGACCCCACCAGACTTCGTGCTCGGAATCGGGATGCTGCACCACCCGCTTATCCTTGGGGGAACGACCAGTTTTCTCGCCCGAATACGCGATCAGGCAGCCCGTATCCGAAAGCGTGGTCCCTTTGTCGAAGCGTATCGCCTCTTCGTAAAGCGTGGCGGGCGAGGGATTCCGCAGCACATCCCTTACCGTGATGCCATGCCACGTCAAGTCAAATTCAGCCATGAACACCCATCCTTTTATTCCGCTTCCTCCGCGTGTTACCTGATGACACAAGGATAACGTATTTTCCCTCGGAACGGCATCTCAAGGACAGGGGAAAGTTCCCCTCTCAATTCGGAACTTTATCCTCCCGTTGCAATCCCGGTAGCTCCCCAAACTCGGAATTCTTCCTGGAGGAAATCGTATCTCTCGCCCTTCCGTTCCATGTGAAACGGAAAAAACGCAATCCCCTGAAATTCATGGAATTCTGCTGTCAAAGGACGTAGGAATTTCATAGGCCTCAAATTGCCTGCCACAAGGGGATTTGCAGATGGCCACAGCCGTTCTGGAATCCGGGCAACGGAAGGCGGATGCCGAATTCCTCGACAGATTGCCATGTGCGCCGGCCCGTGCGATCGTGTTTGCCTGGGCGGTCTCCCGCTGCGTCACGGGCGCTGCTCGCCTGCTTATTCGCTGGCGTTTTCCCGGGGGACGATCATCAGCCGATCCTCGCGCGGTTCAAAGCGGAAGGGCGTCTTTTCCAACATGTCGCGCAACAAATCGCCATAGGTCGAGTTCTTGCGACTCAAACCAACCAACTGGCGGCGGGCGGCGGAGTCGGCGGGAATGCGGGCTTCGTCAAACTCGATCCGCACGGCGATCAGGGCCTCGAGTTCCGCCAAGACTTCTTCCAACGGAGCCGCCGTCGTTAACTGATACGCCAATACCGTTTGCCCCAGTCTGGCGACAAGATCGATCGGCGGGCTTTTGGGGGCAGGCTGCAAGGGACGCAACGGTTGTTCGGCAGGGGTCTCCGGCGCGGGGGACGGGCTCTGGCCATTCCCGGGAGAAGCAGCAGCGGTTTCTGCTGGTGTCTCGGCTGGCTTGGGCATCGGGTTCGGCGATGCCACCTCCGGCCGGGTTTCTCCTGGTTCTCCGGGGAGGGAGGCATCCAAGGGGAGTCCATCCGCCATGGCGGCCATGCGGCGAACAATCGTGGGGGCCGTTGTCCGATTCAGAAATCGCACACTGCCATCGGCCAGCAGCACATACATGCCATTCGACTGCCCCGTGCCAAAGCCGTCCGGGCCATTGATGCAGGGTTCCTGCGTAAACGCTCTCACGCTGGCCGTCCCATCCGCCCAGGAGGTCAGTTTCCCGGTGACGCCCGTCGCCAGCAGGGTTTGCGACAGGCCATCCTTCACGTCGTCCATCCGGGTGGTGCGATTCCAGCCAAAGATGCCTGCCCGGGGGTCGGAAAGCGGAAGTTCGGCGGCACGAGGTCCGACCCCGGCGATCCCCACCACATGACTGGCCGGGTAGCGATCACCGCCCACTTGCAAAGGGATCTCGGGGTTCAGCAAATCGTCCCGTTTGCGACGGACGAAGCGATCGTTCAAGGGATCGTCCCAGGGGAGGTTCCATTGGGGCAGCAGGGAGGCATCCCGTTCCAGGGTCGGGTCGAGTCCCGCCAGCCAACTGAAGGCCCTGCCCGGAGGGGAACCTGTCTGTTCCCACAGCGCGGGGGGAAAGTGCCCACGCGGTTCGCGATATGCCGTCACGCGCGTCCCGAGTCCCTGCAATTTGAGGGCAAAGGGATGCTGCGCGGGTTCCGCGTTGGCTTCCCCAACGGCGGGCTCCTCGGTTGCCCCGGAGGGTTGCGGCCCGATCGGCAGGGAGGCAGCCACGTTCGCCGCGGGAGCCTCGTCACGCGTATCAGCGGGGTTTGTGTTCGCCGTGGAGGGGGCGGGTTCCTCGGAGACCGACGCCGAGCCAAAGGCCCACCAGCTGCCACCCAAGGCAAGACATAGCACACCCACCACGATCCAGGGAATGGCGGTCTCGCGGAGTGCCGGTTTCCTTGCCAGGACCGGGATCTCGGCGGAATTGGATACCTGCTGGACGTCCAGTTCTCCTCGCTCATTGCGTACAACGCGCAACGGCGTATGACATTCCGGGCAATCAATGCAAAGTTCGCTGTGTCCCCGCTGCTGCATCCGCAACCGGGCCGAGCATATCGGACAGAGAAATTCTCCCGCTAACACCGCCATAAGAATCCTTCCTGAAACACCGTTCGTCCCTGAACGTGCAGGTCGTGAACCCTCGAGAAACTACATGATGCAAGTGATGTATCGGCAACAACAGCCCCTCCCCTTGTTCCGTGCGGGAAGGGACCGGGCGCCGACGGAGCAGCGAGTACCGTTTCCGGGATCGCTTCCTATTGGAATCCGTTCGCCTTGAAATCGTAGGTTTTCAGGCCTCGGTCCTCGGCCACCTTGGTGGTCAGCACCAGGATTTCATTTTTCTCTTCATCAATATAAATCGCCAGGGGAGACGATTCTTTTTCGTAGGTTTTGATGATGCCATAAATGGCCTGCAGGGTGGTGGCCTGTTCCATGGTGAAAGTCTGAGGCATATTCTTGGTGAAACCGGCCAGTTTCAATGCATCGCCATCGATATCGATCGGAATTTTGGACTCCCCGGCAATATATGCAAAGGCTTCCTGAAGCGGAGTTCGCCGAAATTCCACATCGAATTTAAGTTGCAGGCGTTCCTGCAGCGGGAGTTTTGATTTATCCACCGTCTGCGTAGCTGGTGTGCTGGAAGCGACCTGAACCTTTTCGGTGAAATCGGTGCGGGTCGATTCATCCCACGTCAGCAGTGTTCCCAACGCCAGATTCGGAGCCGCCTTGGGAGGGAGCAGCGTTCCCAGTCGCACGAACCGCCCATCGACGCCCACCGCGGTTGCCAGCGACAGCACCTTCAACATGGCGGGGAACCGCCCGATAATCTGGCGATATCCCGAACGCTGCGGATTCATCTTCTGCACGGCGGTCAGCAGGAGTTCCGGCAGCACATCCAGACGCTCCTGATACCGTTTGCTCAAGGAAATGGGGCCGACATTGTTCTGCCCGCGAACCAGCAGTTCGGTATGAAAATCCTCGGCGACATGTACGCTCCAGGCGGCAGCCCAGATATCCTCGCCCAGCCACCGCAATCCCTTTTCCACCACCAGTCCCGCTTCCGCGGGAAACAGGGTCTCGCGGTGCTGTTCCAGGTCGTTGGGGTCGAATACCACGCTCACCAGCCGTTCCCGGTCCGTCCCCTTGAGAATCTCCTGCAGATTGTCGGACGTCATCGCGGGGGTGTTCTGGAAGGTGGCCAGGTCTTCCACGTACAATTCCGGGCAGATGGCCACGGTTTTGTCGTTCACAATCCGATAGGCAAAACCGTTGTTGATCTTCACATCGGTGCTGAATTCCTGGTGAGGCGTTCCATTGTAGATCCGTAGTAATTCCGCCCGCTGCTGGGGTTCGGCGAAGTGCACCACCGCAGCCACTTCCGGAGCCGTCCCCCGCGGGCCCAGGATGATGCCGATCAACATTTCCTCGATAAGTTGCGGCGGCTGCTTGGCCAATTCCGTGATCTGGGTTTCCAGCCAGGCACCGAGCGGCCCCAGCGACGCGCGAAATTCGGCGAACTGCCGATCGTTACTCCACAGTTGCGCCGGATGCAGATTGATCACCAGTCGGACGCCCGCAGGCATGTTCAGCAGTTGAATCGGCTTGCCCGAAGTGGGGCTGCTGGCCGTGATCGGGTTGAACGACGTCACGGGACGCTGCGCGGCTTCCCCGCTCCCCGCTGCTGGCGCGGGGGCGGAGGCAACCGGGGTGGAGGGACTCGTGGTTTTGATTTCCAGCATGGCACCTGATTGCGTGGAGCGATAATACAACCCACCTCCCACGGCCACGGCCAGCAGAATCGCAATCGCCGCCCAGACGCCGCCACCGCTGGAACGTCGGCGTTTTCGGCGTCTCGCGGGGCTGGATGTCACCACGGCGGTTTCCCCGATCGCTTGAAACGGAGCCGCCTCGGCAGCGGGCGGTTCCTGGTGCAGAAACGACAACGGATCACCCGGGGGGGGTGTGGGAGCACTTTCTTGGAACAGGCTGGCCAAGGGCTCCGCGGCTTGGGGGGGAGTGGCCTGGCGTGGTGGTACCGGTGCCGTCCCCAACGGGGCATCGGGAACCCACGTGGCATTCTTCCCTTCCACGGGGACCGGGCTTTCCACCAATTCGAGTTCGATTTCGCTCTGTTCCCGAAGCACGAATTTATGACCGCAACGGGGGCACTTCGCCATCTTGCCCAGCAGGCTGCGATCCGGCAATTTCAGCGGAGCATCACATTTCGGGCAGGGGATCTTCATTCCAGCCATGGCGGCCTCGTTTTTCAGTGGAGCTAGCGTCTAGTGGTCTGTCACAGTTTATTTTTCGGGCTGTGCTCAATTTTGGGCTATGTGCCGTTGGCCTTGCCAGTGAAACCCCATTTTGACGAGTAACCCAAAAGGCATTGGCCGAACCAGTGACACCCGAATTCCTTGCCGTGATGAAATAATCGGTTGCGCGGGAGGCAGACGGAGCGCATCCTCCCTCTCTCCCTGGCATCGGTATTCTATCGCCTACTCCTGGTTGCTGCCACGTTTTTCTGGCCGAACCGCTCAAATTCAGTTGAGCACCGGCAGCAGAATTCTCAATACCGCCATGGCATAAATCCCGGCTAAGAGATCGTCGGCCATAATGCCCCACCCACCGGGCAAGGCTTCGAATCGCCTAATAGGCCACGGCTTGGCGATATCAAAGACGCGGAACAGCAGAAATCCGACGAGACCCGTGAGCGGCGTGAACGGCGTCAGGAGATAGATCACCGGGAACGCGGCGATTTCGTCCCAAACTACGCCGGGGGGATCCTCGCGTCCGAAATACCGCGCCCCTGCATTGCACAGCGGAACACCCACCAGAAACAGCACCAGCGCCACGGGCGCATGCCACCAGTACGTCACATGCAGCGCGGTCAACCCCCAAACCAGCAACGGACCCCACACGCTTCCCACCGTCCCGGGAGCGAACCGCGCGAAGCCCACGCCCAGTCCGGTCGCCAGCCAGACACGCCAGTCGCGAATGGGGCGCCGGGCCGCGGCGGTCTCGGTCGGGGCGGTCTCGGTCATCGGGGCATCCATCAAGGGTCTCGAAAAGAAAGCTGAATACCCCGCGGACGGGGCAGCGGATCCATGAATCCACATTTCTCACACAATTACCAATGCGGTGAATTATGTCTCGAAAATGCCTGGAAAACTAGCCGCGCCCGCCAGGAAGCGGGCCACGCGGGCGTTTCCCCGAGGTCTGTTCCTTTGGCATAACTGAAGTAATGGCAGGGTCTTGCGATCATCTTGACCCCAGTTTGGCCCGCTTCCTGACGGGCGCGGCTAGTTCGTCGAAGTCAGCAATCCTGTTGTATTGACCCGGGCGAGAACTCCGGGCTAGGGCCGGGGGCGACCGAAGTATTTCTCGACAATCCACCCGGGTTGATGAGCATCCGGTTGACGGGCCTGGCCCGTCAAGTCGATCTCACGCGGTTTCGGATTCCGGCTGGTCAACGTCTGTTGATCTCCGGCCGACTGTTGCTCAGCCTCCAGCAGCCGCCACATCCCGGCCAACCGTTCCGCCTGCTCGGGGAGTTCCGCCAGGTTCACGCGTTCCCCTGGATCCGTTTCCAGATCGAACAATTGCCGGTGGTTGATTTGAGGATAAACGATCAATTTCCAGCGCCCCTGGCGCACGGAGCGCTGGGTTTCCATGTAGGGGAGAAACACGGTCTCCCGGACGGAACCCGTTCCTCCCCGCCAGATGGCTGACAGGTCGAAACCGGCCAGATCGGCGGGGGGCTCCACGCCACACAACGCACAGAGAGTGGGATAGATATCGTACAGATAACTGAAGGCCTGGGTTTCCCGACCTGCGGGAATTCCTGGTCCTGTCAGGATCAGCGGGCATTTCATGCTGTGTTCATACAGGCTTTGCTTCCCCAGCAGGCCATGGCTTCCCAGGGCCAGTCCGTGATCGGCGGCATAGACCACAATCGTGTTTTGGGCATGTCCGGAGTGTGCCAGTCCCTTGAGGATACGGCCGATCTGTTCGTCCATGTGAGTGATCAGGCCGTAATATTCGCACAATTGGTCTTGCACCATTTTTTCGGGACGGGGCCACGGCGCCAGTTGTTCATCCCGAATGGTCATCCCCCCCAGATCGAAGGGATGTTGTGGTAAAAAGTTGCCCGGCAGAGGCGGGGGGGACGAATAGTACATCTCCCGATAGGCCGCGAGCGGATTGCGGGGATCGTGCGGCGCGGTAAACGAAACGTATGCGAAGAAAGGTTCCTCCGCGGGCTGCTCTTGCAGAAATTCCAGGGCCGCATCGGCAAACAACTCACTGGAGAATTTCGGGCCGATCCCACGTGCAACAACCTCTCCCTCCACAATTTCCGAGAGCGGGACCCGCGTGTGATCGCACATCCCCCCCAGGAACAGATGCTTGCCCCGGGTGAAGCTTCGCACCAGGGAAGGCTTGCCGTTGTGCCATTTCCCGGTGGCAAACGTGGTGTAGCCGTGTTGGCGCAGAAGTTCCCCCAGCGTAACCTGGCCCGTCATCTGCTGGTCCACATCCAGCCAGCGCTTGCCCGTATGCACCATGACACGGCTGGGCATGCAGACCGCGGGGCTGTTGGAACCAAAGCAGTAATTGTTCCTGAAACTGAAGCCCTGCTCGACCAGTTGGTTCAAATGCGGAGTTTTGATGTGCCTGTTTCCCCAGGCCTCCAGGGCATCGGCACGCTGATCATCCGCAAACAGAAACAGGATATTCGGCCTGGCGCCCTGCCCGGCCAGGCAGGCTTCGCTCCGCGCCAGCAGCAGGCCGCAACAGACCAGCCACAGCCAGCGGGTACCAGGCTTCCAGGCCAGCAGCGCGAACCGAGACAATCGGGAGATCCGGGGGTATCGCATGGCGTGGCTCCTGTGTGCGAAAGGTGTGCGGTCCGCGAGTTCGACCGTTGATTGTGCGGCGCGCGCGGGTCGAGTTCAAGTCGACGGGGACGACACGCCGGGTTACGGTCGAGTCTTCTCCTGAATTTCCCGAGCCCTTGCACAAAAAAATCCGCCCTGCCCCACGCGCCATCCACGGAAGGCACGTTACGGACAAGGCGGAAAAGGGACACTCACTGATTATTTCGCGGCGGCGTAGCGGGTGCCGACGGCGTTCCAGTCAATCACGTTCCAGAATGCGGAAATGTAATCGGGACGGCGATTCTGATAATGGAGATAATAGGCGTGTTCCCAGACATCCAGCCCCAGGATCGGCTGGAGGCCTTCGGACAGGGGCGTATCCTGATTGGCCGTGCTGGACAGGACCAGTTCTCCGCCGGGCTTCACGCTGAGCCAGGCCCAGCCACTTCCGAAGCGGGTTGCGGCAGCGTCGGAGAATTTCTGCTTGAACTCGCCAAAGGAACCAAACGCCTTGGCGATGGCAGCCGCCAGTTCGCCGCCCGGTTCGCCGCCGCCATTCGGGCCCATGATGGTCCAGAACAGGCTGTGATTGGCATGTCCGCCCCCATGATTGCGGACCGCGCCGCGGATGTCCTCGGGCACGGAGTTCAAGCCGGCCATCAGTTCCTCGACACTCTTGGAAGCCAACTCGGGATGCTTCTGGAGGGCCTCGTTCAATTTGCTGATATACGTCTGATGATGCTTGGTATGATGAATTTCCATCGTGCGGGCATCGATGTGGGGCTCCAGGGCATCGTATGCGTACGGGAGGGCCGGTAGGGTATGAGCCATGACTTGTCCTTTCATAGAGACTTGATTCGTAAAACGGATCGGCGGACCGTTGCGGGCACGGCCTCGGGCTCGATCCGGCAACAGGCAGTATGAACCGGCGAAACATCGCGCGTCCTACTCGCATTCTACCCGTTCACGGAATTCACACAACCCGCGCGGATGTCTTCCGCAAACGCGGAATTGCGGACCTTCAGGGCCAGTTTAACCCTCTCAACTCCCCAGCCTGCCCCCTGTGCAGGGCTTGCCGACGTGGCTACGGAAAGGCGTCGCTCCGTAAAGTCGCTCTAACCGCCGGCCCGCGGTCCAGCGGGAGTGAGGCAACTGCCAGGCAGAATTCACGGGGTGCGCACTACGTTCACAGGACGCGTACCAGGTCGAGCAACTGGTCGAGAGCCTTGTGCCAGCCCTCGTAAAATCCCATGGAGGCGTGACTGTCGCGGTCGGCCTCCGTCCAGTGACTGGCCCGTCCCGTGTACCGTGTCCGCGTCCCTTCCTTGTCGAACGTCACCGTCAGCACGGCAAAGGGTTTTGCCGAAGGAATCCAGCCGGACACCAGGGAATCGGTGGAAACGATTTTCTGGTTCGGCACGATTTCCAGAAACACTCCGCGATGCCAGAATTCCTGACCTTCCGGGCTTTGCATGAGAGTGTCGAACCGGCCACCGGGATGTAGATCGATCTCGCAGCCGATGGTTTTCCAGGGGGCGGGTGTGAACCATTGCATCAGCAAGGCGGGTTCCGTCCAGCCTCGGAATAAAAGCTCGGGCGAGGCCTCCACGAGCCGGCTGATGTTCAGTTCCTGGGGGTGGAGAGTCGCGACGTCGTTCGTGGTCATCCTGTTTACTCTTCGGGTGTGCAATACGGTGCGCCGCTGCCTGTTTCGCAGTATTGTCTCAGGCTGTCGAGATAATGGTTCCAGCCGTCCGAGCAGATCTGGTAGCACTCGCAGTGGGGCCCCAGTCCGAAATGCTCGAACGAAAGCAGTGTCTCGTTCGGCGCGGGGGATTGGAGTCGGAACAGGAGCGATGTGCCGACCCATTCATCGGTTCGTGTGAGTCGATCGGGAACCACCAGGCGGGAGGCGACGCACTGCCAGCAAACTTCCTCGTCGGGAACGAGCGATTCGATCCGCATGGTCTTGTGTGTGTCCCCAAACCGGAACGTGGAGTAGTCCCCTGGTTTGGTCCCGACGGTGCAAGTGGTGGTCCACCAGGCTTGCAGCCCCGCCTGCGTCGCCAGGGCGCGGTAAACCACCTCGGGGGCCGCCGCGATCCTCAACTTGCCGCGGTAATGTTCGCATGCCTTCTCTGATTGAGGCAACTCCGGCAACGGGAACAGGGGCCGAATTTCGACGGTCCCTTTTTTTGCCGGGGGGAGTCGGCTGGCAATTTCAATCGCTTCGTCGAGATGTTCGACTTCGATGATGTAATACCCGCCGAGTTGCTCGGTGGTTTCCGCGAACGGACCATCCGTGATCAGCCGCTTGCCATCGCGCACACGAATACTCGTGGCGGTATTGACCGAATACAGGGGGGAGGAGGCAATCCACTTGCCTTCCCGTGCCAACTCGTCGCAGATCCCCATCGATTCGAGCATGCATTCGCGGCGCTCGGCTTCCGTCCAGCAGTTTTCCGCCCCGTAGATCAATAACATGTATTTCATCAATTCGTCTCCCGGGAACAGGAGGTCTCCGTGGGTTGGCCATAGTCGGGCCTGTCGACAACATCTGGATTCTTCACGTACCAGGCCTGCCCATTCAGCGGATTGAAGGGGATCGAAACATGTTCATGCAGCACTTTCCAGGCCCCCCCGATGCGGCGAAAGCCCAATGTCACGCGCATCCAGGTGGAACCACAAGGATGCTCGGCAGGCGTGGGAACAAAGTGATGTACGCCATGCACAAACGCGACATCACCACCGGCGTGGATTACAATGTCCCGATGCTCTGACTTGAAGGTTGCGGGAAAACAGGGGAGGCACTGCTCCCAGACCTGGCGGATGTGGGCCAGGCCCACAACTTTATACGGCGGGATCGCATCGAACAGCAAGGCATTGTCCGCATAGTCCTCAAGCAGTCCGTCCAGATCCTTCGCTTCCAAGGCCCGCGACCACTTCGCCAGCAAACGCCGCAACTCCGCGGCATCCGCCGCGTTATCGCACTTATCCGTCATCAGGTGACTCATCGGTTCGTCCTTTCGTTGGGGGAGACGGTCGGGCAGAGGTCATTTCGCATCACAAGGGACGACCATCACCATCCAGTCGACGCCAAAGCGGTCGGTCAACATGCCAAAACTGGGGGACCAGAACGTTGGGGCCAATGGCATATTTGCTTTGCCTCCCGCCGACAACGCCGCATAGTATCGCTGGGCCGTATCGCAGTCTGCGACTTGAAGGGCCAGTGAAAAGCCTTGAAATCCCACCTCTGGAGTGCAGCCATCGGAAGCCAGCACCAGCGATTCCCCCACGCGGAAGGCGGAGTGCATGACCTTGTTTTCAAAACCGGGAGGGAGGACGCCCGGCGGCGGAGGATCCGGGCTTTCACTGTAACGCATCACAGTTTCCACCTTTGCTCCGATGGCGGTTTGATAAAACGCCAGGGCTTCGTCGCAGCGTCCACTAAAAAACAGATAGGGTTGAATCAGATTCGAATGCATCTCCGGCTCCTTGTCGCGCTGAATGAAACACTCGGCTCGAACCAGGCTTTCTGGATCGGGCCTTTTCTCAATAGTCGATTGTCGATGGCCCCGATCGACACCGGCCCGATTTTTTCGCGGATTTTTTTTCGGTTTGCATTTCGATCGCTGCCTTGACCCCGGAAACCCATTCTTGACAGGTGCGCATTCCCCAACTAGCATAAAATTGAACAAATATTCTCTGGTGTCAACCTGTGCGGTGGGAGAGCCATGCTCCGTTCCAATCCCTACGATGCAGCCTTCGAGGAATATCTCCGCCAGCAGCGGGTGGCCTATGTCTCGGTGGACGAAACCCGCCGGGCCTTACTGGCGGATGCCTCGCTGAAGTCCATGGATTTCATTGTCTATTCCGCCGACACCGCGAATTTGCTGGTGGACGTGAAGGGCCGCAAGCGTTTGCCGGGCCGCAACTGGGAAAACTGGGCCACGGTGGAAGATATCCGGGGACTATCTCAATGGGAGCAGGTTTTTGGAGCCGATTTTCGCAGTCTGCTGGTCTTTGCCTATGAAATTTCCAGCGATCCGGTCGGCGATGCCCTGGATTCCATCGTTTCCTATCGGCAAAAGCGTTATGCTTTCTATGGGGTCTGGCTGGAAGATTATCGCCGCGCCATGAAGCAGCGGTCTCTCAGTTGGCAGACGGTGTGGATCCCGGCGGCAGGGTATCGTGCCTGCCGGTTTTCGTTGGGGACCTTATGGACTGGCGCCCGGGAAGCCAGGACCTCCGCCTGAGCATGGCCCGGGCGCGTGAGCCCAGCGGAATGCCGGGCGCGTGGACTGTCGCGACTTCCCCCGTGTAAACAAAAATCGTCAAGAGCACAGGAAAAACCATGAATGTGTTGCTAGCCATGAATTACCTGACCGTGCTGGCCCAGGCCGGGACGGGTGGTGGCGGGGGATTTCCCATGATTGATACACTGATTGTCCTGGCGGGCATTGGCGGAGCCGGGTTTGCCATCTGCCGATCCGCCAATCGCCGTTAACCCAAGGGAGCGAACGACGCAGGGCCGTCGTTCGGCCTGTTGAACGGGCGAAATAAGAAACACTTCTGGACCATGTTGCGTGGGAATGCGGACCACCAATGAGTGTGGTGATTGCCGGAATTGGAATGTTGACTCCGCTGGGGCCAACACGGGAATCCAGTTGGTCGCGGCTGTGCCAGGGATGGAAGCCCGCCCCTCCCGCGTCCGTGGCGACACCCGCCGGCTGGACGATTCCTCCGGAGTGGCTAACCGGCCCCCCGGAAGGGACGCGGATGGAACAGTTGGTTCTACGGGCGGCCCGCGAAGCCCTGGCGGATGCCGGACTGACCGATCCGGCGATCTGGCAATCGCCTCGGTTCGGCTGCGTGGTGGGAACCAGCAAGGGGCCTTTGGACCTGTACCAGCGGGAACCCGCCGCCCCGGGACCGGAGATCTCGTTTGCTCAACTCTGGCCTTCCGGTCCGTTGGCGCGACTGATCCGGGAATTGAACCTGCGCGGTCCGACCATCTGCCCGGTATCCGCCTGCGCGACGGGATTGGAAGCGGTCCTGCGAGGCGTGCGACTGATTGAACAGGGGGATTGCGACCTGGTGCTGGCGGGTAGCGTGGATGCCTCGCTGAATCCCTTCGTGCTGCATTCGTATCGACGCCTCGGAGTGCTGGCCGACCGCCATGAACCGACGGCCGACGCCTGCAAGCCGTTTGATCGCGACCGGAGTGGCTTCGTGCTGGGCGAGGGGGCCGCGTTGTTTGTGCTGGCCCGGGCCGATGATGCCCGCCTCCCCCGCGATCGTGGATATGCGCACTGGCTGGGAGGCGCGAGCTTCGGAGATGCCGCCGGTCTGACGCAACTCGACGAATCGGGGATCCGGTTGTCCCGCCTGCTTGGCGAGTTGATAATCCAAGCAGACAGACGGACGCAGGACGTCGACCTGTTGCATCTGCATGGAACGGGCACGACCGCAAACGACCGGGCCGAAGCCCGCGCCATGGCCTCCGTCTTCGGCCCGCCCGATCAACAGCCGTGGACCACCGCCAGCAAGGGGGCGCACGGCCATGCACTGGGAGCCGCGGGAAGTCTCGAACTGGGCTGGCTGCTGCTCTCCTTGCGGGATGGCGTGATTCCACCTGTCTGGAACTTGCGTCACCAGGATCCGGCTTGCCCCCTGCGCGCCGTGCGGGAACGGTGTCACGCGCACGCAGCGCGGACAGGCCTGAAGGTCTCGCTCGGCTTCGGCGGGCATCAGGTCGCCTGCCTGGTGGAGCGGGGATCGCGGCCGGCTCAGGCCAGGATCTTATCCACCACGTGACCATGCACGTCGGTCAACCGGAAAGCGCGTCCCTGATAACGGAATGTCAGGCGCTCATGGTTGATGCCCAGCAGGTGCAGCAGCGTCGCCTGAAAATCGTGGATGTGGACCGGATCCTCCTCGATGTTGTAACTGAACGGATCGGTCCGTCCATGCGCCAGTCCACCCCGTACTCCACCGCCGGCCAGCCACATGGTGAAACAGCGGGGGTGATGATCCCGTCCGAAATTGCTCCCGGCTAATTTCCCCTGGCAATAGTTCGTGCGACCGAATTCTCCTCCCCAGACCACCAGAGTATCCTGCAGCAGGCCCCGCTGCTTGAGATCCGCAATCAACGCCGCCGCCGCCTGATCGGTCTCCCGGCACTGTTTCCGCAAGCCCCCGGGCAACCCCCCGTGATGATCCCATTCCGGATGATACAGTTGGATAAAGCGGACCCCCCGTTCCGCCAGACGACGGGCCAGCAGGCAGTTTGCGGCGAAGGTCCCCGGATTCCTCGCGTCTTCGCCATACAGCTTGAAGCTGTGCTCCGGTTCGTCCTCCAGACGCGTCGCTTCCGGAATCGAGGTCTGCATGCGAAACGCCATCTCATACTGTGCGATCCGCCCCTCGATCTGAGGATCGGCATTGTCGCGCTGCTCCCGCCGATGCAGTTCCCGCAACGCGGCATACATCTCCCGGCGTGTTTCCAAGCCGATCCCCGGCGGATTTTCCAGGTACAAAATCGGATCCTTGCCACTGCGAAACCGCACCCCCTGATGCGAAACGGGCAGAAATCCGTTCCCCCAGTAATTGGTTCCCAGCGGCTGGCCCCCCTTGTCCTTGGTGATCAAGACCACAAAACCCGGCAGATCCTGGTTTTCGCTCCCCAGGCCATAATTCACCCAGGCCCCGATGCTGGGACGGCCCGGGAACTGCGAACCCGTCTGGATGTGATTCACCCCCGGGCCATGATTGATCGCCTCGGTGTGCATCGTGTGGATCAGGCAGAGTTCGTCGGCAACCCCCGCGGTGTGCGGCAGCAGTTCGCTGAACCAGTGCCCCGCCTCGCCATGTCGCGTGAATTTGAAGGGAGAACCGACCAGCGGCAAACTCGATTGATTCCCCGACATACCTGTCAGCCGCTGAGTCCCCCGAACTTCCGCGGGCAATTCCTGGCCATGCATTTCGTTAAGCATAGGTTTGTAGTCGAACAGATCCATCTGCGAGGGACCGCCCGACTGAAACAGGAATATGACCCGCTTGGCCCGCGGGGGATGATGGGGCGCCAACAGGGCACTTCCACTTTCCGCAGGCGCCTCTGCCGGATTAAGCAGTTCCGCCAAGGCGATGGAACCGAGGCCCATTCCAAACTGATTCAGAAACTGACGACGCTGCATGACGCCCTCGCTGATCTGTTGCGGGGATTCCCACGGAAATCGAACCGACCATTCCATGTCGGATAACGCACTGTCTCCCTCCCCAGGCTCTGTCCACTCAGGGGGGCTTTGAGATACCGTGTGTATTGTCTCCCCGTAGCCCGGCCAGGTCCAGTCAAAACCGGAAATCGGCCCCCCGTGACCGTTACAACTCCTGCCCCAGCAGCCGGGCAACTTCGTGCACGTCTTTATCGCCTCGTCCAGACAGGCAGAGGATAATAATGTCGTCCGGACTACGCTGCCCAGCCGTTTTCAGCACATGCGCAATCGCATGGGAACTTTCGACAGCGGGAAGAATCCCCTCGAGCCGCGCCGTGAGTTGGAAGGCGGCGAGCGCTTCCTCGTCGCTGATGGTGCAATACTGCACCCGCCCGGTGTCTTTCCAATAACTGTGTTCCGGGCCAACCCCGGGATAGTCGAGTCCTGCCGAGATCGAGTGCACATCAAGTGTCTGGCCATCGTCGTCCTGCATTACATAACTGTAGCTGCCATGCAGAATGCCTGGTTTGCCGTAGGTCAGAGGACTGGCATGCTCCCCCGGACCGGCCCCGCGCCCACCGGCTTCGACGCCCGTCAATTTAACCGAGACATCTTCCACGAAGGGGTAAAACATACCGGCGGCGTTGGAACCTCCTCCCACACAGGCTATCACCTCGTCGGGAAGGCGTCCCGTCGTTTCGAGGCACTGGGCACGGGCCTCGGTTCCAATAACAGATTGAAAATCCCGCACGATCTTCGGAAAGGGATGAGGCCCCACCACGGAACCAAGGATGTAATGCGTGTTGCCCACGCTGGCCATCCAGTCCCGCAGGGCTTCGTTGACGGCATCGCGCAACGTCCGCGATCCCGACGTGACCGCCCGGACTTCCGCCCCCATCGCCTGCATCTTGAACACATTCAGCTTTTGACGGCGAATATCCTCCTCGCCCATGTACACCACGCAAGGGAGACCAAAACGGGCACAGGCGGTTGCAGTGGCCACCCCATGCTGCCCCGCTCCGGTTTCGGCGATGACGCGGGGTTTTCCCATCCGCCGGGTCAACAGGGCCTGCCCCATGCAGTTGTTGATCTTGTGTGCCCCCGTGTGATTCAGATCTTCCCGTTTCAGATAGATCCGCGCCCCGCCACAATGGGACGTCAAACGTTCGGCAAAATACAGCGGATTCGGCCGCCCCACGAAGGTTTTCAGCAGAAAGGCCAATTCTGCCTGAAAGGCGGGATCGCGTTTTGCCTTTTCATATTCGGCGTCGAGTTCGTCGAGCGCGTACATCAATGTTTCGGGCACGAATCGGCGACCGTAACTGCCGAAGCGTCCCTGGGCATCGGGAACATTTCGAGTCGCGGGACCGACGAGGAGTTCTGCGGACATGACTGGACTTCCGGCATTTATTCCAAGGGGTAATGGCAGGAGACTCGGGCCCCCACGAAACGGGCGCAGGCCTTCTCCGCTGCCCCATCATAGCGGGAATCCGAGCGGAGGACAGACTCAACGACAGCCGTTCCCCCGTTTCGGTTCGATTTCCCGGGCCCGAATTCCCCAGACGGGCGAACTACCGAAGGAACGACCGTGTCTCTCGGGAAATTGTTGGTTTGGTGGAGACTTGAAAGCCGATGAATGCCACGGTAGATTATGGCTTGCGGGCTCGGCGGATGGATCGCATTCCGTCCGGCCAAACCTGAAGATGGTGCCCATAGCTCAGTTGGTTAGAGCGTCGGATTGTGGTTCCGAAGGTCGCGGGTTCGAGCCCCGTTGGGCACCCTGAATGCTTGTATGTCGTGAATTTTTTGTAGGGTACGCTTCGGCACTATATAGGTATGATGCGCTGAAGTCACGCATCTTCATAAAGCCACGGCCTCCACGAGGGACGTCGCAAACTGCGGGCGAGTACGTGCCGCAATAGTCCACCAGCATCTGTCGAGCAACAGGAGACGACCGGGCGATTCGCCGGTCGTTTGTGCATTTCGGGGCTTGCCGGGTTACCTCAGCGGTTGTATTGGGGATAACCGTTGAAGCTATGTCCCTGCTGCGTGTAATACCGGTTAAACGGATACCGCAGGTTGTAATATTCCGTGTTGAACGTGACGAACGGAATTTTGGGGCCGATCGGGTGAATGTTGTGCCCCTTGTTTTCCATGTAACGGTAAAATCGGCCGGCTTCTGCTCCTTGAGGGGTGGCCAGGCTACAAAGGGCAATCAGCCCCAGGGCGATCCATCGCTGACGCATTCCATCTTCTCCTTCGGCAATACGGCCTTCGCGAACACTCCTTGTTGCTGGATCGTTTCGGCCAATCGCCTCCGAAAAATTGAACGTCGTCCGCGGAATCGCTCGCCTCAGACTCGATTCCATTGGTACATTCCGCACGCTTTACTCAACCGTTACACTTTTCGCAAGATTGCGTGGGCGGTCGACATTGCAGCCCCGCAGCACCGCGATGTGATACGACAGTAACTGCAGTGGGATCGATGTAATCAGTGGCTGCAAATATTCTTCGACGTCGGGCACGAATATGACATCGTCCGCCAATTCCGCGATTTTCTCGTCTCCTTTGCAGGCAATCGCAATCACCGGGCCTTTGCGAGCCTTCACTTCTTCCAGGTTGCTGATCACCTTGGGGTAAATGCCGCACCGGGGCACGATAAATACCGAAGGCGTTTTTTCATCCACCAGCGCGATGGGACCATGCTTCATCTCCGCTGCCGGGTAGCCTTCCGCATGAATATAGCTGATTTCCTTCAGCTTCAGCGCCCCTTCCAACGCGACGGGAAAATTGTATAGACGCCCCAGATACAGGAAATTTCCACACTGCGCGTATTTTGAGGCAACATATTTCACCATTTCATTGGTTTTCAGTGTCTCTTCGACCAGCCGGGGCATATCGCGCAGATGAGAAATAATCCGTTTCCCCGCCGGATAGGACAAATGCCGCATCCGCCCGAAAAACAGGGCCAACAGGGTCAGCACCGTCACCTGGGAGGTAAAGGCTTTGGTCGAGGCGACCCCAATTTCCGGCCCGGCATGCAGGTAAATTCCACCGTCGGCTTCGCGGGCTATCGTGGAGCCGACCGTATTGCAGATGGCCAGCGTGGAATGTCCCTTGCGCTTGCATTCCCGCATCGCAGCCAGGGTATCCGCGGTCTCGCCGCTTTGAGTAATCGCGAAAATCATCGTGTTTTCGGACATCGGAGGATTGCGATACCGCAATTCGCTGGCATATTCCACTTCCGTCGGAATCCGGGCGAATTCCTCCAGCAGGTATTCTCCCACCAGGCCGGCATGCCAGCTCGTACCACAAGCCGTCAGCACAATCCGGTCGATCCGCCGCAGTTGCTGGGCGGTCAGGTTTAATCCGCCAAACACCGCAGTCGCTTCATCCTCGTTAAACCGCCCTCGCATTGCATTTTCAATGGTCGTGGGCTGCTCGAAGATTTCCTTGAGCATATAATGTTCGAAGTCCCCCAGTTCTGAATCGGCGGACTGCTGATCGAGCACTTCAATTTTGGGGTCGATCGTGCCACTGTCGCGATGAATAATCTGCAGGTCGTCCGCCGTCAGCAGGGCAATTTCATTATCCGACAGATACACCACTTCCGAGGTATGCCCCGCGAGGGGACTGGCGTCGCTGGCCACGAAATGTTCGTGTTCCCCTATCCCAATCACCAGCGGGCTACCGACCCGGGCCACCAGCAGCATATCGGGACAATCCTCAAACAAGACCGCCAGACCATACGTTCCCTTCAGTTGGGCCAGTGTCGCTTGCATCGCCTCCAGGCAGATCGCCTGCGGGGAACCATCGGGGTGACACTGCTTGAGTTGCTTCATCTCGAACGCCAGCAGATGGGCGATCGCCTCGGAGTCGGTGGCCGTGCGAAACTCATACCCCTTGGCCTGCAATGCTTTCCGCAACACGGAGTAGTTTTCGATCACCCCGTTGTGCACCAGGCAAATCTCCCCTGCTCCTCCCAGATGCGGGTGGGAGTTCGTGTCATTGACCTCGCCGTGGGTCGCCCAGCGCGTATGGCCGATCCCCATGCTCCCCCGCAAGGGAGATTCCATAACCAGGTTCCCCAGTTCCTGCACCCGCCCGGCTTTTTTCCGCAGACTGATCCGACCACCCTCCATGACGGCGATTCCCGCGCTGTCGTAGCCGCGATACTCCAGGCGATGCAATCCATCGATCAGAATATTCTGAACCTGCTGATGACCGATGTAACCGATGATGCCACACATATTTATCCATCCTGATGCGAACGTGGGGGCTGCTTTGCGGAAAGCTACCAAAAGCTGGAAACTTTGGTCAACTTGGATCTTCGAAGGTATCCCGTCAGGAAGCGGGCCAGGCGGGTGCAACAACGCGAACTCATTCGATCGAAACGTAGTCCACTGGAGTGGTGCGTGACGAAAAACAGGCGGCCCGGGTCAAGCAGGGCCGGTAAGTCAGCGCAAAGGCGGAGAGGCGCAAGGGCGCGGAGAAAACACGATCTATTCCGCGCCTCCCCACCTCTGCGTTTCATTTCTCATACAGTTACCGATGCGGCAACTTCTGTCTCGAAGATGCCTGGAAACTGGCCGCGCCCGTCAGGAAGCGGGCCAGGCTTGAGTCGCTGCATGCATGTCGTGATCCACCCCGGTTAACTCGGTTGCGTGCCACCGGCGGCTTGTCCGCCACTTGGCAGCAGGCTCGCCGGGACTGTGCCTTATTTCTTTCGCGCAATCGCCAGCAGATGTGGGCCCTGGGGGGTGCGGAGCCATTTCAGCAGGCGCTCCAGTTGACCAGTCTGGTATTTGTCCTGGCACCGCAGCAGCCGGTAGCGGGCAGCCCGTTTCAGGTAATTATAGCTCCAGTCCCGCCAGGGACGGCCCTGCTGGCACATCGCGAGTTTGCCGAGATCGCAGGCATCGCAGCTCATCACGTCGAAATCGGCCCGACGAAGCCATTCCGCCAGGGAGTCGCGCGTGATCGACCGGACATGCTGGACGGCATGAAATTCCGACTCGCAAAACGGACAATACACAAACGATTGTTCCAGACACTCCGCATGCGGCGTGCTCAGGATTGCCAGTCCCCCTGGCAGCAGCGCCTCGTAGATTTGCTGGAAGACCTCTGCCAGGTAACGATCGTCGAGATGTTCGATCACCTCGATGCAAAACACCATTTGATAACGGACCGAATGTTCACCCAGCCATTGACTTAGCGAAAGGGCACCCTGCCATTTGGGACGAGATTGAAACCTGCCGTTCAACGCGGCCACGGACTCTGCGGTGAATTCCACTCCCCGAACGCCCTGGACATCCCGTTCCTCGAGCAGCAGGTCGATCAGATGTCCCCGCGCGGCGCTGTAATCCAACACCTGTCCCCGCAGCCCGCCCGTCCGCCGCGCGATCTCCAGCAGTGCCGGGCCATATTGTCGGCTGAAATACCAGGACTCGTCGCGGTTCCGCTGGGTTTCGTAGGCCCAGAAACGGGACACGCTCTCGTCGGTCCAGGGTTGTTGCTGGCGGGCAAGGGGTTTCATGCGGGACGACTTCCGGTCATACAGGCGGTTCAACGGGCATTCACGGGGGACAGGGACCAGTCCAGTTGGGGACGCACCACTCCATACCAGTTCGTCGTGGCAAACGAGTCCAGTGATTCGCGAGAAAACGTATCAAAGGCCAGCGCATCTTCCCGGGCCAGGACGATTTCATGCGGAAAACGGTTCACGAAGGCACATACCACGTAGGTTCCGGTATTCAGCAGTCCTCCCGGAATCACGCAGCGTGCCCGTATCGTGGAGGTCGGCAAGGCTTCCCCGAACCATTCCAGCGGCGTCCGACTCAAGCCGGGGGCCGACATCGACCCCAGGACCGGCGTACCGTTGATGTCGCGCAGCCATAAGGCCACATAAAGCTTCTGAAGCGGCTTCAAGGGGACAAAATCGATTTCAATCGCCACCGGCAACCCGATATCCACCAGCCCGGTGGTCACCTCCTCCGCACCCTGGCTAATCCGCACTGCCTGCAAGCGGACGGTCTCGTTCCGAACACTCGGGTCCGACTCCGCCCAGGTCACTTCGCCCGTGCGCTGCTCGCCCAGTTCCCGCAGATAAGCCCGTGAGACGTCTCGCGGGTTGCCGCTTTGCAGCAACCGGCCCGATTCCAGCAACAGGCATTGACTGCAGATCCCATTCACCGCCGCCATGTTGTGGCTCACGAACAGCACGGTTCGGCCCGCATGCGCCACCTCGCGCATTTTACCCAGGCATTTTTTCTGAAACGCGGCATCTCCCACCGCCAGCACTTCATCGATAATCAGAATCTCCGGTTCCAGATGCGCCGCCACGGAAAAGGCCAGCCGCGTGTACATGCCCGAGGAATAACGTTTCACCGGCGTGTCGATGAACTCCTCGATCTCCGTAAAGCTCACGATCTCGTCGAACTTGGCCGCGATCTCACGCCGAGACATCCCCAGAATTGAACCGTTGAGATAAATGTTCTCCCGGCCCGTTAATTCGGGATGAAAGCCTGTCCCCACCTCCAGCAAGCTGCCGACGCGCCCCCGCGTCCCGATCCACCCCGTCGTGGGACGTGTAATCCGAGATAGTATTTTCAACAGCGTGCTCTTGCCTGCTCCGTTGCGTCCAATGATCCCCAGCACTTCCCCGGGTTGCACTTCGAACGCGATATCCTGCAAGGCCCAGAATTCCTGGCCCACGGTCCCCTGGCTCCGGTTCCTCCCCCTGCTGAACGGAGAAAGCAGCAATTCCGACAGCCGCGCGTAGTCCGCATCCTGGCCGCGACGAAATTTCTTGGAGACATGCTCCACGCGGACTACAGGTTCGGACATGGGAAAATTCCATCCGCGGCAACTCGAAAACCTTGCCAATGCCCAGCATCGGCGGGGAAAGGGGGGATCTGACGCGACCGAATTATCTTCGATGCGACCACGAATGTAAACCGGCCCCGCCCAATCGCGCCCGATCACCCGGCTCGGGACATCCGCCGCAACCGGGGCCACAATTCCGACAGTGGTTCTCCCGTCGACAGGATCCAGTTAGGAGCCGATCGTGCCCGTTCCCACCAGCCCAGGGAGACATTCCGTTCCTGCTCGGGGGCCACCCAGGTCAACAGCCAGTCCCTTTCTCCCCGGAGTGTCGGGAGCCGGATCAGTGATACATGCTGGGCTGCCGGAACACCACAATCCGCCAGCACATCGGTCACGGTCTCTCGGCTTTCCGCATCCTCCACCGGCGTCAACAGCAGCCTGCCCGTCTCGATCCGTTCCGGAAGCACGAAACTGCGATGACTGGAGGAATCGGTATGGAAATATTGAGATGGTATTTCCAAGGCGTGGACATGCAGAAAGTCGCGTCGTTCCCGAACGACCGATTCCAGCAGAGAGGCTCCCCGGGTCGAATTTCCCGCTGACATGTCCCCGGTCCCCGCATCCCTCTCGCCGCCGGTATCGGAATATTTCGCAGGCCGATCCGTTTCTTCTCCGGCTTCCGGGCGTTCCCCGCGACCATGGGGGACGCGGATTGGGGGAGAGGTTGCCACCAGGGGGGGAGATACCAGTCGAAAAAACGTGATGGTTTCAACCAGACGACGGCGAAATTCCTCCAGGTCGAACATGTCGTCCGAAAGGCACAGCACCCCCGAGGTGTTGCGATGAAAGGCTGGCTGACAGGCCTGATAATTCGGGTCGGTGCAGCTTGCCAGAGACTCCTGCAACGCCATGACGTAACTCGAATACCCCGAGTATCGACGCAGAATCGTCCCTTCCGCGTCACATACGATGACCGCCTTGCCATCCGCTGCCTTTCCCGCGGACGTGATTAGCACCACATAACCGGAAGCAGGGGGGAGGCTGCCACGAGACGGCTCCCCCCTGAATGACGCGCATGCGGGACGCGACAACACAACCCAGGATGCGGGAAATGCGGGTCGACACCCCAGGGTCGTCGCAACGACAAACGGCAATCCTCCCACCCCGGTTGCCCGCCAGTACCCGTAATGACTCAACAACCACTTCAACGACGCCGGCAACGTCACCCCCAGGTGCTGTTCCGCGCGTACCAGGTTCCGCAGCGGTTCGGGGTTGAAACCGCGAAACCAGGCTGCATGATGCTGCACAAATTCCTCGAACCGCTTCAGCGTCATAGCACTCCGTTGTTTCTTTTTCGATTGCGGAATCGAAAGTCCGTGTCGCAAGGACGATGCATGATTGTTCAAATGTTACTCACACTTTTTCGGCACATCCCGTTCCCACAGGCTGCCGGACTTTTCTGCCATCATCGTGAAAATCCATTCCTTTTCGGCTGTCTCCTGGCGGGACAGCGCCACGAATCCACGCACTCGGGATCCTTCCAACCGCACCTCCCAGTAGTTTTCCTCGCAAACCAGCGGAATATATAATCCGGTATCCCAGATGCGGACAATACCTCGATTCGCACTGACCGGGCCTTCGTAGTCCAGGTACAGGCGGCGATGGTCGGCGATTCGCTCGACAGGCATGCGGAACGGGACTTCCCCCCTTCCGGGTTGGACCTGTGTTGTGGTGGTGCAACTTCCAGTTCCCAAGGGAGCCGGGATCTGTTTGGGCGGTACCTCCAGGCCCCCCGGGGGACAGGGCAAACGCCACGTTGGTACGCGCTCCCCTGCCGTTTCCAGGAGCAAATCCCAGTGCAGATGGGGGTGATCGTGCTCCAATATGGTGAATCGCGCCATGCCGAACATTTCCCAAGGCACTTTTCGTGCCGATGCGATGCCTGCCGAAGTCCCTTCCGCGGGTTTCCGGGACCATTCTTGCCCGCAACAGTATTTCCAACGTGATCATACCGCTCCTGGGAGAACGACGAAATCGGAATTCTCGGGCGGGAAGGGGGAGCCTTCTGGAAATTGTCGCGAAAAATTCCACTCCAGGTACCCGCTAGCCCATTCCCCGGTATAATCTTTGCTTAGTGTTTCAGCAGAACCTCTGCATTCCCGCTCACACCCCCGGTAGCAGCAACATGAGTTACGACCGACATCATCAGGCACGCGACATGACTCCCCGTGAACTTCTGGCCATGTGCAGGGAACATGAAATCCGAGCCGTCAACCTGCGGTTCATGGACTTTCCGGGAACCCTGAAGCACTTCACAATACCACTGCAAGTCCTTACTGAGAAATCTTTTGAGGAAGGATTCGGGTTCGATGCCTCGTCGATGTACGGCTGGCAGGCCATCAATGAAAGCGATATGCTGCTGGTTCCCCAGCCGGAAACGGCCTTTGTCGATCCCTTCTTTCCACAGACGCTGTGTCTGAGCTGCAATATTCAGGATCCCATCACACGCGTGGACTATGCCAAGGATCCGCGCAATGTTGCCCGAAAAGCAGACGCTTACATGCGTTCCACGGGAATCGCCACGGAATGCCGGTTCGGCTTGGAGCCAGAATTTTTCATTTTTGACAATGTCCGTTTCGACCAGCAGATCAATCACGGATTTTATTACCTGGAAAGCAGCGAAGGAGAGTGGTCGCGAGGGGAATACTCCACGGGGGCTCAGAATAATGGGGGGTATCAGATTCGTCGTCGGGAAGGGTACTTCCCAATTCCACCGGGCGATTCCCTGAACGAAATCCGCACGGAAATGATGTTGGCCCTGCTCGAGGCGGGGGTCGATGTCGAGGCGCAACACCACGAAGTGGCCACCGGGGGACAGGCGGAAATTGATATCGCCCACAAACCTCTAGTGGAGGCGGCGGATCTGTTGCTCCGCTTCAAATACATCGTCAAGAATGTCGCCTCGCGGGCCGGCAAGACCGTCACCTTCATGCCTAAGCCGCTCTGGGGAGACAACGGTTCGGGCCTGCATATGCATTTTTCCTTGTGGAAGGATGGCGAAACCCTCTTTGCAGACTCGGGTTATGGCGGCTTGAGCGAACGCGCCCTCAATGCCATGGGGGGGATTTTGCACCACGCGCCCGCCCTGATGGCATTCTGTTGCCCGACCACAAACAGCTACAAGAGACTCGTCCCCGGATATGATGCCCCCATCAACCTGACGTACAGCTTTCGCAATCGGTCAGCCGCGATTCGCATTCCCGTCCATAGCGCCAATCGCAACAGCAAACGCTTCGAACTCCGTTTTCCCGACTCCTCCTGCAACCCCTACCTGGCCATGTCCGCCGTGCTGATGGCGGCTCTCGATGGCATCCAGAACAAAATCGATCCCGGCCCCCCGCTCGACAAGGATATTTACGACCTGACCGCTGACGAACTGGTCGATGTTGCCAGCACCCCCGACAGCCTCGAACAGTCCCTGCAAGCCCTGCGAAACGATCACGACTTCCTGCTGCGCGGCGATGTCTTCACCGAAGATGTCATCGATACCTGGATCTGGTACAAAACCGAACGGGATGTCAAGAACCTGCGCGAACGCCCCCATCCCTGTGAATTCATGATGTATTTCGACACCTGAGCCTCCGCGGCTCTCCTGGCGCATAAAAAAACATGGCGTGATTGACTACACCGTCAACCACGCCATGCGCTATTAAGGATCAGGTGCGGGCCAGCTCCTTCTCCTTGGCTCCCTTGTAATGCAAATGGCTTGCCAAATGCGCCAAAAAAATTAGTGGTTTTTCTCAAAATATTACACAGAAACAACATACGCCATAATAATTATTGACGACACCCCCCACTACATGGGGGAGTGCTCCATTTTGCAACACGCCTTCTGTCGCAGTTTTCCCTGCTGTTGCAAAACGCTACAGTCTCTGGCGGTCACGTTCCGAGATTTCGATTTCGCCCAAAATAGGCAGGGTGCCCGGCGTTCGAAATCACTCGTTCCGAGTAGCGACGATATGTATCGAATAGCACCCCCTGCGTGCGGCTCCAACCAAACGCTTTCCTGCAGTCGCGGCTCCTGGCATGCATTCGCATCGGTGGGGGAATTCCGGAGAGATGCAACGCAGCCGAGATTTCGGAAAACGAGAATCTTGCGTGAAGTCCGGCCCCGCTGCTGATATGATTGACCTGCACATGTCGCGACCGTATCCGGCGGAGCCATGTGTTTGGATTCAGCCTGTGACCGGACAGCAGATTTTTCAGATGGGATACAACAGCTCGAATGTCACATTCGATCCAGGACCATGTCTGTATTCGCCCCGCGGAACCGCAGGACGCCGAGAATCTCCTCGAATTCATCGAGCCGTTCGTCGCCGATCGCAGGCTGCTCCACCGCACCACCGATGAGTTGGACCAACTCGTCAAGACGGGCTTTGTCGCGGTCGTCGACAAGAAGATCGTTGGATTTGCGGCGTTGGAGATCTATTCGCGAAAACTGGCGGAAGTCCGCAGCCTGGCAGTGGCGCCCATCTATCAGGGACTGGGCATCGGCCGGGAACTGGTTCGAAAATGTGTCGAACTGGCACGTGAAAGGCGGGTGTTGGAAGTGATGGCCATCACCTCGTCCGAAGAGTTTTTCAAAAATTGCGGGTTCGATTTCATTCTTCCTCGCGAGCGAAAGGCATTGTTTATCGAAACCTACGACGAGGCGACGCATGCCGAGTCCTGAGTCGCCCCGGGCGTAGCGAACTCGGTCGCAGTCGGCACCTCCGTTGGAATGACGCGATGAATACGGCAGAGTTCAATTCCCAGGGGAATTCGATTGGAGAGTGCGGCATGTTTCGAAGGCGTGAGGGTTTCGCAGTGTCGGCCTGTTCGCGTGCTACCTCGATGGCTGCCGGCTTGCGAGTCGCGGTGGTCTTGCTCGGGTTGAGTGCCATGATGTCAGCCCGGGGGGAGGAGCAGGCCCCAGCGGTCCCCACCCCTTCGAAGGTGCTGGCTGGTGTCGTCAAGCAAGCGATTCCGATGAATCCGCAGCGGACGCTGTGGCTGGATCGGCAGAAAAAAGCGGTCTACGTGCAGTCCCATGTCGTACTGACAGCGGGATTGCTGGAGATGCTGTGCTGTCCCGCGGGGACCAAGGAGCACGAATCGATCCTGGCGAGTCCCTGTCCGCCTCAACTCGTGCATGCCGCCCTGTTGGCGCTGGGCGCGGAAACGGGCAAGCCCGCGGAATTTGGCGATTCGTTTCGTCCCCCTCAAGGGGAGAAACTGGAACTCACTCTGTTCTGGGAAAATGAGCAGGGAAAACTGCAACAGCAGGATGCGCGGCAATGGATTCGCACGGCGACACGCCGCTATTTTGTGGTTCCCCTCGAAACGCTCCCCCCCGACCTGAAACTGCCCGAGGAGAGCGATCTCAAGTACGATGCCCAGCGCCGGGAACTGCTGCATTACAGTGTGCTCGACGCAGCCCAGGCCCGGCAATTACAGCAGCTCTCCGTCGACCCCCCGTTTCGCCGGGCTATTGACGCCCTGCGGGATGCCAGCCAGCCCCAGCCGCTCCGGGCCGAGTGGATTTTCGTGGGAAGTGCGTTTCAGGTCGACCCGGAAACCGGAAAGCAGTACTACCTTGCCGATGGGGGAGATTTCATCTGCGTGGCGAATTTTCCGTCGGCCATGATCGATGTCGCCATGCTCAGTAGTGCCTCCGACGACAGTCGCGGCTTCGAGGCAAACAGCGATGTCGTTCCGCCGCTCGGTACTCCCGTACTGATCAAAATCCAGCGGACAAAGGATCTCAAGCCGGGGGATAAGAAACAGTCCCCTGAAACGAATCCGTAAACTGGCGAGTTTGCGGAGACTTTTTCTGCTGGAGAAACTGGCAAGGGAACGTCAAGCTTTTCGACAACACCCCTTGCAACTATCGCGCCAGTTCTGTCATGTGACAGCGAATGCGTCATTTGCGGCGGTGTGAACAGCCGAATTTCAGGGGTATCAAGTAGGATAACCTGTTGCCCATTTTCGCAGGATGCGATTCCGATGAGGCCGAGCACACTGCCCCAGATTCCCTTCGCGTGATCTCCTTTCCGAGACCAGCGTGGCAGAACCCCCAGAAATCTCAACCTTCCGGCACAGATTGCGGCAGTCCGCCCGATCGATTGTTCCGGATGGCCTGCGGTCCAAGATGGAACCCTGGTCTCGATTTCTGGAATACTCTGCGGCACGCTTCGTTGGGAGACCTCGCTGCATCAAGAGGAAGTATCTCATGATTGGAGAGCTTCAGAATTCCTCGCGGCGACAAAGTCATCGTCGGCAGAATTTTGCCGCGGCTGTTGTTGCCGGGGGTGCCTTGGCGTTTCTGTACTACAATTTTCAGCCTGCCGAAGCCGACGAAGCACGCAACGTGTCGGCGACGAAGGTCAGTAGCCTGGTTCACTCGCTGCCCGATACACGCATTCGCAAGTCGGTTTCGTCCACCGACATGGAAACCCACGTTCCCAAGCCGAAGGAAATTGAACTACCACTGTCGACGGATCCCCAGCTTTCCGAAATTTCCGACCGTTACGCCATCCTGTTTTCCATTAGCCAGTTGCAGCGGGGAATTGAAAAACTCGAAAGTGCCCCCAGTTACACAACAATTTTCGAACGGGTCGAGCGGATAGATGGCGAACTCAAGGATCAGCAGCAGATCGAACTCAAACTCCGGCACGCCCCGTTTTCGGTTTACATGAAATGGTTGAATGGCGACAAGGGGCGAGAACTGCTGTATGCAGACAATGAAAACGAGGGCCGCATGCTGGTGAAACTGGGGGGCCTCAAGGGGCGCTTCATTCCCACGTTGCGGCTCGATCCCATGGGGACCCAGGCGCAGGCGGAAACCCGCCATCCCATCACTCGGGCAGGTCTGGTCAATCTTGCGAAACAATTGATCGAGCATCGCCAGCGGGATCTTGAATCCGGTCACTATCCCCACTGTACGGTCGAGGAAGGACATGAGTTCGACGGACGGCCCTGCACCAAAATGACCGTCGAATATGCCCGCAAGGAACATTCCGCGATGTATCGCAAATCGATCACCATGATCGACAGCGAGCTTTCGTTGCCGGTATATGTTCGCAACTACACCTGGGCCGATCAGAATACCGTCGACGAGGAACAGGAAACCCTCATTGAGTGTTACGCCTACACCAAAATTCAGATCGAAAAGCAACTGGCCAATGCGGTCTGGCAACACGATAACCCCGAGTACCGCTTCAAACGCTGATCCTGGCAGTTAACCCATCGGCAAAGAGGCGGGAGCCATCCCGCCTCTTTTTTTGCAGCGCCGCAGGCGCTGCGCCCCGGAGCGGACCTGGGAGTCCGCAACACCCCGCACGGAAGGGGGGAGTCGCTCACTTGTTCAGTCGTTCGAAGGAATACAGGAAACGCCCTATATCCTCGTTGGCGACCTCATTTCCATTCGTTTCGCTCAGCACGATCAGTTGATACAAGCGGGTATTGACGAGATAGATCCGCACGTGTCCCTTCATGGGCTTTTTCCTGTTGCCGTCCAAAAAGCCCTTGAACGTCACTTCGAGCCCGGGATAGCGGTTTTCCAGTTTCAGTTTTGTTTCACTGGTCAAGACGCCTGCATGAGTTTTCAGACTGCCATCGCGTACTCCCTGTAGAACTTTCGACACATCCGCGGTTGCGATGAAGTTCTTGGGATAATCGCTGAACGCGGCGGCGTACTCGACTTTGCCGTCATCGATCGAAGCGACATAAAACACCGCGTGGATCACTCCGACCCGGGTTTCGACGTCGTCTTCCTGCTTTGAGGGAGGACCGGGCATCGAGATGCTGAAGTTACCCTTCTCTTCGATTAACTTCTCCCACGGAGCCCTGCCCGTACCGACTGCACCGCCCGCCCAATTCGCGGGGTCCGGGGGCGGGGCGTCGGGATCAAGCCGCTTCAAGGAGAGCAGGCCCCGCCAGGTTCCATGATTCCAGGTAATCCCTCCCAGAACCTGGGCATCATCGGAGACGACAAGCCTATATTTGTCGAGTCCCAGAATCTCTTCGGGATCCTCCTTCTCGTACCCGGCTAATTCCAGAGTCCGCGTTTTCGGGTGAAATTTCCCCTTGGCGTACTCAATTCCCCGCTGACCAACCTTGGACTGCAAGGGCCCGGCGGGGCTCGCGGTGAGTGTCCAGTGGAACGTCCCGCTGGTGGTGCCGTCTTCTTCGACTTCCAGTTGGAGTGTTGTCTGAAACACATAACCCCTGGGCGAGAGCCATTCCCCCTCCCATTCCCCGATCAGCGAACTGGTCGTCAGCGGCGCGACCGGTTCGTCCTCGCCTCGGACGACACCGCAGGTAACCAGCACTAATGCTAATGCGAGACATGCCCATTTGGTGATCATTGTGATGGCCCCCTGTGATAGGTAATTCCTGAAAGTCGTGCTTGCACCAACACGGATGCAGCTATCCCTGATGCTACTCGCGGGGAACAAACGCTTCCATCAAATTTTCGAGGTATTCGTGAACAGAACTGGAGACAGGTCGGGTGAATAAAACAGGATTGCGGACTTCGACGAACTTACCGCGTGAGTGAAAATACTAGCCGCGACCGTGAGGGAGCGGGCCAGGGTTGAGCCGCATATGTCGTATCTCACTCAACTAGAGCGGACTTTGTGTCGGTCGGGTGTAATGCAAAAAGTTGCGCCCGTGTGGCCCGCTTCCTTACGGGCGCGGCTGGTTATTGAGACAAAGATTTGACGCATAGGCAATCGGGTGAAGAATTCAAGTACGCAGAGCGAGCCAAACCGGGACGAGTCCCACCACTACGTGACGGGGTGTTTACGGGACGCGCTTCGCCGGGGGGCTTGTCAGCAGTTCGTCCAGCACGGCCTCGATGTATCGGTCGTTTGGCTTCCCTTCGCGTTGTATTTTCAGCAAGTAGGACTGCCTGTTTGCTAGATCGAAGTTCCACACGAAACGGCAGTCGTCTTGAATCTCCATCCCCCCGCGAGACTCGATCTCCCAGTAATCGCGCGGCCCGCGCACCGCAAAGAGTACCGTGGCCAGGTCGGCGACGTGCCGACTTCGACCGGGGGCTCCAAAATAATGTTCATAGGCCATGCGGACCGGATTTGTGGGCGGAGTTTGCGCGAGACTGGCCCCTACTTGCAGGCCACTGGGAACGGAACAGACCTCACGTCCCGCAAAAACTACCGGCGTGGGCCAATTGCGGATCACTTCCACCGCTGCTTTCGCATCCCGCTGGAAGTTCACATTGCCGAGTCGGAGATCGTCCTTCGGCGGATAACCGATGAAGTTTCCCCCCATGCAAACCCACAGACGGACTTTGCGCTGCACCAGGTCCTTGCCGCTGGCGTGACCATCTCCGGCTGGGAGCAGCAACAGATCCCGCAGATTCGTGAGGTAGCCTACCGTCACCACGACCACCGTGTCATCGGGTTGCCCTTCCAACACGTCGCGATAAACGAGCAGGGCATCGGGGACTTCGGTGTCGGCCCCAAAACGGTTGGGGAAATCCTGGCCCAGTCGCTTCGTGAACCGGGAGGGGAGTTGCACTCCGTGCCCTCGGGGCATGCCTATCGGGAGCGCGGGCCGCCCGTAATAGGTGTTGATGGCATCGACACTCGCCGCCGACCAGCGATCCGTCGAACTGACCACTGTCGCGAGGATCTCGCATTCCCCCAAGTCCGCGAGCGAATGGAGGACAGCCATGGCTCCCGCATCGTCGCAATCGGTCATCATATCCGTGTCGAAGAAGAGCTTGACCGGCTCGACCGCCTGAATCGCCAGGACCGGCCAAAACGATAGTGCCGTGGCGAGACACCATAAAAAAGGAGCCCAGTGCTTCATGTCACAGCCTGCTAGCGGAAGGAGGGAAACGACCCAAGGAAAGTGTACTCCTATTTGTAGAGGCGCCTCCACGGGGGCTTGGCCGACAGTCCGAGTCTATTAACTGTCGTCAGGCTAAGGAGTACTGTCAAGGGGTTGTGTTTGCAGGGAAAAGGGGGCGGAATCGATCGGCCCGAAATCGGCGGTGTACACTTTGGGGGTGAGGGCCTTACCTGATAAACTGGAGGTGCGCCGGTTGTCTCGGCGCGATTCGATGGACCCGCCCTGCTCGCGAAGGAGAAGTATGAGCACCGACGTCGCCTCCCCGATAGCCCGTCCGTTTGCCCATCTGCACTGCCACAGCCATTACAGTCTGCTCGATGGCGCCAATCGCATTCCCGCGATGATCCAGAAGTGCAAGGACAACGGCATGAATGCCCTGGCGATCACCGATCACGGGAATCTGTTCGGGGCCTTGGAGTTTTACGAAAAATGCCGCAATGGGGGGATCAACCCCATCATCGGTTACGAGGCTTACATCGCCCCCGGGAAACGGACCGACCGCAGCGCGAGCCGGATGAAGGAGGCCAGCTTTCACCTTACCCTGCTGGCGATGAACCAGAAGGGATTCAGGAATCTGGTCAAAATGGCCTCGTCGGCTTATCTGGAAGGCTTCTACTACAAGCCTCGCATCGACAAGGAGTTGCTCGAAGCGCACAGCGAAGGGATCATTTGCCTGTCGGGGTGCGCTTCCAGCGAACTGTCGCATTATCTGCTGGCCGATCAGCAGGAGCAGGCGGAAGGCTTGCTCCGCTGGTATGAAAAAGTCTTCGGCGATCGTTTGTATCTCGAGATCCAGGATTCCGGCGTGCAGATTCAGAAGGACTGCATGGAACGGACGATTGAACTGGCGAATCGATTCGGCATGCCGCTGGTGGCGACAAACGATGCGCACTATCTCAACAAGGGAGACGCCCCCTCGCACGACATACTGCTGTGCGTGAACACCCGAACCACCGTGAACGATGCCAACCGCATGCAACTCGATGGGTGTGAATTCCATGTGCGGACGCCCGAGGAAATGTACGAGGCCTTTCCGCACTGTCCGGATGCCGTCGCACGCAGCCAGGAAATCGCCGATCGCTGCGATATCCAGCTCGATCTGAAGACCAGGCACTTTCCGGTCTTCCTGCCGCCGGACAATAAAACCGACGTGCAGTATCTCCGCGAGTTGTGCCTGCAGGGGCTCAAGTGGCGTTACGGCGAAAACCCGGATCAGGTGTATTACGATCGCCTCGAAATCGAACTGGGCGTGATCGAGAAAATGGGGTACAGCAGCTATTTTCTGATCGTCTGGGATTTTGCCCGGTTTGCCCGTGAAAAGGGGATCCCCTGCACCGCGCGCGGGTCAGCCTGTGGCGCGCTGGTGGCTTATCTGCTGGGGCTGGGAGATGTTTGTCCGATCAAATACGATCTGCTCTTCGAACGTTTTCTCGATCCCAGCCGAACCGAAGCGCCCGATATCGATATCGACTTCTGCCGGGACCGCCGGCAATGGGTCATCGATTTCGTCAAGGAGAAATATGGCGAAGAGTGCGTGGCGCAGATCGGCACGTTCGGCACGCTCAAGGCAAAGAACGCGATACGCGACGTGGCCCGTGCCCTCGATGTCCCCCTGGCCCGTGTCAATGAAGTGGCCAAGTTGGTGCCCGAACAGTTGGGGATCAAGCTCAAGGACGCCATCGAATCCACCCAGGAACTCAAGGACATCTACAACCAGGATCAACAGATTAAGGAAGTCCTCGATTTTGCGATGGCGCTCGAAGGGCTGGCCCGCAACGTGGGGACGCATGCGGCCGGCGTGGTGATTGCCGACCGTCCACTATCGGAATACGTTCCGTTGCAACGCATCACCGGCAAAACGGACATCATCACCCAGTGGACCGACGTGGAAAAGGCCGGGCTGCTGAAAATGGACTTCCTGGGTCTCCGCAACCTCAGCATCCTGGACAAGGCCGTGCACAACGTCCGGCTGAATCACCCGGACTTCAACATGCGGCCGATCGATTTCCCCCTCGACGACGCGGAAACCTTCGCGCTGCTGCAGCGCGGTGAAACCAAGGGGATTTTCCAGTTGGAATCGGGAGGCATGCGCGATCTGCTCACCAAGATGAAGCCCGATAAATTCGCCGACATTATCGCTACCTCGGCCCTGTACCGCCCCGGACCTCTCGAAGGGGGGATGGTGATGACGTACGTCGAGGTCAAGCACGGGCGGCAACCCGTCCCCAAGGTGCACCCACTGGTCGACGCCGTGCTCGATGAAACCTACGGCGTCATGGTTTACCAGGAACAGGTGATGCGGATTCTGAACCGCGTCGGGGGAATCGAGCTTTCCTCCGCCTATCAGTGCATCAAGGCGATCAGTAAGAAAAAGCTGGAAACCATAGCCAAGTTCCACGAGGAATTTATCGCCGGCGCGCAAACCCAGGGCATGGCCAAAACCCAGGCGGATGAACTCTGGGAACTGATCGAAAAATTTGCCGGTTACGGCTTCAACAAATCGCACAGTACCGCCTACGGGGCGATCGCCTACCAGACCGCCTATCTCAAGGCGCACTACCCCAGGGAATTCATGGCGGCCCTGCTTTCCTGTGAAATGGAAAGTTCCGAGCGGATCTCCGAGCATATCGACGATTGCCGCCGCATGAAAATCGCCATCGCCCCTCCCGACGTGAATACCTCGCATGTCGATTTTCGCGTGGTGGCAGACAAACTCTCCTTCGGCATGGGGGCCATCAAGGGGTTGGGGGAACAAGCCGTGCAGGCGATTGTCGATGAACGCGAATCGCACGGAAAGTTTAAAAACATCTTCGACCTGTGCGAGCGGGTCGATCCCAAGGTGTTGACCAAGAGCAACCTGGAGATTCTGATCCGCGCCGGTGCCCTCGACAGCTTCGGCCCCAATCGCGAGCAGCATACGCTGGCGATTGAAATGGCCGTGCAGATGGCGGCCAGAAAACAGCGCGACAAACTGCGGGGACAACGCAGCCTGTTCGGCGGCGGGGAGAACTCCGAAGGCGGCGGCGACATCGATTCCGGAAGTGTCCCCGAAGCGCCCGACTGGACACACAGCCAGAAACTGAATTTCGAAAAGGATGTGTTCGGCTTCTATCTCACCTCGCATCCCCTCACCGAATTTGCAGACGAAATCACGCCCCTCGTCTCGCATACCACGCGAGACCTGGCCGATACCGACGATCAGACCGAAGTACTGATGGGAGGCATGATCTCCGCCATCAAGCGGGCCACCACCAAAAATCCCTCGCGGAACGGGAACAGCAAATACGTCAATTTCGATCTCGAGGATCCGCATGGCGTCGTCCGCTGCATCCTCTGGCCCGACGATTTCGCACGCTACCAGGAGATGGTTGTCCCCGAGGAAATCTGCATCATCCAGGGCCGCGTCGATCGCCGCGGACGGGAACCAAACATCATCGTCAACAAACTGATGACCGTCGAAGCCGCCCAGAAACAGATGACGCAGCATCTGGCCCTCAAGTTCCGCCATGGCTACCACACCGAAGCGGACATGAAAAAAGTCCGTCAGATTCTCGACCGCTTTCCCGGCCAGACCAACGTCATCATCGTGATCGAAACTCTCGACGAGCAGAACCCCGAGTATCATCACCGCTACACGCTCTCGGCACCGTCCCTCACGGTTTCGGTCTCGGCCCGCCTCCGCGAGGAACTGAATGCCGTGGTCGGAGAATCCAACTATCGCGTGCATGTCAGCGTTCCCAAACGGGGCAAGCGGGAGGGCTGACCTTTGCCCGGGCGCGGAAGCCTGTGTACTTTTCCGTCTCCGCAACCCAGGGAACACGCGCACCGCTGGCAGATAGGTTGTACGAGCCGATGCGATCGGCTGGAACCTGTCTCCTGGTTGCGAGTCTTGCGGATGCCTGCCCAACCCATAACGCGACACATCGTCCTGATCACCGGCTTTCGCCAACAACATGGTCGACCCACCACGGGGCTGGACTTGTTGTGGCGCGGCGTGCATGCCGCGGTGGCAGGGCCCGCCGCCGCTGTTTGGCTCTGTTCCTGGAACGACGACTTTCGCATTCTGGCCGCGCGGATCAATAACTATCGCGACGCGGAGGGAGTGCGGATTGCCATTGTGGCGTATTCCTGGGGTGTCGGCGTGGGGGCGCTGCGTTTGGCGCGGGCCCTGCAGCAATACGGCCTGAAAGTGGAAATGCTGTTTGCCATCGACGGCGTGTATCGCCCCTGGTTCCCCCTCCCCTTGCGGTCGCTGTTCTCCCGGTGGAATCCCTGGGCTCCGCGGATCGTAGTCCCCTGGAATGTGCAAAGCACATGGTACTGGCGGCAGAACCGGAATCGTCCCCAGGGGCACGAACTGATTGCCGAGACACCGGAATGTCAGAGCATTCTCCCCGGCAATTCGCGGGACGGTCTGCAACCCTGCCGAACACATCAAACCATCGATAACTGCGGCGAAATTCATCGCGCCATTCTCGAGAGGATTACACACGCATGAGACCGGAATGGAACTATCTGGGCTGGCTGTTGGCAGGCCTGGCCTGCCTCCCGGCGGAGCGGGCTTGGGGACAGCACGAACCCGTGGTGCGAATTGTCACGCGGGGTTATGAATGTCGCGGCAGCGCCTGCCAGCTTGTGCAAGGCGAGGGGAATGGAGTGATTTTCGCGGCCAGCGTGGAGGGACTCTGGGTCTTGACCGCCGGGCACAATGTCTCCTCCCGCGACCAGCGCATCGATAGCCTGGCGTTGATTGTGCAGGGGAACAACTATCCTGCCCGCATTGCTCAAACGCGGACGGAACTCCAGCTTGATCAGGAACTCGATTTTGCGGTGGTCTTTGCTCCGGGAAATTTTTCGGGACTTCCCGTGGCCAGCCTGTCCGCCGAGTCGCTTCGCGAAAACGAGTCGGTGGAATTTCGTGGCTACGATCCCGTGATCGCGGGGGAACGGATTGTTTCCTGGCAATACGGCGGGAGAGCCACACGCCTGCGCAAGACGGCGCGGTGGTACGAAGTTGTGCCAGCCGTCACGGTACAGGGGAACTCCGGAGGAGGATATTTTTCCGGGGATGGGCAACTGGTGGCGCTACACAGTGCGAAATACCACGCGGGCCCGCAGCCGCTGGGGCGGGCAGTCTGTTCGACGGAAATCCGGGCGCGCCTGCTCCACTGGGGTTACCTGCCTGCCAGCCGGGCCTCGACTCCGGAGGCGGGAGCTGTCAATTCCCCTCCACCGGTCGCCGCCCCTTCCTCCCCTGCCCTTGCCTGCAATTGCCCGGAACGGATGCGACATCTCGAACAGAACGTAAATGAAGCCTTGCAGCGAGTGCAGGCCCAAATCGATGCGCTGTCACAACAGCGGCTGTCCCCGGTCAAGGACGAGGCCGACCGGCGGCAGTGGGAGGAACTGGCGAAACAGGTCGCGGCGCTGCAGCGGGAGGTAGAGTTGCTCGCGCCACTGAAGGCCCGCCGCGTGATTCTTACTCACGATGGCGTGGTGGTGAAGGAACGGGTGTTGGAACCCCATCAGCCCCTTGTGCTTGGCAGCGAAATCGTGATCAGGAAACCCGAGCATGCCAGAACCGATTGAACCCTTAGTCATTCCGGTGTCGTTTGACCCGAGCGCGGTCAACACCGGGGAACTGCGAACCTTGAAGGAGAAGACGATGGCTGGAGAAATTGCGGATTTGTCGCCGAATGTTGCCAACCAGATGCTCACGCAACTGGTGCAGAGCGGCACGATTGCCCAGAACAACTTTGTGACGGTGCAGAAGGCCATGGACTACGATTACCTCGAAAACAAGCGGATGGTGACCATCGACGAGGCGGTGGGCGTGCGGGAAGTGGCCAGCCGGGAATCGATGGCCGGAAAGCCGACCGCATGAGGAACGATCCCCTGGCGGAACTGATCCGGCGGAACACGCAGTTCTACGACCAGTTCATCGCCGACAACGCGGCGCTGGATCGAGCGTTCCAGCAGGGAACGCTCCGATCCTTTTTAGCGAGGAACTACCCGAATGACGGAACTGAACTGGAAGGAGAAACTGGCACGGAACTGGTGGCGGGTGAAGATTGGCCGGGAAGCGGAAGGGTTGAGGCAGGATCGCCTTCGCTTTGACAACGTGGAGTCGCTGACCCGCCAGACGCGGCGATACCTGATGGGAACGCCCGTCCCGGAGGCAAAGGACGAGGACATGCACATCGGCGACCAGCATATTCAGATCACGCAGCAGAAGGCGGAATGGTCGAAAGCCCTGCTCGGGGCGGGCCTGCTGGCGACTGGCCTGGGACTCCCCCTCGGTGCCGGCCTGCTGGCCCATACGCTCCTCCGCGACATCCCGCAAGCTGCAAGCACCGTCGAGCAAATCCGCACCGGACTCGACGAAGACAACACCCTCCGCCTCACCCTGCCCGACTGGCAGGAGTAAGCGGGGGCAGGTTTATATAAGCAGCGAATGTATTCCAGACAAAAAGCCGCCAGGGAGACTCGAACTCCCGACCTACGCATTACGAATGCGTCGCTCTACCAACTGAGCTATGGCGGCAAAAAGCCTGGACTTGTCCGGAACGGAACGTTCTGGAGGAAGCGTGTTCCGCGTCCGCGTGTAATTTAAGCGAATTTCCGGAAATTGACAACTGGAGCCGCCACCCGCAAAGGGTGTTTCTCTGCTGGAGTATCGATGAAATGGGCAAATCAGGCACAAGTAGGCTGCCTGAGTGTTCGGGTAGAACACTGCGGGGAGGTATTACGGGGAGGACTGCGGTTTACAGCAGCGATTCCAGCAGCATCCTCAATTTGCGCATTTCCAGGCCGCGGGTTTCGGCGGGGATTTCCGTGGAGATTAAATCCACGGAAAAGGCCCGACGATAATCGAGGCGTTTTAATTGCGAGATGATCCGGCTGTAGTCGATTTCTCCCAGTCCCACGGGAACCTGCAATTGATCGGCCGTGGAATCGCGAAAGTGAACATGCGTGGTGAAGTCGAAGACCATGTCATAATTCTGACCCCGGTAGGGGCCCAGGGTGTAGTGGCTGGGGTCCAGGGTCAAGCCGAGTCCTTTCACGGTGCGGCACAATTCGACCGCCGTATGCGGATCTTCCGTCAGTCGGCCCACTTCGGTTTTCAGGGACAGGCGGATGCCATCCTGCGTGGCCAGGTTGACCAGGTACTTCAGTCGATCCGTCTCGTCGTTGAACGGGGTTCCCAGTTCCAGCGCGGGTATGGTGACCTGGGTCACCTTCAGTAGCTTGGCAAACTTGAACAGACCTGGAAAATGAGCCCGGTCGAGTTCGGAGACGACGTGAATCGCACACAGGGAGAGCCGTGTCGCATCGCGGCAGCGGAGCACCGCCGCTTCCGGGTCGGCAGACACGGTCTCGGGGGAAAGATGCCCGTCTGCGTGGAGCGACAATTCGATGGCGTCGTATTCAAGATCAGCAATTTGCTGACAGGCCAGTTCAAATGTCAGATCGGAATAACAACCCGTCGTGGCAGCAATAAACACGTCCTTACACTCCTTTGCATCCCTCAAATCGCCTTCAAGCGTTGCGATGGCCCCAGCTTGACTGTCTGGCTGTCAATTTAAGAAAACTGGAGAACTTCTGCAACAGGGTACTGATATTCAAATAGATCTGTTCGAAACAATTGCAGGGATTCTCCATGGTTCGGAAATCATTTTAGCCGATATACCGATCAGGTCCACGATGAATTCGACTCGGAAGCGCGGGATTTCCTGCCTCGCCAGATCGTATTTAAGCGGGCATAACGTGTTACCTGAGTGTTTCCGGTCCACTGGGCCGGGGCCGGGTGACCTGCGGGACATCGTGTAGTGAACAGCACACTCGGCCTGACCGAGAACGACCGAGGGGGAATTGGGAATGTTATTGAGTTCATGGAAGTCCATCGTTGCGACGGGGCTGCTGGCGAGTGTCTGCACGGGATGTGCATCGCTCCCCACGAGTGTAATTCGTGGGCAAAGTCCCGAAGCGGCGCAGCTCCTGATACATGAAGAACAGGGCTGGAAAGCCAGCAATTCCGAAATTGAACAGATCGGCGGCGAACGACCGGCCGACTTACCCCTGCACGGTGAAGTCAAAGGGGTCATCAAAAACAACCTGCACCCCTACGAGGTGAGCAAACACGGATATAAAACGCCCGTGGGACCTGCCACCTATGCACCGGGCGGAAATCTCGGATACGCAGGAGGTTACAATCCCTATCAACGCTGGGGCAACTTCGATGGTCAACCCTGCCCGGTCCCTTACAACGCCGGTTTCGGGAATTGCCCTCCGAATCATCAGGAACTGTGCTGGGACCATGGTGGCAGGCGGCACGCGGGTCAGTACCACTATCATACGTATCGGTACAAAGCCCCGAATTGTCCGGTGTATCCCGCACCTAATCAACCGGGGGGCGTGGTCACCTATCCGTATTACACACACAAGGGTCCCAGTGACTTTTTCATGAAATAAACCTGCCGCAACGAGGAATCCGCCCCTTGGGACGACGATTCCCGACTCTGAACGAAAAACTCCTGTCGATCGTCGGCAGGAGTTTTTCGTTTTTGCAAACCGCCTTCCCGAAGGGCATGTTTCGGACAGAGCCGCACGCGCCAGCGTCGGAAACTCCAGGCGGAGTGGCCTGCTGGCAGAGTAATGACGATTGGGCTGCCACCGAGTCCCGAGGGGGGTGCGGGTTATTCTTGTGCCACCGAATCGCGGGGGGTGTTCTTGTCGGCAGACCCGTTCTCGCCCGCAGCGCCGTTTCCGGAAGTATTTCCCTGCTTTCCCTTGCGAAACCCGCGCGTGGAATCACTGGCCACGAATTCGAGAAACAGTTTGCCCTGTTCGCTGATGGCGCAGTCCTGCATTTTTTCGAGAGCCTCGCGTCGAGAAAGCTGGGAGCGGTACATCAGGCGGTAGAGTTGTTTGAGCTCCCCGCGGATTTCCGAGGGGACTCCCGCGCGGACCAGTCCCACCACGTTCAGTCCCACGATTCCACCGGCCTGATCGGTCATCAGGTAAGGGGGGACATCCTGAACGATTTTGGATAGCCCCCCCACGATGGCAAATTCCCCGATACGCACAAACTGATGCACGGCGGCGTTCCCGGAAATGATGGCCCGCTTTCCAACGTGCACATGTCCCCCCAGTAGCGCGCCGCTAACCAGGGTGACATCGTCTTCCAGGATGCAATTATGGGCCACGTGGCTGTTCGTCATGAGAAAGCAGCGATTCCCCACGCTTGTCCGCGTGCCATTGCCGGTGGCTCGATGGACCGTGACCCCTTCGCGGAGAATGCAGTGATCGCCGATCTCGCAGGTGCTCTCGTCCTGATGAAAGGCACGATCCTGTGGCACATCCCCCACGACCGCATGGGAATGGAGCTGGCAGTGCGAGCCGATTTTCGTATGCCCCATCACGATGACGGAGGCGGCAAGATGGGTCTCGGGGCCGATTTCCACGCCGGCTTCGACGACTGCAAACGGACCTATGGTTACGGAATCATGAATTCTGGCATCGGCGTGAATGCACGCGCTGGGATGAATTCGCATGGGTGTACTTCGTTACTAGAATGACAAGTCGGGGAATATTGCCAACCGGAATTCCGGGGCAACATGGGAATACCGGCTTGCCTTCCTAACAGCGCAGCACTCGGGGGTGGCTGCCTCCGGTTCGTTTTTCCCTGGAGGGAAGACTTGTCAACAGGGGAGTCGCGTTCGTTCCCGCGTCTGCTTCACCCGCCAGAACGTCGATGTCGAGCAGGGGACACAGCCCGAGCGACACAGGGATCTCCCCCTTGACGAACAGCGGAAAGGCTCCCAGCAACTTGACATCTTGGGAAGGAATTGTATCGACAGGCCCGTCGTCGAAGTCGTCCGGCACCGAACAGCCGACGAGGATGTAGTCGATATCGATGCCAAGCCAACCCCACAAGCCGGGAATCGGCCAGGCGGTCTCGACTCTCGAATGATCCGCCGTGGCTGACTGCGGAGCGTCGTGGTCGACGACGGGCATCGGAAGATGCAAGACGGTCGCCAGCATCCAGAGCAGGACCAGGCGATTCCAGTAGGACATCATGTTCATACAATCATGCAGATAAGACCAGCAGACAGGCTCGGTATGCCCGAGTGCATTTGCGGGATATTAAGTCTCTCATCCGACTTTGAAAAGAGGAGTCCCGCCAGATTTACGTTCTCTTGCGGGAACCGCTCCCGCTACGGTTCCGTTCTGGAAGTCTTCTGTATAGAGGCTCAGACGATCACACCCGTGGAAGGGCAGTGTCCCGCGCCATGGGCATCGGCCAGCAGGGAGGCAATCAGGGCAGTCCAGCCTGTTTGATGCGAGGCTCCCAGCCCCTGCCCGGTTTCCGCATGAAAATATTCATGAAACAGGAATAACTTGTTCCAGTGGGGATCCTTCACGTAGCGGGGGTCGCGTCCATGATGCGGTCGCGCCCCGTGTTCATCCCGGAGAAACAGTTTGAGCAACCGGTGTTCGATCTCGCTGGCCACTTCCCCGAATGTCAGCATTCGGCCCGAACCAGTCGGGCATTCCACCTTGAGTGTCTCGCCATAAAATTGATGGTAACGGCGAAACGCCTCGATCAGCAGGTAATTCATCGGAAACCAGATGGGCCCCCGCCAGTTGGAATTCCCCCCGAACATGTACGAATCCGACTCGCCCGGCAAATAACGCACCACCAGTTTTTCACCGCCGCAAGGAAATTCGAACGGTTGCTGTTCGTGCACCTTCGACAGCGAACGAATCCCATAGGGGGACAGGAATTCCTGTTCGTCGAGTACGTACTTCATCATTCGCAGTAGACGTTCCTCCGAGGGAATCGCCAGCAGCCGCATGCCACTACCCCCCGCCAGTTCCCGTTGCATGCAAGACATATGCCGCGATAGATTCCGGTTGTTCAGAAACCAGTCCATCCGCTTGCGAAAATCGGGAAGTTTATTGATGACCTTGTCGAACAGCACATCGACCGTAAACAAAGGGATAATTCCCACCAGCGAGCGAATCCGCAACGGTATCGAACGCCCCTCGTGATGCAGATGATCGTAATAGAAGCCGTCTTCCTCGTCCCACAGGCCTTTGCCATCCAGCGTGTTCATCGCTTCCGCGACATGCAGGTAATGCTCGAAGAACTTGGAGGCCATATCCTCGTACACGGGATTTTTCGCGGCCAACTCGAAGGCCATCGACAACATGCTGGAACAGAAATAGGCGACCCAGGCGGTACCATCGGCCTGTTCAAGATGTCCCCCGGTCGGCAGGGGCTTGGAGCGATCGAAAATTCCGATGTTATCCAACCCCAGGAAGCCTCCCGCGAAGATATTCTTTCCGCGAATGTCCTTGCGATTCACCCACCAGGTGAAGTTCAGCAGCATTTTTTGAAACGCCCGTGCCAGGAATTGCCGATCCCCGCCCGTCGAACTGCTGGCCGTCATCTGATAAAACCGCCAACAGGCCCAGGCATGCACGGGGGGATTGACATCGCCCAGGGCCCATTCATACGCAGGCAGTTGCCCGTTGGGATGCATGTACCATTCCCGCAGGAAGAGCAGGAGTTGATCCCTGGCGAATTGCGGGTCGAGCCGGGTAAAGGGGATCATGTGAAAAGCCAGATCCCAGGCCGCGTACCAGGGATACTCCCACTTATCGGGCATGGAAATGATATCGCGGTTGTGGAGGTGCGGCCATTCACTGTTGCGCCCGCCGGGGCGCGCGGGCATTTCCGCCAGCGATTCTCCCGCCAGCCAGTCCTCGACAACGTAATGATAAAACTGCTTCGACCACAACAGCCCCGCATGGGCTTGCCGCATCAGTTCCCGTTCTTCTCCCGAGACTCCCGCGGGAATGACGCTCTCGGAAAATTCATCCGCCTCGCGCCGCCGCTGCTCCAGTACGTCCGCGAAGTCCGCGCCCAGGCGGGATTCCACGGATTCATTCCCCAGTTCCCCCTGCGCTGTCAACCGAAGTGGAATCACCGCCGAGCCGGCGGCAGGTATGTCCAGCACGTAATAGGCGGCGGCCTTGGTCCCGTGGGGTCGCGGATTGATCGCGTCGGCATCCCCGTGAATGACATAGTCGTGGAAGGCATCCTTCGCGCCCCGGGCCGGCGCCGGCTTGCCAAACAGCCGTGCCTCGTGCGTTTCATTTTCCGTGAAGAGCCAGGTCGGGGGTTGACCCGCGGGGTTGTTTCCAGCCGCCAACTGGTATGTATCCAGGTCGGGCAGATGGGCCACCAGTTCTCCCGCCTGCAACCAGATTGCGGGACGGGGGGTGAGTTGATCGGGCGGCTGCCAGCTCCAGGTATTTCGCAACCACAACGTGGGCAGCAGATGCAATCGGGCAGGTTCCGGCCCGCGATTCTCGATGGTGATCTGGATCAGGATATCGTTGGGGGAGGCCTTGGCATATACGATGAACACATCGAAATAGCGGTTTTCGTCGAAAATGCCAGTGTCGATCAATTCATATTCCGGTTCCTGCCGCGAGCGGCCCCCGTTTACCCGGACCAGTTGCTCGTAGGGGAAGGGGGCCTGTGGATACTTGTACAAGGCCCGCATGTAGGAATGCGTGGGGGTCGAATCGAGATAATAATAACACTCCTTGACATCCTCGCCGTGATTCCCCTCCGGTCCTGTCAGTCCGAAGAGACGCTCCTTCAAGATGGAATCCTGGCCATTCCACAGCGCCAGCCCGAAGCAGAGCCGACATTGGCGATCCGTAATTCCCAGCAGGCCGTCCTCTCCCCAGCGATAGGCCCGGCTCCGCGACTGTTCGTGCGTGAAGAAATGCCACGATTCCCCATCCCGGGAGTAATCCTCGCGGACCGTCCCCCACTGACGCTCCGAAAGATATGGCCCCCAGCGCTTCCAGTTCTGCTCCCGGAGACTGTCTTCCAGCAGGCGGCGATGCTCGGCGGTAAAGGACGTTTGTGAATCAACGGTCACGTGGACACTCACCTTTACATTCATTCGACAGGTGAACGGACTTCGGGCCGAAGAGAGCGCTTGCGGTCCTGACAGGGCTGGCTTCCGATACTGTATCGCAGAAGCCCGAGAACCTCAAACTCCCCGTGCATCCTGGGGATCCGTCTGCCATTATCCGACGCTGGCGCGTTCGGTATTGGCTGCCATGCCGAGGACATGTCCCGGTATTTGCATCGTAAAGGGGTTACGAGCCGTGCCCGTCACGGCGTGTTGATTTAATCTCGTCTTGAGTTTTTTTGTGAAGCGTTATTCTCCGTGTGGAAGGAGCATGCATGGCGGATTTTGCGAAGCCCCCCGTAGGTCGGGATTACCAGCCGCGACCGTGAGGAAGCGGGCCAGGGTAGAGCGGCATTCCACGTGTAGTGCTCAACGCGTGTGGACTCCGTGGCGGGAGAGAGTGTTGCAGGATGTCGCGCCCGCCAGGCCCGCTTCCTGACGGGCGCGGCTAGTTCGCCGAAGCCAGCAATCCTGGATTATTGACCCGGGCGGGTTATCCGAGGTAGAACTGCATACGCCGAGTGTCACGGCTGGAACAGGCTCGATTCCGACTTTTGCTCTGGCAGTTTTTCCAGCAGTTCGCATGCCGCTTCGTCCTGTATGGGAAACTGTTGCATCATCTGTTGCTTGAAACGTCGATCGCCCCGCGTGTAGAGGAACACCGAAAAGAGCGTGCCGAAACCGACCACCCCCGCCAGCAGCAGAATGTACGGCTCCAATCCGGTTCCCGAGGGGGGAAGTTCCCGGGCAATCCTCGGCTCCACCAGCGAGGCCAGCAAGAGCGGCGCCACGTGCATCCCGCCCTGGGAGGCATAGCTGTATTGCTTGAAAAAGTAACCCGTCAATTCAACCGAAACCGCGACATTCTCTCCCAGCGGCAACCGGGGGTCGAGATGCGTTGTCACCACCCGCCACGGATCATTCCCCGAATCGGCGGTCATCAACCACACTTCGTACGCTTCCTCGATGCCGAACTCGTTCTCGTTCACGTCGATCGGCATAATCCGCCGCGCAGTCCCATGAATGAACACCGGCAATCCCCGATACATCTCCGGATCGCGGATCAAATTCACATGCAGGACATCCCGGCGGGACTGCTTCCGCAGGAACTCCTCGTCGAGACGACTCACATGTGCCAGTATCCGGTAGTACCCACTGGCCTCCTCCGCGCGAATGCCCAGCGTGTTGTCATCCACTTTCTCGATCCATTCCCTCGGCACGCGTCGACTTGCATCGGGATCGGGAAGCGTCGACCTCCTGCCGACAGATTCCTTGTCCGTCTCCCGCGCCCCAGGCGAATCAAACGCGGGGGGAGTGCCGTCCCTTTCCTCTCCCGATACGATCCTCGGTTCCAGACTGCCCGATTCGGCGGACGGAACGGGAGCAGGGCCATTCGTGGCCGTTTCATTATCCGGTGGAATTAACCAGTACCACGATTCGGGACGAGCTGCCCACGTGACGGCCAACACCACGAAGGAAAGCGTGAGCACCAGCCCCAGGAGCCGTCGTTGATCCTTGGCATTCAAATAGGGCGCGGGTGTGGGGGGATCACCAAAACGCATGGCTGCTTCCTAGGGGTCTCTGCGGACGGATACGATCTCTCGATTGGGAATACCCTTCCATGATACGCGATCAGGGACAGGAACTCATCTCCATTTTACGGATTGCCCGCCAGAAGAAGACAGCCCCCGCTGTCGCGAAATCGACACAAACGCCCTATCCCGTGACCCGACCATGCCGATTACCACCCATTTTTCCGATTCCGCATTTGTATTTCCCCTGTTTCAGACGTAAGTTTGATCGCATGGTGAAAAATTGCATCGTTGAGGCAATTTTTCACCTCCCCTGCGTGTTATGACTGTCTCGAGTATTCCTCCCGTTCGGTTCTCCCGGGGATTGCTGAACCCGAACGGATCCCAAAATCCCGCAAGGGAAAGTCAAATCCGTGAATTCCGCCGAACCCGTAGAATCGCCAGAATTGCCCACCTCGGAGAACGCCTCCGAGTCTAAGGGGAACCGGCCCGATGCCTCGCAGCTTGAAGACCGCGTCCCCGAATGGGCACGATTAGGTCGGCAGACGGTCCTCTGGACGGTGATTCTGGGCATCCTGTGGATGTTTTTGAGCTATCAGCCGTTGTGGCACACGGATCTCTGGGGACACTTGTTTTACGGAAAGCTGATTGTCGAACAACGGGCCATCCCCGAAACGGAACCCGTACTCCCTCTGGCGGGAGGGGTGCCGTTCCGCGATACCGCCTGGTTATCCCAGGTGCTGGCCTACGGCTTTTACTCCTGGAAAGGAGTCACGGCAATGCGATTCCTGTTTGCATTGCTGCTGATGACCTGCGTGCTTGCATTGCTGATCCGCTTCCGGGAGCGTACCGACTCCGCTGGTCTGTGCCTGCTGGGACTCGCTATTTTTATGTGCGTGGCCTGGAAATCACTGGCCATTATCCGACCGCAACTGGCGGGTCTGGCCTGCTATGTGGTCCTGCTATCATTGGTGTCTGCCCGGCAGTGGACTCGCTGGATCTGGGTGATCGTGCCGCTGCTGTTCGTGGCCTGGGCCAATCTGCATGGCTCTTTCCCCATGGGGATTGGCCTGCTGGGCCTGCTCCTGCTGGGGCGTGCGGGCGATGTCTGGCTGAGAACCGGGAGCTTTGCCCGCGCCTGCCAGGATGCCCGGGCCCGCCAACTGCTCCTGTTGACGGAACTCGCCTTGATCGCCGTGCTCATCAACCCCTATGGACTGGGAATTTTCGCGGCAATACAGTCCATCTCGCGAGATCCGAATCTGCGGCAACTCGTCGAATGGGAACCCGTCACGCTGCGGATGGCTCATGGCATGGGATTCGCCGTGGCCACGCTCCTGCTGATGTCGGTGTATCGGTTGTCGCCGCGCCGGGTCTCCCTTGCCGAACCCCTGCTCCTCTGGGGCATGGGGTTGGTCTCGCTGTGGTCGGTGCGGATGATGGTCTGGTGGTCCCCCCTGGCAGCCTGGTTTTTTGTGTTGCATGCCAGTTCAATCTTCGCACAGAGACAACGCAGGCATCGGCGGAATATCGCGGAAATCGAAACCGACAATGAACCCGAATTGCTGCCGGGACGTTCGGGATTGAATACCGTATTGACGATTGGATTGATCTGGATCTTCTTTTCCTACACTCCCTTCGGCGCTACCCTGCTGCACGGCTATCCCCGGGAGGATGCGGAATTCACGCGTCTCTTCAAGCGGAATGTCTCCCGGCACACGCCCGTCGATCTCGCAACCTACCTGGGGAAACATCCTCCACAAGGACTGGTGCTGAATACCTACGAATGGGGCGACTACCTGTTATGGGCTGGTCCACCCGGAATTCAACTGTATACTAATTCCCATGCCCATCTCCTCCCGCAAGAAATCTGGGACGACTACTTCGTGATGACCCAGGGAGGCGCCGGTTGGGAGGACAAACTGGCTCGATATGGCATTAACACCATCATTGCGGATTACCACTATCGGGGAAGGTTGATCGAAGTTCTCAAGCAGAATGCCGAATGGCAACTCGACTACGACGATTCCCTCGGGGCGATCTTCCTCCGCAAGGAACCTTACCCGAATTACTGAGCGGGCTCCGACAACGCGGACTCGACTACTCCCGATTTGTTGTTATTACGGAAAGTTCCTGGACATGCGCGGTTTCGTCTTCTGGTTCATTCAGGTGGCCTTGATCGGTTCCTACCTGCTGGCCTATGGGTTCGCCACGCCCGACACGCGACAGGACATCAAGCAGGAAATCACTGGACGCCAACAGGTCCCCCAGCTGACACTCACGCGTGTCGAACCGCTTCGCGTCGCGCCGCTGTTCGATCGCCCCGAGATGGTCTCCGATGAAGATCTGGCCGCCGTCCTCTGGCAGATTCGACCCGAATTCCCACGCAAGGAATTGCGACCCAACCTGGTGGAACACGCCATTCGCGCCTGGTCCGTCCAGGCGGAATTCCACGACCCCGCCATCCTCTCCGGACAGGAAATGCTCGATTTTCTGCTCGATCACGGCACCTATCTGCTCTCCTGGACCGATAAGGATACCCCACTCCTGGAAGACCGCGGCACCGGCGTGGGCGTCAACTGGGGACGCTACCGCAGCGCCTCCGTCCATCACGATCATATGCTCGCCAGCGTTACCGAGGCCGGCGCCCGGCTCGACTCCACCGTGTTTCTGCCAAGTCAACGAGTGTTGACTCTGGAAGATGTCCTGCGCGAAGCCCTGCGCGATTTCCGGCTCGATGAACGGGAAACGGAATGGTCGGCTCTGGCCTTTGGCCTGTGGCTCCCCCCCGCCAAAAACTGGCGTGCTGCCGATGGTCGCGAACTCTCGTTCGATCTCCTCGCACAGCGATTGATTCGCGGGCATCTCGAATTAGGGGTTTGCAGCGGCACGCATCGCGTTTATTCCCTGATGCTCCTGTGGCGGCTCGACCAGGAATTCGACATCCTCGGCGACGAAATGGCCGACCGCGTTTATGCCCATCTCGAACTGGTCCGTGATTTGATCTCCGACTCCCAATTCGAAGACGGACACTGGCCCTCCAACTGGGATGCCGGCGCACAAGCCTTGATCAATCCCCGCAAGGACGAACTCAAGGATATCGTCATCGCCACCGGGCACCACCTGGAATGGCTCGCCATCGCACCCCCCGAACTGCATCCACCACAGGCACACATCGAAAAGGCTGCTGATTGGATCATCAAGACCACCAAACAGCAATCCCACGCGGGAATCCTCGCACGCTATACCTTCTTCAGCCACGTCGGCAACGCCCTCGCCATGTGGCGGAAAACCAGCCCCAGTGACTTCTGGAAACGCTGGCAGACCGAACACCCGGACTACCGCTACGAACCACCTGCCACCACCCCGGACGCCCCCTAATACCAACAGGCAGGTGGAAAATTTTCCAGGTACCAATCCCCCTCGAAAAACAGTCTTGCGGATGACGACGGATAAAACTCCTAAGACCCGCACGGGACTCCTTTTCTGGCAATTCCAGACCGCCGATGGACCACCTTTCGCATTTCTCACGCAAAACCCTGCCCCAGCGGTTGACTTTACCGCCGACGAAATGCAACTATCATGCTAGAAAACCATCGGGAGAGGTGACAGAGCGGCCGAATGTGCCGGTCTCGAAAACCGGTGTACCGGTAACGGTACCGGGGGTTCGAATCCCCCCCTCTCCGCTTGACTATGATGCGAATTGACGCCGTAACGTCCGACCTGGTCGGGAGTTCCGGCGTTTTCGTTTTCCGGGTTTTCGGTGCAATCTGGTGCAGACTGATACGCGTCCGATGCGAGGCGTTTGGTACCACTGGCGGCACCCTGTGCCGCAATAAGGACGCAGTCGGCACCTCTCGGCACCATAGTGGGCACCTTTTTCGGGCCAGCATCATGGCGCTCCGGTTCTTTGGTGCCATCAGAAACCGGTGCATCAGGACGCGGAACGCCCGGCAGCGCCGCGAGCGCCTCGGCCTGATCATTGACCAGAGGATCAGAGTTCGACTCTCTGTCGCATCTCGGTTAACGCGAGAACATCCTTTGATTTGCCGGACTGCCGGGGCATTTGGCGTCAAGCCAGCGCCCAGATCGCGCGCCAGATGCGATTCAATCTGGGCGGTCTGTGCGGGGCATTCCGCAGGCGAAGCATGAGATCAATGGCGGCCTGAAAAGCGATTTCCACAGGCGTGGTCAGGCTCAGAATGAGGCGGTAGTTTGTCCGCCTTTCAGCGGGGTACAAAAACTCTGATTCCCTGTAAATTCCAATGATTTCTGAGATTCTGACCGTAACAAGATGACACGGATATTGCACCCTCCGGGTGGTAACAGTCGGGGCACACAATGCAAGCACGGCGACCACGACTCACAGATACTCTCTCTGTCTGGGCAAGTTTCTCGACAAGATCATATCGCTTTATTCCAGCTCTTTCTCCGCTTGGAAGGGCCTCAAGTCAGTTTCCCGATGTGACTTCAGGGGGGGCTCCCCGTAATCTCAATGAGTCAGGGGTGTACTTGGACGCAATCACAAGTTTATCACACCAGTCCAAAGATTTCTCTCAGACCAACTTCCGCCATCTTGATCGCACGAGAGGACCGCTGGTCCGTTTGCCTCCTGTGGTCGCGTGTTCATGTTGTGTTTCCTACAAGTTTCTGAAAACTGCCAGGAAACTTGAAACCGCATTGCCCGGACGTCAGTATAACGATCGTTAGGTTATTGTTCTACATGAGACTTTACACGTGGCCAGCTGGAGAATTTCATGCGACGGATCAGTTTGCTCCTGGTGCTTCTCACGACTTTTGCATTCGGTGATTTCGTCAATGCGGACGAGGGTGAGACTTCTCGGATTCAGATTTCATTCGATCTCACGGACCTGAATGGTCGGCTCCATACTCTGAGTCAGAATGATCAGCGTCGCCACCGGGTCTTCATATTTCTTTCGACCTTCTGTCCGATCTCGAGTTCCTACACCCAGGAATTGAATCGCCTTTCCAAAGACCTGCCCGACAACATCCAGTTGTTCGGAGTTGTCTCCGCGACCGATGTCACGCGTGCAGAGGCTGTCGAGTACTTTACTTCCTACAAAACCGTATTTCCGATCCTGTTCGATGCCTCGGGGATGCTGGCTGAAGTCCTGGAACCGACTCATGTGCCTGAGGCATTCGTTTTGGATGCCACTGGTAAGCTTGCCTATCGTGGCGCGATCGACAACGCGTACGAATCGATTGGCCGGCGTCGACTCAACGCCGAGAACAAATTTCTTCGTGACGCGATTTCCGCTTTGGCCGAGGGCAAGGCAATCAACCCTGCCTATGTGAAACCTGTGGGCTGCTTTTTCCCTAAACGGGCGGAGGCATCCGCCTCCGCAGAAATCACCTTCACGCGTGACGTGGCTCCGATCATTCAAACTCGCTGCCAGAACTGTCACCGAGATGGCCAGGTGGCTCCATTTTCCCTGACCAACTACAAGGAGGTCGTGCGGCATTCCGAAATGCTCGTTGAAGTCACTCAACGACGCATCATGCCACCCTGGATGCCGAAGCCAGGTGCTCAGCCAAAGTTTGTGGGAGAACGCTGGCTGACCGATCATGAGCTGATCATTCTCAAATCATGGGTTGAGGCAGGCTGTCCTGAAGGGGACACGGCAAATCTTCCCCCTGCTCCAAAGTTTGCCGAGGGCTGGCTGCTTGGCAAGCCCGATCTGGTGGTCAAGATGCAGGAACCATTTTCCGTTCCGGCGGACGGCCCGGACCTGCTTCAGAATTTTGTCATACCGATCGACATCGACTCTGACAAGATGGTGGCTGCGATTGAGTTTCATGCGGGGAACCGTCGCGTTGTCCATCACGCGGTGTTGTTTCTGGATGACAAAGGCCAAGCTCGCAAACTCGATGCAGAAACTCCAGAACCCGGTTACAGCAACTTCGGTGGCGCAGGATTTCTTCCCAGTGGGGCTCTGGGAGGTTGGTCGGTCGGTAACACTCCACGTCGATTGCCGAACAGCATGGGGCGGTATCTCAAGCAGGGAAGCGACCTGGTGGTTCAGGTGCACTATCACCCCTCAGGTAAGGAAGAATCCGATCAGTCTGAAATCGGTATTTACTTCGTCGACCAACCGGTTGAAGAACTCCTTCAGGAACGTGGCAAGCTGGTTGGCAGTTTCTGGATGGCGAATTATCAAATGGACATTCCGCCGGGAGAGGCCGACTACCGTCGCTCAACGACCTACACGCTGCCCAAAGAGATCACCCTGGTGGGAATTGTGCCGCACATGCACTTGCTGGGAAAGTCAATGCGCGTGACAGCCACATTCCCTGCTGGTGACACCAAAACTCTCGTCGATGTCCCGGACTGGAACTACAACTGGCAGGACGAGTATTACTACGAACGCCCCTTCAAACTTCCGGCTGGCACGAAACTCCAGGTGGAGGCCGTTTTCGACAACTCGGAAGACAATCCTTCCAATCCGTCGTCTCCGCCGAAGCGTGTGACTTGGGGGGATGAAACGCTGGACGAAATGTTGTTCTGTTTCTTTCTCGCCACTTCCGATAAGACCGAAGACCTGATCCATGTCGTTCTGGATAATCTCGGGCACGATCTGAAGCAGCCTCGGAGCGAACGATGACCGCTCCGAAGAACCTCAAACGTAAACAGAGACCCAAGACCGATGCCTCTCGCAGCAGTGAAATGCGAGATCATGTGCTGGATTGTGCGTTGACGATTTTTGCTGAAAAAGGTTACGCGGCAACCAGCGTACGCGACATTATCCATGCCGCGGGAGTCACGCAGCCGACGCTGTATTACTACTTCGAGGGCAAATTGGGACTATTTCTGGAACTCTTGACCGTCAAATACGAAGCCTCATTGCGCGAACTGCAAAGCAGCATCTCTGAGGTGCAAGGATGTCGGGAACAGCTGCATTCCATCATGCTGCAATCATTCTCTTACTGCTCGGCAGACGTGCGCGTTCCCCGGCTGATGTTTCAGACGGCCTACGGCCCAGACATCCCCGGCGTCACGGAACAACTCGAACGACTAGGCAGCGAGCGGTTCGATCTTGTGAAATCCGTGATTGCACAGGGCATCGCCGCAGGCGAATTGCCCCAGAGTTCCGTTGATGGGCTGACACTCGCATTTTGCTGCCTGATGGACCAGCACATCAACGTCCTCTCCCGACTCAATGATTCGCCATCCAAGCTGACGCCCCAACTGGCGGACTGGCTCGTCGACCTGTTCTTCCAAGGAGCACTGGCAGCTTGAGAAGCCGAGTTCAAACCGCTCTGCCGAGATAAAACACGCAGCCGTAGCTGTCCCGTGTTTCTTCCAGAGATCGACTTCCGTTTGCTGCATGTCCATTATCGCGAGAGCGACATCGTTCTCGGCATGCTGTTCCCAAAAGTTGGCAATCCGTTGTTCCACCAGCCCGTAGAAGATCTGCCAGTCTTCGGTAGCAGGGTGAAATGGTCGATGATCTCGAATCCTGGCTGTTGAATCAGGAACGGGAGCAATCTGTCGATACAGACGTCGACATCTCCGCGCTGCTTGGTCAGGCCAAGGGCAAAGTGCCGACGGTACGCGCAACGGAACGAGAACCGCCAACCGACAACGCGGATGATCCTGGTTCCATCCCGACAGAATTGCTGCGCGTGCCGGGATTCATCTCGGAAGTGATGGACTTCACACTGGAGACAGCTCCCTATCCGAATCAGCCACTCACGTTCTGCGGTGCGCTCGCGCTGCTGGCATCCCTCGGCGGTCGCAAGGTCCGTGACCAGGCAGACAATCGAACCAACCTGTACCTGCTCAGCCTGGCACATTCGGCAGCAGGCAGCGTCCGACCTCACAAAATCCCAGCCGTTGGTCCCGCTGGACGCAGCGGCTCGCCAGCGCCGGGCTGGTTCGCCGACTGACCGAACCGAATCGCGATCGGGTTCGACAGGTCGCCATCACCAAGCGCGGGATCGCCTGGATTCACGAGCACTGCGGCAGCGGCTCGATCGACGACCTGAACCTGACCTGGGCTGACGCCCTACTCTTTGATCGCCATTCCTGATCCATCCATCTCTCCCACCTGGAGCCAACATGACAACCACGATGCAAGTTGAAACCTGGCCGATCGATAGCCTGATCCCCTACGACAAGAACCCTCGTCTCAATGACGATGCGGTTGAGGCCGTTGCCCGGTCGTTTCAGGAGTTCGGATTCCGGCAGCCGATCGTCGTCGACGAATCAGGCGTGATCATCATCGGCCACACCCGGTTGAAGGCCGCCAGGAAACTCGGCCTCACCGAAGTGCCGGTGCATGTCGCTCGCGGTCTATCCCCGGAGAAGATCAAGGCGCTCCCCATCGCCGACAACAAGACCGCCGAGATCGCCGAGTGGAACCTGGAACTGCTGCCGATCGAACTCTCCGAACTGCAGGGGATGGACTTCGCCCTCGGGCTGCTGGGATTCGATCAGGATGAACTCGCCAAGCTGCTCGATCCCGGCGTGCAGGAAGGACTGACCGATCCGGACGAGATTCCCGCACCACCGGACGAGGCGATCACCAAGCCGGGAGACCTGTGGATTCTCGGTGAGCATCGTCTGCTCTGCGGCGACAGCAGCAAACCGGCGGACCTCGAACGGCTACTGGATGGTCAACCGATCCATCTTTGCAATACCGACCCGCCGTACAACGTGAAGGTCGAGCCTCGCTCGAACAACGCCATCGCCGCCGGCCTTTCGTCGTTCCAGGGTACCACACACCATCAGTCGATGGATGTTGCTCGGCATCCGGAGAAGTCGAAGCCAACGCAGAAGAAGCTCCGGGCCAAGGACCGCCCGCTGGCCAATGACTTCGTTTCCGATGAGGAGTTCGACCGGCTGTTGGACGCCTGGTTCGGCAACATTGCCCGCGTGCTGGTGCCGGGTCGCGGGTTCTACATCTGGGGCGGCTACGCCAACTGCGCGAACTACCCGCCGTTCCTGAAGAAGCATAGTCTGTACTTCTCCCAGGCCCTTATCTGGGACAAGCAGCATCCAGTACTCACGCGAAAGGACAGGATGGGTAGCCGTGTGGAACGGGTGTCCTTCGCGTGGGAGCGCGGGAAGGTGACCGGATGAGACAACCCAAGGTGTTCAGGTCACGTTGTCGTCTGACTCTTCGATTTGAGCACCAAGAACTTCGCGGGCGTACTTTCGGTTTGCGGTGACCAGCTTAGCCAATGCTTCCTGTTTCGCAGCCTTGTACTGCTCAAATTGAGCCCGCGAGGATCGTTTCACCCATAGTCCTGCTTCGCTGTCGAAATCGGCGCCCTTCTTTACTGATCGGCGAAGCGCATCAAAATGTGCGGGGTCGGGTGATTGAGTCCACAACTGTCCCTGCTGGTCATCGTTTCCGAAGTTCTCTGAAAACTGAATTGATGCCACGTCCGACGAATAATTCGTGACGAGCTTTGCGCCAATCCGATCCGACTCGGACTGGATTGCTTCTCGCATGGTTTCACAGAGGTAGAAACTGATCTGACGTCCCATGTTGTCGAGTATACATGGAGAAACGCCAGTGGTCACTCATTTCGCACGGTACGACGTGCGGTCACGCTTCAGATTGGCGACCGAGCACTTTGTCCCGGTAGGCGCGCCAGCCTTCGATGCCTTCGGTAGGGTTCTCCGAATTCTCAAGTAACTCTCCCGTACTGCAGTCGAGTGCGTTCCAGCCGTTTTCACGGCACATCGCGATGATCGGAGCGACGATTTCATTCGACGCACGAACGTGGAGCATCATACTTTCAGCCGGATCGTCCTTGCCGAGGTTGAATTCAATGGAGCCGAACGGTGAATCGAAGATTCCCCAAGCCGCGTCCGACCAGTCGGTACCGGGAAAGAACCTTGTCACAAAGGCATGAACATCGGTCGTTGAACCAAGCGGAAGCGGGGTCGCATCATCGGGAATCTCTTCGACCGAACCGTACGATTGGCCGAACTTCATGATCGTTACATCCCAACTCATGGCGACCTCCTTCAGGTGCTACGCGTTTCGCCGGCCGATTGGGCCAGTCGCTGTTGTCAAATACTCTCTTCGCCCCGTGTCTCGACACATTTGATCACCCAGCTTTCGAAGGTTCTCCACGAGTTGATTTCATCCGAAACGGCGACGTATTCCTCGAACGGGTATTCATGGCAAAACACATCGAAGTTCTGCTCAACTGGACGACTCATCAGAAAACCCATGAAATCGCCCATGAGCCGGTGTTCGCCGACGAAGCAGATTCGATGGGTGTTGCCGTCTTCATCGGTATATGACGCTCCCTGCGAAACCTGGAGGACTTCACTCGGTGTATAGAATCGCGGGCCACCACCATGTGGGGACCAGGAAAACAGCGAACATGCTCCGACCGTTGCCATGAACCGACGGTAGCTGTGTGGAAATGAGAAACCGAGTTTGGTCTCGACTTCAGCAAGCTCGTCATCGCCATGCAACGAGCGTGATTCGAAGACGGCTTGTCGCTCTGGCAACAGTGGAATCGGATTCCTTCTGCTTTCGTCACACCATTCTTTGAGTTGAGCCAATGCTTCTTCGAGATTCACGGATCGATTCCATCCTTTAATGATTTCACTGCTACTGATTAGGACTTCGGTAGATCGGAAAAGTCATCCGCCACCAATTCAATTTCCGCCGTTTCATGATCCCACCAGTATACCGCGTGCTGGAGATTCTCAGGATGATCCTGCATCGGCAGGAGAATCAACAAGTCGCCACCGCCGTTCGCACCAATGGCGACAGACTCGGATGGAAACCCATACCAGTCCTTCCTTGCAGTAGCAGTTTCACGATCAATGCTTCCACAGGTGCGTTGGATGCGTTTTCGATCTGACGCATCGAGAAACGGAAACAACTCGAACGTGTCGATTGGCGTTCTGACCGAACCGCCATTCATCTTTGCCATCGCCGTAACAAATGACGCCGGAAATCGTACGCCGAGCTTCTTTTCGGTCTCGGTGATCCATTTTGTTTCGACGGGGAATGGCATCGGATTGGCAACCTTCGTTCCGGATGAGCCACACAGGTTGGGGTGAACACGCAGATGGCCGCGTCGGCGGCTTCGCCAGTCATCCATAGTCCATTCCGAACCGGTTGATACCGCAATGTAAGCATCTGAAGTGGTAGATGGCCGGTTCACCACCTGGCTGATAGTGATCCGCCAGTTCTCTGAACCATGCCTCGTCAACTCCGTGGTCTGCGAACAATGGACGCATCTCATCGGGCGTCATGTTACGCACGGTCTCGGGTGTTGCGTCCCCGTGAAATGCGCAGGCGTCGTTGCAATGCGACAGCCAGACTTCTTGTTGCCACGAGATAAAACCGGGCGTTCGCTCGACCACTTCTTCAATGATGTGTTCGGGGATTCCTTCGTCAGAGAGTGTCGCGGAATCAGAAAACTCCACATCGAATTTGTCGTGGGCCGACCCGTCAGCGATGCACCAAGGACATAGTTTTCCGCGCAGATCATGGCTTGAGTAGGCCGATGCGACATACATGTAGTAGACGTGCTTCCCGCAGCATGCGCATATGCCGGACTCCTTCTTGATGGCTCCAGTCGCGAGCGGATCAGGATGATAGCGGAAGGTCGGAAGATCCATGTTTGTATTCTATTGCTGCATTGGTCGCATTTTGGGTTCTTGTGGTCGATACGAGAATCATTCGACCAAAACCTCACGCTGGCTGCAACTTCCGGCGTTTCTCAAAAAGTTTTCGGAATCGCCTTACGAATCCGGCATGTTGCCGTGAATAAGGAGATAGGGGGAGCTTGGTGCTGCCGCGGATGTTTCACCTCAATGGGAGAACTGTGAATGGGAACGGGATTGACTTTCGACGAGTACGTGGACGTGAAATTGCGGCCATCAGCGCGGGCGGACCGGGCTTTCCATGAGGGAGCCGCGATGGAGCGGGACAAGATGTTCCCGATGACGACGGCTGCGGCCTCGACGCATCTCCGGTCGCGGGGATACGACTGTCGCGCATCGATGCTGGAACTGCTCGTCGAGAACGGCACGATCCAGCTGGCGCAGCCCGACACCTGGACCCGCGAGGACGTGGATGCGGCTGCCGAGCGTTTTGAGGAACACGAGATGTTCGTGCCGTACGCCGCGATGTGCCAGACGCTCGGTTGCCGGTACGTCGACTTCCTGCGTCCACTCCGTGAGGCGGCGGAACGGGAAACTGCCAAGTGGGGCCGGGCCATCCCGGACAGCGACCAGTATTTCGTGATGCACCGGGTTCCGCCTCGCAGCGACTCGGACTCCATCATCACGTTCACGCTGTGCGACGACATTCGGGAACGCCTCGAACGCGGCGAGGTGGTCTGAATGAGTGACACCGAACCGTACGAACTCGAAATGACGCCCGACCGGCTGGACTTCGTTCGGCGGTTCACTCTTGGCGTTCTCCATGACGAACAGAGGCAAGTCACGCCCCCTACTAGGGTGCTCCTTTGGGACGACTGCCATCTTGACGATGCCGTTTCTCAACTATTGCGGCGAGGCCGAAGAGACCGCCGAAGCCGGACAGGCCGGACAAGCCAAATAATCGCTCGCATCCGGGAACGAACCCCAGACATCCGAGGAATCCCAGGAAGCCGAGAAATCCAAAGCGCCACAGTCTGGCAATTCGAACGAATTTGTTGGCCAATGCGGATTCGTACGTTGTCATGTCCTGTCTCCGAATTTGAGCTGAAAGTTGCCGCCGTACGACCGAGCACAGCAGCAACTGGTTCGGCCAGAAACCTCGAATGTCTCCTTTGACTTCGCCCCCTGGTCGAGCGGTCCTGCCGTCAACGTATGGAGACGACGATGCCAATGACTGCTGCGGCCACAGCTGCCACGAACGCGACCAGAACCGCGCCCCTCCCGATGTGCCGTCGATAGAACAGCGCCAAAAGGACGATCGCTGTCACGGACATGCCGAGCAGCGCATAGGCGTTGCCGGTCGCCGTCCCGATCAAGAGTATGAGTACGGCGACTGCCCCGACGATGTCGTCTCTGCGCGAGTCCGTGGACATTTAGTAGTTCTCCCCTCCCCGCTCGGTAGCCGAACAGGTATTCGGCCGCTGAAGTGTGGTAGAGTTTTACCGCACTTTGGTAGTGTAGTATGGACTTGTCAACTTTGATGTGTCAAACTGCAAAACGAGTTGCGATGGAGCACTGGTCGGTTTTCCTTGCTACACCGTGCAAGGCTCTCGTGCTATGCTGCAGTTTTGACAATCGGGATTCCAGCCTCTCCAAAACGCATCCACAACTCCCTACGTACCGAAACCAGGTGAGCCGAGGTTCCTGGATCAGGTCGCCAGCGCCTGCTGGTTGAGGCATTTGGCGTACCGCACAGAACAGGCGTACGTCGGCTGGGTGAAGCGGTTCATCCTGTTTCACAACAAGCCACGTCTCCCTTTGAGCCTTCTGCCTGCATGCGTCGTGCCTTCGCCCACCACGCCCTGTTTGTTCGTGTCGCGACGCAGTTGGGGCTTGGAACATCCTCCGCACCAACGACCGAACGCCCGCACGTGGCGAACGTGGCTGGCGGGGCCCGCCTTGTGCATCGGGCAGAAAACGTCCCGTTACCTCACGGATCGCTGCTGGCGACCGCATGCGTGTTCAGCACGCCATGTAGAAAAAGCAAAATCAACAGAAACAAACGGGAATCGTTTGGCATTCAGATTTCTTCTTTACCCGGTTACAGTAGGAGTTGCCTCGCACGCAGGAAAGATCGACATTTCTCCGCATTTGCAGCGACATCATGAACTGGAGCAGCCGGATGAATTCCCAAGAACAGACACTTTATTATCGACTGGGTGGGGCAGAGGTTCTGCGGCAGGTCGTCGAAAGCATGTATGATCGGATACTGACGGACCCGTTGTTGAAAGGATTCTTTGAAGGGGTCGACATGGATAAACAGCGGAAAATGCAATCCGAATTTTTAGCAGCAGCGCTGGGCGGCCCTGAAAAGTATGGCGGGCTTGATCTCGCCTACGCTCATTCCGGCAAAGGAATCACCACCGTGCATCTGACAGCCTTTGTCGGGCACCTGCTTGATGTTCTGGAAGAACGTGGTGTTGACGAGAACGACATCCAGGGTGTCATCTCGCGAATCAACACTTATGCCAACGACATCACTGGAGCCTCAACTTCGGATGGGTGAGCCTCTCCACTTTGCGGGAATTCCGTTGCAGGCATGGCTTCAGTGGGAGAGGAGGGATACCCCACCACGGCCTGTTGACCCGTGTCGCGACGCAAGCGGGGCTTGGAACATGCTCCACCCCAACGACCAAACGCCCACGCGTGGCCAACGTGGGGCGTTGTGTTCCGGGAGCTGGGAACAACTCCGGTTCTGATCCGAACTCTAGGATTGGCGGATCGAGTTCGTCGGCGACTGCGAGCAAGGTTTCGAGCAGGTCGTTGGCGTCGCTGCGGGTCGAACGCCTTCCCTCATCAATGGCCACCTCGAGTCGCATGGCGACCAGTCGCAGGACGTCGGCGATCCGTTCTTCGGGGGTTTCGGGGGGATGCATGGTGCTGGTCTCCTCTGGGTTGTGTGCTTCACGCCGCTAGTCTTGAAACCATTCCCAGATCTCGATTTCGTCGGTAGTGGCCGGTCGGCTGGTCCGAATCGTGATCGGGAATGGTTGGCCGCCCGGTGGCGGGTCTGCGTCATACAACCGCTGCAGCTCTGGCAGGGCACGGGTGCGCGTTTGGGCCTGGGCTTCATCAGCGGCTTCGACCAGGACATAGCGGCTGAGCGTGGCGACGAAATACAGCATGGTTGGCTCCTATTTGCTGGTTGCCTGGAACTGACCTTTACCAACCTTCGCAAAACGCGAGGCGTCTCCTTTGTTGTTGATCTCCCGCAGGATCGCCGCACACAGCGTGTTGTGCGGTGTTTTGCCACCGGGGCTGGTCCACAACTTTTGAGCCGCCGCCTGCTCGATGATCAGTCTGGTTGTCAGGGGTTCATCTGACTGCTGCAAAATCTGACTGGCGGCCTCCAGCAGACTCATACGAGTCTTCGCCGGCTTTTCTGGTTTCGGTTTTGTTTCTACTGAGGATGGCAGGGCTGAGCAGAGCGACGGGGACGTTTGGCCTTAGCAGCGGGTTTGGTGGATGTGGCGGTTCGTGGCATGGGGATGCTCCTCTCAACTGGTGTTGTGATTTCATTCTGATCGCTGTGATCGAAGACGAGCATCAGTTACCTCAGCAAGCGAGAGACATCCAGTCTGTTCCCGATGGATTAGCAGGAAATCAGGAAACTCTGCTGGATGAAATTGCCTGCAGATCGGCAGGGCAGACCGTTTGCCACTGCCCGCTCAGAACAGCCTCCCCCGCGGTCTTAGATACTTCCCAAAGGGGAGGCCATCCCCCCTACCACACGGAGCGATCGCATGTAGAGACACAGTTTATTTCAGAGCGCCGAATTTTTGGAAAATAGCATCGTCCAAAAGCGAAACAAGCAATCACACAGACTCACAGATCCCCTAAGGTTAATGAAAATAGTAGCTTATGGATTTCGGCAAGTTGAGCATGGTTCGTTTTGAGTCCAACACGGGGAGCTATGGTGCAATGGCCTGCGGCATCACGGTTCGGCTGACGCTCCCCACGCCGCACGGGCAAAGGCTTCGAGGTTTTTGAAGTTGCTCCGCCATGTGGTGTACATCACGCCGTCAATATGATCCTCTGCCGTAGATTGAGACAGCCAGCCGCGGATGGCATCGGGGGAGTGATCGTAGTAGCCGGCCAGAATTTGCCTGTGACCGCGCTGGCCAAAGAACGGCAGGCTCTTGGCGGCCTGGCCATGGTTCCAGTTGATGATTGTCACCTCGGGCGGCAGACCTTCCCAGGAGCCGGACAGGTCACCACGCACAAGGTAATACATATCGCGGGCATTGTGATGCGGGTCGAACATGTCGCTCCAGACGCAGACCTGTGCCTTCGGACTCTGCTTGCGGATGATCTCGATGCTGCGTTTCACGTTGTCAGCCAAGAGTAGACCGGCGGACTTTCCCGAGCGCTCGTCGTCGGCACTCCAGTTCGCCACGCGGATCTCGTCGTGGGAAAGCATCCAGGTACGCGGGGAGAAGACTTCATCGATTCGTCGCACCTGGTCTGCGAGGATGGCAAAGACCTTCGGATCGGAGAGTGAGCAGCAGACCTGGCCATCGTGCACGATGACTGTGTGGTAGTAGCTGACCTTGAGTTCCTGGCGGTCACGAATTCTTGATCCGGGGAGCAGCGTCAGTTGTGGCGGCGTGTGCCAGATGGTGTATTCGCCTGCGTACGGGACGTTGCCGAGCTGCGGGTCATGCAGCGGGGCAAAGTCGCGTCCTTCCTCGTAGTGGATTGTTCCGTCCGCGTTGGTCACCACCAGCGGGCAGGCAGCACGACGGACCAGATTCACAAACGGTTCCTCGACGACACGGGCATCGTCCAGCCACAGTTTTCCGCCGTGGCCGTCCCACACCCCGAGGTAGAACAGCACCTCCTTGCTTTCCAGGCTGTTAAACACGATGTGATGCTGTGTCCAATCCTGGTCTGGTTTCACCTCGAGGTAGGTGTGCGACAAGATGCGGCCATCCTCGCCAATCGCAAACATCCGGACATCGTTCGCTGAATCAAACTCTTCCGACTTGATCCAGACGGATGCGTGGTACTGCCCGAAGGGACGGACCGTCAGCTTCTTGTTTACGCGACGATTGCCATGCACTCCTGGAGGATTCTCGATCCGCAGGGAAGCGGCACCACCATGTTTCGTCTGCCGGTCGACGAATGTCCCCGATCCCGGTTCGTCCTGAAAGTTCCAGCCGACAAAACGATGATCCCGATACTCTTCGAAGGTTCCGGGAATCATGTTCTCTTGCGGAGCGGCCAGTTCGACGCGCCCATCGCGGACCACCATGGGCATTTCCCGCACGGGCAGTCCTTCCGCGAGGTTCGGATCGTGGGCCAGAATCCCCGCGCTGTAGCCGAACGCCCCAATCGCAGGGACGAGTTCCATTCCCAGGCCATCGCATAGCTCGCGAATCCGCCGTGCGTTGGTGAAGTAGTTGTCAGTCACCCGGTCGAGCACGTTTAGCTTGTAGTCGGCCAGGAGCATGCCGTTGTAACCAGCCACCTTGGCCCGCCGCAGAATCTCTTCCAGACGATCGGCGTTCTCAGTGACCTGCAGATTCGTCTGCACGTACACCCAGCGCCGGGATAATCCGTCATCTGCGAAGGTACGCTGAAAGTCGACAAAGATGACACTCAGGAGCACCAGGGGTAACACGGGATAGTGGCTTTTTATCATCAGTGACTCACCTCTCATTGAACCGGCCGTTGACCGGTGGATCCACAGTTCCAACTGCTCACTTCAATAACTCAATCGCCGCCTGCCGGAGTGCGTCGACTCTCAGCAGTGACTGGCGATCATACTCGGCTGTCCCAGCATCGTCGTCATTCCGCTGGCGAACGGAACCAGACAGATTGACGTAGTGGTCGATGAACGCCTGCATCTGGCTGTTGGACCAGTCCTGTCGTTGCTGGACCAGGATCAGGCATTCAATGAGTTGTTCCGCTTCCCGATAGGCCTTCAGGCGGACTGAGTGGCGAATCACTGTGTTTCCCCGGGCATCCTTGTCAAAGATGAACAGCCCAAGTTGATCGGCCTGCCGCAGCGCCTGTCCTGACTTGTCGACGGTTTGCCACGGGACCAGACCGGTCGCTCCATGTCGCCAGGCATCCAGAGCCCAGGCCTGCAACTGGCGGTTGCTTTCATGAACAGGATTGGAAGTCCCATAGACCCAGACTTTCAATCGATCCTGTTCCATGCGGTCGGTGACTAGCCGCCTGTAATGCTGAAAGGCCGACGAAGAGACCACCCACAGATCCCCGCGTTCGGAAAGTTGTCCCCGGCAATACTCCGGACGGGAGATGTCGATTCGGTAGTCGATATTCACCTCTTGTCCCTGCCGGCCACGGTCGGTTAGTTCTCCATAATATTGCAACGCGAGATAGTCCCAGTACGCCGCTGGTTCGTCGAGAATCCATGGGGCCTTCTGCTGCTCGTTGAGCGAGCCTTTGTTGTTGAAGTAGACCTGGAACCCGGTCTCGGTCCAGCCTTTCGATTTCGCGAGGCGGGCAAAGTCGGCCAGCACGTTGACATACGTCTCGGCATAGACCGGACTATCTGCAAAGGCTCGATACGCATCGGGGTCACCGTTGAAGTAAGCCCGGCAGTTCAGCGGCCAGCTCTCGTGAAAGGTGAGGTAGAACCCGGGCGCGGCGATGGGACCGCGATGCCCCTCTTGAAAGCATGAACCATCCAGATAGGGACCGAACGCTTCGACGAAGTCATCCCAGTAGGCCTGCTTTGCGCCTGGTTCGACGCCATCGTAGCGTTTGTTGTCCATCCGTCGGCCAGAGCGCAGCCGCATGTCAAGGTTGCTCTTACGGGCTCCTGGAGCAGCGGTGTTGTGGGAGTAATGCAGAACGTTGGCATGCACGCGATGGTCATAGGCCACCTGCTGCAGGGCGTAGAACTCATCGACATGGTCCGGAAGTCCGTAACTGTTCATCTCGCACAGGAATGAAGCCTTCCGGGGCAACTGAACAGGCAACACGGTCAACGTGAGCGGCACCTCGCCACGTTCGGAGACGGTCAGCTTTCCTGTGTACTCTCCGGGTGCAGCGTCGAAGGGAACGTAGAGGTCCACGAACACCGCCTCGTCCGTATCACGCTTCAAGGGAATCTTCTCCGGCAGCGGAAGCAGGGGGTCAGGGATTTGCCGTCCCTCCGCCGGGACGTAGATCGCCCGAAACTTGTCCACCCGCCAGTTGAGGCGATCGAGCAGGCACTGGACGGAAACATCTCCCGCACCGCGCAGGAGCACTTGAAAGCCGAGTACTTCACCTGCAACTGCGGTCAATCGAATGCGTTGACCATCGAACAGGGAATTGTGCGTGCGATAGTCCGATGGGAGATCGCCGATGGGCTGACCGCTCCGGTCGTACTTGTCGGTCACGGGGATGATCGACACCCCTGCGACCGTTGGCTTCGCAGAGGGCTGCTCCCTGACCTGAGGGAAGACAGGAGAATCGATCCAGAAGAGCTCCCCATGAACAGTCGCCGGCTTCGACCGTTGTCCAGTTCGGTTGAGCGTGACGACCTCGATCGTGTGCCTCCCCGGTTTCATCACAGCGTCTGGAAGGTCGCGCAGGTAAATCGTCTGCATCGTACCAGGACTGACCAGTGGGATGTTGTGTCGCCCCACAGGCTGCCCGTCCACGGAGACTTCGTAAGCGAAGCCTTGTTGTGGAGCCTGAAGAGTGAAACGAGCAGAGTGGCCGTCAACGGGTACCAGCTTCAACTCCGTCGGTGCCAGCGGAGCGGCATCTCGTTGGTCATCAACTTCGACCATCAGATACGGCGGCTTGCTGGACTGCTCTCGCGAAAAGATTGACGGGTTGCGCCCGTAGTCCGCATCGTGTTCGTGCATCGCGAGTCCGAAGGCAATACCGCAGGCCATGGCATGCACCATGTCGGCGGGAACTTCCCAGTGGTAGGCACCATCTTGAGCTTCGGATGCAGTCTGATGGACCAGTGTGAAAGCGTTTCCGCCAGCGACCGCCGGGAACCTGGCACCCGGATAGCCCCAGCCATCGATGCCTTTGATACCAGCCGTCAGTCCGGTTGATGTCATCTCGTCCCAGGGGGTCGCAATCGTGGAGATAGTCACCCCCGAAATGGTCTCCGAGGCCGCATGGCAGATCAGTTCGGCCCGTTTGATCTTCTTCCCCTGAACTGCGGAAAGATCGAAGCTCATCGCCACGATGTGCTGGTTCCCCTTGATCCGGATGCGCCCACTCGCCCCGGCATTTACCGACCACTCGCCATCGACCATGACGATGGAGTTGTCCTGCGCGACCGGGCACCGCACCGACTCCGCCAGCGCAGCAGCACTCAGCACCAAAATCAGGAGCAAACCGCTTGCGTATCTCGTCATAAAAACACTCATTTTAGGAAAATCGTGGAACCACAAATCTTCGTAAACCAGCAGGGTCAGCGGTTTCTTGCAGGATTGGGATCGCACCCATATCTTCGCTCTGTGAATAATCTTAATGCAGATGGGCATCGAAACTCGATGCTGCCACCAAGCAAAAGCATGAGTGTGTTTTCATTCCGGACCTCGCGCAAGGTTTCCTGGTATCCATGGCGCAGTGCGAGCTCGATCTGGTACGATTCGCTGAGCGAATAAGGAGATTTGACCTGCCGTCAACTATGGTACCATAGTTTAATATAGTCCCTCGATGTTTTCACTCCCAGGAGTCCCGCTGAGCGTAGCGAAGTGGGACTCCTGGAGGGCGGTCGCCTCCGGGGCCGGGGGGAAATATCCCAGCAAACTATGGGGGCGAACCTCATTGTACTCTTTTCGCCACCACTCAATCAGCACCTTTGCCTCCAACAGCGTGTCGAAAAAATTCCAGGTTCAACAGATCATCACAGAGCTTTCCATTGAACGATTCTATGTAGCCATTCTCCCAGGGAGATCCCGGTTCGATATACAACGTCTTCACCTTCACTTTCTTCTGCCAGTCTCGAACACGGTTCGCCGAGAACTCAGAGCCGTTATCGCTACGAATGTGATCCGGGACCCCGCGATGCACAAACAGATCACTCAGCCGCTCCAATACATTCTCACTGTTTAACCTCCGGGTCACATCAATCGACAGGCACTCCCGTGTATTATCATCTATCAATGTCAACAGACGAATCTTCCTTCCATCGTGTGTCCGACAATGCACGAAGTCGTAACTCCAGACATGATTCTTTCGCACTGGACGAAGCCGGACGTACGAACCGTCGTTCAGCCACAATCGCCTCCTTTATGGCAGTTTTTCAGGCACTTTGAGACCCTCTCGTCTCCAGAGACGTTCCACTCGTTTATGATTGACACGCCAGCCTTCACGACGCAACATCGCAGTAATCCGGCGATAGCCGTAACGACCATATTGGCTCGCTAGCCGAACAATGTCCTGGACCAATCGTGTCTCATCGGCAGGAACTTTCCAACTCCTCCTTTGAATCGAACGAGATTGACCCAGCACACGACAGGCACGTCGCTCCGAAACCTGATCCGGCCCCAGAACATCACGGACTCGATGCACTGCCTGACGTCGTTTGGCTGGCGTTAGAAGTTTCCCGAAGCGGCTTCCCTGAGAATGGCCTTATCCAATTCCGCTTCAGCAAGCAACTTCTTCAAGCGAACGTTCTCCTTCTCCAGATCCTTCAAACGCTTCGCCTGGTCCGTTCTCACTCCTCCATACTCCTTCCGCCATTTGTAATAGGTCTGCTCGTGGATTCCCAATAGCTTGCAGGTCTGTGGGATTGATTTCTCCTGAGAGAGATGGACCTCTGCTTCCCGCAATTACGAGATGATCTGCTCCGGGGTATAACGCTTTGATGGCATCCTGACTTTCCTCCTGTCAAATGCGTCCAAGCTGGAGTATCCTACATCTCAGACTGGATTCGTTACAGGGGGGCAGGCCATCGCCCGCGAATTGGTCGATGCCGTCCGCCGCAACGTGACGATCGACTGGACGGTCAAAGACAGCGTTCGGGCGAAGCTCCGCGTAATGGTGAAGAAGATTCTCAAAAAACACGGCTACCCGTTCGACAAGCAAGCCCAGGCAACCGAAACAGTGCTGAAGCAGGCCGAGCTGTTATACGCCGACTGGGCTAGGTGATTTTATTTGGCGAGTGACAGCCAGAATTGAGGTGACTGATCATGCGGTTCTCCTTTAACCATTTGTTGTCCGCAGTGGGGATTGATCCTGCGGATGTTCGCCTACTTCGTCATAAAGACCAGCGGGCCTTAAAGGGGCGTTCTCCTTATGAGATGTGGCGTGACGACAGAGACCAGTCTGAATTGTACCAGTCCACGCAAAGTCTGAGGAATCGTTCGTACCTCACAGGCAAATACTGGGCGGCATTTATTGGAACCCCCGCCGACGAAACTCTGTTTATTGGGTTATATCGAACGGAAAACCTGGGGTTATCCCAAGAGGATTTCATCGAGCCACACACGCTCAAATTGAGTCCAGCCGGGTCCTGTGATAAGTATCGCCTGGAACTGGTCGAAGCGTTTCGTGAGTACGACGGTCGCTTGTTCATTGATTGGGGGCCGGGCTTACGCTCCTGGATTCAGCGTGCGGATAAACAGGACAAACCGATTCTGGAATTATCGCGGGTCTTTCGTGAGCCGGACTTTCCCGGTTATCTGCAATTCCTGCGCCCCCTGTCCACTTTAGATCGCATGCCAATTTCGTGGATCACAGCTTTGAAGGTCTGCCGAGGAATTTATCTGCTGACGTGCCCACGTACCAAAGAGCAGTATGTGGGATCAGCGACCGGCGAAGCTGGTTTCTGGGGCCGTTGGCAGCAATATCTGACCACCGGTCATGGCGGTAACGTCGAACTCAAAATACGAGACCCGAGTGACTATCAGGTTTCGATTCTGGAAATGGCAGGTTCGTCTGCAACGACTGACGAAATACTGCAGATGGAGTCTTTATGGAAACAGAAACTGCAGAGCCGAGAAATGGGACTCAATCGCAACTGAGGACTTCACAGTAGTGCATGAAATTCCCTCACCTGTACCCGCCAGTCCGCCATTGCAGCGATTGTGCGCAAATCCCGTTCTGTAATCGAGTCTCTCCCCTGCTCCGCCCGGGGCAGGAACAAAATCGCTTCCTGAATGGCTGGGGCGAGGTGGAGGAGGTTGAGGATTTGCCTCATGCGGGCGCGGATGACGTGGCCGAGGCGGGCGAGTTCGGCCTGGTCGGTGACAACGCCGTCGCGGAGGAGTTGATCGCCGCTGATCGCCAGGGCCATCAGGCGGGTGATGCGCGGCAGGCGGGCGGGTTTTGATTCAGGCCTAGGACCGGCGGCGACTTGTTTGCGGCCTTTCCGGTGCGTCTGGAAATGAATCTTGCCCGTGATGGTCAGTTCGCTCATGCGAGTGTTTCGTCACGTTGAGGGTGCTGCAGAAAGTCCTCCAGGCCGCTTGGGCGGAGGCCAATCTCGTCCTCATCCAGCAGTGTCTCATTGAGGGACTGTTCCCGCTCCCGGATTTCAGTGAACCGCTGTTCGTAGGAGCGGATCTGGTCGTTGAGATCGGCGATAAGGTTGATGTTCGGATCCGGTAGATTGGAGATGTGCTGCAGCGTGAGCGATTTGGCTTCATGGTTCTTTGTGACGGTGTCGACGTCAGAGAAAAAACGCAGCGCTGAGCGGAGGGATCAGCGGAGTCATTGCGTAGTGACTGAATTAATCGCTTGTGCCAAGATGTTTATAATGCGAGCTAGTTGACCGGCAATTCTGAAACATAGACTTCAAAGAACGGGTCTTCTAAAACATGGGGGAGAGTGGTGGCTGCATTTTCACAGATTCTTGGAAACAATAGACGACTCAACCAGCATGAGAATGGCAGAGTGGATCGCTTGTGGGAGGTCGTTCCAGGCGCGAAGTAGTCGGCGAAGGTCTGGCGGCAAATCGGCGTCGCCGTTGACCTCTTCGAGGCTCGGCACCCATCCGGGCACCTCGTTTGAATCATCGTCGCGTATCTCTTTGACGTCTTGGTCGTTACGCGGATCGCCGTTGGGTTTTGAAAAACCGGTGTACCGGTAACGGTACCGGGGGTTCGAATCCCTGCCTCTCCGCTTCATTCATGGGCCAGAAACGCCAAGATATTGCCTTGCAATACCTTGGCGTTTTTTGATGGCGGTTGCGTGCGTGCCGAGGGGCCGGTTTGATCGGCCGCATCGATATCGGGTCATGCGCCAAGGCCCGCCCCATGTCACCGAAGTTGAGTGGTGAGCGATGCGAACAGCCCCCGTTGGGAGGATACGCCCCGTATTTGCCCGAGCGATGGAAACTTGACCACGGCCAGTCGATCTGGCAACCCACGCGTCCGTACTTGTCCGGATGGACGTGGATATAATTGACGAGCAGTACCAGAACGAGTTCCTCATTGATGGGGTGCCTCCAGAATGCTGGTCGCCGTCCGCCCCCATACATCGTGCGTGTACACCAACCCGGCTGGCAACATGTCCAAAACCATCGCCAGCGGCGTCGGGCAGAGGAACGCGGATTTCTTACTCGGGTCAATAATACAGGATAGCGGACTTCGACGAACTAGCCGCGCCCGTCTGGAAGCGGGCCAGACTGAGGACCGGTTTGTCGCAATGCATTGCCAGGTGGGTGGTGCCGTCGTCGTCGAGGAGTGAGGCCACGCGGCTGGCGGCGTCGTTCATTTCGCCGGTTGAGCCGTAATCGTAGTGCAGTTCCCGACCGTTGGGGCAGATCAGAGACGTGAGCCGAACGGTGTTTTCCGCCCCGTCGGCGTAGGTGTAGGGGACCTGGGGTGTGGTCGCGGGATTCACGGCGTCCTCGTGCGATTGGTAATCCGTGGTCACTAGGCGGAAATCGTTGTGACCGAAGAGAACGTCGTTGACGATCTTTTCCTGGCCGACGGCGGGAAATTGGCCCGCGCGATTCGGAGGGGAGGGAGACTGGAATCGACCGGTCTTCCTTACCCCTATCGTAGCTTCGCGTACTGACCGGCCCGAGGTGCCCTGTTGTTAGAGGGTAGTGAGGGGCCAGAATATGGGGATCAGGACGACGGCGATGCACCAGAGCAGCAAGGTCAGGGGGGTGCCGAACTTGAGGAAGTCGCTGAAGCGATAACCCCCGGGTCCGTAGACCATCATGTTGGTCTGATAACCGATGGGTGTCATGAAGCAGGCGGACGCGGAGAGCATGAGTGCCACCAGAAAGGCGCGGGGGTCGATGCTGTAGAGTCGGGCGGCTTCCAGGCAGAATGGAAATAGTAGAACCGCGGCGGCATTATTGGTGATGACGGAGGTCATTACGGTACCGAGGAAATAGATCACCGCCAGTCCGGCAAGGGGCCCCCAGGACTGCGTGGATTGGACGAGAGCGGCGGCAATGGCTGTTGCCGCCCCGGTGTTTTGCAGTGCGGACCCTACTCCGAAGGCGGCGGCGATAGTCACTAGCACCTGCCATTCGACGCTGCGGCGGGCATCGCCCGACGACAGGCAGCCCAGGGCGACCATCAGGAAGGCGACCACGCAGGAGGCGATGGCGGTGTTGACATAATTCGACACCATCAGCACCAGCAGCAGAACGAATAATATGCGTGCGATCCAGGCGCGATCGTGGCGCAATGCGGTCCAGCCTTCCACGTCGCTGATAAGATAAAATGCGGGGTCGTTGCGATAGGCCCGTAAAAAGTGGGGCCGTGTCTGCAGCAGCAGCGTATCTCCCGGCTGAATGCGAATGTCCCCGACTTTTTTCTCGACGCGATGTCCACCCCGGTGGACTGCGAGGACCGCGGCCCCATAGGTGGCGCGGAAGTCGGCCTCGCGAAACGTCTTGCCGATCAGTGGCGAATTTTCGGAAATGACGGCTTCGCACAATCGTCGCCGGCGCTGTTGCTGTGGATTGGCCTCGTAATCCGCGTCGGCGATGGGGACCAGGCCGGGAATTTTTTCGAGTTCGATAATACTGCTGACAATACCCGTGAACACCAGGCGGTCCTGGGCCTGCAACACGTCGTCCGGTCCCACGGGGGTAATCAGTTCGCCGTTCCGATCGATTTCGATCAGAAACAACCCCGGCAACCGCCTCAGCCCGGCCGCTTCCACCGATTGGCCAATCAATCGGCAACCCGTCTGGATCTGCATTTCCGCCAGATATTCCCGCCGCGTTTCTCCCAGTTGTTCCAGTAACTCCTTGCGTTCGGGCAACAGGCGGGGACCGAAGGCGATCAGATACGCCAGTCCTATCAGGGAATAGGGAATGCCCACCAGGGCAATTTCGAACAGGCTCATGCCCGGCAATCCATTTTGGATCATCAAGCCGTTGACCACGAGATTCGTGGATGTGCCGATCAATGTGCAGGTTCCTCCCAGAATGGCCAGGAAGGAGAGAGGGATCAACAGTTTCGAGGGGGAGATTTGATGCTTGCGGCACCAATCGAGCACGACGGGCATGAACATGGCGACAATCGGAGTATTATTGAGAAATGCCGACATCGGCAGGACGACAGCCGCCAGTCGCAGTTGCACGCTTTTTTCCGTGGTAGCCGAGTGCAACACTCGGGTTCCCAGGTCGCTGAGCACGCCGGTTTCGCGAAGACCAGCCACGACAATGAACAGGAAAGCCACCGTCAACATCCCGGGGTTGGAAAACCCGGCGAAAGCCTGATCGGGGGTGATAATTTTGAGCAGCGCCAGCAGGGCGGTCGTTCCCAGGAACAGCATGTCCGTGGGGCCCCAGTTCCTAACCAGAGCCACGAACAACATCACCACGGTCCCCATCGTGACCCAGGCTTGCCAGGATAGCTCCAGAAATATCTCCATGAGATGTTTCCCTCTGGTATAAAAAAAATGGCTGGAAGGTTACTTCCAGCCGAGCAGGTCATCACGTTGTAGGGTGTCTCATCAGACACATGCGAACCGACTTCCCCGGATGGAAGCTGCCGCGCATGGACAAAGAAACCAGATTTCAGGCACGATCGTCATAATCGGTAGTATCGACAAAACGGCAAGTAAACTTGAAGTAATCCCCTGTCCGGCCGAGCGGCACCCAGTCGGCTCCGCCCGCGGGTTTCGGGTTGTAAATGGTCTCGCGCGATTGGGTAACGGCAATTTCGGCCTGTCATTCGGCAAATGCCTGGCGGAGCAAGGCGAGGCTTTGGGGGATGGCGGTGGCGTGATCGGCTTGTCCTTCGAATTCCAGCGAGATGTAACCGCGATAATCGGCCCGGCGCAGGATCTCGGCCACGCGCTGGTAATCGATCTCCAGTGTGTACCAGGTGCCTCCGCCATAATAGGTTTTCGCCTGAACCAGAATGGCCTCGGGGGCCAACGCCGCATATTGTTCGTATTGATTTTCCAGGAAATTGCCGGTGTCGAGGGTGGCTTTGAGCCAGGGGGAATCGATCTGCCGTAGAATGTGGAGCACACCCCGAGCCTCTCTCCCCAAGCCCCAATGATTTTCCAATCCCAACACCACGCCACACTGTTCCGCCTTCTTCAGGCAGCGTGTCAGCCCCTCGATGACCCAGCCGAAGCCGTCTTCGTCGGAATAACCTTCCAGTCGAGGCTCGATTCCCTTGTTTGCCATCAGTTCGTTGAAGGACTTGACAGTTCCCCAGCGGCCGGTGTTCACGCGGATTGTCGGAATTCCGAGTGCATAGGCCAGTTCGATGCATCTGAGCGTATGCTCCACGTTCCTGGTCCGCACGTCGGGATCGGGCGACACAAACGACTGATGGGTGGAAAACCCGCACAGATCGAGCCCCTGGGCAAACGCGCGCTGCTTGATGCGCTGCAGGGCACTGTTGGATTCGTCTTCCATTTGGATGTGCAGAATTTCCACTGCATCGAAGCCCGTCTCGGCGGCGAGATCGATGCATTGCTCGATGGAGAGTTTACTGTCGGGCCGAAATCGCCAGTAGGAGTACGTCGAAACCGCGATGCGATTCGTTCGCCGACGCGGCTCGGGCGGCGTTGCCTGGTCCCCCGCTGCCAGAGTTTGGGGAAGCAACAGGGCCGCGGAGGCCGCTGCTGCCAGAAACCGGCGGCGGTTCCCGTCGACCGGATTCCCCGATAAAGAGTCGGGCCGAGAATCAGAATGGGCATGCGCGGACATGGTGGCGCGAGACCTCCCGGGGGGTAAAGACAGCCAGAAAGGATGCAGGGATTTCGCCTGGGGACAGCGTATCACCCCCTCCCCTGATCCTGCAACGGTACCGCCCCGGTTGACGCGGAAGCAGGCAGCCTGGCGCGGATTTCGGAAAGAGGCAAAAAAAGTTTGAATTTCATGTCCCCTGCACGAGGAGAGATTCGCCAGAGGGATTGAGACGTGTCGTTAATCGAGTCCCATGAAATTACCGGGGAGCAGCCATCATGAAACCCACCCTGAAATCAAACTTGAAATCAACCCTTGTTCCGATCCTGGGATTTGCCGTCCTGGTTGCGGTTGCTGGCAACGGACTGGCGCAGGATTACGGGCGGGCATCGCGGATGACGACGCAATTCCAACCCCCTGCATTCCAGCCGCAGCCGCCGCAGTTTAACCAGCAGCGGCGGCTGCGCGACGATACGGTGTGGATCGACTGCCAGGCGATCCTGGGCTTTACGGGAGTCCTGGTGCCGCAAGGGGTGTTGATTCATAGCGTGATACCCGGTTCCGAGGCCTGCCGGATCGGTCTGAACGCGGGGGATACCATCATTCGCGTGGAAGGATACCGGATCGGTTGCCTGCAGGATTGGGAAGCCGCCCTGGCTTCGGGCCGGGGAGTCCCCACCTTCCACGTGAAGCGGGTTGGGCGTGCCCGTGTCGATCGCATCGTGGCGACGCTGCAGCGCGGCTGTCCGCTCCCGGGGATTCATGTTCCGGGTGGGCCGTTCGAGCACCGCGGATATGCCCCGGGCGGTAACGATTGGCATGTTCCGGGACACTATGGGGCGGAACCGGAATTTCTGCCTCCGCTGCCGCCCCGGTCTGGTTTCCCATCGGAAGTTCGCCCCCCTGTCGGGCGGACGGGACAAATCGAACCCTGGAATCGGAACGGGGTTCAATTCCGGATTTCCCTGGGCAATTAACGGGGGAGCGTGCGGCAAGCAAGAAAGTAACCCGCGGGAATGGCATTCTCGCGGGTTACGCTGAAAAAACAGTGGGGAGAGTTGGAAAAAAAACGGCCCCGCCTTAGGATCAGAAGCAGTCGACATTACTGCCCTCGGATCACGCAAAGCGTTCTCAGAAATCACCCCTTCCGATGTCCCGTCCGGCCGAAGATCCTGTATCGCCATCATTCCTGGACACGCCACGCCGTAAAGCTGCCATTGTTTTCATCCTGGTCACGTTGTTTCTCGATATCCTCAGTATCGGCATCATCATCCCCGTGCTGCCGAAACTGGTGCTGGAGTTTGCGGGAGGCGATACCTCCTGGGCGGGCTGGTATGTGGGGGTCATCGGCGCGGTCTATTCGCTGATGCAATTTCTGTTTGCTCCGATCCTGGGGGCGTTGTCCGATCGTTTTGGTCGACGGCCGGTGCTGCTGGTTTCGATGTTCGGGCTGGGGCTGGACTTCATCGTACAAGGGCTGGCACCGAATATCGTCTGGCTGTTCGTGGGACGTTTACTGGCGGGGATCATGGGGGCCAGTTTTTCGACGGCAAACGCCTACATTGCAGACGTTTCCACTCCCGAAACCCGCGCCCGGAATTATGGCCTGTCCGGGGTGATGTTTGGCTTGGGGTTTATTTTCGGTCCGGCCCTGGGGGGCTTGCTGGGAAGTCAGAATTTGCGGATTCCTTTCTTTGTCGCGGCGGGACTTTCCCTGGTGAACTGGCTGTATGGCTATTGGATTCTGCCGGAATCGTTGCCGCGCGAGAAGCGGAGCAGTTTTACGCTGGCGAAGGCGAATCCGCTGAAAACCGTGGAGCGACTGCAGGCCTATCCCCTGGTGGCGGGGTTGGCGCTGGCATTCTGTTTTATGTCGCTGGCCCACCGGGGCCTGGAGAACGTGTGGGTGCTGTTCATGCACTACCGCTTCGGCTGGGATCCGCAGAAAAACGGTTTGGCCCTGGGGTTGGTGGGAGTGATGGCTGCGTTGGTGCAGGGCTTGCTGGTGGCCCGAATTATCTCCTCGCTGGGAGAACGCCGCACCATTTTGCTGGGCTTGTTGATTTCCACCCTCACGTTCTTGTGCTACAGCCTGGCGACGGCCGGCTGGATGATCCCCGTGATCATTGTGTTCGGAGCGTTTGGAGGGGTGACGGGGCCCGCGCTGCAAAGTCTGGTGGCGGAAACTGTCGAATCGAGCGATCAGGGGAAAATCCAGGGGGCGCTCACCTCGCTGGTGAGCCTGACCAACATTATCGCGCCGCTGTTTTTCACAGCGGGATTATTCAGTTATTTCACTTCGGAGGAGGCCATCTTCAAATTCCCGGGCGCTCCCTTCCTGGTCGGCGCGTGTCTGTTGCTGGCGGCATTCGGCATATCGCTGCAAGTGTTTCGGAAATCTCCTCCAAACTAGCCGCGCCCGTCAGACAGCGGGCCATGCGGGTGTGACAACTCGAAATCGCTCGCCCGACACAAGGTCCACTGGAGTGTATTCCAATGGGGAATGAAGGGACTCATGCGTGGCCCGCTGCCTGACGGGCGCGGCTAGTTTCGCGGGGGTGCCATGCTTGGATCGCGCAGTACTCAGGCGGCGCGGATGATGGAGGGATCGCTGGAATTTAGAGTGATAGCCAGGGTTCCTCGATGCGTTTCCGCAACCAGCATCTCTGAGATTTCCCGTTGTTCGCGGAGTGCAGCCATCAGCAGGCATTCGTGTGCCAGGCGGTTGAGCAGTCGCGGGATCCCCTGGGTGAAACGATGCATTTGGGTAGAGCACTCTTCGGTGAAGGGCTGTCCCTGTCCGCCAGCCCATTCGAAGCGATGTTGCAGATAGTCGGCTACTTCCCATTCGGCAAGGGGGGGAAGGCGGATCAGTAAAGGTGCCAAGGAAGCAAATTCCTCGAACACTTCTGCCCCTTGAGTCAGGGGGACGGTGAGCACCAGGCAGCCCAGTTGTCTCTGTTCCAGCGCGCGATCAATCAGCCGATGCAACACGTCGCGTTGCGACCAGACACGTTGCACATCGTCCAGCATCAGCACGTAGCGGTCTTCCGTGAGAATACTGGAATGGCCATCCAGGCAGACCTGAAAAATCTGGCGGGTTTCTTCACTGGAAGGTATTCCCAGCGGGTAGGCGCCGGAGTTGGTGCCTGGCTGGCAGGCGTGGATCAGCGGGCGGAGGTTCTGGAGTGCCAGTTCGTCTGCCGCGGCGCGCAGCAGCAGGGATTTACCCGTTCCCGAGGGGCCTGCAAGAATCGCCAGGCCGAACTGGTATTCCGAAACGTAATGCAGGCGCGCCAGCGCCTCCTGCCAGGCGCGATTAGGAAACAGGCTGCCGCGTTCCTGGGGCCAGCGCAGGGTCGGGCGGAAAGGTTCTGTTGCTAATCCCCAGAAATCAAGATGCCAGGGGCGCTGTGCCGACGTGGGAAGGGGAACGGCCATACGGAGTTCTCGTGGATGCGAGGGAAGAATGCGCGGGAAGGATTCGCGGAGGAAAAACTCAAACTACCAGGGGGTTTCCATCTTATCGACAATCCGGCGGGCGAGCCGGGTGAGTGCTTCGTGCTTGGCGGTGGCCTGAGACTGGCCGACCTCGGGGGCAAAATTTGCCTGGGTCAGGAGTTGGTGTGTCTGGGCATCGATGGGCAAGGTATTGCGTGCCAGGACGCGGCCGCCACGCAAATCTTCCCAAAGCAGTTCCACTCCCAGGGAAAGCTGGAGTTGCCTGGGATCATCGTTGGCGGTTTCGCCCAGCAGATCCTTGCGGACATCGACGAGTCGTCCTGTGAGCCGGGTATCCGCCCGTTCCTCGGTGGTGAGGCGAAAGGGGGTACGGCCTCGAATTTCCTTCTGCACCGCTTCCGTCAGTTCAATATGGATATCGCGACGGAACATTTCGGAAGTGAACATGGGAACGTACACGGAACGAATCTCGGGGTCGTAGGCCCCGCCCACGGTGTATCCGCAACCTGGCAGTCCCCACGTCAGGGAGCCGAGCAGCGGCAACAAAACCAGGATTCGCAACACGATGGACACGGCTGTTTCACCTATTCGGTTCCGAGCGTGAGATTCACGCGGCCCGGATCGGCTTCGTTTCCGGAACCTCCCGGAAACGGCGGAGCGGATTCGAGTTCGGGTTCTTCCCGTCCAGGCCAGAGCCTGGGAATGGGAATCGGTTTGAGTTTCGGCATTTCCAGCGACGGGAAATAACGCGGCGGTTGACGTGGTGTCTCCTGGGGCGTTGCCTCTTCCCGGGGTGGGGATTGGTCCGGCAGGGTAGCCTGCGGTGGTAATTGATCTTCGATGCCATTCGCGGCGGGATCATCGATCGATTCGATGTCGTTGGCGGTGATGCCCTGCATGGCGAGCACGAGGGTGTTCCGCTGACGGAATTCCGGCAGCCGCTTGAGCAATCCACGAGCCTTCCCGGCGTATTTCGAATCGGGGTATGTATTGACGATGTTGTGGCAATACATTTCGACGGCGTCGAAACGCCCCTTGTTGAGCCAGAACAGGGCCGCTTCGAACGAACGGGCGACGGTTGCGTCGTCGAGTTTGTAGATTTCCTGTTCGATCCGAGCTTTTTCCTCGGGGGTCAAGTTGGGAAATGTGTTGAGGGCCATCGTCTTAAGTTGACGTGCTTCCCGCAGGCTTTGCTCGTCGTAACTGGCCCCCTGATAGGAAGCCTGCGTGACATAGGACCCCAGAATAAAGGCATCCTTGATGTGCGGGCTGTTGGGGAATTCCTCGCGCAGCAGCCGAAATGTTTCGGCGGCCTCTGCATATCGTCCTATCCGGAGATAGTGGCTGGCGGTCAGCATCAGGGCATCGTCGGCCAGGGGGCCTGTCGGGTCGTTCAGCCAGATGGCCTTGAGGGCTTCGAGCGCGCGGCCTTCGGTGTCGGACCAGGGGCGCGAGCGGTCGGTCATGTTGAAAAAGCTGGGCCGTTGGTAATCGGCATTGCTGACTACTTCGGGTTTAGCAGAGCGTCCGGTATCGGAAAAGCTGGCAACTTGAACTTCTTCGCTGGTGGTCCCCTTGAATTGCATCCAGGTCAAGGCGATATCGAAGAGCCGCTGGGTGGCCTGGTCGAGATGCCGGGTGTTGGGGTACTGCTTCAGGAGTTGCAGATAGATATCTTCCGCGCCTGGATACTTGCGCAGCTGATACCGGGATTCCGCCAGCATGAACAGCGAATCCTCGACCAGAGGGTTATCGTAATAGTTGGCTTCCAGTTCGCTGCGCGACTTGAACAGATTCTGGAGTTTGCGTTTCCGGAAGAAGCCGGATTCGTCGACGGCATGTTCTTCGGAAATGGTCTTAAAGGCTTTTTCCGCGGCGGCGTAATTCCCGGCCTCGTAGAGTTCCCTGGCGGCTTCGTATTCGCGAAAGCCGGCGGTATCAATTGTCGCGGAGACACTCTGTTCCCGGGTTTTTCCCAGCAGAGTCCGCTCGAGTGGACCCTTGACCTGATCGATGGACGTGGAACTGGAGCTGGGTGTAAGCAGGGGATCTCGGGTCGCCGCCGTTTCGTTCTGGTTGAATTTCAGGGCACTGCAGCCGAACGCGGTCGACAACAAGGCCGCGGAAAGACCCAGGCGGGACCAATCGGGAAACGGCGCGCGCCGCGTGTGATACGGGGGATGAATCATGTGTCGGACCTTGTGCTCTCGAGGAAGGGGAGAGGCAATGAGGGAGGGGGGTTGCGACACGCGGAGGTGTGTTGCGGAAGGGAAAACCAGGGGGAAGGGAGATCGGCTACAACTGCAGATACGACAACATCCGGGGACGATGGTCGAGTACCTGGGAGATCAACGCGGTTACCAGCGGACGCACGACCTTGCGATGTGTGTCCTGCAGGCACCGGGTAAGTTCCTGATCGTAGGGAGTTTCGACAATGTCGCGCAACAGCGTCAAGACCGCGCCCGTCAAGGGGCGGTTGGACGATTCTGTTCGACGGCATTGGGGACACAGCAACACTCCCTGTTGAATCCACACGGACCATTGCTGCTGATCATCCCCGACGGGTTGACCACATTGGCAATGTTCAAATTCCGGCAACAGTCCCAATACCTGCAGCGTCAGCAATTCAAATCGCAGAACTTCGATTCGATAATCGCTTCCCTGCTGGAGACGATCCAGCGTGATCACTGCCGCATCGTACCAGGTGGGATCGGGATCGAATTGTTCCGAACAGGAATTCAGCAACTCGGCAACATATAACCCGGCATAATGCACGTTGACATCACGCGAATTGGCCCGGAAACGGCTGACGAGTTTGGCTTCCGTGAGAATATCGAGACTATTGGTGGATTTGTGGAGGAAAACTATCTGACATCGCGTCAACAGGTCAAGACCAGCCTCGAATGCCCCCTTGAGACGCTTCGCCCCCTTCGCCAGCACGGAAATTTTACCAAAATCGCGTGTAAAAAAGGTCACCACCCGACTGCTCTCGCTGAAGTCGGCCTGGCGAATCACCAGCCCTTCCGTCTTTTCGCGAGCTAACATAACGGTACTCGATGGGAGAAAGGAACGGACACGGACTCCACGAAAACGTCCCGTGAAGACGGGCTTGCCACGCAAGGAGGCTGTGAATTTGTTGAATGTGGAGGTGACTTGCCACTTTATATTGTGGCTAGGTTGCCATAGGGATATCACATATGTGGTGCGCGGAGCGTACCCTACGAAAATATTCACATCCGGAGAGCGTACCCCACGAAAAATTACTTCAGACCACCCGCAGATACTGTAGATTACCGTTCCGGAGTGGTGGGACGCAATCTCGCCCGTCAGGCGGACCCGAGTTCACCCGGAGGGGCGTGTTGTGCGAGGTCCCGAGGAGATACACCTGCCCCGCCCCTGTGATTTGCCCCGGTTGCGTGGGCTGGCATTGCTCGATCCGAATTGGGGTCCGTCGAGGTAGTCCAGTCGGGATTGCGGATCTCCAACACTGCGGCGGGTTCCACGGGAGAGAGGCACTGAACGGGCAGCGGGCCATTGAAGCGATCGGCACGTGCCGGCAGCCCGTTGTTGTTGAGTTGTTTTGCGACGGAGTAAGGAGATTTTCGCAGCACAATTTCGCGTATCAGCCGCAAACGCCCATCCTTCTGCCAACGGGCAAAGTAGGTATAAACCGTTTCCCAGGCCGGGAAATCGTGTGGGAGCATTCGCCAGGGGCAACCGGTTGTCCAGCGGTAGTTAATTGCATTGACGACTTCCCGCACGTCGGTCGATCGTTTTCGCCCGGTGCGTACGGGATCTTGCAGGAATTTCTGGATCAGGCACCAGCGAGTCTCTGTTAAATCACTGGGGTATTTGCGACGCATGGGGACAGGTCCTTTCCTGCAAATGCAATGGGGAACGGAAGGGCGAAAAATCGTATGAAAGGCGTGCCGGGCGTACGTTATTCCTGGTGGAGTCGGTCCATTTCCGGCTTGATCCAGCGTCGGCACAGTTCAGTCATCGAAACTTTCTGCCGGGCGGCCTCCAGCCGAAGCGTTTTCCATTCGGAAAGTGGCAAAAACAGGGAGACCTGTTTGCGCATCTCCCGGTGGCTTCCGCAAGAGGATCGGAAACTTTCCACATCTTCAGGTAAGGTCATCTCAGCCTCCTCGGGAAAGGACATCAGAACTGGCAAGACACAAACGGAGGTCACTCCTTCAGGAGGGACGATCGGACAATCGGGCGGCTGATCCCCGAACAGACGACCGGAAATTCCCCCGAGCGGGCGTCTCGTCGCGAACAGAAAAACAGCCTCCCCGAGGCATCTCCGACTGAAGGGGATCAAGCCAGTCCGCCTCCACGGGCCAGCGGTCCCCTTGCCTTAACCGTTGCCCCTCGTTGAAATCCTCGTCCTCCCAGGAACACGTGGCATGCCGCACCATGATGAACCTCCCTCTGCATCGACCATTGGATTTCCACACAGACAGGCTAAATGTACATGTGTCACTTTCTATTGTCAATAAAAAAGATTGACTTTTGTTCCGTATTGTGTATTCTTGTTCATTTTATGCGAATGAGTGGAGTGGTTACTTGGCGAGGAAGCAGCACAATATGAACAGAATTGATCAAAATGAAACGGAATGGGGCCTGGACTGGTCACGGTTGCAATCGCTCTGTTTGAGTCGAGGCTGGGATATGGGGCAATTGGCGCGCGCGGCGGGTGTTTCGCGGACCACGCTGCATCACTGGCAATCCCGTCGCACGGAACGCCCGCGACTTTCAACGGTGTTCAAATTGGCGGATGCCTTGGGAGTAAAACCGATGCAACTGCTGACCGGAGTGGAAGCCGGACCTGCAAGCGAGGCTTCCCCGAATCGGACAGGGAAAGGGGGCGATCCAGGCCCCGTGTGCCGGGAATCTGGACGCATGCCCCCGGGGGAAGCCACCCTGTTCGACCGCCAGACCAACTGGTGCGTTCAGGAGGTGTGCGAGCGTTTCCCGGAATTGTTTGCCGAGTGGACGGAACAGGAATGGGATGAACTGTTCAGCAGCTTTGGCGTGGGAGGGGAATTGAACGAGCAGGGGGTGCGCGAACAAGTGGAGGCGATTAATCAGCGGCGGACAATTCTGTACGAATTGCAGGTCGTGCTGGAAACGCATCTGGCGGAGGCGGCCCGCGGGATCATTCATTCCCTGTATGAAGCGGTGCAATGCCCTGAACGAGCGGAGGAACCTGCCTTGGCGGGAAGAGAAATCAGGATTACTTCTGGCTGAGCAGTGCCTGCAATTTGCGGTTGCGGTCCATGTCGTGCTGACGGGCCTGAATTTCGCCGGGCGTACGTGCCTTGCGGTTGAGGGCTTCCTGGAATGCCTCTTCCAGCCGGGCTGCAGAGCCTGCCGGCATGCTGGCCAGATCGCGGGCATCGTTGGTCAACAGTGTGACGGCGTTTCCCTTGACTTGGGCGAAGCCTCCATCTACGAAGTAACTCCGCTTGCCGGCGGACGAGGTGACGATCAGTTCTCCAATTCCCAGACGCCCCACCATGGGAGCATGATCGGGCAGGATGCCGATTTCGCCATCTTCCAGCGGAAACCGGACCGAGAGCACCTGCTCGTTAAGGAGCGTTGTTTCGGGAGTCACGACGGTCAATTGCAGCATGTTCACATCGATCATGGGAGTAACCAGCAGTTCATTCGTTGCGTCAGGCTGTTCGTTCAATTACGCCGGGCAGGGGCCGACCGATCAGGACGGCCCAGCCCCGACTTCAGACTAACCTTGCATTTTCTTGGCCTGTTCGGCGGCTTCCTGGACCCCGCCGACGTACAGGAAGGCCTGTTCGGGCAAATGGTCCCATTGCCCCGCGCAAATTTGTTCGAAGCTTTCGATTGTTTCCTGAATCGGCGTGATTTTACCCGGTTTTCCGGTGAACGGTTCGGCTACCAGGAACGGCTGTGACAGGAAGCGTTCCAGACGACGGGCACGATGCACGATCAGTTTGTCTTCCTCGCTCAATTCCTCGACGCCCAGAATCGCGATGATGTCCTGCAGTTCGCGGTAGCGTTGCAGGATTTTCTGCACTTGGCGGGCCGCTGCATAGTGCCGCTCGCCCACGTACTGGGGATCGAGAATACGGCTCGACGAAGCCAACGGGTCGATGGCGGGGTAAATCCCCTTTTCCGAAATTTTACGTTCGAGATAAATGAAGGCGTCCAAGTGCGAGAAGGCCGTCGCGGGAGCAGGGTCGGTCGGGTCGTCAGCGGGGACGTACACGGCCTGCACGGAGGTAATCGCTCCCCGTTTCGTGGAAGTGATGCGCTCCTGGAGGGCTCCCAGTTCGGTAGCCAGGGTAGGCTGATATCCCACCGCGGAGGGCATGCGGCCCAGCAACGCGGAGACTTCCGAGCCTGCCTGCGAGAAGCGGAAAATGTTATCCACGAACAGCAGCGTATCGGTCCCGGTGGTATCGCGGAACCATTCGGCCATGGTCAAAGCCGACAAGGCCACGCGGAGACGGGCGCCCGGCGGTTCGTTCATCTGACCGAAGACCATGCAGGTCTGTTCGATTACGGAACGGTCCGTGTTCCCGATTTTTGTTTCCTGCATTTCCAGCCACAGGTCGTTCCCTTCGCGGGTACGTTCGCCCACACCCGCGAAGACGGAGTACCCCCCGTGTGCGGAGGCAATGCGCGCGATCAACTCGGTCAGAATCACGGTCTTCCCCAGACCGGCTCCCCCGAACAGCCCCGCCTTCCCCCCACGCACGAAGGGAGTCAGCAGGTCGACCACTTTAATGCCGGTTTCGAACAATTCCGTTTTGGAGCTCAGATCGTCGAGACTCGGAGCCTGACGGTGAATGGGCCAGCGTTCTTCCGTTTCGACCGTGCCCCGTCCGTCGATGCAATCACCCAGCACGTTGAAGACGCGGCCCAGCGTCCCCTTCCCCACGGGAACGGTTACCGGGGCGCCGCGATCAACCACATCCATGCCGCGGACCATGCCATCGGTGGAACCGAGCGCGACGCAACGGACACGCCCGCCCCCCAGGTGCTGTTGCACTTCGCCGGTCACCTTGACGCTGACTCCCTTCACCTCCTGTTCAACATGCAAGGCATTGTAAATCGGGGGCAAGGAGTTTTCGGGGAACTCGGCGTCAAACGTGGAGCCAATCACCTGGGTGACCTTGCCTACGTTGGTTGCGGTGGCGGTGCTCATGTTCACAATCCTTAATCTGCTCTGACGGACTATTGTTTTCGTTGTTTTTAAGGGGACGTGGCCGAATGGGAATTACTCCAAGGCCGCCGCTCCGCCGATGATTTCGCTCAATTCCGACGTAATCTGCGACTGCCGGGCCCGGTTGTAGCGGGTCGACAGGGTGCCGATCATTTCGTCGGCGTTTTCCGTGGCTCCCTTCATCGCCACGCGGCGGGCAATCTGCTCGCTGACGGCGGCATCCAGGAAACATTTGAATAACCGTGCCTTGAAGGCTGCAGGAACCAATTCTTCGAGGATGGCCTGGGCACTGGGCAGGAATTCATAATCGCTGGTGGTTTGCGAAGCGGATTCCGATTCTGCAGCCAGGTTCTGCACGGGCAGCAGTGTTTCGCGGACGGCGACCTGGCGCGAAATTGTGTGGAATTTCGTGTAGATCAAGTCGATGCGATCGACGCCACCATTTACGAACAACTCTGCGTAGCGGGTGGCCAGTTCGTCGACTTCGGCGAAGGTCGGTTTATCCTCGAAATGCGTGAAGGCACGTGCCACGGGGAGGCCGGAAAATTTGCTGTAGGCCAGGCCCCGTTTTCCGGAAACTTCCAGGCTGAGATTCTTATGTTGTGTCTGGAGTTCCTTGAGCCGTTGTCCCAGGATTCGCAGAATGGACGAGTTGTAGCCTCCGCACAACCCGCGATTGGAGGTCAGCACGAGCACCAGGACCCGCTCTTCCTGATCGCGCTTCTGCAGCAGAGGATGCGTGAAGGACAACTCGGCCGAGGAAAGATCGGCCACGATCTCCGCGATTTTCCGGGTATACGCCTCGGCGTCGGCCGCTCGATCGAGCGCTTTCTTGAAGCGGGCCGTCGCGATCAATTCCATCGTCCGCGTGATTTTGCGGATATTCTTGACCGCCTTCAGGCGTTTGATAATCGCACGTGCTTTTGCCATGAAATTCGACGTTCCGCAGCGAGTATAACCACTGGAATCCGTCACGCGACCCCGCGTGACGGGCAAACCGGCTCCCCGGGCGGGGGGAGCCAAAACCGATTACGAACTCAGGTTGCCCCGGCCGTTGCTTCACTTTTGACTGCCGTGAACAGTTTGCCATTCTGTGTCCACCATTCGTCAAACGAAGCCAGCAGCATGGCAGCGGTGTCGTCATCCACGGCCTGGGTATCAAACAGGCGCTTTCGCACTTCAGATTTCTGTTCGGCCATGAACTGCAACAGGTTCTGTTCCGCTTCGGCAACGCGGGAGACGGGAACCTTGTCGAAGTAGCCCTTGCTGCCCGCCAGAATACTGATGACCTGGTCGGTCACTTCCATTGGGCGGTATTGAGGCTGCTTCAGCAATTCCACCATGCGATTTCCACGATCCAGTTGTTGCTGGGTTGCCTTGTCCAGATCGGTACCCAACTGGGCAAAGGCTTCCAGCTCACGGAAGGCGGCCAAGTCAAGCTTCAAGCTCCCGGCGACCTTTTTCATGGCCTTCGTCTGGGCGTTCCCCCCCACGCGGGAGACACTGATCCCGACGTTGATGGCTGGGCGAACCCCTGCGTAGAACAAATCCGGTTCCAGGTAAATCTGGCCATCGGTGATCGAAATCACGTTGGTCGGAATATAGGCGGACACTTCCCCTTCCAGGGTTTCGATCACGGGCAGGGCGGTCATGGATCCCCCACCGTGTTCGGCGGACAATTTCGCGGCCCGTTCCAGCAATCGGCTGTGACAGTAGAAAATGTCCCCGGGATAGGCTTCGCGACCCGGAGGCCGCCGCATCAACAGCGACATCTGACGATACGCGGTCGCCTGTTTGGACAGGTCATCATAGACGATCAGAGTGTGCTTGCCCTGATACATGAAATACTCGGCCATGGCGGCCCCGGCATAGGGGGCAATGTATTGCATCGAGGCCGGATCGGAAGAGGCCGCAGAGACCACGATGGTGTAGTCCATCGCGCCATGTTCGGTGAGCACATCGACCACGCTGGCGATGGCGGCGGAACGCTGCCCGCATCCGACATAAATACAAATGACGTCCTTCCCCTTCTGGTTCAGGATAGCGTCGATGGCAATGGCGGTTTTACCGGTTTTGCGGTCGCCGATGATCAGTTCGCGTTGTCCGCGTCCGATCGGTGTCATGGCATCGATGGCCTTGATCCCCGTCTGCAGCGGTTCCTTGACGGGTTGACGATCAACCACGCCCGGAGCAGCCGTTTCCAGGGGACGCGAATCAGCCGTGATAATCGGCCCCTTGCCGTCCAGCGGATTCCCCAGCGGATCGACCACGCGGCCAATCATGGGAGCCCCCACGGGAACCGACAGGAGTTGCCCCATCGACTTGACTTCTTCCCCTTCGTTAATCTTGAGGTAATCCCCCAAGACGACCACCCCGACGGAGTGCTCTTCCAGGTTAAAGGCGAACCCCTGAACCCCGCTGGCGAACTCGACCATTTCGCCGGCCATCGCCCCAGCCAGGCCGTAGCAACGGGCAATCCCGTCGCCGACCTCGGTCACGATGCCAACTTCTCGAGTTTCCAGTTGAGCCCCGAAGTTCTCAACTTCCTTCTGAATGACTGAAGCGATCTCGTCCGCTTTGAATTTCATGGACATACCTCTGGCGAAGTCGGCTATGCAATTGGCCGAGCCGGTTTCTGAGGGAACTATCGTAAACAGTGTCGCCGACCTGGATAATCAGGCCCCCGATCAGGCTCGGGTCGATCTCCACATGGAGAACCGGTTCGGCGGTTAATTTTTGTTGCATCACGCGACGAATCTGGTCGACCTCATCGTCACTCAGCTGCGACGCCGCACGCACCTGCACGCGGCGTTGTCCCAGTTGTGTTTCCAGTTGTTCGATGGACACAACATGAATGGCACGCAGCAGTTCCAGCCGATCCCGCGATGCCAGCACTTTCAAAAAATTTGCAAAAAACGGCGATGCATGCGGGAGGACGGCTCGCTCCAGCAATGCCAGTTTTTCACTTTGCGTAATTCTCGGCGAAGTGAGTAGCGTTTCCAATTGTGGATGAGCATCGAGAACATTCACAATGAAATCGCCCAGTTCTTCGACTCGCTGTGTCCCCGCAGGCTCGCCTGATACCCCCAGCAACGCCTCGGCATAAACCGCTGCAATCGCCTTGACGCCCGGTTCTTCGAACACGTGCGGCACTCGGGATGGGGTAACGGATTTGACAACCATGGGAACCATTCACTTCACGGCAGGAATTACAATGCCTCAAGACACCATTCAATTACTCAAGCTGGGATTCAGTTCTGACCGGCCAGTTCCGCCAAGGACTGGCTGACCAGTCGCGTGCGATCCTCGTCGGTCAACGCGCGGCCCAGCACGTGTTCCGTTGCCTGGGTGACTTGCGCCGCCATGGTGCCGAACAATTCGTTCAACGCCTGATCCCGGGCGCGATCCACCTCATCCAGGGCACGTCGCTTCGTCGCTTCTGCTTCCCTTTGGGCAGCAGCCATGATATCGGCCTTGGTATGTTCGGCGTCCCGACGAGCCTCGGCAAGTATTTCTCGTACTTCATCCTGCACGCCATCGAGTTTGGCGGCACGCTCAGCGAGCAATTGCTCGGACCGGACGCGGGCCACTTCGGCTTCCTCGATATTGCGACGAATGTTTTCCTCGCGGGTATCGAGTGCGGCAATTACCGGTCCCCAGGCAAACTTGCTGAGTACCGTCAGCAGCAACAGGAACACCACGAGACTGTAGACCGACAGGTCGAACCGCCAGTCCTTGGCGTTAAACACGGCCGGTTCGGTCGCCGGTTCGCCCACATGGGCATGGCCATGGGAATCATGCCCGGGAGCATGATCTTCGGTCTCATGCGTCACCGCGTGGGAATCTTCCGCGGCCCGCGTCCCGTTAACAGGCAGCGAGAGCCAGCCCACCAGCACCACAGTCATCAAGGACAGCCATCTCACAAAATCACCTCGTCGATGAAATGCTTCGCCACGCGCGAACAAACAACGGAACAAATAACCCGAAAACTACTTACCCACGAACAGCGCGGCGAATCCCAAACCTTCGATCAGAGCGGCAGCAATGATCATCGCGGTTTGAATCTTGGCGGCATATTCCGGTTGGCGAGCCATGCTTTCCACGGCCGAGCCACCAATGCGACCAATCCCCAGGCCTGCCCCCAGTACGATCAGACCGGCACCAACCTGCGGCAGCGAAACCGCTCCGCCGTCCTGGGCCATTACCGGAGTTGCCATAATCATGACACCACACACCATCATCGCAGTCCGAACAGCTTTTAACACAGCCGTCTCCTCAATCACCTAGAATCTCACGGAAAGAATTTTACGCCTCAACTCCAGACTCTGTTGCCGATTTCTCAGTGCTCGTGCACCGACATCCCGATGAACAGGGCCGACAGCATCGTAAACACATACGCCTGAATAAATGCAACCAGTATCTCCAACACGCTGAGAGCGGTTGCACCCAAGACTCCAAAAAACGCACCCGTGGCCCAGTAACCGGTCCCGGCCACCGCAACCACGGCCCCCAGAATACCTGCCAGCACCATGTGACCTGCCACCATGTTCCCAAACAGTCGAATGGCCAATACGCAGTGCTTAATCAGCATTCCCAGGATTTCGATTAGAAAAATCAGCAGCTTCAATGGCGCCAACACGACCGGAAGATCGATATGGGGCATGAAATTCATCAGGTAGCCACCCGGGCCAAAATGCTTAATCCCGAAGATCAGGCCGATTCCGAAGGTGCAGAGCGCCAGCGAAGCCGTCACCTCGATGGCACTGGTCACGGTCCCCACGCCGGGCACCATCCCAATCAGATTGCTGGCCAGAATAAAGAAGAAGGCCGTCAATAGATAGGGGATGAATTTATCCGCATCATGCCCGATCGCCGGGCGGGCCACTTCATCGCGAAGGTACACCACGAAGGCTTCCATCAGATTTTCGCGACGCCCCGTGGGGATCACGCTCTGACGGCGGCGGCGACCCAGCCAGAGAAAAGCCGCTGCCACCAGGACCGCGACGAGCAATTCCGTCACCATGAAGCGGGATATTCCAAATCCGGATTCCACTTCGTACAAATTTTTCAGTTTGCCGAATGGCTGGGGAATCAGAATTTTTCCGGAAAGTTCCTCGCTGAATTCTTCCAGGGATGTATGAGGATGGGCCTCGCGCAGGAAGTTCGGCACTTCGTCCAGCGACTGATACTCACGGCGCCACATGAACTTGGGCACTTCGTAGTAATAGCTGTCTTTCACATGCAGAACGGGACTGGCCATAACCGGAATTTTCTCTCAGCACGGATATTTTCTTCGGGAACCCGCCTTTAACGGGACGGCTTTTGCCGCCCGCGTTCGCGCCGTTCCCATCGCTGAATCAAACAGACAGACAATATAGTTTCGGCTGCCAGCGTCAACAGATAACAGCCCACAAAAGCGGGAAAAATCTGATGCCTCACCAGATCTGGCCGCCAGGCCGTCAATATGACCGCCGACAACATCGGTCCCAGGGTCCGTAACAGGATCGACCCCAGGCTCCCCGCAAACTCGGATTGGCGACGGAACATCAGTTCCTGTGCCAGCAGGGCCAGCACGCCAAACGCCAGACAAATACTGGCTGCCCAGACGAAGGCCGGCAGACTCTCTCTGCCCTGGTTGGCATCCCAGACCAATCCGGCAATCCCGAAGCAGGGAGCCAACACCAGCACCAGTAACCCGATTTCACGCATCGTACTCTGAACCTGATCAGGGACGCGGCGTGCACGAACCCGATCGACCTTTCCCAATCACCTCGGCGACAGAACTTGCCGTCTCCGCAGTTTCGAGCCCGCATTGTAGGGGAAAGTTTCAGAAATTCTCTTGTGCCCGTGCGTCAAGTTGTCGCACGATTTCCTCCGATCGCAGCCTCCCCTGGCCCTGCGCCCAATGTCTTTACGCGATTGCATTTCCGATGGATTCCGTTACAAACAACGTGTCGCTTCGGGGAGAATGTGCGGCAATTCGCGTGGTTTTTTCCCAGGGAGGAGTGCCTGTTGTCCTTACGCCGTTATGTGATTGGCCTGGATGAAGCCGGTTATGGGCCGAATATCGGCCCGCTGGTTATAGCGGCTACGGTCTGGTCGCTGCCCGCGTCGCTCCACACGGAAGATCTCTGGATGCTGCTGGAGGATGTTCTGACCAACAGCCCGGAACGGGGCGATGCCCGGCTGCATGTGGGGGATTCGAAGCAGGTTTATCGCAGTGGAGCGGGTTTGGGGTCGCTGGAACGCTCGGTTCTCGGTTTCTCACCGGCCCCCGAAACGTCCCCCGAGGCTTTCGAAACATGGAGTCAACTCCTGATTCGGCTGCAGGGCCATCTGCCGGAAACCTTTGCCCGCCAGCCCTGGTATCAGGGGGAGGAACTCCAGTTGCCTCGCGCCGCGAAGGCCGAGGTCGTGCGGCAGCATCGGCACTTGCTCCAGCAGGCCTTGTTGCGTGCGGATATTCGCCTGGAAACCATGGCGGTCGAAGTGGTGTGTCCCGAGCGGTTTAATCGCGAAGTTTCCAGCAGGGGAAACAAGGGTGCGTTATTGAGTCATGCCACCTTTGGATTGTTGCGTCGTGTCTGGCCCCGGGACTGCGAGAGCGTGGAAGTGCTGGCAGACAAGCATGGTGGCCGCAATCGATACGACGATTTTTTGCTGGAATACTTTCCGGACGACTTCTACCTGCGAGAGAAGGAGAGCCTGGAAGAGAGTCGCTATCGGCGGGGGAAGATCTCGTTTGCCTTTGCGATGCAGAGTGAACGTCATTTGCCGGTGGCGCTTGCCTCGATGATCGCAAAATATCTGCGAGAACTCTGCTTGGAACTGTTTAATGCATACTGGTCTGCACGTAAACCGGGCTTGCGCGAGACCAAGGGGTATCCGCAGGATGCCGTCCGCTTTCGTCACGATATTTCCGACCTGCTGGCGGAGTCTCCGGAACTGCTGGCGGTCCTGTGGCGGGATCGCTGATCGCCAAGGTGTAGGCAGGTACTCACATCGAAAGAACTGTACGTAGGGCAATCGTTGTGGATATTCCGCGCTGGCCACACAACCTTCTTGAGGTTGGGCCCCGACCGGCATAGGATGGAAATAGCAAACAAGAGATGTCAGTCGAGTGGGCTGGCCGTTGCGGGCCATGTCGTTTACTCTGGTCTAAGGAGAACCGACCATGAGGACCTCGAACCTAGTTGCATTGCTGTTATCGAGTAGCCTGGTGGCAGGCTGCGAGACCTCGGTCCCGGAATTGGAGGTACCCGAGGAAATTCCTTATGAAGACGTGCAGGAACCGACACCTGACGAGATGCAGGAACCGACGATTGATGAACTGAAAGAGCAAGCTGCGGAGACTACAGAATCCGCAGTGGAATTCGCAAAAGCCAAGAAGCTTGAATTCGAGCACAAATTGGACGGGCTGGTCGAACAATTGGATGAACGGCTTGCCGGTTTGCGACAAAAAATCCAGGAAGCTGGCAGCGAAGCAGAGTCTCAATGGAAGGAAACTCTGGCGAATCTGCAACAACTTCGTGACGAGTTGCAGGTACGTTTTACCGCTCTGAAATCCCAGGGACATGAAGCTTGGGAAGACATGGGCAAGGAAGTTGAAACTTCCGCCGCGGAACTGCGAAAATCGGTGGAAGAAGCCTTTTCTCAATTCAAGTAATTCCGACACGGGGGGCCCGAGCCTCTCGTATTCCCAGTTCTATGGCATCGAAATGAGGGACCACTGATGTTGGATCGCGACGCTTACGTCAAGAAGATTCAGGCCAAGCTCGATGAGTGGAACGCGGACATCGACGCGCTTGAGGCGCGCGTACAGACTGCCCAGGCCGATGTCCACCTAGTCTTGAACCGGCGATTGGATGCCTTGCGAGCCCAACGCGATGACGTGGCCGCAAAATTACAGGCACTCCGGAATGCCAGCGGTGAAGCCTGGCAGGATTTGACAGCGGGCATGGAACTGGCCTGGGAATCGCTGAGCGAAGCCCTCCAAAGTGCGTGGTCCCATTTTCGATGAACACGCAGGCATTTCCTTGCCCGGCGGATCGGCGTGAACCTTGCCCGGCAGGCGGCCCGAACAGGCAAGCTGCCGGAAGGGAAACTCGATTTCGCGGGTGAGGGCAGGTGCTTGTAAGAATGACAAACCCAAGGGCTGCGGGGACGGGGGGAATTTCGAGGAACTTGGTGTAGCGCACGCTGTCCTGCTTGCTACAGTAAAATCCTTGAAACGGGCCCTGTCCGCCGGGAAGCGGTAGACGCGAGCGGAATGCCCGCGAAGACGTTCCGGGACACAACCTCTTTTCCCGCAAGGCATTTCCAGAATTGATGTTGTGTCAAGGAGTGTTCCTTGAAAAACCGCCCGCCTGGCCCGCTTCCTGACGGGCGCGGCTAGATTTCGGCATTTTCGAGACAAAATTGACCGCATTGGTAACTGTGTGAGAAATCTGGGTTGGACCTGCGTAGGTGGTGGGCTTGCGTCAGCCAGGAGGGGGGAGTCCACGAGTCGGCGGAATGACCTGTTCAGAGGCCAGCTTGGGAGATAAATTACGCTCCCTCCCAAGTCTCTATTTCCTCTCCGTTCTTGCGGATTCCTGCTTGTGTCCTGCCTCTGGCCTTTCAAAAATGGCTTTCGCGCGCGGTCCGTGGCTTCACGGCGAGGGATAAGCTTGCGCCATGGTGGCAAGGCCTGTCATGCGATCATGCGCGGGGTTCTGTTGGTACTCTTGCCGGGGTTGTGTGTCGGGTGTCTGTCTCTGTCGCAGGGGAGTTGGCCGACGCTGCCATTCAGCGATACCGCAGTCAGTCATTCCCAGGACAGCAACCCCGAGGCTGGCGATACGCAGGGAAGTAACACCGAGGACAAAGGTCCGAGGTCTGTCGAAAAGGGCGCTGCACACGAAGCAGCGTACAGTTCCCGCCCTGAAGATCCCTGGGCAGAATCCCTGCTGGTGGATCAATGGCAAGTGGGTGAACTCTGGCCGATGCCCTTGGAAGGTCCGCAAGCGGTTTTGCAACTTCGTAGTCAACCCCGCCCGCTTTGGCAGCATCGGGGGTTTTCCATCTCGGAGGTTTCCGCTTCCGGGTCAGAGGACCGTACCTCGGAAAACGCCGCGCGTGCAGACCATCACCCGGCGGACGAAACCACTGTGGACGAGAGTTCCCTAGCCGGGCCCGGGGCACTTTCCTCTGTCGAGAATACTGCCTCTCGGTCCGACAAACTGGAGCGTTTGCAGCGAGTGGCTACCCGGGACGATCTGGCCGGCTGGAATGCCACCATTTTGCTGGGGCAGCGGAGTTCCGTCCCGATTTCACCCGAACAGCTGCTGCGACTTCGGGAACTGGTGCTGGATCCCCCTCGTTACCGGGCGCGCGATGGCCGCAGGGCCCGGCCGTCTGTTTCCGAGGAACTCTCCCCGTCGGAATCGACTGCCGAAACGGCGCGTGCGAGGAGTTGGCTCCCCTTTCGCCGGGGGGCTGGAAAACCAGATCTGCCGCAATCAGCGAATCCCCTGCCTTCCGATGCGGATCCGAGTAAGGACGCCGGCGAGATCCTCGCGTTGAGCGACAAACTCCGGGCCGCAGCGGCGGAGGCTTGGTGTTATCAGCTCTCGCTGCTGCCGGGTGATGCGGAAGTGTTGTATGAATCCGCGGGCCGTGGCTTGCTGGAAGGCGCGCTGCCGGAGCAGATCCGTTGGGAGTTGCAGCGTGGGATCGCGCGGCGCATACCCCCAAGGCTCATACCGGGACTCGAAGAGTTGTTCGCAGCGGGACCAACCGGCCAGGTGAATACACCCGGTGTACTGGTGGGGCTGGATGCCTGTATCACCTTTGCCCTGTATCAGCCCGAAACCACACGGAGGAGGGACGAGCAGGAGTCGGAATTGATCGCGCTGGACGAATCGGGTCTCGATCCGCTGGCCCTCTGGCCGGTTTCGCTGTGGCAATATCGCTGGAATGAGACGCCGGATGTTGTGAAGCGATTTGGCCTGTGGCTGGGTCTGGTGCAGCATCCCCTGGCGGAAAGTTATCTGCGTCGCACGCTGCAACATATCGAACCGGGCGTGCAATGGGCCGCCCTGCGCAGTCTTGGTCTGCTGGAATCACCAGCCCTTCGCGAGGAATTGCGAAACCTGGCGCGCGAGAAGGAGGGGACGCCGCGCGCGGTGGCCCTGCTGGCCAGTTGGTCTGGCGAAGACGAAGTAGTGCACGCCTATCGCGCGGATACCAGTAGTGTTGTGCGCATGGCGGTGGCGCGTTTTGCGGGAGAGAGACGGAACGAACGGGCGACGCAGGTGCTGATCGAACTGGTTGGCGATCAAGATCCCCAAGTGCAACTGGCCGCGGTGCGCGCGGTTGAGAGTTGGCACGATGCGGCAGCTTTTCCGGTGCTGGCGAACGCTTTTCTAACGTCGGCCCCCCCCACGCGGACGCAGGCACGCCGCTCCCTGGAACACCGCTTTGGCCTCGTGATTGCCTCGCTGGACGATTCCCTGGTCGAACGGCGACGGGTGGTGGAGTTGATCGCGGAGCGATTTCAACTTTCCCTGTTGACAATTCCGCCCGACGAGCGAGCGGCGACAAATGAAAATCGTCCGGCCGAGACACGCGGAGCGAAAGCTGTTACTCCAGAAGAAACGCAGCGACTGGCGGAACTCATGCGGCAGGCTAGCGAGGCAAACATTCCCGGGGAAGAGCGGAAACGCCTCGGCCAGGAAATAAGGCAATTGCTGGAGCAGTCACCCGCGCTGCTGGAGCAAGATCTGCAGTCGCGTGCCGGAGAGGAATTGAACCAACGGGTGCAACTTTATGCTGATCTGGAAGTGGAACTCTGCCGGATCGTGCGACAATTGAATGGTCAGGACGTTTCCAGGCGGCGCCAGGCGGCGCGACAGTTGGCGGATCTGGCCATTCAACGGCCCCTGCCCGAGTGGATCCTGCGGTGCGTCGCGGAACACCTCCCCCGGGAGCAGGACGTGCATGTATGCCGCGGGTTGATGCAGTCGATCTCCGCCAATACCTCGCCTGCTGCAAGGCATGTCGCCGAAAGGGCGCTGTTGCATGCCTGGCCCGATGTGCGCATATTGGGGTGTCAATATATCGAGCAACAGGGCTTGCCTCAACTGGCCCCGTTCCTGTTGCCGCTGCTACAGGAACGCAATCCGTCAATTCAACAGGCGGCCATTCGTGCCGCCGGTGCCTGCCGCAATCCACTCGTGCTCGATGGATTTCCCCAGACCACCAGTCGACCGGGTGAAATTCCCGGGGGAACGACCGGGCTGCGGCAATTGCTGGGTACGGTCTCGCCAGCTTTGGAATGGGAGGTTATATCCAGCATGGCGAAACTGGGCGACGCGCAGGGACTGTCGGAACTGCGAAAACGCTGCCACTCGGAAAGTCCCGACACGCGGGCGCGGGCCATCGCGCTGGTGGGTGAACTGGGGGACGACCGGGCCATCCATTTACTCATCCGGCTCGGTTGGACCGAACCCCACACGGGAGCCCGCTCGGCCTTGCTGCAGAGCCTGGAACAACTCGTGCCAGTCGCACAGCGCCCGGATTTGACCCAGGCATTCACTTACGAGGCAAAACTTGAACGCTGGTCCGCATGGGCCGAGGAGCGCAGGCCGCCGCGAGAAGGCTGACCCTTCATCCCAGTGCCCGCTCGGATTCGGTCAGCTTCTCGACCACCGCGCACCCGCAGGCATCGCTCCAGACGTTGACCGTGGTGCGGCCCATGTCGAGCAGCCGATCGACCGCGATAATCACTCCCTGGGCTTCGAGGGGGAGTCCCACGGCCTGGAGCACAATCGCCATCATCACCAGGCCCGCATGGGGGATACCGGCGGCACCGATACTGGCCAGCAGCGCGGTCACCGCCACCACAAGTTGCGTGGACAGCGTCATTTCAAAACCGACGGTCGCCTGTGCGATGAACAACACCGCGACGGCTTCGTACAACGCGGTGCCATCCATGTTAATGGTTGCGCCCAGCGGGAGTACGAACGAACTGGTCCGATTGGAAATGCCCGCGTTTTTCTCGACACACGTAATCGTCAGTGGCAAGGTTCCATTCGAGGAAGCCGTCGAAAAGGCGGTCATCAGGGCTGGGCTGAGCGCCCGGGCATACGCGCGTGGAGATCGACGGGCAATAAAGGCCAGGATCAGCGGCATGGTGAGACACCCGTGAATCAGCAGGGCCAGCGCTACGGTCACCATGTACCAGGCCAGCGTGCCGAAGATTTCCGCCCCCTGCGAGGCCGTCGCGTATGTCATGAAGGCCAGCACGCCAATCGGGGCCAGATGAATGATGAACATGGTCATCCCCATGATCACCTGAAAGAACGACGAAAAGAAACTCGTCAGCGGCTTGCGGACCTCCTCGGTCGCCAGCACGATGAAAATGCCGAACAGTATGCTGAACGTGATGATTGACAGGAAATCGCCATTCGCCAGCGCGGCGACGGGATTTGGGGGAATCATGTTGTCGATCAGGCCGCTGAACACTCCCAGCAGCGATTGATTTTCGCCGAACGGTTGCACTTCGCCCGTACCGGGCAGGGTCGCACCTCGACCAGGCCCGATCAGATTCACCACCAGCAGCCCCGTCGTGATGGCCAGCAGGCTGGTCACCAGGTAATAAGTCAGCGTTTTGCCGAACATCGAACCAAGATTCCGCGTACCTCCCAGGCCCGAGACCCCCGTAATCAGCGATGTTACAATCAGCGGAATGGTCACCATTCTCAACAATCGCAGAAACAGGTCGCCGATCCACTTCGAAAAGATGGTGACCCTCCGTGACCAGCTGGCACGATACTCGTCCAGCACTGTCTCGAAGGGAGGATGTTTCTTGAGCAGTGCCTCTCGGCTCGTGAATTTTTCCTCGGAGAGGATCTGTCGGCCGTTGTATTCGCGGGAATAGGACAGATGAATTGCCGAGGTATCCTCCATCAGGCGCAGGCGTCGCTGTCGCACCGCGATTTCCGGGCCCTCCGTTTCGGGATCCCAGGTTTCCGGCCGGGGCAATTCGGGAAATTGCCTCGAGAATTCCTGGAACGTGAGCTTGCGGGGGGGCACAATCGAATGGGGAGCGCCGGGCAGGCGTTCGTCCACCATGACCAGCCCGTCCTGGGTGCTCAACCGAAACGTAAATTCCTCCTCGAGCAGACGTTCGCCAGGATTGAACAGAACCCCCACGATCACACCGAGAATCAGCGCAATGAAAATCTGAATGTGCAAGGGCGATCGGAACGGATTCATGCCGCTACTCCCAAGGGGGGTGGAGGCAGGTCCACCCTGAATGAGGGTTGGTGATGGGCGGGAGGCAGTTTAAGCGGGATAATCCCCACGCAGGAAATCGCCGCGCGCCGGTTGCATGGTAAACGAATCGGCCTGTGAAGGACACATACCCGCCCTGGCCTCGATCATACGTGAAAATTACGAGGGGTCGTCCGCGGGGGACTCTGGTTGCAGCATCAGCGTTCCCTCGCTGAAATTCAGCCGATAACGGGGCATTTTTCCGGTGGCGGGGAGTTCGATCTCGATGTCTGTCAGCCGGCCCTCCAGGCCCGCGCGGGCGGTGCTGATTGTCTGGCCCGACCGCTTGTCGACAACCTCCAGCCGGGGTTCGAATTTGAGTTGTTGATTTCCAGCCTCGTCTTCGCGATGCACGGGGACAATCGCGCCATAGACCAGGAAGGGAAACCCGGATGGTTGCTGGGGGATCCAGCGGAGCAGTTCCAGTTGCCTGGTCCACAATAGTTGACCTGTCTTCCGTTCGATCGCCACGACCGGGCCATGGATGTCCTGCAGCGAATGGAAGGCCAGCGGTTGGGTGATGGTTTCCGGCCTGGCGGTGAAGTGCACGAACCAGCGGTGTTCGTCTGCGACAACAAACAGTTCGCGTGCCCGGGAATCGGGAACCTGCAACGCGGCAAAAATCGGTTCCTCGCGCAACGGTTCGAGAATCCGCAGCAGGTGGGTGGCGTGATCGATGCAAACCAGGTGCTCTTCCGAAGCTCGGGCCAGCGTCACGGAGCCACTGGTATCGAATTGCCAGCGGATCTGGCCCCGCGCCAGGTCAAAGCCATACAGTTGTCCCTCGTCGGGGTTTAAGCGTCTCCAGAAGACCGCGATTTCCCGCGTGAGCGCCAACAGGCGATCGTGCTGAGGGAGTTGAAACGATCGCCCGGGTTGACCATCGGTCAGGCGAAATTGCCGCGCCTGCTGATTGGCCAGGTCGAGACTGTAAACCAAGGCCTGGTCCACCCATACGAGTTCCTCCGCCCCTTGTCCCGTTTCGAGTTCCCATAGGATTTGGCCGTCCAGGGCATCACGCACCAGGATGCGGCTCTCCTCGCGATAGACCAGTTGATGATCGACACAGCGCGCCAGTTGTCCAACTTCCCGTTCCCACGACAACAACAGCGGGGCGGGGCCGATGACCTTGACGGCGTCGGTTTCCACGAATCCGAATCCGGGTTGCTGGGGCGCGCCCCCCTGTCCGAATTCGGCACTCCAGAGCGGCTTGGCCGGCTGTTTGTCGCGCGCCGCCGACAGGGTATCAAAACCATGCAACTCCCCCTCGCAGGCCACCAGCAGCAGATGCCCTTCCGAACGGAGGACGCATTCCCCTCCCCCGGGCAACCCTTCGGGGAAGAGAGCAGTCCACCGAGGTTGATTCAGCGGATCGCGCGCCGTCAGTTCCGCGGTGGAACGCAGCAGTTCGAAACTCCACCCGGGCCAGGGACTGAGGGCCGTCTCTTCCAGGCTTATGGATCGGGGCTGATCGGCCTGCGCCAGGGCGTGTTCCTCCGGGAGCACCGACACGGCGAAACGATCGGCCGGGAGCAGCGGCGCGCGGGCGCGCGAAAATCCGTCCACGGGCAGGGCTTTTGTCCATTCGGCGGCCAAGTCCTTTCCGGTGCGATTTTCCAGGCAGAGGCGATCGGCAAACTCGTTTTCCAGCCTCCACAACAGCGGGCTGAGAGCAGACCAGCCCCTGAGCTGCAGATACAAACGTGCTAGCCGCGCGGTGATTTCCGGCTGCGACTCAGCCGTGCTCCGCTCGGCCAGCCAGAGCAGATGGCGCTCGAGCGTCAAGGGTGACTCACTGGAAGCAGGACTACGGACGATACGCCAGCGGGCTGCTTCCTCCAGGTCGACGGCCCGGAACAGCGGGAGCAACAATCTCAGGCTTTCGGGATCGGTCTGTTGTTCCAGGAGTTCCCGGCAGTGCAGCAGGACGGATTCCCTTTCCGCGGGGGGAAGCTGCGGCAGCAGATCCAGCAGAAACCCGGTGGTCAACCGATCGGCTCGTACGCGGCGTTCTCCCGAAATCGCCACCAACTGGTTGCGATGAGCGGGCGACGTCAGCACTCCCTCCAGCACGCGCAGGGCTTCCGCGGGTTGTTTCAGGCGCTGCAGCGCCTTGGCATATCGAATCACGATATCCGTGGAATGCTCGGCGGCGACCATCAGCTGGGCCAGTTCCTGGGCTTCCTCCGGAGAAAAATGGATGTCGGCGATGTTGGCGCTCAGCAGGGTGCGGGTCAACTGGCGCGCGATTTCGGGGGATTGCTCCGCGCGGTAGGCCCGCTGCAGCAGCGCAAGCCCCTCCCGCGACTGTCCCAGGTGCAACGCCAGTTCTCCCCTCAGCAACAGCAGGCTCGCGTGTTCGGGATTTTCACGCAGGCCCGTTTCCAGGTAGTGACTCAAGTGGGCCAGTGGTTCGAAGCCGATCAGCCGGTCTTCTCCCAGGGCAAACAGTTGATCTCCCGCCGCGAGCAGATTTCCCAGGGGATGACGCGCGTCGGCGGCGACTGCCGTTTCCGCCAAAATCCGTCCGGTTGCCAGATCGAGCGTGAGCAGCCCGGACGGGTTCATTGCCAGGTGATAGGTCTCGCGTTGCACAATCCCGCGGCCCGCGGGCCCCCCCTCGGGCAACGCAGTGGACCAGAGTTCCTCGCCATCCCGCAGCCGCAGGCAACGTACCACGCGTTTCCCCACGATCAGCACGGTCCGCGCGGGAGTCACATCGATGAACATGCCATCCCGGCGGGGTTCCGTCCACTGCAACTCTCCCGAGATCAAGTCGCAGCAGAACAGATCCTGCGCATCCCCGGGCGTGAACAAGACCCGGGTGTCCTGCACCACGGGGGCACTTTCCTGCCAATGCTTTCCATTCAACAGATCCACTTCGGGTGGCTGGCTGCGTGCATCGGCCCTGCGATTTCGGAACGGCAGCACGGGTTCGGCCGGCGCAGGCGGTTCCTTGTACACAAAGACCCAACGCAGCTCGCGCAGTTGCGTGTCGCAGGCGACGGCCATGCCGGAATTGGTCAGGCCAATCAGAAACGGTTCGGCGGAAACCAGGCTCGCCCCCTGCAGCCGCCGCGGGCGGTCATCAACGATGGAAAATTCCGGATGCACCAGGGGTTGCATCCAGCGTGGTTGTCCCGTGGCGGGATCGAGTTCCGACAGAAACAGTTCCCTGCCATTCTCCGAGAGGGTAAACAGCCCGCTTTCGGCGGGCAGGGGGGGGCCCAGAAAGAAATGGCGACTGAATTCCGGGGCTTGCCGGCCTTGCGTCCCGCCAATTTCCCACAGTAGACCGCCGGAATGCAGGTCAACCGCCGCCAGGACATTGGTTTCGGCGGCCAGCAGCGGAACTCCCGTACTGTTCTGCAAGGCACGTCCCAGCAGGGGAGCGTGTACCAGCCCATTCCCGCGGACGGAAAAGACGCGTGTCCCATCGCTGCTGAGGGTTCCGGTCGTCAGGTCTCCCACCATTTGCTGTAACAGGTACTGGTGTAATTCTCCGATTTCCCCAGAGGCATACACGGGATACCGCTCGACCAGGTCATCGCTGTGCAGATATTCCAGAATGTCGTCGGTCGTCGAGGATTTCCATGCGAGCCGACCATCTCGACGTGAAAAGGCGGCGAGGGCACCAAAGCCGGCCACCACCACATGCTCGCCCACTACGATGGGATTCCAGGCAGGCAATACTGAAAACTGCTCGCTCCGCAGCAGCCGATGCAGGTACTCCTGCAGATCGGACACGGCGGTGCGGCGCGGCAGATGATCGGGCATCAGGCTTTCCCGAACATTCGTCTGCCAGGCGATTCTCGGCAAGGGACTGAATCCGCTGGCCTGCCGCCGACGCTCGACCGATCGTCGAAACATGGGCCAATCGGGCGTTGCCAGGCGGTCCTGGTCTGCACGTGCCAATACGTTCGGATCCAGTGCGGACTGGCCGAGCAGGACCAGGAGTTCGTCCAGCTCAAGCGGAATTCCGCCGAGCGTTACCGATTGCAGTTTCTGTTGCTCGAAATATTCCTGCAGCAGCGCACGGGCCGCTTCGGGTTGCTCCAGACGAATCAGGCAAACCGCCCGCTGCAGCGTGAGTGCCGGTTCGAAACGCGGGGCAAAACGACGGATCGCTGCCAGGCGATTTAACTGCGTCAGACAGGCCAGGTAACGTCCGCGATCCAACAGGTGGCTGGCAAGCAGGTACGCCGCATCCGAACCCGCCTGGGAGTGTAAATACAACCGGCTCGCTTCAACCAGATGCCGCGACTGCTGGTCTTCCGAGAATTGCTTGAGCAAATAGGCGGCCTTGGGGCCCGACTGCGTTTCGTAGGCCTGCAGCACTCCCGCGGGGAGTTGTTCGATCCACACGTCCAGCTGCTGCCGCGCACTCACGCGGGTCTTGCCGATACGTGTGAAATAATCGACCGGGTGTTCAATAACGGCCTGGAGTGCCGTCGCGGCCTCCAGCACGCGTTCCTCACGCGCCAACTGAGCGGTGGTGTTCAGCTTGCGAGTCAGTTCGAGTTCGATCGGAATCTGGAACCAGTCGGCCTGATCGGAGGGCTCCCCGGCATTCCGATCACGAAAAATCTCGGGCAAATCCCCTTGTGCCAAACAGGAGGGGGGAACCAGATAGCTCGCGAACAGCAAGCACCAGCAGAACATCCACCTGCTTGGTCCGCGGTTGCGGCGTTGTCGATCGAGGAGATTCATGAAGGCTTTCCGCATCCGTCTCGGAAACGGCAGACGAGTATCCATGGGCCAGCACTTCCCTGCGCAGAGCCGCTGCTGCGCAGGGGACGGTTCTATTCTACCTGTCGACTGCAGTACTGACAAACGCGGTTCGGACCACACCCGCCATTTCGCGAGGAATGAATCGATGCGCACGCGCGTCGGTTACGCTGTCCGGCAGGATATTGTCAGAGCGAACAGTGCTACTCGAAGGCGCGGCTGGCGGTTTTCTCGGGTGTCGGGAAATTCGGCGGAACCTGGGTCAGAGTGACCTTGCCGGTGGCCGCCCACTCCGTCCCGCGTTGCAGCGTTACTTGAAACCCCACGCAGTTCATCGCGGTAAGATCGTGTCCCAGAGCCGTGTGAAAAACACGGCCGTTTCCATGTTCCAGGGTCATCAGCAAAGGTTCTACTTCTCCGGAACCATTGGTGGCGGGATCGGAATAAGCCGTCGCCAGCACGGACAAATTCCGCGCCGGGCCGCGCAGGCGGTCGTACAGTTCATCCGCCTGATGCAGCCATTCCGGGGGCAAGCCCCGCATGATGGCATGGCTGTTGTCAAAGGTCCTCACGACAAACTCATGGCGAGCCCCGTGGCTCCCCCCGCGTCCCTCGGAGGTATCCAGCACCATTTTTCCGTCTCGAAAACGGACGTACGGTCCCGATTTTTCGTTGCGGCCGCCCCAGCCTCCCAGGCCAATCAGCAGATTGTACTCCGGCCATTCGGGGAAGGCATTGTTGGCGGCGTGCACCACCACGAATCCCCCACCTCCCTTGACGTAGCTGTATAACGCCTCGCGGGTGGCGGCAGACCACAAGTCGCCGTTGTAGTTAGAAACGACCACGTCGTAATCCGCGAAGCGGGGCTGGAAGTTCGACAAATCCTCTCCCTTGGGAGGGGAAGTGGCCCGTTCGACAGCAAAGCGTCCCGTGCTTTCGAGAATTTTGATCAGCAACGGGGATGTCTGTTGCCAGTTGTGATTGTTCTGTCCATCCAGGAGCAGGACCTTCAGTTTGTCTTGCGCGTAAACTTCCGGTCCATGCAGTAATCCGGTCAGGATCAACAGGGCAGCGACGAGACGAGACATGGTCGAATTCCTTCAGAACGGGACATTCCGCGAGACAGGGACAAGTGGGAAACGGATCCGGGGTGTTTCGGCGCATGAAAACGAGCCCTCCGGATCAGACCAGAGGGCTCGGAAACTTTCAGGGCTACTTCGTCACTTCGAAACAGTACAACCGGGAACGATCTGAGATGTACATCTTGCCGTTCGCAATCGTGGGCGTGCTGTAAATCGAGGAATCGAAGGGAATTTCCGCCAGAACCTTCTCTTCCTTCCCCGTGGCCAGGACCACCAGATCGCCATCTTCGTCTCCCAGGAACACCTTGCCGTCGGCAACCATCGGGGAACCCCAGAGGGCGGCGAAGGTATCGTACTCCCAATACCGTTCGCCGGTCTTGAAATCGAGGCAATGCAGGAAGCCACTTAAATCGGGGGCATAGACGAGGCCATCGTGAATGGCGACCGTGGAAATCGTGCGGCGGAAGATCAACTCACCCTTCCGCCCGGTGAGGGTTCCCTCGGTATCGACACCACCGTGATGCCAGATCGCGGCGGAGTTGGGATTCGGCGAACCATCCGGATTGACCGGGCTGACATCTCCCTTTTTGGTGCAGTCGATGCGGTACAGGTGGCCCACGCCTTCCCCGTGCTCGGGATCCTGTCCGACCGAAAGGACAATGGAATTCTCCAAAAACACCGGTGTGGAGATGATGTTGTTGCGTGTCCCCCGGCCTCCCAGTTCCCACTTGGAATCTTTGGGGTTCATGTCGAATTTCCAGATGATTTCGCCGCTTACGGCGTCGAAGGCATAAACCCAGCCATCACCGCCGGGCATGTAGATCTGGGCCACGCCATCGACCACCCCCACGGCTGGCGAGGACCATTGTCCGTGCAGAATCTGATCGAACGGTTCGTTACTTTCCCAGACAATTTCCCCCGTGAGCTTGTTGAGGCAGAGAAAACTGGGGGCGCGGGGCGAAGGAATTTCCAGGTGTGCCTCGTCCACCCCGTTCGAGGTGACCAGGTAGACATGGTCCCCCCAGATCACGGGCGAACTGGTGGCCAGGTTATGCGGAAAGACGCCCAGTTCCTCGATCATGTCCAGCGACCAGATGATGTCCGCGTCTTCCTTTTCTGCGTCCACTTCCTGGGTGTAGGGTCCATTGTTTTCGCCATCGTGGAATCCGTTGATATCGAGACACATGATCTCGCAGCGATTCGTCACCACGTACAACCGCCCCTCTTCGACGCAGGGAGACGAGCAGATCCCCTGTTCGGGCCAGTCATTCACGCGGCCCTGTTCGAGTTTATTCCGCGTCAACTGCCACAGGAAGTCGCCGGTTTCCGCGTCGAAGCAAATCAGGCAGCCCTTGTCCCCCTTGTGCTGGGGGCGGTACTCAGCTCCGTTGTTGGTCCCCACGAACACCTTGCCCGAAGCCACCACGGGGTTTCCGTAGGTTTGCGAGCCGAGTCGCGACGTGAACTTGAGCAGTTTGCCCTCTTCCGGCTTCAGGGCGGGTTTGAAGTCGCGCGAAATGCCGGTCGTTTTGTTGGCCATGTTGCGGGCAGAATCCCCTCCCCACATCGGCCAATCGCCAGAAATCACGCGTTCGCCGGCGGGCGCGGCCGGTTTTCCGTCAGCCGGTTCCACCTTGGCCAGTTCGGTGGCTTCCGGCTTCTTCATTTCGGGCTTGGCCGCTTCGGTGGCGGGCTTCGCCGGTTCCTCGGCAGGTTTGTCTTCCGGCTTGGGTTCTGCCGCGGGCTTTTTCATTTCGGGAGCGGGCGTCTCCGGCGAGGCGGGCTCGGCTTTTTCGCCCTCATGAGCGTGATCCGCATGGTCATCGTGCAGGTCGGTGGGCTCTGCTGGCGGGGTGTCCGTGCTCGGAGCGGGCTGCTCGGCAGGCTGGCAACCGAGCCAGCAGGTCAGCGAGACGCACAAGGCGACGCAGGCGATGTTGTGAATAAACCTGACTAACATATAAAAGTTCCTTTCGATCGCGTTTCGCCGCGATACCTGTCTGGAGATGCGTGAACCTCGATAGCGTGGTTCCACGAGTATTTTATTCCTGGCTGATCACCATGTTGTCGATCAGGCAATCCGCCAGTGTGTAAACATAGATTGCCGGGCTGCCCGTTTCGTTGGCGTGGGGATCGATGGCTTCGATGGTCCACTCCGCGGGTTCGGCCTCGTCCCGCTTCCAGACCTTGCCAAAGATGTGGGCAGCGCCATCCTTGATATCCACCTTGCATTTCAGGGTGTACCAGATGTTGGGATCGGAGCGAAATTTCTTATCGGTCTGCAGCCGCATGTGAGGGGCCCACGTTTCGATTTCCAACTTGCCGGTATTGGCCTTGAGGTTCAGCGTGTACCGCTGGTTAATGACCCCCACGCTGGGAAGTTGACGACGTTTTTCCTTGAACAGCGTGTCCAGCTGGATCGTGTAGTTTTTCATTTCTGGCGGTCCCAGCCAGACGGTGATCGAGGGCGGCCCGGGAACGGCCGTGTTGAACATGACGGTTTGGCCATCGACTTCCATCGGCGTCAGCTTGCCAAAGGCATTCACCCAGGTGGTGGGAACCTGCTTCCCCTGATAGCCTTCAAAGTCCCATTTCCAGTTGTTTTTCGGGAAGTAGCGAATGCGTGCCTGGGCGGTCCGTTCGCCCACCTTGGCAACCACGTGACCACCGTGCTCCTTGTCGCCTCCCTCGATGACGATTTTATTTCCCTGGGCCTTCGCGACGGGAAGATTCGGCTGGGGTTCGAGTTCAAAGTCGAGCGTCCGCAGAAACACGCCGTTGGCATCGTAGGCCCGCAGTTCGTATTCGACCGAACCACTCCCCACGACGTGAGCCTCGTAGGGGATCAGCCGCAGCGTCGCGATCTCCTCGCCCGCCGGTTTCTCAGCTGGGAGCGGCGGAATGGGATCCGAAGTCGCGGGTTGATCGGCCTTACCCAGGCAAATCATGCGGTCCCGCGTGCAGAGCACGATTTTGCCGTCGGCAATCGCGGGGGAAGCGTAAATTTCGTCATACCCGCTGCCGACGCGCGCCAGCAACTGCACCTTCGAGAGGCTTTCGCACTGTTCCTTGCTCGGCTTGAGAATATGAATGTGGCCGTTTACTTCCATGACATACAACTTGCCGTCCGCCCAGACAGGCGAGCCTTTCCCCACGGTTCCCAGGGAATACTGCCAGAACTGCTGTCCGTTAAGGGCATCGTAGGCGATCAGTTTACCGGTGTCCGTCACGACGTACAAAATGCCATCCTTCACCAGCGGACTGGTAAACCCGGCCTTCACGTCGTCCACCCGCCAGACGGAATGGGTCTGGGTGACATCACCGCTACCGGTGGCATCGATGCACTGGATGCGGCCGAACTCGACGTTGTCGATATTATCCTCGCCGTGCGTGATGTAGACATACTTGCCATCGATCACCGGTGACGCGTTCAGGCCCCGCTTCGACATTTTGAATGTCCAGATCGATTCCCCCGTGCGGGCATTGATGGTGCTCACGCCGCCATCCGCATCGCCGCAAACCAGCACTCGCTGCCCGTTAATCACGCCAATGGTGGCATTGGAATAACTGGTATCCAGGGGACGCCCACCGGGGCGTGAAATCCACTGGAGTTGGCCTGTTTTCTTGTCAAAGGCGTAAAAGGTCTGCTTTGGGGGAGGCGTCCCCGTTTCCCCCCAGTTCAAGCCGAAGAAGGCAACAATAATGCGATCCTCGTCGATGATGGGCGTGTTCGTGCGGCCGCCATAGCCGGAAATCTTGCCGAATTCCTCGGACAGTGAGCGCTCCCACAGCAATTCGCCATCGCCGCTGTAACAGCGGAGCAGACCACTGACGGTATGGGCATAGACATTCCCCGTTTCCGTGTCTCCCACCATGGAGGCCCAGCCGACCCGTGGCGCGGGAATATCAGTCTGGAACACGTTGAACACATCCTGCCAGAGGACCTTGCCCGTGTTGAGATCCCAGCAGACAACCTGTTCCCGGGCGTGAATAACTTCCTTGGGGTCGGCGATATCGTGTTCGGTCCGGCAGTTCAAGTACACCTTGCCGTTCAGAATGATTGGGGCGGCCCGCCCGCCGATGTCGGAGGTCCACAATACATTCTTACCCGAGGCCAGATCCCAGTCGTCAATCAGATTCGTCTCCCGGCTGATCCCATTCGTTTCGGGACCACGCCAGTAAGGCCAATCACCAGCAGACAACGTGCCTGCCAGCAGCAACGACAGGGAAATTCCAATTAACGTGGGGAATTTCATGAAACTCTTCCTTCAAACAGGGTGTTTGCAGTGGAGGTTTGGATTTTAGGCTGGAATGCGAGGTGCCCATTTCGACTGGCCCATGCCATTCCGGGGGCGAAGTCGGGCGGATTCTGTTCGCATCTGGGTAGTCATTGAGTGTACGCTGACCTGCCATGGTTGTAAACAATCTGCGGGGTTTTCACCTTGTTCCGAGAACCGGGCAGGTGCGGGGACGGAACAGACGAGACTCCCCGGGATTATTCGTGGGATGGAATGCATCGCCGGAACGTGTGTTCTTGCGTGCCGGGGTGGCACGCGAATTCCTGGCCGGGATAGCCCACGTGTTCGCCAACACGTTGCGCATGGTATCTGGCTTAAAAGGCAAACGTACTATGTGGTACACGCACTGCGGACCCTACGATGGAATAACAGCCGGGGCTCGTTTGTCGCAGTCGGCGATCCTGTTTACTTGACCGGGCGGGAAATGCGGGTTACCGCGTGTGAGGGAACGACTTTCCTCGCCTCAGGCGTTCGCGAAACGCCTTGATCAGGCGGCTTTGAAAGCGGTAGGGATTCCAGACCACGGCGATTGTCCGCGTCGGTTTTTTTCCGGTGAAGGACCGATAAACCCGGCGATTGCTCAGATCGAGTTGCCGGGCCATCGCCGGGATCATTGAGACACCGTGCGACAGGGAGACCAGTTCCTGCACCATGGCGAGTTGACTGGCGCGTTCGACGGCGACCGGATGGAAGGAACGTTGGCGGCAGAACGACACGATGTTGTCCGACAGGCAGTGGGCTTCGTCGAGCAGCACAAACGGATACGGCTCGACATCTTGCAACCGGATCTTGTCCTTGTCGACCAGCGGATGATCGGGGGGCAGGACCAGCAGCAGTTCTTCCTCGAAAAGTTCCTCGACCTCCAGATACCGGGCGGGGACGGGGACCGCCAGAATAGCCAGATCGATTTCCCCCTGCGTGCAACTTTTGAGCAGATTGTCCGTCGTGTTTTCCTGCACAACGAGGGTGGCCCGCGGAAATTCCCGGGAAAACTGCTGCAACACCTCTGGCAGAAAATAGGGGGCAATTGTTGGTATCGCCCCGACGCGCACACGGCCACTATGGCCGTCGTCGGTGATTTCGGCCTTGGTGTCCTCCAGAATGGTCAGCACCTGTTGCGCGCGTGCCTGCAGCAGAGTGCCGGCGTCCGTCAACGAGACCGATCGCGTTTTTCGCTCAAACACCGGTTGCCCCAGTTCTTCTTCCAGCTTTTGAATCGATCTGCTCAGCGCGGGCTGTGATATCCCCAGACCTTCCGCCGCCCGCGTGAAATTCTGGTGTTCCGCAACGCTCAGGAAATATCGCAACTGGTCGAGTTCCATGGAGGCCCCCAAACGATGCATGGAGTGCATAGTACAGATATAAGGAATGCATTGGGAATCTAGCTCGTCAGGGGCGATACTTCAAGCGTCGAGGCTGGCCAGCCGACATTCCGACATTCCCGAACAATCACGCAACCGAAAGGTAACCTCTCATGGCCTGGCGATCTCTTTTTCACGGAGTGGGCGCAGCGGCGCTCATTCTGTCCGCGAGTTATTTTTCCCAGCATGGCCCCTCCCTTGCCGGAGACGGCACGAATCCCGTGGGCCGCAACCCGAATCCAGGAAACACGAAACCGATTGGAACGGGAAACATGGAAACCACGCGTCAGTGTCCCGTCATGGGGCAACTCGCCCCGGCCTCGGCCCGGCACACGGCAGCCGGAGCGATGTCCAACAGCGACTGGTGGCCGAATCAGTTGAATCTGAGGATCCTGCATCAGAACTCGCTCAAGGGGAATCCCATGGGGGAAAAGTTCAATTATGCAGAGGAATTCCAGAAGCTCGATCTAGCGGCCGTCAAGCAGGATCTGCGGGAACTGATGACCACGTCTCAGGACTGGTGGCCTGCCGACTATGGACATTACGGGCCGTTGTTCATTCGGATGGCCTGGCACAGTGCCGGGACGTACCGCGTCAGCGATGGTCGAGGCGGTGCAGGTTATGGGACGCAGAGGTTTGCTCCGCTCAACAGTTGGCCCGACAACGCGAATCTGGACAAGGCACGCCGGCTGCTCTGGCCAATCAAGCAGAAATACGGCCATTCCATTTCCTGGGCCGACCTGATGGTCCTGACCGGAAACGTGGCCCTGGAATCGATGGGGTTCGAGACGTTCGGTTTTGCCGGCGGTCGTGAAGACGTCTGGGAACCTCAGGAAGATATCTATTGGGGACCGGAAAGCGAGTGGCTGGGCGACATGCGTTACAGCGGCGAGCGACAACTGGAAAACCCACTGGCTGCCGTGCAGATGGGTTTGATCTACGTCAATCCGGAAGGACCGAACGGCAAGCCGAGTGCCCTGGAGGCTGCGCGCGATATTCGAGAAACGTTCGCCCGCATGGCCATGAACGACGAGGAAACGGTCGCCTTGATTGCAGGCGGACATACCTTTGGCAAAGCGCACGGAGCGGCCAGCGCGGAGCATGTCGGTCCCGATCCGGAGGGGGCCGGGCTGGAAGAACAGGGCCTCGGCTGGAAAAACAAATTCGGAAAGGGGAACGCCGGCGACACGATTACCAGCGGCCTGGAAGGTGCCTGGTCGAACACTCCCACCCAATGGTCCAACGGCTATTTCGACAATCTGTTCGGTTACGATTGGGATCTGGTGAAGAGTCCCGCGGGCGCCTGGCAGTGGACCCCGACCGATCCGGCTGCCAAGGGGACCGTGCCCGATGCACACGACCCCGGCAAGTCTCACGCTCCGATCATGTTTACAACCGACATGGCGCTGCGAATGGACCCGATCTACAACAAAATCTCCAAGCGATTTCACGAGAATCCCGAAGAGTTTCGGGAAGCGTTCGCCAAGGCCTGGTACAAGCTGACTCACCGCGACATGGGCCCTGTTTCGCGATTGCTCGGGCCCGAAGTTCCCGAGCCCCAGGTATGGCAGGATCCCGTGCCGAAAGTCGATCACGAACGGATTGACGAGCAGGACATTGCCGCCTTGAAAAGCAAGGTGCTGGCCTCCGGCGTGTCCGTTTCCGACCTGGTCACGACCGCATGGGCGTCCGCCTCCACGTTCCGCGGCAGCGACAAGCGAGGCGGAGCCAACGGTGCCCGCATTCGCCTCGCTCCGCAGAAGGATTGGGAAGTTAACCAACCCGCCAAACTGGCTCGGGTGCTGCAGACCCTGGAGAAAATTCAGCAGGACTTCAACACATCACAGACCAGCGGGAAGCAGGTTTCGCTGGCCGACTTGATCGTGCTGGCGGGCTGCGCGGCCATCGAGCAGGCCGCGAAGCAGGCCGGACATGACATTCACGTTCCCTTCTCTCCCGGACGCACCGACGCAACGCAGGAAATGACGGATATCGCCTCGTTTGCAGTGCTCGAACCCAAATCGGACGGCTTCCGCAATTTCTCTTCCCGTGAAATTGATCGGCCTGCCGAGGAGTTGCTGGTGGATCGCGCCCAACTGCTTACGCTGACGGCTCCGGAAATGACCGTTCTCATCGGCGGCCTGCGCGCTCTGAATGCCAACGCGGGCAGCGGCCCCCTGGCCCAACTGGGGGTCTTCACGGAACGTCCCGGAATGTTGACGAACGACTTCTTCGTCAACCTGCTCGATATGAATACCGAGTGGCGGAAGTCGCCTGTGTGCGAGCATTTCTTCGAGGGACGGGATCGCAAGACAGGGGAAATGAAATGGACTGCGACACGCGTCGATCTCGTGTTTGGTTCGAATTCCCAACTCCGCGCCATCGCCGAAGTTTATGCCAGCGACGCCGCCCGGCAAAAGTTTGTCCACGACTTTATCGCAGCCTGGACAAAAGTGATGAATCTGGATCGCTTTGATCTGGATCCGGAGGTGCGAAATCCGGTGAAAACCGCGATGCGCGACCAACGTTAATCACCTCGGGTACACATGATCTGGATCCGACCATCGGGTGGACGGACAACGTCCCCCTGTGTTTCAGGGGACGCAATGGCCCCCCGGACATCATCGGAAATCGCGTCGTTTTCCGTTTGATATTGCGAAGAGACTCGCCACGCAACTGTGCGGCGAGTCTCTTTCCCAATACAGAAAGGACAGGAGTCATGGCAGCCCCGCGTAGCCCGCGGTCTTACGGGCGAGGCTTGGTGCCGGGCTGTTTAGCGGGTTTGCGCGGGGCGACCTGCCAGTTTGGATGGGGCGTGTGTGCCCGATCGAACAGCGATGCCATCTCGCGTACTATCTCCTCGTGTTGGTCGGCAAGGTTGTGCTGTTCTCCCAGATCCGTGGACAGGTCGTACAGTTCGATGGGGCCGGTAAACATAGGCATGCGGACCGCCTTCCACTTCCCCTGGCGAATCGCCTGACGCGACCCCTGTTCGTAGAATTCCCAGTAAAGATACTCGTGCCGGGCCTGCTGTTCGGTTTTGCCCAGCAAGGTCGGCAGGAAGGAAATGCTGTCCAGCCCTGCGGGGGACTGCACGCCAGCCAGATCGCAGGCGGTGGCGAAGAAGTCGCCGAAATATCCGATGTGATCGGATTGCGAACCAGGGGCGATTCTGCCCGGCCAGCGGACGATGGTGGGGACGCGAATGCCCCCTTCGTACAAGTCTCGCTTGATGCCCCGCAGAGGTCCACTAGGGTTGAATGTTTCGAGTCGGTTGCCTCCTTCGCGGTGCGGGCCATTGTCCGAACTGAAAATGACGAGGGTTTGTTCGTCGATCCCCTGCGCGCGGAGCAAGGCGAATAACTGGCCGATGCCGGCGTCCATGCGGGTAATCATGGCGGCCTGTCCCTTGTCGGGTTCGCTCCAGTCGCGGTTCGCGTAGAGGCCATGATCGGGCACTTCCTGGCCGTTGCCGGTGCCGCGTGTCCCTTCGTTATTGGCATGCGGAATCGTCAACGCCAGATAGAGAAAGAACGGCTTTTTCGGGCGTTCCTGCACGAAACGCAGCGCGTCGGCCATGAACAGATCGTGCGAATACCGGACTTTCGTGGTGGCCCAGCCGGATTCGCCCCAGGGGCCTTCCTTCACCTTGTGCACCACGTTGCCCAAGGGGAATTTCTCGCCATTGCGCCACAGAAATTCGGGATAGTAATTGTGGGCATGCGATTGACTGAGATAACCGAAGGCATAGTCGAATCCCTTTTTATTGGGCAGCCCGGCTTCGCCCCCACCCGGTTCCCCCAGCCCCCACTTGCCTATCAACGCGGTGTGATAACCCGCCCGTTGCAGCACTTCCGCCACGGTGGTGTCCTCGGGCCGCAACCGCTGAACCGTCGCGGCGCTGTTGCCCCGCACTTCGCAATGTCCCGTGTGCAGGCCGGTCATCAGCACGCAACGCGAGGGCGCACAGACGGTGGCGCCGGCATAGAAATTGGTCAGTTTCATCCCCTCGGCTGCCATCCGGTCGAGATGAGGCGTTTGAATCCACTTTTGCCCGAAGCATCCCAGGTCCCCGTAGCCCAGATCGTCCGCCAGAATAAAAATGATATTCGGAGCCTGTGCCTGCTCGCCGCCGCGGGCTGGCGTGGACACGATACTGGAAAGTCCAAACACAAAGGCAACCAGCAGCATGCCGTATCGAAACGGGATCGCTCGAACAGGCGTGCAAAACCGGGGCTGGAGACAATCACTCGAATAGGGCATGTTGGATTTTCCCTGAATAAGGGACAAGGAAACGGGAGAGTTCGTATCGATGAGTATCGATGGCAAGCCCGGCCGCGTCAACCAACAGTGTCTCGTGGCCGGCGGTTCCCGTGTTGCACCGCCGGCGCGGCCTCGACTTGAAACTCGGCCGCGTGCGACGCGGTGTTGGCCAGGCTTCCTGGTTTATTCGGGGGTCACGGGAGGATCGGACGGGGAGCCAGGCGGTCGCGCGTCCCAGCCTGCCCAGAATTCATCGGGCGGCTGGACTTCGTCAAAGCTCGGCCCGATGTTTTGCAGCGTGGTCATTCCGCGGACAATTTCCAGCCCTCGGGTGATTTTTTCCGGCGTGAAGATCAATCGTTCCAGTCGCAGGCCCTGCAGGGGGGTCAGATCGGTCACCGCGGAACCGGCAATATTGAGACGCTTGAGGCTTTGTTTCCCCGCGAGTGGAGACAGGTCGGAGATGGGAGTATTTTCCACATCGAGACTTTCCAGGGCAACCTGGCGGATCGGGGTCAGATCGCTGACCTTGCTCCCGGAAAGCCACAGGGTATTCAGCGGCATGTCCGCCACCACGGCAATATCCTGAACCTGGGTATCGTACACGTTGAGCTGTTCGAGACGCATGCCGGCCAGGGGGGTCAGATCGCTGACGGGAATGTGCTCCATGCGGAGTACGCGGAGCGGCATCCCCTTGAGTGGGGTTAGATCGGTCACCTGGGTCCCTTCGAGGTACAGTTCGTTGAGGGGCATGCCTGCCAGCGGAGCCAGATCGCTGATGGGGAGTTGAGTCAGATCGAGGAATTTCAAGGGCAATCCGCGCAGGGGTTCGATGTTGGTGACTCCGGAATGCATCAGGCTGGCAGCCAGGATTTTCCCTCCTGCCTTTGTGAACTGGGCCTGGGAATTCGCCCCGAGTTCGCGGCGCAGCGTGCCGATCGAGATTTCCGGTTCCCCATCGACATTCAAGGCAACGGGCATGGGGGCAGCCACTTCGCGCGAGTCCGAACGGGGCGACTCCACTTCCCCGGAACCCCCACAGCCAGCCAGCAGAAAGAGAGACACCACATATCGAGAGATTACACCCGGATACGGGAAAACACGTGGAAAAGCCATTGGGTTTGTCATCCTGAATGCACTACACTGCGAGGAAAGACTCCAGCCGCCATGTCTGCTGGTGAAATGATGGTCAACACGAACGAGGTTGCCATGCTTGATTCTGAACGCGATCAGATGTTGACGCAAGCGACACGTTTGCATCAGCAGGGGAATCTGCCGGAAGCCGAGCGGTTGTATCGCCAACTGTTGTCGGTCGCGTCCGACGACAACATTGCCTATCTGTTGGGGACCTTGTTGCTGCAGCAAGGGAACGCGGCTCGAGCCTTGGAATACCTGGAACCGTTGGCGAAGCGGTGTGCCGGTTCGGCGGATCTGCAGAACAACCTGGGAGTGGCTTACCAGATGCTGCAGCGACCTCCCCTGGCGTTGCAGGCATTCCAGGCGGCGATCAAGGCGGACAGCAGTTATCCGCAGGCTTACCTGAATCTGGGGAAATTGCTGCAGGAAGCGGGAAACTGGGGGCAGGCGGAAGGGTGTTACCGCGCGGCTGCCACACTTCTGCCGGAGGACCTCGAAACACGTTGCGACTGGATCAATGCCCTGCTCCACCTGCAACAATGGGACAGCGCGGGCAACGAACTCGAAAACCTGTGGTCCCGCCTTGCTTCCCTGCCCCGCCGGGAAGCGGAATTGACACTGCAACTGGCGTTTGGCCGGATTGAGCAAAAACGCTACGAGGAGGCGGTAATGCTCTACGAGCGGCAATTGAGCAAACAGCCAGCCTCCCCGGAAATGCTGGCAAACCTGAGCTGTCTCTACGAGCACACCGGTAAGTTGGATCAGGCACTGGATGCGGCCGACCGCGCCATTGCGCTGGCGCCTCTCGTGGCCGAGTTGCATAACAATCGCGGCGTCGCGCTCCGGGCGGCTCATCGTCTGGAGGAAGCCGGGCAAGCGTTCCGGCAGGCCATTTCTCTGAAGCCGGATTTTCCCCTCGCCCGGTTCAACTTGGGGAGCCTGCTGTTGCTGGCCGAACAATACCCCGAAGGCTGGCAAGGGTATGAAAGCCGGACCCGACTCATTCCCCCTCCCCCGGGTGTCGAGAATTTGCCCGTCTGGTCGGGGGCCCCCCTGCCCGGAGAAACCTTGCTGGTGTATTGCGACCAGGGATTTGGCGACGCATTGCAATTTGTCCGGTTCCTGCCCCGGCTCCAGCAGCGGGCCGCCGCCCGGATCGTACTGCTCACTCCACCCGAGTTGATGGAATTGTTCCGCCACGCGCAATGCGACGGCAAGCCACTCGCCGATGAGTTTCTGGCCGAAGGGTCCCCCTTGCCCCAGGCGACCGCCTGTTTTCCGCTCCTTGGCAGTGGAGCGCTTCTCGGGTTGACGCTGTCGGATCTGTCCCCCGCGGTGCCGTATCTGCAACCACCCCCCGGCGCTACCCCCGAGACGGGCAAGGGGAACAACCGCTTGAAGGTAGGCCTGTGCTGGCGGGGAAATGCAGCTCAGGCACGGGACCACGTCCGTTCGATGCCCCTGCTGCAATTGCAGGCACTTGCCAGCGTGCCGGGCGTGGACTGGTACAGTCTGCAACAGGATGCCCGCCCGGAGGAATTGCAAGCCTGGCCAGTACCTTTAACCGACTGGGGAAGCCAATGCGCGTCTTTTGCGGATACCGCGCGGCGGATTGCGGCACTAGATCTGCTGATAACCGTCGACACCGCGGTCTGCCATCTGGCGGGAGGACTGGGGGCCAACGTCTGGACGTTGCTGGCGCATACCCCGGATTGGCGCTGGCATTTGCGGCGGACTGATGCTCCCTGGTATCCGAGCATGCGACTGTTCCGCCAACCGGACTGGGGAAACTGGAACGCCGTGGTGCAGGACGTGCAGCGGGAGTTAGCGGCGCTGCAGGCCATATCGCTCCGCGCAAACTCGCGGTCTTGATCCGCTGGATTTTCGTGGCAAATGGTTGTCGCGGGAACCAAGGCCGAGCAGCGACGCGATATGATTCCTTGCGTTCAGCCGAGGCGTGTTGATTTATTTGGGCACCACGACTCCACGTCCGTGCAACTGTGGGAACATGCTTGGAAACTCGCACGGTTGACACAGCCGTGGCACCCAAAAATACGTAAATCACCACGCCCGCCGGAAAGCGGGCGCGGTAACTCGAAATCGCTCGTTCGACATTAGGTCCACTGGAGTGGAACTCGACGCGAACGGTTCAACCAGCCTGGTGCATTTTGCGGCAGATGGCTTCCGCCATTTCCTGCGTGCCCACGGCGGTGGGATCGTTGCGATCGGCCTTCAGGTCGTAAGTGACGTCCTTGCCTTCGGCGATAATCGCGGCGACGGCCCGGTCCAGTTTCGCGGCGGCATCCAGTTCGCCCAGGTGTTCCAGCATCATCTTGCCGGAAAGAATCAGGGCGGTCGGGTTCACTTTGTTCTGCCCGGCATATTTGGGCGCGCTGCCGTGCGTTGCTTCAAAGATGGCTGCTTCCGGTCCGATATTCGCCCCGGGAGCTACTCCCAGCCCGCCGACCAGTCCGGCGCACAAGTCGCTGAGGATGTCACCGTACAGGTTTTGTGTGAGAATCACATCGTAGAGATCGGGCTTGAGCACCAGTTGCATGCACATGTTGTCGATCAGACGTTCCATATAGCCGATGTGGCTGGCGTCGGCGACTTTCCCCACCAGGTCACTGGTGGGTTGCACGCCTTGCGCGAGATCGTCCCATTCAAATTTCGCGCCATAGGCTAGCGCGACCGCCCGGGTTTCTTCGTACCACAGCCCGTCGGTGTACTTCATGATGTTCGCCTTGCAGACCGAGGTCACGGTCTTGCGCCGGGTGCGCACCGCGTAGTCGAAGGCAAAATTGGCGATATCGCGCGTGGCCTCCCGGCTGATCGGCTTGATACTGACGCCGGTCGTGTCGGGAGAGGTTTTGATTTTCTTGCCCGTGGCCAGTTCGTTGATCATCTTGATCAATTGCGCGGTTTTCGCTTCCCCCGCCTGAAATTCGACGCCGGCGTAGAGGTCTTCGGAGTTCTCGCGAATCAGCACCAGATCGACATTCGCGTCGGAAAACTTCGAGAGCATGCCTGGATAACTTTTGCAGGGTCGCACGCAGGCATACAGCCCCAGTTCCTGGCGCAAGTGCACGTTGACACTGCGAAACCCCTTGCCGATCGGCGTGGTAATGGGAGCCTTCAATGCGACCTGGTTGGCTCGAATCGAATCCATCACGCGGGTGGGGACTCCCTTTTCCGCCTCGATCACTTCGATCCCGCACTCCTGAACATCCCAGTCAATCTTGACACCCGTCGCGTCTATCACCTTACGCGTGGCTTCCGCGATTTCGGGACCAACGCCATCACCAGGAATCAAAGTCACTTTGTACATGCTGTTCCTCGAAAATTGTAAACGTCTCGGGTTGCGTAAACAGAAGGCTCGAGATCACGTCCGAATGAGCGCCCTCTTGCTGATATTACGGGCAATCAGGAGCCATTCGCGCCGTCGGCAGGCCCTTGCAGACATCACGTTACCGGATCGCCCGCATCACTGCAAGGAGGGGGCGGCGTGCTTTTTGACGCAACGCCCCTGGCGAGCAGGCCGCGGGGCCATTCCCCGGGCCCGCGAGGACCGCGCCAGCGTCTGCCCCTTCCGAACGGGCCTTTACTCCGTGATAATTTCTCGCACGGACTTGCCCGCGGGAATCATCGGCAACACCTGCTCCTGGTAGGGACAGATCACTTCCAGCAGGTAAGGCCCGTCGTGATTGATCATCGTTTGCATGGCTTCGGTCAGTTTAGCCTTGTCGCGCACGCGCTGCCCGGCAATGCCGTAGCCTTGGGCAATCGTGATGAAATCCGGGTATATCGTTTCACCCACCATGCCAGTCCCGTCTCCCAGGGCTTCCGGGTGATCGACCGGTCCCAGATAGGTGTGCGCGCGACGCCCTTCCATGAAGCGATCTTCCCACTGCACCACCATCCCCAGATGCTGATTGTTCAGCAGCAGGATCTTGACAGGCAACTTCTCGCAGACCAGGGTTCCCAGTTCCTGGATATTCATCTGGAACGACCCATCGCCATCGATATCGATGCACAGGTCGTTCGGATGAGCGGCCTGAACCCCCATGGCGGAAGGGAGACCAAAACCCATCGTGCCCAACCCCGAGGAGCTCAACCAGCGTCGCGGCTTGTCGAACTTGAAGAACTGGGCCGTCCACATTTGATGCTGGCCAACCCCCACCGAGATAAAGGGATTTCGGTCCCGCGAGACGCGCCAAAGTTCCTCGATCGCGTACTGCTGCGATATTTCCGAACTGTAATTGGCGTACTTGAGCGGAAATCGTTCCTTCCACCCCGCGATTTTTTCCAGCCATTCGGTGGTATCGGGAATGTCCGTCGGCGTTATCGTCTTGTTCAATTCCTCGAGGACGTGTTTCACGTCGGCGACGACCGGGATATGAGCTTCCTTGTTCTTGTGAATTTCGGAGGGATCGATATCCACGTGCACGATTTTCCCGTGTTTGGCGAATTCCTCCAGCTTGCCGGTCACGCGGTCGTCAAAACGGACTCCAAAGGCCAGCAGCAGATCCGATTCGTCCACCGCCATGTTCGCGTAGACCGTACCATGCATGCCCAGCATATGCAGGGACAAATCATGCGTACCGGGAAACACGCCCAGCCCCATCACGGTCATTGCGACGGGGATGCGGTTTTTCTCGGCAAACTCCCGCAGCGCCTCTGCGGCGCCCGAAAGGATACAACCTCCCCCCACGTAGAGCACCGGCTTCCTGGAGCGGCGGATTGCCGCCACGATCTGGCGTATCTGCTCCGGGGCGACCTCGCGCAGTTCGGGGTGATAGCCTGGCAGATACATGGGAGGATCGAGATCCAGATCCTCCAACGGAATGGCATCGAGTTGCACATCCTTGGGGAAGTCGATCAGCACGGGACCGGGGCGACCGGTCGTTGCGACATGAAAGGCTTCCTTCGTGATGCGGGCCACGTCGCGAATGTTGGTGATCATGTAATGATGCTTGGTAATAGCCCGGCAGACTTCCACCATCGGCGTTTCCTGAAACGCATCGCTCCCGATCACCGCCTGGGGAACCTGGCCTGTAATGGCTATCAGCGGGACGCTATCCAGCTTGGCATCGGCAATCGACGTCACGAGATTGGTCGCCCCCGGGCCGCTCGTGGCCATGCAGACCCCCACCTGATCGGTGGTGCGAGAAACACCCTGGGCAGCAAAGCCTCCCCCCTGCTCGTGCCGGGGGAGAATGGTCCGAATTTTGTCACGGTATTTACGCAACGCCTGATGCAGAGGCATGCTCGCGCCGCCCGGATAGGCGAATACATACTTGGTCTGATGATGAATGAGCGCGGAGATCATGATTTCCGCACCGTTGATCATGGTTTGTCGCGTCGTCGTCTCTTCTGCAATGGCCACTAGAATTCCCTCAATTGTCGCGTGGGACATGATTCGCCGAGCCGGGAAACCCCCCTCGAGGCTACCTGCCCGATATCCATGCACGGAACGCAGCTTCGCCACCGGAATGGCCAAGGCGCCTCAAACAAAGAGCCATCATACCGGGAAAAGGTTCGAGGGGCGAGGGTTTACCAGCGCAATTTCCCAACTTGACGCGGCTGAAGGCCCCCCCGGCACGCATAATATGCAATGAGCGACGAAAAAAGTGATCAAAAGATCATTTTTCGCCCGCGTTGCGTCCCCCTGAGGATTCGATCCACCGGGCCAGCTCGCGCTCCGGTTGCGGATGAAACGCTTTCACTCGCTGGGAAAGTGGTGTCGCCTGAGACTTTCCCCCCTGATGTAGATACTCAAGCAGGCTGGCTCGGGTTTGCGGGTTGTTATGCAGCATCCAATGGACCCAGGCCCAGGACTCCGCGTAGTCGAGGCGCTGCATTTCCCCGGAGGCATCCAGATATTCCAGCCGTTGCAGGTTCGGAAGCCAGCCATTTTTCAACAACTGAGACAGGTCCCCCAGGTAATCTTCCCTGGGAACGCCTGGCGCCACGGGAAGTTCGAAATACTCCGCCAACCCTTCATCCAGCCATAATGGAACAAAACTTAACGCTCCATGAAGCACGCCATGCGTAAATTCGTGCCGCAGGTCTTCACGGATCCGTTCCGTCCAGACCGTGTAAACCGCCAGTTTTTTCCCCGTCCCCACGAAATAGGCCCGTCGGGGAGGCAATCCGGGATAATTCTGAGCCAGAAATTTATGGTAACTCGGCTCATCCTTGAACAAATAAACCTCGACTTGCCTTTCCCCCAGATCGAGCTCCAGTGTTTGCGCAATCTGTTTGCGCAACTCCTGCAGTTCCAGCAGCAACGGATCGTCCGACTTCAATTTGACGTCGCTGTGCAATACGAAGTGTTTTTCCGTGATTTTATAACGACTTGGCAAGTCGTCGTTGTTCGCCCGATACGTGGGGAAGGTGCATCCGGAACAGAGCACCGCGCCGGCGAACAGCAGGACCAGGCACCCGTTCGGGAATATTGGCATCGGTTCTTTCCGGCGAGGGAGGATTTCGTTATGGAAGGCTGACTTACGACGGTTTTCCGTGAAAACCACTTGGGGCTATTTTCGCGTCTGTTCGCGGACGCCAATCTTTCGAAAGAGCTGTTCCAGCAGCCCATCCTGCACGCTTTGTTTGACCAGTTCCCCATGCCCGGCGGCAATCATCGCCTCGGCCAGTCGTGGATGGCGAGTCCATTCCTGGGCATCCCAGGTCCGGATATCCACATACACTTCCGTAAGCTGAATCTGCTTTTTGGGAACGAAATAATACGTCTGCTCGGTCACCACGATGTGATAGGTGAAGCTGAGGTACATCAGCACACCCCCTAGCAGGATTCCCGCCCCCAACGACAACAACCGCCCCATCTCTCGGATTCCCTTCCTGTATGCCAGCCCATGTGTGCGGCACAGTCTGGCAGAAAGCCGTTTTTATCACAAGAGGATTCCGCCAGAACCCCCTTTCATGCCAGATTCCGCGCGCAAGGACGCGACTCAACCTGTTTTGCTTGCGACACCTGCGCCCGCCGCAACCCGGAAAAAGCCGGTCAGTTACGTCCACGAAATTCCCGATAGACCACCAGCAGGACGATCGTTCCCAGTATGGCGATGGCCAAGCTGCGCGGATCGAAGCCTTGCACCGTCCCAAAACCAAGAGCCGTGCCGATGAACCCTCCGACCACGGAACCAAGGATGCCCAGCACAATAGTCACGAGACAGCCCCCCGGATCGTTGCCGGGCATCAGCATTTTCGCCAGCGCCCCCGCGAGCAATCCAAACAGTATCCACGATAGAATTCCCATGTTCCTGCTCCCGACCCTGTTTTGATCTGCCGCATGCTTTATCTTGCCCGTTCCCGCAGCCGTTGGCAACATCGGATTTCGGAGAATTTCCACGGGCCGCGGAGGGAATTGAGTTGCTCGTAACGTGCTGTATTCAAATCGCTTTGACGCCGCGTCAGGTGAAGATTTTCCCGTTGTTGTCCCCGCGGAGACCGCTTCCGTGTCGGTCTGGGCTCGTTGGCGGCATGAGGAAGAGGGCGTTCAATACGGGACACTCTGCGATACCGAGAGTCGGCCTCTCGAATTGTGCCATTCCCCTTCGGAGAGAGGCACAATTCGGCGCAAGGGCTTTTCCAGGGGAGAACGGTGTTCTACAATGGCCGGAAAAGGGGATGCTGGCTCCCCGAGGGGGGGAGGAATTTCCCCTGGCAAGTGACGTGTTCCATTCGAAGGAATGTCCATGAGTGTTGCTGAATCCTCCGCGGAGTCCCCTTCCGGCAAGTCCCTGCAGAGCGATGTTGGGGCTTCGGCGGAGGCGTGTTGTCCGCCAAAAAAAGGACGTCACTGGTATCGGCAGTGGGGGATGCCTGTTTCCACCATTGTGCTGCTGGGCGTGGCGATTGCCTGGATGCGGTGGGCCAGCGATGATCCCTTGCTGGGATGGGGCTTTGTGAACCTTGTGACGTTTGCCTTGGGTGGGGCGATTGGCCTTACGTTATTGATCTGGTTCAGTTTCGTTTCCTATTTTTCGCGTCAAACGGTCTTGCTGATCGTGGGGCCTCTATTGCTGGGGGCAGTGGGATGGGCCGCTTCCATCCGCCAAGTGCAGTTCGATGGGGATTTGTATCCCACTTTTTTTTATCGCTGGGATCGGGCACCGGAACTGCAAAGTGAAAACACGGCCCTGATTGCGGACCAGCGAGAGTTCCGGTTGCAACCCGGAGATGTACCGGCCTTTCGGGGAGCGGCGCGCGATGGAAGGGTTCAGGGGCCCGCCTTGAATCAGGACTGGTCTGCCCGGCCCCCGGTGGAATTGTGGCGGACCAGCGTGGGGGCGGGGTATGCTTCGATGGTGATCGTGGAGGACTCCCTGATCACTTTGGAGCAACGGGACGAAAACGAGGCCATCACCTGTTACGAAGCCTCCACCGGCAAACTCCGCTGGATTCACTCCTACCCGGCGCGGTTTTATGAAGCCATGGGGGGGCTGGGCCCCCGATCGACCCCCACGATTGACGATGGCCTGGTGTTTGCCGTCGGGGCTCTGGGGGATGTGACCTGCCTGGATTTCTTCACCGGGGAACTCCGCTGGCAGCGTTCTTTGCTGCGGGAATTAGAGATCCCCAATATCACGTGGGCCCTGTCCGGCAGCCCGCTGGTGCTGGGAGATCGGGTGATCGTCAACCCTGGAGGACCAGCAGGGGACGGGTTAATGGCCTTGCACCGCGAAACGGGGGAAACGCTCTGGCAGGGAGCGGGAATTTCACGCTATGGGACGGCCGAGGGGACCGTGAATCACGCCGGTTACAGTTCTCCGATGCTGCTGTCGGTTGCCGATGTCGAGCAGATCGTAATCTTCGACGGTCATGGCTTGAGTGGACACGATCCCGATACGGGGAGTCTGCTCTGGCATTTCCCGTATCTCAACAACGCAGGAGTGAATGTGGCCCAGCCGATTCTCCTGGAGAGCGGGCGCGAGTTGTTTATATCGGCCAGTTATGGCATGGGAAGCGCGCTAGTGGAAGTGAGTCGCGGCAGCTCGCCCGGAGAGCCGGCATGGCAGGTCCGGGCTGTCTGGCAGGATGCCACCGTGATGCGCAGCAAGTTTTCCAATCCGGTGTATCATAATCGAATGGTGTACGGACTGGACGAGGGAATTCTGCAATGTATCGACCCGCGCACGGGGCAAAAACAATGGAAGGGAGGCCGTTACAAACATGGCCAGGTCCTGCTGGTCAATGAGCAGTTGCTGGTGATGTCGGAGGAGGGAGACCTGGTGCTGGTGGCGGCCGATCCCGCGCGGTTCCAGGAAATCACTCGTCTGACGGTGCTTCCTGGCGCGAGGGTTTGGAATCCTCACGTGCTGGCTGACGGCATCGTATATGTCCGTGATGACAAGCAGATGGCCGCCTACAACCTGAAACCCTGAATTTCGTGAACCTTGTCGTTCGAAACCACGTTGTATCCCCGGGAACATCCCGGACTTTGCCAGGTAGTGAATTTGCGCAGGGTAAGCCTTGATACCGGGAATTTTTTGAATTTGCACACAATTCGGCGCAGCCTGTTCTGCGCTGAAACTCGCGTGGATACCGCATGCATGGTACGCACAGCGTACATTATCGATTTTCACTGTCTCCGCGCGAGTTCCAGGGTGCCTCCCCTGAAAACAGCCTCCCACTCCTGATATACATCGGAATCAATTCATGTCCTCTCCCCAGTTGCAGCCTGAAGAATTCGCGACTCCCGCGGCGGACAAGCTCGACGACATCGTGGCCATGATGCGGGAAATCAGTCGGCAATCCGATCCCGTGGAGATATTTCGCGAATATGCGACCCGGGTGCGGAGAATTTACCCGGTGGATCGCGTGCTGCTGTTGCGGCGTTCGCTTTCAGGAGACGAATCGATTCAGGCCACCGTGATTGACGACTGGGAAGCTCCGGTGCATCCCTGGGCCGATTCCGATCGCTTCCAGACCATTACGGGAGGGATGCTGGTTTCCATTTTCGAGCGGGGCGAGGCCACGATCATCAATGAACTGGAAATCGACGACGACGACAACGGACGGGACTATCTGGCCGACATGAGATCGCTGCGCGCGATCCCGCTGTTCGAACAGGGAGAAGCCAGCCAGATGATCATCGGCCTGAAGACGGAACCCCAGGGGTTTTTCGAAAAGGATCTCCCCGCGCTGGTCTGGCTGTCGAATCTGTTTGGACGCAGCATCCAAAACCTGTTGCTGGCCCAGAAGCTGAAAGCGGCCTACCAGTCCGTTGATCGCGAACTGAAAGTGATCGGCGAAATTCAGCGATCGCTCCTGCCGGAGAGGATTCCCCAGGTTCCCGGCCTGGAACTGGCGGCTTATTATCAGGCTTCGCATCGGGCGGGAGGAGACTATTACGACTTTTTCCCCTTGCCCGACGGCAAACTGGGAATCCTCATCGCCGATGTCTCCGGGCATGGCACGCCGGCAGCGGTGGTGATGGCCATCATTCATTCCATCGCCCATACCTATATCGGCTCGCATGATCCTCCCAGCACGTTTTTGAATTACCTGAACCGGAACGTGACCGATCGTTATACGGCCCACAGCGGGACCTTCGTGACCGCGTTTTATGGCGTTTACGATACGCGGACCGGGAACTTCAAATACAGCTCCGCGGGACATAATCCCCCCATTCGTCGCCGCTGTGGCGCCTCGGATGTGACCATGCTCGACAAGGCGGGTCGGCTTCCGCTCGGGATCAGCAAGGAAATCACCTATGACGACGCCGAGGAACTTTTGTATCCGGGAGACCGCGTTGTGTTGTACACGGACGGCATCATCGAGGCGACCTCTCCCATGGACGAGTTGTTTGGCACCAGGCGTCTCGGGGAGTTGATCAGCAACTGCGACCTGAACACCACCACGATCGTGGACTCCGTCGTTGAGACGCTGGAACGCTTCACGCAAACCAGCACGCTGGGAGACGACCGGACGATGGTGGTCATGAAGCTGCAGGCTTCGATGGGACATCCGCTGTACGGACTGTGATTCTGTTCCCGGGCCTGGCTGGTAACACGTGGTAACACGTGGTAACACGTGGTACGGCTCAATCGAGCGGCGCGGAAATTTCGAGCAGGTCGACGGCGGGGCGATTATTGCAAAAGATGGTGGCGAGCCGACCGTAGGTTCGCGCATTCTCGGGACAGCCGAAGTGCCGGGCCAGGGTGGGGCCGCAGGCAACGCGCAGAATCGCGTTCAGGTCGATGTGGCGCAGGACATTGTGAGCGATCAGCACCCGCCCGAGAGGAATATTCTCGTCCATGATTTCCCGCTTTACCTGCTCGGTGACATACTGGAAATTGAAGCGGACGATTCCGAATTGCACCACGTCCTCGGTTCCCTGCTTGAGGAGCAGGATTTTCCGGGCGTAATTTGCTTCATCCCGATTGCGATCCAGCACGCGGACTTCCACCCGGCTATGGTGATAGTTTTCCATCGTCACCGTCATGTGATGTTCATGCACCAGCAGGCTTTTATAAGGCTCGGGCGTGGTGGAACTGGCCACATGCTCCGCTTCGTTGAGCAGGGGGGGCGTGTCCGGAAACAGGTCCAGCAACGATTTGAGTTCAATAAGTGCATTCACGTCGGGCGTCGCCTGGCAGGGAAGCAAGGGTGGAATACCAAACCGGAAGCAGACCTCCTCCACCGGGCTGCAGCGCCTGAGCACAGACCAGTAGAGTTCCGTCTTTGATCTCGGTTTCTCGTACGTCGCGAAGGTTCGAGGTTCGGGGGACTGCCAATGAGGTGATTATGGATTGTGCGCGGCTTGCACCAGCAAAGCCTGCGGTATCCTGTCCGGGAAGACCGTGCACGAGACTTCAATCTAACCACCGAGCCCGGCGATTTCATCCGTGATTCCGTGGAATTGCCGCCCGTTTTCGAATTGCGTAGAACAATTCCAGTCCTGACTTGCGGCGGGCTTCTGACGACTGGAGGGATCGGAGGGATTGTTCAAGTATAACGGATCGCGCGGTATTCGGGCTCGAAGTATTCCGGCAGAAGGCTATCGACCTGCAGCAGTCCCTTGCGCGTCAGCTTGACCACGTCTCCCTCGACGCTCAAGTAACCCGCCTGTTGCTGGTTAGTCAGGGCATTGGCGAATTCGACCAGTGGATCGACGCCATATTTTGCCTTCAGCGGGGCGGTTTCCACCTTGCTTTCCTTCATCTGCAGGATGAACTCGCGAATCAGGCTTTGTTTCGGCGTGGGCACGAAGGCCCGTTTGATCGGCAATTCCCCCCCATCGACGAGGGCGACGTACCGCTGCAATTCGTCGTGATTCTGGTAATCGACCCCCTGGATATGACCAAACGAGGAGACTCCCAGCGGGAGCAGATCGTGTCCGCGAAACAGATGGTCGCGGTACAGAAAGCGATCCGTTTCCGGATTTTTCACCAGTTCCTGTCCCGAGGCAATATGATATCCCGCTTCGAGCAGGCGATCGAAGGCCTCGTTGATCCAGCGACGCTTGGTGGGCCAATCGGCAACCGGCGATTTTGCTCCGGTCTCGTTCATCTCGCGGGAGATTAGCGTGTTAAACGGAAGTTCCATCTGGTACAGGGTGATGTTATCGGGGGCCAGTTCGATTGCCTTGTCGATGTTGCGATGCCAATTGGCATCGGTTTCGCCGATCATCCCCGCGATCAGGTCGATATTCACTTGGGGAAATCCGACGTCGCGTATCCAACCATACGCCCGTTCGATTTCAGGCGTGAGGTGAGCCCGTCCATTCAGTTCCAGAATTTCGTCGTTGAAACTCTCCACCCCCAGCGAGACCCGGGTGATCCCGATCTCCTTGAGTGTCTGCACTTTTTCCAGATTCAACGTCCCCGGTTCGCACTCGAACGTGACTTCCCGAGCCGTTTCCCAGGAGACGGACTGACTCAGGCGGTCCCGTAACTGCATCAACTGACGGGAACTCAGGTAGGAGGGGGTCCCGCCACCGAAATACGCAAATTCGATCCGCCTCCCCGCAATGGCGGGCAAGCGCGATACCATTCGCAATTCGTCGTCCACGGCCTGCACGTACTGCTGGATCGTTTTGGCGTTTTGCTGCGTATACACTTTGAAATAACAGAACTTGCAGCGTTTGCGGCAAAAGGGAATGTGCGTGTAGATCCCAAGCGGAATGCTGGAGTCCGGTTCCCGACGCAGCACCTCCAGAGCGTCAGGGAGGTACTTCTGGTCCCATACGGAATACGCCGGGTAATTCGTGATAAAATAACTACCCACTTCCGTTTTCTGGGGCTGCGAAATTTCCAATTCCGTAGGCATCGCGTTCATTCACCCGATATAAAAGGTCCGGTTACCTTGGCGGCACAAATGTTGTTGGAACAACTATCTGATTGGTATTATTACGGAAAGTACAGTTTGGGGAAACCGGAAGCCAGTGAATTCCCGAAAAAAAGCGTCCGCGCCGCAGTGTGATCTCGGAGAACCGAGACTTGCAGGCTAGTGTTATTCTCTCCCCTGCGCGCGAGAAGAGGAATTTCAGGGTTTCCCGAAGGCATGGAGTTTCCCGTTGGTTTCCGCCGTACCGATTACCAGAATTCCCTCGGCGACGGCGGGCGACCCGGGAACCTTGCGTCCGATTTTCTCCTTCCAGCGTTCCTTGCCTGTATTCAGATCCACTTCGTAAAGGTAGCCGTCGTCGCTGCCGACAAAGACACGGTCCCGCACGACGACGGGGGAACTATCGATTTTACCACGGGTGGCGCAGGTCCACACTTCCGCGCCGGTCCGTCGATTGATGCAGTGCAGCAGTTTGTCTCGTCCTCCCACCAGCAGGAGGTCCCCCGCGAGGGCGGCAGAGGAATGGTAGGGAAAGTCTCCCACCGTGCTGCGGTAGCGCCAATCGATGGTGAGGTTTTTCCAGTTCACGGCGATTACTTCGCTGGTGTAGGTGCCGACGTAGAGATGGTCCCCCAGAATAGCCGGGGAAGCAATGAGATAGGTATTCAAAGGCATCTGTTTCCATTGCTCGCCGGTTTGTACGTCGATCACGCGGAGTTGTTCATCGCAGCCGGTGACGAACGTGTAGCCGTTGACGATCGCGGGGGTGCAATTGACGTAGCCCTCGGTTTCGAAGCTCCACAGTTTTGCCCCGCTTTCCGCCTGCAGGCAGTACAGGGAATTGTCGTAGGAGCCAAAAATCACGCGGTCGTCGATCAGGGAAGCCGAGCTGACGATTTCGCCGAGTGTCTGAAAGGTCCACTTACGTTGACCAGTTGCCGCATCCAGGCAATGGAATACCCCTTCCTCGTCGCCGAGATAGACACAGCCCCGCGCCACCAGCGGGGCCGACTTAAAACCGGGGGCAAAGGTTTTGGGATCGGCATCGTCGATCGAACGGGTTTTCCAGATTTCCCGCCCCGTGCGCGCATCCAGGCAGACGACATAACCATCCAGCACGCCGCAATACACCCGGCCCGCGGCAATCGCGGGCGAACCGGGAATGCCATCCTTGGTGTCGTGGGTCCACAAGGGTTTTAACGTGGCGGGAAGTTCGGTGCGGGCGACCCCGTGCAGCTGATTGCCGTTGCGGAAGGAAGCCCAGTGATCCTCGACTTGATTGGCCGGTTCCGCCCCTTGCAGACCGGACGGGATCCCGACCAGAAACGGGCAGCCTTGCACCATCAGCCAGACCAGCAAGCCGAGGAAGGCCTGGCGAACGCTCGATTTCAATTGCTCCACGCACATTCGTAAAGCTCCTGCATCAGTTCGGGTCGGACGTCCCGAGGGTTGAAGTTTCCTGTCCACTGCCGCGACGCCTCGTCGGCCATCACGGTCAGCAGCGATCGGTCGACGTCGGCCTCCCGCAGGGTCCGGGGAATGCCTGTCAGCGCGACCAGGGAGGCGACGTAGTCGGCCAGTTTATCGGTGGCATGGAGATCGCTGGCGGGGCACAGACCGGCGAGTTCGGCAAGTTCTCCATACAATTCCGGGACAACCGTCCGGTTAAAGCGAATCACATGGGGCAACATGATGCCGACGGCAATTCCATGTACGGTGTTGAAGTGGGCGGAGAGGGGATTGGCCAGGGCATGGGCAGCCCCCAGCATGGATTGTTCAATCGCGGCGCCGGCCCAATGTGCGCCCAGCAACATCTGATTGCGGGCCTGGAGATCGGCATCATCCTCGAAAATCCGGGGGAATCCGCGGATCAGCAACCGCCAGGCTTCCCGGGAGAACATCGACGAGACGGGATTGCGCCGCTTCGTCACGTAGGTTTCAACCGCATGGCTGAGTGCATCAATGGCCGTCACGGCAGCGACATGCCGGGGCATCGTCATGGTCAGTTCGGGATCCAGAATGGCCACCTTGGCGGCCGCCTTCTTGTCGCCGCAAGCCATTTTCATGTGGGTTTCCGCATGCGCAATCAGCGCGAAAGACTGAGCTTCGCTGCCTGTCCCCGCCGTCGTGGGGACGGCGATCAGCGGAAGCATCGGCAATTTTGCCTTGCCGACACCCCAGTAATCTTCCATGCGGCCTCCATTGGTGAGCAGGAAGTTTACCCCCTTGGCGCAGTCCATGCTGCTGCCCCCTCCCAGCCCGACGATAAAATCGATTCGATGAGCCTGGGCACACTGCAGGGCCCGCTCGACGTCGGCGGTGGTCGGGTTCGGAGAGACGTCGTCGTAGATGGCCACGTAATGCCCCGCGGCTCCCAAGGCCTGGGTGGCGTGTTGTTCGTGTCCGGCGTGCGCCAGTCCCTGGTCGGTTACCAGCAACACGCGCGAGCCGCCGTATTCCGTCACCAGATCTCCCAGCCGCGACAATGTCCCCGGTCCCGAAACAACGCGCGTGTTCAAGGAAAAATCAAATGTTGGCACGGGAAACAGATTTGGATCGTCGGGAGTGGGATGCATCACGGCGGTTCGGGTGGGGCTCTGGAGGGCAGGAATTCGGGTCAGGACCGGGGTTACCGATCGCTGATGTATCTTACGAGACCGGCTTGGCAAGGGCAATTGCGAACCGCGCGGATCCGCAAATGGGACCTGAACATCCCCTACCCGGTCAATCAAGCGCGATGACGGACCGCGACGAACGAGTGCATTGCCAGACTTGGAAATTCGGGGTGCTACCGACTCCGCCAGTGCCGTGAGGGTTTTGCGTCAACATGGGGTTGCACTGGCGAAGTCAGTGGCACACAACTCGAAAATCAATCCGTGACAAGCCCACTAGACCGGGCGCAGAATTTCCGTACGTGTCAACTCCTGTTGACATATTCGTTCGAGTCCGTGTTCCGCGACGACCGAAACGAACCGGGCATGGGCGCGCCGCGTGGCGATCTGCAGGCTTTCCTGGAGTCGCTGCAGGCGTTCCCGGTAATCACGAATGACCTGTGGAGTCAGCATCAGGTCGGCATGTTCGGCCGTTTCCACGTCGATCAGTCGCTGGCCGCCGGACGTTCGGGGGTGGACTTCCCATTCCGCAAGGACCTGAATCAGCCAGAGCGCGCTGGCTTGTCCCGCCAGGCGGCGGACCAGTTGTTCCGGATCGTGCGGGAACAGAAAATCGCTGATGACGATTCGGATTGACTGCGGTTTGAATGTCAACGTCCCTTCCTGAACCGCCTCCGCGAGAGATTGACGCCCATCGAACGGTAACTGTTCCAGGCGTCCCAATTCGTTGAACGGGATTTCCAGGGGAGGATGGGCCGAGTTGAGCACCCGCAAGCGGGGGGCGGCCCCCAGCCGCGCCACCAGTTGCATGAACAGGCTCCCCAACTGCAGCGCCAACGTGCGTTTGGTTCCGGCATGCGTCGTCATCGACAAGGACGCATCGAGCACCAGTTCCGTCCGCGGGCTGATTTCCTCGCGAAACAGCCGCACCATCAAGGCGTCGCTACGGGCATAGGCCCCCCAGTCGACGTGGCGCAAATCGTCTCCGGGCAGATATTCCCGATATTCCTGGAATTCCAGGGAACTGCCGGTCCCCCGCCCCAGCAGTTCCCCACTGCGGCCCGCGGTGGGGAGTCTGGGCAAGCCGAGTTGATAGCGACTCAGCGCCTGTTGAACTTCCGCGTCCTTGAGCAAATTCATCGGTGCCCGCTTTCCGTGAGTTTACGCTTCCGAGAGAGTGACGTCCGGGGAGACGCTGCGGGAGGGACGTCGAGGCCAGAGAATTTCCCCGCACGCGCGGAGTATCGGCAGGAAGTTCAAGCCCACCACGGTCAACACACCCAGCCCCAGTACCGAGAGAATCGCGTGGGACTCGCTTCCCGACAACTCCACTTCCGCCATGGTTTCGAAAGGATTCGTAATCTGCAAGAGGCTGTAGGTATGATGATAGGTGTCGTAATGGCCCAGGCCCCAGAGGATGAAGTAGGGGAGGATGGTTCCCAGCGCGATCAGGACGATTAGTATCGTGCGCCCGTGCAGAGGCTGCATTTCCTGGGAGACCCGCAACAGCCAGCGCGTCAACAGGCACCCCAGCCCCAGATAGATCACGGTATAGGCTAAAGCCGCCTGAAATGCCTGCAGGAACGAGGAATTCGCATGAGCGGCCCAGACGTGTGCATTGAATTGCAGCAGGGCCAGCAGGGTCAGCAGATTCAGGAGTACCAGCAGATACCCACGTGTCCCCCCCGGCAGGAAGGGAATCGCCAGGAGCCGAATCAGCCCGCGACGCGGGAGATCCCGCCGCACGCGCCGCGAGAGGTAATCCCGTTCCATCGCCACGAAAAAGCCGAATACCCCCCAATGAATCAGCGAGTAGACCGCGATGGTTTCCAGGAGATCCTTATTCAGTGGCACACCGTAAAACCAGTTGTAGGCACTCGGCAACAGCCAGAACAACAGGAACTGGCAGGTGGCCACCAGTCTGACACCGGTGGCTTTATTGGCGGCATCGAACATCAACTGGGAAATGCTGATTTGCAGAAAGAGGACGAAGTAAGAGAGTCCGATCAGCACGAACGTGAGTATTCCCAGGTAAAAATCGGTATCCAGGTCGACAAACCCCTGAATGATCGCCGTGAAACCGGCCGACATCATCGAATAGGCAGCGATCAATCCCCCGAGAACGAACAGGGTGCTCAACACCTGCACCTGCCGATTGCGCGAGACCGTGCTGAGCATTAACGTCGCCATGCACAGGAAAACGGAAAGACCGAACAGCAGCAGTAACACAAGCAGCGTGCGGGGAAGGTCGAACCCTTGCAGCAGCGAAGTGAACGCCACGAACGGGGCAACCGCGGAGTAGAGCACCAGGATTTGCACCACCGCGTTGAGCAATTTCCCCCAGACAATCTGTCGCGGAGACAGTGAGGTAATGCTCAACAGTTCGTAGGTTTGCGCATCTTGCTCGCCGAGCAGGCTGCGATAGGAGCTAAACGGAATGGCGATGATCACGGCGACGCTGAGCACTTGGAAAAAACCCTGAAGAAACCCGGTGCTGGGCGCGCCGTATTCAATCCGCGATCCCAGCATGGCGACCCCGATCAGGCAAATTACCCAACACGCAAACAGCACCAGCAGGAAGGTGGCCACGAATTGCCGGCTTTTCAGGGCCTGCCGGGTTTCCTTCACTAGAATGGGATTCATCCAGTCGCTCACCATCTCCAGCCGAGGATTGGTTCGTGCCAGTATGCTCATCGTGCGGCCTGTCTGCTTTGACAACATCAACGTCAACCGCGGGGTGGTGATCCGCGAGTTTGGGATTAAGATGCAATTATGCATAAACGATATCCGGTTTGCACGACGGAAAGACGAGAATTCTCCCGGTTGGGAAATTCCGCCGTCGAGCAGCCCGCGGGACAAGGAGTCGGCTCATGAGTCAAGCGGCGGAGCGAAACCCGGTGGCCCTGATAACCGGTGGGGGCCGTGCGCGCGTTGGGCAGGCGATTGCGTTCGACCTGGCGCGTGGGGGTTACCAGATTGCCCTGCACTACCATGGCTCGCTCGACGAAGCCTTGAGAACCCAGGCGGCGATACGCGAAGCGGGAGGGACGTGCGAACTCTATCAGGCGGATCTGTCCAGTGAACGGGAGACGGAACGGATGTTCGAGGCGGTGGCAAGCCGGTTCGAGCATCTCGACGTGCTGGTGACCACTGCTTCGATCTACGAACCACGGAAACTGGAGGAGATTACGTCGGCGGATCTGCTACGGAACTTCAACGTGAACACGGCGGCGACGTTCTGGTGCGCCCGGGCTGCGGGGCTGTGGATGGCCCGGCAAGATTCGGGGGGGAGCATCATCCTGTTTGGCGATGTCGCGATCGAATTGCCGTATCCCGATCACGCGGCCTATTTTATTTCGAAAGGTTGTTTGCCGACGCTGACGCGTGTCCTGGCGATCGAACTGGCGAATCGCAATCCCCGCGTACGCGTCAACTGTATTCAGCCCGGTCCTGTCCTGTTTCCACCGGACGCCCCGGAGGTGGAGCGTCGGCAGATGGTGGCTTCCACGCTGGTGAAACAAGCCGATTGCCCGGCGATGGTGACCCTGACGGTGCGGTTTCTGATCGAGAACACGTTTATCACGGGGGCCTGCCTGCCGCTCGATGGAGGTCGCAATCTGCAGCCAGGGCAAGGGGTGCAGCGGCATCGAAATTGAGGCGGCTAAACCCGCCTGCGGGCGGTATCAGATGATGCCTTCGCCGAAGCCTTCTGTTGAAGGGGAAGCGGTGGGCCGGTGTTTGTCGGGTGGAAGTGGTTCGTGGGCGGCCTGTTCGTGTTTTTCCTTAGCGGGATCGACCCGCAGCATGTGTCCCGTTTCGGTTTCGAGCGTCAGATGGGATGTCGCGCGGTTTGAATTGTGTGCGGACTGTGGTCTCTGGGGAGACCGGGGAGTGGCGTTGTCTTCGTCGTGCTCCTCGTTGAGGGTGGCGTAGCGTTCCTCCTCGAAATCGTCGTAACTGCAGACGTACCCTTCCTGCTGGGACTTGACGAGTTCTTCCTCGTAGGCGGAAATGACCAGTTGTTGAATCTGGTCGCGGCACTCGGAATTGATGGGGTGGGAGATATCGGCATAGAGCTTGGCCCGTCCGTCATCATCCTTGGAGGCCCGTTCCGCGTGCAGGCGGACCCCACACTGATTGCAGAAGTTGGCCCGCAGATGATTTTTGTAATGACATTTTGGGCAGCGGTCGGTCAATTTCCGGCTGGGCATCGCCACGAAGGCCCCCTTGGCCCCCTGAATAATCTTGAGATCGCGAATCACAAAGCAATCATCCAGAGTGATGGAACAGAAGGCACACAACCGATCGCTCGGATCTTCCATCAACTTGATGCGGACTTCACTGATTCGCATGGCCGATCTCCCTCTCGTAGGTGCTACAGTCGACTCCGGGCCACAAACACATCTTCCGTCGTGATTCCCCTCAACCGCCGCGCCAGATGCAAGGCTTGTCCGCGAGATCGACATATGCCGAAACAGGCGGATCCACTGCCGCTGAGCATCGAGCAAACGAAGGGCTGCTTCTGCATTAACTCCAGCAACCGATCCACCCGGGGATTCAATTGGCGCGCGGATTCCTGCAAGCCGTTTCGTAACAAGGATTCTAACTCGAAAAGAGCGGGTCGTTGCAGTGCAGTCAGCACATCTTTTCCAGATTGAAAGAATGGAGAAGCTGTAGAGTTTGCGTAGACCGCCGCCGTCGACAGGCCCGTCGCGGGCTTGACGACCACGAAATGCAGCGGTCGACCGAGGCTGGGCGACAGGGCTTCGCCGCGTCCCTGGCAGCGGGCAAGGCCACATCCTGCGGCAAAAAAAGGGATGTCGCTCCCCAGTTGTGCCCCCAGGCGTGCCAGTTCCGTGGAATTCAACCCCAGTTTCCAGAGCTGATTCAATCCCCGCATGGTCATGCCAGCGTCGGCGGAGCCTCCCCCCAGACCAGCCTGGGACGGGATTCGCTTGTGGAGTGTTATTTCAGCCCCCTGCCGGAAACCGCAGACCTGCTGCAGCAAGCGAGCGGCTTTCACTACCAGATTCTCTTCGCCCGTGGGGATCCTGTCTGGCATGGAGCCGCGGAGGCGAAGCGTCTGTACGACGCGAAGACAAATCTGGTCGTCCTTCCGGGGGCGAAGGTGCAGGGTATCGTATAAGTTCAAGGACTGCATGACCGTATCAATTTCGTGATAGCCGTCCGCCCGTTTCCCCAGAATTTTGAGAAACAGATTCAGCTTTGCGGGGGCATGCAGTACCAGCTCGGGTTCCGAAACGATCGACATCGGAGTCACATCCTGCGATCCGGAAGGCAAAAAAAGGGAGTTGAAAGGTTCGATGGAGTTACGGATTCTCTCGCCTGCCGGCGGAGCCTCGAGCAGCCGCTTCGAGCAGGATTCAGGGATCGAATATAAAATGCCTCTGGGTAAACAGGCAATCCATTCGCAAGCAGGGAATGACCGCCTGATTCGTCTCGACCGGAGGGATTGCGCATACTTCGCGCAGAGGTCAAAGCCCGTCAACGCCCTCGCCTGGCATCGGGCCCCAGACCTGAAAACCGCGCGCGGATAGCAAACCCACGCGGACGTATTACTTTGCACCCTACCCGAGAACAGGAATTTCGTCAAGACGTCTTTTCCGCCAGAGGCGTTGTGGGGGAAGTTGGTTTTGACACAACTCCCGGGGATCGTTACTCTGCCGCACCCTCGACGAGGCAGACAAGCAGTTCGGTTCCAGGATGGATCTCGCGCTCACCCCGTTGAACTCCTTCGGGGAGGTTACCAGGGAACGTCAGGGCCCGGCGAGGAATGAACAGAATACCTGGATTTCACAGTTCAGGGAGGAACTCGTGATCAAAACAAGACGACTGCTGGTAATCGACCAGAATCGGGAAACAGGTGAAGTGCTGAAGGCCGTTCTGGAACGTCGGCAGACGGAAGTCATGTCGATCCGGCGCTGGGAAGATCTGCCGAGCCTGGAGCCCCCTTCGGCAGCGACGGTACTGGTGCTGCGAGGTCCGGAAGCGCTGGTCAATCACCCCGAGGCCGACCGGCTAGGACAACTCCCGCGGGTCGTCATCGGTCGGGTCGCGCTGGGGGAGACTCCCGCGTCTCTCGTTCCGACGGAGACAACCGCGGACGCAACGGTTCAGGGAACCTCGGAGCGCGAATCCACGGGAAAGAGCACTCTGGACCCGACGGGCGTGGAATGTTGCTTCGACGATATTTTCGAGTATCCCGAACTTCTGAATGCCATTGAACGCCTCTGGAATCAGAAGGAGTGATGGCCCAGAGACATTTCAGGGGCGCAAGCGGATGTGATCCAGCAGTTCCCCAACGGCGTTTCGGAAGGTGAGAGGATCCTTATCCAAGACATCATTATGTCCGGCTTCGGGGAGTTCAAAAAACCGCTTAGGAATACCGGAGGCGGATCGGTCGGGAGCCGCCTCGAACAATTTCTCGGCCAGTTGGAACGGCACGATTTCATCTTGTCGCCCGTGCAGGATTGCAATGGGACATTTGATCTGGCTGATCCGTTGCACGGAAGGATACCGTTCTCGCAGCAGCAACCCTGTTGGCAGCCAGCGGTAGTGGAAGGCAGCCACATCGCCCAGCGAGGAAAAGGTCGTCTTCAGGAATAAACCGCCCGGCGTGATACCCTGTTCGGCCAGATGTGCCGCCAAGGCACAGGCGACCCCCCCGCCCAGGGATTCCCCATACAGCAGAATCCGGCCTGATTCGACACCTTCGGTTTCCACCAGATAACGCCAAATGGCCTGGGCATCGGCCACCAGCGCCGCTTCGGAGGGGACGCCGGGGTTGTCGCCGTAGCCACGGTAGTCGAACAGAAACACATCGGCATTCAGGCTGCCGAGCAGGTTCAGATCGTAGGCCCGATCCCCGCGATGCCCGGCATTGCCCGAGAAATACAGAATTACAGGGCGTCCCTGCCGCAACTCCCAGAGACGTTCCTCTTCATTGAGCGCACTACTACCGGGAGGGAGCACATGCCAGCCCTGCAGGGTCAACCCGTCCTGGCTCACCAGGCTGACACTACGGCACCGAGAATCCGGCAGTCCCCAATGCGAACCCAGCAGGGGGGCTTCCCTGGTTGGCAAGTAAATCAATTTCCGTTGAATCATACCCAGCATCACACAGCATCCCAGGTAAATGCCGAGCAGGAGCAGCACGGCGCGCCTAGACTGACATCGCCAGGAGGCAGGAACACGTGGGGAAGAGACAGCGTTCTCGGACGAATCGACCGGGGAAGCAAGGGACGATTGGTTTACCGATGCCGCATCCGATGTCACCTTGTATCCTCCACATGAAGATTCACTGACTCTCCAAATCTGTCCATTTTCCAGCAGAGTAGCAGAAATCAGGGAACATTCCCCGGGACAAAAGCGGGAATTCCGCCGAAAATCTACTTGAAACTCCGAATTTCGGATATACTGTGCCCGATGTGCCACGCGTACCAGGTTCCGTCGCGCAGGGTGCGGGGCGACGGAACAGAGGCGGAAAGCGAGAGGGAGTGGGTTGTTCCCACAACCGGGGAAAGCGGGCATGGAGACGCAGAGGTAATGGAAATTCCGCGATGCCGCTGAAAACCGAGCAGATAGAAGAGCCGATTCTGAACCTGACACCGATGATCGACATCGTGTTGTTGCTGATCATTTTTTTCATGGTCGGGACCAAGTTTTCCGATGCAGAGCGTCAATTTGACATCAAACTGCCGACCGTATCCGATGCCCTGCCCCTTTCCAGCCTGCCCGATGAATTGATCATCAGCATTTCGCGAACGGGCGAACTGCTGCTGGGAGAACAGCCGATCGCGCTCGCCGATCTGGAATCCCGATTGAAATCCGCGGTCGAGCGGTATAACGATCAGGCCGTCGTCGTGCGCGGGGACGCCGAGGGGAGTTACCAGAACGTGATGGATGTGCTGGCGATTTGTCATCGCGTGGGCGTGCGCAATCTGTCACTGGCAAACCGCATCGTCACGGAGGAAGGAATTTGACCTGGTCTGCTTCCCAATTTTATGCCTGGGTTGCTTCGCTGCTGAATGTATCCCAGCAGAGTGTCGAACAATGGATCTGGAGTAGCCTGATCCTGGGTTTTGTGTTTGCCACGGTGCATCTGGTGACGATGCTGGTAACTCGCTGGGGGGATCACCATGCCACGTCGAAATCGCTGTTGTTTTCGGTGCTGATTCATCTGAGTTCCGGTGCGGGGGTGATTGTCCTGGCACCGGGAACGGCACGTGAACAGGGGCTCCAGGAGCAGGCACCGATCCGGATTCAGGAAATTATTCTGTCTGGCACGCATCAGACACGGACGGATGCGGCTGGGAATACGCCGATCTGGGAAACGATCCCGTTCACGGAGACCCCCAGGATATCCCGGTTGGAGCGGGAAGAATTTCCACTCGAACCGTCCCAGTCTCCGGAGCGCATGCTGGAACAGTCAGTGGCGGTCCCAGTGGAGGTTCCCGCGCTGGCGGAGCCGCTTCCCCGTCCGGTCGATCAACCCGCGTTGTCGGCAGTTGCCCCGTCGGAGAAAATGCAGGAGACCGCGCGGATTCCCGAGTTGGAGCAGGCCGAACTGCCAAGTCTCCCGGCGCCAGAAATGACGGGGCCAGCCGATACCAGCGTCGCCTCGCGCAGTCCCCGTCCGCGCAGCATCACGGAGACAGAGACGTTGCAACGTCCGGAAAGTGGCGGGGTGGACCGCATTTCTCCCGAGTTCATGGAGCCCTTGCGGTTGCGGTCTCCCGAAGTGGCGCGTGGCCCCGAGCCAGACATGCCCGCGCGGGGGGAACCGAGCGAAGTAGTGGAACGTCGCCAGGCTCCCGAACAGGCTTCCGCGGAGGGGCTGAAAACGGGGGAACAGATTCCCCCGGGCGAGGGCCCCTCGCAGGCCGCGCGCGTCGACAATCGCGTGGTGACCCGAAGTTCCCGTGGTTCCACAACGCCCGCAGACCCGACTTCCGAGCAACTGGCGCGGATGGTTCCCACTCCCACCGATGCCTTGTTGGATTCCGCCTCGATTCCGATGAGCCCGTTGGTGGCCTCGCCCGAACAGGTTCCCCGTCTGAGGGATCTGCCGGAATTCCGCTTTGAAGCCGTGCGCCGCGGCGATACCGCGGAAATTCCCGCAACGTATCGGCTCCGCGATCTGGCACGCCGCAAGGAAATCGCTCGCCAGAACGGGGGGACGGATGCTTCCGAGGAAGCGGTGGAGCGTTCGCTGGCCTGGCTGGCTTCGGTGCAGGAACCGGAGGGTTACTGGGATGGCTCGAAATGGGGTTCGGGACGGATCGAAACGGATGAAGCAGGCATTAATCGCCAACGGGCGGGAGCGGAAGCGGACACGGGCCTGACGGGCCTCGCCGTGCTTGCCTTTCTGGGAGCGGGATACACGCAGGAAGAAGGGAAGTATTCGCGAGCCGTGGGGAAAGCCCTCGATTGGATCATCAGCAAGCAGCGGGAGGATGGTTATCTGGGAGGGAACGCCACCCGGTATGCGGGAATGTATTGCCATGGCATGGCGGCCTACGCCTTGGCGGAAGCTTACGGCATGCGGAGCGAACGCCAGACGGATGATCGCCTCGGCCAGGCGGTGGCACGGGCGGTGCAGTTCACGGTGGGGATGCAGAATCGAAACGATGGCGGCTGGCGTTATCTGCCCGACTGGTCGGGAGACATGAGCATGTTTGGCTGGCAGATGATGGCCTTGAAAAGCGCGGATATCGCGGGGATTGCGATTCCGGAAACGGCGCGGAATTTGATGCTCAAGTTTCTAGTGGATCGCTCGCTGGGCCCCCAGAAGGGTCTGGCCGCCTATCACCCGGAGTACGGCCCCGAAATCACACCCGCCATGACTGCGGAAGCCCTGTTTTGCAAGCAGATGATGGGCATACCCCGCAATAACCCCGCCAGCCGGGAAGCGGTGGAGTATTTACTCGATTCCGAGCATGTGCCGCGAAAATCGTACCCGAACTTGTATTACTGGTATTACGGCACGCTGGCGATGTATCAGTACGGTGGAGCGGAGTGGACTCAGTGGAATAACCTGCTGCGGGAGTTGCTGGTCGAGTCGCAGGTGAAGCGGGGCCCGCTGGCGGGTTCCTGGAATCCCGATGGTCCTTGGGGAGGATACGGAGGCCGCATTTACTCGACCGCCCTGGCAACTTTGTCGCTGGAAGTCTATTATCGCTTTCTGCCTTTGTACCGGCTCGGGAACGAGTAAGGTTCCCGTCGCTGCCTGCTTTCCGCCCGAGGCGGTTCCCCTGCTGGAAGGTCCATCGAGCAGCGGGGTTGCGCCCGGGTCGCCAGGCCTTTGCACTCTTAGTTATCACGGGATGAAAAACAATGACCGCATGGGAACAGAATTACGAGGAACTGGTCGCGGAATTGCGGCGGAACGCGTTACTGGAATCCTGCGGCAGTGTTCTGGGCTGGGAGCGCGAAACTTATATGCCCGAAGGGGGAACGGAACTGCGGTCGCGGCAGTTGAGTCTGTTGGCAGGATTGAGGCATCAATGGTCCACCAGCCCCCGATTGGGGGAGCTGCTGCGTTCGCTGGCCAGCGAGGATCTGGGCCCTGCCGATGGTCCCGTCGCAGTGAATGTCAGGCAGGCCTGCCGCGATTACGACCTGGCCACCAGACTTCCCCAGAAATTGGTCGAGGAAATCTCCCGCGTCACTGCACTCTCGCAACATGCGTGGCAACAGGCCAAAAAACAGAACCGGTTCGCCGATTTCGAACCATGGTTGAAACAGGTCGTCTCGCTCAAGCGAGAACAGGCCGCCTGCCTGCATGCCGGCAAGTCGGGCCCCGTGTACGACAGCCTGCTCGATCTGTATGAACCGGGAGTGACCACGGCTGAAATACAGGCGACATTTGCGCCTTTGCGCGAGCAGTTGGTTCCGTTGGTGGGGCGGCTGGCAGAGGCGTCCTCCAAGCCCGATGCCTCGCTGCTCGCGCGGGAATATCCCATCGAGCAGCAACGTGTCCTGGCCCGCGAAGCCGCCCAGGCGATCGGTTTCGATTTTCGGCGGGGCCGCATCGATGAGTCCGCGCATCCCTTCTGCAGTGGATTTGGCCCGGGGGATTGCCGCTTGACGACACGTTACGACGCACACTTTTTCAGCATGGCGTTTTTCGGCACCCTGCACGAAGCCGGCCATGGAATGTATGAACAAGGATTACCCGAGGAAAGCTTTGGGTTGGGGATGGGGCATTCCGTCTCTCTGGGAATACACGAATCGCAATCTCGCATGTGGGAAAATCTGGTGGGGCGTTCCCGCCCCTTTTGGCAGCATTTTCTCCCCCTGGCCCGGAACCAGTTTCCGGAAGCCCTGGGCGACGTGGAAACGGAAACGTTTTATCGAGCCATCAACAAGGTGGAACCGTCCTGGATTCGAGTGGAAGCCGATGAAGTCACCTACAATCTGCATATCATGTTGAGGTTCGAACTGGAGCAGAAGCTGATCGGTGGAGAACTCGAACCTGCCGATGTTCCCGGTGCCTGGAATGAAGTCTTTCAGCAGTATCTTGGCATCACTCCCCCGGATGATGCCCGAGGTTGTCTGCAGGATGTTCACTGGTCAGCGGGACTGATCGGCTACTTCCCGACGTATGCCCTGGGGAATATCTACGCTTCGCAGTTTTATCGCGCTGCCGAACGCGAACTGGGAGATTTGTCGGCCTTGTTCGCGCGGGGAGAATTCAGCCCCCTCAGGCAGTGGCTGAACACGAACATCCATCAACGAGGGCAACAATACACCGCGGGCGAACTGGTCCGTGTCGTCACCGGGGAAAGCTTCTCCGCCTTGCCGCTGGTGGAATACCTCGAGAACAAATTCAACGACGTCTACTGCCTGACGTGATCCGCCCGAGATCCTCTAACGCGGATTTCTCACCCGGGTGCAATAAATCAGGCTTCCTGACGGGCGCGGCTAGTTTTCTGGGCATTTCGAGGCAAAATTTACCGCATTGGTAAGTGTGTGAGAAATGTGGGCTGGCGCGGGCTGCTCGGAAACAGAGGCGCGGCTCTTGTCGGTATTCTGATTTCAGGCAACGCCCTCCGTGCATCCGATTCAACGGGTCTGTACCATAAGAGAGGCGGTCGCGAATATGTTGACTGCAACGATTCACGGAATGTCCAATAAATGACGTGATCGATTTTCCGAGAGACCATCCCGAAGTTATTACTCCCGAGAGACATTTTCATGATGACCACGCGCCAAATCCGATTCTGCTGGTTGCTGCTGTTGTTTGTGCTGAATTGGACTCTGACTGGCGCGGTGCATGCAGAGCCTCCCCGACCGCTGCGGGCGTTGCTGATTACCGGGGGCTGCTGCCACGACTACGACCGCCAGAAACTGATTCTCACCCGGGGACTCAATGCCCGGGTAAACATCGAATGGACCGTGGTGCATCAGGGAGGCACGACCACCGATACCAAAATCCCGGTGTATGCCGACGATAACTGGGCCGAGGGCTTCGATATCGTGGTGCATAACGAATGTTTTGCTGGCGTGAAGGACCCGGCATGGGTCGACCGCATCCTCAAACCGCATCGGGAGGGGACACCAGCCATCCTGATTCACTGCGCGATGCACTGCTACCGCACCGGGGATGACCGCTGGTTTGAATTCTGCGGCATGCAGTCGCCGGGGCACGGCCCGCATTTTGCCTATCTGGTCGAAAATCTCCAGCCCGACCACCCGATCATGAAGGACTTCGGCGCGAGTTGGATGACTCCCAAGGGGGAATTGTACCACTCCGTGCGTGTGTTCGAGACCGCCACCCCCCTGGCGCACGCCCGGCGACAATCCGATAATCAACCCCAGGTCTGCGTCTGGACTAATCAATATCACCAGGGACGCGTGTTTGCCACCACGATAGGCCATCACAACGAGACCATGGCGGAGCCCCAATACCTCGACATGCTGGCCCGCGGGCTGCTCTGGGCAGTCAACCGGGAAAACCTGACCGAGATTCGTAAAACGGACGAACAAACCGATCTGGAAATCATCAAGCTGGTCAACGCCCCTCTGGAAACAGCCGAGCAGGAACCGTCCCTGGAACCTTGCTGCGGCATGGGGAACCTGGCTTTCGGTCGGCCGGCCAAGGCAAGTTCCGAGGAAACCAACAAGAAGAATTTCGCGGCCAACGCCGTGGATGGCAATCTGAAAACCCGGTGGTGCGCCAGCGGTCCCCGCGTGGACGAATGGTGGCAAGTCGACCTGGGCCAGCCTGAAACCCTCGGTTCCCTGCGTGTTCACTGGGAAGGAGATGCAGTGTATCGCTACCGAATCGCGGGCTCCCTGGATGGCGAGAGTTGGACCACACTGGTTGATATGTCGGAAAACAAAACCAAGGGCAGGATCCGCGGGCATCGGATCGAAACGAGTGAATCGCGGTATCTGCGACTGACCTATCTTGGCTGCGAAACCGGAGGCTGGGCGAGCATCTGGGAATTCGAGGCCCACGCGGGCGACCTTCCCGAATTGCCCCAGAAGGTACTCTCCGGCGCGACTCCCGTCACCGCGAAGGATGTGACCGCTCCGGCCGAGTTCGAAACCCGCCTGTTCGGCATACCGCCGCTGGTGAACTACCCGGTTTGCCTGTCGGCCGCGCCGACGGGTGAAGTGTTTGTGGGAGTGGATGAAATGGGCTCGCTGGGAAAGGAACCGGGCCGGGGCAGGATTCTCCGCTGTCTCGACCTCGATGGCGATGGCCAGGCGGAGCGGATCAATGAATTTGCCCGGGTCGATCATCCGCGTGGATTGATCTACGACCAGGGTCGCCTGTGGGTCTTGAATCCACCGCGGTTGACTTTATTCATCGATGAAGACCTGGATGGCGTGGCGGATCGCGAGGAAGTGCTGATCGAGGGCATCAGCACCGATCAGGTCGGCCAGCGCGGCGCGGATCACACCACCAACGGGATCCGCATGGGGATCGACGGCTGGATCTACATCGCCGTCGGGGATTACGGCGTACTGGAAGCACGGGGCAGGGATGGCCGCGTACTCAACCGGCGTGGAGGGGGCGTGATCCGGGTGCGGCCCGATGGCACCGAAATGGAATTTTTTGCCTGGGGGCTGCGGAATATTCTGGATGTCTGCATCGACCCATTTCTGAATATGTTCACACGCGACAACACAAATGACGGAGGGGGTTGGGACGTGCGTCTCAGCCAGATTCTGCAGGGTGCCGAGTATGGGTATCCCTCGTGGTACAGGAATTTCGCCGACGAGATCATGCCCGTGCTGGCGGACTACGGAGGAGGTTCGGGCTGTGGCGGGATGTATCTGCACGATGCCCGCTGGCCGGCTCCGTTCGGCGATGCACTCTACACCTGCGACTGGGGACGCAGCGAGGTCTATCGTCATCCGCTGGAACCGGTCGGCCCGACGTTCACCGCGGGTCAGGAGGTCTTCGTCAAGATTCCCCGCCCCACCGATATCGACGTGGATGGTCGCGGCCTGATGTACATCAGCAGTTGGAAGGACGGGAAATTCGCCTACGACGGGCCGGATGTTGGTTTTGTCGCCCAGATTCGGCCGCGCGATTTTCTCCCCAAGCCGTTTCCCAATTTGAGGGAATTGACAGCTGAGCAACTGATTGAGCTTTTTCGATCTCCTTCCGCCGTGCATCGGCTGCATGCTTCGCGCGAGCTGCTGCGGCGGGACGGCCAAGCCAGCACGTCTGGTCCACTGCTGTTGAGCTTCGCCGGCGAGCGGCTCCACCCGCTGGCTGCGCGCGTGGCTGCGCTGTTCTGTTACAAGCAACTCCTGGGACAGGAAGCGAACCCCGGGTTGCTGAAACTGGCAACAGAGCCGGCGATCCGGGAATTCGCGCTGAGGGCGGCCACGGATCGTGCCACCCAATTGGATAACGTGCCCGCCGAACCGTTTGTGGAGGCCCTGGCCGACGCCAACCCCCGCGTGCAGGCGCAGGCGTTGATTTCTCTGTTGCGATTGGGGCATGCCGAAAGCGCCGCGGCAATCTTGCCGCTGACCCATCGTTCCAGCGTGCCCGACAGCGCGACCGATGAACAGGCCCACAAGAAACCGCTTCCCGAGTTGGTTCTGCCGCACCTGGCCGTTCGCGCGCTGGTGCAACTCGATGCCTGGCATCTCTGTCTGGATCAGTTGAATGGCCCGCATCGCGCGGGCGCGCTATGGACCTTGCGGTATCTGCATCGCCCCGAGGTAATCGCCGGCCTGCAGAGCCAGTTGCAGCGGGAAACCGACGAGACGCGACAGCAGGATATGCTGGCTGTGTTGTGCAGACTCTACTTTCAGGAAGGGGAATACCGGGATGGCTGGTGGGGAACCAGGCCCGACCATACCGGCCCCTATTTTTCCAGCGTGGAGTGGAGCCACTCGGCCGAAATTGCCCGCTTCCTGCGGCGATACCACGAGACGGCCTCACCGGAACGAAAGCAAGCTATTCAACTGCAGTTGACACGCCACAAGATCAGACTGCCGGGAGTGAACGAAGAGAATCCAGCGGGCGCGGAAGCGATGGCGGACCTCAAGCCGATCGTGATTCCGCCGGTCGATCCCGGGAACAAAAACCAGATTGCCAACCTGCCCTACGAGGAAACCCTGGCCCGCGCCATGCAACCCGGCGGCGCGGAGGCCGTCTCCCGGGGACAGGCATTATTTCAGTCCCAGTCTTGCCATGCCTGCCACACCACGGCTTCCGGACAGACTCCCAAGGGACCCCACCTGGTCGATATCGGTCGGCGTTACCGGCGCGAGGAATTGATTGAATCGATCCTCAAGCCTTCCGCGAAAATCGCGCAAGGTTTCGATACCTACGTATTCGTGATGGACGACGGCAAGCAGCACGTCGGTTTTGTCACCGGGGAGTCGGCGGAGACGATTGCGATTCGCAAAAACGACGGCTTGCCGCTGGAACTCCCCCAAAACCAGATCGAATTCCGCCGCAAGCAGGAACCGTCGATGATGCCCGAAGGACTGGTGAACAACCTGACCCCGCAACAACTGGCCGACCTGCTCGAGTATCTCAATTCCCTCCGTTCGGACGCGGGGAACTGAAGCGTCGCGGCGGGTTAGATGAATACGACGCCACGCGAGCGTGGGGCTACCGGTGTTTCGCGCCGGAGGGTTTGCGCCAGGCATGGCCCGTTTTTTCGAGGAGTCGGTCGGCCTCGGCTGGTCCCCAACTGCCGGCGGGGTAGAAATCGGGATCGTGCTTGCGGTTTTCCCAGCGTTCCAGGATGGGGCTAACGAAGCGCCAGGCCGCCTCGAGTTCGTCGCTGCGGGTGAACAGCGTGGTGTCGCCTCGCATCACGTCGAGCAGCAACCGCTCGTAGGCTTCAGGCAAGCCGGCATCGAAGGTTTCGTCGTAAGTGAAGTTCATTGTGGCAGGGTGAATCTGGTATTGCATCCCGGGACGTTTCGTGGAACAGGTCAGGCTGATTCCTTCGTGGGGTTGAATGCGGAATATCAGCGTGTTGGGCTGGGCTTCGACCAGTGCGCACATATCCCCATCACACTCCACCGTGGTAAACAGATTCAGCGGCGGCAATTTGAATTTGACCGCGATTTCCGTGCAGCGCAACGGCATCCGCTTTCCGGTGCGGAGGAAAAAGGGAACGCCCTCCCAGCGCCAGTTGTCCACGCGGGCCTCCAGGGCGACATAGGTTTCCCGGCGGGAAATTTCCGGGATGCGTTCTTCTTGCCGATACCCCTTGAGGATTTTGCCATCAACTTCCGCGGCGGTGTATTGCCCCGCGATGGCCCAGTCATCGATGTTTTTCCGGCTGCCGGGGCGGAGCGCCTGCAGCACCTTCAGTTTTTCATCGCGGATGTTGTCGGCACGAAACAGTGAGGGGGGTTCCATCGCAATCAGGCAAAGCAACTGCAACACGTGATTCTGCATCACATCCCGCAAGGCTCCGGACTGGTCGTAATACCCGCCGCGACCACGTTCCATCCCTTGGGATTCCGCCACGGTGATCTGCACGTGTTCGACATGATTGCGATTCAGGAGAGGTTCGAAGATCGAATTCCCGAAGCGAAACAGCAGAATGTTCTGAACGGTTTCCTTCCCCAGGTAATGGTCGATCCGGTAGATCTGGGTTTCGTGCAGCATGCGTCCCAGGGTGCTGGTCATTTCCTGCGCGGAGGCGAGGTCGTGCCCGAACGGTTTTTCAAAGACGACCCGCAACCAGTTTGGATCATGGGGATCGGGAATCATGCCCGCGTTGTGCAAAGCCTCGACCGAGGACAGAAACAACTGCGGGGAGGTCGCCATGTACACCAGGCGTTGTCCTCCCAGGCCGCTGTGTTGTTCCAGTTCTTCAAGCGACTGCTTGAACTGTTGCAGCTGGTCGGGTTGCTCCAGGTCGACCGTGCGGTAATGCAGTCGCTGATCGAACGCGTTCCACTCTTCGCCACTTACATGCCCCGTGCGGGAAGCGGATTGTACCGCTTCGAACATTTCCAGGCGGAAGGCCTCATCGGTTTTTTCCCGGCGAGCCACTCCGATAATGCGGGATTTCTCGGGGAGATAACCGGTCTTCCACAGGGTGAATAATGCAGGAATCAGTTTTCGCGCGGTCAAATCACCCGAGGCCCCGAAGATCAGAATCGCGGCCGGTTGAGCCAAATCTCCGTAAGCTTGCGATGCGGAAAAATGAGTCTGGGATTCGGACATGCCTGTTAACCTGTGCTTTCGCGAATACGGAACGGGACGATTGGGGGAAGGTGTGTCGAGTCTGCGGGGGTATATCGAGTGATCGCCGAATAGCTTAACACCTGCTTCGGGCATTGTCACCCGGCACCGCTTCCCGTTGCCAGGTAATTCAACAACAAGGCATATAAACGAGGCCCATATAAAAGTACGCCGATCACCACAGCCCCGCAGGAAGCCACGGCGACCCCCGCAGCCGCAATGTCCTTCGCCTGCCCCGTCCGCGGATGGAGTTCGGGAGCGATCCGATCAAGTGTTTTTTCGAGGGCAGTGTTCAGTAATTCCGCGGTGATGACACCTGCAATCGCAGCACAGACAAGACACCATTCCACATGCGTCAGGCCCAGGCCCCAACCCAGTAGAATCGCCAGTCCTCCGCAGCACGCGTGAATTTGCAAATTTCGTTCGCTGCGCAAGGCCACCAGAAACCCCTGGCCCGCGTTTCGGAACGCAGCCAGCAGCGATCGACTGCGTCCCTTGCAGGAACCCGGTGGCGCATCGGGATGGATCATCGCGAAATTCCGGTGAGTAACGCCTTATTGAATTTCAGGGTGAGTTCTTCAGCAGCAGTGGTTGCGGGTTGGGCTGCAGACCGTGCGGACGGGCCTGCTTGCCTGGGTTTTTCTGGTCTCCCAGATCCTCGCGAATTCCGTGGGTCGATGCCTCAAGTTCGGCAACAACAGCAGGGTAATCCGCGGCGAGATCCCGTGTTTCTCCCGGATCGGCAACCACATCGAACAGACGTGCCGGCCGAGGTGGTTGATTGTCTTTCGCCGGGATCGGCAGGTAGAGTTTCCATTGGCGCGCGCGAACGGCTAATAATTGATCCAGATGATAGTAATAGAAGGCCTCGTAGGGGCTGGCCACTTCGTTGCCTGTCATCAGGGGGAGAATATTGTGCCCGTCGAGGGGGCGGTCCTCGGGGAGTTTCGTGCCCGTAATCGCCGCGAACGTGGGGAGCAGGTCCATCGTGGTGCAGAGGGCCTCGCAAACGGTTCCGGCCGGAATCTGACTGGGCCATTGCATCAGGCACGGCACGCGCATGCCCCCTTCCGCGACGGAATACCCCCAGCCCGCCAGTGGGGCATTGGACCCCCAGGGTGGAATGCCGCGGGGTGCACCGTTGTCCGAAGTCCAGATAATCAGGGTATTCGACGTGAGTTGATGTTGTGCGAGCGTGTTCAGCATTTCCCCCAGCGACCAGTCGATTTCCTCGATGGAATCGCCCCAGGGACCATTGCGGGATTTGCCACGAAAGCCCTCGCTGGCGAAGGGAGCTTTCGTGCTGCCCGGCATGCACTGCGGAAAATACAGGAAGAACGGGCGTTCTCGCCGCGCGGAGATCCAGTCGCAGGCCGACTGCGTGAGACGCCGACACAGCAGATCGCGGTCCACGGGAGCCTCGAGGACGGTTTCCTGGCGTAGATAGGGGAGCGGGGGCCAGTTCTGATTGGGGCGCGGGGTCATGTCGTCGCTGTAGGGGATCCCTTCGTAGAAATCGAATCCCTGGCGGGTCGGCAGGAATTCCGGCTGATCTCCCAGATGCCATTTCCCGAAAATCGCGGTGTCATAACCGGCCTGTTGCAGTTGTTCGGCAATAGTCCACTCTAGTGGATTCAACCCGATGGGCGAAACGGGCCTGAGCACAACGCCATCGGTGATCGCCATGCCGACGCGCAGGGGATAACAGCCGGTCATCAGGGCGGCCCGGCTGGGAGTGCAGACACCACTGGCGGAATAAAAATGCGTGAATTTCCGCCCCTGCTCCGCCAGGCGATTCACATGGGGCGTCCGATGCACTTGCGAACCAAAAGGTTCGATATCGGCATATCCCAGGTTATCGCAGTAAATCACGATGATATTCGGACGGCTTGTGCCTACGGAATCCGCGCTGGCCTGAGAGAACCACAGCGGATATGCCAGGACCAACCAGAAGCTCCCCAATCCCAGTAGACGGCTCAGCCCCACGCTCATTGCATTCCCTCAATTCCACGGATCGCGAAAACTTTACGGCAGAGAGTCACAAAATAGCCGAGTGACTTTCCGCAGGAACCCATTCCAGGAAATTGACTTTACCCCCAATTCCCCCCACGGGGCAAGTCGCGGCATGCAGGCAAGTGGGCACTGAAACAGGTGCGAAGCCTGGAAGGAGGCCTCCGCGACGGCCCACTCCCGTATTTCAGACGGAAAACGAAGCTCCCCGGCGGGTGTCGAGCTCCGAGATTTCCAGCAGGCTGGCGGAGCCATACGCCGGTTAGAGCGAGATGGAAAATCGCCAGCAAACGCGGGCACGACGGGGTTGCGGATGCAGTGTTGACCGGTATCGGCGGATACGGGATACTGGCCGGGAGTGGTTCCCGTGTCTCCGTGTAACTGTATTCCCTGTGACTCGAAATCTCCGTGTGACTCGAAGGGTACGAGTGTTTCGTGAAGACTGTTTCCTCGTCGGAAAAATCGACCGCGGAGCGGCCAGCCGTTCCCGCCTGGCATTACGTTCTGTTTGCAACCCTGGTGGTGCTGGGGACGGGCTGGGACCTGTTTTCGAAATCGTCGGTGTTTAATTCCCTGGGGTATCCCGGTCGGATTTCGGAATGGACGCGTACGTTTCTGAATGGCTGGGTGGAATTTCGTTTTCTGACGAGTTTCAACGAAGGGGCGTTGTGGGGGATGGGGCAGGGGTTTTCGGGCCTGTTTGCCCTGTTGAGCATACTGGCGGCGGCTGGGATTCTGACCTGGCTGATTTTGTTTCGCGGAGCCTCCAGCTTGTGGCTGAGTATCACGTTGGGACTGGTCATGGCGGGCACGCTGGGCAACCTTTACGATCGTCTGGGCTGGCATGGCCACGTCGTGGAGGGCAAGCCGATGTATGCCGTGAGGGATTTCCTCGCCTTCACCTTCGGCGAGTACCACTACCCGATATTCAACTTTGCCGATGTCTTCCTGGTGACGGGTGCCATCATGTTGGGGCTGTACTCGTTCATGCTGGAACCTCCGGCTGCCACTGGGAAACGCCAGCAGTCAGGGGAATCCAACGGATAGAACCCAGGGAAACGTGTAGTCCGCATTTCCCGCACAGTTACCAATACGGTAAATTTTGTCTGAAAGTGCCTGAAAAACTAGCCGCGCCCGTCAGGAAGCGGGCTATGCGGGCGGTTCCCAATGGAACATTCCTTGAACACAACATCAATACAAGCAACGCATGGCGACAAACCAGGTTCCAGTCTGGCCCGCTTCCTGACGGGTGCGGCTAGTACGTCGATGTCAGCAATCCTGTATTATTGACCCGGGCGGGAAATCCGGGGAGAGTCCCGGGAAACATGTGTTGCCACCAGAGAGAAATAAAGTTCTGTACGGAAACGATCCTTCACCGACGGTACGCCACCGGTAAGAGGCCAGACCTGGAATCCGCCTGATGAAAGCCGACCGTCGGAAATCTCGACGTTTTCTGTGCACTCTCATGAGCAGCCTGGTTGTGCTGTCCCTTGTGATGAGCGTTGGTCCGGGAGTGTTGCTGGTGAATCGCCCGACGATGTTTCTGGGCTTGCCCCTGGTCTATGCCTGGGGAATCGGCTGGTATCTGATGATCTGCCTGGCTGCCTTCGTTTCTTATTTCTGGTTGTGGGCAGCGGAGATCGAGGGAGAACAGCCAGGGGAGCAGCAATCGAAATGACGTGTCTGGCTCAACTCTCCGCCGCCGGCGAAAACAGACTCGGCTGGATCCCCCTGGTCGTGCTGGTCATATATCTGCTGGTCCTGCTGCTGATCGGCTGGATCGGATATCGGCAAAGCCGGGGCAGTGAAGAGGATTATTACCTGGCCGGTCGTGGCCAGGGCTGGATGATATCCTCGCTGACCATCATGGCCACCTTTCTGAGTTCGTTTGCCTTGCTGGGCGCGCCGGGCATGGTGTACCGGGAGGGAGTGGTCTTCGCACTGGTCAGCCTGAATGTGCCAGTCGCCGGTTTTTGTATCTACCTGTTCGGCAGGCGGATCTGGCAGGCCGGCCACCAGCGGGGATATATTACCCAGGCCGACATGCTGTGCGATCATTACGGAAGTCAAATTGTACTGCGTTTGCTGGTGACGCTGGTCGGCTTTCTGTTTTCGATTCCCTATGTGATCATGCAGTTAAAAGCTGGGGGCGATCTGGCTGCGGTCCTGTTTGCCCGCCACGAGCACGCCTTCGAGGTGGGGGCCGTGGTTCTGGCGGCCATTACCGCAATTTACATCATGATTGGCGGCATGCGGAGCGTCGCCTGGACGGATGCCCTGCAATGCGTGCTGCTGGTGGCAGGCATGCTGCTGGCGGGAGTTGCCATGGTAGCCAGCCTGGGAGGGCTAAACGGGTTCCGCTCCGCAGTGGCTGGTTTGCCGGCTTCGTCGCTGACAGTGCCCGGCAATACCGGATTCTGGACATTGCCGATGCTGTTCTCGGTCTGTGTGTTGATGCCGATTGGAGGAATCATCCAACCGGCGCAGTGGATGCGATTTTACGCAGCCCGCAACAGCGACGCCCTGCGCAAGAGTGCTCTGATCTTCATTGTGCTGCTGACCGGCTGTTACATGTTTGGCATCATGCTGGTCGGACTGGGGGCCCAGGCGCTCTACCCACTCCGGTTCACCGCGGAAGGGGTGTTGCCCGCAGCGACGGTTGGCAGTTACGACCAGATCCTGGTGGTCGTGCTGCGAGATCGTTTACCCGATTTGCTCGGTCCCACGGCGGGTATGGCGGTTTCATCGTTGATGATTGTCGCGATCATGGCTGCGGCGATGAGTACCGCCGACAGTAACCTGCATGCGTTAAGCGCCCTGGCCACCCGGGATCTGTACGATCGTTTTTTACGTCCGCGAGCGAGCGAACGAGAACGGATCTGGGTCGGCCGGTTTGTGATTTTGGCGGCGACGGCGTTTTCACTGCTGCTCGTGCTGGTAGGGCATCAACCGGGAAGCAGCCTGACCGGGTTCATGCAGATGATTGTGGGGCTGGCGTTATTCGCGGTTGCCTTCAGCGTACAACTGCTGCCGATGACGCTGGATGTGCTGTTTATTCGTCGTGGCAAAGCGCTGGGGGCCTGCGCGGGACTGGCCGTGGGACTGGTCGTCGCGTTTCTGTTTACCAGTCTGTTTCCGCCGCTGGTCTCCTGGACCGGGACGGCCCTGCAGCCGGTTCTCTCGGCGGTTCAGTCCGCGCAACAGATACTGCCGGTGCATGCATCCGCCTGGGGACTGCTGGCGAATGTCCTCGTGTTTGCGGGCCTTGGTTGGCTTCCGTGCGCTAAAGCCCGCGGCATGGGCAACAGTAATCGTAAAGGGGAGTAACCGCGTCTGTCGGGCCGCGGGAAATGTCCATACGTCGGGGGGAAGCCGGGAAAGGGAATACGCATGGCACGCATGGAACAGGATCGGGAGGATCTGTATCGCGAGGCGACGGCCTACGTGATTCGTGGCGAGCTGAGTGTCCCTTATCTGGCGGACGTGGTGTTTGTGGGGTGGAGGAAGGAAGGGGCCTGCTCGTTTTATTTCGGTGCCGATCCCGTGTACCAGTTCAATTCGCGGGGTGCACTGCGGCGGGCGTATCATGCGGGGGCGTTGTACCGTACGCAGGGGGAGACGCTGGCCCGGATGCATCGCGTGCGAGATCCACGGGTGACCACGCTGGCCCGCATCGATTTATCCGGCGAGGAATTGTCCCGATTTCAGTCCCAGGTCCGGGAGGATCTGCTTCGCCTCCGCGCCGCGATCGCGCAAGGCCAGGCGGACGTTATGCGTGCGACAATCGCGGCCGAAGAGTTTGCCTTGCGAGTCGTTTCCGCCTGCGAGCAGGTACTGCAATCCGCCGATTTTCTGGCGCCGCGAATTCCGGGTAAACGCTGAACTCGAATCAGAACTCGGCATTCTTGGGTGTTCGGGGGAAGGGGATGCAATCGCGAATGTTCTGCATGCCGGTCAGCAGTTGAATCAGGCGTTCAAATCCCAGCCCGAAACCGGCGTGAGGCACGGTGCCGAAGCGCCGCAAATCGAGATACCACCAGTAATCCTCCGGATCAAGCTGGCACTCCCGCATGCGGGCTTCCAGCACATCGAGCCGCTCCTCGCGCTGGCTGCCCCCGATGATCTCTCCAATCCGCGGGACCAGGACATCCATGGCCCGGACGGTTTTGCCATCGTCGTTGCAGCGCATGTAGAAGGGTTTGATGCTGCGTGGGTAGTCGTGCAGGATTATTGGCTTTTTGAAGTATTCTTCCGTCAGGAACCGCTCGTGCTCGGATTGCAGGTCGTGCCCCCAGGCAACGGGAAACTCCCATTCCCTGCCCGCCTGCTGCAAAATACCGACCGCATCGGTATAGCTGACACGTTCGAACTGTTCCGCGTGGATGTGCTTCAGGGTTTCGAGCACGGTTTTGTCGATACGCTGGTTGAAGAATTCCAGGTCGGCCGCGCAGTCTGCCAGGACGTGCCCGATGATCGCCTTGATAAAGTCTTCCGCCAATTGCATGTCGTCGGAAAGATCGAAGAAGGGGATTTCTGGCTCGATCATCCAGAATTCCGCCAGATGCCGGGTGGTGTTGGAATTTTCGGCCCGGAACGTGGGGCCAAACGTGTAACAAGGCCCGAGGGAGGTTGCGAAAATTTCCGCTTCCAGTTGCCCGCTGACCGTCAACGAAGCGGGTTTGCCGAAGAAATCCTGCGCGTAGTCGATTTGGGTTTGCACTTGCGCGAGCCGGGCCAGGTCGAGCGTGGTGACGTGAAACATCTGCCCCGCGCCTTCGCAATCGCTGGTGGTGATAATGGGGGTGTGCACATACAGAAAGCCGCGGGACTGAAAGAAGTTATGCACCGCGGCCGAAGCCGCGTTGCGGACGCGGGCAATGGCTCCAAAGGTGTTTGTGCGTGGCCGGAGATGGGCTATTTCCCGGAGGAATTCAAAGCTATGCCCTTTTTTCTGCAAGGGGAAGGTCTGGGGATCGGCCGTTCCCAGCACGTCCAGCGCTTGGGCCTGCAGTTCGATCCGTTGTTCCTTGCCGAGCGAGGCTTGCACCGTCCCGGAGACGCGCAGACTGGCACCCGTGGTGATGCGGGGCAGAAACTCGGCATATCCGGGGACGGTTTGATCGACGACGACCTGCAGATTCGCCATGCAACTGCCGTCGTTCAGTTCCACAAAGGAGAAGCCCTGCTTGGAATCCCGCCGGGTGCGGACCCAGCCGGAGATGGTCAGGGTCTCGCCCGGTTGACTTGCCTCCATGACCTGCCTGATCCGCTGCATGCGTGCTCCTCCCGACGGGCTGACGATAACGTGTGTAAACCATGCCTGATTTCTGCCTGAGGCGATTGTAGCGAGATGGTTTTCTTTCGCTACTCCCGTTAAATTCATGGATGCCGAATTGTTGATGCATCGAGAGGGTCGGCACCGACGGTCGGTTACGCGCGGAGTGTTTCGCGCGGGCCATTCAGAGATGCTCCCATGGGAATGTACTGCGAGGGGTTTACATGCTGACACGTATGACAGTGATTGTCGTCTTCCTGTTCTGTTCGCTCGCGGCCTGTTTCCTGCAGGCGGACGAAGCGAATCCGGGGAAGCCGGTCTATAATAGTCAGGCCCCTGGCGAACATCCTCCCACGCCCGAAGAGTCGGTTCGCGCGTTAGGCCTGCCCGAGGGATTTCGGGCCACGCTGTTCGCGGGGGAGCCGGATATCAATCAGCCGGTCTCGCTGGCATTTGATGATCGTGGCCGATTGTGGGTGGCGGAATTTTACACCTACGCGGGCCGCGGCTTCGATGGCGATCTGCGAGACCGGATTGTCATTCTGGAAGACACCAACGGCGATGGCCAACACGATCAACGGACGGTCTTCTGGGCGGAGGGAAATCGCCTGACCAGCGTGTTGCCGGGAACCGGAGGCTGCTGGATCCTGAATGCCGGCACACTCGCCTGGCTGCCCGACGAAAACGGCGATGACCGTCCAGACGGCCCGCCCCGAGTGGCACTCGATGGTTTCGACCAGAACCAGGTGGGGCATAATATTGTCAACGGCCTGATGTGGGGCCCGGATGGCTGGCTGTATGGTCGGCATGGCATTCAGGCCACATCGCTGGTGGGACATCCCGACGATCCTCCTTCCCGCCGCACGGCTATGAACTGTTCGATCTGGCGGTATCATCCCCAACAGCAGCGGTTCGAGGTGGTGACGGCAGGTACCACGAATCCCTGGGGACTGGATTACAATGCCCAGGGAGAATTCTTCTTCACCAATAATGTGATCGGCCATGCCTGGCACGCCATTCCCGGCGCGCGCTTCAAGCGGATGTACGGCGCCGATTTCAATCCGCACTACTACGAGCTGATCGATCAGCATGCCGACCATTATCACTGGGACAATACCGCCAGTTGGCAGGACAGTCGGGAAGACAACGGCGTCCATGGCAAACTGGGAGGTGGCCATTCGCATTGCGGCGGGATGATCTATCTGGGAGACAACTGGCCGACGGCTTATCGCAACACGTTGTTCATGTGCAATACGCACGGTCGAAGGGTGAATCAGGATATTCCCGTGCGCAAGGGGAGTGGGTATGTTTTGCAGCACGGACAGGACATGATCTTCGCGAATCAGCCCTGGTTCCGCGGCGTCAGTTTGATTTACGGTCCCGACGGAGGAGTGTATCTCAGCGACTGGACCGACCTGGGCGAATGCCACGACAACGATGGCGTCCATCGGACTTCGGGCCGGATTTACAAAATCACGCATGGTCAGCCGGAACGCGTTTTCCGGGAGAACCTGCAGCAGGCGACCTCGGAGGAACTGGCCCATCTGCATGGGCATGAAAACGAATGGTTTGTGAGGCATGCCCGCAGGATTCTGCGAGATCGCCATGTCGCGGGGGCGGATCTCTCGGCTGCCAGCGATGTGCTCGAACAACAATTCCAGACACAAGCCGATCTCACCCGGAAATTGCGGGCCCTGTGGACCTTGCATGCCCTCGACCGCTTTCCCCAAGCTCGTCAACTGGAGTTGTTAAGGCACGAGAATGAGCATCTCCGCGTCTGGGGAGTACGTCTGCTGATGGATGGTCCGGAAGTAGATGTCGCGGCGGCCGCCGGATTGATTCAGCAGGCGGCCGGCGAACCATCGGCCTTTGTGCGGTTGTATCTGGCCTCGGCACTAGGGAAACTGGCGGCTCCCGCGCGCTGGGAACTCGCCGAGATCCTGTGCAGTCACGCGGGCGATGCGGACGATCACAATATCCCGCTGATGATCTGGTATGGGTTGGAGCCGGTGACCGTTGCCGATCCGGCCCGGGCGGCAGGCCTGATGAGCCGTACGAAAATTCCCCTGCTGGCCCGTTTCCTGGCGCGGCGTTTGATGCATGAGAACGAAAGCGATCCGCGTGTCGGCCCTCTGCTGGTGGAAGCACTTCGGCAACGGGAAGCGACCGCCTTCCGGCAAGTCGTGCTGCGGGGGATGACCGAGGCAACACGCGGCTGGAGAAAAACGTCCGCACCACCCCAGTGGAGCACGCTCGCGGCCACGCTGCTGGCCAGCGGCGACAAGCCGATCAGCGACATGACGCGGGAATTGTCCGTGGTGTTCGGAGATGGGCGCGCGCTGGATCAACTGAAGCAACTTGTACAGGACGGCAACGCCACCCCCATCGATCGCAGCAACGCGCTCCGCCTGTTGATGGCCAGTCGCCCCGAAGGAACTCTCGACCTGCTGCGCAAGATGCTGAATGATCGCGTACTGGAGGAAGTCGCCGCCGAGGGACTGGCGGCCTTCGAGGATGAACAGGTTCCCCAGTTGCTGTTGAATCGATATCGTGTCATGAAACCCTCGGCCCGCCAGGCGGCCCTGGGGACACTGTGTTCCCGTCCCTCGTATGCCCGTGCCCTGTTGCGGGCAGTCCGCGAGGGACACCTGCCGGCGGCCGAGATCAGTCCTTCTCAGGCCCGACAAATCGCCAGCTTCGCGGAACCCGAATTGCTTGCCTTGCTGGAAGAAACCTGGGGCACGCTGCAGACGACCGATGCCGAAAAACAGGCGCGCCAGGCGTCCCTGAAGCTACGGCTGACGCCCGAATTCCTGAAGCATGCCGATCTGCACAACGGGCGCTTGTTGTACGACCGCACTTGCTCGGCTTGCCATCGTCTGTTTGACTCGGGTAAGGAGATCGGACCGAATTTGACGGGTTCCAACCGGGACAATCTCGATTACCTGCTGGAAAATATGCTGGCCCCATCCGCCATCGTGCCCCGCCAGTATCGCATTTCCACCGTGGTGCTGACGAGCGGTCGCGTGCTGAATGGCTTGATTGTCTCGCAAACGGAAAGAAGCCTGACTCTGCAAACTGAAAAGGAATTGCTCAACCTCGATCAGGACGATGTCGAACTGATCAAACCCTCGAACCTCTCTCTGATGCCCGAAGGGCAACTCGACAAAATGAGCAACGAGGAAATTCGCGACCTGATCGGCTATCTGCAATCACCTCGGCAGGTTGGCCCCACTACCGCTAGTCCGTAATGGACGCAGAGGCAGCCAGGGATCCCTGAATGGCCGGGCTGTTCTGCGTTCTCATGGCTACGTTTATGACCAACCCGCGCACGGCCGCGCCGCCCCGAAAGAATCCCGCGGGGCCAACCGTGTGGGGTGCGGTGTCGTGTGCATTCTTTGATGGCACGAGATATGCAGGAAGTATCCCGCGAGTCCGGCGGAGCAGGCGACCAAACCGCCTGCCGAACGCAACACAGGGAATTTCAGCATAAAATTCCGTTCCTTGTTGCGGCAGGCAGGCGAGGCAGTGGCAACAAGAGCCCGCTCGACTGCCCGTTTGGGCGACACGGATGCCCTGCTCGCGTGCGTCGAGTCCCCGGGCAAGCGTGAACACTTTATTCCTGTTTAGATTTTTTCCACGATCAAGGGGAACAGTCCGATGCGGCAGTACCATTCCAGGAACACGAAGCGGAAATTTCGGTCGAACGCGTTCACGTTGATCGAACTACTAGTAGTTATTGCGATTATCGCCATACTAGTCTCCTTGCTGCTCCCCGCGGTGCAACAGGCCCGCGAGGCGGCCCGGCGCAGCACCTGCAAGAACAATCTGAAACAGATTGGGCTGGCCCTGCACAACTACCACGATGTTCACGGTTGTTTTCCCGTGGGGGGCTTGTACAACAGTCGCGGCGCCAACTGGCGGGCCTTCCTGCTTCCGTTTCTGGAGCAAGGGCCCGCTTACGACCAGATCAACTTCGAGACCGGAGGATTCTGGGCACATAGCGGCCCGTTTACCGGTAACCCCGTACTGCAAACCTTGCGGGTGCCGGTCTATGCGTGCCCCTCGAGTCCACACGGAATGACCAATATGGCGGAAGTCCCCTTGTCTGGTTTTGCCGCCACCGGTGCCGCCAGCATGGTCATGGATTATGTCGGTATCTCGGGTGCCACCCCCGATCCCGGGGGACGCACGGGTGTCTGCACCGCCGATAACATCGCGAGTGGCGGAACATATTGCAACAACGGGATGCTGGCGGTCTATTTCAGCAAGAAATTCCGGGATTGCACGGACGGTACTTCCAATACGCTGATCATCGCCGAGCAGTCGGGCAATGTGGGAGGTGTCGAAAACAGCGCCAATCCCCTGGGTGGCTGGCATGGCTGGGTGAACAACTCCGGCGAACAGATGCTGGCCAGTACCCCGTTATCCTCGCTGACCAGTCTGAATGCCTACATGGGGGGCATGACCACCGTGCGTTTCGCCCCCAATGCCTTCTGGAAATCGGGGGCACCAGCCAGCGCGAGCAGTGAGTACGAAGTCAATACGATCTTGAATTCCTTTCACAAGGGAGGAATTCAAGGAGTGCTGTGCGATGGTTCGGTCCGCTTCCTCTCCGAAAATATCAATCTCGACACGCTGCTCCAACTCAGCGTGCGCGACGATGGCCGGGTGATTGGTGAGTACTAAACCGGGGCAATCCCCCCAGGCAAGTTCGTGATTACTCCGCGGAGGGGCCCGTGCCCATTCTGCCGGGCTCCCTGTTCCCTTTTCTTTTCCCCAATGGTGACACGATGCGCTGCGATATACGGTCTGTTTCAATTCGGAATTTGATTTGTCCGGGCAATCTTCTGAGTCTGTGCTGCCTGTGGGTATTGTGCGGCTGTACCTATGAGCCGGACAATCAACAGCCTGGCAGGGCCATCTCCATCACCGTGCTCTCGGGGGGGCAACGGGTCACCGCGGGGCAGGTCGATCTCTCCGGGCATGGAGGAGGCAGCAGTCTGAACGATCAGGGAATGGCCATCTTCAACCACGTTCCGTATGGGAAATATCAGGTCATGATCCTCCCCCCCGAACAGAGTCCTGTTCCGGCCGAACCTGGGCAAACCGTGCCACCGGCCGTTGCCACCACCAGCATCCCCCGGCAGTTTCTCAGCGAAAAGACCACGCCGCTTACCATCGACGTGAATGCGGAGGGAGAACGCGACTTTACCGTCGATCTGCAAGCCCCAAACTGATTTCCAGCCCGCGGGCAGAATTTGTGGCTGTGCGGGAGAATCGCTCCCATTTCGCGGGGGAAATCGCTCACGCCGAACTGAATTTTGCCCGGCGTGAGCAAATGGTCCTTTTGTCTACCCGGCAGAAAGGAAGTGCAGGAAGCTGCTCCGAATATTCGGTGTTTCGGTGTTAATTCTGCTGGAGGGTAATTGTCAGGAAATTGCTGTTCTTTTCTTCGACGACGGCGGAAAGACCAGCAGTATCATAGGTAGCGTAGCGGGAAGGGACGGGATGCCCGTGGTCCCGGGTGTGCCTGACGCCCATGTCATTCATGATCAACTGCAGCACGATGACTCGATGCGTTCCCGCAACGGCACCATCTTCCGACTCATACGTCCCCAATACAAACGAGCCATCCTCGCCAATGCGACCGGTGGCGGTTGTTTTATGGTCGATCGATTCCAGTTCGATCACACCAATTTTGACAGCGCTGCCATCTTCAAACTGGACACGTCCCTTGACGGGCCAAGTCTTGATCCGGTCGGAATGGCAACCGGCCAGACTAGAGAGACACACGACCAACAAGCCGGATACACACAAGCCGTGAATCGAGGGGTCGTGCAAAGCCACTTAAAATTCTCCCAGCGTCTGACCATCAGCCCGGTTTGCCAGATGTCCTGCGAGACTGGTATTGATGACCGTGCTGACCGGCCGCACGCTGCCATCAGCCATGGCAAACGGGATGAAACCTCGATGAAAACTGCCAAATGAATAAACGCTGGCTCGCTGATCACGTGGATGATGGGCTAACGGAACGCCCGGTCCTGCCACTCGGCAATGATGCAGCAGATGCCGACCGTGATACGCAGCCCCATTGTAAGGCGCGGAATTTAACTGATCTGCCGGAACATGGGATTCACCCAGCAGGAATGTGTTGGAACTGCCATCGGAAATGTCGCCAAGCCGAACCTTGTTGGACCAACCACGGAGGCGGGCTGTTCCTTCAAAGGCGGGTGCACTCGAGATGATCACACCGGTCCCCTGTCCACCCCAGTAAAAATCGCTGGCCAAGCCACTGGCTCCCGGCTCCAGATCGCCATGGTTCCCCACGTAATCGGTGACGGCTCCGCCCGGAATGGTCTGTATGCCCGCCAGGCAGCCACAGGGAGCGGCAATCAGCACCGTTTTTTCTTCCGCGATTGCATCGTCCACGGAATGGCGTTCTGGACACAGAAAGACATGCAGCGGGCGAAACTTAATTTCCGTGGGCTGATTGGCATAGGGAAGGTAGAGATCCCACTGATCGAAAAAAGCCTGTTGTTCCAGATAGGGGAGCAGATGAATGATCCAGGACGGTTCATCCAGGCCTTGCCGATCCGCATTTTCATCGACGGGAGCATATTGATATTCAATAATCCGCGCGGGGGGAAATGCCCCATGCGTTTCATGAAACTGATGCAGGGCCAATGCCACCTGCTTCAGATTATTACGGCATTGAATACCCCGTGCGGCAGTACGCGCCCGCTGCACCGCCGGAAGCAGCAGGGCCACCAAGACCCCGATCAAGGCCAATGACACCAGCAGTTCCACCAGAGTGAATCCCATGCGTGACTGGCAGGAACGGTTCATCAACTTTGTCACCATTCAATACTTTAATTTTTGACCTACCCAGATACTATCTCATCCGCGGGCCTGAAAGACAAGATCTTCCCGTATTCCCGCAGCACAATTGCAGTTGCCCATCCTGCGGGCGGTTTCACCGTCAGAATCCGAACTAATCCATGGCTGATGGAAGGCTCCGGCGATGGAAATGCCGTGCCGCTGCATACCGTCGGGACGAAGTGTTCAGGGCTGAATTAGGCTCCTCCAGCCAGTGAATTGTCACGGTTTAATATTCGGACTGTGTGTCATTGCCTGGCCAGTGCAACCCCGTGTTGACGTGAACCCTGCAAGCCCGTGGCCCCCGAATTCCTAAGCCAGTCAATGCAACACCCCCCAGAGCCGGGCGATTCAAGGCCCGGCTCTGGGGGTGTATTTTACTCGGTTCGGTTGCCGTTCTGGTCAGAGTTTAATTTCGAATGGTAAAGCCGAACTGCAGTCCTCCCCCGCCGAGATTCACCTGGTAGCCTGTGGGGGAGGGAGTCAACCCTTGATACCGAGGCGTCGCCCGCAGGGTATGATGGGAATGCCCGCCTCCCCGGACATCGAGCCGTGCCCGCAGAAATTCGATTCGCCCGCAGGGTTTGCGAACCTTCAGGCGGAGATCCCGGCAAGCGTCCGCCAGCGCCCTTTGCCAGTCCCGTTCGCAATGAATTGCATAGCCATTGGCTTGCAGAATCGTGTCGCGGGGCTGTAAGCCAATGCGGCAGGCTTCGGAACCACGGATCACCCGGGTCACAATCAGGCCCCGCCTCGTGAAATCGCCGAAAAATCCCAGCGTGGGATGATCGGGAAAACGCCGCGGATCCAGTTCTGGGGAATCCACGTGAATGAACCGTGAGGGGGGATTGTATTCGATCCGATTTTGGAAGTGTCCGGGTTGAGCCTGGAGACTTCCAGCGGCGAGGATCAACGTGAGGGCCAACGAGGCGGTCAGGAAAGAGGGTTTCATGGCATATCTCCGTCAGTCTGGATTTGTTGTCTGGTGATTGCGACGAGTCTTGTTGGCTCGTGTAAGACACCAGGCGGAAACCGCCCTTGCGGGGGGACGGTCAAAATCCAGAAAAAGGCCCAAACGGAAAAGAGGGACACCCGGCAGGCGGAAGCTACTCGGCAACGGGAACGTCGAGCGCCGAGCGGACGACGTCCACCAGGTCCTGCACCGCCAGGGAGGTCCATGCGGTTGTCGCCAGACGATGCAGGGGGGCGGCCGCTTGCCACGATTCGGACGCATACCCCGGATCGATCAGCCGCCAGGTTGCCAGTTCCGTCGCGACGCCAGAGGCCGGGGCTGCCGTGGAAGTCCAGACCTCCAGTTCACTCGACGAAAATGCCGCATGTAATTCACGGGCCCAGAGGCTGGTATCACAGGGCAAATCGCGCAAGTCCATGATCAAGGGGCGCCTTTGCAACCGGTCTCGCAACTCCCTGGCGGTTGCTTGCCGCTCGGGATGCCACCAGTCCGGAGCCAGTTCGCAGAGAGGATCGAGCACAAAGCGGCGATACCATGCCGACGGATGAGGTAATATCAGCCGCGGACTACGGACCACTTGATCCTCCAGGCCGATCAGGTCGAGATCCAGCCGCCGCGGACCCCAATGGATCTCGCGAGTTCGGCCAGCTTGCTGTTCCAGGTGCTGGCATATCTCCAGCAGATCCTCGGGCGCCAGCGGAGTGCGGCAGACAATCGCCGCATTCAGGAAGGGATTCCCGGCATTCGCGCCAACCGGAGCCGTCCGGTAAATCCTGCTCATGCGGAGGGCTTCGATATCAGGGCGGGAAACCAGTTCTTGGTGGACCCATTGGAAGGTCGAGGCGACATCCCCCAGATTCCCTCCCAGGGCCAGGCAGGCAGTCCTCATTGTGGCACGATCCGTTTCCATTCCTGATGGTGGTTCTTGGGAAAAAGGGTGCACTGAAATACAGATCGCTCCGGCAAAAAATCTTGCGGAGGAATGTCGGGAAACAAATACACTCAACCTCAAACCAGATTTTGGTTATTCTTTAGACTTGAATCCCGTTCATTCCGTCGATCCTCCAGACCGGCAGGAAGAAGGATTCCGCAAAGGCCCTTCGCACGGATCCGGCAGCTGGTCATCGTTGATCATGTTTGTGGAATCCAATAGCCGGGCGTACCCCGTTTTAACAAGCCTGCAGTGGAATGACAATTCCCTGGGAGCAGCCATGAGGGAGAACCAGAAGGACACAGGCCAGGAGTCGGCAGCGCCACGGGAGTGGTGGACGTCTTGGTCGGCCTGGCTGATCAGTTTCCTGGCGTTGTCGCTCATGGGATTGGGCCTGATGATTCCCACGCTGCAGCAGCGGGCCAGATTGAGAAGCCTGGAAGCCCAGGGAGCCCAATTAAGGCTGATGTACGACAATTCCTGGGGTCAACTGGATTGGTCGGAGTGGCTCAGGTTTCACACGGGTATCGAATTGCCATTGCGTCCCGAAGTGACCGGCATGGATCTCCAGCATTATCCCGTGGACGACAGCCTGCTGCACGCCATCCGTAGCTGGCCTGAATTGAGATATCTCATCCTCGTTCGGGCCGAGATTTCGGAAGCCGCGGTGGAGGACTTCGTCGCCCATTCGCCGCGTCTGACGGAACTGCGGATTATGAACTGTCCGCGGATCCGGCCCGAGTTCATTCGGCACCTGCGGAGTCGCTTTTCCGGTTTGACGCTCGAGTATCGAGGAACGGCCCTGCTGGGTATCCAAGGGCGGAATACTGGCGATGGCTGTCAGATTATTTATGTGCAGCGAGGTTCTGCCGCCGACCTGGCAGGTTTGCGCAGGACGGATGTTATCAAGGAATTCAATGGCGTGGAGACCCCGAATTTTGAAGTTCTAGTCGAGCAAATCGCCGCCTGCGAACCAGGGGAGAGCGTGGAACTTACCATACAGCGAGAAGAGCAGGAGTTGAATGTGACCTGCGCGCTTCAAGCCTGGCAACCCCTGTGAGCATCGATGCCCCCTCCGAGACACCGAGACACGCTATGTCCGCGTAACTAGCCGCGCCCGTGAGGAAGCGGGCCACGTTTTGGCCGCATGCGCCGTTGTGTGGTCCACTTCAGTGGACTCTAGCCCGCATTTCTCACACACGTATCAATGCGGTAAAATTTGCCTCGAAAATGCCCATAAAACTAGCCGCGCCCGTCAGGAAGCGGGCTAGACTTTGGTGACATTCCACGTGTGGTTTTCAACGCGAGTTGACTTCATGGCGGGAGAGTGTGTTGCAGGATGTTGCGCCCGCTCTGGCCCGCTTCCTGACGGGCGCGGCTAGTTCGTCGAATTCAGCAAGCCTGCTTTATTGACCCGCGCGGCCGGTTGAAATATATGTGCCGCCAAGAAATGCGATTTAAGCCTTGTCTCGCCGTAAAAAACGCAAGTGCCCGTTGTTGCCAGACAACGGGCACTTGAAACTGCGGTGTCGGTCCGATCGTCTCGGAGATGCGTCCCGTGATTACCAGGGTATGTTCACATCGCGATTGAAGCCGGCAAAGCCCGGATGGAACCAGGGGCGGCGGTAGCTGTAATAAGGAAAGCGGAAGTGACCGTACTCGCTGCTGCGATAATAACCCGGTCCAAAGTGATAGTTGTAGGGATCTCCTCCGGCTCCCCCCGCACCACCTCCACCACCTGTATTACCTCCCCCCTGCATGCCCTGCATGCCATAGCCCATCATACCCATCATACCCTGCATGGCGTAGCCTGGGGGCACCATCATGCCGGGACCATATCCAGGCATGCCGTAACCATAACCCTGGCCCATGTAACCATTTTGCGCCATCATGCCATTGGGATCCGCATACCCGCCGGGAGACATCGCTCCCCCCGCAGCGGCATTATTCGAGGAATCTCCCCCTCCACCCGCAATGGGTCCACGAGGCGGAGCTCCTGGTACGGAATTGAAAAAGGGAGAGCCATCGCGTCGATTGTAGCCACCCGGCTGCCAGTAACCCGTGTACGAACGGAGATGATCCGAACCGACGGTCACGGGCTGTTCAAACATGTGTCGCTGGGGATATTCATAGACGGGCGGCTTTTCTTCCTCGTCCTGGTTTTCCTCCTGCGGGCTCAGGATCTGATTCTGTTCGGCAGCATTCGGCTCGGTTCCGTTCGGGGTGGGATTCTGGCTGTTGAAGAAGCCATCTTGAGCGCGGACTGCCCCGGCGAACCCGGCAAGTAACACGAACGATAGACTCAGCACGCGGATAGACATGAATTTACCTTCTCGGCCAACAGGGAGGGAGTTTTCCTCGGCGCACAATTTCCAGAGTTTATGTTGCAAGTTTACCCCCTGATTGCCGCGCGCCGGGAAAAAATAGTCCGACGGTGTCAAGATTTGCGTTCCCGCGGCCCCGGGTTATCGAGTTTGTTGGATATTCTGATGAATTTCGTCTTGAGGATACGATGCAAAAAACCGATTCCATAAGTGAGGGAATGTGCCGCGCGGGTGCCTGTACGCATGCCGTGTTGAGTTTTCTGCCGTTTTCTGGCCTCCGCGGAAAACCTGGTTCATGGACGTCACGGTTCACAGGGATGGGACGAATGCTCGGACGTAAACTATTATCATCGGTCGCCTTGGCTCTGGTTTGCGGCGGCACCGCCTCCGCGCAAGATCTTGGCAGTTACGACGTCAACAATTACTCCGGTGGGTACGCCGAAGGGGCCTATTCCCCCCAGGGAGACGAGCAACTCTACCCCTATGATTCCCAGGATCAGTGGCAGCACGGGTATATCCAGTACATGCCTTTCTACGGCGCGTATAAGCATTTCCGCCCGTACAACTACAAGCATGTCTCGGCCCAGACACAAACCGCAGCCGGATGGGGCATGTCGCCTCGCCTCCCCTATTCCCAGCAATTCTGGCATCGCTACCATGCCCATGCGAAGATGGGACACTCTGCCACGGGAGCATACGAAACGTACCTCGATGTTCCCGTGCCGCAAAGACAACCGTCTCATTCGGAGGGTGAAGTTCAGCCCCCGGCACCTAAACCCTTGCAGCAGGCTCCGGTTCCATACAATGTTCCCGGGCTGAATGTGCCCCCCCTGCCGAATTCCGCGCAGTTTTTGCCGCAATATCCCAATGACAGTTACACAGGCATCTCCTATCAGCAGATGCCCCCCCAGGGACAATACCAGCCGATGTATCCGAATCCGCCTGTTGGACGGTATCAGGCCCCGGTCGCAGCGCCTGTCTATTACGGCGAGCCAGTTTTTCAATACCCTTCCGGCCAGCCCTATTCCAGCCAGCAACCGATCATGCTGGTTCCCTAGATCCCAGCTTAATATCCGAGCCGCTGGCGCCAGCCGTGGGTTTTTCAAGAATCCGTCGGCCATCACCCGGCGCTGGCGCGTGCGGTTCAGCGTTGCCGCGACCTCAGTTCGAGTGCAGCCCCCGCAGTATCTCTTCTGCGCCGATCCAGGGGTGTTCGCAGGCCCCCCTTCGGCAGCGATACAACGTGGGTAAGCCATCCACCGCTGTTTTTCCCTCGATCCAGGGAGACTGCATCCCGGAATCGTTACGATCTTCCGGTGTCAACACGAGTTGACGAGGCATGAAGCGGCGATGCAAGGCTTGCCGCAACCGTTGATTTTCCTCGGCGTCGCCACCGCCAAAAAACACCCACTCCTCCACGGGGCCCAGCCACCCATCGAGCGAGACCAGGGCTTGCCCCATGCCGGAAGGGTGTTGCAGCATCGTGCCGGAAACCGCCTCCAGGGCGCGTTCGGCCAGATCCAGCAAGTCCGATCGATCCGCCAGCAGCCCCACCCGCAGCAACGACGACATCGCCAGGTTGCTTCCGGAAGGAATCGCGGAATCGTACAGATCGCGCACCCGAACCACCAGGTCTTCATGATCGTCGGGTGTGTAGTGGAAGCGGTTTCCCTCGACATCGTAAAAACGCCGCGTCAGCACCTCTGCCAACTCCACCGCGGCTGCGAGATACCGTCCCCGCGACGAGGCCAGATAGACATCGCATAACCCTTCGATCAGACAGGCGTAGTCGTCCAGAAACCCGTTGATCCGATTGTCTCCCGCCTTGCGGCAATGCCACAGGGTCCCGTCCTCGCGGCGCATTTCCCGCAGGAGAAAGTCGGCCGAGCGTTCGGCCTGAGCGCGGTACACAGGCTCGTCGAGCACTCGAGCCGCCCGCGCGAATGCCGATAGCATCAGTCCATTCCAGGCCACAATCTGCTTTTCATCGCGACCGGGCCAGACACGCTGACTCCGAACGGCCAGCAATTTCTTTTTGGCCTCGGCCAGGCGAGTCGCCAGCACTCCCGGTTCCAGTTGCAAGTCCGCGGCATTCTCCTCGACAGTCCGCGCGAGATGCAGGATGTTATGGCCTTCCCAATTCCCTTCCGGAGTAACTTGATAACAATGCCGGAAGCCCCGGGCTTCGTCGTCATCGAGAACCGCATCGATCTCCGCCGCAGACCAGACATAAAATTTCCCTTCGACACCCTCGCTGTCTGCATCCTGGGTTGAATACCAGCCCCCTTCGGGGGAGGTCATCTCGCGCAGCACGTAGTCGAGTGTTTCCCTCGCAACGCGGAGATAATCGGAATTTCCGGTTGCCTGGTACCCTTCGAGATAAACCGTCACCAGTTGTGAGTTGTCGTACAACATTTTTTCGAAGTGCGGTACCAGCCAGTATCGATCCGTCGCATAGCGAGCAAAGCCTCCCCCCAGGTGATCGTAGATCCCGCCCGCCGCCATTTTGTTTAATGTCAGCGTGACGGCAGCCAGCGTATCGGCGTGACCAAACCGCAGCCAGGCTCGCAACAACACACGCAGGTCCACGGGGTGTGGAAATTTCGGTGCCTGCCCGAACCCCCCTGCCTGGGGATCGAAATTGCGCATCAACCGCAACTCCGCATTTCGCAGGAGTTCTTCGCTCAAGGGGCTGCGGGCCTGTTCTCGATGATGCATTTCATCGATGGCTTCCACCAGCTCCTGTCCCTTCGCCAGGCAGTCCTGGCGATGTTGCACCCAATGGTCGTGCAGTCGTTCCAGTATCTTCGCGAAACCGGGCATCCCCTGCCGGGAATACGGAGGCCAATAGGTCCCTCCAAAAAATGGGGCGCCCGTCGGATCCATGAATACCGACATCGGCCAGCCCCCCTGCCCCGTCATGAGTTGCACCGCCGACATGTAAATCTGGTCGATATCCGGCCGTTCCTCGCGATCGACCTTGATGTTGATGAACCAGGCATTCATCAATTTCGCGATCTCGGCATCCTCGAAACATTCCCGCTCCATGACATGGCACCAGTGGCAGGCACTGTACCCCACCGAGAGAAAAATCGGCAGATTCCGTTCGCGCGCCTGGGCAAATGCCTCTGGTCCCCAAGGGTACCAGTCCACGGGATTGTAGGCGTGCTGCAACAGATACGGGCTGGTTTCGTGAACGAGCCGATTCGGCGGATGCGCGGATTCCATGGCTTTCCTGCTTTCATCAAGGAGAAGACGATCCGCATTATTGTAGGCAGTAAGGCGTAGTGGAATTACTGTACGCCTGCATGAAAACGCCGTGACCCCGCGGCGGGTTCGATACCACAGCACGCGGTGGGGGATCAATCAATTGCATTTCATGGAATCGGCCGCGAGTCAACTCCCGCGTCACACTCCCCTGCCGAAACCGTCGGCTGCAGGACGGAAGGAGCAGTCCGGGTGAGGTTTAGAATCAGTCCGCAAGCCAGCAGGGTAGTCAGCAGGTTGCTGCCCCCATAACTCAACAGGGGATGCGAGATTCCCTTCGGCGGGAGCAGGGATGTGACCACGCATGTATTGACGAGGGCCTGGCCGACCAGACCGAACAGCAGCGTCCCCGCCAGGGCATACAGTTCGGGTTGATCGGAGATCCGCTGGATCAAACGTGTCCCGGCAAGCAGCACGATCAGCCAGAGCGCGATGACGGTCCACGTCCCCACCAGCCCCAGTTCCTCGCCAATCACCGCGAAGATAAAGTCGGTATGGGATTCCGGCAGGAAACTCAGCTTTTGCAGGCCAAGCCCTAACCCCGTCCCCAGGAAATCGCCGGAACCAATCGATAATAACGACTGCTTCACCTGATACTGCGCCTGCTCCCAATGCCCCAGTGCCTGCAGGTAGTCCGAGACGCGTGTCCATTGATAGGGACGATAAATCATCAACCAGCCGAGCGCGGGTATCACGGCGAAGAGACCAGCCACGAAAATCCGCAGAGGCCAGCCCGAAAGAAACAGGTAACATGCCCCCATGCCGAACACCAGCAGCGAAGTCCCAAGATCTGGTTGCAGCGCGATCAGCAAGGGCACGGCCACCAGCATCGTCAGCCCCACCAGTTCCCGCCACCAGCGGCGCCCCGCCTGATGCCCCAGCGACCACCAGGCCAGGAACAGTGGGAGTAGAATCTTCATGAACTCTGCGGGCTGCAACGATAACGGCCCGACACGAAACCAGCGCCGAGCCCCATTGATACGACTACCAAAGCCCGGCAGCAGCACCAGCAACAGCAGGGCCACGCCCAGCAGAAACAGCCAGGGGGCCAACCGCAGCAACAACGACCGAGGTAGCCGACCGACCACATAACACCCGGTCCCCCCCACCAGCAGGAACACGAGATGCCGCCCCAGGTAGACGGGATTCAACTCCAGCGAACGGGCATATCCGGTCGAGGAAAACACCATCACCGTTCCCAGCCCCACCAGTAGCAGAATCGCCAGTTGCCAGGTGAGTCGTGCCACGTCCGCGGAGGGTATGCGCGTTGTCACATTCATGCCTGCACGCGTTCCCTCTGCTGCCGCTGGTCCGTGTGAATTTCAGGGATCTCTCCGCAGTTTGCGCGGAGCCTGTGAATTATTTGAACAGAAAGGAATCGGTTCACACGAGGTAAAGCCTTAGCCCGGATTTCTCATCCGGGTCACTAGAACTGGATTGCTGACTTCGACGAACTAGCCGCGACCGTCAGGATGCGGGCCAAGTGGGCGGTTCCTCCAGAAAACACTCTTTGGACACACCATCAATACTGGCAATGTATTGCGATAAACCGAGTCCCAGCCTGGCCCGCTTCCTGACGGGTGCGGCTAGTTTTCCAGGCACTTTCCAGACAGAAGTTACCGCATAAGTAACTGTGTGAGAAATGTGGCCTAATCCGTGCGACGCAGGGCGGAACCGGCGGAATGGGTGTCTGCCGCCGCTGGGTCTGTCATCGGCCAACGAACGGGATCGCCTCCATTTCAAGCGGTGCGAACCACAGGACCGGCATACCCGGTACAATCGGGGGTCGGGGAAAGTCAGAATTCGCCCAGGATTTCCCGACCCGCGCGTGTGGCCAGAGCATGCCAGACCGTCAAGGCAATGTTTTCACTGATCGAACGGGTCGAGCCATCCACCAGGGCCACATTCACAACGCCCGGATGATAACTGCGAGAAGTAATCACCGCGTAGGTCGGGCTGCCGGCGTTGCCGTTTCGGCCCTCCTGCCAGGAGTTATAGTCCACCTCGTAGAACGAGACTCCGCTGATGGACGATGAAACCAGAGTATTCGGCGTGAAGGTGGCGGTAAACCCGGAATGGTGCACGCGTCCATCGGGCCACTCGGTGTGTCCCGTCAGTTTCGGGTCGAGTGCCGCATCGTTCAGAATCGTTTCGACCACGGTCACGTCAGCGGGAATGGCGGTATTGCCGGGCCCCGAGTTGCGCTTGTAAGGGGTCCAGGCCTTGACTTCGGAAATCAACAGTGTGTTCGAGGTGCCATCGGTCACGTCGGCAAAGGTATAACGGGAATTGGGAGCGAACATGCCATCGCCTCCCTTGCCGCTGGCGGGATCGAAAACAAACCAGCGACCGTAATTGAAGCCGTATGTCGTGGGGTATAGCGTCGGCCTGCCCACACCCGTCTCGCGGGCTTCGTCGCTACGAGGATCACTGGAGCAGGCATAAACCGGAATCTTCAGGCCGTCAATGGCCATTTGGTAATCCCAGGCGGAATCCAGTTCGACACGATCGAATGTGTTTCCCTGGTCCAGATAGGGCAGGAGGCGTCCATGCACGCCCCAGGATCCGTTATTTCCAGTGCTTGAGACGGACAGGCTCACACAAGCCGACGGGGGCAGGGTGCGATAGGCGTCGGCGTAATTATGCAGAGCCAGGGCGATCTGCTTGAGGTTGTTCTTGCAGGAAGCCCGTCGGGCCGATTCCCGGGCCTGTTGGACCGCCGGAAGCAGCAACGCCACCAGCACCGCAATGATTGCAATCACAACCAGCAGTTCGATCAAGGTAAATCCGCCGCGGGATGTGGGAGTGAGACGTGGCTGCATTGAATGCTCCTTGAGTGAATGATTGCTCCATGGTCGGGCAGGACCACGACGCATTGGCACTGTTCGAGACTGAGTTTGATGGACGCTCCCAGGCATGGGAACGGAAACCCAGTTCAGTTTGAGTGAACAAAAACGCCGGGGTAATCCGGATTCTCGGAGGGAGCTGGCGAGGAGCTCTGGCCGGGCGACATCCGTTGACGAAACGGGAATGCCGGAGATCACTGGGCCATGATTTCGGGCTGGCGGAGAATCAACTTTCCCAATTGTATTAAATGAGCGGCTTGTATCAAGCCGATTGTCGCTTTTCGTGGGCGGATGTTGCCGATCGGCATCAGGGCGGTTGCCGTCAAACTCCATTGAAATAGCGTCTGAGGGCGATCATGGGCACCTTTGTCCTATCAGACCCATGCCACCGGAAATCGATTCGTGGCTCGTTACAGCTCGCGTCGCGCCAACGGCACACTCCGTTTTTCCCGTTGCAACGGAAGCAGTCACGGCGGATCCCCTTTTCAGGGGGCTGCCGGGGGCGCGTCGCCGCCCGGCTTGGAGCCTGTCGCCTTTGGCTTGCTGGATTGCGATTCAAGTTGCTCCAGCAGTTGCTTGAGTTCCTTTTGCGTCTGCTCGTGGTTGGCCCACTCCACTTCACTTTGTTTCTTGATTTCCTGCTGAAGCTGTTCAGACTTTAACTGATACGCCAGCGGAAACAGGTGGGGACTGTTGTAGTTAACGGGAGGCAGGGACTGGGGGCTTTTCTGCCGCCCCTTGCCCATCAGCAGATTGCGTATCGGGCGGTTCATGCGGCCACCCGCGAAGAGCGGCTCTTCGTAAATCGTCCCGCTCTGATAGGGCCCGATCCCCATGAACCAGGATTCCTTCGAGCGACTCCGCTCGGCACGCACGCCTGCCTGCCAGACAGGTTCTCGGGTTTCCCGATGATAGGCAAACACGCCCACCTTGGCCGCTCCCGTACGATGCTCGCGTTTCGCCAGCGATATTTCGGGAATCGTCGGCACGGTGGGAGCCGTGGGGACCAACGCCGACGCCGTATTCAACAGATTATTGGCGGGGATCCCGTAGTTGATCTCGCTCTGATCGTTCCCCAACGTACCGACACGCGCTTCAATGATATAGTCCGCATCCGCTTTTTGTTCCTGCAACAGGCAGCCAGCCGCCATGATCTGCTGTCGCAGCGAACTGATCACGTAATCGGCATTCACAAACCCGTTCACCTTTACGCTGCGTATGAACTGATCGTCCAGATACACCTTCTGACGGGCGAGCGGCGTGAAGTCAATCTTCTCGATGGCTCGATCAATCGCAGCAGACTGCAAGAGCTGGTCGGTAGCCGATTGACTCGTGGTTTTGCCACATCCCGTCAACAGGCACAAGCCGAACAGCACCGGCACGGCAAAGCTCAAGCGTAAGGGCAGGAATCCGGATTGCATTGCGGAGGGTACGAATCTGGACAGGAAATGAATACGGAACAGCCACGCTGGGGTGCCACTGGCTTTGCCAGTGCCTTGCAGGTTACTTAGTCAACAGGGGGGCACTGGCAGAGCCAGAGGCACACAGCTCGAATATTCAACGGTGACAGACCTCTAGTATAACGCGGGTCACCAAACCACCAAGACGAGCCGGGCACAGCGCAATTTCGGCCACAAATCGCCTCGGTTTTGCAATTTTTACATGCGAGCAGCGGAAACTCAGCGCCCCCGGATTTCCCGGATGGTTTCCGCAGTGGGAGGCTGACGCGGTTCCTCCTGTTGCACCGGACGAATCCGCTTCAGATGGTAACGCACCGTCTTGGGGGGTTTCGTCCACACCAATGCGTACAGTTCAGCCCCCAGTTCCTGCGTGGGCTTCCGCATCACTACCAGCAACGCGGCGAGGATCGGAAACAGAATCGCCACCACGATCAACGGATTAACGACGCGCTCGGAAAACGGAACGGATATCGCGATACAGGTGGAAATCCCTCCCAACAGCACAAAGGTCGTGGCCAGATGAGGGACGCGCGATTTCTCGACCCGAAATGTGCGACGAGGCGGCATGGCGACTTCCGCAATTTGACTCTGGGGAACAGTCTCCCCGGATTTCTCCTGCTGGGTCACCCCACGGCGGGGCCTCCCAGCGTTACAATAATCTCATCATAACCGTTCGAGTGTCGCGAGGGAAGTTTTTGTCGAACTCTCGACCACAACGGAACACTCAGGCCTCCCCCCTTGCCTGCCGGGGTACGCATCCGCGCAAGCCCAGCCAGGTTCTCACCCCGGGAATCCGCGACAGCAGGCCCCATTCCAGCAGCAACACCCCCACCAGGGTTGCGCCGAACAGCGGCATGAAAATCGCCAGGCAGAGAAGTGACAAAGTCAACATCATCGAAAACCGCGCGGGGTGACCGGCTGGCGGTGCCCCCAGTTCACCGGGATGACGCCGACGCCACCAGAGCACGAGACCACTCAAACTCATGACCAGCAGTCCCAAGGCAGTCAAGACCCCCAATGCCTGGTTCGGCCAGCCAAACAACTGCCCCTCGTGCAACGCGATCCCCGTCCCCACGATGCGATCAACCAGATGACGATCGCGGAAGTTTTCGCGACTCACCACCGCGCCCGAGGTGGCATCGAGTTGCAATGTGACCCGTTGAGGGCGATTCGCCGTCATCGATTTCGCCGACCAGGTTGTTTCGCCCCGCGCGGGCGGCTCGATGATCACGGGGGCGGGCAGCTTCAGGGGGATCACCGTTGCCGCGATGCGATCCACCGTGGTGTAGTCCACCACGGATGACTCGGACGCGGTTCGAGATGAACGGGACAAGGACTCTCTGCCCGAGGAAACCTGGTGCCTCTCGTGGCTTGAATGCTCCCCGCGGGGTGTTTCATTCCCGGTGGACCAATCCTGCCGGGCAACGGCGGTGTGCGTGAGCGTCCGCAGCGTTTTGAAATACTCCCCCCAGAATTTGGACCAGGGAAGCCCACTCACAATCAAGAAAATCACCAGCGTGGAAATCCAGATCCCCGTCACGCTATGCATATCGCGCCAAAAAATCTTTCCCGAGTGGCGCACGCGGGGATAGAGAATCCCACCCCAACCCGGTAGATTCCTCGGCCACCATAAATACAGCCCCGTCAGAATCATCACCAGCGTCCAGCAGGCGGCCAGTTCCACCAGGTAAGAGCCATTCGGCCCCAACAGCAATTCCCCGTGCAGCCGCCGCACGATGCGCATCAACCGGACCTCCTCCGGAACCTGATGCAAGATCTCCAGAGTTTCGGGATGCACATACACCCGAATCCCCTGGCCTTGCAACGAGACCAGCACGCGTGCGGCTGACTGCTCGCTGACGGGCAGTTCGTAGCCTTTCCAGCGACTGCCAGGAACGGCGGCCACGGCCGCGGCAATCTGCTCCGATGCTGGAACGGCCTGCTGGTGCCGCTGCAGTTGATCGTAGGGACGATCCTGCCAGGCTTCGATCTCCGACTTGAACAAATAAATCATCCCACTGGCGGACAGCAGCAGGATAAACGGAATGCAGTACAACCCGGCATAAAAATGCCAGCGCCAGACTGCCCGATAATCGGGCCAACGGCGTTCGACAGATGCCAACAACACGATCATGACAGAACTTTCGCGAACAAACGGCGGTGTCGGCAAGTGTCGTATCACTTGCCGACACCGCCTTGCCATTCAAGCAGAATACCTTGCGTCAGGGGTCAGAATTCCCCCAGAACTTCGCCCCCATTCAGGCTATGCAAATGGCGATGCGTCTGGGTGTTGATGCTGTCGCCCAGAAACCGGACCGAGCCATCTCCCATCAGCACGTTCGCCCCTCCCTTATGCCAACTGCGAGGGCCGAAATAACCCGTCCAGTGAGTCACCAGATCGGGCACCCGACTGTTGGGCGGGGAGTAACCGTTCGTCATCGAATTGATGGCTCCCGTGAATGCCCAGGAAATGCCACGACCACGCAAGGCGGGACTCGCTCCGCCACGCCAACCGGTGAACGTCATCCAGAAGGAGGCAATATCCGCGTCGGAAATCATGCCATTGGCATTCAGGTAACCATTCCACGGACCTCCACTGGCAACCATGCCCGGTGTCGCATTCAAGCCCGAGCTAACCCCGGACGACCCGTTCAGCGTGTATTGATAGGGGAATTGAGGAGTGGTCCCCGTCGGCAGGGTGATATCCTCTCCCACGCTCCGCACGCTTTCACTCATGAAGACCGAGTTCGAGGTCCCGTCGGTCACATCGCGAAATTTCACGCTGGAATGCTGGTACACCAGCCCGTCGGTTTTCCAGCGAAAATCATAATTCGTCCCGGTACCACTCCCATAGCTGGCCATGTAGTTCAGCCCGCCATACACATAAGTGTTCCCCCCCGCAATCACGGATGTTTGAGCGGGAGCAGGATCGCTGGGACACAGAAAGATCGCGAGCGGGGTGGCAAATGCGTCCACAAACAGGGGGTTCGGAACCTTGCTGCTGTACCCACCCGTGAAGGCGGGCTGGGTGTAGTCCAGCAGGTTCTCCAGATTCCCCTGTTCCACGTAGGGGAGCAGGCGGGCCTGCACCGAAAACCCGACATCCTGTGTTCCCGCCGGCGGAAACACCTGAAATGTCGCTTCGTAATTGTGAAGCGCCAGCCCCAACTGCTTAAGATTGTTCTTGCAACTCGAACGCCGGGCCGCCTCGCGTGCCTGCTGCACCGCGGGCAGCAGCAAAGACACCAGCACTGCGATAATCGCAATCACCACCAGTAATTCAATCAAGGTAAAACCGCGCAGGCGCATACGCCGTCGCGCATCAGAACTCTTCATGGAAGAAACTCCCGAAAATATCACGGAATCTCGAGCACGGGATACCAGGCCCTCGCAAGGGAACATACCTGGTATCCACGAAAGTCAGCTCGGCATCCGCTCGGGAGGAGGCGTTTCGAGAACGTCCACGCGGTCGCACCCTGTCGGCGGAGTCTCGCGGAGTTCACCCCACAGCACTCCGCCCGCCACGGAACAGGACTGTTCCAGCAGGCGAGGATCGGCGTTTAACAGAAAACCGGAGATCGGTTCGTGCCCACAACCGCAGGCCGTCCGAAATTCCGGCACGGATCGTTCTTCCGCATGATCCCGCGCCTTGCGCAGGTCCGCTCGGGACGTGCAACAGGCCCCGCGGGGCACCGCGACCTCGGGCTGCTGGCAACAGGTGGGACGAACGGGCACGGCGGAAGCCCGGCCCGCGCAACAGGCTGGTCGCGCGGAGGAGGTACAGCAACTGGGGGTCTCTGCCGACTGCTGCGACGTCTGTTTATTCTTACTGCAACAGCAGTTCCCGGTTCGCTGTAATTCCGGATCGCAACGACACCCAAATCCCGGCGAATCGGCAGCAGTCCCCATAGACATTCCCACCGTGGCGCATACATAGCAAAGCAACGTCACTGCAGCGCAGAGACGGCGTTTCAGCCCCCTTGAACAGGAACTCCTCGCGCGTACCAAACCAGTACCCATGCCGCGTTACGGAAAAAGAACTGCAAAAGAACCGCTCCATGAACTCCCCGGCATATCCGAGGAACCTGGGTGAACTCGAATTCAGTATTGAAAAATTCATCCCGATGTCAATCCAGGACGGATTCCCGCGACAAAATCCCCACGGAGCATAAAGCCAGCCCGCGTTATGCCTATGCGGTATTTTTGCCTCGCTTGAACTCGGGTCAAGCTGTTTCGGCTGGTGAATGCGTGCTCCCTTCCCCCTCGATCCAGACTCGTCCGTCGATGATTTTCAGCCTGGCGGAGGCGTACAAATTCACGGCTTCGGGATAGGCCTGGCATTCTTCCTCGAAGACACGATGGGCAATATCCGCCGGGGAATCGGCACCGTATACGGGAACCGTGCGTTGCACAATGACTGGACCGTGATCGTACTGATTATCCGCAAAGTGCACGGTACACCCTGTAACCTTGACCCCGCGGGCATGCACGGCCCGATGCACTTTCTCGCCGAAATAACCGGCTCCACAAAACGCGGGAATCAATGCAGGATGGATATTCATCACGCGCCCCAGATAATCGTCCGGAATCTGGAGCAGGCACAGAAAACCACCCAGCAAGACCAGATCCACCCGCGCTTCCCGGCACAAGGCAAAAATTTCATCACTGAACGTGGCCGTGCTCGTATGGGCCTGACGCGAAACGACCCGCGTATCCAATCCATGTCGGCGGGCCTTGTCGACACCCCCGCAATCGGATCGCGAAGCAATCACGAGCACGATTTCCGCGGGCAGGGTCCGTGCGGCAATACGAGCCACGAAGTTGTCGAGAGTCGTCCCCCCACCCGAAATCAATACGGCCAGACGCAAGGGATGGGAAAACGGAGTTTCGGGTAAGTGATACATGCTTCGGAAACCTGGCCGATCCGTCCGATCGCTGCCGGTAAGGGGTGAATCCGCAGTGGCTTCCATCCAGGATCCCAAGCGGCGGGTATATCCGCGAGGCAACCGCGGCGACGCTACCGCCTTGCGCTCTCTGGTCGCTGCGGCACATGGTGGCAGTCAAACCCCGGGAGGTCAACTGCCGGGAGGTCCCCCAGGCCTTTTTACCTCGCTCCGGGCCTCGGGGCTTGAAATAATTTCGCCGGGCAATTCCCGAGAGACAAACGAAGGTTGCTGCCGCGTTCGCCTCGTCCAGGCTGCCCCCAGCAACAGGGCCACCAGCAACATGACGAGGAGGCCGAGCATCATCCAAATCCACGAGCGATCGTTGGCCCCCAATTCCTCGGGAGGGATCCATTCGATCTTCTGCGCCAGCAGCAGGGGAGCGAAACGGCCCGTATCACGGGCCTCGTAGGTGTACATGCGGTAGATGTAACCTGTCACGGTCACGCGATCGACCGTTTGTTCGCCAATTGGAAAATTTTCTGGAAAGTGGGTGGTGACCACAACCGTGGGATTGGCCTGGGAATCCTCCGTGAACAGCCATGCTTCGCAAATCTGATCAATGGCAAACAGGTTTTCACCGGCTGGACTGGCGACGCTTCTTTGCAGGTGCCCGGTCATCGTCACGGGCCGGCCCTGGTATTCCTCCGGATGTTGATACAAGTCGACATACACCGGAAATTTCTCGAACGGCTTGCTGCGATATTTCGACTGCCGCCAGCGTTCCTGCAGGAAATTCCGGGCGGCCTGCTTGAGTGCGGCTGAATCGACATCCCGGACATAACCCAAGACCTGGTAATACAGTTCCGCTTCTTCGGGCAGAATGCCGCCGCGGCGTGTCTTGAGGGGAATTTCTGCCAGCCAGGGCTGAATGGTCTCGACGGAAACCGGGGACGAGCGGGTGGGGGAGACCGGGGGGGAAATACGTTCCGGAGGCTGGCCCCAAGCCTTTCCGGGGACTCTCGGGGAAAGCAGTAGAACCAGCAGCAGCAGGCAGACGCCCCGGCTTGCGCATAGGGAGGAGTCCCCCCCGTGGCGTAACCGGACGGAACTGGCCCGATCCTTGATGATATCTCGTGTAAATCGACCCCCGGAAGAATGCCTCGGGGCGCGGCAGGAGGACATTGACACAACGGGCTGTATTCCTATAATCTCCAAGATGTCTTGTAACTTTGAGTCGTCGTGTTGCGGGATGCTGCTCGATGTCATGAGTGAGACACTTTTTCCGACGAATGGGAGCGGAGAAACGTTTACAGCTTAACACAGGATTGGACGAGAAAGATGGCGGACAACGTTCTTGAGTTTACCGATGCCAATTTCCAAACGGAAGTATTATCCGGAGATCAACCCGTGCTGGTCGATTTCTGGGCACCCTGGTGTGGCCCTTGCAAGATGCTGACGCCGACCATCGAGGAACTGGCCAATGATTTCGCTGGCAAAGTGCGGATTGGCAAACTGAATACCGACGACAACCCCGATACGGCCTCAGAACATGGTATCAGTGCGATTCCGACGCTGATGCTGTTCAAAAATGGAACGCTGGTCGAGCGTATGACCGGTGTGGTCCCCAAGCCGCAACTGACTGCGACCATCAATAAGCATCTGTAATCTCATCCGCAGGCCGCGCACGGCCCGGAATGAGATCGCAACATAACAGGTATTCTGGCGGGCAGACATTAGTTTTGCTCGCCATTTTCCACAATGGGAAAGGAATCCCCGTGGGACCGCAACACGATTTTTCGCAGAATTCAGTCGCTGGACCGGGCGATGCTTCCGGGCAGGACGCACCACGGAACATTCCGGATCGCGGCTCCGTGCCGGTCACGGAAACCACCACTGTTTCCACCCGCCCGCTGGCCACCCATGCCTCCCGCGAGGGAGAGGATGCCCTGCTGGCGGATGCCGGCCGAATCTTCGAAAAATTGAGAATTCGGCTGGCTGAACTCGATCATCGCGAGCAGATGCTGCAACAGCAGAACCTCGAAGTGACGGAACGGCAAACGCGTTTTTCCCGCTGGGTCGAACAGACAAAGCTCGATCTGACCACGCGCGAAACACAATTGCAAAAACAGGAATCGGCCGCGGAACGTCAACAGCAGCAATTGAACGAACAAACGCGGCGAATGCAGGAAGAACGCCAGCAGCACGAACGGGAACGACAACGTTTCGAGCAGCAACGTAGCGAGCAGGAACATCTGGCCCGGGAAGCCGAACGCGAACTGGAGGACCTGCGACGAACCCGCTTGCGGGAGATCGAACGGCTCGAACAGGAATCCGCGGATTCCCTGGCAGCCAAACGCCGGGAGTTCGAGGAATTCTGCCGTGGTCAACTCGACGATATCACTCTGCAACAGTCCCAGGCCACGCGCCGACTCAAACTGCAGGAAGACCACCTGGAACGCCTGCGTACCCAAGTCGAACATCAGCGGACGACCCTCCAGTTGCAGACACAGTCCACCAGGCAAGGATTGCAGCAGAAAGCCGACGTTCAGCGCAGGCGGGCCGAGCAATTAAGGCACGTGCGGCAGCTGCTCGATCAGCGAGTGGAAACCAGCCGACGCGAGGAACGCATCGCCCGCGAGTCGCTCGAACAGGAAAGGCAAACATTTCAATCTCGCCTGCAGGAATTTGAAATGCGTCGCCAGGAATGGCTCGAGCTGCAGGAGTCCCAGCAACGCGACCTGGAGACACAATGGTTGATGCTGGATCGACAGGAACGCCAACTGGCACTCCAGCGGGAGAATTTGCTGCAGTTGCGCCAGGAAATTCAAGAGCAACATGCGGCCAATCTGGAACTGCGGATAGCAATCGAGGAACGCAGGATCGAACTGGCAATTGAAAATGGGCAGACTCCCGACCTGGACGGGTTAAGTGCAATTCGCGACAAACTCGCGGAACATTTCATCGGGACGCGAAATCAATTGGAGGAATTGGAAAATCGCCTGACAGCGGAGGGACAGGAACTTGCACGCCGACTTGCAGACCTGAAACTCCAGGAAGAAGAATCGCGCCGCCGTCTCGCGAAGGAACAGCAGGCATTTCGGCAACAGCGCGCCCAACTCGACGAAGAACGCGAACAGATCGCCCAGGCCCGAGAGGCCTGGGCGGCGGAAAAATACAACCAGATTGCCGAACGCCGCGAAGCCGAACGGGTCATCCAGACCCTGCTCGAACAGTTGGAGGGACTGCACACAGGCCACGCCACCGTGGAACAGGCCGCCTGATTGCCGACCTGTGTCATACCACTTGCCACGCCCGTCACTGCCCGTTGATGTAAGGGGGGCAAGTGGCGTGGTAGCATGTTCTCACGCCGCAGGTAGGTGAGCATGGAAAACAGTTATCTCCGTTTCACCTGCAAGGTCGTCCCTTTCGTGGTTCTCGGTTTTAACTGACTTCGTCGAACTAGCCGCTTCCTGACGGGCGCGGCTAGTTTTCTGGGCATTTTCGAGGCAAAATTTACCGCATTGGTAAGTGTGTGAGAAATGTGGGTTAATAGCAGGCGAGCGGGGGGCGTGAGTCCCCTGACAGGTGCGGCTGGAGCTGGCAGTTGGTGGCCGAGTCGCCATGCGGTCGTGATGACAGGGGATTGACATCCCCCGTTCGCGATTTGCTGTTTCACGTTCGCACTGGCTCGCCAACGTAGTCCACTGAAGTGGAGCACGTCATGGATTCAGTGGCAAGCGTGGCCCGCTTCCTGAAGGGCGTGGCTCGTTGGCGGGGGTGTCGTTCGTTGGATTCGAAGGGCCATACGAAATCCGTGGTACGCATGGCCTCCTCTACAATATTATCACAGCGTCTCGGGGGAGAGTCGGTTTCCGAGCGGAGGGGGAGGCCCTATAATGCCGGGTTGAGTTCGTCCGCGATCGCGTGCAGTTCTGGTTGAATCTCAATTTCGGAAAGTCGCAACGGAAATCCATGCCCAGGCAAACTACTGTTCAACACACGTTGAAGAATGGTCTCACGGTACTCGTGGAGCATCTTCCGGCGGTTCGGTCGGCGGCTGTCACGCTGATGGTCCCTGGGGGGGCCTGTCACGAGAAGCCAGGCAAGAACGGAACCTCCGCGCTTCTGTGTGAACTGATGATGCGCGGCGCGGGGGATCTCGACTCTCGCGCGCTTTCCATGGCGTTGGATAATCTCGGCATCCAGCATAATTTGTCTCCCGGTTGGTTTCATTTGAACTTTTCGGCGGCCACCGTGGCAACGCGGCTGCCGGACGCCTTGCGGCTGATAGCCGAGATCCTGTTGCGGCCCCGCCTGGAACCCGAGCAGTTCGCGATGTGCCTGGAAGGTCGCGAACAGGTGTTGCGCTCGATCGAGGACGAACCGAAGCAGAAGTTGATGATCGAGTTGCGGCGGCGGTGTTACGCTCCCCCCTGGAATCGACCGGTGGAAGGCTCGCTGAATCAGTTGCGCGACATTACCGCGGAAGACATGCGCGAACATTATCGGCGCTGTTGCGTGCCCGAAAAGGCGATTCTGGGGATTGCGGGTTATGTCGAACCCGAACGCGTCGTCGCACAGTGCGAGGAATTGTTCGCATCCTGGAAGGGAACCTTGCCCGCGACCCAGGAATCACTCGAAGAGCGGGAAACCTCGGGACACATAAAGCACGATTCCGCCCAGACGCACATCGGCATCGCGTATCCGACGGTCCCCATTCGTCATCCCGATTATTACAAGGCCTGGGCGTGTGTCAGCATTCTCAGCGGCGGGATGAGTTCGCGGTTGTTTACCAAGGTTCGCGAGGAACGGGGGCTGTGTTATGCGATTGGGGCCTCGATGAATTCGCAGCGGGATCGGGCACGGGTGTTGTGTTACGCGGGGACCACCAACGACCGGGCCCAGGAAACTCTGGATGTCACGCTTTCCGAACTGATGAATCTGGCCGAGGACATCTCGCCCGAGGAATTGCAGCGATGCAAGGCGCGGGCCAAATCCTCGCTGATCATGCAGCAGGAATCGACCATGGCACGCTCCAGTTCCCTCACGCGCGACTGGTTTCACCTCGATCGACTCACCACGCTGGAGGAGATCCGCGGCAAAGTGGACGCGCTGACGGTGGACGATGTACGTGACTTCGCGGTTCAGCATTCCGCGCGGACGTTTCAGGTGCTGACAATTGGTCCCGAGGCATTGCGATGCGAAGGGCAAGTGAACTTGAGCGATCTGTAAACGGATCGCGGCGTGGTCCTGCCTGCATCGGGCCGGACCTGCCGGTAGAAACGCCGGAGGCAGGGAGCAATCGCATGCAACGGAATTCCCCTGGCCACACAACACAGGCTCTCGACTTTCTCCAGGAGTGCATTCGTGAAATTTGAACAGATGACTCTCGACAACGGATTGACGCTGATTGGGGAAATCAATCCCAACGTACAGAGCATGGCATTCGGATTCTTCGTGCGGACGGGTTCCCGCGACGAAACACCCGAGGTCTCGGGGGTGAGCCATTTTCTGGAGCACATGGTCTTCAAGGGAACGGCGCGGAATTCCCCCATGGATGTCAACCGTATCTTCGACGAAGTCGGGGCCCAGTACAACGCCTCGACCAGCGAGGAAATTACTCTGTTCTACGCCTCCATTCTGCCGGAGTATCTGCCGCGAACGTTCGAGTTGGTGGCCGATATCCTGTATCCCTCGCTGCGGGATGACGATTTCGAGATGGAGAAGAAGGTGATCCTGGAGGAAATCGGCATGTACGAGGACATGCCCGCGTTTTCCGCGTACGAGAAACTGATGGAATTGCATTTCCAGGGGCACCCCCTGGAACGGAGTATTCTCGGCAGCGTGGCCAGCATCAACGCGCTGACCGCCGGGCAGATGCGGAATTATCATCGGGAACATTATCTGGCGGGTAACATGACCCTGGTGGTTGCCGGGAATGTGGACTGGTCCACCATGGTGGACCTTGCCAACGCGCATTGCGGGGGCTGGCCGGCGGGGTCAACTCCCCGCAATACGGCCGAGGCGCGCTCGGGCGGGGGACGCCTGATCCTGGAAAAACCGGGGAGCATACAGGAACACGTGGCGCAGATGGCGTCCGCGCCTCCCGCGCAAAGCCCGCTGCGGTACGCCGCGGAAATTCTGTCGATCATCGTGGGGGACGACGCCAACAGTCGAATGTATTGGGAACTGATCGAGCCCGGCCTGGCCGAGTCCGCGGAACTGAGCTACAACGATTACGACGGCAGTGGATCCTACATGACGTTTCTGTCCTGCGATCCCGGGGACGTTTCCGGACACCTGCAGCGGATCAGCAACATCTACGCGGAGGTGAACGCCCACGGCGTGACGGCCGAGGAACTTGAACAGGCCAAGAACAAGGTCTCCTCGCGTATCGTCCTGCGCAGCGAACGCCCGATGGGACGGCTCTCCGCCCTGGGGGGAAACTGGGTTTACCGCCGCGAATATCGCTCCGTCGAGGACGATTTGCATAGCCTGGAACAACTTCGAATCGAAGATGTGAACGAACTGTTGCGTCAATATCCCCTCGGTCAGCAGACAACGGTGGCCATCGGGCCGTTATCGTCCTTGGACGATTAAACCCGAGCAGGCGTAAGAAGCCGGTCCCCCTGCCAGGCAGACTCTTGGGAAAAATGAGAAAAAATCTGCAACTTTCTCCAAACGACTGGCATCATAGGGTATGTTGAAGCCAGCCTGACAAGGGAACTTCCGTCCGTTATTTCCTGGCTCCGTGCCGGCGGCGGTAGATTATGCTTGTCACCAATAGACTTCGGCCCAGAGACCCCGGAACAGGTTGCAGCGTGAAATTCCGGTTTGCACGCTCGATAGGTGAATCTCCCATAGAAGGTCCGTCATGCGCTCCAATTCAACGGCATCCCTGGGTGACGGATGGTGTTCCGTCCATTTTCGGTTCATTTTTCTGTTGTGGGTCTTGGGGGTCGCCTGCCTGAGCGTGCCCGGCGCCGCACTGGCGCAGGATCAGCCTGGCACTACCGTCGGCGAGGCTCCGAAGGAACAAACCGATTCCCGGCCGACCGCCGTCGACCGCCTGATATACATCCCCTACGAAAAGCTATCGGAGGTGGTCGAGCGACTGAAGTCCAAGGTGGTGATTTCCTACGAGGAATACATGGACCTGGTGAAGCGGGCCAATGCGGGTGGCGAGACCAAAACACCGCAGGCCCAGGTCGTGATTTCCTCGTCGAGTTACTCGGCTATCGTGCGCGGCGAAATCGTGGAAATCACGGCGGTACTCTCCTGTCAGGCACTGCAACCTTCGTGGGCCGAGCTTCCGGTGCAATTCGGGAATGCCGCCGTGGGAGAACTGACAGCCGTCGGTGCCTCCCAGGTTCTGCTGCGTGGCATCGGCGATGGGAAATACGCTCTGCTCTTTGAAAAAGGGGGGCAGACCCAGGTGACTTTGAAGTTGATGGCTCCCGTCAAACGCACGCCCACCGGACCCACGTTGGATCTGACCGTACCCCCGGTCGGTATCACCACCTTTTCTCTGACAATCCCCAAGCCCGATTTCGATGTGACGGTTTCCCCCCGCAATATCCCCGTGCCGATAACCGAAGCCCCTGCCGAGGGGACGAGCCGGGTGGTTGTTAGCCTGGGGGCCACGGAACGAATTTCTGCCGTCTGGGTACCCAAAACCAGCGATCGCCCGGACATGGATCTGTTGTCAACCGTCACCAACACGATCGAAGTCTCGGTGCGGGACGGTCTGGTGCACACCCACTCCCAGTTGGCGTACCGTATCCTTCGCGGAGAATTGACCTCGCTGCGGATTGCCGTGCCGCTCGATCAGCGAATTCTGGATGTCACCAGTTCCACCCGGCTCAGGGGCTGGCAGGCAATCCGCGAGGAACAGAGGCAAATCATCGAAGTGGAATTGCTGGGCTCCGTTACCGACTCGCTCACTCTGGATATTCATGCCGAACAGGCTCTGCCGGGGGAATCGCTCCGATTGGGAGGACTGACCGAGGAGGGACGCGCCTGGGGGATTCATGCCCTGGATGTGACGCGGGAGCAGGGAACCTTGAAGCTGACACACGGCGAGGAATTGACCCTGGTGGTCAGCGAGCAGTCGGGATTGATGCGTACCGAAAGCCAGGATCGGCAACTGGAGTTCCGTTATTTTTCTCCGGGCTTCGTGTTTGCAGTCCGCGCGGAACCGGTCCTGCCAACGCTGGATGTCTCCCACGACGCCTTGCTGGTGTTTCGCGAACAACGCCTTGAGACCGAGTCGCGTTTCAATTACACCGTGCGGCGGGCAGGTGTGTTTCATCTCGATTTCGATTTGCCGGAAGGCTGGAGCCTGTCGGGCGTGGAATGCCCTCACATGGCGGAATATCAGCATGATACCGCCCAGCGACGCTTGTCCCTGGTGCTTACTGAACGGACCCAGGGGGCCATCCCCGTGGTGGTGCGGGGATTTCTGGCAACGCCGCGCCAGGAAGGAGGCGAGGAGACGGTCTCGCTGGAAAATTTGCCGCTACTGAAACCGTTGCAGGTCCGCCAGGAAGAGGGACGCATCGGGGTTTATTCCATCGACGCGATTGAGTTGCTCACGGAAGAAGACAAAATACTGTCGGCCCTATCGATCCCGACGAATCAACTGCAGGCCCGCTTTGCCGATGCCGCTCCCCGGGCGGCCTGGAAATTTCAATCCCGCCCGGTGGTGATCCCGATCCGCACGCTGCGTCGGCCCACCCGCATGACGGCTCAGACAACCACCCTGGTCCGCGCGGAACCCTCGGGGGTCCGCGTCGAATCCGTGGTGTATTACGCGATCGAATACGCGGGCGTGGATCAATTTCGCATCGCGGTTCCCCACGACATCAGCGACCGCCTCCAGATAGAAGTTGTGGGGCCCGAGGATACGCCAATCCTGCAAAAATCGCCCGAGCGGCCCGAGGCCGAGGCGCCCACGGGCGAGGTTCCCGCCCAGGAACCCGGCATCGCGGCGGCCCCCCCCGCGGAGGGCCAACCGCAAATGACGATCTGGCGAATTCAGACACAACGTCCGGTCACGGGGCGCCAGCGATTTCGCCTGACCTACGATCTCCCCCTGGGCACCGCAAACAGCAATTCGCCAGACGCCGCACGGCCTTCCGCGGGAACATTCGAGGGGCGAATCCCCCTGGTGAGGCCGCTGGGGCTGGCGGTTGCCTCCCGGCCCGGTCCGGGATTAACCCGCTCCTCCGGCGAAGTGGCGGTGCTGGTAGATACCGCCCTGTCCGCGAGCCTGCAGGCGCTGGGTAGCGGACTGGAACCGATCGATGTCCGTGAACTGACCTTGCTCCCCCCTCGCGGCCAGCAGGCCTATCGTTATCCGCAACACACGGACGAACAACCGCTCCAGGTGGAACTGAAGGTTTCCCGATTCGACGTGGAATCGGTTGTGAGTACGGTGGTCTCGCGGATGCTGACGGAATACGTGATGGGCATTTCGAGCGACCTGGCGGTGCGTTCCCGCTTGCGGATCAAGTCGAGTCAACGACAGCGCCTCATGTTGCGGTTGCCCGCCGCTGCCCAGCCGATGCTGGTCATGGTCAATAATGAAGTACGTCAACTGCAACGGGGAGAATCTCCCGCGGGCAATGACAGCGAGGAACGGACCTACTTTGTCAACGTCTCGCGCCCGGGCGATTCCGACGAGGAATTTTACCTGACGGTGCAATACCTGCTGTCCCAACAGCCACTGACACGCAATCTGCCGCGCGGCGGGCTGAATCTGGCCTTGCCCGCCCTGTTCTCGCCGGAAGCCGTCCCTGCCGTGGTGCAGGAATCCCGGTGCGTGGTGTGGCTGCCGGAAAAATACATTCCCGTCACGGTTAAAGATCCCTTTCGCAGCCCGGCCTCGCGGCAACGCGTGCCCCTGTTCGGGAGCCTGCAACCGGATACCGGGCGGATCCATGAAGCGCAGGGCTGGATCGGCGGGGGATCGTCGCTGGCCCTGGATTTTCCGACGGAAGGCGAAGCCTATCTGTTCGAGGCATTCGGCACCAGTCCTCGGCTTGAATTGACGTACTGGAATCGCAACCTGGTGCTGCTTTCCTTTACGCTGGCCCTGCTGGTGATCGCCTTCGTGCTGCTGAAAACGAGTTGGGAAAACAAAACGCTGGTGGTAATCGTCGTGCTGACCGTCCTGGCAATCGCGATCCAGTTCGAACCGCTGCTGGTTAAACAGGGAATTCACGCGTCGCGGTTTGGCCTGTTGGCGCTGCTGTTGATCTGGCTGACGCATGCCGTCGCGATCTGCTGCCAAACCTGCTGCCGTTCGAAATCGAGCATCGTCCCGCGCGAACAACTCGAGGCGGAAGCGGAATCGGAAGATGCGCCGCGTGCCACGGCAGTGGACGAACCTTCTGCGCAACAGAACACCCCGGAGGACGAGGACGACGCATCGCGGCCTGCACCGTAAGGAATCGACCCGCGAACCTGGCGTTTCTCATTCCCATTTTCAGGCGATTGACAATGTATCCCGTACTGAAATCCTGCTGGTTGTTTTCACGGTCGAGGCCATCCGTATATGGCTGGGTGGCCTTGATCTGGCTGGTCTGGGGGAGTATCGGCCAGGCCCAGATGCCACTTGCTCCGGTGGAGAACACGCTCGAGCACCTGTTGGACGAGCGGTACGAACGGCTGTACGTGCCCGAACAGGATCTGGGCCAGCTCTGGAGCGTGCAGGCCGGCGTGCTGGTCGAAACGGAGGCTTTCAAGCAACTGCTGGCTGCCGCCAGGCATGCGGGAGAACTGAAAACCGAACACCCCCAGGGTTTTGTGCTGGAGACGATCCGCTACGAAGCGGAAATTCAGCAGGACGTGCTGCGGATCACGGCTCGCTGCCGATTGACCAAATACACTCCCGGTTGGGCAGAATTGAAATTGCCGCTGTTTAATGTTTCGATCAAGCAGGCCCTGCTGGACGACCAGCCCGCTCCGCTCGGCCTGGTGGGCAAGCCCGCGGGCGTCGTACTGCTCGATCGCTTCGTGGGGACGCGAGAACTGGTTTTGAAGTTGACCACGCCGATCCAACGCGTGGGGACCGACGAAGTCGCCAGCTTTGCCGTCTTTCCGCACGAGGCGGCGGAATTGCGGATGCCAATTCCCGCGGGACGTATTCTGCAAGTTAATGGAACGGTTGTCGAGGAATCGGGAAGTCAACAGCAGCTACGCGATGTGCAACTTCCCGTGGGAGGCCAGAAAACCGTGCAAATCCGCCTGGCCGACGCCTTGGGGGAAACGCTCGAAGAATCGCTGGTGTTTGCCACTTCGGAATATGCCATTGGCATCGAGCGGGACAGCGTCAACTGGGAAGCCCGCTGTCTGCTGAACCTGTTCGGGAAACGATTCCAGCAACTGGAATTCGTGGTGCCGACCGAACTGGAAATGACACACGTGGAAGCCGCCGGCCTGCAAACCTGGGAACTGCGGGACGATCCCGAGAGACCCGGCCACACCCGGATTCAACTGCAGTTCCGCGAAACGATTCCCGAACGCCTGACGATTCTGTTTCGGGGGGTGCAACTCCTCGAAAACCCGGAACGCTGGAAATTGGCTCCGTTGCGTCTGCTGGGAGCCACCACCCACACGGGAGGACTGGCATTGTCGGCTCCCGCGCGATCCCGACTCAAGATACTGACGGAAGAAGGGACGCGTCCCGCCGCTCGGGCCTGGAAACCGACCGCGGAATTCCTGCAACGACGGACACTGCAATTTCATGAAATCTGGGAAGAGGATTTCATCCTGGAACTTTCCGTGACGGAAACCGGCCAGGAAGTGCAAGCGGCCGTTTCCCATGTGCTGGCCATCGAGGAATCGGAAGTGCGGCTTTCCGCGGTAATGACGCTGCAAACCCTGTTTTCTCCCCTGTTTGAGCTGCAGATGAAAGTTCCCGCCGGGTGGCGCCCGGAACGCGTCTCCCAGGAAACGGGCGATATCGACTGGCAACTCCCCGGAGAACAGGCCGACACAACCCTGCTGAGAATTCCGTTGGTTCCTCCGGTTCAACCGGGTAGCCCGCGGACGATCTGGATGACGTTGAAACGGATCCAGGAAACCGGGCTGTTCCACGCACGCGCCGATGAATTTCCCCTCCCCTCGCTGGACTTGGAGGGCGTGCGTATTCTCGAAGGGTCCTACACAATTACCGCCAGTCCGCTGCTGGATGTGTTTCCACTGGAAATGCAGGGACTGGACCCGGCGCTGCTCGGGTTGGATCAGGAGCGGTTCGGATATCGTTACCAGGATTCCCAGATCGCGGGAAGCATCCGCGTGGAACGCCGACCTGCTCGCTTTCAGGCCTCGACCGTGCAAACCTGCTGGCTCGACGAACACCAACTGCAGATGAACTCGCGACTCCTGCTGGATATTTCCGGGGGCGGAGTTCGGCAGATTCAGGTGCTGGTGGAAAATGCGACCGGTATCGTCGCGGAATTTGAATCCTTGGCGGAAGCCCGGATCACCGATCAACGGCGCCAGGATACCGATACTGGTACACAATGGACCATTTCGTTCGATCGCTTCATTACCGGCAGTCTTCCCCTGGCGTTCAAATTTTCGCTGCCCCGTCCCGCGGAACGGGAACTGCAGGTTCCCCGCGTGTCGTTTCCCGAGGCGGAACTTCAGGAAATCCACCTCGCCTTTGCCGCGCTCCCCGAACAGCAACTCACGACACGCGGCCGCGACATTCAGGGAGACGAGTTGGAACCCCTCGATCCCGCCGATCTGCCGCCACTCGAACTCCCCCCCCGCCGCCGCGTCGTGGCGGGATATCGGCTCGTCCACCCCGCCGCAACCATCACGCTGGCCGCAGACACCTTCGCCGCATTACCCGTGCCGACCGCCGTTGCCAGTCGACTGGAGTTGACCACGCTGCTGCTCGAAGCCGGTCAGTACCGTCAACAGGCGGATCTCGTATTCCAGGCCGTGGGCACGCAAAGCCTGGTTGTGGAGTTGCCGGAGGAGGCGCTACTGTGGGCAACTTTGCTGGATGGCCGCCCGGTCTCGGCCCGGAGGCAGGGAACCGGATTCCTGGTTTCCCTCGCCGGGGAAGCCGCGACGCTGGCGGAACGCCGTTTGACAGTGGTGTATGGACTCCCCGCCGATCAGCTCGCCGTGCGCCCCTTCTCACGGATCACGCTTCCCGCTCCCCGCTTTCTGGCGGTCGATGGAGCGGGCACCCGACAACCCCTGCGGCTCCTGCGGACGGACTGGCTGGTACATCACGCGCCGGATATTTACCTCGACACTCACGAAACGGGGGTGCAGCGGATCGACGACGGGAACCTTCCCGGCCTGCTGGCTCGCTTCCTGGATCACCTGCTGAACCAGTCGGGCTGGACCCTGACGCGGAATCTGCTGTGGGGGCTGGTAGCGTGCGCGGCTTTCTTCGGGTTGGCCTGGGGTGTGACGCGAACCGTTTCTCGCGCCACTCAACAGGGCCAGAATACGCGGCCCCTGTTGCTGGCTTCGATCCTGGGAGTGGGATTGATCTGCGTGGGCCTGATCTGGTTGGCCCTGCCCGGAGTTCAATCCGCACGGGAGGCGGCGCGTCGCTCGTCGGGCAGGTTCGTGGATCCCTCTGCAACCACACAGCTCTCCTCGGACTTGGAAATGGATATGCCAGCGAGTAGTCCCGCGAATCAACCCGAATCCGTCGAACTGTTCATGCAGGGCGAACTCGCCACCCTGGAATCCCGCGATGAACGTGTCCGAAGCCTGGATCGGAAAAAATCAGGTAATGAGCAGGCCGAGAAATCGCTTCGGGAATTTGCCGGGGCCGCCGGCGCAATGCCAGCCGCGCCCTCCAAGGGAGAGGAATCCGTTCCGGAAGCGGAAGCCATCAAACTTCACGACCGCTATGAAGCTCAAAATGGCTTGGGAGTGCTTACATCCCCCCTCGATCCCTTTGCATCATCCGAGCCAGCAGCCGCCAAGCCAAAGCAGACAGCCCCGCTGCCTGCCGATGGATTCCTCTCGCTGAACTTTGCCTTGGAACTTCCCGAAACCCTGGCCTCGACGCGATTGCGTTCCGTCGGCGAAGCTTCTCCTGCTGGTCTGGTGGTGAACTATCGATCGCAGGCCGTCGTGAATCGGCTCCGCTGGATGTGCGCGGCAGTGGGGCTGCTGCTGTTCTGGTTGCTGCGGAATGCCTCGTGGGCGGTGCGTTGTGCCTGGACGGCTCTGCTGCCGGGGGTTTCCCTGGCGTTGCTGGGGATTGTCCCCCCGCTCTGGTTGCCCGTGGTGGAAGGCCTGCTGCTGGCCAGTGGACTGGGGCTCTGCCTGTGGCTGGGACTGTGGCTGGGCAATTTGTGCCGACAGGCATGTGCCTGTTGCGCGACGGCAGCCTGGCCGAATCGAGCCTCGACGGCACTACTGCTCTGCCTGATGTTCGTTCCCTCGGCCGTGCTCGGCGAGGAACCCGCCCCGCCCTGTCCGGAGCCGGACAGGATTCCCCTGGTATTCCCCTATGCCAATGCCGGAACCCCCTTGGCCGTGGAACGTGTGTACGTTCCACGCGAAGAATACTTGCGGCTGTGGCGGATTGCGCATCCCGAGGAAACGCTGGATGTCGCGCCCGTGGAGGCTCAGGTTCACGAGGCCTCCTATGTGGCGGAACTTGTTCCGGCCCAGCAACCGGGCGAAAAACCGACCGTGCGGTTGCAGGCGCGGTATGTCATTGAAAATTACACCGATCAGCCAAGGATTGTCCCTTTGCCCATACAGTCGGTGGTCACCGAGGGGATCGAAATCAATGGGCAAGTCAGTCACGGTGCTCTGGTGAAGAATGCTCAAGCCGCGGTCGTAATCCCCACGCGCGGCATGCATGTGGTCGATGCCCGGTTTCGTCTCCTGGCGGACACCCTGGGGACCGCGGGACAGTTCACGCTCGAGCTGCAACCGGTCGCCACGGGGGCCCTTTCCTTCCATTTGCCTTCGCCCGAGATGGTGGTGCGCATCAACGAAGGGAAAATCCCGTTTGAGTTGATTGAACGGGAACAGATGCGGCTTGTGGAATTCGCAATCGCGGCCGGAGGGAAAATTACCCTGGCATGGCAACCTCGGGTGGCTTCGAGTCGACTCGAATTCCTTTCCTGCGATTCCGCGCGGGAAGTGTTGCTGGGAGATCGCGGCGCTGAACTGCAGTATGTTTATGATTTCCGCATTGCCCAGGGAAGTTTTTCCGAAGTCCGGTTTCAACTGCCCGAGGGGATCAAGTTGAAGACTCTGCTCGGCAACGACCTGGCGGGTTGGCAACTGGTCGACGAAAATCAATTACGCGTCCTGCTGAAAAAACCCGTGGAAGATCGGACCCGGTTGACTCTCACCTTCTTCACTCCGCTGGAAATCACGCCGGCAACCCAAACGTTTGCCCTGCCCGATGTCGAACCGCTGGGCGTGACTCGCGAAATCGGATCCTGGGCAATCGGCTGGGAATCTGCCCTGCAGGGACGCTTCACCGCGACCGAAGGAGTCCGTCAACTCCAGATACAACAGTTTGAACGCCTGGCGGACAAGCCTCTGGTGGAGACGCCTCAACGCGTCTATCGCTTCACCGGGCGACCACAAGGGATCGTGCTGGAAGTGTCTCGCAAGCAGGCGGGGGCCCGTGCGACACACTTCAGCCTGGTCGATATCCAACCGCATCGAACCCACCTGGCTACCCTGGTGGATGTCGAGTTGCAAGGAGTGCCGCGGCTCTCGCTGGAATTCACCTTGCCCCCCGAAATGAACATTCTCGAACTGACGGCCCCCATGCTGGAGGACTGGTTCGTACAGCCCGGCAACGCCGGCGAGGCGCCGGTTCTGACGGTGCTGTTCGACAGCCCGCAACAAGGAAAACTGCAACTGTTTCTGCGGGGGCAAATTCAGCGGGAAATCGGCAACGAGGCCTCGCTGACGCTCGTCACGCCGCGCTTGTCCAGGGCAGAATCAATCACCACGTTTCTGGGAGTGGGGGCGGCGGAAACACTGGGGGTGGTGCTCGACCAGGCCCCGGGCTGGCAGGGGATCGAACCCGAACGTCTGCCCGCGCCGCTCAAAAACATGGCCCGCTTCCCGATTCGCTTCGGGTTGACCAGCCAGGCCGCGGAACCCGCGCCGGTCGTGGTTTCCCTGCGGCGGCAACAGGCCCAGGTGAAGGCGAATTCGGTCACGGTGATTGCCGTCACCGATGCCTCTCTCGATTACGGCCTGTCCTTCGACTGGACCATTACCAGCGCGGCAACGGATCTGTTTTACTTTTCCGGCCCGGCCTGGATGGCGGGACGCATTTCGTTCTCGACGGAACAGATTCGCCATGTCGGCACGACCCCCTGGGGCGACGGTCAACTCCTGTGGAGTATTCAATCGAAGACGCCCCGGGATCACCGGTTTTTCGTGAATGCCGTTGTCTCCCTCCCCCGGCCCGAGGATCGAATGGTGACGGTCCCCCTGCTGCGGTTCGAAACCGGGCCCGCCCAGGCCACCACGAATTCCGTTCCCCTGGAAACCCAGGGACATTATGCCGTGCTGGTGAATCTGGGACGCGAACCCCTGGAAGCCGTCGCGAACCTCGATCCGTTGCGGGTCGAGGCCCAGGAACTTCCCATTCAGATTCCACCGGACATGGTGCGCCAGGCCATGGATATCCTGAGAATCTCCGGAACCGAGCAGCCGAAATGGGAACTGAAACGACTCACACAACAGGAATCCCCCCCCGCCACCATTTCCCTGGCCGAACTCACCACCGTGATCGACGGTGCGGGTCACTGGCGTACCCGGGCGATTTATCACGTCAAGAACCGGCAGCGGCAATTTCTGCCCGTGCAACTCCCGCCCGGCGCGGAAGTGTTGTCTGTGCTCGTGGACGGCAGTCCCGCGCGGGTCGTTTCCCGCCAGATCGCCGCGGAGAAGATCACGTTGATTCCCCTCCCCGCCAGCGGGGCGGCCGCGCTGGCGTTCCCGGTGCAGATCGTGCTCGAAGGCCGGCTGGAAACACCTTTCGCCCCGCGCTGGAGTAACCGGCGGATTGCCCTGCCGCGGCCTGCGATCCTCCCGCGCGAAGCCTCCGAGGAATACGGCATACCGGTCCAGCATACGGTCTGGCAATTGAGCACTCCCGATAACCTGGCCGTGAAACTGGTTGAAGGGAGCGGCACGAACATGAGCCCTTCGAGCACCCAGGAGGTACAACGCCTGGAAGTCACGAATCGCCTGCAGGAAGTGTACGAACTTTCTCAGATCGTAGGACTCAGCAGCAAATCCTACAGGCAACGCAAGCAGGCAGCCGACAATCTACGGCAGTTGACCGATGAGATCCACCACTATTACGACTCCTCCCTGCTGGGTGTCCAGATCCAGGAACAGCAGGCCCAGGTCCTCCAGGAAGCCAGGGACAAACTTGAAAAACTGGGAGAGGCGGAAGCGGGTGCGGCAAGCCCCGAAGCGTTGCAATCCCTGGGCCGTGCCTTCGTGGAACAGCAAAACCGTGAAATCCTGCTGAAAAACACTGGCGCGGTCAGCGACCAGCAACTCGAACAACAGCAATCCTTTCAATACATCCAGCAGGACGCATCGCCGCTTCCGGGGCTTTCGTCCGCCGAACAGCGCATCCAGGCCCCGGAATCCACCACCGCGCCTGCCCGCCCGGAAAACTTCAAGCGGCAGACCGACAAGGAAGACAGCGGCTCGCGACTGCAGGAAAACCGCCGCCAACTACTCGAGGAAAACATCCGTCAGAATACCCTCCTGAACCGCCAGGCCCAACAGGAGCAGGCTAAGCCGCAGGCCCCCACCGGTCCCGTGACGGAACCGATGCAGAAACAACCGCAGTCAGGCAAGCACCGGGGGAGAGTGGAATTCCCCCAGCGCGCGGGTTGGTACACGGACGGGTTGAAAACCGAACAGTTAACGGATTTCAATGCCATCCAGGCCGGCTTGCCCGAATCGGAACCGGAAGGCTGGACCTCGGTCGGCGGGCTGTCGTTGCCCGTTGAAATTCCGCTGCTCGAACAGTCGCAGGTCTTCGCGAAGGTGGGTGGTCAGCCTGAGTTGACCATCGACGTCCGCCCGCGCGATTTGTCGCGCACCATCGCCGGACTCGTCTGGGGCTTGCTGATCGCAGCCCTGGTGCTTTGGCTGCTGCCACGACTCCCCAGGCTTGCCCGTGGCGAGCAGCCACGCCTGCTCGCTGGCTGCCTGGCACTGACGGGACTGCTGCTGTTCGCCCTGTTGCCGTTCGCCCTGGGCTGGGCCGGACTCGCCCTGGCCTGTGCCGCGGGAGCCTTGCTGGCGCGCGCCTCCCGGAGTAACGCTTCGGCCTGACGTGAATTCTCGTCCAGCAACTGCCGCACTGGCGGTTCCCCGGCAAACCTGCAAAAATACGCTTGGGGAATCACCGTGTGTTGGGGATCCATACAGATATCGGATGGGATAACGGCAGATGAAAATTCAGGCTACGCGGACATGGAATCCGGATTCGTCCTGCGATTGGGCGGTTGTGTTTCTCGGGGGGACCACGGAGCCTCTGCTCCCGCCAGAATTACCCGTCGAGCTGGTCCGGCTCGTGGAAAAACTCCAGCTTGCGGGGGATCTACCCGAAAAGCCCGGCGAAGTTCGCAAGGTGTATGGGTTGGATTCCGCTCGACTGCCGCGCGTGCTGCTGGTTAGATGGGGTACGAATTCCGACGATAGCCGTGGGAGGGAACAGCAGTTTCGCTGTTTTTCCACGGCTGCCCGAGCCCTCTCCGATCAGCCAGATCGCGAGACAGTCTGGTTCTTGCCGGACTGCGGGGCCTCGGGAATTCAGGACGCGGTCACGGCAGTTCTGCTCGCCTCCCAGGGCCAGGGAATCTATCGGGCGGAACAGAAGCGGCATCCGTATCGCGCCGTCACGCTGGTAACCCAGGCCGATGCTCCCGAACACGCGGTGCAGCGTGGGGAAATCGTGGGACGCGCCATGAATCTGACGAGGGAGTTGATCAATCGCAGTCCGCACGAAGTCAACCCGGCCAATTTTGCCGATCGGGCCGCCCAGGTCGTCAGCCACTCGGGATTGACTTGCCGCATTTTCAACGAGCAGCAACTCGCCGCCGAGAGAATGCACTCTCTGCTGGCAGTCGCGCGGGGATCTGAATTCGAGCCACGCATGGTTGTTCTGGAATATCGCGGCGGGGGAGACGCGGCCTTTACGGGGCTGGTCGGCAAGGGGGTCACCTACGACAGCGGGGGACTGTCGCTCAAGCCCAGCGACAGCATGAAAACTATGAAATCCGATATGTCCGGCGCGGCGACCGTGCTGGGCGTGATGCAGGCGATCGCGGCGCTCAAGCTACCGGTGAATGTCCGGGGATACATGGGACTGGTGGAAAACATGATCAGTGGCCGGGCCTACCGTCTGGGAGACGTGCTGACCGCGCGGAATGGCGTGACCATCGAGGTCTTGAATACCGATGCGGAAGGTCGGCTGGTGCTGGCCGACGTCCTGTGTTACGCCGTCGATGAAGGTTGCGAGAAATTGATCGACGTGGCGACGTTGACCGGTTCCTGCGTGGTCGCCCTGGGGGAAGACTACACGGGAGTCTTCACGAATCAACAGGCATGGTGCGACCAGTTTCTCCAGGCGGCAAACCGCGTGGGCGAGAAGGTCTGGCAGTTGCCGATGTGCGATTCCTTCGGCGAACAGCTCCGTTCGGAAGTCGCCGATTGCCAGAACGTGGGATCTCGCTGGGGCGGTGCGATCACCGCGGCAAAATTCCTGGAAAAATTTGTCGCCGATACCCCCTGGATTCATCTCGATATCGCGGGTCCGGCTTTTCTGCAGGACAGTAAACCGTACCGGGAAGGGGGAGCGACGGGGGTCATGCTTCGCACCCTGCTGAATCTTGTGGAAACCGGGACCTGATGGGAGTGATGATTGAGGCACCCGAATTTCTCACACAGGTCAATAATACAGGATTGCTGACATTGACGAACTAGCCCGGATTTCTCACAGGGTTGCCAGTGCGGAAAATTATGTCTCGAAAGTGTCTGAAAAACTAGCCGCGCCCGTGAGGAAGCGGGCCACGCGGGCGGTTCCCGAGGAACATTCCTTGGACACAACATCAATTCTGGCAATGTATTGCAAAAAACCGAGCCCCAGTCTGGCCCGCTTCCTCACGGGCGCGGCTAGTTCGTTGAAGTCAGCATCCAGTTTTATTGACCCGGGCGAGAAATGTGGGCTAGCCGCGCCCGAGAGGGACTGCATGCAAGACTATCTTTTCGTTTACGGCACCCTGAAGCGGGGCCATTGTCGTGCCTTTGCCCTGCGGACGCAGCAATTCGTGGGAGTTGCCCGCACGGCGGCTCGATATCGCCTGTACGATTGCGGCGAATATCCCGCCCTGGTCGCCGACCCCGACGGGCGGAGCATCGAGGGGGAATTGTACCGGATATCCCCCGAGATCTACCCCACGCTCGATGAGCTCGAGGGAGTGGAACTCGGGCTGTACCACCGCGCGGAAATTGCCCTGCTGGCCCCGTATCAGGAACTGACCAGCATTGGTTATCTGTACGATCGCCCCGTTGCCAAATTCCGCGACAGCGGCACGCGCTGGCCGTGATGCACCGGCACAATGCAAACGGGACGGGCCTCCTTTCCGGGAGGCCCGTCCCGCGCGTTGTGTCGGGTTTTTGTGTCACAAGCAACCGTTATGGATACTCGAGATCGATGGTATTGCTGCCTGCCTTGACCTCGACCTCTTTTTTCAGCTTGGCGTAGTCCTTGGTTACTTTCCCATCCTTGACCTCCATGGGTGCTCCCACGGCATTCATGTCGTAATCAACATGGTTGTCAATTTTTACGGTATGTTTCCCCAAAACAGCCCCCATGTCACTGGAACTGTAGGTCAACTTGTAAACGCCGCTGCTATCAGTCACTCCGGACGAGGGACGCCCCCCGTCGACGGGTGTGAAGTTTACCATCACATTGGGGGCGGGTTGGCCATCGATTTTTACTGTTCCCGTGACGCTTCCCAGTTTTGGAACGTCTCCACCACCACCACAACCTAGACAAGCTGCAAGTATGGCAAAGACTGAGTATTTGCAAACGGATGCCATGAAATCAGACCTTGATTTTAGAAAACTCGAAAAGGAAGAAAGCATGCAAAGCCCATTTCCTCAAGGGAACAAAAAAAGAGACCACGTGAGCAGTCTCCTTTTTTCCCTTGTGGAACTTTGTTTTAATATTCGCCGACTACTTGTCCGTCATTGCGAGAGGCAAGTCGTTCCAGCGTAGTATCCACGGCATTTGTCCCACCAGTGAATTCACTGTTGAAGTTGATGTTTTCCGAGAGGAAACGAACACTGCCATCCGCAAGCACAAACTGCACACCACCCTTATGCTGGCTGGAGAATCCTTTATTACAATTGCCGTTTGCATAGTTCAAGGGGCTTGATGTTGCTCCTAAACCACGATGGACCTCCGACTGTTCGTTTGTGATCTGTTCGCCAAATACTACCCCGGCGCGGCACGCAAAAGGTGTCCCGACGGGATTGGCGACTTCCCAAGCTCGCTCACCGACCATCAAGGTGTTGCTGGTCCCATCCGTGATATCTCGCATACGGACTTTGGAGTTTCGCCAGAACATCCCATTCGGCGACCGGGTTGCATCCGGACCTCCTCCCCACTGATTCAACTGAGCCTCTCCAGGACCTGTCACCCAGGCTCCTGCAGAGGTATGCCAGCGGCGACTGGAATTGACCGCAATGTAATTGGATGTCGCGAGACTGCGCCCCGCACCAGTCGAATCCTGTAGGACCTTCGAAGTGTTGACATCCGGAGCCGTATCCGAAGGACAACGGTAGGTGGCAATCGGATTCGTCATCGCGGCCAGTCGATCCTGCGGACCACCGGCAGTGATGGCATTTTTGATACGGATGTTGCCCACTTGCAACGTATCAAACAGCGCGCTTTGTTCCATATTGGGGAGAATGTAAGCGCCCCAACCCCAGGCGGAACGTTCCGCACCAACGGCGGTACTGTAAGTTCCCCCATCAGTCGGCACCGTGTCGAACTGGTTGACATACCCGGGGGGAAAGACGTTGTAGGTGTCGTGGTAGTTGTGCAGGGCCAGGCCCAATTGTTTGAGGTTGTTTTTGCAACTGCTGCGGCGGGCGGCTTCGCGGGCCTGTTGCACCGCGGGAAGCAGCAACGCGACCAATATGGCGATGATCGCGATAACGACCAGCAGCTCGATCAGGGTGAAAGCACTTCGGGAACGCAAACGAACAGGCTGTTTCATGACGGATTCCTTTGAACAATAATAGAATACAGGCAGATGGCCCTGCGGCTCCCACGACAGAGACTCTGCGGAACCAAGCTCGAATTCCGTAAGGGTAATTCCTCACCGCGAAGAAATCAATCCATTCTTATGTGCAGTTGCTAAAACATGGTGATGCAAGTACGTGTCTGCGTGCCGAATGGATGGCGGATACCACCCCGGCCCGCCCCGGATGATCGCGAATCGTGTTTTGTGTACGAAGCCGTGCCGCGGTCGAACCCCTTCCGTCGAGTTGTTTTATTGACCTGCATGGAATTCCGGACTAGGCTGTTTCCAACATCTCTTCCGCGCGGGTTCCCTGGCACAAGGAAAACACCATGGCTGCTGCGATCACACGCCCCTTCCGCCTGGCTTTGTTTCTGCTGATCGGGGGACTGCTGTTGACGGGGTTCACCGGTCGGGCAACCGCAGCGGAGAATCCCTGGCTCTCCCTGGGAAAAGAACTGGAACCGGTGCTGGCCTGCTTGCGGGGCGACCGAGACAGTTACACCCTGCGGGCCGAACTGCAGGCAACAATTCAGAAACATCGGCATCCCATAACGATCGAGGTGGTTCGCTGGGGGAACGAGGAGTTTGATTTTCGTTGTCTGCATGCCGATTATGCCGTGGAAATTCGGCGGCGGGCCGACCAGACAATCCTCGTGCTGCCCGTGCATCAGGTCGAATTTGTCGGCACGGGACCTGCCGCGGAGCAGGATCACCTTGATCCGCGGGATCTCACCCGGCAACTGATCCATGCCGATTCCCTGGCAAGTCTCTGGCTGCCGATGTTGAAAGGTTCGCCGAAACTGTGGCCCTACGTGCTGGCCCCGCTCGTCAAACTCGAATACCAGGCCGACCAGCGGGCCTGGCGTTTGGAAAACGGGATCACCCTGGAATCGGCCACGGTGGATGTGTCGGCTGCACCCGGGGAGACCTGGCGGATGCAGCTATCCGGCCCGGACTGGGAAGCGGCGGTGTCGCTGGGGCCTGGGCCGTCGCATGCTCCGGAAATTGCCTCGCAATCGCGACAGGTTCCGCTGAAACGCGCGGAGTTGGAGCGGCAGTTGTCGCGGGGAGTCCGCCGGGCGCTGGCGGTGTTGTCGCCGGCTCCGCGGTTGACAAATCCGGTGCGTAAGCCCGCACGCACCGAACAGGGGGAACTCCGCTGGGTGGAAGGGCAACGGCTGGTGATGCTGAAGGGGACGCCCGAGCAGATGGGGATTGCCCATGCCCGGCTGCTGCGGGAGGAGGCGACACGATGTCTCGACTCCGTGCTGTACTCCTTCGGCACCGTGCAGACGATTCGGACGGGCCGCTGGTTCCGTCATGATCTGGAAGAGGCCTACACCCGCCTGGAACCTCACATACCCGCAGACCATCAACGTGAGTTGACTGCCATGGCCGGGGAATTGGGGTGGGATCCCGAATTGATCAAGGTGTTGAATGTCTTTCCGGAGTTGTTTCACTGTTCGGGATTCGCGGTGTTCGATACCGCCACGCGCGACGGCGTGTTGTATCACGGCCGAGTGCTGGACTACATGACCACGATAGGACTGCAGGACGCCGCCGTCACGTTCGTGGTGGCTCCCGAGGGAAAAATTCCCTTCGTGAACGTGGGCTACGGCGGCTTCACCGGTTCGGTTTCGGGCATGAATGCCGAAGGCATCTCGCTGGGAGAAATGGGCGGCCGCGGCGAAGGTCAATGGGACGGCGTCCCCATGGCCACACTGATGCGCCGCGCGCTGGAGGAATGCCATTCCCTGGAAGACGTAATGGCCCTGTGGACCAACAACCCCCGCACCTGCGAGTATTATTTTGTCTTTGCGGAAGCAAAGGGATTATTACCGGCGGAAGCAAAGGGATTATTACCGGCGGAAGCAAAGGGAGTAATCCCGGCGGAAGCAAAGGGAGTTAAACCGGCGGAAGCAACGGGTACGAAACCATTGACAAACGCTGTCGCGGACGGCGGTGCAACCTCGATTCCCCGGCGGCGGGCGGTGGGAGTGGCGGCAACTCCCCAGGCGATCGAATTTATTCAGCCCGGCCAGGGGCACGAACTGTTGGGGCCGGGGATTGTGGATACGTTGGCACTCTCGGCAGGTCAGCGACTGGAAACGTTGCGGGGACGGATTCTGGAGAAGCACGGGAACATCGACGAACAGACGGCCCTCTGGCTGATGAGCCGTCCCGTCGCGATGGAATCGAATCTGCACAACGTGTTGTTTATCCCCGAACAGGGGACGTTGCTGGTAGCCAATGCCGACCATCGACGGCCCGCGGCGGAGCGACCCTATGTGAAGTTCGACCTGACCGCCCTGCTGCGGGAAATTGCCGCCGAGAACTGGCCGAGGCCTTCCTCAGCGGCGGAGTAAGCGAAGGCAACCGGTCGGGGACCGTCGCGGAGGGGGTGTCGTAGCGACTGGGGACAACGCCTCCAGCCGAGCGATTTACTACCAGCCGAGTGACATGTTGGCTTCGATGGCCCGCTGGGCTTCGTGCAGATCGGCCCCCGTGTCGATCATGTAGAGTCGAATGGCGTGGACCTTGTCTCCGCTGGCGCGGGCCAGGCATTCCCGTGCGGTATCGCAAGGGTTGATGTTTCCTTCCAGGCCGAGCAGACGCTTGGAAATCACCCATGAATCCCGTGGGCGCTTGCGAATCCGCAGCACATCCTCCTCGGGATAATGCTCCTGGGCCTGTTCGCGGGCCTGTTGTTCCGATTCAGCCCAGCTGATCATAATGTGGGCTGTCGTCTCGATTTCATACAACGCCATAACGCAATCACTCCTCCCCGGATGCAATTCGGGCACGGATTCGGCACGAAGTACCCCTGCTCGATTCTAATGACAGGGAAGCGGGGCTGGGGAGTCTCGCGATAAAATAATTTTCGGAATTTTCGAGGGCGCGACTAAACCGAATCCCCGCGTCGGCACCGGAATGCCGCTGGACTTTCGTTTTCCGGCATGCCTGGGCTAGCGCGACGGGAATCCTGATTTCCCGGGCACGCTAATAGAGCCCAGCTTGACGCCACCGTGTTTTGCGGCAATTCTGAACGGAGCCTCCTATTTGCAGACGGGGGGCCGGAGTGGCGCGGCGCCATGTCTGCCTGGGAGAAACGCCCGATGAAATACGTGTATGTCATACTGTTGGGGGCCTGCCTGAACGGGAGCATGCCGACTGGTTCCGCACTGGCCCAGTTCGGCGGTTTTGGAGCACCCGGAGCCGGAACCGGGGGCGCGGGCGGGGGCCTGGCGAATCAATTTGGCGGCATCGTAATCGATCCCGAGGGGATACTGCGGGATGCCCCGCTGAAGCCCATGCAAGCCTCCCAGGCGAAGCGGTTGCGGCAGCAGTTCGCCGAGGAGAGACTTTCAGCCGAGTTGATTGTCGAAACTCCGTTACGGATGTTTTCCTTGAGGAATCTGGAAGTGGACCTGTTGCGGCTCACTTCGGCGGGAGAACCGATTCCCGCCGAGTTGCTTTTGCTGGGAGGGATCCACCGGCTCGAGTACGTGCTCTTCGATGCCGAACGGAACGACATTCTGATTGCCGGTCCCGCGGAAGGGTTTGCCCCGGCGATGGAGGGTGGGCGTCTGGTGGGACTGACGAGTGGACGCCCGCCTCTGCTGTTAGAAGACCTGCTGGTGGCCTTGCGGGCCAATGCCCAGGGGCAAACCTGGCTGGGCTGTTCCATCGACCCCACGGAGGAAAACACCGCGCGGCTGCAGCGTTACATTCAGGCCAACTCCACTCCGGTTACGCCACAGGTCGCGGGCGAGCGGTATCGCCAGATGGGACTGGTGCTCGGTAATCAGGTGGTGACCGTCTGGGGAGTGCCGGCCAACTCGCATTTCGCGCTGACGCTTGTGCATGCCGACTATCGCATGAAACGTATTGCCTTGGGGACGGAACCTTCAGGCGTGAGACAGGTTCGCAGTCACCTGGCCTTGCTGGCGGCACAAGGGAACAGCCTGCAGCGATGGTGGTTTGCACCCTGCTATCAGCCGTTGGAGACGAATACCGACCACACCCTTTTCCGTATTACTGGCCCGCGGGCGCAACTGCTTTCACAGGAAGAGATCGCCGATACGGAGGGCCGCCGCAGTGATGCCGCCTACACCCGCCGCAGCACGGAGAAATTTGCCGAACTGTTCACCGAACACTTCGAAGCGCTGTGTGATGTCTCCCCGGAGTTTGCCGCGTTGCAGAATTTGTACGACATGGCCCTGCTGGCGGAGTTGATTCAACAGCGCCGCGTCGCAGCGGGCATCACCTGGAAACCGAGTTTGCTGCTCGACGAGACGCGTCTGCCGTTGACGACTTATCCCGTGCCGAAGTTTGTCCCTTCCGCGGCAACGCACCGCAAGGGGGCGCGAGGGGTCATGGTGGGGCTGATCGGAGGTGTCCGCATCGATTCGCGGGCGGTTGCCAACCGGATCGAAGTGACCTCGCGGCTGCAAAGAGAACAGTTTGGCGTTTCAGACCGGGGCCGCGTGTGGTGGAACGCGGCGGCATTACGATGACGAAAGTATGTCAATTTCCAGGTCGGACTTGTGAAAATGCTTGTCGAACCGCGTGGAGGGCGTGTAGGATCAAAGTCTTGTGAGAGGGGGGGAACATCGATATTCAATCAGGAGCCCGTGTGATGAAAATCCCAAGTTTGTTGCTGGCAACGGCGATTCTGGCTGGCTGGTCCGTGGCTGGTGCCCAGGAGAATCTGTACAACCTCAAGCCGGGCACGCTGGAATTGACCTCGGTGGGACCGCTGGAATTTGGACCGTCCGGTCTGTTGTTTATCGCCGATCCCCAGGCGGCCACAATTTACGCCATCGTGGCGGAAGACAAATTGGGGGAACCGGCCCAGGTCCGCCATCAGGTGGAAAATCTCGACCAGAAAATTTCCTCGCTGGTGGGAGGACAGGCAACCATCCGCGACATCAAGGCGAATCCGCAAACGGGCAGTCTGTTTCTGGCTGTAGCAGTCCGCGGACGTGCCCCGGCCCTGGTGAAAATTGATCCCGCGGGACAACTGAGTGAAGTCGCGCTGGGCAACATTCCCCACTCGAAAATCGTGCTGCCCGACGCGCCGGAGAACAAGGAAGTTCAAGTCGGTACCCGCCGAGTGAATAACCGCCCAAATTCCATTACCGACCTGGCCTGGGCGCATGGTGAACTGATCGTGGCGGGCGCCGTTTCCGCCTCGGCACCGGCGGCAGTCCGGGCGATTCCTTTCCCGTTTCAGCAAATTGATCGGGGAACCAGTATTGAAATCTACCACGCGGCTCATGGACGTTCGGAGAATTATGCCCTGGCCCAAACCGTTGTGCCCCTGGTGATCAATGGCGAACCGAACATTCTGGCGGGCTTTGTCTGCACGCCGCTGGTGAAATTCCCACTGGAAGGAATCAAACAAAACGAAAAATTGACGGGCACAACCGTTGCGGAATTGGGAAATCGCAATCGGCCCATCGACATGATCGTGTACGAAAAGGGAGGCAAAACCTGGCTGCTGTCCGCCAATACGGCCCGGGGCGTAATGAAAATCAGCACCGAGCAGATCGACAGCCACGCGCTGACCGAACCGGTTCGAGGCGGCGGAACAGCCGGTCAATCCTTTGAAACACTGGCGGATCTGCAAAACGTTGTTCAGCTTGCCAAGCTGAACAACACTCACGCCGTGATTCTCGTGCAACCCGAAGAGGGAGTGCTCCATCTGCGCACCATTCCACTCCCATAGAGGAATGGCGGGGCGGGAGCCTCGCGGAGTTTGTTGACGAGGCGGAATTCCGTCCAGAAAAGCCCGTTTCGACCGGGAAATCGAGAAATATTTCGTGCGAACCGGCCTCGCGGGTGGCTGGTTCGCACCCCCGATCCCCGCCGGAACGGGATTTTTCCCGGCTGCACGATCCGCGAAAAATCGTGAAAAAACTGGGAATTGGGGGGACACATCCAAGTTTGTTTGTGTTACACTCCGATGGTAAAGAAGCAGTGAACAATCTCCCTCCCTGAACACCTGCCAGAATCTCCCCCTGCCGAGGTGACTTTTGTCTTCCTGCCAGTACTGCGACCTCCGCCGCTTTTTCCCGAGGAACCGCCACCTCGCCTGGATGGTGTGCGCGATAATGTATTTGCCATCGGGCTCGTTCATTCTCGCCGCGGAACCGGGAGCCTCCTCCGAAATCTCCGCTGAACAGCGAAAGTTCTTTGAAAGCAAAATACGTCCGGTGTTGGTGCAGCACTGCTATACCTGCCATTCGGTCGAATCGAAGGAACTGGGAGGTAAACTGCGGCTGGACGATCGTGCCAGCATGTGGAGTGGCGGGCAGTCGGGGCCGGCGTTGTCGCGTGAGTCACCCGAGGAAAGCCTACTGATGGATGCGTTACGGTACGAAGGCCTCGAAATGCCGCCCGACGCCCCGCTTTCCGAGCAGATCATCAACGATTTTGCCCAGTGGGTCAGGATGGGAGCCCCCGATCCGCGCGATTCGGTCGCGGCTCAGGCTCCCGGGGATGAATTGGCGGAATCTCCGCACTGGTCCTTTTCCCCCGTGATATCAGCATCCATTCCCACGGTGTCGCGGACGGATTGGCCCCGCGATCCCCTGGATCATTTTGTATTGAAGCGTCAGGAAGAAGCGGGAGTGCAGGCCACGCGGGATGCGTCCTCGGCTGTGCTGGCGCGGCGGTTGTATTTCGACTTGATCGGTTTGCCCCCCACGCGGCAGGAAGTGGAGGACTTTATCGCCGCCGATCGGGAACAGGGGGGGGCGGCCCGCGAGGCGTTGGTGGATCGTTTGCTTGCCTCGCCTCACTTTGGGGAACGCTGGGGGCGGCACTGGCTGGATGTGGCCCGGTATGGAGAATCGAACGGGAACGACGGCTTGAGCCGGAATCCGACATTCCCCCATGCCTGGCGGTATCGCGATTACGTGATTCAAGCCTTCAACGACGACGTCCCCTACGATCGTTTTATCACCGAACAGATTGCAGGGGACCTGTTGGCTGCGGATGATCCCGCGGCACGGGATCGCCAGTTGATCGCCACCGGTTTTCTGGCCTTGGGATCGAAACCCGCCAAGGCAATGAACCAAAATTTCGACATGGACGTGGTGACCGACCAGATCGACGTTATTTCCACGGGTCTACTGGGGTTGAGCGTGGCATGTGCCCGCTGCCACGATCACAAGCACGATCCCATTCCGACGGCGGACTTTTACGCCCTGGCCGGGATCTTTCTGAGCACCGAAACGATGTGGGGACTGGCTGCCAACGAAAAGCTGACGGCTCCACCCACGCCGCTGCATCAGTTGCAGGCGGCCCATTTGAATGCCCCAACATCCGCGGCGGCAGACGCAGCCTCGCAACCCGCAGCCGGAGAAAACCAGCCGGTAACCGATCCCCAGGCCGAGGGGAAGAGTGCCGACACGCAGAAAGACAAGTCACCCAAGCTGATCCCGGCCCAGGCGATGGGGGTACGGGACAAGGAAAAAATCCAGAACTGCAAAATTAACGTTGGGGGAGAATCGACGAAGCTGGGGCCCGAAGTGCCCCGCGGGTTTCTTTCGGCCTGCCAGACTTCGACCCCACCGCCCCTGATCGATGAAGCACGGAGCGGGCGGCTGGAACTGGCGGAGTGGCTGACACGGGGCGATCATCCGTTAACATCGCGGGTGATGGTCAACCGGATCTGGCTGCATCTGTTTGGGCAGGGCATCGTTTCCACCCCGAACGACTTTGGTCTGTTCGGCGCGGAACCTTCGCATCCCGAGTTGCTGGATCACCTGGCGACCCGCTTCCAGGCGGAGGGCTGGTCAATCAAAAAGCTGATCCGGGCCATAGTGCTGAGTCGCACGTATCAGCTCGACAGTTTTTGCGCGCAGGAGCTGTTCGAGGCAGACCCGGACAATCGCCTGTACACGCGGCATCGACGACGACGGCTGGATGCCGAATCGCTGCGCGACAGCATGCTGTTCGTGTCGGGAGAACTGAATTTCGAGCCGGGACAGGGTTCGATCATCCAGCATCTGGATGTACTGGTCAACAAGCAGGGGAGCCTGCATCAGCCAAGCAGGCATCGCAGTGTGTACCTGTGCCTGCTGCGAAATTCTCCGCCGCCGGAACTGGCCGCGTTCGATCTGCCCGATGCCCTGCGCCCCCAGGGGCAAAGGAACGAATCCACCTTGCCGACGCAATCCCTGTTTCTGCTCAACAACCCGTTTGTCGTGGAGCAGTCGGCCAAGCTGGCCCAACTGGCGTTGACCCAAGCCGGTTCGCCACCCGAGATGCGCTGCCGTTGGCTGTTCTCCCGCGTGTTCAATCGGGAACCGAACCCGGTGGAACTGGAGGCGACGCTGCAATTGTATCGGACATTGACGAGCGAGGGGGCTGCCACGGACGAGGCTCCCTTGTCCCAGGAACTTTTTACGTGGTCTACAATCTGCCAGGCTTACCTGGCGAGCAGTGAATTCCGCTATGTGGACTGATGGCCTTCGAGGAACCGACACGATGATTCCCTACTCTCGACGAGCGGTACTGCAGTCAACCTCCTGTGGTTTTGGCGCCCTGGCGTTAAACGCGCTGTGCGGTGCCGCCCATGCCAGCGAGACGGCGAACCTGAGCCAGCAGGCCCCTCCGCTGCCCGCCCGGGCCAAGCGGGTAATCTTTCTGTGCATGAGCGGCGGCCCCGCGCAGATGGATACGTTCGACTACAAGCCGCAAACCACCGAGAAAAAGCATCCCGGATCGTCCGTGCCCTTTCAGCAGCGCGGGGAATCGGGCATGTGGATTTCGGACCTGATGCCGGAAACGGCGCGGCATGCAGACAAACTGTGCGTCTTGAATGGCATGTATGCCGACACGGGTAATCATGCGCAATCGTTCCTGCAACTGCACACGGGGGATCGTCTCCGCGAGCGTCCCAGCCTGGGTGCCTGGATTACCTACGGCCTGGGAACGGAAAATCAGGACATTCCGGGGTTCATCAGCTTGAATACATCGAAGCCGACGGTCTACTCCAGCGCCTTCCTGCCTCCCGTGTACGCGGGGACGCCGATCGGCGTGAATGGCGAGGACATGACCCAGGCCACCATTCATAATATCCGGGGGGAACATCTGAGCCTGGCTCGGAAGCGACGGCAGGTCGATCTGATTCAAACGCTGAACCGGGAACACGCGGCACTCCGCCCGCATGATGACCGCCTCGAAGCGGTGATTGAATCGATGGAACTGGGATATCGCATGCAGGCAACGGCCCCTGAACTGCTTGATCTGAGCGGGGAAACCGCCGCCACCCTCGAAAAATATCGCGTGGGCAAACAGGTCGCCTCGGGAGGCTGCAAGCAGAGCGATTTTGGTCGGCAGTGCCTGTTGGCGCGACGCTTCGCGGAAGCGGGCGTCCGCTTCATTGAACTGAACCATGGCAGTTGGGACCAGCACACCACGCATCGTGCCGATACCGCCGCGAATTGCCTCGCCGTGGATGCCCCTATCGCCTCCCTGCTGGAAGACCTCGAACTCCGGGGACTGCTCGACGAAACCCTGGTGGTCTGGGGGGGAGAGTTCGGTCGACCGGGACTGGTTCCCGAGGATGGTAAGGATGGAACCGGGCACAATCATCGCGGCTTCACATTCTGGCTGGCGGGGGGAGGCGTGAAAGCGGGATACGTGCATGGCAAAACCGATGAAACCGGCTCCCGCGCGGTCGAGGGGAAAGTACATTTCCGTGATCTGCACGCCACGATTCTGCATCTGCTCGGCTTGCCTCACGACCAACTGACCTACACGCATGCGGGGAGGCCACATCGCCTCACCGGCACGGATGGGGGGCAGGTCGTCGGCGAAATCCTGGCCTGAAACGCCTCGTCCCGCGAGGGTAGCGGCTGCATGCCGGGAGGAATTCCAGGCGAGTCGACATAATCCGCCGGAGCGGCAAAACAAAAAGCGGAGCTTCTCTCGCCGAGAAACTCCGCTGGCTGCTGTTCAATGTGCGTGGCGACCCTCATCTGCTGACGCATGCGTCAAACTGTTCTAAACAGATCGGGTTCCGTCGAGTTGTGGCACGTGTTGCCCGGGGCTCACGCCTGGAAACTGCTGCCACAACCGCAGCTTTTGACAACATTCGGGTTTTCGAAGGAGAATCCCCGCTTTTCCAGCCCGTCGTAATAATCGATGACGGTGCCATCCAGGTAGAGCATGCTTTTTTTGTCGACGGCCACTTTTACGCCGTGCTGTTCGGACACTTCGTCCGTCGCCGTGTCGCACTGGTCGTCAAGGGCGAGATTGTACTGAAATCCGCTGCAGCCCCCCGCCCGAACCCCTACACGCAGCACGGTGGTTTCCGGCTTATCCTGTTCGCTGAGAACCCGCTTGATTTCGTTGGCGGCTTTTTCTGTCACAGTCAATGCCATGGTTTCCAATACTCCTCTTGTCAGTTGTCGAACATTTCTTGGCACTCCTCCCTGCATGGGCAAAGGGAGAAGGACGGATAATTCGGGTCTGTTCATCGCGAATCGTGAACATCCGGGCACTCCCCCCTCCGTTCCGCGGGGAGTGCGATATAATCGGCTAGAAAGTAATTTTATCCAACCCCCGCCCCGGCTTCCAGGGAACATTTTGTTTTTTTAACAATAAAAGCAGGCAAAAATGTCTATTTCCTGCTCCGCCAGAGTTCGCCGGGATCCCGCGGGGGCCTTTCCGAACAGACCCTGAACACAATTTTCCGCACTTTCCTTCGATGAAAATGCCGCGAAGAATGTCTTGGTTCCCGGTATTGAGCTTCATGGGAATGAAGGGATTGATTAGACTAGGAAAGCCGCAGGCATGACAAACCGCACACCACCGGAGCAGGGAAGCCCCATGATACAATCGTCCCGTTCTGCGAATTCCAAGGTTTTTGTCCTCGACACCAATGTGATTCTGCACGATGCGGGCTGCATCCGAAAATTCGAAGAGAACGATATCGCCATCCCCATCACGGTGCTGGAAGAACTGGACCGCTTCAAGAAGGGGAACGAGGACATCAACTTTCAGGCCCGGCAGTTTCTGCGGACACTGGACGAGTTGACTGGAGACATCATTTCGGAGTCCGGGGCACCGCTGGGCCCGCAACTGGGGAGTATCCGGGTGGTGCTGGGGGGGCAGATGCGGGAATCGTTGAAGTCGATTCTATCGCACGATTCGCCCGATCATCGGATATTGAACACGGCTCTGGAACTGAAGCAGCACGAAGCCCCCCGTCCCGTGGTGTTGATCACCAAGGATACCAATCTGCGGATGAAGGCCAAGGCGGTCGGTCTGACGGCCCAGGACTACAGCAACGACAAGGTCGAAAGTTTCGACAAGCTGTACACCGGGAAGCGGTTGGTGGAGGGGGTAGATTCCGAACTGGTGGATCAGTTTTACGCGGGAGACGGGGCGGTCACTCCCGATGTGGAACGGTTGCCGATAGTCGACCCGATCGCCAACGAGAATTTCATTATCCGGAACGGTTCCAAATCGGTGTTGGCGACATTCGGCTCAAACGATGGCTGCTATCACCGTGTCGAGAAATTGGCCACCTACGGGATATCTCCCCGGAATGCCGAGCAGGCCTTCGCCCTGAAGGCATTGCTGAACGACAACATCAAGCTGGTGACGCTGGCGGGGAAGGCGGGATCGGGGAAAACCCTGCTGGCGTTGGCGGCGGCCTTGGAATTGCGGCAGCGATATCGCCAGATCCTGCTGGCCCGGCCGATTGTGCCTCTCAGCAATCGGGATATTGGTTATTTGCCCGGAGATGTCGCGGCGAAGCTGGATCCCTACATGCAGCCGCTCTACGACAACCTGACCGTCATTCGACACGAGGTGGGGAATACGGACGCGGGAGACAAGATTCAGGAACTGCTGGACAGCAAGAAGCTGGAAATCACTCCGCTGGCCTATATTCGCGGGCGGAGTCTTCAGCGGATCTTTTTCATCGTTGACGAAGCCCAGAATCTGACGCCCCATGAAGTGAAAACAATCATCACCCGGGCGGGCGAAGGGACCAAAATTGTCTTTACGGGGGACATTCACCAGATCGATCATCCCTATCTGGATTCCCTGTCCAACGGTTTCAGCTATCTGATCAACCGGATGGTGGGGCAGTCGTTGTATGCCCACGTGACGCTGGAAAAAGGGGAACGCAGCGCCTTGGCCGAACTGGCCAGCGATCTGCTGTGAGGCGGGGACCGAGTGAAGCTTACGGCCCTGTTTTCCCGCGAGAATTCTGCTAGCATACGGAGTGTCGCGTGGCAGAGGGTGCCAGGCGACGCGGTTTCATGATACCGAGGGGGAAGACAGCATGAGAGGGTCGCTGCAACGATTCTGCCTGTTCACGGGTTGCGTTCTGGCCGGTCTAACGGTGGCGTGGGCCGAGGAACCGAAGCCCGCGGAGCAGCCTTCCACCTCCCCTGCGGAGGAACGGATACCGGCCTCCTTGCGAGAGCCGCTGAATCTCGATGTGGTCAATGCATCGATCCAGCGAGGACTCGATTTTCTGCTGGCCAGCCAGCACGAGCGCGGATATTGGGGATCCGCCACGCGTACCAAGGGCTTGAATATCTACGCGCCCGTGCCCGGTTCGCACCATGCGTTTCGCATGGGGACCTCGGCCCTGTGTCTGCTGGCCTTGCTGGAGCTGGAAGCCGATCACCCCGAATGTACCCCGGCCATCGATCGGGCGGAGCAGTGGATGCTGGAGACGCTGCCTGAATTGCGCCGAGCCGACCAGATCGCGATGTACAACGTGTGGGGGCATGCCTTCGCGCTGCAGGCCCTGGCACGCATGCACGATCGCCACGCCCAGAATCCGGAAATGCTCGAAAAAATCGCCAGTGCCATTGAATCGCAGTTCGACATGCTGACGCGCTACGAGTCCGTCGATGGGGGCTGGGGGTATTACGATTTCCGCTATGGGACGAAGCGACCTTCGAGCGACTCCATCAGCTTTGTGAATGCCTCGGGACTGGTAGCCTTCCACAAGGTCCGCGAACGCGGGTACGAACCTCCCTCGGCGGTTGTGCAGCGGGCCATTGATGCCACGGTGCGGCAGCAGAAAAGCGACTTCAGCTATCTGTATGGTGAATATCTCAAGTACCAGCCCGTGCATCCGGTCAATCGCCCGGGGGGGAGTCTGGGGCGTTCCCAGGCCTGCAATATCGCCTTGCGGTACTGGGGGCGGGAGGAAATCACGGATGCCGTGCTGAGCGACTGGCTGGAGCGGCTGATTCTGCGCAACGGCTGGCTCGACCTGGGGCGAAAAAAGCCGATCCCGCACGAATCGTGGTTCGCCGTGGCGGGTTATTTCTACTACTACGGCCACTATTACGCGGCCCTCTGCCTGGAGGAACTTCCCCCGGCGGAACAGAAGAGATTTCAAGGTCCACTGGCGCGCATGATGCTGGATCGGCAGGAGAAGGATGGTTCGTGGTGGGATTATCCGCTTTACGATTATCATCAGCCATACGGCACGGCATTCGCGCTGATGACCCTGCACCGCTGCGTATCCAAGCCGTAGGGGCGTTCGCGAACAAACGCAAGGGGCCGAGGCCCGCAAGCCGCTATTTTTTCGGACGAAACGCGATCATGCGGTCGGGATTTGTTTCGAGAAACGGGCCTTCGATCAAATCGATACAGTAGGGTATTGCGGGGAAAACCGCATCGAGGCATTCACGGATGGCCTTCGGCTGGCCGGGTAGATTGACGATCAGGCTGTGCCCGCGTATGCCGGCCGTCTGGCGGGAGAGGATCGCCGTCGGTACTTTTTCCAGCGATACCCGCCGCATCAGCTCCCCGAAGCCGGGCAGCATTTTGCCGCATACGTCCCCGGTTGCCTCGGGAGTAATGTCACGCAGGGCGGGCCCCGTTCCTCCGGTGGTGATGATCAGGCAGCATCCCCGCCGATCCGCCAATTCGCGGAGTGTTTCCGCAACCGTTTCGAGTTCGTCGGGAATGACGCGGGGTTCGATGAGATGCGGCGTCCGCAGCACTTCGGCCAGATAGTCTTGTATCGCAGGGCCTCCCCGATCTTCGTATTCCCCTCGGCTCGCCCGGTCGGAAACGGTCACAACTCCAATCAGCACGGCGGGGGAGGTCATGTGCAGACTCACGTCTTGGGAAGCAGGTTGGGTCGAGGAATGTCTGTTACGCGGGAAATCGCGGGAAATTATGATCCCGCAAGATTGTGATCCCGCAAGGCAGGGCATGCAAGGGAATCCCCTCCAAAGGGGCGACCTCAGGCGGCATCCAGATCGCTCCAGCGCGTGTGCAAGTGACACAGGGCAATGGCGAGGGCATCGGCGACATCGTGCGGGCGAGGGACTTCCCGGAGACGGAGTTCCGCTCGCACCACCTCTTGCATTTGTTCCTTGTTGGCGCGACCGTTTCCCGTGAGGAGTTTCTTGATCTGGGTAGGCTTGTAGTGTCTCACCTGGATATCGGCTGCACGGGCGGTCGCCAGCAGGGCTCCGCGAACGTGCGCCACCAGAATGGCACTCTTGGGATTCTTCCCCAGCGAAAAAATCTGCTCAATCACCATCACTTCCGGACGCCACTCCGCAATCAGGGACCGAACTTCCGACGTAATTTCATGAATGCGATCGGCCAGTGTCTGGCTGGTGGAGGTGGCAATCACGCCTCCTTCATCCAGCATCACTCGGGCTCCTTCGCGATGGACCACGCCGTAGCCCGTCCGGGTCAAGCCGGGGTCGATCCCCAGAATTCTGCGCGTGACTTTCATCATTGAAGGCGTTCCCTGCCATCCCCGCGGACCGCATTATGCCCCGGAGGGGCGTATCAATAAGACGGAGGCCGTCGCAGCGATGGCCTCTTCACGCCCAATCGGGCCGACCTTTTCCCCCGTTTTGGCCTTCACATTGACCTGTTCGGGTTCCAAGCCCAGCACCCGGGCCAGGTTGTCGCGGATGGCCAACTTGAATGGAGAGAGTTTAGGGAACTGGGCAAAAATTGTGCAATCCAGATTCGCAATCCGCCAGCCCCGCTGATGCATCAACTCACGAGCCGCTACGAGAAATTGGGAGGAATCGGCCCCTGCAAACTTCGGATCCGTATCGGGAAACAGTTCGCCGATGTCCCCCGCGGCCAGTGCACCCAGCAGGGCATCGGTGACGGCATGAAACAAGACATCGGCATCGCTATGACCCCGGGCACCGCGGGTGTGAGGAATTGCCATGCCGCCGAGGATCAAAGGCAATCCCGGTTCCAGGCGATGCAGATCGTGTCCTTCGCCAATCCGTATGTTCACCGCCCGATCCAAGTGATGTGCTCCTGTTCCGTTTCGCAGTCTCGTCCTAAGTACCAGATGGACATCGTAATGCCTCGTTTTCCACGGAGCAACCAGGTTGCCGGGAAACGTCCGCCGTCCCCCGGATTTCCTGGACTGTAACCCATTTCACAGACCTGCCAGGCGAAACGATCGATACTTTGTAGGCAGGATCTGCAGGAAAATCGGGGACGTCCTGAATTTGGTCCCTCCAAGTCCGGCGGGAGATCCCATTTGCAGGGGATACGGAATCGGGTACACTGCAGGCACTCTGCGCGATGGTGTGCGACGTTATAGCGCAGCGGTGAGAATGTCCATTATGCCTCGGGCTCATGCTGGGGTTCTATCGTCAGGTGTTGGGTGGTTCCATGATCAATCGGATGCAGCGGTCGTCGGCATGGTGTTGGATTATCTGTCTCGCGTGGCTACTGATGCCCACGTACGCAATAGCTCAGCCCGGAAACCTGCTGGGAGGGAAATCCCTGTTGCCGGGCCTGGATTCGCCCACCTCGCTGGAACCCACAATTGTCACGCGGCTCGTGCCTCCCACGGCAGCCGTGGGAGAGATTGTCACGCTGGAAATTCGCATTGGGCTGGGTCCCGAAGCGTATGTGTACTCCCAGAATCCGAATGTTGGGGCGGAAACACGGATCAACATCAAGCAGGTCACGGGGCTGGAGCCGATCGACGGGCGATTTATACCCGACAAGGAACCCAAGACCGTCATTGAGCCTCTGTTCGATAATGCCAAGCTGGAAAAATTCTATGGTGGAGTTACCTGGTCGCGGAAATATCGCGTCACGGCGCCGCAAGCCAGCGTGAGCGGCCAGATTAACTTTCAAGTGTGCGACGAAGCCACGTGCAATCCGTTTGAAGAGCCGATTCAACTGACGCTGAAGGTGGCAGAAGCGAATGCTCCCACTCCCAGTCTGAAAATGCTGCTGGAAGAGGCGGAGCCCTCGGTCTCACGAGACGATCCCGCTGCAAAGGTAACGGAAACGTCGCGGCCACGACTCACGGGAACTCTGCTAGCCAGTCAGACGTTGCGGTCCGATCGGGAAGTTGGCGGAGACAAGGAACCGATTTCCTTCGAGGCAGAACTCCTGGAACTTCCCTCGCAAGAAGAGGGCCTGTCGGAGGTTGTCCTGGCGATCAGGGGACGGATCGAAGGGAAATGGCATCTGTACGCCTTGGACCAGGATCCGAAAATGTTTGCCCTGCCCACGGTGATCAAGGTGGAGGAGACTGTCGGGCTGACCCCCATCGATGCCCAGTTCTTGCCCGATCATGCCCCGGAAGTGACACACCCGCTGGAGGATGTCACTCAACTGGTGCATCACGGCGAAGTGACCTGGCAACGGCGATATCGACTCGACCCGGCCCTGTTCAGCGGCAGCGTGACGGGATCGATCCGGTATCAGGTGTGCGAGGACGGCAGTTGTCTTCCCCCTCATACATTGAGTTTTCAACTCAACACATCCGCCGTGGCCCCGCTGCCGACCACGGAAACGGCTTCGACCGTCGCGGGCCCCGTCGAGGAAGAACTGCCACCCCACAAGCGGGGCTTGATTCCCTTCCTGATCACGGGGATTCTGTTTGGATATTTGGCGTTGCTCACACCCTGTGTGTTTCCAATGATTCCGATCACGATCAGTTTCTTTCTGAAACAGGCGGAGAAGGAGCATCATAATCCGATCGGGATGGCGTCGTTGTATTGTTTCGGCATCATCGGCACGTTCACCTTGATCGGGGTCCTGACGGCGGCGGTGTTCGGATCGGCAGGGTTGAATACGTTCGCGAATAACGTCTGGTTCAATCTGTTTCTGGCGGCTGTATTGTTGTTCTTCGGTTTCAACATGCTCGGCCTGTTCGAGATTCGCGTCCCCTCGTGGCTGTTAACCTGGTCCTCGACCAAGGAACGGAGCGGCGGCGTGATCGGTGTGTTGTTCATGGCCTTCACGTTTACGCTGGTTTCTTTCACGTGCACGTTTGCGTTCGTCGGTTTTCTGTTGCCGATGGCCGCCCGCGGGGAATTCTACTGGCCGATTCTGGGGATGCTGGCCTTTTCGACGGCGTTTGCCTCCCCATTCTTTTTCCTGGCGCTGTTTCCCAGTTACCTGAAGAAGATGCCCAAGAGTGGCGGCTGGATGAACAATGTGAAAGTCACCTGCGGCCTGGTGGAACTGGGAGCCGCCTTCAAATTTCTCAGCGTGGCGGATGTCTCGTGGTTCTCGGAGCCGTTTCTGTTCGATTATTCCCTGGTGATGACCGCCTGGATGGTGATCGGCGTGATTACGGGAATGTATCTGCTGGGAATGTTCCGCCTGCCCCACGATTCTCCCACTGATCACATCGGCGTGGTGCGCCTCGGGTTCGCGCTCAGTTTCCTGGGATTTTCCGCCTACCTGGCGGCCGGAATTTTCGGGACGCAAAAGCCAGATGGATTTCTCTGGCAGCAGATTGTCGCGTTTGCCCCGCCGACCTACGAAACGAAGCAGGATATCGACCTGGGTCCAGCCGTAACCCATGATGAACTACTCTACGCGCTCGATGTCGATCAGGCGATCGAACATGCCCGTTCCCGGAATCAGCCGCTGTTCTTCGACTTCACGGGGACCAACTGTATCAACTGCCGCTTCATGGAAATCAACGTGTTCCCGAAGGAGGAGAACCGCGAACTGCTCGAACAGTTTGTCCGCGTGCAACTTTACACCGATACCATTCCCGCCATGCAGGACGCACAGCGTTCGACCGAACTGCTGACAAAGAACCGCACGTTGCAGTCGGAATGGTTTAACGATGCCACTCTGCCCGCCTATGCCGTTGTGACGCCCGATGGCAAAACCATTCTGGGCAGTTACAAGGGGAGTGAGCGTTCACAGGGGCAGTTTAACCGCTTTCTGAAAACGGGTCTGGAGGAATGGCAACGCGTGAAGGCCACCGCGTCGAGAAATAGTTCCACGCGCCGCTAGGCCCTGGGTTTCGGTTGCCCCCCTTGACATTCCTTGCGCCAGGGGGACAGAATAGCAGAGTCGGTTCTGTTCGGGCCTCTCATAAGCACCTCGCAGCATGCTAGCCAAGTTAATACCGCTGAATGATGGCCCCGCCATTACGATTACACGCGACGTAACCGTCGTGGGCAGAAAAAAGGGGTTGTGCGATCTGTTCATCGATCACCCCAGCGTCTCGAAACTGCACTGCATTGTGGCCCGCACCGATGGACTACTGTTTATTCGCGACCTGGGGAGCACGAATGGCACCAAGGTGAATGGACAGCGGGTCCTCCGTGGGGCCATTCTTCCAGGGGACGAACTGGCCTTTGCCAAAGTGAAGTACAAGGTCTTCCTGGGGCCCGATGATCCTTCGCCGCGGCCGGAAGAAATTGACCACGACGAACGGACCGAATGCAACCTGCCCGCCACGCCCCCGCCTGATTCCGGTGAATTTTATTTCATCGAGGATGACGACGATTAAAGGTGGCCAACCCGGGGCTGGCCGACAGGGTCTGTTCGCGCGTCCGGATTTCCCGACGCATGTCCCGATCAAGCCTGGTATCGTGTTGCCGAGTGATCGTCAAATGTGCCCGGCGGAAAACAATCCAGGATCGTACGTGTCAGCCGGGGCAGGGGGCCCAGAGGGAAGTCCACCGAAGTAGAGTGCAATAATACCCTTTGTAGCTCGTCGAGGGTGGTTGGCTGTCCTGGAATGCGCAGTTCGGGCATTAACTGACTCACCGGCTCGCGGCACCATTTTTCTGCCCGTTCGGGCTGAAACAGAATATCCGTGCAGTTATGCCGATACGCCAGGTGGGCGCAGAGGAAGTCGGACCAGGTTTCCGCGGTTCGGCGCAACTGATTGAGCGACTTCATGCGTGCGGCATCAAAGCGATGTCCCACCAGGACCAGTTTCAAGGCGCGCACTCGGGTTTGCATTTGGGCGGCCAGGGCGCTGCGCGCGATCGGTTCCGCATGACAATCGCCACGAAACTGGTCCGTGGACAGCAGGATGGCGTACCACACGCGTTGCAGGATATCCGCCCGCAGGATTTCGCGAATATCGGGCTCGTATTCCAACCAGCATTGACGGCTGCGCGGGAGGTTCCCCCCTTCTAGTACCTTCTGGCAGACCGCCAGGCTCTGCATCCACCGATGCGACAAATCCCGAGAGTAAACCCAGTAGGCATGCAGGGCGGGATCGGGAATTGGGGATGGTCCGTGATTCAGGCATGCCGCACTCGCCAGGATGCGTGCCGAGGTATCGAGGATCTGAGCGAGATTCAATGCCCTGTTCCCAACTATGAATGTTGCTCCGCGAGCGACGGCATCGCACGCGGGGAATGTGTTGTCTTTGATGAGGAATCGCGACTGATTAACGGATTCCGGCGGGAGGCACCACTCGTTCCCGGGTGGGCAACTGACACGGACACCGCTTTCCAGGACGGCTAGGATCCCTTGAAAAAGGTGCTCCACCGCCCACCGGATCGTTTGCCCCCTCCGCTCTCCCCTGATTCCCTTTCGCGATTTCAGAAGGGAGCGACTCCGATTGAAGCAGAATCCGTGCCCGGCATGAACCGGGGAAACGAGAACCCGTTGAATTCTCGGGATGAGCCCCGGGAACGCATGCATGACCGCTACAATCCGATCATTCGTTGCCACATACATGCTCGGGGGGGCCGGATAAGCCGATTCGTTCTCTGTTCGATGGACGCAACCAGGCAATCCCGAGCCCTGGCTGGCGGGTTCATGATGCCAAAAGGATAGAGGCGTCCCCCGCTGTTGACTTTTCGAAACATGCCCATCGGCAGTTTATTCGGTGGAGGTTCCCGGAAGATCCTTGCCCGTTCGCTCATTCATCCGCCGGATGATCTCGGCTTCGTAGCCACGGTTGACGGGACGATAATAGTTCCGTTCGATTCCCAGATAGTCCTGCTCGAGCCAGCCCGCTTCGCTGTCATGCGGATACTGATACCCTTCACCATGGCCGAGACGTTTCGCGCCAGGGTAGTGGCGATCCCGCAAATGGCGGGGAACCGGGAGCAACGCCTGATTTCGAATGTCGGCAATGGCCTCGTCGACCGCTAGATAGGCAGAATTGGACTTCGCCGCGCACGCCAGGTAGGTGGCGGCCTGGGCCAGCACGATGCGGCATTCCGGCATGCCGAGCATTTCCGTGGCCTGGGCGGCAGCAGTGGCGAGAATCAACCCCTGAGGATCGGCATTGCCGATATCCTCGGCGGCGGAAATCAACAGTCGGCGGGCAATGAAGCGGGGAGGTTCACCGGCTTCGAGCATGCGGGCCATCCAGTAAATGGCGGCATCGGGATCGCTGCCACGAATGCTCTTGATCAATGCGCTGGCGGCGTCGTAGTGTTCGTCTCCCTGATTGTCGTAGCGAATCGCTTTTCGCTGCAGCGATTCCTCGGCAATTTGGCAGGTCACGACTCTGGATTCCGCGGCATTCCCCGCGACGGAGAGCACCGCCACTTCCAGGGCGTTCAAGGCTCGTCGCGCGTCGCCATCCGCCGTCCGCGCGATGAATTCCAGGGCATCCTCGTCAAGGGACACGCCGCATTGCCCCAGTCCGCGGCTGGCATCTCCCAGCGCCCGTCGCAGGAGCGCCAGCAGGGCTTCTTCGGAGAGTGGTTCAAATTCGAATACATGACTGCGGCTGAGCAGGGGGGCCACCAGCGCAAAGAAGGGATTATCGGTGGTGGCGCCGATGAATATGACCGTCCCCTGTTCCAACTCGGGCAGCAGGACATCCTGCTGGGTTTTACTGAAGTGATGCAGTTCATCCACGAACAGGATGGTCCGTTTCCCCTCGCGAGCCAGGGTGTCTGCCGCCTGTTGCAGGGCCGCGCGTACTTCCTTGACCCCGCAGGCAGCCGCGTTCAGGCCAATCCAGTTCGCGGCCGTCTTCGTGGAAATCAGCCGTGCGAGTGTTGTTTTGCCTGTGCCCGGGGGACCATAGAAAATCAGCGAGCCCAGGCGGTTGGCATCGAGCAGGCGGCGCAGGAGTTTCCCTTCCGCCAGAAATTGTTGCTGGCCGGCGAATTCCTCGAGTGTCCGGGGACGCATGCGGGCCGCCAGGGGGAGCGCCCGATCGCGATGTGCTTGTTCCACCTTGTCGAACAGTCCCGCCATGTCATTTCCCCGTATCACTAGTGGTCTGTCGCAGTTTGATTATTGGGCTGTGTGCCACTGGCTTTGTCAGTGTAACCTCATGTTGACGAGTACCCCGCAAGGGACTGACGGAGCCAGCGGCACCCAAATTCCCAAACCTGACAATCCACTGTGCCGCAGTTTGCCCCTTGCCCGTTACGTGCGCTATTGACGCGGTAATCCTTGCCGTCGCACACCGCCATTCTACTCGCCCCGCAGGGTTTGCAGAACCGGGGTGCGAATCGCTTCAAGTATCGCCAGCAGGCTGGATAGCATACCGACCAGGAACACGCCAAGCAGCAGTAACAAGCCGTTGCCCCAGGAGACTTCCCCTGTCTGCCCCGAAATGGTGGGCAGCATCGCCACCAGGGCGCACAGGGTGCCAATGCTCAAACCCAGAATCAGCAACAGGGCGTTTTCGGCGAGTACCATGCCGGCCAGCGACAACCGCTGAAAACCGATCGCCCGCATCAACGCCAGTTCCGAACGCCGCTCCAGCACGTTTCGCAGCATCACGGTCCCCAGTCCGAACGTCCCCAGCAGCAACCCCAAACCGCCCAGGGCCTGAAACGTCGAGAGATAGGTATTCTGGACGGCCAAAAAGTTCAACAGGCGACGCCCAATCGGCTCCACATCGAACCCCAGCGTGACCAACCGGGCCTCAAGCAGCGAGGTCAATTCCTCGGCTCGTGCGGGATCGGTTTCAATCAGGAAGTAACCATAGCCCGAAACATCCGGGAACAGCTCCAGGAAATTTTCCTCGGACATCAGCAGTACTCCCTGAAACAGACTCCCCGCCAGCGCGCCCACTACCTGCAGATCGACGGGAGCGGAGAGTTCCGGCGGAAGCTCGATCAGGCTTCCCAGGGACTTGTGCAGACTGTATTGCAAGGTGTTCTGATCACCCAGGACCGGGACGTGCCCACTGGCGGTGCGGCCTTCCAGCAGACGCCAGGGATTTTCACCAGGTGTGTCGGCAAAGAGAAACCCTCCCCGCTCGATCATCGCCTGGGGAACCCCCAGGATCGTGGGCAACCGGGTCTGATAGAGATTCAGGCAACTGGCATCCTCGCCGTGACGTACCCGGAACGAGATCATCCGAGATGCCGCCAGCAGCGATCGCAGGCGTGCGTCCTCGGAGGAGACCAACCCGAGTTGAGTCTGTCCGGATGGTGTCGTTGGGTCGTGGAGCAGGGGGCGGGCCGATTCCGCAACCAGCGAGAAGCCGCCATTGCCCGAGTTTCGGTCAGGTTCGAGATTTGTTGGGTTCTGCCGACCAGCAGCCACCGCGACCACGACAAAGGTCGCCAGCGAAACGAGGATTACGGTGATGGTGCTTCGCTGGCGGTTCCGGGTGAGATTCCGCAGCCCCAGGCCGACGGCAGGCAAGCCCGTCCGTCCCAGCAGTCCGCCCGTCCCCAGGCTCCGCAAACGAACCACGAACAGCAGCAGGCTTCCCAGCAACAGGAGAAAACCACTCAGGAAAAAGCAGACAATATGCCAGTTGAAACCCCCAAAGGCCTGGGATGCGGGAATCCATCGCAGCTCCACTCCCGCGACTAGGCATAACGCCAGCCCGACGCAGCTCGTTCCCACGGCCCCCTTGAGCCGCGTTCCGCGCGACTGCCGCGCGGGGGCATCGGCGGCAATCCCCCCCTGCAGACGGGTCTTGGGGGCGACCCGCAACAGGCGGCGCACGCCCAGCCACATGCCGGGTAGGGAAACCACCCACGCCAGCACGCCCCCCTTGACGAGACTGCCAGCGAAGACCGACGTCGTCAGAAACGAGGTCCCCACCGCTCCCTGCCACCAAGTCGTCAATCCATGAATCATGAGTTGGGCATACCAAACCGCGAGGACCAGGCCCCCCAACATGCCGACCAGGCCCACAATCATACCCTCGCCCAGCAACAGGCCCTGAATGCCACGGTCGGAAAAACCAAGGGCCGAATACAGGCCAATCTGCCGGACTCGAGTTTCCATCCCCAGTTGAAACAGCAATCCGATCAGGACCATGGCTGCCGCGATCACGAAAAAACTGAACGCGATGAACAGCCCGGTGAAATCCTGCGTTCCCCGTGCGGCTTCCAGCCCTTGTCCCTTCACCGGTTGCAGCCACAGTCCCAGTTCCGCGGCAGGCAACTCGGCGCGGAACTGCTTGCGGAACTCCGCAACCACATCGTCCGAGGACAATACCGACGGGGTTGCAATTCGCAGGGACGTCGTATCGCCATACCGGCTTTGCCACAACGCGCGGGCACGTTCCCGGTTCAAAAACAATTTGGGGGTTGTGCGATGCTGTTCCCAGTATTCGTCATCGCGAGCCGTGATCCGCTCCATTTGCATCGGGAATGGTTGCCGCCAGTCGGCAAAGGTACGGGCATCCGTTATCCCCTCGACATACGGCGTAAAGCCGGGATCGTCCGCCGGGGAATCCGCCAGCGTGACAATCTCTCGGACACGCAGTCGCAGTTCCTCCTCGGGAAGTTCTCCACGCGACCCGACCACATGATACTTGATGACGATCTCGTCTCCACGATCAACCTGAAGATCTTCCGCCAACCAGGAATTGATCACAACTTCATCCGGCCCCAATTCAAGTACGGGCTGCTCCGAGGAATTCACAAAGGGACCAAAAGGCGGGGACTCGAAGAGGTCCACTCCCGCTGCCACCGAATACATGGAATAATGCCCGGGATTGCGCGCGTTGGCGATCTCGTTCACCAGGTACACCAGCACGGGGGATGTGTCAAGAGATTGCTGCCGTGCAACACTTTGGCCCTGCTCGGACAAAGCCCGCTCCAGGATCATGCGGTCCGATTCCAGCGAGAAGTATCCTCGTTCGGGAAATTCGCGGATATGCAGATATAGATCCTCGAGTTCCCACAGGGCTTGCAGGCCCTCGTTCAACTGCGTCACCGATGCATGCGTATTGTCCCCTGTCTGCTGGTCCGACGGAAATGCCGGGTCCGCCACCAGCAGCGTATTGACGCGGGCGGGCCTGGCCACGGGATTGCGTCGCGACGCCTGAACGGCGGCCAAGTCCAGTTCCTCCTGCAGACGGGAAAGTTGCAGATAGGCATTCAGTGGCAGTTGCTGATTGGGTTGCAGGGAAAATCGCCCTGTGGTGGAACGGGACGGCGCGATTCCCGCCACCGTGAGCGAAAATTCCACGACCTGTTCATCGAGATCCCGTTCGCCCAGCAGGGATTCCTGGGGAATCGCCTGCGGAATATCGACAAACAGCGTGACCCGATCTCCCACAGTGACCCCCAATTGCTCGGCAGTCCGTTCATTGAGAACAATGTCATCCGGGCCCGGCGGCGCGATCCGGGTTTCGTTCAACATCGACCACAACCGTTCGTCGCTGCCTATCAGATTCACGCGGCCTGCAATTCGCAGTGGGGGGCCGAGTTCCGTCTCCGTGTCGCGTTCCCGTTCGGCCCTTGCCGCTTCGTAGCGCAGCGTGCCCGTCACAAGTATCGCGGGAGCCACTTGTTGCTTGTCGGTCGGGGAGGCGGAATCCCCCGGGAGGCCGCGTTCTCGCAGGGCGTCGGCCAGTTCCTCGCGAAAGAAGCGACCGCCGGAGAGGGCATAATCGACTTGCCCCAGGCGGTCCAGCGTCATTTGACGCAGGCTTTCGCGCACGGAATCTCCCACAATCAACGCACCGGAAATCACCGCGGTCCCAATGGCCACCCCCAGCAGCACGGCCAGATTCGTGCGCCAATAGTGAACGAGGGTTTTACCGATTAGCGAGGCATACGTCATGGGGTAGTACCGGAACTGACCGAGGAAGCGAAGGATTGCGCGGAGACCAACCGCCCGTCTTCCAGTTGCCAGTGGCAGGGAAAACGCGAGGCCAGTTCCACGGAATGAGTCACGCACAACAACATGGTTTGTTGTTCGCGACTCAGTTCCAGCAGCAGACTGCCGATGATAGTCGCCGTTTGTGGATCGAGATTTCCGGTCGGTTCGTCGGCGAGAACGAGCGCCGGGCGGTTGATCAAGGCGCGGCAAACCGCCACACGCTGGCGTTCTCCTCCCGAAAGTTGCGCCGGCTTGTGCGTCAGGCGATGTTTCAGGCCGACACGTTCGAGGAGTTCGGTCGCCAGTTGCTGTTTCTCGGGTGTAATTCCAGTTCCAGCCAGCAACGGCAGCAGGACATTTTCCATGACCGTCAACTGCGGCAGGAGATGGTGATCCTGAAAGACGAAACCGATCCGCTCATTGCGGAAACGCGTCAGGCGAGCCGGCGGACTGGTCACCATATCGGTCCCCAGCAACGTGATGCTGCCGGCATCCGGGCGATCCAACGCGCTAATCAAATACAACAGCGTGCTCTTGCCCGATCCCGAAGGGCCAGTGATGCAGGCGGCCAGTCCCGGCGACAGGGTAAATTCCAGATCGCGCAGAATGGAAACCGCCAGCCCGGCCGATTCGTAGCTCTTGAACAGATGTCGGACTGTCAGCCCCTGTGTCGCGTCGCTAGTGAGATTCAAGGGGGATTCTCCTGAGTATGACGAACGAAGTTCCTGTTCCGGCACGGATGTTTCCTGCGTGCCCCGGCGCTGTTCCGCGGAGATTCCCGATCTCGGCGGAAAATGGGCCAAATGGAATCCACATTCCTCGCAATACATCGCCAGTGCTGAAGTGGTGTTCCAGTGAATGAACCCGGTTGTTACGCCTGTGTGGCCCGCTTCCCTTGGATCGCGGCTAGTTTCCAGGATTTTGTCGCGTCATGATGTTCATTGGCAACGGTGCGAGTAATCCCCGCTAGTCCCGTTCCAGGGGTTCTGGCGTATCCGGGAGAAACGGCGATTCCGAAAGTTGCGACGTGTACTCCACGGGGATGGGAATCGATTCCAGGCGATGATCCGCATAACACAGGCAGCAGGCGGTTTTCATGCGTCCCTGGGAAAGTTTCCGTCCCTCGTGATAGATGGCCATGTTCCAGAGGAGCGACTTGTACCCCATGCGCTCCAGATGGACATGCACCCGCAGGACGTTATCGTAAAACGCAGGCCCCAGAAATTGACACTGCGACGAAACACGCGGCCAGCCGATGATCACTCCATCCTCCCGGGCCTTCATGATGGTCAGGCCCAGCGACCGGAAATAGGCGTGTTCCGCTTCCTCCATGTAACGAAAGTAATTCGAAAAGTGCACGATGCCCGCGGTGTCGGTATCGGCAAAATTCACGCGTCGCTCGTAAACGAACTGTGCCCGCGGCTCGGTCGAGGAGTGTTCCCCGCTCATTTCGATGTCTGCTCCGGGAAGAATCGATCCAGGACTTCCTTCCGCGGGGGTTTGGTGATCAGCGAAACCAGCACCATGGCCAGTGTCGAGCCGAGCACCATCACCATCACGGGTTGAGTCTGAATCACGCCGGTTTCAATACGCTGTCCCGGCTTCGTCAGGCTGATGAACTGGTCTCCCCCAAAGTTGACCGAGAAATTCGTGATGGCGGCAAAATCCGATCTCCAGAACAGGTAGGCCCACAACGTTATGGCGGTGATCACGCACGCATAGGCCCCGGCCTTGGTCAACCGCTTCCAGTACAACGCCGCAAACACCAGCGGAAACAGGGCCGAGAACCCACTAAAGGTCCACACGCCCAGTGGGAACACATGCCGAGGCTCGAACAGGCTGAAGAAGTAGGTCAAGGCCACAATCAAAATAATGAAGGCCCGGGCCATGAAAATGATCTGCTTGTCGCTGTAGCGATGCTTGCCACCGTAGTGGACCATGACATCCTCCGTGAACATCGTCCCGACGCACAGAAACTGGGAATCGAGCGACGACATGATCGCCGCCAGCGTCCCGGCCATCAGGAATCCGGTGAGTACGGGAGTCGCCATCAACTTCACCATGGCAGGCAATACCGCGTTGGGAGGAAAGTGGGGCGGGAACAGCGGCTTGCCGTCCAGCGTCGCCGAGGTCGCCCAGATGCCGATCAGCACGCACGGCAGCCAGACGATCATGATAAAGAGCGGGTGCGCCACCACGGGCAGCTTGAAACTGTTCGCCGATTTTGCCGTCAGCCAATGCTGGAACAGGTGTGGAAACATACCGACCGACAGCGGAACGAACAAATAGGTCAGGAACAACCAGGGGTCGGTTCCACGCGGTGCCTCGGGAGCCCACCGTGTCGCCCGATACACTCCTCGGGCCTTCTTACGGGTCCATTTCGTTTCGGAAGCAGGATCCTCCGGGTTTAGCAGTTCCTTTGGATGCCCGATTTTATCGGCAAACAGCGTGTAGGCAGCCAACTCGGCCGCTTCATTTCGCGGATACAATTCGAGGGTTTCGTGCGGCAGAATTTCGGTTTCCCACCAGTCGGGACGGGGGTCGGGAGGTTGGCGATCGTCTTGCGCCACGTAGGCTTCGTTCCGCTGGGCAATCGTCAGGCCCGCGAGCAATCCGTTTTTCTTCGCGTAGACCGCTTCCGCCCGTTGCTGCCAGGCGGGCATCCGCGGCTTGAACTCGCTGTACGCCTCTGCCTTTTGCGATTCCTCCAGACTGAACAGCTTGACCTGTTTCGTGGCGTACTGATACTCGGCGAGCACCGTCCAGGCCGCGAATTCCCGCTCGTAGCGCTGCTCGTCCTGTTCAGCGACCGAGCGGATGATCTTGGAAGGATTCTTGTCGGCGACGGCCTGACTGGCTGCTTCCACGCCTCCCAGCTTCGAGGAAATCACCCAGAATGTCACCACGCCGAGCACCATGAATACCATCGTTTGAAACGCATTCGCCCAGGCAGTCCCCCGCATCCCCCCGAAGAACACGTAGATCAACACGACCGCGCAGATAATCAAGGAGCCGACCCAGGGGGGTAAACCGTAATCGTAATCCGCGAAGTAGGTTTGAAAGGCCCCTTCCGAAACACTGTTCATTACCACGCCAGACGAAATCACCCCAATCAACAGATAGGGAATTACCAGGCCAACCAGCACGGGAAACAGCACCAGGCCGATCTTGTCGCTGTCCAGCCGATCCCGAAAAAACTGAACCTGTGTGCGATAACCATACTTCTTGCCAAACTGCCACAGCTTGACGCCCAGGAGAAAAAAGCAGAGCGAATGGATAATCCCCGAGGACGAGGCCAGCATGCCATACACGCCAATCCCTTCCTTGTAGGCTTCGCCGCTGGAACCGACCAGCGCAAAGGCCGTCATCGTGGTCCCGAAGAGCGACATCAAAAGCAGGAATGGGCCAATCGAGTGGCTCGCCAGCATGTAATCGCTGCTGGTTCCCCGGAACAGCCTGCTCGAAAACAGTCCCAGCGCCAACAGCAATACCAGATAACAGGAAATAATGCTCAGCTCAATCACGCCGCACCCCCTTGTTCTTCTCGGCGAATTTCCACCGTGTCGACGGAGGTATCCAGTGGCCAGGCATATTTCGTGGCCAGTAACCAGGTGATTGATGCCGCCAGCGAAATCCCGGCATGAAAGGCCAGCCCCATCGGAATGAAGCCGAATACCAGTGTCGGATCGCTCCAGAACCAGACATCCTGATGAACGATCAACAGCAGGATCACTATTCCCCAAATCAAGTATTTCATGGTGGAATCTTCCCGGGAGGTAAAGCGAGCTATGCTCGAAGAGGCAGGCCACAATGTTGGTGTGCGGAGACAACCTTGAATCGCCGCCGCGGGCAGCGCGGGGCGCGCCGCACCGAATAGCCTGAAATTCTATCAAGCCCCCCTAACGAATAAAAGCGAACCGATCCCTCCCCGCAACCAGTGGACCAGCGTTTCTCCACGACATGTGACGCGAATTGCCAGATGGAAGGTCAGTCCCGTTCCCCCACCGCATAGAAAAACCGCAGATCCCCCACGGACTGCAATTGCTGCGTCACTTCCTTGATATACCCGGTCGGAATCTGCCCACTGGCTTTCAGGAGAACTCCCGTTTTCCCCCGCTGAATTTCGCTGCGGGTCATTTCCAGAATCTCCGGCAGCGTGCGCGCCGGACCGGGCGGATCCCCCGCGATCAAAATCGGCACGCCATCCTGTTCGATCAGCGAGATCGTCACCTGGCTGTGCTTGTCGATGCCCGTCCCTTGCCGCGCAACCGGCAGGTCGATATCCGGAGTCGCCTGCATCGTGGAGGTTACCATGAAAAAGATCAGCAGCAGAAACGTGACGTCGATCATCGGAGTGATATCCAGGTCTCCGTCGAATCCACCCCGTTTGCGCCGTTCTGTCCGGGCACCAAATAATCCCGATTTCATGCGTGCCAAACTCCCAATGGGCTCTGACCCCGGGCGAGCATCCGTTTGCCATGCACTCGATGTCGCGCGGACGACTCTCCCACTATACGAAATACCCAAGCCGTCCGCCATGCCTGGCCCCGGGCAAGGCTCGTTCGCATCGATTCGGGGAAACTGCCAGCGGCAAAAATGTCCACTAGAGTGGATTGCTGGCGATTGCGGCAAGAGCGGCCGCTTCTCCGTTTGCCTTTCACCGTCGGGGCACGCGGCGAACCGGCCTCCCGGGAGTTAAAAAACGCGGGGGACATGCACTGTGCATGTCCCCCGAAAATTTCAACAGGTCCCTACACCCCGTTTATTTCCCGACCAGTTGCAGCGGCGCGGGCAGCGGCGGCAGAAACGGCTGTGCCGCATTCGGCGTATTGCGGGCCACGTGAGGAATCACATAGCTGGCGGCTCGCGTGCTGCGAGTCGCAACCGGGGTGCGTTCCCACGGAATGTGAAGGTCACCGATGGCGACCGGCGATGGTTCGAAACGAAGTTGCGGCAAATTCAGTTCGCCATTCCCTTGAGGTTCGCTCGTCGGTGCCGGCTCGCGCTTTTCCACGGGAACGAGTGGAGGCGTGGGAACCTTCAGCGATTCCGTGGAACCGGAACCAAAGGGATTGAACGGTGGGGCTTCCGAACTGTCATTCGAGTTGGAACGAGTCGGCTGCTGAAAACCCTCCTTGTCATCGTAAGTAGAATTGTCGGGTTTGTTCGTGTTCATTTTTTCCAGGGCCTCGGGATTCACCGTAGGCTTGGAACTTTGGAATGTGGTTGTGGGCGTGGTGGTACTGTTCGAAGGTTGGGGAGTCGTGGTTCCCGACGAGGGGATATAGGCTCCACAATTCCCGGAAGGGCAGTTGCCCGTGCCGCAGGAACTGCAACCAAAGGCTCCGTAACTGCTGCAACTCGAACACGCATTGCAACCCGAGAACGGAACGAACGAACTGTAATACGGTGTGTATCCCACCCCATAATTACAGGTATTGCAGCTTGAGCAGGGATTGCAACTGGTGCTGGGACTGCAACAGGCGGACGACGGGAAAAAGGCGCCCCCCCCCATCGGTCCATAAAACGTACGCCTTGGGCCAAACGTCGACCCCACCGGGCCAAAGATGGCATTGTAGGTCCAGGGGATAATCCCCGCTTCCACGCCCTGTCCGGATGTTGCCAGCAACAGGGCCGACAACCCGCAACAGATCAGTTTCTGAATGCTCTTGTTCATGGGGAATCCTCTCTTATGATGTGGCTACTCTCGGTTGACGGTCCCTTTCCTCCTGAAAGAGCGTGTTTTCGAGCGGGGTCGATGCGTCTCCTCGGGCCATGCGTTCCTGCAAATGCCCTGCTCGCCTGTCATTGTTCACTCGGCAACGCCGCTTAAACAGTGTGCCGGGCCTCCGCCCCGGCAAATGCGAGATAATTATCGTTTGTGCTTAACTTATTTTTCCCATTTTGTTCCTTGTACACCCGGGAAAACCGGGATGTCAATGATTAACTCATGCCGTCGTTACAATCCGCAGCAGATTTTCGTCAACTGTTCGAGTTATACCGATCGGAATACACACCTGGTTCCGAAGGATTGATTCCGCTAACCCCAGGTTTCAGCGGCGCACGCGTGTTTACATTGGTGGCCCCTGCAGGCAATTTTCTGCTCAAGGAGTGGCCCGTCAATGCCATGTCGCCTGAACGCTGGCATGTGATTTGTCACCTCCTCAGGCAAACCGCGGCCCGGCAGAACACTCCCTTGGCCCTGCCCGTTCCCTCGAAACAGGGGGAATGTTCTGTCTGGCTGGGGCCACATCTGTATCACCTCGAACCGCTGTTGACCGGTTCTCCTGCCACTTACCCCCTTTCCGAGGCCCGGGTGCTTGCAGCGGCTCGCACACTCTCCCTCTGGCATGTTTCTGCCGCAAACTATGTGCCGGGAGACATCGATCGCGGCATTTTGGGCCCGCCTCGTCACGAGATTTCCGCCTCGCTGCGGCGCCGCCGGCAAGTCTTGCTCGCTTCACAGGCCCCCGGTAAGTGGGAAGACCTGGCTGCCCGCGTGTTTCAACGGGGAGACTTCGAATTGATCGGCTTACTGGCACGGCTGCAGCGATGCTTTCAAGACTGGTCGGACCGCCTGATGCACGAATTACAACAGAGTTTGCAAAATCTGCTCCCCGTACAACCCGTCTGGAGGGACCTGTGGCGGGATCATCTGCTGTTCGTGGGCGAGGACGTCACGGGCCTGATCGACCCCGGAGCCTGTGCCGCCGATTCCGTTCTGACCGATATCACTCGATTGTTCGGTAGCCTGCTGCAAAATCAGACCTCGGCCTGGCAGACGGCCCTCCAGGAATACGAACGCTGGCGGCCTCTGTCGCCGAGCGAGCGACAACTGCTTCCCACGTTTGACCTGGGCAACCTGCTGTTGAGCGCGCAGCGCTGCTTCGAATCGTTGCTGCGAGCGTCGGATCCGTTACACCCCACCGCCACACTTGCACCGCGACTGCGCGAGCGACTGCTGGAATACCTGACGCGACTGGAACAGTACCGGGAATTCCGCCGGGAATGGTTTGCTTCAAACTAAATGCTCATGCACGTCTTGTGCCAAAGAAGGTCCACTGGAGTGGATTAAACTGGGGGGCATGAGCTTGCATGCCAGCTCCGATTCTTCGCGGCCGCGGCTAGTTTGCGCGGACGAGTTTCGCATTTGCTCGGTTCCCCAGTCGGATCGCAAGTTCCATCGGCACGGTCAGGCGAATAGAAGACCAAGGGATCGTGAGCACAGCGTACTACGCGCTACGCGGACTCCTGCCGCGGTTCCGCGAGCACTTCCACCAGCAGGTCCTGGGCAGCGGATAATCCGAGTGGGATCGAGAGGTTGTCGCTGTTGACTGTCATCAAGCCTGCCTCCTCGGATTTCTGAACGACGGTTCCCACGGTGCCTATCTGGAAATTGACATCGGTCAGGTAACGGAGAAATTCCGGGGCCTGATTCATTACGCGGATCAGCTTGATGGTCGAACCCACGGGGCTGCTGCCGAGAGGGACACCGTGATTCACGTCCAGCCGCATTTCGCCATCTTGCCCGGGGATGGGGTCGCCATGCGGATCGACGGCGGGATGCCCGAGGAAGGCATCGATATGATCGATCAGGAAATCGCTGACGGAGTGTTCGAGGTTTTCCGCTTCCTCGTGAACCTGGTCCCAGGTCAACTGCAGCGTTTGCACCAGAAACAGTTCGATGAGACGATGCCGACGCAGCATGCGCATGGCAAGCGTCCGCCCGGAGGGGGTCAGCGTGACTCCCGCATAGGGTTTGTAATGGACTAACTGGGAATCGGCGAGCGTTTTCAGCATGCTGGTGACGGTCCCGGGCGAGACCTCCATCGCCTCCGCAAGTTGCCCGGTGGCGACATTCAGCTCTCCGCTGCTGTTTCCCAGCAGCAGAATGGTCTTGAGATAATTTTCGACGGTCAAGCTGGCCATGTGCCCCCTCCGCGGGCGAAATCCTGTGGAATGCGGAATCGGCGGGACATGCCTCGACGAGAGTGGACTGCCTGCTCCCCCGGCTTGCCCGCCGCGTGATTGCCCCGGCCCAGGGTGTCGTGGCAGTCCTGTTTTACCATGGAAGGCGGCGAATGTCGATGAACTCTCCGGAGGGAACCCGCTGGCGAGCCTCTGTAAACAGGGAGGCCAGACGGGGGGCAAGCACCTCGGGCCGGGGCATCTGGTCGGTGTGCCGCCGCTGTTTCAGGGAGGCAAGTGTGGGGAACCGTTCTTCCCCGGGGAGCTGGCACAAATACTCCTGCATTGCCGTTTCGACGGGCCCCGGGGCCACCGCCGTGAAATGCGTCGCCGGGGTTTCCGCCGCGTACAGGCGAATCAGCATGTTCAACGCCGCCTTTGAAATGGCATACGCGTTCCAGCCCCGATTCCCATGGATTCCTGCCCCCGATGAAATCGCCACGACCTGGGTAACAACCGGTATCTGGCTCAGCAGCCAGTCCAGCAACACCTTGTTTGCCCACAGATTCACGTTCAGCACGTGCTGGCACTCCTCCAGGCGGGCCTCGCGCATGTCTCCAAACGGGCTGAGGATCCCCGCATTCAGAATCACCAGGTCGCATCGGTCCACTCCTGCGCACAATCGCGACAGCCCCCCGGTGATGCCGTCCAGATCGGACAGATCGATCGGTTCGAAGTGAAACCCCTCGGCCTCGCGGAACTGTTCGGGTCGGCGGCGACTGCAGCCGAGCACGTCCGCCCCCTCGGCCAGATAATGACCGGCAAACGCCGCCCCAAGCCCCGCGCTCACTCCCGTAATCAAGACCGTTTGCGTCATCGGGCCGTTTCCTTGTCGAGGACTCTCGTGTTCGTGCGGGAGAACGCCTGCTGGACAGGATGCCCTGGTCGCGGACCCGCATGCCGTGTATTACAGTCCATTCCGGGGAAGATTCATGATTTCGGCCGAGCGGACCACCAGGCGGGCTCGGCGAACAACGCATGCACCGCACATTCGAAGCCGGGAAGTAACTCGGGTTGACTCAATAGATCGTGGACCGCGAGCGTGCGTTGCGTGCCGGACTGATTCACGGTCACCACTTCTTGCGGTCGGGGATCGATCAGCCAGACCGCCAGCACGCCCCAGGCCAGGTAATCCTGCACCCTGCGGGCACTCTGCACGCGACGATCCGCCGTCGAAATCAGTTCTATCACCAGTTCGGGAACCTGGGTGGTATATGGCTTGTCCGTCTCCGCGAAGCGGGTCCCCGTGAGAAAATAACAGGCGGCGGGAAATCGCATGGTGTCGGGGTCTGTTTCCATCAGCATCCCCAGATCGAAGCAGGCATATCCCGGACCATTCTGCTCGATGTAGCTTGCCAGGGCCTTCGACAAATTCAGCAGGGTCGTACCATGGTCGAGATCGGGAGGTTGGAGCAGTTGCACCTTCCCCGCTTCGAGTTCCGCCCATTGCCCGCTTTCGGGCATATCAAAACGGGCTTCGAGAAACTGTTCCGCGGATAACAAGGGACCATCAAGCATGGAATCGGCCAGAACTGGGTTGCGGGAAGATGATCTGAAAGTCGGCGTCCAGGGAAAAGGGGCCCCCCGGTATCCCCTCCTCAGATTACTTTCCCCAAACCGCTCGATGCAAGCAGGTCCCTGTTTTCAGCGCAAACAGTTTCCAATGCTGTAAATTTTGCCTCGAAAATGCCCAGAAAACTAGCCACGCCCCTCAGGAAGCGGGCCAAGCGGGCGGTTTCTCAAGGAACACTCCTGGGACACCACAGCAATTCTGGCTAAGTATTGCGATATCCCGGGCCCCAGCCTGGCCCGCTTCCTGGCGGGCGCGGCTAGTTCGTCGTAGTCCGCAATCCTGATTTATTGACCCGGGTGAGAAATCCGGGTCAGTCCCTTGCGGTCTCTGGAGCGTCGGGGAGTTGGCCCGCCGGGCGTTGCAGGCGTCCCTGCAATCGATAGGCCCGCGCCTGGGCTTGACGGGCCAGGTCAATCGATTCGGCGAGAATCCGCGCGGCTTCCTGATCGGCATGAAAGCCTTTCGAGTTCTCGCTGCTGACAAAATCGAGCCTCCACATCGCCTGCTTTTGCAGTTCAAACAGGGGTTGCAGTTCTTCCGGGGTGGGCGTGAAGGTTTGTACTTCCCGGATGGCATCGAGCATGTCGGTCATCGCGAGGGCTACACTGTCCATCAGTTTCTGCGTGCGGGCCTGAATGATTTCCACTCGATTCTTGAGTTCTTCCTCGGGAACCCGATGGCATACCTGGCAGGCCCGATTGATATTCAGCAGGGGGCTGCGGACCGAATGGTTGCTGACTTTCGTGGCCCCCTGCCGTTCGTAGGGCATGTGGCAGTCGGCACAACTGACCCCCGCACGGGCATGAATCCCCTGGCTCCAGAGCTCGAATTCGGGATGCTGGGCCTTGTAAACAGGAGCCCCTGTTTCGCTATGCAGATAGTCGTAAAACGGAGTGTCGTCCGGAAAACGATGTTCGTCGAGTGTCCGTTCGATTTGTTCCACCTTCAGCCCATGCCTCCAGGGGTAGAACAGGGTGTCTCGTGTCGAACAATAATATTCCACGTGGCACTGGGCACATACAAACGTGCGCATTTCCTGGCGGCTGGCCAGTTCATTCGGATCATAAGCCTGCTGGCGTGAACCCTCGCGCCACTGCCGGATGCTGGGAAGGTGCGCGACTTCGTCCTCGCTGGCAGCCAGATCCGCAATCCCCTGCAGGAAGCCCGGCCGAGTGATTCTCAGACGCAACGTGCGGGGTTCGTGGCAATCCACGCAACTGACGGGATGTGCTTTCCCCACGCAAGGGGTCGCGGCATCGTCACACAGGGAGGTCGGTGTTTTCAGCAGTTCCGCATGCGCGGAGGTATAATCGAGTTTGCCCGCCAGGCGGAAACCCTCCAGCACGCTGGGCCAGTCGAAGTCTTGGGCCAGATCCTCGGGCGAGACAGACAACTGCCGAGCCGCGCGCCCCAACCGCCGATAGGTCGGAATCACGGAAGCATGGCAATGAAGGCAGGCACCGCTTTGTGTCGCTTCGGTCACACGTCGCGTCTGCTCCTGATCCGACAGCATGAAGGCGTGCCCACGGGCCTCTCGATAATCAATGCTGAACGCGTAACCGGCGTACAGACGCTTCAGCCAGGGAAATTGCTCCAGCTTGCTGGGGGGCAGGGCACTGGAACCCCCGTGTTCGGTCCGTTCCAAGTCGACGGCTGTGAGATAGGTGTCGTACTGATATGGCCAGTTGATACCCCAGGGGGCAGGATTGGTCGTCAATTCATCGACCTCCACGATGCGCAGCGAGGGACGCGTGGCTTCCTGACGCCGCTCGAAGATCGACAACAAAATGCCTAAGACCACCAGGTTGACCAGCAGCGTCCCGACGAACAGGGATACCAGCAGCCAGAACATCCGGAATTTGGCCCGCTTGGTGCGCGTAACCGTCGCATTCTGGGAAGCCGGCTCGCCGGAGGGAGGGACTGCGGAAGGAGCACTGTCGCTCATGTCGGACCTTATCTACGTTCGAGATCTGTGTTCGTGTACGAATAAACCTGGCCGACCATGGGGCAGGAAAAACGGGAGTCACTGCCTGGAATGCCCCATCCCCTGGTGACAATGCAGGCAGGATAACATCTCCTCCGGCCTTTCATTCCCGCGGATTTCGTGAACAAAATCCTTGTGGCAATGCAGGCACGATGCTTCGGCGACACGCCGATTTCTTTCCTTGATCTGGATTGGCTCGTGAAAATTGTCCAGTGTGAATGCCAGCGAGTGAAAGAAGCCATTATCCAGCTTTGTGACCCATTTGCCGAGGGGATCGTGTGGCAGATGACAGTCGTTGCAGGCCGCGACATGGTGATGACTTGATTTCTGCCAGTCGTCGAAATGCGCCTGCATAATGTGGCAATTCGCGCAGCTCTGGGGATTGTTGCTCAGATAACTGGCCCCCTGCCCATATCCGAACGTAAACACCCCCACGCCACACAACATCCCCAGCAGGGCGACCACCCCGTACATCAACTTCAGGGAACGCCTGCCGAGCACGAACTTCCAGACGACTATCTCTCCACGTGGTGGCGTATCCGTGTTCACGGAATCTTTCCCGCAGTGTTTGACTGAAACCGGCCTGCCTGGACGACGGAACTCCATGACCACAGCACAGGCATCTCTCGCAAGCGTGCAGCCGGAGGGCAACCAGAAACCATATCCGACGAAGGTCGGAACGTCTCTTTCTGGTCTTCCCGCTTCCACCCACGCTCAAATTCTCTTGCGATATTCACAGTGTAGCTGGATCACGCCCGCGAGGGAATTATGCCAAACCAATCCGTGACGTTCCCATTCATTCCTCGGCATTCTCCGGCGACTGGTTCCTGCCGACATAACCGGAACAGTCGACATCATCGCTATCCGGTTCCAGAAAGCGTGTTGCACCGAGTCAAATTGCGGCATTTCCCTCAGGTTGTCGGCCTAGGTTTTACTGATACGGACATCGTGCCGGGCGCTGATTGTTACAAGAGAACGACGGTTATGGTGAGGTCGCCAAGACAACACAATTTAACATCCTCCTCGCGGTGGCGACCTAACGATTTTCCGCACGGTTGGCGGCGGGGGACTGCAACCGTCGAACTGGCGGTTTGCCTGCCCGTGATCGTGATATTGGTGTTCGGCTCGATTGAAGTGTCGCACTTTATCCATCTGAAGCAGGATTTAACCATTTGTGCCTACGAGGCCGCGAAAGTTGCCGCGAAGAGTGGAAAGTCGATGCAGGATGTGCAGCAGCGATTTCTGGAAATCGCAGAGGCCAAGGGAGTGACCGACGCCACGCTGACCGTGCAACCCGATATCGACCAGAACATCTCCGCCGGAGAGGAAATAACGTTGACTGCACTCGCCCCGGCCGAATCGAACAAACGGATGCCTGTCCGGTACTTTCGGAATCGTCAACTGCGAGCCGTCGTGGTGATGGTTAAGCAGACGAACTGAGAATTGACTGACACACGGTATCGCCTGCTCGAACGTTTCGACGGCAGGGATCTGCCAGTGATTGGCCACGGGGCTTTACGGCCCGTGTGTATTCGGATTTTATGGTTCCTGAGCGGATGCTTTTTCATGCGCGCCTGCAAATTCCATTTCGCAGCCCAAAACGCTCCGACGAATCCCCTGGATTCCGCCCGCCGGGGGGCGATGCTGGTGCTGATCGCGGCGTTGATGTCCGTGTTTTTAATCGCTCTGGTGTTCACGATCGACGTGGCGTACATGCAACTGGTCCGGACGCAACTGCGAGTTGCCGCCGATGCCTCTGCCAAGGCGGGCATGGAAGCCTTGACGCGGACGGAAAGCGTGGTGGTCGCCAGGCAGGTGATGCGGGACGTGCTGGCCAGCAACCAGGTGGCGGGGCGCGCCTTGACCGTGCAGGACCAGGATATTCAGTTCGGGCGGACGGGCGCTAATCCCGATGGGTCCTGGCAGTTTCTTCCCAATCAGCAACCCTATCAGGCGATCCGTGTTTCCCTGGGGATGACGGAGGGCTCGGGGAATGAAAGCATCCCTCTGATTTTCGGTCGGATTCTGGGGCAAGGGAGTTTCACGCCGACGCACCAGGCGGTGGCCGCGAACTTGATTCACGAAATCGTGCTCTGCCTGGACCGCTCGCACTCCATGTGCTTCGATCTTTCGGGAGAAGACTGGGTCTATCCGCCGGAGATCCCTGTGTACCCGAAAGGCTACATCACGCCCCCTTCACCCACCGGAAGCCGCTGGCGGGAATTGGATGTTGCGGTGGAGCACTTCGTCCGGATAATCGGCGAGCGGCAAATCAAACCCGATATTGGCATGGTCACCTGGGGTTCCGATATTCGCCTGGGCGGAAATTGGCGACCGCACAATGGACGGTCTTTCCCGGCAGTAATAGTGGATGTCCCTTTGGGGCAGAATCTGGCACAAATCACGCCGGCCATCCAGACGCGCTACGAGGACATCATGATGGGGGGGACAAACATGTCCGCCGGCATCGATCGAGCCGTAGAAATCCTCAAAGCCGACGGCACGCATTCGCTGGCTCAGAAAACCATCATCCTGATGTCGGACGGACAGTGGAACGCGGGACGCGACCCGATCAGCGCGGCCAGCGATGCTGCCGCCAGGAATGTCACCATTCATGTCATTTCCTTCCTGGCGGGACAGGATCTGACGATGCAGCGGGTCGCGGAGATCACGGGCGGGAAGTTCTACAATGCCCCCGATGGCAACGCACTTCAGGAAGTGTTCGAGGAACTTGCCAAGCAACTCCCCGTAGTACTGATTGATTGATCCCAAGAAAGAACCGCGCTCTTTTTTCGTGTCCTCAACCGAAACAATCTCACCGTGCGAAGTTTATCGTCCATTTCCGCAGGCAAAGCGTCTTTGAACAGTGCTCGCCGGGGCGCTGCGACGGTGGAGTTTGCCATCACCGCGCCGATTGTATTTTTGCTGTTCTTTGCCGCCTTCGATTTCTGCCGACTCAGCATGATCACGCATACTGCCGAACAAGCCGCCTACGAAGGGGCACGGCGAGGGGCGATTCCAGGAGCCACCGCGTTACAGGCTCAACAGGAAGCGGAAAGCGAACTGGCACGCATCGGCATTCAGCAGGCCAGCGTCGCGGTTTCCCCCAGCGAAATCCTGTCTTCCACGGAACGCGTCACGGTGACGGTACGCATCCCGCTGGCAGCCAACGGCTGGGTTTCTCCCCGCGTCCTCAACAACTCCTATATCACCCGAAGCTGCACTCTGACGCGCGAATATGTGACACAAGACTGACCCAAGCCCGCATGGCCCGCATCCCAAAACGAGCCAAGCCCGTCAGGAAGCGGACCACGTTCGAGCCGTGAGTCGGTGCCAACCGCTTTCCCAAGCCTGGCAAGGCCCTAGTTTGCGGGCTGCTTGAGGTTATAGCAGATCAACGCATTTTCCCCGCGCAGATACAGTTTGCCGCGTGCCAGTACCGGGGCGGCCCAACTGGGGTAGGTCAACTTGGGTGGATTGAACCGGCTGATTTCCACGAACTTTTCCGGGTCCGCCTGGACGAGTGCCAGGGTTCCCCGTTCGCCCAGGACAATCAGGTTTCCTTCCGCCAGTATCGCGGAGCCGCGACCGTAATAGGGCCAGGCTTCCACCTGGTTCGTGTTGGTATTCAGCACGGTACTGCGGCTGACGGCCCGGAGATGATCGGTGGGACTTTCCCACCCCGTGGTTTCCCAGCGGACCTTGCCCGTCGAGATTTCCAGGCAGCGCAAGGTGGCTTCGTTTTCGTGTCGCCCATCGAATCCGTAAACCACATCGCCAACGGGCACGGGCGTCGTCCAATGCGCGGACAGATTTCGGCCATCCCGCCAGACTTCCGTGACACCGCGACCATCCGGTGCCACTTTCAACAAGGCGGCCCCCGTGCGATACGCTGCCGTGATCAGGATGTAATCGCCCAGCACAATCGGGCGAGCCGCATTCACCGATTCATGCTCACGGGAACGAAACCAGTAATGAAAATTTTCCGCGCCCGTTTCGGGATCCACGGACACCAGCCCGTGTCGCATCAGACACAACACGTGCCGTTTCCCGTGGATTGTGGCTGCAATGGGGGAGGCGTAACTGACCACCATCTCTTCGCCCGTCCAGGTGTACTTCTCTGGCGAGGGCCACCCCGTTGCCTCGCCATCCCAGGTTTGCTTGCCCACGCTTTGCCACAGGGTGCGTCCCTCCCTGGCGGAAAAGGCCACGACACCCGCATCGGGTTGACCGCCCACTAGCACAATCAGGCGGTCCCCTTCCAGAATCGGGCTGGACCCCACGCCAAAAAAAGCTTGGGGCACCTGGAAATCGCGCTGTGTTTCCCGCTGCCACACCTGTTTGCCGTCGGAAAGTCGCAAACAAAGCAAACGCCCCTGGGCGCCAAATGTGTAACAGTATTCCTCGGTCAACAAGGGGGAACAGCGAGGGCCATTGTTGTAGCCGTAGGGATCGGAGAAGTCGGAAAAGCTGGTCTGCTTCCAGAGGGAGGCTCCTGTGTTTGCGTCCAGACATTCCACCACTTCCTGGTCGCCTACACGATGATGGACCACCAGGCGATCTCCCTTGATGGAAGGAGCGCTGTACCCCGTGCCAATCTCCCTGTCCCAGACGAGAGGCAACCCCCCCTCCGGCCACCGCTTCAACAAGCCCGTTTCCGTGGATATCCCCACGCCGGAGGGACCAAGAAACACGGGCCAGTCCGGTTCGGCCGCGGGCGCCAAGGCAGTCACGACCAGCAGCTGCCCTGCCATGAAAAGCGAAATCGTCCGCATTAACCCAAGGGAACGCAGGGAGGTCGAAACTGCAGGTGGCATGGGAAATCCTGGCGGGCGAGAGAGATGAGAGGTACGCAGCGATCCACGGCAAGGCATCGTCATGGAACGAAACCATAAAAACTTAGCAGGCATATCACCAGTCCAAAGCAAAAAACCGGAATCTTCCGAATAAACGATAAAATCTTCCCATTTTATTGAAGGCATTCAATTGATACGACCGATAGTCGAGGATAGCACATAAATGCGCAGTGACGGAAACAGAAATTTCGGGCAATACGCCCCCCCCATTTTCCCCAGTCTGCGCTGATATTCGTCTGCGAACCTGTTCAGGAATAATTGTGAAGGAGAGAGTCATGCGGAGCGGTCTGCTAACACGAGTAGTCGCCCTTGCGTGCCGCACGCAACACTCACGTCTGGTTCTTGTTGCGGCCATGTCGGGGAGTTTGGTCACACCAAGCTTTGCCCAGGACGTGACCCCCAATCTTGGGCAAGTCCAGGAGTTTCGCAAATCCGACACGAATCGAGTGCAGTTTTACTCGAAAAAGGGGCAGGAACTCGAATCGGCTCCTGCCTTTGAGCCACAGGGGAAAACGGCCACAAGTTCCCCCACGCCTCAACCTTACCAGCGGACGGCGGGAGCAGCACCCCTCAAGAATTACCATGCCGAACTGTTCGGCGAAACAAAACCCAGTTCCACTGGGGTTCAGCCCATTCCCACGGCCGTGGAAAACACCAGCGGCCCGATTCTAAATGCGGCCTACCAATACGATCCCAACAGCGACAGTAGCGAAATCCGCCCCGCGGGAGCAGAACAGCCCGCGCAAACCGCGGAGCTTCCCGAGTGGGCTCAAAACATGAAATCCCGCACACCGGACGAGGCGAAAAAGCCGGTCGTGGCGGAAATCTCTATTCCCGGCGGGCAGCGTTCCTCCGGGCCCGTCTTACAGGTTGCCCCGGCAAGCACGGTCGAGGCTCCCAAGGTACAACTCGCGGATCTGAAAAATGGTCCGCAAACCCCCAGCATGAAAATCGAGTGGAAATCCCTGTCCGATATCAACGTGGGACAGGAATGCGAGTGTGAATTGCTGGTTTCGAACGTGGGTGGAAGTTCTGCGTTCGGCGTGAATGTGGAAGCCACATTCCCGACAACGGTTCGCTTGCTGGAAGCCTCGCCCCGTCCTCAAACCGTGGCCAGTTCCCTGACATGGGACCTGGGCAAGCTCGACGCGGGGCAAGCGACGGTTATCAAGGTCAAGATGATTCCCAGCGAGCGGGGCGAGTTGAATGCCACCGCGCAAGTCCACTTCACGGGGGCTGCTCAGTCCGCGTTCGTGGTCCGCGAACCGCAGATCAGTCTGGATATGCAGGGCCCCACCAAAGTGATGATCGGCGATCCGGCCTCGCATAACGTGACCATTACCAATCCGGGAAATGGTATTGCCAAGAATGTTCGATTGGAAGCCATCATCCCCGCCGGGCTGGAACACAGCCGAGGCGAGCGACTCCTGATGGATGTCGGGTCGTTGAATCCCGGGGAATCCCGCACGATTCGACTGGCACTGGCAGCCGTCGGGGGGGGCAACCAGGTTGTTCAAGTGGCGGCCACTGCCGAGGGCGGGTTGGCACGCAGTACACAATCCTCGGTCACTGTCATTGCACCCAGCCTGCAGGCGGAAATCAGCGGACCCGGTCTGCGGTACATTGGCCGCAATGCCGCCTACACTCTGCGAGTCATGAACGATGGCACCGTGGCCACCAGCAATGTGCGTGTCATGCACAAGGTTCCCGATGGCTTTGAATTCGTCTCGGCCAGCAAGGGGGCCAGCTTCGATGCCCCCACGCGGATCCTCAGTTGGTTCGTGGGTAAACTGGAAGCGGGCAAGTCGGCGGAGATGCAAGTGGAGTTGAAAGCCGAAAAAATCGGCGACTTCGTCCACTACATTCGTGCCACTTCCGAACACGGTTCCACTGTGGACAGCCAGATTCTGACACGAGTCGACGGCACCTCCTCCCTGGTGGTCGAGATTACCGATCTGGACGACCCCGTGGAAGTGGGCCACGAAACCGCTTATGAAATCAAAATTCTCAATGAAGGGTCCGCCGCGGCCAAGGAAGTCGGGTTGTCCTGCGAACTCCCCGAAGGGGTTCGGTTCCTCAAAGCCGAGGGACCCAGCCAGCATGTGGTCGATGGTAACACGATCCTGTTTCAGCCGCTGGCCAACGTGGGTACAGGAAACACGATCAAATATCGTGTGCATGTGACGGGCAACATCGAAGGGAACTTGCGATTCCGAGCTCGTCTGACTTCTGCCGCTTCTCCCGAACCGCTGATCTTCGAGGAACTGACTCGCTTCTACGGCGACGGTAACTGAGAACGGTAACCGTTGATTGTTTTCACCGGAGCCGGGGCGAATGTTCGCTCCGTCTCCGTTTGTTTTTCGGGTTTCTCTTTCTATTTTGGGGGTTACCTGTTACAGAATTCGTAGGGTATCCCCTGTCGACATCCGCAATAAATGCGTGATCGCGAGCGGGGTGCCCGGCACATGATCGGGGTAGCCCCCGGATTGTTTTCGAATTCGAGAAAGCCCCGATGAATCACCCGATACCTCACTCGTCCCCAGCCTCCGCGAATGTCCTGGTGCTCGCCAGCCGAAATGTCAAGAAGGCACGCGAGATGGAAGCCCAGTTGCTGCCGCATGGCCTTCAGGTAAAGTCGCTGGCCGAGTTTCCCGAGGTGGGTGAGATTCACGAGGATGGCGACAGCTTCGCGGAGAATGCCGCTAAGAAAGCCTGCGAAACGGCCCGTCAAATCGGCCAGTGGACAATCGGAGAAGATAGCGGACTGTGCGTGGATGCGCTGGGAGGCGCCCCGGGAATTTTCTCCGCGCGGTTCAGCGGACCCGAGGCTACGGACGAAGCCAACAACGCCTTGCTGATCGAGCGACTGCGAAACGTGGACGACGCACGGCGGACGGCCTGTTACGTCAGCCATGTCGCATTGGCCGATCCCAGGGGAGAATTGCGATTGAGCGTCGAGCGGACCTGCCGGGGTGTCATCACCCGCGAACCCCGCGGCACGAACGGTTTCGGTTACGACCCCTACTTTCTCATTCGGGAATACGGACGCACGTTTGGCGAACTCCCCAGCGTCGTAAAGAAGTGCATCAGCCACCGCGCCCGCGCCTTTCAGGCTTTCCTGCCTCAACTGATAAGCCTGCTCCGGGATTCATAAGCCCCAATTTCCCACCCAGCCAGAAAAACACGATTGCCGACTTCAACAAACAAGCCACGCCCATGAGGGGCAGTGATTTTTACGCAGGGTATGCTGTGCCTACCATGGATGCGGTATCTACGCGAGTTTCGGCCACATTCCATTGCACCGGGTGCCATACTCTCGCGCCGAAGGGGGGTGAACATGCCGAACGAATGATCGGCAGGCGGGGGTGCGTAAGTCCCCTGGCAGACCTGTCTGATCACAAGGCTGGAATACGTATTCGTACGCCGATACCCTCAACGCGGGCCGGACGTCTCTTATGATAAGCCCGTCTTGTCCCAGACCAGTTCCCGCAGGAGAAAGACTCGTGAAGCCCCGCATCAGCATGCTTACGCTTGGTGTTCGAGACCTGGAAAGGTCTATCCGGTTCTACGAAACGGGGCTGGGACTTCCCCGCAGGGAGTCGCCACCGGAGGTCGCGTTTTTTCCGCTCAACGGGAGTTGGCTCGGTTTGTACGGCCGAGAATCGTTGGCGGATGACGCAGGGGTCGCACCGCACGGAGAGGGTTTCGCGGGCATAGCCATCGCGCATAACGTGGCATCCGAAGCGGAGGTGGACGAACTCCTTGAACAGGCGATTGCCGCGGGAGCACAACTGGTGAAGCCCGCTCAAAAAGTATTCTGGGGCGGGTACTCGGGATATTTCGCCGATCCCGATGGGTATCTGTGGGAAATTGCGCACAACCCCCTGTTTTGGGTTGGGCCGCGGGATTGAGGCAGACTCATTCCCGATCGAAAGGCCTGCCAGCCGCGCGGCGTGGCGGGGATTGCCAAGGGGTTCCGGGCATCATTCGGGTTTCAACTTGACGATCATTTCCGTTTCGACACTGGCACGCAACGGAAGGGCAGCGACCCCCAACGCGGTACGGGCGGGCAGGCCTGCCTCTTCGCCAAACACATCCAGCAGCAATTGCGACGCCCCGTCGATCACCAGATGCTGATCGGTGAAATGGGGAGCGGAATAAACGTAACCCGTCAGCCGCAGGATTCGCGCAACCCGCCGCAGCGTGCCGAGTTCCTGCCTCAACATCCGCAGGTTGTTGGCGGCACACAGGGCCGCTGCCTGCCGGGCCTGTTCCAGCGAGACCTCGGTCGGCACAATACCCTTCCAGGCAATATATTTACCGTTGATGGGAATGGCACCGGAAACGTAGGCCCGATCATCATCCACCACCACCATTTTCAAGATTGGGCCCGGCCTGGGGACCAGATCGAGGGGATACCCGAGCGCTTCGAGGCGGGCATCGGGATCGTCCTGGGGGGCTGCGGGCATGGCGAATTACTCCGTAACAGTTTATCGGGAAGCAGGTTCCGGAAACAAACACTCCTTCAAGCTAGCATCCCGGCGGAGATTCGGCAATCAGAACCGAGTCCGTCTGGTCTCGGGGCGGGGCCGGGCGATAAACTGCTGTTCTCGTGGAACCCCCACGTTATAATAATATATTGCAGATCGTCGCGCGGTGGAACCGCCGGTATTCGTGCCCCGCAGGAAAGGCTTGTTAAAGAATGGGATTCAGTTCTACAAATCGAATTGTGTTGTTCACCGCCGCGATCGTGACTGCGGGCGTGATGTTGTGGATGCTGCGCACCAACGCATCCAGCGACTTGAACCGATCAGACGCACCTTCCCGAACAACCGAGGACACCTCCATGAGCGACGACGTATCATCCGCCCGAACCTCACTCGCCACGCTGGGAGGTGGCTGTTTCTGGTGTACCGAGGCCGTTTTCAACGAACTGGAAGGGGTAATTTCGGTCGTCTCCGGGTATTCGGGGGGAACGCCGGAAACCGCCAAGTATAAAATCGTCAGCAGCGGTCAAACAGACCATGCCGAGGTCATTCAGGTCGAGTTCGATCCGGCTCGCATCGCCTACGAGGATATCCTGGAAGTGTTCTGGCGAACTCACGATCCCACTACGCCGAACCGGCAGGGGGCGGATGTGGGGCCACAATACAGGTCCGCCATTTTTTACCATACCCCCGAACAACAGGAAATCGCCGAGGCGTACAAGCAGCAGTTGAATGAATCGGGAGGCTTCGCCGGTCCGATCGTCACCGAAATCACCCCCTTCGAATCCTTTTATCCCGCAGAAGGGTATCATCAAAATTACTTCCTGTTGAACCCGCAACAAGGCTACTGCCAGGCCGTTATCGCTCCCAAGGTGGAAAAGTTTCGCAAGAAATTCGCGGAGAAACTGAAGAAACCGGAACAGCCGAAGGTCTCGAAATCGGACGAGGAGTGGAAACAGCTTCTGACACCCGAGCAATATCGGATCACGCGGGAAGCCGGCACCGAACGGGCCTTCACGGGAGCTTATTGGAACACCAAGGATCCCGGTGAATACCGCTGTATCTGTTGCGGCGAACTGCTGTTTACTTCCGATACAAAATTCGATTCCGGCTGCGGTTGGCCCAGCTATTTCGAGCCCGCGAAGAAGGGGGCCATCGTCTACCGACAGGACAACAGTCTGTTCATGGCGAGAACGGAAGTACGCTGCAAGAATTGCGATGCCCACCTGGGGCACGTGTTTAACGATGGCCCCCAGCCCACGGGGTTGCGCTATTGCATCAATTCTGCCTCGCTGAATTTCACCAAGCAACCCGGCAACACGACGGACACTCCCCCAGCAAAAGGGGAATCGCTCCCCTAACCCGGATTTCTCACATGGGGCAATAAAACAAGTTTGCTGACCTCGACGAACTAGTCGCGCCCCTCAGGAAGCGGGCTACGCTGGGGCCCGGTTCATCTCATACATTGCCAGAATGGATGTGGTGTCCAAGGAGTGTTCCTTGAACATCTGCCCGCTTGGCCCGCTTTCTGAGGGGCGCGGCTAGTTTTCAGGGCATTTTCGAGACAAAATTTACTGCATTGGTACTGTGTGAGAAATGTGGGCTAAAGGGACGCGCCTTGAAGCCATGGAGCTTTCAAGAAGTCGTTCAACCGCGCTGGGCGCGTGAATGCCGAGTTAAAAAAACGACCACCCGGGAACGCCGGGTGGTCTTTAGATTTCAGCCTGGAACAAAACCGGACCTGTTAGAACTCGCCCAGCACTTGGCCATCACTTTTGTGGCCCAGGCGTTGCCAGGTGGTCAGGTTGATGTTATCCGAGACGAAACGAATGGCCCCATCGGACAGCAGAACCTGCACGCCGCCCTTGTGTAAACTGCGGGCTCCCAACACGGCGGTCCCACCCGTCGATTGTCGGCATTCGGTGATGGTGGTATTTGGCCCCACAATTGTGGAATAGGACCAGACCTGCATCGACTGGGCGAAAAACCACGAAAAGCCCCGGTCGTTGACGAATCCGGCAGCGCCAGGGCATGCCGAGGGGGTGCCTGTTGCATTTTCATTGCGCATCTGGCTACCAACGCGGCACTCGGAAACTGCCATGGTATTGGAAGTCCCATCCAGGATGTCTCGCATGTTCACGGCACTGTTCTGAAACAATACGGACCTGCCGTTGTTCAGCCAACTCCCTCCCCCGGCAAAGAATCCACCGGAATCAGCTGTGCAGGCTACGTAGTTAGTCGGGGCATAGGTGGTCTGTCCCGTGGTGGCCCGCGTGCCAGGATCGCTGGGGCAGCGATAAGCGGCTACTTCGGTCCCGCGCACCGTGGTATTGTTGGTTCCCCCATTACCGGGTTCCAGTTGCCAATCGATCAGATCGTACAGTGCGGACTGTTCCATGAAGCCCAGAATCCGGGCTTGCCAGCCAATCATGCTGGTATTCCAGTTTCCGGGAGGGTCCGGTGCATTGCGGCGAACCGAGGCTGGGGGGAATACGTTGAAGGTGTCGTGATAGTTGTGCAGGGCCAGGCCGAGCTGTTTCAGGTTGTTTTTGCAGGAACTGAGCGTAAAGCCCATCATGCGGTGACGTTGGGAACGCGGCATGGAAACCTCCTGAAAAATGTGGGACAGGCAAGGAAATTGACAGAAACGGAAATGGACGAAAAGATTCGATGGAACCGCACAGGCTGCCAAGAAAAAATCCAGGCAACATTCGTTTGCCAAGAACCCTGTAAAGCGAAATCGGATGGACAGCCCGCGAGAAATCGCGCCAGACAGACAACAATGACAAACTGGCTTCAGAACGGCCAACGACAGAATATGATCCAAGGAGGATCGAATGCATCAACTGTTGTTGTTGATTCTGTTGAGTGGCAAAATATTTTTCAAGAGATCTTTCCCATAACAGAGATATTTCGAGAAATCTTGCTGTTCAGCAATCGACCTCGCCAGAGCGTCCTTCCCTACGGAAAAAGACCACCCGGGAACGCCGGGTGGTCTTTGGTTTTCAGCCTGGAACAAAACCGGGCCTGTTAGAACTCGCCGAGCACTTGGCCATCACTTTTGTGGCCCAGGCGTTGCCAGGTGGTCAGGTTGATGTTATCCGAGACGAAGCGAATGGCCCCATCGGACAGCAGAACCTGCACGCCGCCCTTGTGTAAACTGCGGGCTCCCAGCACGGCGGGGCCACCAGAACCACTGCGACATTCCGTGATGGTGGTATTTGGCCCCACGATTGTGGAGTACGACCAGGTCTGCATCACGTTTGCATAAAACCAACTGTAGCCGCGATCGGTACTGAAAGCGGCAGACCCGGGGCAGACGGGAGGAGTCCCGGCTGCATTTTCGCCACGCATCTGGCTACCGACCCGGCATTCGGAAATAGCCATTGTGTTCGATGTTCCATCCAGGATGTCTCGCATATTCACGGCGCTGTTACGGAACAAGACGGATCGACCGTTATTCGCCCAAGCCGCGCCACCAGCGTCATAGCTACCCGAATCGGCGGTACAGGCCACATAGTTTGTGGGGGCATAAGCAGTTTGACCCGTGCTACCGCGATTGCCTGGGTCACTGGGGCAGCGGTAAGTGGCAATATCGGTCCCCCGCACGACATTGGTGTTGTCGTTCGTGCCTCCCACGCCTGGTTCCAGGGACCAGTTAATTCGATCGTACAACGCCGATTGTTCCATAAAGGCCAAGATACGTGCTTGCCAACTCAACATGCTTGTGGCCCATTCTCCAGGAGGATTTGCATTGCGGCGAACCGAGGCTGGGGGGAATACGTTGAAGGTGTCGTGATAGTTGTGCAGGGCCAGGCCGAGCTGTTTCAGGTTGTTTTTGCAGGAACTCTGCTGTACGGCTGGCAACAATAAAGCCACCAGGATGGCGATGATGGCGATGACTACCAGCAGTTCGATGAGCGTAAATCCCATCATACGGTGACGTTGGGAACGCGGCATGGAAACCTCCTGAAAAATGGGGGACAGGCAAGGAAATTGAACAGAAACGGAAATGGACGAAAAGATTCGATGGAACCGCACAGGCTGCCAAGAATGAATCCAGGCAACATTCGTTTGCCAAGAACCCTGTAAAGTGAAATCGGATGGACAGCCCGCGAGAAATCACGCCAGCCAGACAACAATGACAAACTGGCTTCAGAACGGCCAACGACAGAATATGATCCAAGGAGGATCGAATGCATCAATTGTTGTTGATTCTGGTGGGTAGCATAATATTTATCAAGTGATCTTTCCCGAAACAGAGATATTTCGAGAAATCTTGCTGTTCAGGAATCGATCTCGCCAGGGTGTCCTTCCCTACGGAAAAAGACCACCCGGGAACGCCGGGTGGTCTTTGGATTTCAGCCTGGGAACAAACTCCACAATTTAGAATTCGCCCAGCACTTGGCCATCACTTTTGTGACCCAGGCGTTGCCAGGTGGTCAGGTTGATGTTATCCGAGACGAAGCGAATGGCCCCATCGGACAGCAGAACCTGCACGCCGCCCTTGTGCAGACTGCGGGCCCCCAGTACGGCAACACCCCCTGTGCTGCTGCGGCACTCGGTGATGGTCGTGTTCGGCCCTACAATTGTGGAATAGGTCCAGTTATGCATGACATTGGCATAGAACCAACTGTAGCCGCGATCATTGCTAAAACCGGCAGCACCAGGACATACGGGAGGAGTCCCGGTGGCATTTTCGCCACGCATCTGGCTACCGACGCGGCATTCGGAAACCGCCATGGTATTGGACGTTCCATCGAGAATATCCCGCATATTGACGGCACTGTTCTGGAACATCACGGAGCGCCCATTGTTTTGGAAGAGTGATCCGCCTGCTGTGTAGCTACCGGAATCGGCCGTACAGACCACATAGTTGGTCGGGGCATAAGTGGTTTGCCCCGTGGTAGCCCGAGTGCCGGGATCGCTGGGGCAACGATAACCAGCCACTTCGGTTCCCCGCACGGTGGTGTTCGGCGTCCCATTGGCTCCGGGAGTTCTGCCCCACTCGATCAGATCATACAGGGCGGCTTGTTCCATGAAGGACAGAATGCGGGCCTGCCAACCGATCATGCTCGATTCCCATTCGTTCACTCCCCCGCCAGTGGGCTGACGCACGGAGCCGGGGGGAAAGACGTTGAAGGTGTCGTGGTAGTTGTGCAGGGCCAGGCCGAGTTGTTTCAGGTTGTTTTTGCAGGAACTGCGGCGGGCTGCTTCCCGAGCCTGCTGTACGGCTGGCAACAGTAAAGCCACCAGGATCGCAATGATGGCGATGACCACCAGCAGTTCGATGAGCGTAAAGCCCGCCCAGCGATGGCGCATACGATTTTGCATAGAGACCTCCCTTTTGAAAAATAAGGAAATAAAGCGGTGATCGATTGATCAGGGATACTATAGCGCAGGGCGTCCTTGGGCAGCCTCAGGGAACGAGGTCGAAATTCTGCTCGTTGACGCCACTTTTCACTTCAATAAACAATGTGGTTTCCGAATTGTATTTGGCGGGAAGAATCTGCTCGACCTTGTCGACTTCCACTCCATCTGCCTTGTATTTGCCCACAACCTTGGTCGCGGTAATGATGACCCGATTTTTGCCCACCACCGCGCCGGAATTTGCCTCCAGCTTGTAGGCCCCATTTTCGATTGTGGTTTCAACAGCCTGCCCGGCGAGCGGTTTGCCCAAGGCATCCTGATCGGGGTGGAATTGAATCACACCTTTTTCCAGGGGAGCCCCTTCCCAGGTGACATTGCCCGATACCACGGCGGTGGGAATTCGTTCGCCTCCGCCACAGCCCCAGATGCCAGCCACCAGCAGGAGAGCCGAGAAACAGAGGACGGTACGATGCGCAAGGGGAAATCGGTAATGCATATATGTGCAGTCAACACTGGGATTCACAGAAAGTGTGTGGCAAGGAGACTTCCTGCCACTTGAGAACCGCTATTAGTGAAAATAACGTGAAGACATAAGAATACAAGAGATTTTGCAGGTATCTTCAGATTTTTATCGGACAAATCGCCCGGTTTGGGTTTGTCAAACCATCGGTTTACCTGCAAAGAGAAGGAAAGGAGCTACGGTTGGGGTGGTTGATTCCACCACAGGCTGAGTCGCCCGATGCGCTCGAAGGGTTTGCGCAGGTTCAACGCCCCGGCGACTATATCCGGCCGGCCATTGCCGTTCAGGTCACCCACCGCGACGGCGACCAGGTGGATCGGCTGATTATCGATTTGCCAGGGCGTGAAGTTTTGCTGGCCATCGTTTTCCAGCCAGATGATGCTGGCATGTCGGGGGTCGTACCAGTCGTTCGTCATACTCACCAGAACCACATCCTGGTCGCCATCACCGTCGAAGTCCGCGACCTCGGCGGCGTAGGTTCCGCCCAGATTGGAAATGCGGTGGGGTTCGAATTCCCAGTTCCCCTGGTTTTCGAACCACCAGCAGCCATGATACGGTTGCGGATACGCCTCCGCATCTTCGAGATTATCTCCCGTAGGCAGGATGAGATCGATATCGCCATCGCTATCCAGATCGGCGGCGACGAGTCCCGCGCTTCCCAGGTCGAGATTGGGAGTCCGCCAGACGCGGCGAGGACGAAAGCCCTTGCCGGCGAGATTCTCGAAGCACCAGAGTTCCTCTTCATCCTGGGTGACGATCGCGGCGATATCCGGGTAACCATCGCCGTTGTAATCGGCCACGGGGACGTGAATCGTACCTGGGGCGCTGAGTAGCTCGTGTTCGACAAACTCGAAGTTGCCCCGATTTTCCAGCCAGAGTATCTGGCCGCGGGCATAACCGAAGACAGCCACCGCCAGATCGATATCGCCATCGCCATCGAAATCGCCCGGTTGGGCATCGGCGACGCGGCGGACATCCTCGAGCACGACATGCTTGCGAAATCCGTCGTCCGTCTGTTCGTAAATTTCCAGCCGTCCAATCACGCCATCATCGGGAAGAATGTTTCCCAGAACGGAAACGGCCAGATCCAGATCGCCATCGCCATCGAGATCGACCGCGGTGACATGCGCGGGAACGGACACATCGGGTATCAGGGTCCGCTCCCGGAACTCTCCCGTGTCCGTCCTGCTGATCAATGTGATGCGATTGCGTGTCACATCGCACACCAGCATCTCCTTTTGACCATCGCCATTGAAATCGAGAATCTGCACGTTGGCTATGGAAGGCAAGCCGACCGCGGGATCGCCCAACGGCTGACGTTCGAAACGAATCGGCGAGGGTGGGTAGCTGTTGCCGCCCGAATACAACTCCGGGTGTTGGCCATGCATGGGGACCGCGGGCAGAATCCGCCAGGCCAGAACGGGTAACACGAACAAGGCGCCAAGCAACAGCAAGATACGTAATTTGTCGGTCATCATGGAGTCCTCGCGGGGCTGGTGATTCGTGTTTGATTTTATGGGGCGCGAGAGACATTCGCCAGCCCGTGGTGGCGAGTCAAAACGTCCCAGTTGCGCGAGGGGTCAACAGCGCGCGGTGACGCAACGCGCGCGCTGGCGAGAGTCTTACCTCGGCGAGTGTCGAGTCAGGTCGAGATGTCATTCAAAGTTTGCGGGGGCCTGAAAAGCATCGTGAAAGTGGGTGCGAGAAGAAAATTTTTCAATAAATTTTTTTGATGCGAAACCGTCCCGCGCGGTCTGTCGGCGTCTCTCGAGAGGCCCCGCGTCAACGGGGGTTGTCCCGCTCCTCGCGCGCGGTCAGCGACGCGTCCTGGAATTGCAAGCATCAATTCCTCGTGTGTTCGCACGCTGCTGGAAACACGCGGATGCCCACGGAGAATTTATCCACAGGACGTAAAAGTGCCTGTTTTATCGGCATATATGCGGGTTTTTGTCGTGGCGCCCGCAATGAGAGCGCTGTTGGAACGGGCAGGCGCGGGAGAGACTTCAGGTGGTCTACTCAAGCGCCTCACGGGGCGAGGAAATAAAAAACATCGGATGGGCAGCCTTCCATTCAGGCCGCGAAAATGTCCTGTGGCAGGCAAAATAGTGGGTGGAACATGTTGTCGCGGAGGCAAAAATCCTGTGGAAATTCTCTTGCGTTATTTCATGAAATCCTTAAATTGATGCACATTTAAGTCAGTACTCCAACACAAGGAAGCAACTCTTTGAATTTCGGTTTCATTCGAGAGTCAGAGGTTGAACCAAAGGTTGGCAGAACGGACGACAGGTCAGTCAGAGGAGACGACCTGGAAAGGATTCAATTCTTGTGGTTCGATTTGCCGTAACAATGTATGCCCGGTAAGCAGCGGTAAATGTTCCACTCACCTACTCTGAGGAGGAGTAACAGTGGCCAAGAAAAAGGCAGCAGCAGCACCCGCAAAGAAGACGGCCAAGAAAGCAGCTCCCAAAGCTGCCAAGAAGGCCGCCCCCAAGGCAGCCAAGAAAGCAGCTCCCAAGGCTGCCAAGAAGGCCGCCCCCAAGGCAGCTAAGAAAGCAGCCCCCAAGGCTGTAAAGAAAACCGCGGCGAAAAAGGCCACCAAAAAGAAGTCCTAGGGCTTCCAGGCTTTTCGAAGCATAAGCGATCAGCTCGTCTGGTCGCTTTTTTTATTGGTGGAGCACCCTAACCGGTTGTCTTGACGGTTTCGCGGGATACGATGCATCCAGGGTTCGGCTGTTTCCGTCCTGCAGACGCTGCATGCGGATTCGCCGAGGGACTTTTAGATACTGGCAGACTCGATCGCATGGCCGACGAATGAGCGAACGCGTGGTACTGGCAATGAGTGGCGGAGTGGATAGCTCCGCTGCGGCTTATCTGCTCCAGCAGCAGGGTTACGATGTGATCGGCCTGTTTATGCGGTCGGGCGCGCAGGAACAGACCTGCGCGATCGATCCCCCGAATGCCCTGCCTATCCTCAATCTGAAATCCCATAAGCAGGGATGTTGTTCCGCCTCCGATGCGGCCGACGCGCGGCGAGTCGCCGACGAACTCAATATTCCTTTTCACGCCCTCAATTTTCAGGATGCCTTTGGGCGTATCAAGGATTATTTCGCCGACGAATACTTGGCGGGGCGTACGCCCAACCCTTGTGTGCAGTGCAACAACTGGCTTAAGTTTGGCAAGTTGTGGGAATTTGCCCGCCAGGTGGGGGCCACGCATGTCGCCTCCGGGCATTACGCCCGTATCGCGACGGACGCCTCGGGAGCCTCCCAGTTGATGCGAGGCCGCGATTCCACCAAGGATCAATCCTACGTTCTGTTCGGCATCTCGCGCGAACTGCTGCCGCATGTTCTGTTCCCGATTGGGGATTACAACAAGTCGGAAATTCGGGAACTGGCCGCCCGGGCGGGCTTGCGCACCGCCACGAAAAAGGACAGTCAGGAAATCTGCTTCATTCCCGACAACGACTACGCCGGTTTTGTGAAGCGTTATCGCGGCCCACGGGAAACGGCGGGGGATTTTGTCAGCCCCACGGGGGAACACCTCGGCAGCCATTCGGGATACGAACAGTTCACGATCGGTCAGCGCCGGGGCTTGGGGATCGCCTTCGGCACGCCTCGCTTCGTGCTGGAAATTCGTCCGGAAACACGCGAGGTGGTGCTGGGGACGTACGAGCAATTGGGGCGTTGGGGGCTCTATGCGAATCGGACGAACTGGTTCGTGGATCTGCCGGAACAGTTTTGCTGTACCGCACAGATACGTTATCAGCACACTCCCGCTGCCTGCCGTGTGATTCGCGGAACCGACGATACGATCGAAGTTCACTTCGAGGAACCCCAGCATGGTATTGCCCCCGGCCAGGCGTTCGTCTGCTACGACGGGGAACGCGTGCTGGGGGGAGGTTGGATCACGGCGAGCTTTCCCTTGCCGGAATCCGCAACCGCGACAGCCTCGTTGAATTCCTGAACGCAGCACCGGGGTTGTTATTTCTGGCGGCGACGTTCGAAAATCCCTTGCAGCAACCCGTCTACCGCATCCAGCCCCAGTTGCTTGCCGAAGTTCGCCAGTTGGCTGGCATCGATTTCGGGTTTCGAGAGTGTGCCCTCCACTTTGAACTGAATCGGCTTCTGGAACAACTGCCCCAACGGGCGTCCCTGGGCGATAAAGTCCAGCGGAATGGCCAGAGAGAGATCCAGCGTCTGGTCATCCCCCACGGACCCCGTGCTGACAATCGAAACCCGGCCTGTCTGGTACACCAGGCGACTGTGATAAATGCGTCCCTCCTGCTTCTTGAACGCCACTTCCTGGGGCGGGAGTTCAATCCAGGTGGCCCCTTCGCCCAGCAGATTCCGACCGGGCCGCGCGGTGCTGTTTGCCAGACCGCTCAGGGGGGCCGTGATCTGTTGAATCAGTGGGCCTGGTCCCAACCGGCTTTTTTGAATTTGCAGCACCCCCTCGAGTTGCTCGGCCAGTCCCAGCTGAAGGTCGATCTCCGTCTGCTTCAGGTAGAGCGAGAACTTTCCTTCCAGGTCGGTCGCTTCGGCAAAGACGGGCGCGACATACATCAGCCAACTGCGGCACATATTTTCGGTGAATTCCACGTTTTTCAGGACAACGCCTTCCTGAACGCGGAGCCGGCGTTGTTCATTGGAGAAATCGACCTCCGCCTTGGCCAGGAATTCGCCGCTGGTGCCGATCCGCACGTCCACGGGAACGATGCGCAGCAGTTTGTCTTCGTAGTGTGTCCACAAGCTGCCCGACTTTGAGGGAACGCCGTAGGCTTCGAGTTCGGCCCAGTTCCAATTCGCAACGGCCGCGAAGGGCTCGGGGTCAGTGGATGGTGTTGTTTCGGAGGGGGCCTCTCCCTCCTCCGCGACGAGAGGAGGCAGCGGTAATGTATCTGGCGCGGGAGCCTCTTCAACTTCGGCTGGCTTGCCCAGTTCGGGTTGTGCCCCCTCGGGGGTTGCTTGTGTCGACTGGTTGGCGACTTGCAGCCGTCCCTTCAAGGCGAATTCCTGGGCGGTCAGCCGTTTGCCGGACAAATTCTCGCGCAAGTCCGGTCGTGCCAGGAACAGAAAGGGGAGCAGATCACCCTGGCTGGTCCCTTCGAGATCGAAATCGGGCCTGCCGGAGGCCAGGTCGCGCACTTCGCCGCTCAGTTGGGATTTGAACACGTCGCTATCGATGGCAAACTGCTCGACATGCAACATCTGCTTCAAGGGGTCGAGGGTCCCCCTGGTCAGCAGCGCGAGTTCTCCCAGCGCCAGCGGCTTGTCGAGTGCGGGGGGCAGGGGGGTGTCGATCAGTGTCTCGGGCAATTCTGCCGGAGGGAGTGGACTGATGCGGGAATTGGTCAATTTCCAATCGATATCGAAGCGCCCTGGAATCGTGGGGAGGGTGTTATCGATCGAAAATTCGCCGGTCAGGGCGGCTCCCGTCAGTTGATAACCAGCAGCCCACTCGCTGGAGCGCACGGAAATATCGCTGGCCGAAAGTGTTCCCGAAACCGCCAGTTTCAAGCCGGTCCGCAGGTTGCCCGTCCATTTGCTTTGAAACTCGCCATCCGCGTTTCCCGCGGCGAGGTGCAAATGGGGCACCATTTGCTTCAGCCATGGCTGAATCAGTTCCAGTGGTGTTTTCTGGAGAGTCCCCTGCACATCGCCCGCAACGACCAGGTCTCCCGCCATTGCCAACTGAAAACGCGCGTCGATGCTTCCCGCGGGAATTTGGTGCTGGTTTTCGGTGATCAACTGGGTTTGGCCCTTCAAGACGCCTTCCAGGAAATCGGCCGATTTCTTGAGTTCCGCTGATATCCCCCAAGCCTGAATCGTCCGCTGCGACACGTGATCCTTCAAGACGACGCTCCCATCCACCACGTGAATGTGGAGTGGTTGTGTACCGTGTCGAAATTCAGGCCAAGAAAACGAGCCCTGTTTGGACGGCTTAAGGCCGGTCATCACTTTTTCCCAGTTGGTCCGGCCGTACGCGTCGATTTCGTAAACGACTTCAGGGCGATTCAACTTCAGTTCGAAGGTTTGTTTGCCTGGCCAGAGCATGCGCCACAACGGCGCGGTAACTTGTGCCGATTCGATTTTTGCCATGGTGACCCCCTGCCGGTCCGTCATGGTCATGTTCGACAACTCTGCAGGTCTCCACCAGGCAAGATCCGCGCCGCCTATTTCCACCTTGCCATCGAAATCCTGCAAGATCGAGTCGGCAAACCGCTGACGCATTAACGTGGATGACATGATCTGTGGCAACATCGCCAGCAGACCAACCAGTAGCACCAGTCCCCCCAAGGCCAGCCGCATTTTCCAGTGCCGCGAACGGCCCCGGGAGACGCGTGTGCCTCGCTCCGGTTCTTGTGTCGTGCTCCGTGGTTGATCCAGCATTATCTGCACCATTTCCGCCTCCTGCCTGTCCTGAGTGAATTCACACGGGCATTTTCCAACTGCCCTGCCAGAAAATCAATATCGACCTGAATTGGAAGGCGAGCCGACGGGCTGGCCTCGAAAGCTGCCTGACACAAGGCATTACGGGATATTCCCATTTATAAACACACCACAGAATGCGATTTGAGGCAAAGACCTCAATGTGTGTCGGGCTCGAAAGCATTGCATTATATACAGTGAACTCTCCCCGTCGCCCCCCCACACACCAATACCGCGCATCTGGCCACTACTCAAAAAGGGGAAAGGCCCAGCGCCACTTTTCTTCAGCATCAGAGGCGCGTAAATGGGGGGCAGACGAGCTGCAAGCAGGAATCAACGTGACCAGCGAATTCCAAAACGACACATGCGTATCGGACCGGTCTGCTCCCCAGCGGCTCGATTACTCGGCTCGCGCGAACGAATCGCAGCCCCGAGTTACGAAGTTCGCGAGCAGGGGGAGTGTCAGATCATGGGGAACACGGAGGCGGTGAGAATGGTCAGCACCAGCCCGACAAGCCCCATTAACGAGGTGAGTGGAGTGATGAACTTGAGTGTTTCCAGTTCGGTCATGCCGCTCATTTTACCGATGACCCAGAAGCCGGAATCGTTCATCCACATGAACATCTTACTGCCAAAGCCAATCGCCAATGCCAGGTAGACCGGGTGGAAACCGAGCGTGCCGCCGGCAGCAAAGCTGGCCATCACGCCCACTCCGGTTATCATCGCCACGGTGGCGGACCCTTGGGCGAAGCGGACCATTGACGTGACAATAAAGGCGATTCCGAGCACGGTGGCGGTCGAGGCGCCGGTGACTTCACCGAACTGGCCTGCAATGCCAGTCTGTTGGAGGGCCCGGCCAAAAGCGCCCCCCGCGGCGGTGATCAGGATAATCACGCCGCCACTCGACAGCGCGGATTGCAGGGCATTCGCGAGTTGCACCAGATCGGAATGCCGCTGCCGCACCAGCATGAGAATGGAGATAAAGGCGGCAATGGCCATCGCAATGTTCTTGTTGCCAAACAGCTCGAAAAAGGCATCCAGTCGTGCCATCAGCGGCGAAATCTCGCTGGAGGGAACCCCCTTGAGCATCGTGTCGATCACGGTCGCCCCGGCGATGAGGAACACGGGCAGGAAGACCGGCAGGACGGACAGCCAGATCGGCGGGAGGTCCTTGTCCGCGCGGGCGCTGATCGCCTCGAGATCCTTCAAGGAGAAATCCGCCGTTTCACGCAGCGGTATATCGGAATTGCGACAGACGATGAAAGCATACACCGCGCCGGACAGGGTCGCGCAGAAACCAATCAGGCCCCCCATCAGGATCATCAGCCCGATATCGACTCCGAGCGCTTCGGCGACGAATAGTGGTCCGGGCGTCGGCGGTACAAGGGAATGGGCCACCGCCCCGCCCATCACAATCGCCATGATATACAGCAGGTAATTCCGCCCGGTCCGCATCCGCATCGCCTTGCCCAGCGGAATCATCAAATAGAACACGGTATCGAAAAAGACCGGAGTCGACAGGGCAAAACCACTGACCATAAAGGCAAACGGAGCGTTTTTCTCTCCGACGAGGGAAAGCGTCCAACGCACGATTTTGTCTGCTGCACCGGAATCCAGCAGGCATTTGCCGATAATCGCGGCCAGGGCGATCAGAATTCCAATGCCGATGCAGGTATTTCCGAACCCGATGGCGATGCGATTCCCCACGGTATCCCTGGAGAGGGACCGGGCCGCTCCGCGATCCGCCGGAGAAACTATCAGGGTATGCTTGCGATCAAACACCAGATTGCCCGCGGTGGGAGGATTGAGGGCGGTTTCGGCCACCGCTTCGGGTTTGCCGCCGATCTCCCGGGTTGCAAAGCCCGTAATCGTGACTGTTCCCGCGTTGCGAACATTTCCAGAATCGGGATCCTGCTGCACGATCAGCAACTGCCGACCGACCTGATTGATGTCGTCTTCCTTTACTTTCAGCAGGATTTCGTCCCCAACTTTTTCAAACTTGGAGAATTGCAGCCGGCCCAGTTCGTGCCATTCGATCGCGGATGCCGGCGTGAGCAGGCTGACCGCAAGCGCCGCCAGAATCAGCGCGAGAAACGCATGCAGGCGAAATCCCAGGATTCCGCCGACCACGATCACGATGCCAACGCCAATAATTCCCAGCGTCGCGGCAAATGAAAGCATGTTGGCCCCTGTTGTCGTTCAAGCGAGTGGTGTTACGGGTCGAGCCGGGGAGACAGCCACAAATGGTTATGCACGGACTGACAGGCTGGACGCATCAATGGAAATCGATAATAGTTGGGCATTCTGACGCACCCCCACTCAATTTGCAAGGAAGCCTCGCTGCGGACAGATAAAGGGAACTCGCGTCAATGGATCATTTTTCGCGATACTTCGCGAATGCCTCCGGGTTAAATACACCACGGAAAACAGGGAAATACATGCGAATCAGCCCCCTGGTTATCTGCCAGCGGCTGTATCCAGCAAACATTGGCCTAAGACGCGGGAGCGAACGATGCGACGGATGACAGCTTTCCTGGGGATGTCGCTGGCTCTGATGGTCTTCCTGCTGCCGTCCACGGCGGTCTTCGCGGAAGGGCCGGAACATTCCAGTAATCCCTTCGCGGTCGCTCGGGAAGTGGATCGCCTGATTGGCGAAGAACTGGCAGCCCAGGGGCACCCCCCCACGGGACTGGTGAACGATCAGGATTTTCTACGTCGGGTGTCGCTCGATCTGACGGGAAGAATCCCCAGCCCCGAGGATATCCAGCAGTTTGCCCGCCAGACCGCTCCGGACAAGCGAGACCAGAAGGTGCAGCAGTTATTGGCTTCCGAGGACTATGCCCGGAATTGGGCCGCCTACTGGCGCGACGTGATTTTTTCGCGGGCGACTGACCAGCGGGCCGTGAACTTCCAGGCAGTGTTTGAAAGCTGGATGCGCGATCAACTACGCGAAAATGTTTCGTGGAGCGATATCACCAGGCAACTGCTGACCGCAACGGGAGATGCCCGGGAAAATGGTGCCACGGGCCTGATTCTAGCGCACGAAGGGAACCCCGAGGAACTGGCGGGAGAGGTTTCCCGCATTTTCCTGGGCATTCAGGTTCAATGCGCCAACTGCCACAATCATCCGACCGATACCTGGACTCGCGAGCAATTTCATCAACTGGCGGCCTTCTTCCCCCGGGTGCGTGCCCGCCTGCTGCCGAATCAAACACCCCCCACCATGGAAGTGACCTCGCAGGATTTCGCTCGCCCCAATCCGCGCGACCTGTTCAACGAACCGGAGCGAATGCTGCGGCAAATGGACCGCAATCGCGATGGACGCATCGATCAGGAAGAGGCCAGTCGATTTCCTCAATTCGGTCGACTTTTCGAGCGATTGATTGCCGTCGGCGACAAGGACGGCGACAAGGCGCTGAATGCGAAGGAAATAAAGGAATTGCCCGAGCCTCCCATGAATGCGCGGAACACGATTGAACATTTCATGCCGGACTTGAGCGATCCCGCTGCCCAGGGAATCGCCATGCAGCCCGTGTTTTTTCTGGGGGAAAAGGCCGCGCGGCCCGGTCTGCGGGATGTAGAACGCCGCGGTTTACTGGCCGACTATCTCAGCGATACCGGGAATGAATGGTTCGCGAAAGCCTTCGTAAACCGTGTCTGGAGTGAACTGTTGGGCGAGGGCTTTTATCAACCGGTGGATGATCTGGGGCCGCTGCGCGAAGCTCGGCACGAGGCCGCATTGAATCTGTTGAGCCAGGAGTTCGTGGCAACCGGATATGATATGAAGTGGCTGTTCCGCGTAATTGCCAACACGCAAGCCTATCAGCGAAAGTTGAAATCACGGTCGGTCCCCGTGGACGAGTCGCTCGCGTTTGCCTGTGCCACGCCGACGCGGCTTCGTTCGGATCAGATTTTCGATGCCATCATGCAGTTGGCGGGACCGCAAGTCGGCCTGGGGCGCCCGGGAGCCGGGCGACCGGGAATGGAGGGTCGGGGGGGACGCTTCAATCCGAAGCGGCAATTCGCCGATCTGTTCGGATTCGATCCTTCCACGCCTCAAGACGAGGTGCAGGAAACCATTCCCCAGGCGCTGTTCATGATGAATTCGAGCCTGATCGAAGCCCTGGTCTCTGCACGGGGCAACACCGCGCTGGCGCGGCTGCTGCGCCAGTCCGATGACGACGAATACGTGTTGCGCCAATTGTATTTGATGACTCTTTCCCGCGAACCGACGGATCGGGAACTCCAAATTTGCCAGGAGTATTTCCTGGACGTGCGGAATCGCACGGAAGTGCTCGAAGACATCTACTGGAGCCTGCTCAACTCCAGCGAGTTTATTACCAAGAGATGAACGCGGTCCGCGGGAGACCTTCGTCGCGTCGCGTTTTCCCCGGTCGATTTCCAGGCTCTTTTCGATTGCCCCATTTCCGGGAATGGCTCTTACGAAAGCGAGTATAACAATGAACACGGTCTGTCACGATATGGTTCACTGGTCGCGACGCGGGGTGCGGCGACGGCGATTCTTGCGGACGGCTTCCCTGGCGGGGCTGGCGGCGGGCTCGCTGAATCTGCGGGAATTGGTCAGCTTGAAGGCCGGGGAGTTGCAACAAAAGAAACGCTCCGTGATTGTGCTGTGGATGGCGGGCGGCCCCAGTCAGATGGAAACGATGGATCCCAAGCCGGATCATGAAAACGGAGGGGGCACCAAGGCCATTTCCACTGCCATCCCCGGCATTCATCTGGCCCAGGGGTGGGAGCAGACGGCCCGCATCCTCGATCGCTTCGCGGTCCTGAGGTCGTTGACCAACAAGGAAGGGAATCATCGGCGGGCCACCTATCAAATGCATACGGGATACATCCCCTCGGGGAGCGTGAAACATCCGTCGCTGGGGTCCAATATCGTACAGCAGATTGGGAATCGCGAATTGAAGATCCCCTCGATTGTTTCCGTCGGCAAACCGGATGGGTCCGGTGCGGGCTTCCTGGGAGTGGACTACGAACCCTTCTTCATCCGCGACGCGGAACGCCCGCCGGACAACACCAGACTGATGGTCCCCGCGGAGCGGCACGATCGCCGCATGTATCTGCTCGGCAAGTTGCAGAATGAATATGCGAATCACGGAGCCGAGGAGTTGGTCAATAATCACAATTCCATATACGCCAGGGCGAAGGAGATGATCACCAGCCCGGACCTGGAGGCTTTCGATATCGGCCAGGAGCCGGAATCGGTCCGCGAAGCCTACGGCGACAATCCGTTTTCTCGCGGCTGCCTGTTGGCGCGGCGGCTGGTGGAACGGGGGGTTTCCTATGTCGAGGTGGTATCGAACGGCTGGGATACGCATGCCGACAATTTCGAAACGGTCGCCTCGCTGGCGGGCGTGGTCGATCCGTCAATGGCGACCCTGGTAACCGATCTCGAATCACGCGGGCTGCTGGAAAACACCCTGGTGGTCTGGATGGGCGAGTTTGGCCGCACGCCAAGGGTCAACCCACGTGGAGGACGCGACCATTTTCCGCAGGCTTACAGTGCCCTGATGGCGGGAGCCGGCGTCCGGGGCGGGCAAGTCATCGGGGCCACGTCCGGGGATGGCATGTCGATCAAGGATCGCCCCGTCACGATCCCCGATCTGTTCCACAGCATCTGTCATGCCTTGCGAGTGAATCCGGAATTTGAAAATATGAGCCCCATCGGCCGTCCGTTGAAAATTGTCGAGGGGGGCGAGGTGATCCGCGAATTGTTTGCCTGACTCCCCTTCTCCCCGGTGCATTCTGGGAGGCGGGGCTGCCCGCGTGGGACCGCTTTTCCCCGACCACGGGATTGCATTTGCGGAAAGAAATGGCGAGGATAAAGTGGCATGGTCTGGTATCGGAAATGCCGGATCGTGCCAGGACTTATTGTCCGCAATCTCTCCCACACGTACAGGCTCCACAATGTCGTCCTCCTCTTTGTTGCATCTTCGCAATTTCCAGATTCCATTTACGCTGACCTGCGTGGTCTGTCTGCTGACGGGGTGTGGCGGCGGTTCCGCGGGGCCGTCAGCCGAATCTTCCGGCAAGCCGACCGTGATCGCGGTCAGCTATCCACTGGCCAGCATTGCCCTGCGATTGGGAGGGGATGCCATCGAATTAAGCTACCCCGTGCCGGCCGAGGAGGATTCCGTGTTCTGGTCGCCCGGTGATGACGACGTGCTGGCCATGCAGGGGGTCGATTTACTGCTGCTGAATGGAGCAGGGCACGAGCCTTGGGAAGCGCAGGTTATCCTGTCCCCCTTGACCAAGGCGGTGACGGCTCAGGGGTTTCGCGACCAGTGGATTGAACTAGAGGATGCCGTCACGCATAAGCATGGCCCCGAAGGGGAGCACACGCATGCCGGGCTGGTCGCCACCACCTGGCTTGATCCGTTGCAGTTCCGCGAGCAGATACAGGTGGTCCAGTTGAGTTTGGTGAAACTGTTGCCGGATCAGCGCGAGGCGATTGAAGAGCGGACCGAACAAGCCTCTCGGGAATTGCAGGCGCTACACGAGCGCTGGGAAAACATTCGCGAGTTGCTGGGAGACCAACCACTGATCGCCTCGCATCCCGTGTATCACTACCTGGCGCGGCGGTATGGCTGGAACGTGAAGAACGAACATTGGGAACCGGACGAGGATCCGACCGCGGAACAATGGCAGGCCTTCGATGAATTGCGGAAAATGCATCCCGCAAAAATCATGATCTGGGAAGACGAGCCGACTCCCGCCACTCGCGAGCAACTCGCGGCGCGGGGAATTCAGGTGCTGGTACTGCCCACGCTCGCGAGCGGTTCACCGACGGATGAGGTCATCGGAGCGATGTCGGCCAACGCGGCCCATTTCGAAGCGGAACTGCGGAAGGGGCTGGCCGCGCGGGAAAATTCGCCCCCCAACCCATAACGGACGATTTCCGCTCGGGGCGAGGGATTACGGTTGCCACTCCCGCGGGGGAGTGTGCTACGGACTTGCCGCGGTGTTGCGCTGCCGGGCAATCCAGGCAGCAACCAGTTCTTCGAGCACATCCAGCGTGACAGCCCCGTTCCCCAGTACAACCTCGTGGAACTCGCGGATGTCGAACTGGTCTCCCAGTTCACGCTGGGCCCGGCGCCGCAACTCCTGGATTTTCAATTCGCCTATCTTGTAGGCCAACGCCTGACCTGGCCAGGAAATGTAGCGATCGACCTCATTTTCGATATCCAGCCGCGACTTGGCCGTGTTTTCCAGAAACAGATCGATCGATTCCTGGCGGGTCCACTGCAGCGAGTGCATGCCGGGATCCACGACCAGCCGAATGGCCCGCCACATTTCGTAGGTCAACTGGCCCATGCGGGAATAGGGATCCTGGTACAATCCGAGGTCCGCCCCCAGACTTTCGCTGTACAGCCCCCAGCCTTCGATAAAGGCGGTGTAACCTCCGAAGCGGCGGAAGGCGGGCAGATCCTCCAGTTCCATCGCCAGGGCGATCTGCAGGTGATGACCGGGCACGGCCTCGTGCAGCGACAGCACTTCAATTTCATACTTGGGTCGCTGATCAGGCTTGTACAAATTGAAGAAATAACTGCCCGCCCGCGTCCCGTCGGCGGCAGGAGGGCGGTAATAGGCCGTGGTGGTATCGGGGGCAATTGCGGCGGGAATGGCTTCCACGCCGTACGGTATGCGCGGCAGCCGCTTGAATAACTTCACCAGGTGCGGATCGATTTTCTTGCAGGTGGCCTGAACGGCTTGGAAGAGTTCGTTGGGGTCTTCGTAGTAAAATTGCGGATCCGTGCGGAGATATTCGAGAAACTCGCGAAAGGATCCCTCGAACGCAACTTCCCGCTGGATGGCTTCCATCTGTTGCCGGATCCTGGCCACCTCGCGCAGGCCGATATCGTGAATCTGGCGAGGCGTCAATTCGGTGGTGGTGAAGCGGCGGGCACGATAGGCGTAGAATTCCTGCCCACGCGGGATCTGCCAGACCCCCACTTGCGGAAAACAGGCGGGCAGGTAGACCGTCGTGAAGAAATCGTGCATACGGCGATAGGCGGGGACCACGTGTGTTTGAATCGCCGTCCGCGCGGCCCGCTGCAACCGTTCCCGGTCAGCCGCGGATATCTCCGACGGGAATGTCTGGAAAGGCTTATAGAACAGGCTCTGTGTGGGGTCCTCCACGATCTGGCGTTCGATCTGGGCGGGGAGCCGTTTCATCACGACCTGGGTCTGAACGATTCCCCGTTCGACTCCCAGACGCATCAACTCGAGGGTCTGGTCCATGTACCGAGGAAAACTTTCGAGGCGGGCCAGCCAATCCTCGTAATCGCGGAGTGTGGTAAACGGCAGGGAAGCGGCGATTTCATTCGCGGTTTGAATCCCGCTCCGTTGATCGAGGGGGACCAGATGCCAGCCAAACGGAAAGCCTTCGATCGGCATCCGAAGTTCTCGCTCGAATAACCGGTAATTCACCTGATCCTCGGGGGACAAGCTCGATCGCTCGATTTGTTGCAATCGGACCAGGAATTCCTGCAACTGAACCTGTTGCCGTTCCAGCGAAGCCAGGGAGACATCCGGCCAGAGTGCATTATAGCGGCGGTCCCCCAGGCTGCTCGCTTCGAGGGGATCCACCGCCAGCGTCCATTCCCAGTGATCGTCTAGCAATTGATGGAAATCCCGCGTGGCATCGCTCGAGGGAACCGATTCCCCGGCTGGCAATACACTCGGCAATACAATCAGCAGCACCAGGGAAAAGAGACAGGCAGAGCGGAACAGCATTGCGGTTTCCTTGTGATGCGAAAGATGTCTTGGAAGCATTCCGTCAGTGTAGGCCATGCTCCTCCCGCGCGGCAATCGTCCCCGTTCCCCGCAAGTTCTTCCCGAGACTCGACACCTCTTCCGCGACGGCCCGCCTGGAGACTGGACTGTTCCGCCCTGTATGGACGCAGTATATTGCCCTCGTAGAAAACAGCCATTACCAGGGAGGCAGCGCCCCTGGTACACACAACAGGTGGTCCTTTCAGGAGCTAAATCATGCTCAAGGAATTTCGGAACTTCATTGCCCGCGGCAACGTGATGGACTTAGCGGTGGCGGTGATCATTGGCGGAGCGTTTTCCTCCATCGTCGCCTCGCTGGTCAAGGACATCGTTACGCCAGGACTACTGAACCCTGCGATGCAGGCGGCCCAGGTAGAAAAACTGGAAGGTCTGGCCTGGAACGGGATTGCCTATGGTAACTTCCTGGCTGCGGTATTGAACTTTCTGGTGATTTCGATCGTGATTTTTCTGCTGGTCCGCTCGATCAATAAAATTCAGGCACACTTTGCCGATAACCAGACGGAAACACCGCCCCCCGCAGCGCCTCCCGCGGAGGTTGTCCTGCTGACGGAAATTCGCGATCTGCTGAAAAGCAAAGCCTGAAGCACTGTCTGCAGAGTGATAACGCCTGCTGCGATTACGCCGGATGCGGTCCTCGGAACTATCCAGTGTACTTGAGGAGATCGAGCAGATAGCGGCCGTAGTCTCCGCCAGCCATCGGTTCGGCGAGCCGAGCCAGTTCGTCGTTGTCGATGTATCCGAGTCGCCAGGCGATTTCCTCGGGGCAATTGATTTTCAGCCCCTGGCGTTCCTCGATCACGCTGACATAATCGGAGGCTTCGAGAAGCGAGCGATGCGTGCCCGTGTCGAGCCATGCCGTCCCCCGCCCCAGCACTTCGACATGCAATCGCCCCTCTTCGAGATAGAGCCGATTCAGGTCGGTAATTTCCAGTTCGCCCCGAGGCGAGGGAAGGAGTCGAGCGGCCATTTCCACCACGTGTTCGTCGTAGAAGTACAGCCCGGTGACGGCGAGTCTGGACTTGGGTTCGGCCGGCTTTTCCTCGATATCAATGGCGTATCCGTCCTCGTCCAGCACGACGACACCATAGCGCTGCGGATCCTTGACATGATAGGCAAAGACCGTGGCTCCGTCAGAGGCGAGGTTCACCCGTTGCAGGGTCTGGCTGAGCTGATGCCCGTAAAAGATATTGTCCCCCAGGATGAGGCAACTCGGTTTGCGCCCGACAAACTCGGCCCCGATGAGAAAGGCCTGGGCCAGTCCCTCGGGCCGGGCTTGTTCCGCGTAGGAAAAACTCAGCCCCCATTGCGACCCGTCCTGCAACAACCGCTGGAACAAGGGGAGATCGTGCGGCGTGGAGATGATCAGGATTTCCCGGATTCCGGCCAGCATCAGCGTGGAAAGGGGGTAGTAGATCATCGGCTTGTCGTACACGGGGAGTAACTGCTTGCTGATCGGCAAGGTCGCCGGATAGAGCCGCGTCCCCGAGCCACCCGCCAGAATGATTCCACGTCGAGACATTGCATCCATCCTGAAACAAAAGCAGAGAACCGCGAGAGCCGACCCTGCCAGCTCAACGGGACACGAACCTGTTTTCGTCTCGCCATACGTACCAGGGAGGGAACCCTTCACTTACCACATGCCCCCTCCCTTCGCGTGGTTATACCTTGTAGAACTCCCGGTACCAGTTGACGAAGTTTTCGATCCCCTGTTCGATGGGAGTGTTGGGCGAGAACCCGACATCGCGAATCAGGTCGTCCACGTCGGCATAGGTGGCGGGCACATCGCCCGGTTGAATGGGCATGAGGTTCTTTTCCGCCGTCATGCCGAGGCATTTTTCCAGCGTTTCGATCATGTACATCAATTCGACCGGCTCGTTATTGCCGATGTTGTACAGCTTGTAGGGCGCGGAACTGGAACCGGGGTCGGCTTCGTCTCCCGACCAGTCGGGATTGGCGCGGGGAACGTTGTCGGAAACGCGTATCACCCCTTCGACGATATCATCGACATAGGTGAAGTCGCGGCGCATCTTGCCAAAGTTGAAGACATCGATGGGCCGCCGTTCGAGGATCGCCTTGGTAAACAGAAACAATGCCATGTCGGGGCGACCCCAGGGGCCATACACGGTAAAGAATCTCAGCCCCGTGGTGGGCAATCCATAAAGATGGCTATAGGTATGGGCCATCAGCTCGTTCGCCTTCTTCGAAGCGGCATACAGGCTGACGGGGTGATCGACACTGTGGTGTATCGAGAAGGGCATTGTCTTGTTGGAACCATACACCGAACTCGAAGAGGCATAAACCAGGTGGGAGGTGTTGTTATGCCGGCAGGCTTCCAGGATATTCACAAAGCCGACCAGATTGCTTTCCACGTAGGCATGCGGATTGGTCAGGGAGTAACGCACCCCGGCCTGGGCGGCCAGGTTCACCACCACTTCCGGCTGTTCCCTTCGGAACAGTTCGTACAAACCATCGCGGTCGGTCAGGTCCAGCTTGTGAAACGAAAAGCCCGGTCGCCCGGTCAGCAGGTCGAGTCGCGCCTGCTTCAACGTGGGGTCGTAATAGTCATTGAGGTTATCGATACCGATGACTTGATCGCCCCGTTCCAACAGCTTGCAGCTCAGGTGAAAACCGATAAATCCGGCCGAGCCGGTGACCAGATATTTTTTCATGACTCTTCCTTTTGCATCCGTTCGCGGTAGTAGTTGATGGTTTTGGTCAAGCCGGCATGTAGATCGGTTACCGGTTGCCAGCCGAGTAACTGCCGGGCTTTGGTGATGTCGGGACAGCGTTGGCGGGGGTCGTCCTGCGGGAGCGGTTCATACGTGGTGCCACACGTGGCCCCGACAATCTCCAGCACCGCTTCCGCCAGTTGTTTCATGGAATATTCCCCGGGGTTGCCCAGGTTGACCGGCCCGATTGTCTGCTCCTGGTTCATCATGCGGAGCAGCCCCTCGATCAAATCGTCCACGTAGCAGAAGGAGCGGGTTTGCAGTCCGTTGCCGTACAGCGTCAATGGGCGATTGTGCAGCGCCTGCATGATGAAATTGGAAACGACCCGTCCATCATCGGGGTGCATCCGGGGACCATAGGTGTTGAAAATCCGCACGATCCGCACTTGCAGCTTGTGAGCGATGTGATAATTGATGCACAGCGATTCGGCGACCCGTTTCCCTTCGTCATAACAACTCCGTGGACCCATCGGGTTCACATTCCCCCAGTATTCCTCGGTTTGGGGATGAATTTCGGGATCGCCGTAGACTTCGGAGGTCGAGGTATGCAGTACCCGGGCTCCGCAGCGTTTGGCAATGCCCAGCACATTCACCATGCCGACCGTCGAAGTTTTGATGGTTTTGATTGGATTGTGCTGGTAAGCCTTGGGGGATGCGGGACAAGCCAGGTTGTAAATCTGATCGGCTTCGATGAACAGAGGCCTTACGATGTCGTGACGAATCAGCTCAAACCGCGGATGGCCGATAAGATGGCTGATGTTCTGCTTCGATCCGGAAAAGAAATTATCGACGCAGATAACATCCTCTCCCATGTCGATCAACCGGTCGCACAGGTGACTCCCCAGAAAGCCGGCGCCTCCGGTAACCAGTATCGTTTTGCGTGACATGCGTGTTGATTCCAGGATTCAGATTTGCAAGAAAGTCCGATGATGTGCCACCCGCGCGGACGGGGCTGGCTGTCATGCCTTGTGGGCAAACCAGTCGACCGTTCGCCTCAAGCCGGCCTCGATCGTCCAGGTCGGCTTCCAGTCCCAGGTGCGGTTCAGCAGGCTCGCATCGACCAGGTTCGATCGCAAATCGCCTGGGCGTGCCGGCCCATGGGAAGACTCGGGGACAATAGCCGTTACCCCCTGTTCCTGCAATGTCTGCTGCATGAAACGTCGCAGCAAATCGGCGAGTTCATTCACGTCCAACCCCAGCCCTGTCCCTACGTTGAATGCGACATGCGGAGCCGGCAACGATTCCGTCAGGGCCAGCAGATTGGCTCGCGCTACGTCCGTCACGTACACATAATCACGCAGATACCTGCCGTCGCCGTTGATCACGGTTGGTTCGCCTCGCCGCATCCGCTGGCAAAAAATGGCCACTACCCCCGCCTCCCCATGCGGATTTTGTCGCGGACCATACACATTCGAATAACGCAGCGCCACGGTTTCAAGCCCATGTTCCCGCGTGAAAAATCGCAAATACTGTTCTCCCGCCCATTTGGATATGCCGTAGGGCGATATCGGGTTGGCAGGATGTGTTTCGTCCGCCGGCTCCGAGACATCGCCGTACAACACGCCTCCCGAGGAAGCAAACACAAACCGCCGCACCCCCGTCGACTGCGCCAGTTCCAGAGTATTGAGTAAACCCAGCAGGTTTACCTCGGCATCGTAACTGGGCTGCTGCACGGAGCGTCCGACCGACATCTGGGCCGCCTGATGACAGACCAGTTCGGGCTGCTCGCTAGCAAACACCCGGGCTAGAGCTGGCCGATCTCGTATATCCACCGTATGCACGGGAACTTCGGCAGCAAGATTGCCAGGGTCTCCCGTGCTGAAGTTATCCACCACCACCGGCGCGTGCCCGGCTTCGATCAGGAAATCCACGATGTGACTTCCGATAAAACCTGCTCCGCCCGTCACCAACACCTTCATATTATGTCCCTGTACCGCATTGCAGGCTGTGTATTTCTCGTAAGGTACGCTGAGCATACCATGTAGGAAGCGTTGCTTATCTATCCCATGCACAACGCTCGTGCGCTGTTTCCCTTGTATTCAAATCATTCGCAACCGCAACGTGAGCGAAAGCCGAAGCTGGCAGTCCACAGGGGGATTCCTGCTTACGTCCGGTGTCTCATCACCGAGGAACCAGAAATTTCCCGCGGGCATGGCTTCCCCACTGCCTGTAGCAGTGGAATTTAGACCGGTTACGAAAGGAAGGAAACCCCAGTTTGGCAGCTCCCCGCGTCGCGATTCCTCCGCGGAACGCAAAACCTGCCGTGAAACCGGGGAAAATAGGGCAACTTATCCTCCTGGATAAACCGTGTGGCCACGGAGAGCGTTTCAAGAGATAGCGGTCGCATAGGGGTTCTTTGATTCGATGGACTTTCTGCTCGATCTGGACGATGTATCAAGAATCCGACCGTGCTACTGGCTTGCTTCATGACGAACAGAGGGGGAGACTTGTGCGTGCATTTTTAGGAACACACCTGATCCGTTCCGCTGCCCGTTTTTTACCAAATTGCCATATTCGTCACCGCTTGCCGTCCAATTCACGTGTCGCGGCGTTAACGTTCGAAGATGGTCCACATCCAGACAGTACCAGCGAATTGTTGTCCTTGTTGAAGGAATGGAAACTCCCTGCCACATTCTTTCTTGTGGGTGAACAGGCGGCCCGGTATCCCCAGCTTGTGGCGGAAATCGTGCGGTGTGGGCATGCCGTGGGAAACCATACCTATCACCACGCGGATACCTGGAGGCTTACCATGCGCGAAGCCATTCGGGAAATTCGCGACTGCTCCCGCGTGCTGGATGCCGTGACCGGAAAACTCCCAACCTGGTGGCGACCTCCCTATGGGCACGTCACGAACCGGCTGGTCGACTGGTGTCAGCGTCAGGGATTGCAAACCGCGTTGTGGGATGTAATGGCCGCGGACGGTTCGTCCCATGGCAGCATCCGGGCAGTCGAAAAATCGCTGGAACGTCAAATCCGGCCGGGTTCGATCATCTCTCTGAAGGACGATCCCCGTACGATCGCGCGCACGGCGACTGCCTTGAGGAATTCCCTCCCTCGCCTGCTTGAGCATGGCTGGCGTTTCGAATGCCTGGAAGCAGAACGCGACGCACGATGCCCCCGAGGTTGATCTCCCCAAAGACGAGACGTCCGGTGCCAGTGGCGCCCGGTACCATGCTCTCATGCCGAAGGTGGGGGAGCATGCCGATCGACGTGAGCGGCTCTGTGCCCGTCGATGTGCGCATTAACTGGGGACTATGTGACTAAGCCGCCCTCGCCGGGAGATTGCCCTGAAGCGGGAGTGAAGTCTCTTGGGTGATGTGATACATTGCAGAGACGGCAAACCGTGTCTGAAATTCTTTATCGTGTAGAATTCTTCCCCGTGGATTCTCTTGCAGTGGAACACCCGCGCCATGAATGTTTCCCGTGTCGAAAAGTGTCTGCAAAGTGTCACCCAGGCCGCGCGGCAGGGCCAGCTAACGGCTGGTGCAGTCACGAATCTGACCCGCTGGCTCAGCGAACCGCATTATGCCCGATACCACGAGGGGCTCTGCGGCATGATCGAAGCCGAGCAATTCAACGAGCTGGATTCCCTGTTTTGGGAAGTGATCGCGTTTGGCACGGGAGGCCGACGCGGGCCGATGGCGGAATTTGGTTCCGCGACCATCAACCCCCGTACGATTGCCGAATCCGCCCATGGGCTGGCAACGTATTTGAAGCGTTCCGGTGAATGGAAATCGGGAAAGGCCGTGGTGGCATGCGATACGCGCAACGGGTCCCGGGAATTCGCCCGGCTGACGGCCTGCGTGTTCGCAGCGCATGGGATGACGGTGTACTTCTTTCCCCAGGCCCGTTCAACGCCGGAACTGTCTTTCGCGGTTCGGCATCTGGGCTGCGACACCGGAGTGATGATCACGGCCTCTCATAATCCGCCAGCCGACAACGGCTTCAAGGCATACTGGAATACCGGAGGCCAGGTTTTGCCCCCTCACGACAAGGGAATCGTCGATTGTGTTTATGATGCCGGCGAGATTCCGCAAGCCGATTTCGATCAGTCCATCGAGTCGGGTTCCATTCGCCTGTTGGGGCCGGAACTCGACGAGGCCTACCACCAGGCCGTGCTCGCGATGTCGCTTTCCGACGAACGCAGACTCGAAGCAATTTACACGCCGCTGCATGGAGTGGGCGAAACGGTCTGTTACCAGGTCTTGCAGCAAGCCGGTTTTCACGGAGTGAAAATTCTGGAATGCCAACGCGAGCAGAACGGCAATTTTCCCAATGTGGATCAGCACATGCCCAACCCCGAACGGTTCGAGGTGTTTCGTGAAGCCATTGCGGAAGCGAACAAGACCGGTGCCGGGTTGTTGCTGGCTTCCGACCCCGATGCCGACCGGCTCGGCGTTTGTGTGCGCAACCGCGCGGGGGACTTCGTCCATCTGACGGGGAACCAGATTGGCACGTTGATTCTCGATTACATCCTGCGTCGGCGGCAGGCTGCCGGGACGCTCTCCCGCGACCATTTCGTGGTGGAAACCATGGTCACCACGCCCCTCATCGGCGAACTGGCCCGTGCTTATGGCCTGAAGGTCATCGACGACCTGTTGGTGGGCTTTAAGTACATTGGCGAGGCCATGGATTTGAACGGTCCCGATCGATTCGTGTTTGGTGCGGAGGAATCGCTAGGCTTTCTTGCAGGAACCTACGCCCGCGACAAGGATGCCGGCATTGCCGCGCTGTATCTGTGCGAATCGGCGGCGGAACTGGGGCAGCAGGGAAAATCGCTGCTGGATCGCCTCGATGAACTGTATGTGGAATTTGGTTTTTTCCTGGAAGGCCAGAAATCACAGGTCTGTACCGGTTCGAGCGGCAAGGCACAGATCAATGCGTTGATGCAGGCGTTCCGCGGCAGTCCGCCCACGGCGTTGGCCGGGATTCCTTTGCAGCAGGTCCGCGATTACGGAACCCACGAAATACGTGGCCTGCCGGATAACCGGAAAACAAGCGACCTGCCCAAGCCGCGCGGGGATTTGCTGTTTCTGGAATCGATGCCAGGCTCGACCACCGCCCGGATCGCGGTGCGTCCCTCGGGCACCGAACCGAAGATCAAATTCTATATATTCGTTCGCAGCCAACTGAACGGGGCCGGTCTCGAAGCGACGAAAACGCAAACGCAGTTGCACTATCAAAAGATTCAGACCGATCTGATGACGTGGATCGAAACGCAACTGGCAGGCTCGAACGGATAAGGGTTAGACCGTTTTTTGCCAGCGTCCCCGATAAATGGGCCAGCCCGCCAGCCGTTTCTTGCGTTCGAAGCTGGTGTGGTAGTCCATGTGATGCTGGGCTTCACGTTCGTCCGGGGCAGCGCGTTCGGTGAACCCGCCATGCTCGCGAATGTGCCCCGTCATCAGTTCCCAGTAATCAAAGACGTCGGTCCAGCCGTGCAGTTCCCCGCCGGGTTGCAGCACGTCAAACACGAGTTGCGTAAACTCCGCCGTGAACAGTCGCCGCTTGTGATGTTTCGCTTTCCACCAGGGATCCGGGAAATATACATGCACAGCGGCGACGGAGGCCTGCGGCAGGAACTCGGCCAGAGCCCGCCTGGCATCGCAGCCCAGCACCCGGGCGTTGGGGCGGGCAACCTTTTTCAGTCGCTTGGCTCCGCGCCGCCCTTCCTTATAGTCGATTTCCAGTCCGAGATAATTTCGCTCGGGATGTTCCTGGCTGGTATTGAACAGAAACAGACCTCGTCCACACCCGATATCCAATTCCACGGGGCCCGTATTACCGAAAAAATCCGGCCAGGCGAGTGGGCCGGAAAGATCATCCAGGGTCAGAAACCAGGGGCTTAAATCTTCGCGCGCGGGCTGCCCGGCATCCATTCCGGGAGCCGTTTCCAAATCGTTCAAGTCGCATTCCTTGTGAAATCAAATCTGCCTGTGAATCGCGGGCTCGCGTTTTTCGTCGCGATCATGGTTTGAGTTTTTGTTCGAGCATCCATTCATAAACCGCGGGATTGTTGTAGGTTTCCGTCCAGGAATCGTGTCCCACATTCTGATAGATCGTAAACCGCGGATCGCCACCCGCCGCCTTGATCGCCTTGACCATCACTTCCGATTGGGCAAACGGAACCGCCTTGTCGTCGGTGCCATGAAAGACCCAGATCGGAATATTCTTCAGCACGGGCCCCATGGTCGGATCCCCCGCGCCACAAATCGGTAACAGCGCGGCAAACCGCTGTGGAGCCGCCACTCCCAGCGCCCACGTGCCATAGCCTCCCATGCTCAAGCCCGTGCAGTACACCCGGTTGGTATCGACGGCATAGGACGCCTCGATGTGGTCCAGCAGCGCCAGCAATTCGTTTGTTTGCCAGAACAGGTGATCGTTCGATAACTGGGGGGCCACCAGGATGAAAGGGAACTGCTTTCCTTCCCGCGCCAGTTTGGGAGGCCCGTGCTTCAACACGGCTTCCAGGTTATCTCCCCGTTCGCCACGCCCGTGCAGGAACAGAACCAGAGGATATTTTTCCGTTTTGCTGTACCCTTCGGGGAGATACAGCCAGTAGCGCATCTGTACCGATTTGGCCACGGTTGCTTCCTGCGGAACCTGTTTTCCCGCTTCGGGATCGGCCGCCTGGCCGGTGCTGGATATTCCCATGAAAAGTAATCCCAGTGCAAGTGTTGTGATACGGGCGGGCATCGGATGTGTCTCCGGGCGAGTGAGTGAACCTGGTGCGTCATAAAACCGCATCTGCGTATCTTGTTCGATTGGTCGGCGTTTCACAAGTTTCCGCCCCGTCCCGGAAACGCTTTTGGCCCCCGGACCGAACCTCCCTTTTCCCCCCAAGGTATTCAGAAACATTCCGGACCCTATAATATCCCTCAGGGCTGTCTCGCTTAACTGGCAGGAAACAATCACCGATGAATAACGACGCTTCCGACTCCGTCCCCCGGGCGGCTCCGGAGATCCTGGTTTATCCCGACGGGCGCACGGTATTGATCCGCGCCGATACTCCTCTCGAGAAACCACAGGTGTGGTGGCAAAAAAAATCGTTCCGCTGGGCGATGGGGCTGTTTCTGGTGACGTGTCTCTCCACCTGGTATGTGGGGGATCATCGTTATGGCAATGGATTCGGTTACATGGTCCCCGTGATGCTGATTCTGCTGGCGCACGAGATGGGGCATTATGTCACCGCACTTCTCTATCGGACATCGGCTTCCCCCCCGTTTTTCATCCCCGCGCCATTCACGCCCCTCGGCACCTTTGGCGCGGTGATCGTGAAACAGGCCGGCGCTCGCGAGGATCGCAAAACCCTGTTCGATATTGCCATTGCCGGTCCCCTGGCAGGACTGGTGATTGCCATTCCCGTCTGTATTTACGGAGCAATGACCGCCACGGCAGTCCCCCTCGAACAGGCCGCCCAACAGGAATATCACTTCATCGCCCCCCCATCGTCGGCTGGATCGTGCAACTGGTGCGGGGTGAGTGGCCCGCCGGGCATGTGCTGGAAAGTGCCGTGCTGGACGCCGGTTGGGTCGGCATCTTTATCACCGCCTTAAACCTGATCCCGATCGGGCAACTGGATGGCGGGCACATGCTGTATTGCATGATCGGCAAACGGGCCCACCAGGTGGCTGCCGGTCTGATCGTGAGTACCTTCGCTTATATGCTAATCACTGGCAACATTACCTTCATGTTGATGTTGTTTCTCATTCTGATGATGGGACCGTACCACCCCCCCACCGCCAACGATCACGTTCCCCTGGGACGCATTCGCCCCCTGCTCGGGTGGCTCACCCTCGCCTTCATCCTGATCGGCTTTACCCCCACACCAATCGTCATGGTCACTCCAGGCCAGTAGTTCCCGTAGACCCCGCCTGGACAATAAATTCGCGAGCGGGGCACGTGAGTCCTCTGGCCGTCGCGGCTGGATCTGGATGTTGTCGGCCGAGTCGCCCCGCAGTCGAAATTGTAGGGGACTGACATCCCCCGCTCGCGTTTTGCTGGTTCGGGCCCGGATTTCTCACCTAGGTCAATAAAACAGGATTGCTGACCTCGACGAACTAGCCGCGCCCGTCAGGAAGCGGGCCAGACTGTGGCCTGTGTTGTCGCAAGGCGCTGATGGGATTGATGTTGCGTATAATGGGGTTCCATTGGGAACCGCCCGTCGGTCCCAATTCCGTGACGGGCGATGCTGGTTCTCGCGAACGAGTCACGATCCGTCAAGTGACGGGACGAAACACAAACAGTTGAAACTTGCCCGGTTGAGGGAAGCCGCAGGGGTGGCCGTTCTGATCGTAAATCTCGGGCAGCAGATCGCGGGTTTGAGCCAGGCGGATAAAGTCCATCATCAGGCTACGGCCGGGATCGCCAATCCAGAATTCGCCTCCGGGCTGCAGCAGACGCGGTATCAGCGCCAGCAGAGGCTCGTGAAACTTGCGTTCATACAATACATCGGAGGCGATCACGTACGGAAAGGGAGAGACTTCGGGGGGCGCAAGCCAGTCGAATGGCAATATGACGAAGTCTTCCAGGCGATTTTGGCGAGCGTTGTAACTCGCGAGCCTCAGGGCTTCGTCGCGGTAATCGGAAAAAGTGACCCGCATCCCCGCGGCCAAAGCCGCCAGTCCGATCAGCCCGCTCCCACAACCGAGTTCGAGCACACGGCTGCCGACCGGCCAGGCGGCTTCATGTACCAGTCGAGCCATGACTCGGGCCGCCGGCCACAGGTAGCCCCAATAAGGCATGTAATCGGTTTCACGATTCTCGCGGAGGACGTCGGGATCGTCGAGCAGGCGATCCGGATCGGCCGGTATCGTCAGCTTCAACTCCACGGGGCCCAGGCGAATCAATTCCTCGCGCCAGTCGGCGACGGCAGCGGGCAGGTTTGCCTGGTTCATGGTATCGCAACTTCACTGCACAAGCGGGGGAGACTTCAGGAATACCTCCGCATTGTCGTGATCGCGTTGCTTATCGCAAGTCTGGAGGCGATTCCCCCGCCCGTTCCAGGCGGTCATGCTAGGAAAGACGCTGCAGGAATTTCACGCCGTAGTCCCAGAATTCCTCGTTCATCACCTGCTTGCAGCGAACAATTTTCCCCTGGAACCAGGTCGGTTCACGCCCCGAGACGGGAATGCCAACCAGGATTTCCTGGACTTCGATGATGCCGGGATAGAGGAAGCTGGTCCCGCTGGCGCTGATATCTCGCATGAAGACGGAAAAACCTTCCGTGTTTTCACCGTTGGGAATCCGGATCAGCAGCATGTTGCGGCAGACCTGTCGCTGATGGCTGCGCACCTGGGAGTAATGGTCGGCAAGTCGATTATCTGTCCGCACGAGGGATTCAATCAGGCGTTGCACGGCCCGTTTCTGCTTTTCCGTATAATGTTCTGCCGTCAAATAGTTCTGATTGACTGCCATTATCCCGTTCCTTGAATCATCCGGTGAATCGCTTCTTCCAGAGTGGCCCATCCCTCGGGAAGCAATCTCCTGGCCAATAATGCTGTCTTAAATGTACATCGCTAATGCAACAACGTTGTAAACGGGTGCGGATATGTTGCAGGAAATCACAGTCAGGTACACCGTTGACGCCGGTTACGACAATTGTCCCATTTCTGCCTCCACGGAATTAAGGAAATTGCTCCGTCTGAGAACATTTAATCAGTATTTGGGCAGCCCCGCAGTGCATTTTATCGACGGAAATGGATTCCCGGCGCGAACCCAATTTTGGGGAAATGGGTCTTGCCGAGTGTGTCCCCGATCGTATAAATAATGTGTAGGTCCGTGACAAACGCAACACGGTGGGTGTCAGGTCGTGAAGAGACCGGGTTGGCTCCCGGCAGTAGCGACGGGTTTTATTCGTAGAAAGGAGGTGGTCTTGTGACAAGTGATTGTTGTAGTAGCCATGGAGGTGGCACCGCTTGAACAGGCGGACGGTCGGCGGGCTGTTAGCCTGGTTGCCACCGTCTCGTCAGGATCACCTCAAAAACGGGAAGTCCGCTCGCTGAGCCCTTCCGTTTGATCCATGAACGAGAAGATTGACAGGGAGTTTACTCCCTGTAGCATTGAACGCCCCGGTCTTTCGGATGTGTACCCGAGAGATCGGGGTTTTTTGTTTCAACGAATCTCACCAAGCCAAGCCGCCGGGCCCCATGCGGGCATTTCGGCCCGGAAACGCAGTTTCCGCAGTCACCCAGGGTCTATTGCACGTGGCGGAAGATGTTGAATTTCATATATTCCCAATGGCGGTACAATTCGTTGCCTGCCAGCAGGTTCGCATGGGTATTCACCGTAGCCACCTTTCCCTGGTAGAGCAGAACGATTCGATCCGACTTGCGGATGGTATGCATGCGGCTGGGAATAATCAGCACCGTGCGGTTTTGCGCGACCTGATCGTGCGCGTCATCGATCATCGATTTCGCTTCCTCCGAAGCGATCCCTTCGGGTTCCTCCAGGATCAGCAAGGCGGGATTCCGTAGAATCGCCCGAGCCAATCCGAGGCGGTAGGCTTCGCTGGCGTCGAGTTGTTCCCCATGTTCCCCCAGCATGGTTTCGTAGCCATTCGAAAGCCGCTGGATAAAGTTATGGGCATGCACGCGTTTTGCCGCGGTCATCGCATCCGAAAGGGTGTATTTTTCGTCGCCGCAGGTGATGTTCTCGTACACCGTCCCCGTGAAGAACGGGTCGACTCCCCCCACATACAGGGTTTCCGCCCGCAGCGATTCCAGCGTGACCCAGGCAATATCCTCGCCATCGATCAACACGCGGCCCGACTGTGGCTCCAGAAAGCGGGGCAGCATGTAAATCAAAGCCCGGGCCTCCAGTGGATTGGCCGATGCAATCACGGTGATCCCCCCCGCCGGAATTTTTACTTCGAGCTGATCAAGCAGTTTCTTGCCCGAGACACCAGGCAGGGAATACGTGACATTCTCGAACGTGATGGCTTTCGAGAGCGGGTCGAGAAACTTGGCCCCCACCGCCTGACCGACTTCGGGAATCTGCGCCAGGTAGCGATAGACCCGCTCCGCTGCCAGGGAGGTTTCCTTGCGCATCCCGATCAACTGCTGCAATTTCACCAGGGGCCGGTAAGCAAACCCGAAACAGGAACTGAGCAGCACGGTTTCCGCCAGGGTTAAATGCTGAGGATGTTCCTCGGGCAGCAGCACCTTGATGCCCATCAACAGCGCCAGGACAACCACGCAGCCCACGACCAGTCCCCAGCAGAGCCAGCGCGAGAATACATCCCGCTTGCGGACCGTCAGCGTCGACCGGGAAAACTGTTCGAGATGTTTCTGGAAGTGTTCCGACTCGAATGGCTCCATCGAATACCCCCGGATCAACCGGGTTTTCAACAGGCTTTCCGCCAGTACGTTGGAGCGATGCTCCGCCTCCGCGTCCGAAAGTCGTTCCGCCTGACGGATATGTTGACGTTCCCGTTCCACCAGCACCCAGCAGCCGAGCAGCGGGAAGATCAACTGCATGAATAAACGGGGGCTGGTCATGATGGCCAGCAGCATCAGGATCACCAGGGTGATGCTGTGCAGGCTGATCCGGTACACGAAGGACGAGATGCCATCCCGCACGATCACGGTATCTTGCGTAAACAGCTTGAAGGCTTGATGGACCTGATAATCCAGCAGATCGCTGGGCCCCAGCCGCATCGACTGCCGATGCAACTCGCGGCGCATCTGATCGGCTGCCTGCAAACCGATGCCCGTCGAGATGAGACGGATGCCACTATGCAGCGATCCCCGGATCAACCCCAGGACCGCCCCCGTCAACAGCAACACCAGCAAGGCGGAACTGTTTTGCTGAAGGAGCGGGACCTGGCGATACCAGACGATCAAGGGCCTGGTCCAGAGGCGGTCGCGAAAGTGCCAGAGCGTGCCGAGTATGCCCTTGTTCTCCAGCGTGATCGTTTCGGAAACATTCATCGCCTGGGCGGGCCGCACCAGATCCAGCGATTCGCCAAACAGTTCCTGGGCCAGCAGGATTTCCTCGGGAGTAAAAGCCACGCGGCCCTGCCGATCGAACAAATCCACCACCATCAATCCAACCAGGAACAACATCGCCAGCAGCAGCCCCGAAAGCACCCCCAGCGGAATGGCGAGCCAGGCGGACGTCTTCCACCACTGAGCACGGGGAAACAGACGCTGCCAGGTCGTGTCGGTATCGTTGGAGAATGGGGTCACGGTGTCGCCTCGCGGTGCGGTCGAAGACAGGAATCCACGGCTGCGGGATTGAAGATTTCGACTTCATCATACGAGAAATTCACGTCAACACCAGAGCGCGCATCTCCCTGGCGGGCATTCGCGCCGGGGAAGGGACGTCGGGGACGTCAGAATCCGCGAGACTCGCAATTTATGCCAAATCGCGATCCTCGAACAGAATAAAGGCCAGCAGGATGGCCGCGGTACAATAGGCGATTCCATACAACGCGGCGACCCCCAGATAATCGGCCGGGACGGACGAGCCCGTTGCGATCGAGGCCGACATGTTGAAGGCATCCAGCGAGGGGAGCACCGTGGCAAACAGACGGGCCACGAAGGAAACAAATTCCAGTTCCTTGCGCGAGACACTCGATTGCACCAGCACGGGAGTGAGGTGCCCGATCACGAAAATGGCAAACATGACCGAGAAGTTCACCACCATCGGCAAACGCGTGGAAACCACCACGCTGATGGCTGCCAGCACCGCGACTTCCATGAAAATCAGCAGCAGGCCAGGCAGTATCTGCCAGATCACCTCCGCCCGTTCCGGCTGAAACCAGGCAAACTGCAGCGTCGTCGAGCCAAGATTCCAGTCCGTCCAGACAAAGTATTCCAGAGTTGCCTTGCCGGATTCCTTCGCATCGTAGCCGACCTTGTAATACGACAACACCGCAAAGACCAGAATCACGGGAATCATGAAAAGCACGACTCCCTGCAGTATTCCCAGATACTTCCCGACGATGAACTGCCGGCGATTGATCGGCTTGCTGAGCAGCGTCATCGCCGTTTTTCCCTCGATTTCGTCGGCAATACTCATGCTCGACGTCCAGATCGCCAACAGCAGGCTGCAAATCAACACCGTGGCCAGACCACAGTCCAGGTACATTTTCGTGTCGTCCCCCATCGAGAAGAAGGGGACCCAGGTGTTTAACAGCAAAATTAAAATGGCTACCAGCAACAGGGCGAAAAACATGGGCTGGCGGATCGATTCCTTGCTGGTCGCCCGCGCGATCACCCCAGTTTTCGTAAAGCGATTGATTCCGAACAGCAACACCAGCCCCACAAGGGTCAATCCGACGGCCAGCCAGTTGTGCCATGCCGTGACTTGCGGTAAACCATTCCCGTCGGTGGCCATCTGCTGGGCCTGCAGCAGTGTCTGGGGGATGATGTTCACGAATTAACCTGCCTGTTCCCAGTGGGTGAAAAAGATCGTACTCGGCTCGCAAAACGAACCCCCGCGCCGCGCGCAGTTTCCTCCACGCGTAACCGTTGATATTCCCGGTACGCCGACAGACTGGCAAGTGTTGGGAAAACTTTTTCGAAAGAATTCAAAAATTTTCCGCTTCCAGGTGTCAAACCCCGACCCTACCCTCCGGGTTCGATTCGTAAATTCAGGCAAAATCGTGTACATTTCCCTTCTGTACCCGGACCTGCCCATTCCGAACCTCTGGAGATCGCAGTGTCGATCGAACCCTCGCTGCAATGGTTATTAGGGATATCCATTCTCGTCTATCTGGTGGTGATGTACGCAATAGGCTACATCGCCCAGGGGAAAATCCATAACTCCGAGGACTTTCTGGTCGCTGGCCGCAGCCTGCCCCTGTCACTCTCCTGGATGACCCTGCTGGCCACCTGGTTTGGCGCGGGAACCATCCTCACGGCGGCGGACGAAGTTCGCCGCGACGGCCTGCAGGCCGCAGCCCTCGATCCTTGGGGCGCGGGGTTTTGCCTGTTGTTCGTGGCGTTGTTTGTCGCCGGGCCTATGTGGCGGATGCAGCTGCTGACGGTTCCCGATTTCTTCCGCCAACGCTTTGGCCCACGGACCGAATTGATTTCCTGCCTGATCCTGGTGCCGAGTTATTTCGGCTGGGTAGCGGCACAATTCACCGCCCTGGCGGGCCTGCTCACGCTGTTTTTCAACATTCCGCCGTCGGTCGGGATCGCACTGGTCGCCGTGGTGGGAACCGGTTACACCCTGATGGGGGGGATGTGGTCCGTCACGCTGACGGATGCCGTCCAGATCGTGCTGGTGCTGGCTGGTCTGCTGGTGCTTACGGTGGTTATGCTGCTCGAACTGGGGCAAGGGAACAGCCTGACGGGATTGGCGCGATTGGGAAGCGAAACGCCTGAGCACATGCTGGTGCTAATTCCCTGGGATGACCGCATGTTACTTCTGGGCTGGCTCGGCGTGTTCGCCACGGGGGCCTTGGGGAATGTCCCCGGTCAGGATCTGATGCAGCGAGTATTCGCCGCAAAGTCGGATCGGGTGGCCACGGCCTCCTGCTGGGTTGCCGGGGGCGTGTATCTGCTGTTTGGATGCCTGCCCCTGCTGCTGGCGCTGGGGGGAAACCTGCTGTTCCCGGGTGATGTTCAGCAGGCGATCTTGCCCGCGATGGCTCGTTCGTTTTTGTCCCCCTGGCTGGCGGTGATCTTTTTGCTGGCGTTGATGTCGGCGATCCTGTCGACGATCGATTCGGCAATTTTGTCTCCCGCCAGCGTCCTGTCTCAGAATGTTTTTTCCCGGCTGGGGCCGGGAGATCTATTGCGTCGCAATCGCATCGCCGTGTTGCTGGTGGCCCTCTGCAGCCTGATCATGGCCTACTTGGGCGAAAGTGCCTACGCCTTGCTGGAGGAAGCCTACCTGCTGACGCTGGTCGGGTTATTCGTACCATTGATGCTGGCCCTGTATTTCGAGCCTCAATCCCGCTACTCTGGGGCTGCCAGCATGCTGGCCGGCGCGGGAGTCTGGGCCGTGCATTTCTTAATGAACTGGGACTATTTTCTGCAACCCGTGCCCGCGATCGCCGCCTGGCAACTTCCCCTTTCGTTGTCCGCCACGGGCATCGCCCTGCTGGCCTATCTGTTGTGTGAACCGTTCTGGAAAATGAGACGCCTCCGCCCGACTCCTCTCGCGGTCCCTATCGAAACATGAATGAGCCTGACTGGTCCTGTCTGCCCCAGCGTCCTCTGCAATTCTTTGGCCTCTCCCCGGAATTCTCTCGCAAGGATTTAAAGCGGGCCTACAACGGATTCATCCGCCGTTATAAACCGGAGACGGCCCCCCAGGAATTCCAACGGATCCGTGCAGCCTACGAGACACTGGAACGCTGGCTCAAATTCCGCGAGGACGAACAGACGCCACATCTCCCTTATGCCATCGAACTCCCGCCCGAAACCTCTCCCGAGGCCGGAAACACCCAGCGGGGCTTGCAGTTCCAGCCATCAAGCCCGTGGCAATTTTCGGATCCCCAGACCCCGCCTGCTCGCGGCCATTCATCGCCCCCCGCGGAAACCGTCGCGAAGATCCTCGCACGACTTTCGCCCACGGCCTGGTTTGCGGAATTGCAGGCGCGGCCCCGAAAAACCGCCCAGGATTACGTTCGTCTGGCCTTTCTCTGCGATCTGGACGGCAATCGTGACCACGGAACCTTTCTCGACTGGTTGAGTCGCGGTTTGCGTGAATTTCCCGACGATCGGGAACTGCTTCAACTGGTCTATCATTATTGCCGGGAAGAGATACCCAACGCGGAACTGGCGAGCGTGCTCCACACGTTGTGTCCCGTGCTCTCCCCGCGGATTGCGTTTTCCTATCTACAGCCTGTCTGGTTTCGGTTACTGCGGCACGACTATCCGGAATTTCGCCGCCTCTGGCGAATCTATCTGCACGCAGTTCGCGACGAACAGGCCCACTTGCTGGTTCCATTTCTGGCCGAACAGTTACCGGGGATGCAGTTCGTCGCCGACCAGAATTCCCTCGACGAAACGTGGATATTTATCAAAGCCCACCCCGAACTGCTGGATGCTCAGCATGATTATTGCCTGGAATTGTCCTGGGTGCTGCGAAAATACATCCTGCATTACCACAAGATCCGTAGGGAGGAACCCGGGAAGTTCGAGCAATTCGCACCCTGGCACAACGTGTTGAGGGAATTCTGCCTGGCCGTTTCCGCAAAGGACTGGGAACGCTTCGCAGCCTTTCAGCGAAACCTGGTGGCAACGTTTTCCGAATGGTCGAAATCCTTTCCAGACGACTCCAGTTCGGCTTATGCCAAACAATTGGCTCGGACCTGGGAATGGGTGGCAGCCGGTTTCCGCGAGCCAGGACTGACGTACCCCACCCGGTTGGGAGATCATCAGGCCAACGAAATCGCACGGGCATGGCTCGGCCGTATTCGGTCTCCCTGGCCAAGGCGATTCCGGCATGGCACGTTAATTACCCTGCGGTTCCTGGGCGATCTTCTCTTCGCGGTGGGAATCGCATTTACCCTGACACTCTGCCTGGGAATGTGGCGGAGGCTCCCTGTTTCAAGTGCCTATCCGCTCACGAATTTGGAATGGTTTGAACTGTTCGTGATGATAAATGCCTTCGTGTCGATACCCGCGGTTATTTTCTATGGCTGGCAGTTGAAGCGTCGCATGATTCCGGAACTGAACCGCCGCGATTACCTCCGCTGCTATCGTTTGCGGGCCGCCTGGTTTTTTCGGCAAACGCGGATCACTTATCGGCAGTTTCAAGTTGCCATGGATGACTGGCTCGTACCGCAAAATGCCAGTCCCGAGCAGATCATTATTGGCAATCAGATGCTTGCCGATCCCGCCTTGATCCTCCTCAGCGCCGCCCTCGATTTCGATAGTGGGCATCCACCGAATTCGACCGATTAACCCGCATTTCCCGCCCGGGGCGTGTTGATATATAGGGTGCCACGGCTGACACAGCCAGTGGCACGCAAAAATTGCATAAATCAACGCGTCGGGAAGCGGGCCACGATCTCAGGCCGCACGATTCGAAGGGGCCTTGAAGTTCCCTTTTTCCTCGATGATCGAGTCTGCATCGAAGCGGCTGCCGAAGTACAGTCGCTGGGCCATCGGATCGCGCAACACCGTTTCCGCATCGCCGGATACCAGCACCCGACCCGCGCAAATGACGTTGCTGCGATCGGTAATGGTGAGCGTTTCCCGTTCCCGGTGGTCCGTGAGCAGAATCGAGATGCCTCGGTCCCGCAGCTCGTGAATGATGTCCTGGATGCCGTTGATGGTGACCGGATCGATCCCCGTGAATGGCTCGTCCAGCAATATCAGCACGGGGTCGCTGGACAGGCAGCGGGCAATTTCCAGTCGGCGACGTTCCCCCCCGGACAGCGTGCCCGCAATCTGTTTCTTCTTATCTCTCAACCCGAATTGCCCAAGCAATTCGTCTACCCGGCGTTTGCGGTCGCGTGAACTGACGGGCATGAACTCCAGAATCGCGATCAGATTCTGCTCGACCGTCAATTTACTGAAGACACTTTCATCCTGCGGAAGGTAGCCCATGCCGTGACGGGCCCGCTGATACATGGGCCAGCGCGTCACGTCGACCCCGTTCAGCATCACGCGGCCTTCCGTGGGCGTCACCAGGCCACACGTCATGCGGAACGTGGTCGATTTCCCCGCGCCATTCGGCCCGAGCAATCCGACGATTTCCCCCGGTTCGATATCAAAACTGACCCCATCCACGGCTCGTTTACCGTTGGGGTAATCCTTGACCAGATCGATGCATTCCAGCAATGGCATGTTATCTTCCGTGACTGCTCGACCACTGATGTATTCCGGGAGGGAGGACGTCCCGCTAGGCCTCGTCGGGAACAACTCCCTGGATTCCGGTTACCTTGGGAGTCGTTTCCTGGCCATGCCGCGACCTGCGAAGAATATCCCAGCCCCAAGGGGGAAGGAAAGACCAGAAATCCTGGATTCCGCCGGCAAAAATCAACTCGCGCCGTGCTGTTTTTGCATGGCCACCATGGCGGCGAGAGCATTCACCAGGTGTTCATCGGATCCGAGTTTCCCGGAATTCTGGGCTTCCCGATGCTGATATTCGAAATCCTCGAGGACAGGCAAGGCTTTCTGACGTTCCAGTTCGGACAGGCGATCGATGAACAGAACACCCTCGATATGGTCGTATTCATGCTGGACTGCCCGGGCGGCCAGACCCTCCAGTTCATAACGAAACAAGCCTCCCTGCAAATCAAACGCCTCCACGACAATTTCGGTCGAGCGTTCGACCGGGCCATACAGTTCCGGAAAACTGAGGCAGCCTTCCTCGCCCACTTCTTGTCCCCTGCGGCGGGTAATGGAGGGATTAATGAACACCATTTCCTGATCCTTCTGATCCGCTTCCGCAGTCAGATTGATCACAAACAGTCGATAGGGGAGCGCCACCTGGTTGGCGGCCAGTCCAATGCCCCGCGCGTTGTACATCAGTTCAAACATCTGTTCCACGGTTTTGCGTAGGGACGCATTAATTTCCTGGACAGGAACCGATTTATAACGCAAGGCAGGATGGGGATACTGAACAATTTCCATGACTTACCAGTTTGCAAGGGAGAAGACGAGACGCGAATGAAATTATAAAGCACACGCGGGCAAGTTGCACATGCAAAGGCGGAAGATGACGGGAAACCGTGGCAATCGGCCTCGCGCGATGCACGCTTTCTCGGCACAATCCCCCCCTGTCCGCCAGATTCGACCGGCTTCATCCCGATCCTGGCTCGCCCATGTCGCGGGGATGTAATATGATTCCATTTTCCCGCGTTTGCCCCGAAGGGCTGCCGCGCGGGATGTCTTTTTGATCCGTCTGAACAAGAAATGATGCGATGAGTCAAACCGAAAACACCATGGAACAGATTGTTGCCTTGTGCAAGCGGCGTGGATTCCTGTTTCAATCGTCCGAAATCTATGGCGGGATCAACGGGTTCTGGGATTATGGGCCGCTGGGAGTCGAACTGAAGCGAAATGTCCGCGAGGCATGGTGGCGGGACATGATCGGCGCGCACGACGAAATTTCCTGCCTGGAAAATGCCCCCGCGCCGTTTTCCATGGTCGGGCTCGAATCCTCGATCATCATGCACCCCCAGGTGTGGAAATGTTCCGGTCATTACGACTTGTTCCACGATTTCATGATCGACTGCACCGAGTCCAAGCGGCGGTATCGGCACGACCATGTCCGGGGACGCTGGGCAGAGGCGGATCGAAAAATTAAAACCGATGCCGAAGGGGAAACGACGACCGTCCGCACCCGGATTTTTATCACCAGCCTGGCCTCCGGCGAGGAAATTGAACAGGAACTCACCGAGCGGGCCTTGAAGTTTTTTGGTCTCAAGACGAAATATGCGGACCAGATTCAATGGCAAGGCGACGTAACACCCCTGCAACAGATCGGAAATCATGCCGAGGTGCTCGGTCCGGACGCCACTCGCCCGGGGACCCTCACGGCTCCTCGCGAATTCAACCTGATGTTCAAAACCACGCTGGGAGCCCTGGGAGGCGAGGAGGACGCTGCGTTTTTGCGTCCTGAAACCGCGCAAGGGATGTTCGTCAACTTCAAGAACGTACTCGACAGCAGCCGGGTGAAATTGCCGTTCGGAATTTGCCAGATGGGCAAGAGTTTCCGAAACGAAATCACTCCTCGCAATTTCACGTTCCGTTCGCGTGAATTCGAGCAGATGGAAATCGAATTCTTTTGCCATCCGCAGGAATCGCCGCAATGGTACACCTACTGGCGGAACCGTCGGTTCGCCTGGTACACCGAACTCGGAATTGCCTCTGATCGCCTCCGCCTCCGCGAGCATCACCGCGAGGAACTGGCCCATTATTCCGTGGGGACGGCGGATATTGAGTACGCTTTTCCGTTCCTTTCGCCCGGGGATTATGGCGAACTGGAAGGAGTGGCACATCGCGGCGATTTCGATTTGCGCTCCCACATGGAAGGAAAACTCGACAAGGATTTGAAGCTGCAACTAAACGATCAGGGGCAACCCAGGCATCGGGGCAGTGGCAAGGACTTGAGCTACTTCGACGACCAATCCCGCGAACGCTTTATTCCCCATGTGATCGAACCTTCCGCCGGGGCCGATCGGGCCACGCTGGCCTTTCTCTGCGAGGCGTATCACGTCGATGAGCAACCGGATGAAAAGGGAGAACTGCAATCGCGCACCGTGCTGAAGTTGCATCCGCGACTGGCACCGGTCAAGGCGGCGGTTTTCCCCTTGATCAAAAAAGAAGGGATGCCCGAAATCGCGGCAAAACTGTATCGTGATCTCAAACGGGCCGGGTTGAATGCCACCTTCGATCAGCAGGGAGCCATCGGCCGGCGTTACCGTCGGCAAGATGAAATCGGCACGCCGTTCTGCCTCACCGTCGACGGCCAGACCGCCCAGGACCAGACCGTCACCCTCCGGGACCGAGATACCCTGGTTCAGGAACGGATCCCCCTCGACCAGGTCACCCGCGAAATCGCCGACCGCCTCCGAGGTTAGGAAACACGTCTTGATTCGTAGTGGAATCCACCCCAGTGGACTTTGTTGCGTGCCACTGGTCGGCATGTCAGCCAGTGCGAGCCGGATGGGTCCCAGCCAGCAAATAGCGGAGCGTGCGATTTTCGATCAGCCGAGGATGGGCGCCAGCCATTTCCGGGCGGCAGCCTGATCCATGCCGGCCCGTCGGGCGTAATCGTCGAACTGGTCCTCCGCGATCTGCATGACCGAAAAATACCGTGATTCGGGATGTGCGAAATACAAGCCGCTGACCGATGAAGCCGGCCACATTGCCAGCGATTCCGTCAGTGAAATACCCACCAGTCGTTCGGCGTCGAGCAGTTCGAACAGGCGCCACTTCGGCGTATGATCGGGGCAGGCAGGATACCCGAACGCGGGACGGATGCCCCGATACTTCTCCTCGATCAACTCCTCGTTGCTGAGTCCTTCGACGTGTCCGTAGCCCCAGTCCCGCCGGGCCTGGGCGTGCAGGCATTCCGCGAAGGCCTCCGCCAACCGGTCGGCAACCGCCTTGAGCATGATCGATGTGTAATCATCGTGCTCCCGTTCCAGTCGCTCGAGTGGACTCTCGATTCCCAGGCCCGTGGTGACAGCGAACGCGCCCAGGTAATCCATGCGGCCCGATTCCACCGGGGCAATGTAATCGGCCAGCGAGCGAAAATCCTTCTGCCCCACGCGTTCCCATTGTTGTCTCAACATGGGAAACCGCAGGATCTCCCGGCCCGGTTGCACGGGGTCGTACACCAGAATGTCATCCCCGGTGGACTGGGCCGGCCAGAATCCGTAAACCGCCTTGGCCGTCAGCCATTTTTCGGCGATGACACGATCCAACAGCGCGTTGGCGTCCGCATGCGTCTTGCGGGCTTCCTCGCCAATCGCCGCGTCCTCGAAGATCCGAGGGTATTTCCCGATCAGCCCCCACGTCATGAAGAACGGGGACCAGTCGATGTAACGTCGAATTTCCTCCAGGGGATAATCCTCGAGCACCCGTTTCCCCAGAAAGTCGGGCGTCGCAATTTCCACGCTGTTCCAGTTGGTGGCAAAACGCCGCTGGAGTGCCTCCGTGTAGGTCACCAGCTTGCGTTCCTGACGCTTGCCGAACATTTCCCGATCGCGCTGCTGTTCGGCTCGATTCCGCGCGGCGAACGCGCTGCGTTTTTCCGGATCGATCAGCGCCTCCACCACGGGAACGGCCAGCGAGGCATCCCCCACGTGCGCGACTATCTGTTCGTACTCGGGCGCGATTTTCACCGCGGTATGCTTTGCGGAGGTCGTGGCTCCGCCAATCAGCAGGGGCGTGGTCATGCCACGCCGCCTCATCTCACGCGCCACCGCCACCATCTCGTCCAGCGATGGGGTGATCAAACCGGACAGGCCAATCACATCGGCCCCCACTTCCACTGCCTTGTCCAGTATCGTATCGCCCGGCACCATCACTCCCAGGTCGATGACATCAAAATTATTGCAGCGCAGGACCACCGCCACGATATTCTTGCCAATATCGTGCACGTCCCCCTTGACGGTGGCGATCAGGAACGTACCCCGGGTGCTGCTGCCACCGGCCAACTTCTCATCCTCCATGAACGGCGTGAGATAGGCGACCGACTTCTTCATCACGCGGGCACTTTTCACCACCTGGGGCAGAAACATCTTCCCCGCGCCGAACAACTCGCCCACCACGCTCATGCCGTCCATCAGGGGCCCCTGAATGACATCCAGGGGACGCCCGTATTTCTGCCGGGCTTCCTCGGTATCCTCGTCGATGTAATCGGTAATCCCCTTCAGCAGGGCATGCTTGAGCCGCTCCTCGACCGATTCGTTCCGCCATTCCGCCACCTTGCGTTCGCCCGCGCCGTGATGCTGATCCTTGATACGGTCCGCGTATTCCAGCAGACGCTCCGTGGCATCCGGGCGACGGTTCAGCAGCACATCCTCGATGTACCCCAGCAATTCCTTGTCGATCTCTTCGTACACTTCCAGTTGACTGGAATTCACGATCCCCATGTCCAGACCGGCTTGTATCGCGTGATACAGAAAAGCGGCATTCATCGCCTCGCGAACCACGTTGTTCCCGCGAAACGAAAAGGATACGTTGCTCACCCCGCCCGAGGTGCGCGCCCCCGGGCATTCCACTTTGATCCGGCGGACGGCTTCGAAAAACTCGACCGCATAGTTATTGTGTTCCTCCATCCCCGTGCCGACCGTCAGGATGTTCGGGTCGAAGATGATATCCTCCGCGGGAAAACCGACTTCCCGCGTCAAAATGCGATAGGCCCGCTTGCAGATTTCCACCTTGCGATCGGCGGTATCGGCCTGTCCCTGCTCGTCGAAGGCCATCACCACGACGGCGGCTCCGTACTGGCGAATTTTCCGGGCCTGTTCGATGAAGCGGGCCTCGTTGTCCTTGATGCTGATCGAATTGACAATCGGTTTCCCCTGGACGCACTTCAAGCCTTCCTCAATTACCTCCCAGTTGGAGGAGTCGATCATGATCGGCACGGAAATGTCGCCGTCGTCGCTGATCAGCCAGAGAAATTTCCGCATGCAGGCCACGGAATCGAGCAAGCCCTCATCCATGTTGATATCGATGATGTTCGCGCCCGATTCCACCTGCTCCCGGGCGATGCTCAACGCCTCATCGTAGTTTTCCTCCCGAATCAGCCGGGCAAATTTGCGGGAACCGGTCACGTTCGTCCGCTCGCCGATCATCAGAAAATTCGAATCGGGTCGCAGTTCGCAACGTTCCAGGCCCGCATAGGCCGAGTAACGCGGATACGCAGGATACGAACGCGATTTCAGCCCCGCCATCTGCTGGTGGATTTCGCGGATATAGGCCGGCGTGGTGCCACAACACCCCCCCACGATGTTCACCCAGCCTTGCTCGGCGTACTCCCGCAGTGTGGCCGCTACTTCCGTCGGGTTGGAATCGAATCCCCCCATGCCATCGGGCATTCCCGCATTGGGATAACAACTGATGCGACACTGGGCGATTTGTGCCAGTTCCTCGATAAAGGGACGCATCTGCCGCGGGCCCAGCGCGCAGTTCAAACCGACGCTGAACAACGGGAAATGCGATACCGAGGTGTAAAATGCCCCGACGGTCTGAGCCGTCATCGAACGCCCCCCCGCGAATATCGTTCCCGATACCATTACCGGCAGCGTGATGTTCCGCTCCGCGAAAACCCGGGCGATGGCAAACAGGCACGCCTTGGTATTGAGTGTATCGAACGACGTTTCGGGCAGCAGGAGATCCACTCCGCCGTCGATCAAGCCACGAATCTGCTCGGCATAGGAGGCTACCATCATGTCGTAGGTGACGGGCCGCGTGCCTGCTTCGTTGGCGTTCATCGACAATTGCACCTTGGTCGGCCCGATGCTGCCGGCCACGAAGCGAGGTTTATCGGGATTCTTGCGGGTGTATTCCTCGGCTGCCTCCCGGGCCAGGCGCGCCGCCTGCTGATTGATCTCGCGAGTCAAGTCAGCCAGCCCGAACTCCTCGAGCGAGATGATGTTGGCATTGAACGAGTTCGTCTCGACGATATCCGAACCGGCCTCGAAGTACGTGCCATGCAACCCCCGAATCAATTCCGGTTGGGTCAGGCAGAGAATGTCGTTGGCGTTCTTGAGATCAATCGGATGCCCGGCAAACCGCGCGCCGCGATAATCGGCCTCCGTCGGCTTTTGATCGAGTATCAACGATCCCATCGCCCCATCCAACAACAGGATGCGGTCTTCTAACAGGGTGTTGAGAACATCGGACGTGGAATTCTGGGCGAGGGAGGTCATGGATCTTACGCTACGGCCGGTTGATGCGAGCAGCATCGCGAACGAAGCTTGCTCGAGGACATGGAGATGGAAACGTGGCTTGGTGACGGAACGGTGCGCGGACGCAAGTTGCGTCTGCGCACGCCCCGCGGGTCTCAAGTTGCGCAGTGGCGGGAAAGATCGAGATTTTCCAGAATCTGCTGGCAGGCCTGGGATTTATTCAAGGCGTAAAAATGGATCCCCGGGACTCCTCGTTCAAGCAGTTCCCGGCACTGGTTCGTTGCATGTTCCACGCCTATCGCCAGCTGCGCCCGTTCGTCGTGCTGCACGGCTTCGAGTTTGCTTGCCAGTTCCTCCGGAAATTCGGCCCCGCACATCGCCGTAATGCGTTGAATCCGGGAAAACTCGGTGATTGGCATGATCCCGGGCACCAGCGGAACCCTGCAGCCAGCCTGTTCATAACGGTCCCGGAAACGAAAAAAACTGTGGTTGTTGAAAAATAACTGCGAAAACGCCGCATCCGCCCCGGCGTCGATTTTCTGCTTGAGATAAGCCAGGTCTGTCTCAGGATCGGGGGCTTCCACATGTTTTTCGGGATAGGCGGCCACCCCGATACCTACTTCCGGATGATGTTCGCGGATCAATTCCACCAGCTCGTTCGCATGCGACAGCCCTCCCTCGATCGCCCGAAATTCACTGGCTCCCTGGGGCGCGTCGCCACGCAACGCCATGATGTTGCCGATCCCATGGGCGACCGCCTGATCCAGCCACTCGACCAGTTCCGCCCGCGTGGAACCGACACACGTAAAATGGGCCGTCGCCGGTATCCGATAGCGCAACTGTATTTCCCGACACAAATCGATGGTTCGGGTTCGAGTCGAACCGCCCGCTCCGTAGGTGCAGGAAATAAATGCCGGCTGATACTGGGTCAGACAGTTCAAAGTTTCAAAAAGCTGTTCATCACCCCGCTCGGTCTTCGGAGGAAATATCTCGATCGAGATCACCGGACGATCCGCCTTGAATATCCGCGACAAACTCTTCATGAAGCTGCGATCCGTTCGAAACCTGGGGGCTGCAAATCGTGGAGAACCACCCGCCTGAATGAGTAAACATAATGCCACTGCTCCCACATGCCTGGCTTGTGTGAGTGCGCTGAATTTTCTATTGTATGTGCTAATTTCCCAAAGTTGAGTCCGTTTGGCAACCCTTGCACGATTCCCACGCATTAGCCGCGGGGGTTCGTGGTTTTCGCTCCAGCCGGGATACGGTCCCTCGGCATGTTCCCTGGAGGGAAGGGAGTTCGACTGATGGACAGCGCCACCAGCGGCTGGGAGACCCGCGACAAAAGGACACAGTTGGCATTTCGCGACCTGTCGCGTGCCAGCCGGGGGCTACTATCCCACACCCATGCTTTTCGTGGCGGAACTTGCGACAGCGAGACCGCCGGAGTTCGGAACAGGCCCATCAAGTTGAGGCCTTTACGTTACAATATCATCGCAGAATAGGATTTTGGTTTCATGGCAACGATCGAATTGCTTCCCTACAAGGTAAAGGATTTGTCCCTGGCGGAAGCGGGACGGAAGGATATCTCCCTCGCCGAAACGGAAATGCCCGGGCTGATGTCCTTGCGGGAAAAATACGGCAAAACCAAACCCCTGGCTGGAGCACGCATCGCCGGGTGTCTCCACATGACCACCCAAACCGCCGTGCTCATCGAAACCCTGATTGCCCTGGGAGCCGAAGTCCGCTGGTCGAGCTGCAACATCTTCTCGACGCAGGATCACGCCGCCGCTGCCATCGCGGCGGCCGGCATTCCCGTCTTCGCCTGGAAGGGGATGAACGAGCAGGAATTCGACTGGTGCATCGAACAGACACTGTTCTGGCCCGACGGCAAAGCCTTGAACATGATCCTCGACGACGGCGGCGATCTGACCGTCATGGTCCACAACAAATATCCGGAACTGCTCAAGGACATCAATGGCCTCACCGAAGAAACCACTACCGGTGTCCATCGCCTGCATCAGATGTTCGCCGCCGGAAAGCTGGGGATCCCCGCCATCAACGTGAACGACTCCGTCACCAAGAGCAAATTCGATAACCTCTACGGCTGCCGGGAATCCCTCGCGGATGGCATCAAACGGGCCACCGATACCATGGTCGCGGGAAAAGTCGTGGTTGTCTGCGGTTACGGCGATGTCGGTAAAGGCTGTGCCGACGCGATGGATGGACTCGGCGCCCGCGTGATCATTACCGAAATCGACCCCATTTGTGCCCTGCAGGCCGCCATGGAAGGCTACCAGGTTACCACCATGGAAGAAGCTGCCGTTTGGGGGGACATTTTCGTCACCACCACCGGCTGTTGCGATGTGATCCGTGCCGAACACCTCGATCGCATGAAACACGAGGCCATCGTCTGCAACATTGGCCACTTCGATTCCGAAATCCAGATTGCCTACCTCAATAATCGCAAGGATATCGAAAAGCAGACCATCAAAACTCCGGACGAAGTGGGGGGACCGGTACACCGTTACGTCTACCCCGACGGCAAGGCCCTGCTGGTGCTGGCGGAAGGCCGACTGGTGAACCTCGGCTGCGCCACCGGGCACCCCTCATTCGTGATGTCCAACAGCTTCACGAATCAGGTGCTGGGGCAAATAGCCCTGTGGACCGAAATCGAAAAGTACGACATCGGCGTTCACGTCTTGCCCAAGCAACTCGACGAGGAAGTCGCCCGGTTGCACCTGGCTAAACTGGGGGTCAAATTGACCAAATTGACTCCCGAGCAGGCGGAATACCTTGGCGTACCCGTCGAGGGACCCTACAAGCCCGACTACTACCGCTATTAAAATTCCGCGACAAAACCCCTCACCCGCGGGCGTGTGATTTACAAAAGATCCGCGCCCGCGTGGCCCACTTCCCTGGCGGTAACAGCACGTTTTGCGGGCTATCCCAGCCATTCGAGATAGTGGGCCTGGACAAAGGCCGCGTCGGTCAAATGCGGGTAACAATGCAGAATGCGATCGATTTCCCCGGACTGTCCCGGGGAAAGTTTTTCGTCGGGGTTCAGGCAGCGGGAGGAGGGGAGCAGGCTCTGACGCCGCAGCACCTCGTTGATGCCGGGAATGCAACCCGCGAACTGATGAGCTGCGTCAAAAATCACTCCATTCGCATCGGTCAGCTCGGCATTTCGGGTCAGCCAGGCGGACGGGATTTCCGGGCTGTCTCCCAGGGCCTGGATTTCATGGAGCATTTCGACCGCCGTTTTTGTCCAGACGGCCCACTGCCCCAGCAGTCCCCCGGCGAAGCGTCGCGTCTGGCCCCGATAATGGAACGGCGTGATCAGATCGGCAATGATGTTGTCGTCGTTCCCGGTGTAGAGGGCAAGATCGTCGCGGCCGGATTCCATGACGGCTCGTATCACATCCCAGGTTTGATAACGATTGAAGGCGGCTATTTTGATTGCGACAGCCGTCGGCAATTCGCAAAATGCCCGCCAGAACTCGTATTGCAGCAGACAACCTCCGATCGCCGGCTGTAGAAAAAAGCCGAACAACGGCAGGACTTCGCCCACGGCTCGACAATGCGCAATACGTTCGGCGTCGCTGGCATGACGAAGGGCGCTGAGGTTGAGTAGTCCGCAATGATATCCCAGGTCGACCGCGGTGCGGGCCTCTGCCAAGGCCTGGTCCGTCTCGCCACAAATCCCGGCAACACGGATGAAATGCGGCGGGGCCTCCGCGTCGAGCAGCTCGGCGGTCTCCCGCAGCAACGGTTCGTACAAGCCATGCTCCGCTAGGCGGATGTCGAACTGCGTCGTATGCACCCCCACCGCCACGCCCCCGGCTCGCGCGGCCAGATAATATCGCAGCAAGCCACGTTGATGCCGCCGAGACCACTTCCCATTTTCCTCCAACGCCAGTGGACAGGCCGGAATGACTTGCCCCTGCCGCAGACATTCTTGCCAGGTCTTCATCTTCAATAGGCTCCCGCGCGGGTTTCAAAGTGAGTCGGTTTGTTCCAGGTTTCCCCGCCGCTTGCCAACCAGTCGGCCGTCCATTGCAGCATCTGTTCGACCGTCACCCGGGGAGGGCCAAACAGACGCACGGCTTTTGCAGGATTGCTCAACCACGCCGTCGGTTGCTCCTCGCCGAATAACTCCACGCGCTTCCCCAACAGGGCGCCCAGGCGCAAAGCCAGTTCCCGCACGGAAAGGATCTCGGTCCCGGTCACGTTCACCACAAACGGGGGAGCAGCCGCGCAGGGCATGGATTGTATCGTATGGGCCAGGGCATCCCCTTGCCAGATGAGATTGACGTACCCCATCTCGACGGAGATCGGTTCCTCAGCCAGGATTTTACGCGCCAGGTCCACCAGCACGCCATAACGCAGATCGATGCTGTAATTCAGGCGAATCAGGGCGATCCGCGTGCCAAATTGTTCCGCCGCCTTGCGAAAAGCCGCCTCACGCCCCAGGCACGAGCGGGCATAATTGCCCGGAGGGTCCGTTTCACTTTCTTCCCGGCTCCCTCCCGAGGCTGGTGTTGTGAAGGCATAGACACATCCCGTGGAAAGGGCCACAATGCGTGCGTCGCGGAAATGCCGGGCAACCCTTTCAGGCATCTCCACGTTCATCCGTTCCAGTAATTCCGGTTGCTGGCTCGTGCCGAATTTCACACCCGCCAGAAAGAAGATCTGGTCAAAAACAGGCAAGCTCTCGAGGTGTGCCGGATCACTCAAATCGGCTGCCAGCACGGGGATGCCTGCCCGCTCGAAGGCCTCGCGCGATTGCGGGGAACCAAAGCGGGAAATGGCCGTGACGGCTGCCTGACGCCCCAGTTGCTGGCAGGCCTTGTGCAGCATCAGGCATAGATGCAGGCCCATCTTGCCCCCCGCTCCCAGCACGGCGAACGTTCCCGGCAACTGCTCCACTGCCGCCAGCACCTCGGGCGGAGGGGTGGAAATCAGGGTGTCCAGTTCCGTGACGGTTCGGGGGGACTGCATGGGAGACTGCTCCACTCACGAGAACTCGAACGAATTCACGACGCCGCAAGCCAAGACTCAGCGCAGCACGCGACGGAACATGCGCAACCAGTTACGGTGAAAGATGTCTTCAATATCGTCCGACGAATAGCCCCGCGACTGCAGGATTGCGTCCAATTGCTGTAAGTCCGCGATCGACTTCAAATCGCTCGGGGTTTGCTCCGTGCCGAAACCCCCGTCCAAATCGCTGCCAATCGCGGAATGTTTCGCGTTGCCCGCGAATTGACAGACTCGATCGATATGGTCGGCAATGGATGTGATCTTCAAGTCGCCGGGCAATGTCTTGCCGATGATCCAGTTGGGACGCAGCATCCAGGCATCGGCCGCCGCTGCAATCACGGCATCCCGCGCGATCAACTGCTTGATCTGCTCGTCGGTTAACTGGCGATCGGCCGGAACCAGGGCTCGGCAGTTGTGATGGCTGGCCCAGACCGTTCCCCCGAACAGATCCAGCGCTTCCGCCATGCTGCGGTCGCACAAATGTGTAACATCCATCGCCATGTTCAGCAGTTCCATCCGCTTCAGCAACTCTTTCCCTTCGCTGGTCAATGGTCCATCCACCGCCGTGCCCCCGGCATAGTGGCTGAACCCGTAATGGGCCGGGCCAATGGCCCGCAGTCCCAAGTTGTACCAGTGGTCGAGTTGTTCGGGGCGCGTAATGGGATCGGCCCCTTCCATCGAAAGAATCACGCCGATCGGTTGACGCTGCCCGGCGCCGGCGGACTGATTCCGCAGATGGTCTTCCAGCTCTGCTCCCGAACGCAAGACGCGAATTTCACCGATTTCCTGCCAGTATTCATAACAGGCCCACTGGGCATGCGCCGCGGCATAGGAGCCGATCCGCGTATTGTAATCGACATCGGTACGCAGATAACTCGGCTTACGCTGAAGTTTCGGGCCGCTACGAGCCAGGAAGGTCGCCAGGCACAGATAAATGCCTCCCCGCCGCATTTCTGGAAAGGTGACGGTTGCCTTGCCGCGATAACCGACGTCCGTCATGCCCTCCTCGGCGGCGTTCAGTTCGGCAAGCTCAAGTGTCAACTCGCGATCATGCGAGGCTCCGTTCCAGGCCAGATCGAGATGACCATCAATCAGCGGTCGCATGCGAGTACCTTCCTGCAGGGGGTTTGCTTGGTGGGGCTTATGCTCCGGAAGAATCGGCTCCCAGAGGGGCGGCGGGCTGTCGAAAGTCCGGCCGCACGATCCTCGATCGTAGCAGACACACCAGGCGAAAGGTAGCCCGCGCGTTCTGAATCCCAGGAGGATTCAGCGAGAATATCACGCGACATCGGCCGCGAGCACAGTGGGCCTCAGCCGAGGATTTCCTTTTTGCGGTTGACGTAATCCCAGACGACAAAACGATCGAGATCGTCCCCGCCGGTGAAGAGAACTCGACCCCGCGTCGATTCCGCCAGTTTGTGCGCGAATCGCACATCCTCCTCGGTTTGGGACCAACTGGGCAGCAGGAAGATGTTAATCGTAATCCCTTCTCGCTGGCATAACAGACCTTCCCGGAAGGTGGCCTCTTCCGTCGAGGGATCGGGTGGATACAACAGATACAACCAGGATTGTTCGAAGTGGGCCGTCGGCAGACCATCGGTGATCAGAATAATCTGCCGGTTCGGGGTATCCTGCGTGGCCAGGAACCGCCGCGACTGCTGCAAGCCGTGTTGAATATTCGTGAAGTGGGGCGGTATCAGCATTTCGCTGACATCCGTCCGGCTCATGTCGACCTTCAACCGCACGATGGGGTCGGTAATGGTGACCGGTTTGGGCATCAGATCGATCACTTCCCCTCGCGCCACCGGTTTTGCAAACGAGGCCATCTCGATGAATTGCAGATAATCTCCCGGATATTCCGAGCGGATCAGGCCCTCCAGCGCCAGCGCCATCCGTTTCACATGCATGTACTGGCCGTCGTAGCGGGTGGAACCGCTCATATCCATGACAACCACCGTCGCGCACTTTGGCGTATTGCGGGTGCGATGAATCTCCAGGGCATCACCCCGGAATCGCAGCGGCTCGCTCCCCTTTCCCCGTTGCAGCAACGTATTGATGACGGATTGCGTGACATCCATGTTCGCCAGGGAATCACCGAATTCGTAAGGCTTGGTCTGCTGCAGTTCGACGGCTCCCTCCCCGGCAATCGGGCCCTGATGTCGCCCGCTGCGGGACGCCTCCAAATTCGCGAATATCCGCGAGAGCAACTTTCCCTGAAATATCCGATAGGCCCGGGGCGTGAGCCGAAAAGCGCCCCGCTCGTCGGTTTCCAGTCCCTGCCGCCGCGCCAGTTCGCGCAGGTGGTCTTCGATGAATCGCTGCATCTCGCGTAGTTGCTCGAGTTGACCTGGTTCGACGTACTCCGCAAGTTCCTCCAGATCGATGATCCCGATCTGGCCGTTTTCCATCGCCTCCCGCAACTGTTCGAGCAATTCCTCGATTTTTTCCAGTTCCGCCTTGAGCGCCAGTGCCTCGGGGATCGTTAGCGGCTGTTGCCCGGTGAATTCGTAACGGGCCGCCAGTTCCTCCACCTGATATTTATCCCCCAGGGCCTGCATCACCCGCAGCAGCTGATGCGCAAACGGGCTGTGATCGCTGCCGATGGCATACCAGAGGCGTTCCAACTGATAAATCTGCTCGGTCTGTACCGCCTTGAGGAACCGCTCCCGGAATTCCTTCGGCGGGGAGGCATGCCGGCTTTCCGCCACCAGCGCGCGTGCTGCCAGGTGTTGCACGCTGTCGGTTTCGTATGTCGCCAGAATCTTCCGTTTGCGCTCTTCGAGAATCGCCCGTAACACCTCGAGACTCGGCCCGAAGCCCTGGATCTGGCTGGGATCGAGCTTGACCGCGCGCGCCAATTGTTCCGGCGTGAGGCGATGCCGGGAACCGTGCATCAGCGAAAACTCGAATGCCGAAGAGACCAGATCGGGGGGCGGGGTCAAGGGCCCCGGGAACTGCACGGGATCGTATTTTTGGTACACATGCACGATCCCGCCTGGGTTCCTTGATGGTTCCATCTCTGTTTCCCCTGCGTGGTCCGGAGCAGTCGAAAACTGCCGCAAAAAATTTTCCATCGGTTCAGTCAAGAACCGGAGAGACGTCTCAAGCGACCTGTTTCAGCCGCCAGCCGTTATTCTACCAAGCTTTCGTCCCCGCAACAGGGGGAACAGACGCTCACTCTGTCGCGGGGGCAGGCGGAATAGCGGAAATACCCCTGGCGAGAATCAAGCCAGGGGTCTCCAAGTGTCAACGTTAGCCGCGGGGTAATCCAGAAGCCATCCCCCCTCTTTCGAAACTGGCGCATTAGGCCACATTTCTCGCATACTTGCCAATGCGGTAAATTTTGTCTCGAAAGTGCCTAAAAAACTAGCCGCGCCCGTCAGGAAGCGGGCCGCGCGGGCGCGACAACTCGCAATCACTCGTCCGATGATTGGTCCACCAGAGTGGATGTCTATGGGGTAAATGAAACTCAAACGTGGCCCGCTTCCTGACGGGCGTGGCTAGTTCATCGATGTTAGTAATCCTGTTTTATAGACCCGGGCGGGAAATCCGAGTTAGGCTTGCGGTCGCGGCTTTATTGATCGCATTCGACAACAGGTGCAGGCTGCGAGAGATCGGACTAGAACTCGCCGAGTACCTGCCCATCGTTGCGGATGGCCAGGTTGAAATAGGTGTTCAGATTGATGTTCTCGCTGATGAAGTGCACGGAGCCATCGACGAAGACGAATTGAGCGCCCCCCTTGTGGTAGCTGCCGAAACCACGGCCCTGAAGATTGTGAAGCGCGTTTTCCAGGGTTCCGGACACCATGATGGTGCCGCGATTGCTGGCCGCGTTGTTCGTAAAGGCGGTATCGAGTGTGTGACCGTCTCCATTCCAGGCGTTGATGGGGACATCGGTCGCGGCGGCGAGGGTTCCCGGAACAGTTCCGGGCGAGGCACTGGGGCGCATGGTGGAGGCCCAACCGAAATATTCCCCGGAAGGCCGAACGCCATTCCCCAGTTGATATTTGGTTTCGCCAACGAGAAACGTATTGCTGGTGCCGTCGAGTATATCCCGCATATTCGTGCGGGAGTTGCGGTACAGTGTGCCATTATTCCACATGGCGCGTCCGAAACCGGCGCTGGTCATGGCCCAGGAGGGCGTCGCGGGATTTCCCCCCATTACCCCGAAATAGTTCGTGTGGGTTCCGTTCCCCCGCCCCGGATAGGAAGGACAGACAAACGCCGGCACAATCGTTCGAGAAGCAATGCCATTCGCCGAGGAGGCCGAAGCCCCGTCCGTATAGGCACCATGAAACTCGCTCGTCATGACGAAGCTGTCGTACAAGGCGTTCATCTCCAGGAAGGGGAGAATCAAGACCGTCCAGGGGGCACGGCGACTGAATGAGGTGTCGCTGGTTCCGGAAACGACGGCCCCCGGCGGGAAGACCGAATGCGTGTCGTGGTAATTCTGCAACGCCAGCCCCAACTGCTTGAGCTGATTGTTACAGGAGGCCCGTCGGGCAGCCTCGCGGGCCTGCTGCACCGCGGGCAGCAGCAAAGCCACCAGGATGGCGATGATCGCGATAACCACCAGCAACTCGATCAAAGTAAATCCAGACCGTGCACGTACCTTCATGGGTCCTGTCCTTCCTGCAAACTTCAATCAACGGATAGAATGAACACTACGGGTTCGCTCTTGGCTGGAACGAATCATCAATGCAGCATATGTAAACTAGCCGTATATCATGAAGGGGTGCAACCCAGTTTATGCTAGATTTGGGCATTTCTCCCTAATTGGAAGAGTTTTTTCCCGGAGGCCCCGACGAGACGCGAGTGCGAACGGAAGCTCTCAGGGGCATACGCGAGCCATGCACATCAGGAGTTTGAAGAAATCCACACAGGTCGGGACAGCTGCCGTTTCCCGCATGGTGTGGTAGCCCGTGGTCGGAATCTGCAGCGTTGTCCCCCGGACCAACCCGTTGGAAGCCGCGGTGATGCGGCCCATTTCGGTGCTGCCGAGAGACTGGGCAGGCTGCCCCTCGGTGGCAGCGAGGCGATTTTTTTCTTCGATGTACAAATCCTTGAAGGCATACTCGATGTGTAGTTCCTCGCAATGGGCACGCAGTTTCTGGGTTAACGTGCGATCGAACTCGGCGTTGGCGTCGCGATGTCGCAACACCACCTGCTGGGCATCGGCGGAGGGGATATCGGGATAGGGGCTGGTGTCGAGCACGATCAGTTCGTTGTCGGAATCTCCGAAGCGGCGGAACCATTCCAGCAGGTAACGCCAGCTCTTGCCCGATTCCTCCTGGGCGGTGAAAAAGGCCGTCCCCTCGAAATTGAGACTGAACAAGTGCACGAGCATGGCGGCCGTCAGAACATTGTCCAGTTGACCAAAGAAACGTTGTTCCTCGATCAGCAGGCGATCCGCGAACGCCACGGGAGTGCCGGCCACCAGGTGGTCGAGACCATCGAGTTCGAATATCAGGTTATTGCGATATTCGCATTTATACGCCGCTCGCACCATCCCCGCGCCGCGATACGCCCCCGACCAGGGTTCGTAAGCCAGCACGGGTTGGGTGCCGAATCGATCCGCGATTTTGGTCATTAACTGCTCGGAGACCGAATTTCCCAGCAGGTCGGAACGATTCCCCGCCACGAAGGCGGCGTACTGAAATTCATTGGGCCCGGTGCAGATCAGTCCGTGCCGATCGATGTGGGCGGAAAACATCGCCGAGAAGGGATCGTTCCCCCGGGCCACCAGAATACCTTCGTACCAGTTGACCTGGGCCCCTCGCTCCTCCAGCAGCCGCTGCAACACGCGAAAAAAGGAATGCTCGGCCCCCACCACGCTCGGTTGGCGAATCAATTCCTTAAGGACATCCACGAATTCATCAAACTGCATCGCACGCGATTCCTGGCGAAGAGAAAGAGTTGGAATCGACCGGGAGCGCCCCGGAGAATCCAACAGGCCTTAATTCTCCTGGCGCGCCAGTTCCGTCTTGGTGAGCGGTCGCATTTTCAGGTTTCGCAGATGCGCGGTTGTTTGAAACGTGCACAGCCCGAGTGGTTCGCACAGCGAAACTTCGATGCGCGTCGAGATGCGCTTGTCGGTGGTTTCCACATTGATGACCGGTTCGTTGTCCAGCCAGACACGGATGCGGTCGTCCGTTACGCGGACGCGCACCTTGTACCATTGATCGTTCTTGAAGGCATGGTAGGTGGTGGTTTCATTCTCGGAGGCGTCGAAACTGTCCAGGCTGGAAATTCCAATCAGCCCACCTCCCCAACCTCCCATGATCAGCGAGCAACTGTCCTTCTTCACGGGGAATGTCAGCCCGACGAAGAAATCGCCGCCGATCACCCGTTTCGCTTCCAGTGTAAGTTCGTAGTTCTGCTTGGGGACTTTCCGGAAGGCCTCGGGCGTGATGGTAACCCCTGTCAAGGGAGACCCCAGCTCCAGTTCCAGGCACCCATCCACCACGTTCACGCCGGCTTCGCTGCCGAATTGGGTTTTCTTCCAGCCCAACAGCGTTTTTCCGTCGAACAGGGAAATATCCTGGGCGGGTTGCGCACGATCCGCCGGAGTGCCCGGTTCATCTCCCCGCGCCGACGACAGACCCACCACCAGCACGCAAACACTCCACAGGCCGATACCGAAGTTGCAGTGAACCCTCATCGTAATCCCCTTCCCTCTTGCCGAATACCGAAACCAGTGCTTACCCGCTCCGAGAAGCGAGCCCCTTGAGCATAACGAATTCCCGGTCTGTTTGCCGGGAAAAAAGTGCATCCCAATCGGAAATTATCGCACGCTGCCCCACGCCTGGCAACAGCACGGTCCAGCGGGCCGGTTGGCCTTCGCGCAAGACGACATCCTGCCCCAGAGCCGCCCCACCTCGCACGGTTGCCATGCGGAGCAATTCCACGGGAGGGACATCCGGATACTTCCGCCGCAGGAATCGAACTTCCTCCCAGAGATTCAAATCCGGATTCGAGCCACGCCCATCGGTCCCCAGGCAAACCCCTACTCCCTGCTGCAACATGGCGCGAAACGGATGAGCCGAATGCTGGAAAAAGGCATGCGTTCTCGGGCAATAGGCCACTGCGATGCCCGTCCGGGCGAGCGTTTCGATTTCCTCCCGATCGAAATAATTCCCGTGGGCCACCAAAGCCCGCGGGGCGCGGGCCAGTTCACGCAGGTAATCGAGCGGTCGCAATCCCCGCGGATATCGACGGGCCTCCCACAGGTTGAGCCGGCGCAGCATCTCCACCAGTTCGCCCCGTCCCTCCGCCAGCAACTCCCGCTCCGCCCGCGTTTCGGCCAGGTGCAGCATGACCGTCGCCTGAAACTCCACCGCCATGTCCAGGCATTTCCGCAGATCGTCCGGACAGACGGTGTACGGGGCATGGGGGCTGATGCCCAACCGGGCACCTGGCGCTCGATCGGCCAGAAAACGCCGCAGCAGTCCCCGTTGTTCCGCCGCCTGATCCTCCGAAAAGGCCAGGAACTCGCGGAACAAAGTCAACGTGGGCGCTTCGAGTTGGGTGTAGGCTTCCAGGTTGTCGTGGGTCATCACTTCTCCCAGCAAGCCCACGCCCGCGGCTGTGGATTCCCTTAAACCGGCAGCGATTGCCTGCGCTGGGTCGGGTTGGGCTCTCCGGGCAGCCACGGTGCGGCCAATCCAATCGGCAAAGGGGAGCGCGGGCTCCAGCGGCGCTTCCAGGTGACTGAACTCCAGGTGACAATGTGCATTCACCAGTTGCGGTATGATCGCGGCCCCCTGCAGGTCCAGGAACCGCGCCGGGGCCTTCGGGGTGATCGCCGTCAGTTGTCCTCGCTGCACCTCCAGAAACAGATTTTCGTGTGGTACGTCCGAATCGCCCGACCAGAACCAGGCCACTTTCAGCCATCGGGGCGCGTCTGCGTCCTCGTCCGTTTGCGGCAAGTTCATGCTTTGCTTTCCGGTATCGCGGTCATCGACGTGGTTTCCACTTGAATGCCATGAAAATTGAATGCCATGAAAATTGAATGCCATGAAAATTGAATGCCATGAAAATTGAATGTCATGCAAGGTGGGGACGGGAACATGCCGCGTGGAAATTCCCTGCAACGCGGCACGGTGGGCGGAATGCGACTCGACACAGGCCTGCTACCGATTCCGGCTGCCACGGTTCAACGTCTTCTCAAACTTCGCTTTCGATTCTGTCTTCGGAAAGTATTCTCAGGGGAGAGCCGCAATTGCGACAGAAACGGGCATCCCATTCGTGTCCACGAGACTGGCAACTGCCGCAGGTGATGTCCTGCAGCGTCGAACTCTTGCTGGCCATGACCACTTCCATCGAGAAAATACCCGTGGGCACAATAATGATGCTGTAGCCCAGAATCATGGCAATCGAAGCCAGGCATTTTCCCAGGGGCGTGGCCGGGGAAATATCGCCGTAGCCTACGGTTGTCATCGTGACAATCGCCCAGTACACACCCGTGGGAATGTTCGTGAAGCCATGCTCGGGCCCCTCCACCAGGTACATCGCCGCCCCCATGATCAGCACCATTGTCAGCACGACCAGTACGAAGACAACAATTTTATTGCGCGTGGCCTGCAACGCGATCCAGAGGTTTTCGGCTTCCCGCAGACAATGCGCGATTTTGAGCACGCGGAACACGCGGACCAGACGCAACGCACGGATCACTATCAGGGATTGCGAACCAGGAAAGAACACCGCCAGATACGTCGGTAAAATGGCGAGTAAATCGATGATGCCGAAAAAACTGAACGCATATTTCCAGGGACGTTCCACGCACGATAACCGCAACACGTACTCCACGGAAAACAGAAAGGTCAACCCCCATTCAATGCGGAGCAGCAGGAGGCCCCAGTCGCGGCGGATTTCCTCCACGCTTTCGAGCATCACCACAATCACCGAAAGCAGTATGACCAGCAACAGAACGATGTCGAAGGCCCGGCCCGCGCGGGTATCGATCCCGAAGGTGATCCGGTTCAATTCACGCTGCCAGGGGGCCAGCGTATTCCCCCCCTCGAACTCATCGATCTCGAAACGAATGTGGTGCCGCTTGCCTTGTGGACTCATTGCGACTGCTTTTCCTCGGCCGTGGGAACGAATCGGGACGTGAACAGGTCCTGGGGCTCGATTTTTCCCGGATCGAGCAGTTCCAGTTCCTCCAACTGTTTCACCAGGGTCGCCCAACGTTCCAACTGCATGGTTCCCCGGAATTCCCCCGAATCCTCCAGGCACAGGCCACGCAGTGCCGCATAACCTGCGTCGAGTACCTCCACGCTCATTTCCGGGTTGATCCGTTGCAGGTGTGCATGCACTTGGGTGGAGTCTCGCAGATAGGATGCCCATCCTCGGCTCGCAGCCCGCACGAATCTTTCCACCAGTTCCGGTTGGCTGGCAACCAGGTCCGCATGGGCGATGAGCACGCTGGAATAGGGATTGAAGCCCAGTTCGGAAAGCATCAGAATGCGGGGACGAGCCCCTTCGCGGCGGGCAATCACCGGTTCGCTGAAGCTGTAGGCCTGCTGGGCATATTGCTTATCGCGGAGGAACTGGGCAATCGAACCGGTATAGCGGACTACGCGTACCCCTTCCAGATCCACTTTGCTCTTGAGATAATAGGAAAACGCGGGGGCGTCACTCATGGCCAGCGTCACATTCCGCAACGATTCGAAGGAATCAATTCCCGATTCCTCGTGTACCATGATGCACCTGGGCGAATTCTGCAGTGGAGCCAGCAGCCCGATCACCTGGGCTCCCTGATGTTGCCCCAAGGCAATGCGATCTCCGTTTGCCACGCCAAAGGTGACCCGTTTTGCTCCCACGCGTTGAATGACCGGACTATCCGGGCCGCCCGGCAGTATGTCCACTTCCAGGCCTTCTTCCTGAAAATACCCGTTCAGCAGGGCCGCGTAATATCCGCCATGCTCCGCTTCTGGCAGCCAGTTGAGCGCCAACGTGACTTGATTCGTATCCGTTTCCGGCGCGGGACTCGAACAGGCACTGGCCAGCAGACAGATCAGACAAATCACTCCCGTAATCGGTTTCCACATTCGCGTAGTGTCCTTCCGCCAAGTCCCGGTGCTGTTGCGTGTGCGATCGATGCTTACTCGAAATATCCTCCCTGCGGCCCTCACTGGCAAGCCTGCACGGACGAGATTTCGGCTGACCGCGGCAACTGGGCCGCATCCCAGCCGTGAATTTTTCGAAGGGTACGCTGTGCGTGCCATTCATGCGGTATCCACTCGTGTTTCGCCGCACAATAAGTTGCTCCGAATTGTCCGCGAATTCAACAATAGTCACAGTCTCGTTGCCTGGGAGGGGCCGCGAACTCCAACCGACGGTGCTTCGTCCCCTTGCCGATGCAACAAGCACATTCGGCGCAGACGGACAATTTCCCGAAAACATGACATGGATACGTCCGGCTCCCGGGTCCGCGGGCATGCTCTCGTTCCTGCGTATGCTATTTATTGCTCGGGCAGTGAATGGCTCCTCTGGGACATTCCGTCGGCTTCCCGGGACCCGCGGGAAACAATTTGGGTCTGTTCCCGCGATTAAACGAGAGAGATGTTCCGTTTTGTCCATCCCAATAGTTGGGGTTGAACGGCCGCCATGATGCAAGAACTCTGGACCACAATTTGTCTCTATGCCGATTTCTATCGGCACTACGCCACGCAGCGCTGGTCCACCATCACTCCCACGGAATATGGAATTCTGCTGATCGGAGTGGGGATCTTCGGGTGGGTGCTGTTGAAATCGGTCGATCGCAAGTAACAGACTCCGTCACGCCCGTCGGTGCCAGCCGCGGTAGGTTGCGGGAATCGGTCCGGCCTCAGCCATCGCTGGTTCGCGGGGCTCTGTTTCCGTGCCCACGGCTTACCCCCCCCGGCCCAGGGGCCATATGTTATTGAGCCTTGCGTGCGGCTTGCAGTCGGCGTTGCACCGCCAACCGCTTGACGAGTTCGTCTGCAATCACTCCGCCCAGAATCACCAGTCCGATGATGGCGAAATCCAGTTGCGAGGGGATCCCCGCCAGCACGATGGCGTTGTACAGCACGCGCAGCAGTGCCGCTCCGATGGCCACTCCCACAATGCTCCCTTCTCCCCCGCGCAAACTGCACCCTCCCAATACCGCGGCCGCAATCGCGTACAACTCGTAGAAGTTGCCGTGCGCGCTCGGTTGCACGGTATTCTGGTCAAGCGCGAACAGCATTCCTCCCGCTCCGGCAAGGCAGGCACACAAGACATAGGCCAGAATCACGAGCCGATCCGTCGCGATGCCACTGAACCGGGCGGCCTGTTCATTGCGGCCCAGGGCCAGCAGATGCCGCCCCCAGACCGTGCGGTTCAACAAGATCCAGGAAAACAGGGCCGCGACTAAAAACAGGACCGCGGGAACGGGAATCTGCATTCCCAGGCCCAAGTCCAACTTCCCCTTGGCGAACCACTTCAGCGTGGCGTAATCACCGCCAAAACGCTGATTACTATCCTCGGTGATCCAGCGGGCCAGACCCCGGTAGAGTAGCAATCCGCAGAGGGTCACGATGAACGGCTGAATCTTCAACTTGGTGATCAGCAAGCCATGCGATAGCCCGATCCCGAGCGTCACCAGCAGCACGGTCGAAACCGCTGCGGGTACCGACCAGCCATGCTGTACCAGCAGCCAGGGGAGCAACGATCCGGTCAACCCGATCACCGAGCCGATCGACAGATCGATACCACCGCTCATGATCACGAACGCCGCCCCCAGGCTGATCAAGCCGAACAGACTGGTACGGTGCATCAATTGCTCGATGTTTGTCGGCTTCAGGAACGCCGGACTATTCCACGCGGTAAAGGCGCAAACGACCACCAGCAGACCGAGAATCCCCAGATTTTTTTTCATGCCGACGTTCTCGCGTACTTGGGCTGGCGTGATTCAAGGAGCGGAAGACTCGCGCCGATTCGATCATGCACCGTCCCCGAATGCATACCGCCCCGAGCACACGCCGACTTCCTCCCGTAACACCGGCTGTCTTCCTGCGGGACGGCATTGCTCTTCCGAAGGTCGCTCGACTGTTTCTCTCCGCATCCGGCGTCCGAATAGGATATGGAGCCCTCCAGGGGAACGCAAGCAGGGTTCCGAGGACGCAACATGCCGCGGGACGGACGATACCGGAAGATAAGCCGACCGGCGCGTCTCAACGCGGCTGCAGAAATGCGCGGACCAGTTCGGTCAGTTGATCGATTTCAATCAGAAAGGAATCGTGTCCATAGGGGCTTTCGAGTTCACAAAAGGTGGCATGACGGCCCAAGGCAATCAGCGAGGAGACAAGTTCCCGAATTTGCGAGGTGGGAAACAGCCAATCGGTGGTGTAGGAAGTGATCAGAATGCGGGCCGTGGTCTTGGCCAACGCCCCCTCCAGACTGCCGTACCGGGCGGCCAGATCGAAGTAATCCATCGCCTTGGTGAGGTACAGATAACTGTTGGCGTCGAAACGCTCGACAAACCGCTTCCCCTGGTAATGCAGATAACTTTCGATCTGAAATTCCGTTTCGCGCTGCATGTCGAAGGCGAAATGGTCGCTGTCCTGCAGGCGGCGACCGAACTTCTTTTCGATCGAGGATTCCGACAAATACGTGATGTGCGCAATCATGCGAGCCAGCGCCAGCCCGAAGCGGGGCCCCGTTCCCGCTTTGTTCCAGACTTTCGCTGCCTGGGAGGAAGGGTCGTTATCGGAAGGCTCCTGGGCAACGGCCTGGTAATACTCACCGTTCTGAAAGGCAGGGTCCGCGTAAATGGCACGACGGCCCACCGCATTGAACGCTATTCCCTGGGCCGAAAGATGAGAGGCCGATGCCAGCACTATCGCCGTATCAATGTGCAAGGGATCTTGCGCCAGCCATTCCAGCACCTGCATGCCTCCCAGACTCCCCCCGATGATTCCGGCAAGCCGACCGATGCCCAAATGCTTCACCAACTCCCGATGTACCTTCACAATATCTTCTATCGTGATGAACGGAAATTTCAGCCCATACGGGCGACCCGTTTCGGGATTTTGCGAGCTGGGGCCGGTTGTCCCCTGGCACCCCCCCAGCACATTCGCGCAGATCACAAAATAACGATCCGTGTCCAGTCCCTTGCCCGGTCCGATGAATTCATCCCACCAGCCAGGCTTGCGTTCTCCCAACTGGTGTCGACCGGCGGCATGGGCATCCCCCGTCAAGGCATGACACACGAAGAAGGCGTTGTCCTTGGCGGGAGACAATCGCCCATACGTTTCGTAGGTCACCTGAATGGGACCCAGTTTCTGCCCACTTGCCAGCACCAACTGGCCCGGCGGCGCGAACAACTCCAACTGATACGTCTGTACAAGACGCTCTTCGTCGGTCGTTCCAAACGGCGTCTGGGAAAACGGCGCTGTCCCGTCGGCCGGGTGAATGTCGGAAATCGTGGTTGCCATGGAGAATGCAAAAACCTTGGCGTGGAATCAACAAGCAAAATCCCCTCAGGGAATTCGGTCTCCGCCGCTCCCTGTACTTCGCTGGCCCATAGTCTAACAGGCACACCCCGCGAAAAACACCCGCCCGACGCGGAATCCAAGACAGTCGCACACATTACGTGTATTACAACCTCAAGCCGGGTCCGCTCCCTCACGGATTATACACGTCGGACACGCTTCTCGATTGAAGAAAAATTTGCCTATCGCCGGGCCTCTCCCTACACTTCCATGTCCCTCGATGTGGCCCCGCCTTCCCGGAATATCGGCTCGCAGATTTTTCTATCTTGTTATCCTGTAGGGGGATACGCTGTAGTTGCGGCGTAGGGGTAATCCGTGTGGAAACGGTATTTGGAGTACACCAGCGGGCTGGAGACCGACGCCGGTAGCCCGATTTTTCCCCGCCGAGGGAATCTTGATGGAATCGATTCGTACCTGCTAGACTGCGTCGGGCGATAGAATCGCCGACAAAACAGAGGAAATTCTCAGGGAAAGAATGAGTACCATGGCGGATGAAACCCCAAGCCAGCCCACCGGTTCCGAGATGAGCAAGGTGGAATTGACCAAACTCGAAAGTCGCCAGCTTCGTGGAACGATTGGCGAGGAATTGCGGAATGATGCCGACGAGTTTTCGGGCGATGCCGCGCAATTGCTGAAGTTTCATGGCACCTACATGCAGGATGACCGGGATCAGCGGAATCGGAAGGACGAATCGGGCAAGCGTCTCGGCAAGATTTTCAGCTGCATGATCCGCACGGGGTTGCCAGGGGGCCTGATGACGGCCGAGCAGTTCCTGGTGCAGATGAACCTGGGTGATCGCCTGGGGGAAGGAACCATGCGGTTGACCACCCGGCAGGCGCTTCAGTTGCATTCGATTCCCAAGCGGAGCCTGCGGGAAACTATGCACGAAATTAACAAGGCGGGCATGACCTCTCTGGCGGCCTGTGGCGACGTGAATCGCAACGTCATGTGCAATCCGCTGCCGTACAAGAACAATCGCGTACTGGACCAGATGCAGGAGGCCGCCGCCGCCATTTCCGCCCATCTCAAGCCCAGAACTACCGCCTACTACGAGTTGTGGGTGACCGATGAATTCGGGGAAAAGGAGGATCTCTCGGCTTACCAGCCTGTCGAAGAACCGATTTACGGGAAGACTTACCTCCCCCGGAAATTCAAAATCGGCATCGCACTCCCCGAGGATAATCATGTCGATATCATGACACAGGACATCGGTCTGTTGGGAATCGTGGAAGGAGGCGAACTCCGCGGATTCGATATGTATGTGGGGGGAGGCATGGGACGCACGCCCTCGGCTGAGAAGACCTTTCCCGCGCTCGGCAAGCCACTGGCCTATGTTCCGAAGGAGGAAGTGGTCGCGGTCTGCGAGGCGGTGGTGAAGGTTCAGCGGGACTTTGGCGATCGAGCGGATCGCAAGACGGCCCGCATGAAGTACCTGGTGGTGAACTGGGGGATCGAGAAATTCCGCGAAAAAGTAGTGGAATATTATGGACGCCCGCTGCAACCGCTGAAAAACGTGCTGATCACCGGTGTCGACGATTACATGGGCTGGCGCGAACAGGGAGACGGCAAGTGGTTCCTGGGCGTGAACATCGAAAATGGTCGCATCAAGGACGAGGGCCCGTTGCGGATCAAATCCGGACTACGGGCCGTTCTCGAAAAATATGGGATGCCGGTCCGCTTGACCGCCCTGCAGTCGCTGCTGCTCTGCGACATTGCTCCCGAAGACAAGGCGGATATCAGCGAAATCTTGCGGTCGCATGGGATCAAGGCAGCCGAGGAGTACACCATTTCCCGTCGCTTTTCGATTGCCTGCCCGGCCCTGCCGATGTGCGGACTGGCGATCACGGAATCGGAACGGGTGATGCCCAACCTGATGGACGAGATCGAAGCCGAGATGGCGCGGCACGGACTGCAGGAAGAACGGATCAGCGTGCATATGACAGGCTGTCCGAACGGCTGCGCCCGTCCCTACACGCCGGATGTGGGCCTGGTGGGGAAGGCGGTCGGCAAATACACGCTGTTTCTGGGAGGGAACACGCAGGGAACGCGGCTAGGCTTTATCTACCAGGACATGGTGAAACTGGAGGAGGTGGTTTCGACGCTCTCTCCCTTGTTTGCCTATTATCAGCGGGAACGGCAGGGCCAGGAATCCTTCGGGGATTTCTGTCATCGCAAGGGGCCGGACGATCTGTTGAACCAGTCGTCTCAGGCCGCTTGAATTTCCCGCAGGGCGGCTTCGCGCGAGTCAAATGTTGGCCAGCGGCCCTGCAACCGGGTCACTTCAAACACTTCCGACAGGAACAGACTCAGGCAGCAGAGGGCAAAGCGGCCTTGTCGCTGGTCGGCTTGCGCCGCCATGTTTAGCAGGATCTCGAGAAACAGGGAGTTGGCGTACTTCAGATGTTGGCAATCGACAAGTATGTGCTTGCAGTTTGCCAGGTCGGGTTGGCCCAACTCCCGATCAAGCTCGGGCCCCAACTCGTCCTGTAAAAATTTCGAAATTTCGTAAAACTCGATAATGATCGTGTCTTGAACGACCTGGGTTCGGTAGCTGGGCTGGCTTTTCATGGCTTGCTCACGATTTCCGTGCCATTGATTTTCTTGACCATCGTCACCTGATTGCCGAATTCGTTGAATACGATGCTGTCCATGAAGGAACGCATCAGTACCACGCCTCGACCGCAGGGGCGTTCGACAAAGCCGGGATCGAAGGGATCGGGCAGCATCTTCAAATCGAAGCCCGGTCCCTGATCGCGAATCGTCACGGTCAACTCTTCGCCAAGCGATATCTTGAGAAAGATCTTGCGATGGGCGTAGGGCTGTTCCTCGCGGCGCTGGCTGGCCAGACGTTCGAAGGAAAAACAATCCTGCTCTCGCAGTTTCGAACTGACTTCCAGGTTGCCGTGGTAATAGGCATTGGCGAGTGCTTCGTCGATTGCCATCGCCACCCGGAAGCAGTCGTGCTCCGCGAAGATCCCACGATGCTGCAGGAATTCCCGGAGTTCATAGACAAAATCGACCAGGAGTTCGCGGTCGTTCTGGAGTTCAAAGGAGACTTCGCTGATACTATTGAGAATCCGGAGATGGTGAATGCGCTCCCGCGCGGCACCCAGCAGTCGCGCGACAATCGGGGCCAGATCGACCGCCAGTTCCCGCTTGGGCACATAACAGGCGGCCCCCTTCTTCAGGGCGGCAGTCGCAATTTCCTCGCTGCCAGCCGCCGTCATCAGAATGACCGGTATCTGAGGGTACTTCTGGCGAATCCGTTCGACCAGTTCCAACCCATTCATGATGGGCATCTGCAGATCGGTGATTACCACGTCCGGAGCGTGCAGTTCAATCAACTCCAGCGCCTCTTCTCCCTGGGCGGCACACAGTATCTCCGCCTCGGGAATGTGCTTCGTAAGCAGCAACGATGCCCGCTTGAGATCTATTTTTGAATCATCAACGACCAGCAGGGTTGCCATGCCTGTCTCCGATCTACGAACGAGATTTCCCGCTAAGGCAGGAAATCCAGAAAGACGCTATCCAATTATACCACCTCTTGTCGGCATTGCCGACGTTTTTCTCAATTCCTGCGTTCCGATTGCCTCCGTTACCACCGCTCGACGGGACCCGCGGGAACCGGCACCTGCAATTCGGGAAGTATGCCCGTCCGACTCCCTTCCACGGGCCCCTCGCCACGGATGGCCTCGAGGGCATCGCGGAATTCATCACCTGTGCGGGCATGTTGAACACGATCGCGCAATCCCGCTCGGACCCGCATCGCCTTCAGATACCAGTGTACCGTCCGGCGATAGGCAGTCAGCCCATGTTCCTCGCCGTCGAGTTCACGATGGTATTGATATTGTTGCCGTACCAGGTCCAGACGCTCCTCGAAATTTCCCGGAGGATCATACCATCCCGTTTGCTCCCACTGCGAGAGTTGCCGGAATATCCACGGATTTGCCAATGCCCCCCGTCCGATACTGACTGCCTGGCAACCCGTGCGATCCAGCATGCGGGCGGCATCGGGGATTGTCCGCACATCGCCATTGCCGATCACGGGGATGTTAGCCACCGCTTCCACCACCTTCCGTATGCCGCTCAGGTCGACCGAACCCGTAAATCCCTGGGAACGTGTGCGGCCATGAATTGCCACGGCTCGGATGCCAATCTGTTCGAATTCCCGCGCGAAGCGGGGAGCCGTCAATTGCGTTTCGTCCCAGCCCAGCCGCATCTTCACCGTAACAGGCAACCGGACCGCTTCCACCACCGCTTGCACCAATTCCACGGAACGGGACAAATTGCACATCAGACGCGCTCCCGCCCCATTTTTCGTGACATGGTCGACGGGGCACCCCATGTTGATGTCGATCACGTCGATGCCCCCCCGCGCTTCCAGAAACTGGGCGGCGTCGCGCAGGTACTCCGGTTCACTCCCGAATATCTGTGCCGCGAATGGCGTGTCTGTCTCGCATGTGCGAATCAAAGCCAGGGACTTCGCGCTCCCCGCCAGCAGGGCCCGCGCATTCACCAGGTCGCACGTAGCCAGCCCCAACCCCCCGCAGCCGCGGACCACCCGGCGAAAAGGTAAATTCGTGTACTTCGCCAGGGGGGACAGGCAGTAACGAGTGCCCAAGGGCAATGTTCCCAGGCAGACCGATTCGAGGCGTTGCGGCGGCGGATAGTAATAGCGACCGTCAATCAGTTCCGGCTTATCCTGGGGTGGGAAAAGAATGGACATGACTGCAACTCGTTGAATCTGTTGAGCAAAGCGGAAGTATCACCCTGCAAGTGTACTCCAAAACGGTCGGTTCGACCAATCCAGGGAACTGGCGATAGAGGGTTTTCTGCCGTGACGCGAGGACGATCACTTCAAGTGTTTGGATCGAGACCGATTTTCGTGCCCCGGCTCTCGGTTCGGGAGACTCCTTCGCACCGGGGCGGATTGTGCCGATTGTATCAATTCTCGGCATGCCAATTCGTTACAATCGTCGGATCGTTCGTGTTTCGCTGAAGAGTCGCGTCCCCTAAGCGAGCGGACTTTCGTTGGGAGTGCCTGACGTCGATAGATATCAGGGTGCTTTTTAACGAAGGGAAGAATATGCGGTTCGTAAACCTGACGCTCGTGACCCGCTGCAGTCTGACGCTCTTGGTGCTTTCCGGCGCGGGTGCATCACTGAAGGCGGATTCCCCGTCGTTAATGTACCAGGACTATCGCGCGGGGCTGACACAGGCGCGCCAGAAAAACCTCCCGTTGCTGCTCCACTTTTACACGGACTGGTGTGGTCCCTGCCAGCGCATGGAACAGACCGTCTTTTCCTCGCCTCAATTGGAATCGTCCCTCGCCGGCAAAATTATCCTGGTGAAGGTGAATGCCGAACATTCGCCCGATCTGGCGCGGATGTACAACATTACGAGTTACCCCAGCGATGTCTTTCTCGATCCGCAGGGACGGGTGCTGGGCACTTCGTCGGGCATGCTTGCGCTTTCGGACTACATCGGGCAGGCCTTACGGGTGGAGTCCCGCTATCAGCAATCACAACAGTTCGTAAAATCCCGCACGGAAGCGGGAAACGGACCGGCCCCGTATTCCTCCCTGGAAATCAAGTTAGGGGCACCGGCGCCGTTTCCCAAGGCCTTGATGCAGCCGGGGAATACGAAACCGGATCTCGCCGGGGACAAGCCCGCGCTGCCAGCGGAAATCCACAAAGGGGACGTTCCGCCACGAGTCGTGTTTGTGGCATTGGATGGATATTGCCCGGTACAACTCAAGAAAAACCGGGAATGGATTAAGGGCCAGGCCGAATGGATCGTCGAATATCAACAGCAGCAGTATCGACTGTCGAGCCTGGCGGATAAACAGGAGTTCGAAAGCCAACCCGAGAGTTTTGTTCCCCGTCTGCTGGGCTGCGATCCCGTCATTATGTGGGAAACCGACCGGGCTCTGCCCGGTTCAACGGAGTTTGCGGCCTTTTTTAACGACGAACTGTATCTGTTCACCAGCGAACAGAACCGGGAAATGTTTCGCATTGATCCCGAGCGTTACATCAACTTGCGACACGCCCTGGTTCCGCGCGACGTGGAAGCGATCTTGATCCGCTGAGAGACGGTCTATTTTTTGTAGGGTACGCTGGGCGTACCGTTATTTAGGCATCCGCGCAGTTCGTGTCGTGCCTGGCGAATTGCAGCAGCCATGGTTATTGGCTGGCAGGCTCGGCCTGAGTGGCCTTGCGGGGCGTGTCGAAGAAAAGATAAAACACGGGCGCCGAGAATGCCGGTTGGACCAGCGACTGAGAGGACAGTTTTTTACCGAAAATCTTCGCTCAGAAACGAATTCGTCGGCAGAACAAGGATTGACAGAAGCCCGTTCAGTAGCAATACTTGATGCGTAACTGCAATCCGGCTTGCATCCAGGGATGCGGGCCGCAGTGACGAACGGCAGGCGGGTCGATCTCCCGGGGAACCGCCGTTCTTGGTCTCTGACATTCTTTTGCATACAGCTTGCCCAATGGGGCATCGGGGGCTTCCGTCCGCAGTTCGTACGCTGCCTCCGTGTTTTTCCCGTGGACTGGACTGGCTTCCTCCCCTCGCCGAGTAGGTGATGCCCGAACAGCATAACGGTGCAAGATGTGGAGCTCTCTTTCCAGGGATACCGTGCCACTACCAGCGGTTATGATGTCGCCTGCGGACAGTAGGCTCACCATTCCAGGTATCTGCGGTTGCGTGGAATGTAACCCGGAAAGACCGGAATTCCTGTTTTTGAGGCAAGGTTAAGGGAACTGGCAAAGCGGTTGAGGCATGTGGAACCTCGCGCGGACAGGTGATCGCGGTTTTGGCCCGGCAGGGTTGTCTGTCCGGGTAAAATCAACCGTCAGCAGGCTATTCCGTGTTTCAAGAGTGACATTTTTACCTGCCGCGTAGTTGACGTTCCTGCTAAATTGTGATTAGGATAAAGGAAGAAATCAGCCGATATTCATGTGTGTCGGGTTTGCCATTGCGTTGTCATGCGATAGGATCGCTGGCAGGCAGGGAAATGCAGGGCTGCTTTTGGCGGTCCGAAAGACGCCCGAGGGGCTGATATATACCAGGAGCAACCTCATCAAGCTGATCATTGTCACGCTGATGACGAGAGGTGTTAAGTCTCCAGACATAGCGGAATGGAATCCAGAACGTGTCGCCTTGGTCGGATCTTGGCCGACTTCGCGGCATGAATTTCAGTATAGTGAACCAGTCAGCAACGACTGCTTCAACCTGTTTCACTACTTCGGCTGTGGTTTGCGGTTCCAGCGAAAGTGAATTTCGCGGGCAACCGCGGGAAGGAAGCAAGCCTCGACGGCAACCTGGGTCTGGTGTGGTCGGCGGTTCGGCAAGAACTGCAGACGAACATGCTGGCGGTGACGGGTTTCGTTCTGGGCGCTTGCCCTGCGGCAGTTTCGATCACCTGGCGTATCGGACGGCCCGAACGGGTTCGTCCTCCCTCGGGGGGTTGTGAATTTGCAGGGCTTCCCACCTGGTCGTGGAATTGAATTCCCCGTGGAATGGATCTGCGTTCGCGCAGGACGGTTCTGTTTGCAAAACCGTTCCTTCCCGGACTGGCTGTTGCCGGTCTCCCGTTTGGGCACTGTCCCGCTCGGATGCTCTGGCATTCTGTGAGGAGTATTTGCACTGCAACCGATGGTTGATCAGGCGACTCCACATCGTTCGTGAAACTTCTCCGCTCCAGGGTGAGAAGTTGTTGAGTCCTGGTTTCTGAATCCAATGTCGTTTTTGTTGTGCCGCCCCCCGAAGGCGGTGGAGACCGTATTTCCCGTTGAAAAGTGCCGAAGTAAGGCGAGCGATTCCGTCTCGCGCGGCTGTTGTCCGTCTCGGCAAACTCTCGCGGTGAATCCTGTTTCCGAGGAAAGTTTTATGCCAATCAAAAGTTCCGATTCTCCACGCAAGCCCCGTTCCCCCCGGACGCGCAAACCCGCTTCGGAAGCCGTGGAACCTGCCGTCGCGGCGGAAGAGACCGCCGCGAAACCTGCACGTGGAAGTCGAACGACGCGGGAAGACCATCCGAGTGAACCTGCTCCTGCCCCCGCCCCCAAACCGCAGGAAGATTTTGGGGACGGAGTTATGGAAAGCCAGGATGCGACCTCTCGATCCACGTCCGGCGGAGGCAACCCCGCCGGTGAAGGGGAAGGCCAGCGACAGGGACGCTCCCGCCGTCGCCGAAGACGACGCGGTGGCGCTCGCGAGGAAGCACCCAGCAACAATCGCGGAGCGAACCGGGGCGGCAATCGCGGCGGCAGCGGCGGCGGTTCCGGAGGACGCTCCCGGGGGGGACGACACGAAAATCGTCCGCGCGGGGGCCACCCGAATGTCCGGCCCTCCACCGCAAAATCCGCGGTGGCATCTACGGGTCAGGACGTGAATGAAATCTCGGGCATCATGGAAGGCGTGCTCGAACTCCATCCCAAATTGTACGGCTTCATGCGGAACGCCAGCGTAAATTACGCCTCCCAGGACAGCGATCCGTTTGTTTCGAGCAGCATGGTCGAAAAGTACGGGTTGCGCGAAGGGGTGCTGATTCGTGGCGAAGTGGGGCCGGGAACGCGTGGCCAGGGGCCCCGCTTGCACAACGTGATCACCATCGATGGTCGCACGCCCGAGGAATACGCCAAAATCAAACACTTCGATTCCTTGACGGCCATCAACCCGTTCGAACAGATCAAGCTGGAAACCACTCAAAGCAAAATCACGATGCGCGTGATGGACCTGCTCACCCCCATCGGCAAGGGGCAACGGGCCTTGATCGTCGCGCCGCCCAGAACTGGCAAGACGATGCTGCTGCAGGATATCGCCAATGCCGTCAGCACCAATCATCCCGAAGTTCATCTCATCGTGTTACTCATCGACGAGCGACCCGAGGAAGTGACCGAGATGCAGCGGCTCGTCAATGGGGAAGTCATTGCCTCCTCGATGGACCGCGACGTGGAAAGTCACGTTCGTACCAGCCAGTTGATCATCGAACGGGGCAAGCGGATTGCCGAAGCAGGCGGCGATGCCTTCATTCTCCTGGACAGCATTACCCGCACGGCCCGCGCGTTCAATAAATGGGTGGGCAATACGGGCCGAACGATGTCGGGGGGCCTCGACGTAAAAGCCATGGATATCCCCAAGAAAATGTTCGGCACAGCGCGGCGATTCGACGAAGGCGGCTCTCTGACCGTCGTCGGAACGGCCCTGATTGATACCGGCAGCCGCATGGATGAAGTAATTTTCCAGGAATTCAAGGGAACCGGCAACATGGAAATGGTCCTGAGCCGCGACCTGGCCGATCGCCGCATCTGGCCTGCGATCGATATCAGCAAGTCCGGCACGCGGCGCGAGGAAAAAATCCTCGATCCGGCCGTGCTGGAAGGGGTAATCGCCTTGCGGCGGGCTCTGGTATCCATGAGTCCCGTGGAGGCGATGGAAGAACTGACGCGCCGACTGGCCATGTTCCCCACCAACAGGGAATTCCTGGCCAAAATTCGTTCGATTCTGTAACCGCGCTGCGTTCCGGAAATCGTCGCTGCCCGCGGGTCGGGGGCAATCCCTCCCGACCCGCGCCATAAGCCTTGATATCGCTATCGTCATTGACCGAGGAGCACGCCAGATGTCGCGAAGGCGTCCGTGGATAAGGCCATGTTCGTGGCCTCTGGGGCGGGCGCGGGCGACGTTTCTCCTCCTCCTGCTCCTGGTCTGCCAGGGAGCGGGCAACAGCGTTGCCCGCTCGGACGAGTGGACCCGCGGGCCGGAATTCCTGCAGGCCACGAATCGATGGATCTCGCTCGCGCTGCAGGACGAGCGGAATGAATTGAGGCAGGTCTGCGACGATCTGGCCCGGACACAACGCGTGGCGGTGTTGATCGATCGGCGCATCGACCCTGGTCAACCGATCCTCTTGCCCCCTCCCATCGCAGGCACGTTTCGCGAAGTGTTGACCCGCGTGGCGAACAGTTTGCAACTCGAATTACGCATCTTTGGCGATGCCGTGTATCTGCTCCCCGCGGACCAGGCCACAGCGTTGAAGACTCTGGCCGCCCTGCGTGGCGAGGAACTTTCGGCCGACATGCCCGCCAACGTTCCGCGCGAGCCAAACCGGCTGAAGAAAATCCTGGAACGGCGTCTGTATGCCTGGGAAAGTTTCAGCAGACCCCGCGATCTCGTCCGCGAAGCCTGCCGGGTATGTAATCTGAACGTCACCAACGCCGAGGAAATCCCGCACGATTTGTGGTATCAGGGGGCCTTGCCGCGCGCGCAACTCGTGGAATTCCTCACGTTCGTGTTATTGCAATACGATCTGACCTTTGATTGGGCCGGTGCCGATGCCATTACGCTCGTGCCGATTCCCGCGCGAATCGAAATTACGCGGTCGCATCAGTTGACCGCTTCGGTTGTCTCCGAACAACTGCCAACCTGGCGCGCGCAATACCCGGAGGCACGCTGGGAACAGCAGGGGACCCGCTGGCGAATCACGGGGCCCGAGGATCTGCATGAACTGCTGGCGGAGTCCAGACGTCCGGAGCGAAATACTACGGTCGATCCCCGGACCCGCTGGGATACGCGAGTCTTCACCATGCGGGTGCAGCAAAAACCCCTGGGAGAGGTGTTGAATTACCTGAAACAGGCCGGGCTGCCCGTCGAATTCGAAGCCACGCAACTCGCTCAACAGGGGCATGATCCACTACGGTTGATCAGCTTCGAAGTGACGAATGCAAACGTGAAGGGCCTGTTTCAGGCAATTTGCGGGCCACTGCGAATACCGTACACCATCGATGCGGAACGGATCGTCATCGGGCAGGAGCCCTCGCCCCCTCGGAACGCGACTCAGGAATGATCCATGCGGCGTTTGAGTTCCGCCAGTTCATCCTCGACCTCGCGCCCCCGTATTTCCCGGGCGGTCGCCTGCAGAGCATCCGTACCGGAACTGGTCGAGGCTCCACCGAGCAGATCCAGCCGACGGCGGGCTTCCGCCAGCCGCGCCTCCAGCGCGCGGTAGGTGGTCATCAGGCTTTCCGACGTTGTATGGGCCACGCGAACCTGTTGCTCCAGCCCGGCCGCCAGATCCTGCGATTCCTTCTTGCGATACAAGGCCATGCGGGCCGCATTTTCGTCTCCGCCGCGAAGATCGCTCAACGCTTGGGTTTCCCAGTGTTCAATCTGTGACTGCGATTCTCGCAACTCGTCGCGGAGCCGCTGTTCCGTTCGTTGCGATGTTTGCACGCTGCGCTGGGCACCGGCCAATCCCTCTTCCATTTCGAGAATGATCTCGGCCAGCGTTTGACGCGGATCGTTGGCCTCGGCCAGCAAATCGGTCAGGCTGCAGGTGACGATATCCGTCAAACGACTGAAAAATGCCATGGTCTGTACTATCCCGGGGAGAGAATGTCGACCAACTCGGCTTCGGGGGAAGGCACAACGCGCGAAAGAAGGTGGCGCGCTCTACCCGTCCTCGAAAACACCCGGCGTTGTCGACGTGGATTGACGTAGTACTGCGAACGGACTTCGCACCGCTCATGATCACCGCACCTGGAAATATTGTCAAACTTCCAAGGAATTTCCCCGGAAAACAGGGGCGCGGTTGTTCAGATCCCCCCCTTGAATCCTGCAAAACAGTGAATCGGCCCCGTAACCGATTTCAAACAGGGAATGCTTCCCACGCGTGTCAACTTCACGTTGACCCCAATGGCTGACTTAGGGTACAAATCCGGGCTTGTTACAGAAATAATTGTCATTTGTTCATATGGCAGCCGGCTTTGTTCCTATCCTTGCCAGCGAGGCAACAGCCATGTCAGCCACGGCCCTCGAATCCATCATTCCGCATTCTCACGTGGAACAACTACGTGAAGCCAAGCGGATCATCGAACATGAAGCGACCGCGTTGCGGCATGTGGCACTGGAACTGGATGCCCGGTTTTGTGCTGCGGTCGAACGTATGGCCCTCTGTACGGGGAGCGTGGTGGTCACGGGGATTGGCAAGGCGGGACTCATCGGCCAGAAAATCGCGGCGACGCTGTCGTCGACGGGCACCCGTGCCCATTTTCTGCATCCCGCGGAAGCGGTGCACGGGGATCTGGGGTGTCTGCGGTCCGATGATCTGGTATTGATTCTTTCGAACAGCGGGGAAACGGAAGAAGTCTGCCGGCTGTTGCCTGTGTTGCAAAAGTTAAATATTCCTGTCATTTCAATAACGGCAACCGCTCACTGCACCCTGGCACGCGGTTCCGAAGTGGTCATACCGCTGGGGCGGATGCGCGAGGCGGGACTTCACGGGCTGCCCCCCTCGACGACCACCACGGCGATGCTGGCCGTGGGAGACGCGCTGGCCCTGGTGCTGGCGCGGATGCGCGGATTCAGCCCCCAGGATTTCGCGGTGTTTCATCCGGGGGGAAGCCTGGGACGCAAGCTGACTCCGGTAACCGAAGTGATGCGGACCGGTGAAATGCTCCGCGTGGCCGGCGAACACGAAACCGTGCGCGAGGTTTTCAGTCATACCTTGACCAAATCCCGCCGCACGGGAGCAGTCATGATTCTGGACGAACTGGGGAAACTCTCCGGCCTGTTCACGGATAGCGACCTGGCGCGTATCCTCGCCAGCCACCAGGAACAAAAACTGGACCGCCCCATTCGCGAAGTGATGACACATTCCCCGATTACCATCGCCGAGACCGCCTTGTTGAGCGAAGTGGTGGAGTTGCTCGCCGAACGTAAGTTGAGCGAACTCCCTGTGGTGGACGTGGCGGGGTTCCCGGTAGGCATGATCGATATCACCGACATCATCGCCCTGATGCCACAGTCGCTGCAGTTGACATCCGCCCCTCATCCCTGATAACCCGGGCCGACGGATGGCCTGTTCCTGGAATGACGGAATTGTCCGTACCTTCCCGGTGACAGGGTCTTCCCTGGTTCGCATCGCGATATTTCCCCCATGTCTCGACGATACCTGTTGACATTCCTGGTGACGCTGCTGGTGCTGGGGGTTTACACCGGCTATGCGGAACTTGCGCGGCGAATCCTGTCGCGCGAGCACGTGGTGCGGCAATCGCGGCAGGCCCCCGCGTTGCCTTCGAATCAACCGATCGGTCCCCGCATCAGCCACGAGATGGCCTTGAAACATCTGCCCGATGCCGCCTGGACCGTAGATTCCCGCGTGAAGATCCGCGCCGATGGACTGCACATTTACTTTAATGACCGGGCACACGAAAACGGCAACACGGAGCTGCGCGTCAGTCCGGTAGCCATGGTCTGGAACGCGGAACCGGCGGAACACGCCGAGGGGACCACCGGGGAACCTATCGTCATTCTGGCGGAGTCGGCGACGTTTCAATTCGATCAGCCCGTGGAACTGTCGGAAATCCGCACGAGCCTGATCCGGCAAATCGTATTGCGCGGGCAGGTGCGGATTCGCGGAGACCGGGAATTACATATCGTCGGCAGCAATTTCACGTTCTCCCGCGCGAGCAAGCATTTATTCAGCGATCATCCGATCGAGTTTCGCATGCAGGAACACCGGGGATTTGCCAGGAACATCCAGTTGAACCTGGAAATGCTCGATGGACCCGCGCACGCGAACAATCCCCGCATCCTGGGGATCTCGGACCTGTTGATTCGCGAGCATCTGGAAATGCATCTGCAACCCGAGGGGAGCGAGCCGGTGCTGGTCACTTGCGAGGACCTGTTTCACTATCGCGTCAAGGCCCAGCAGGCCATGCTGCAGGGAAACGTCCTGGTGCATCGGACGGATGCGCAAGGGCTGGTGGACGACTTGAACTGCGACCGCCTCACCCTGCAATTCGAGGAGTTGGCCAGCGACACCGCATCGCAGCCGCTGGCGTTGACTTCGCAACAGGGAGCCCGCATGTCGATCCGCTTCCTGCTGGCCGAAGGCGAACAAGTTTCCCTGAAGTCGCAGGCCAACCGGCTGGCCGCGTGGGGACAATCGCTCAACTATGACCTGACCTCGCGCAAACTGACGATGCGCGATGCCCGTGCCGTCAGGGTCCGATTCGACGGAGCCGACCTGCTCACACCTCAATTGGAGATGCACCTCGACGAACGCAATCAGCCAGTCTTTGCACATGCCGCCGGTCCAGGACAATTACAATACACAGACACCACCACCGGCGAATCATCCCCCGCGCGGCGCAACCTCCTGGTCGAGGCCCAATGGCGCGATTCCTTGGTGATGGAACCGGACCCCGAGCAGGGAGCCTCCCTGCAACGCATCACGTTGACGGGCCTGGCTCGCCTCAGCACTCCCATGCATCGCGCGGGAATGATGGCACAGACGCTCCGCTTCTGGCTGGACAAACCCGCGGAATTTTCCCTCCTCCCCGCGGAACCGGGACCCGCGACCGGCCCCTCGGCCAGGATCCCCGCCGGCTTCCGCATGCACCGCGTGGAAGCAACGGGCCAGGTCGCGGTTGCCAGCCCGCAACTGGAAGGGGTTTACGAATCCCTGGAAATCTCCTTCGAGCCCGGGACGCCCGAGGTCATGGCGCGAGTGGCCCGGCAGGAACAGGGAGAACAGGATTCCATTCAACTGGTGGGAGCCGAACAAGGCCAGCAACAGTCCGCCAGGCCGCAATTGCAGGTCGATGCCCGTCAACTGCGATTGAAAGTGCTGCACAACGAGAACTTCCAGACCATCCATCTGGCCCACGTGGAATCGCGGGGCGAATTGCTGGCCAGGGGGCAACTGCCTGGGCAGGAGGATGCGATCGTCGTTTCGGGACAAGGTGCTGAAATCTTCAACGAGGGAGGAGAGCAGCAGCGGTTTCACCTGCTGGGAGCGGGCGAACAACTGGCCTGGATTCAAAATGGAGCAGTCCGCATCGATGGCATCGACCTGTACGTTGATCGTGGCCGCAATCAGGCACGCGTGCACGGCGCGGGTTCGTTGCAATTCCCGGTTCACACGGATTGGGAAGGCACTCCTCTGGGGCAGGCGGAACTGCTGCAAGTTTCGTGGCGCGAACAAATGAAATTCAGCGGGAACCAGGCCCATTTCGTCGGGCGTGTCCGGGCGGTGATCGGGAATTCCGTCATCACCTGCGAGGAACTCGTGGTGACGCTCGATCAGGTTGTGTCGCTGCAGCAGGTGGATCGCGCCCAGAAACCGAAACTGACGGAAGTGGAATGCCGCGATCATGTCCGCTTCGAGATGCAACATTACGAGGAATCCCGGCTGATCGGCGTCCGCTACCTGAATGTCTCCACCTTCAAGGTAAATCACGTCTCGGGCGAGATGTATGCACAAGGGCCGGGCGCCATGGAATTCTGGCAACGGCGGACGGGCAACTCACCCCTCGGATTGCCCGAGGCCACGCTGAAAAAATCCGACGAGGCAGACACGAAACAGCCTCCCACCGGCTGGGATTACACACGCGTCACCTTCGCGGATAACCTGACGGGAAATATCCATCGGCAACTGGCCACCTTGCACGATCGCGTGAACGTGCTGCACGGACCGGTCGATCGGCCCCTGGTCAGCTTTGAACGCGATGCCCGCCCCCCCCGCTCGGTCTGGATGCGGTGCGAAGACCTGGAAATCCTGTTGAAGCAGGTGCCGTCCGATCCGCACAACAAAAAAGCAAACCCCTGGTCGCTGGAAATCCAGGCGAAACAGAACGCGGAAATCGAAGGAGACCAGTTTCGCGCCCGTGCCGACCTGATCTCATACGATCATCAGGCGAATTTGTTCGTGATGCGGGCTCTGGAAAATCGCCACGCGACCTTCTGGTACTACGAACATCCCCAAGCCCCACGGTCACGATACGACGTCAAAATGGTGCGATTCTCCCCCACGGGAAACATTCTGGAACTCGACCGCACCCTGGGCGCATCCGGCTCGCGCTAACCCGCATTTCTCACCCGGGTCAATAAAACAGGATTGCTGACTTCGACGAACTAGCCGCGCCCGTCAGGAAGCGGGCCAGACGGGAGCCCGGTTGGTCGCAATGCATTGCCATGTTTTATGTTGTGTCCAAGGATTGCTCCTCGGGGAACCGCCCGCTTGGCCCGCTTCCTGACGGGCGCGGCTAGTTTTCAGGGCATGTTCGAGGCAAAATTTACCGCTTTGGTTACTGTGTGAGAAATGTGGGCTAGTTACGCTGGTTTGCGGTGAGTTCAAATTGAATAGTCACGCTGACAGGGCATCGTGGAAAGGAGGAAATGCCGGGATATCATTAGAATTACTCTGGGCCGGTGAATAAATGGATGTTCTCGCCGGCTGCGGAAAATGTGATCATGAATACAAAATGAATGAACGGGATCGGAGCAGGACTGCATGAAAGCCCACACGGAATACCTTACCTTCAACCTCCCGGCTCGGATGGCCTTCGAGAACATCACGCCCAGGATCGAAGAGATCGTTCAGAAGAGCGGGATCAGGGAGGGCTTGCTCTTATGTAATGCGATGCACATTACGGCGTCTGTTTTTATCAACGATGACGAACCGGGACTCCACGAAGATTACAAGAAATGGCTGGAAGGCCTCGCCCCCTTCGACGCCTCTCCTCAGCGATATGCCCACAATCGCACCGGAGAAGACAACGCCGATGCCCACATGAAGAGACAGGTCATGGGCCGGGAAGTGGTGGTCGCCATCACAGCAGGCAAACTGGACTTCGGCCCGTGGGAGCAAATCTTCTACGGCGAGTTCGACGGTCGCAGGCCGAAGCGAGTGCTGGTGAAGGTGATCGGGGAATAAAGTATGCCCGGGGAACTCGGCAGGCAGGGCCCATGCGAGAGGGGGCTAGCTGTCGCAACGACCGCTGTCACTCCGAGGGAACCCCTGTGTCTGCCAGTCGCGAATCCGGAGGATTCCCTGACGGTTCACTCGCGAATGCGTACAACGGATTCCAGGGTCAGCAGATCGTAAACCAGGGCGACATCGTCGGGACGCATGCGGATGCACCCTTTCGAGACGGCAGAGCCGATCGAACTCGGATCGATGGTGCCATGAATGCCGCAACTGTTCCCCAGGTCGATCCAGTGTTCCCCGAGGGGATTGCGGGGATCGTCGGCGGAGACAACTCCATCCGGTCCGTAGTAGGTCGGATTTTCGACTTTGTTCAACACGGGGAAGTCTCCGGTGGGTGTCGCGTGATCCTTGCCGACGGCCACGGGAAAACTGCACACGTAATAACCGTGGGCATGCACCGTCAGCGTGCGGTCGCTCAGGTCGACGACGGCTCCGAAGGGACCCTGCATCACTTTCAGGTCCTGTCCGACGCGGATCTGTTCCGGTTCGATGCGATTGAGCCTGGCCAGATATTGCCAGGAAACCTGGTAGTTGCGTGCAATCAATCGGAGTTGATCGTTGGGTTGCACCTTATAGGCAGGCAGATAATGGACCTCGGGCTGAAAATATATCGTACGCGACAATTCTCGCATTTCGGGATCGATCTCGATCCGCAATTGGGGCTGTTTCCAGTAATGCACCGATAATTCCCGCAGGCGCTGAATTTCCTGTTCGCGGGCAGGGTCGAGCGGGGAGGGTTCCTGGGATGGCGCGGGCTCGCGGGACGAGTTCGGGTCGTTTTGTTCGAGCAGCCTGTCGCTGCCGGGTTCCGACGGGAATTGCTCGGGAGGCTCGGCAGAATCTCGGATTGTCCGCGAGGCCAGGGCGGTTTGCAGTGAAGCCGTGACGGTTTCGTCACTCGATTGCTGATAACCGGCGGTTTGAATAGGGGGTGGCCCCTGGGCCGTCGGCAGCAACCGCGGGGGGACGGGCTCCAGATCCGCGCGATAATTCAAGGTCCGGGTGGGGATTTGCCCGGAAGGCGCGCTCTCTCCCCGGGGCTGTTCGAAACCCGCCAGTTGAATGGACGAGGGGGCGGAGTATGAATCGAGGGAATCCCGCGAAGCCGACACGTCGGGCACTCTGTTGGAGTCGTGGAGTGTCAGGGGAGAGGGTTCGTGTTCTTCGAAATCAGGATCCTGCAAGCCCAGGTCCATCACCGAGGGAGTGGTGAAAGGGAGCAGTTCCAGATGCCAGGCGGAAAGACCAGCCGCCATGAATCCCGCAAACCACCAGATGGACAGGGATGAGTGGCGATGCTGGCGAAAAGGGCGTTCCTCGAACATGTTCATCTTCCGTGATGCTGGGGGCGGTTCAGTCTGAATTCACAGCAGGAAACGGGGGACGTCTGGTTGCCGATATCGGAAACCACACGCAATAGGGGCCACGCTTCGGTTCCGGAGCAAGCTGTCGCCCCCACCGGTGGGGGAGGCCCCTTCGCCGCGGAGTTAAGCGGAGTTAATGCGTATCACTCTGGAAGGGATCTTCCCCGAGTGCGGGCCGCGAGAATCCTTGTGAAATCTTGGGATCGGGGATCGAAAAATTGGAGGTGTCGCGTCCCAGGGATGGGCCGCGATTCAATTTGCGCAATTGCGATGGCTGCAATTCGTGTGGCAACAGGGAGCACCCCCCCAAGCTGGCCAGCAGCAGAATTCCCAGGCAGGTACGTATCTGATTTTCAATAGACATGGAATCACTCCCTGCAAGTTACAAGAACGATTCTGTGAGAAAGGACCGTGGAAGCGGCCAGAAGACTTCGTCCGCTTGTGGAACGGGAGTTTATGTCAACGCCCCGATATCCGACTAGGGGAGTTGAGGCAGGCCCAGGGGAACCGGAAATCGGCGGGACAAACAGCATCGCACCCACGCGGATCGGACGGGATTTGTTTTCTCGATAAGCCGGGAGAGTCTCGCAAAGCCTGTAATTCAAGGGCTTTTTGAGATGGCTGGCTTTGAAACAGGACCGGCCCGGGGAGGCTGCGCGAGAACGTCGCCGTGATGTAAAAAATGCAGACGGCCTGACGCGGCAAGGCCTGCCGACATTTCGAATCAGCGCATCATCGACAGCCCGCCCCAGACCAGGAACAGCGCCATGGCGGAGGCGAGTACAGTCAGCAGGATTTTCCAGACACTCCAGGGGCGTTCCCCGCCGACCTTTCCGGTCGCGGCGTTGATCATCACCTGATAAACCCGTTCCCGGTATCGGTAGGACATCAGCCAGATCGGCAGAATCACGAATTTGAAGGTGATTGCGGAATGGACGGTCTGGATTCGGTGGATGCGCTGCCGGTCTCCGCCGATGCGCCTGCGCACATCTTCCTCCAGGGCTTGGGCGATGCGCTGGCTTGCCTGTTGAAACCCCTGTTCGAGAGGGACATCGTAGGTACGGGCGATGTAACCGGCCAAGGCCTCGCGGGTGAAGGGGAGACAGCGGGCCAAAGGCCAGGGTTCCAGGCTGCGTACCAGGTCGGGCGACATCCCCTCGCAACCCAGAACCAGCACGTCGTCGAAGAAGCGTTGAAACTGCCCCGAGGCGGGATACCAGCGGACGCGCGTTTCCGTACGCCGGTTTTTGCCGGTCCCCACGGTCACGGTATAAGTTTCTCCCCGTTCGCCGGAATAGGCATTCGCGGTGAGGGAATCGTAAGTCCAATAGGGAAGGTAAACCCCCGTCAGTCGTCCCTGTACCCCCTGTTTGAGAAAATCGTTGGGGGCGAACCAGCGCGATCGGACCCAAGCCTCGAGGGCCCGTCGACCGCCGGCCTGATCGATCTGGAAAGGCAGGACGGCATCGGGCCGGATGCGGATATCCAGTTCGTGAATCCGGTCGAGTTGAATCGGCGAGCCACAGTACGGGCAGTGCGTACTTGTCAGAGTTCCCTCGAACACGACGTTACCGTTGCAGGCCTCGCACTGCACTTCCTTGACACCGGAAACTTCGGCCTGTTCCTGCTGGCGAAACTGGGTCAGCCGTTGCAATTCTTCGTGATAATCCCTCTCGACGATAACTGCATGTTCCGCAATGGTCAGCGGTTGTTCGTAGTGGCAATAAGGGCATTGCAGTTGTTGCGAACCGATATGAAAGACTACGTCGGCCCCACAGCGCGGGCAGGGGAAACTTCTGCCTTCCGTCTGACTTTTTCCCTCGTCCAGCGATCGGGAATCGATCAGATGTTCATCGCCAGCAGGTGACAGAGACTCGGACATGCAGGTTCAATTCAGGGAACAGGCCAGAACAGGGACGCGATTTCCGGGTGACGTGATTCGGGTGAATTGACTGGGGTTAGTCGACCCAGGAATCGAAGACGCGGACCTGCTTCCAGTTTTCCTTGTTCTCGGCGATGAACGCGAGATGGTCCTCGACGGTCTGGTAGGCATCGTGCGCGGCCTTGTCGACAAAGTACACGTGCAGCGATACATCGTAATCGACGACGTTGACGGGGCGTTGGAATTCCGGCCCCACCACCCCTGCAGCGAAAAACGTCACGCCGGGGTGATTCTTGAGATATTTGTGGCACGCCTGCGTCAGCGTCTGGACTTTTTCCGGGGAATTGTCGTGGAGCGTGAAATACACGATATGGGCCAGCATGGATGCACCTGACTATTTGAACTGAGGAGGACTGTTCCGAGGAGGTCCCGGAGTAACGGCAATCGGGAACCGGGCCTCTCCCTCGGCGAGAGTTCGATCCGTTTCCCGAGAAGGCATTCTGGCTATTTCCGTTCGGGGGATCAATCGAGAGGCAAGGGGCTTGCCAGGCAAAGGTGCTCTCCGCCGACAAATCCAGCGGGGGTCTGCTTGAAGCCCAGGGCCGGGATGGATAACCTGAACAGCTTATGCAGAGGTTTTCCATTCGCAAGACTTCCGCGCCGACCGCAAGACGGTGGGCCGCGAAGACGAATTTCAAGGGGAGTTCGACATGGGCCTGTTTTCGGGCAAAAAAGGGCTGGTTTTCGGTATCGCCAACGATCACAGTATCGCCTGGGCCATCACGCAACAACTGCAGGCCGAAGGGGCGGAAATGGGCTTTACCCATCTTCCCGATAAAGATCCCGAGCGTCCGCGGATGGAACGCCGCCTGCGCAAGCTGGTGGACGATTTCGCCAAATTCGTGATGCCCTGCGACGTACAGGTGGATAGCGACCTGGATGCCGTCTTTGCCAAGGCCAAAAGTGAATTCGGCCAGCTCGACTTTGTGCTGCATTCGATCGCCTACGCCCCGATGGAAGATCTCAAGGGGCCGGTGCATGCGGTCAGTCGCGACGGATTCAAACTCTCGATGGAAATCAGTTGCTACAGCTTGATCTCCCTGGCGCACCGCGCCCGCGAGCTGATGTCTCCCGGAGGGAGCCTGCTCACGCTGACCTACCTGGGGGGGGAAAAGGTAATTCCCGGGTACAACATCATGGGGGTATGTAAATCGGCATTGGAAAGCACCACGGAATACCTGGCCAGTGAACTGGGACCGGAGGGGCTGCGAGTCAATGCGTTGAGTGCCGGTCCCCTGAAGACGCTCAGTTCGTCGGCGGTGGGGGAATTCGATCAGATGGTCAAGTTATATTCCGCCTTTTCGCCCATGCGACGGAACATCACTCCCGAGGAAGTCGGCAAGACCGGGATGTGGTTGCTCAGCGATCAGGCCAGTGGCATCACGGGGGAAACACTGCACGTGGATGCCGGTTACCATATCATGGGGGCTCCCCCGCATGATGCGGCACAGGAATAACCCCCGCAGGCCGTGTATTTGTCGTAGGGTACGCTGTGTGTAAAGCAGACGAATCCGGATTTCTTGCCCGGGTCCATAAATCAGGATTGCTGACTTCGACGAACTAGCCGCGCCCGGCAGGAAGCGGGCCGCGTTGGAGTTGCATACGTAGCGGTCCAGTCATCTATAGTGGACCTTGCATTGGAAGAGTGATTTCGAGTTGTTGCACCCGCCTGCCCCACTTCCTGACGGGCGCGGCTAGTTTTCTGGGGATTTTCGAGACAATAATTACCGCATTGGTAAAGGTGTAAGAAATGTGGATCAAGTGTTGACATGTTTTACGTGTTTCCTTTCAAGCCACAGTACAACGTCTTGCGGACTGTTTCCTTCGTGTTCGGATCATTCTCGGCCTCGACGCAGACGGAAACTGCCCCCTGCAAGAGATTGCAGGCCGTGGTGAGACACAGGCCGATTTCGCAAGATTATGCACGAGGAATTGAGTTATGAAATTAGGAATGGTGGAGAGCGCGGGCGTTAGAAAACTCGTTGGCGTCGAGGTGCGGGACGGGCAGACGCGCTATGTCGACTTGTGTGCCGTCGATGATTCCCTGCCCACTTGCCTGCAGGGGGTGCTGCAAGTTCCAGGAGAACTGGAACGAGCGGAGCGGGCCTTCCAAATGGGCCTGGCGCAAGAACGCTTTGTTTCCGGGGAGTTGCGTGCCCCTTTCCTGAAGCCGGAAAAAATTCTGTGCATTGGACTGAATTACAGCGACCACGCGCGGGAAACAGGGGCCCAGATACCTACCGAACCGGTCTGTTTTGGCAAATACGCCAACACGCTGATTGGTCCCAATGAGGCCATTGTGTTGCCGCGTGTCAGCCAGAATGTCGATTACGAAGCGGAACTGGTGGTGGTTATCGGCAAACGGGCACGGCACGTCGCGGAAGCGGATGCCTACGATTACATCGCGGGTTACATGGTGGGACACGATGTTTCGGCCAGAGACTGGCAGAAGGGGCGCCCTGGTGGCCAGTGGATGCTGGGGAAATCGCCAGATACCTTTGCCCCGATCGGTCCCTACCTGGTCACGCGGGAAGAGATTCCCGATCCCCATGGCTTGCGGATCTCGCTGACACTTAATGGCCAGGTGATGCAGGATGGCTCGACGAGTGACCTGATCTTCCCGATACCCCGTCTGATCGCGCATTTGACTCAACTGATGACCCTCGCGCCGGGAGACCTGATCTTCACGGGGACGCCTGCCGGCGTCGGCGATGCTCGCACGCCCAAGGTCTTCCTGAAACCGGGTGACCGCGTGGAAGTGACCATCGAAAAACTCGGCTCCCTTTCAAATCCGGTCATCGCGGAAGAAGCGTAGCCGTCCGGCATGGGCAGGAATGTGGGTGCTGTCGGCTCCGCCAGTCCCTTTGAAGTGTCTTATCGATAATGAGGTTACACTGGCCAAGCCAGTGGCGCACAGCGGTCCAGCGCGGGTGGTCCTTGGCGTAGTCAGGTAGTGTGGACTTGTTGATTTCGGAAATATTCGCATCGATCCAGGGGGAAGGGCAGTACACGGGGACGCCGTCGGTATTTGTGCGGCTATCGGGATGCAATTTGCGCTGCGGGTTCTGCGATACGCCCTATGCTTCCTGGGAACCCGAGGGGGAGGAGATGACGGTCGCCGAGATCGTTGATGCGGTCGAACAATGGTGGCATCCACACGTGGTTCTGACCGGCGGGGAACCGATGATCTTCAAGGAACTGCCCGAGTTGTCCCTGGCCTTGAAGCGGCGGGACCGCTTCCTGACCGTCGAGACGGCGGGAACCGTGTTTCAGGAACTGGAAGCGGATTTAATGTCGATCAGCCCCAAGCGCGCGAACTCTACTCCGGTTGATCATCCCGGCTGGTCCGAGCGTCACGAGCGGCGACGGCATCGCCCCGACGTGATTCGGGAGTTGGTTTCCACCTACAACTGCCAGTTCAAGTTCGTGATCGACAGACCGGACGACGTGGCCGACGTGCTCGATTACATCGCGGAAATTCCGGAAGTGAGCCGGGAAACGGTCTGGCTGATGCCCCAAGCCCGCGAACGCGATGTGCTCGCGGAAAAGCTGCTATGGTTGCAACCGCTGGCGCTGGAGCATGGTTTTCATTTGGCTACCCGGCTGCAAATACAACAATTCGGCAATCGGCGGGGGACCTGATGCACGCATTCCTGGGGACTGGATCCTGTTTGCTGTTCCTGCTGGCATTAAGCATGACCGGGTGCCGACCTGCCGGAGAATCGGAATCTCCCGCCTTTGTCAAGCGGGAATACACCTGGGAACAACGCATTGAGGGAGTGCGAGCCGGGGACTTCGACCAGGTGATTGAACTGGATGAATCGATCACGCACGAGCAGTTTCAAATGCTGGAGACATGCCGGGAGGAATTGCGGCATCTGGAAATCGGCCAGGCGGAATTGAACGCCGCGGATTGGGAATTGCTGTCCCGCCTGGAAAACCTGGACTGGTTAAGGCTCGATTTTTCCGTATCGGACATGGCCCTGGAATCGATTGCAAAACTTCCCCACTTGCGGATCCTGAACCTGCCGGACGGGGAATTTGGCGATGCGGGACTGGCCCATTTGACCTCGCTGCGGGAGTTGGAATTACTGCGATTTCACAGCGAGGCCGTCACCGATGCCGGCTTGGTGCACGTGGCGGGTTTGCCGGCATTGCGGTATCTGCATTTGATTCAAGTGCCAATCACCGATGTGGGACTGAAAGCCCTGCATCAGGCACGTACACTGGAATCGTTGTATCTGGACGGAGGGCAGGCCACGGATGCAGGGCTGGCGGCCTTGCTGCAGGCCTTGCCCGAACTGCATCTGCACAAGGATCAACTCCACCTGCCCGAGGATCCGCACGCCCACGAACATCGCAAATAACGAGAAACATCGCGGAATACGAGTCCGGGCGACCGACCTCGGCGGCCATCGCGTGGCCGATAGTCAGAGTCTGATTCACAGCCCCTAAGGCATTCATCGAGGGATACCGTTGTCGAAATTCTGGTTTGAGTTGGAACATGTTGACCGAGTCACCGGCGCGCGGGCGGGATTTTGGCACACTCCCCACGGCGTGGTGCGCACGCCCGCGTTCATGCCCGTGGGAACGCTGGGAACGGTGAAGGGGTTGTTGCCCGAGCAGTTGCGTCAGGCGGGAGCCGAGATGCTGTTGGCCAACACGTATCATCTGGCGCTGCGTCCGGGCGCGGACGTGGTGGCCGATCTGGGAGGTTTGCATGCCTTCATGAACTGGGACGGCCCCATTTTGACCGATAGCGGGGGATTCCAGGTTTTCAGTCTGGCCAAATTATCCAAGCTAACGGACGATCAGGTAGTATTTCGTTCGCATATCGATGGCAGCCTGCTGGAACTGTCGCCGGAAAAAGCGATAGAAATCCAGGAAAAACTGGGGGCCGACTGCATCATGTGTCTGGACGAGTGTCCGCCCCATGATGCCGGCCGGGAACGGCTGGAAGCGGCGGTGAACCGGACGACCGCCTGGGCCCGGCGCTGCCGCGACGCACAACGCCGGGAGGATCAGGCGCTCTTCGGGATTGTGCAGGGGGGGATCGAGCGGGACCTGCGCGAAAAATCGGCCGACGGGCTCTTGCCCCTGGAGTTTCCCGGATATGCAATCGGCGGGCTGAGTGTGGGGGAAGAGCCGGGCGATATGTATCGAACACTGGAATACACAACGCCCCTGTTGCCTCCGGAGAAGCCTCGTTATCTGATGGGAGTGGGGAAACCGGTCGATCTGCTGGAGGGAATTCTGCGGGGTATCGACCTGTTCGACTGCGTGATGCCCACCCGTAATGGCCGCAATGCCATGGCGTTTACGTCGGCGGGGCCGGTGAAGATCCGGAACGCCAAGTATCAGCGGGACGCAGCTCCGCTGGACGAGGCGGGGGCCTCGGAAGTGGGGCGGACCTACACTCGGGGTTACTTGCGGCATTTATTCATGGCGGGGGAGATGCTGGGGCCAATTTTGCTTTCCTGGCACAATATCGCGTTTTACGAGCATCTGGTGGCCGGGATGCGGAGTGCCATCTTGGAGGATCGAAGCGCGGAGTTTCGGGCCGGTCAGCTTGCCCGATGGGGCCAGGAACCCTAATATACGCCATTCTTTTCGCGGCGCAATAGACGAATTGACAGTCCATATCCGATTCCCGGAAGGCGGGGGCCGGGGGGAATGTTCGTCGTAAGTTCGAGTAAAACCCATGGAAATTTCCACGATGCTGTTCAATCTCCTGCTATTCATCGAACCCTGTCTGCTGCTGGCGCAGGAAGCGGAAGGAGACGCCAAACAGCCTGATTATATCGAGTTGTTCGGCTTTCCGTTGATGATGATGGTCATGATTTACATTCTGCTGGTGGTGATGCCGCAATCGCGGGAACGACGCGGCCGAGTCGAATTCATGAACAATCTCAAGAAGAACGACAACGTGGTGACCTTTGGGGGCATTTATGGTACCATTGCCGGGTTTTCCGCCGATGGAGAGCAGATTACCTTGCGGGTGGATGAAAATACGCGGATTCGCGTCAGAAAAAGCAGCATTGAATCCGTGGTGAAATCCGAGGGAGAGTCGAAAAAGGCCGACGACAAGTCGGCGAAGTAAGGGTCGGCATGCAACGGGAGATTGGTGCGGAGGACTTCGGCGAGCCCCTGGCGGCGTCCGCGAGGAACTTCGGATCGCGAGTGGATCCCCGGGTTATTGGGAATAGCCGCCGGGAATTGGGGTTCAAGTCAACCTGGTTTTGATTAAGTAACGAGAGGCCGTCGTGGTTCCGGGGATGTCGACCGACATCACGGAGCTGTACCATTCACGCATTTCATTCAGATCGTCGCGGCTGCCTGTGCAGTGGCGACACATCACGAAAGACGTCTCGGGATGTCCGGTTGGATAATTATTCTGTGGTTGTTTGGCATTTTTGTGGTTCCCTTCCTGCTCGGGAATCTGATTGCCCGTGTCCTGAGGATGAAAAGTGATGCGCGCCGCATCAGTACCGTACTGATGGTGCTGTTCTTCGGGCTGGCCCCGTTTGTGTATCAGATGGCCAATGGGCACCGCTTGCGTGACGCCTTCCGTCTGGGGATCGACCTGGCCGGGGGGACCAACCTGGTGTATCAGGCCGACCGCGAACAGGCCCAGGCCTTGGGGAAGGAAATCAATTCCAGTGCGATGGACGAGTTAACGCGGGCCATCGCCCGCCGCGTGAATCCCTCGGGGACCGAGGAGGTGACGGTCCGCCAGGTGGGTGAAGATCGCGTGGAAATCATCATTCCTGGAGCCGACACCGACTACGTGCACGCGATGAAGGAAAAAATCACGCGTCTGGGGAGCCTGGAATTCGGCATCCTGGCCGCCCGGCACGACAGCGAACATCGCTCGGTTATCGTCCGCGCGGAGCAACCGGGGGTGGATGATGTGTTTGATGGGACGGAACGCCGGGCCACCTGGATGCCGGTTGCCCGCATTCAATCCGGGCCGAAGGCTGGTACGCTGAAGGATGTGGACGGCGATCCGAGCAAGGATGTGTTTCGGGAGCGGGAAGTCAACGGAGAAGTCATCCGCGAGTTTTTGATCATTCTGGATCCCCCCGAGCAGCGAATCGATGGCCGGTATCTGGTCAATTCCCGTCCCACGTTTGATGAAAACGGGGGGGTCGCGGTCGGGTTTACCTTCAATTCCCGCGGGGGATTCCTGTTTCAAAACATGACGGGACGCTACCAGCCGAAGAAGGATGGGAACAAATATCGCCTGGCCGCCATTCTGGATGGTCGCATTCATAGCGCCCCCAGTATCAACGACGTGATCAGTGAATCCGGGATCATTACGGGGGATTTCACTCAGGAAGAAGTGAATGAACTGGTGAGCGTGCTGAACGCCGGGGCCCTGGAAATTCCCTTGATCAAGGAACCGGTCAGCGAATACACGATCAGCCCGCTGCTGGGGGTCGACGTGCAGGAAAAAGGGATCCTGGCGATCAGCCTCGCGGCAGTCATCGTGCTGGCCTTCATGATTGTGTATTACTGGGTGGGAGGAGTGATTGCCGACATCTGCCTGCTGGTCAACGTTTCCCTGGTGCTGGGGGCGATGGCGCTGATCGACGCGACGTTCACCTTGCCCGGCCTGGCCGGACTGGTCCTGACGATCGGGATGGCGGTCGATGCCAACGTGCTGATTTTCGAGCGCATGCGGGAAGAGCTGGCCAAGGGGGGCAGCTTGCGGATGGCGATTCAGAACGGCTTCGGCAAGGCGTTTTCCACCATTCTCGATGCCAACCTGACCACGTTGATCTCGGCAGTGATCCTGTATTCCATCGGCACCGATCAGGTACGTGGTTTTGCGGTGACTCTGTTTGTCGGGATTCTGATGAGCATGTTCTCGGCCTTGTACGTGGGCCGACTGATCTTCGACATCCTCGAAAGCAAGCGGCTGATTTCCCCCGCGACACTGCTGGGCAAGAGCCTGGTGGCCAAGACGAACTTCGATTTTGTGGGCAAGCAGAAATTCGCCACGCTGGCCTCGTTTCTGTTGATTGCTGCGGGGATGCTCACTCTGTTTTCTCGCGGCAAGGACAACCTCGACATCGACTTTACCGGTGGTTCGATGGTGACCTTCCAGTTCAAGGACAATCCCGGCATCGACGAGGCCCGGGCAGCCCTGCAGCAGGAATTCGGGAACGACATGTCGCTGGAGCGGCTGGTGGTGCCTCAGCCCGACGGTGGCATCGATCAAATTTTCTTCCGTCTACGCACCAAAAATCAGGATATTGACCAGGTACAGATTCTGGTGGATACCGCATTCAAGAATTCGCCGCATGAATTGACGAAAATCACAATGCAATTTGGCGAAATTACCCCCCTTCCCAAGGAGGAAACAGCGGCGGAATCCAAGGCACAGCTTCCCTTTGAAGGGGGGCATCAGGTCGCCTTGTCCTTCTCCGACGAAGTCACCATCACCGCGATCGAGGATCGCTTCCTGCGCAACTATGCCGCGCTGATCAATGCCCGGGCGGAAGATCTGGCGGATTCCGTCAATCTGTACTCGCTGACGGGAACATCCGGCTCCGGGATGGAGGCCTCGGAATCGACCGTAAGACGTTACCAGACCCTGCAACTCAAGGTGAACCAGGACATCACCCTCGATCAGCTTGGTCAGGTGCTGAATTCGATGCAGCAGCAGATGGAAGGCAGCCCCGTGCTGAACGAAGTGAACACATTCAGTTCGGCGGTGGCTGGCGAAACCCAAGGGAAGGCGCTGCTGGCAATTTTTGCCTCGCTGTTGGCCATTATCGCGTATATCTGGTTCCGTTTCGAACAGATTGCCTTCGGTCTGGCCGCCGTGGTTGCCTTGATGCACGATGTGCTGGTGGTGCTGGGACTGGTCGCCATCGCATCCGTGTTGAGCACCTCCCCGCTGGGACCTGCTTTGCTGCTGACCGATTTCAAGATCAATCTGCCGATGATTGCCGCGTTTCTGACGATTATCGGTTACTCCTTGAACGACACGATCGTGGTCTTCGACCGCATTCGGGAAGTGCGCGGAAAGAATCCGGCGATTACCAAGGAGATCATCAATACCAGTCTGAATCAGACGCTGTCGCGAACCATCCTGACATCATTAACGACCTTGCTGGTGGTTGTGATTTTGTACTTCATCGGGGGCGAAGGCTTGCACGGCTTTGCCTTCTGTCTGATCGCGGGGATTCTCGTGGGAACTTACAGTACGATTTACATCGCAAATCCCGTGCTGTTGTGGGTTATGAATCGCAAGCCCGCGAAAACCTGATGCCAGGCCGCCCGTGGATGCGTGCAGCACCGGTTTCCTGTCAAGAAGCGGGCCAGGCGGGCGGTTCCTCAAGGAACACTCATTGGGCCCAACATCAATTCTGGCAATGCATTGCGATAAACTTGGCCCCCGTCAGACCCACATCCTGACGGGGGCGGCTAGTTCGTCAATGTCAGCACGTCTGTTTTATTGACCCGGGGAAGAAATCCGGGCTCAGCGGGCATGTTCTTCGAGCGCCGCAAGGGTTTGCTGCATATCCTCGGGCAGAGGGGCCACGAATTCCAGGAATTTGCCCGTGGCGGGATGCGTGAACCGCAGGCGGTAGGCGTGCAGTGCCTGGCGTTGAATTAATACGCGATCCTCGCTGAAATGTTCCTTGCTGGCAAGCACTTCCGCAAGTGTTAACTGGGGATGACCCCCATACAGGCGATCCGCCACAATCGGATGCCTCAAATACTGCAGATGCACGCGGAGTTGATGCGTGCGCCCGGTTTTGGGGAGCAGTTTCAGATACGTAAAACCACGATACCGCCGCAGCACTTCGTAGAAGGTATTGGCCTGGCGGGCTTCGGGATCGGGACCACACACCACCATTTTCTCCCGGTGCTTGCTGTGCGGGCGAATCCAGGTTTCAATCCAGTCGGCGTCGAACTCCACCCGACCCCAGACTATGGCCCGATACTCCTTTTCGACGTTCCGTTCGGCAAACTGGGCCGAGAGGTGCTCGTGCGTGGGGTTGTCCAGGGCAATCACGATGACACCGGTGGTATCGCGATCGAGGCGGTGCACAATCCCTGGACGATGCGCCCCTCCGGTTTCGCTGAGGGTGGCAAAATGATGGACCAGGGCATTGGCCAGCGTCCCCCCGTAATTGGCCTTGCCGGGATGCACAATCAGATGTGCCGGCTTGTTGACGACAACCAAATGTTCATCCTGATACAGGATCTCGAGCGCGATGGGGGCCGGTGCCAACACCGGGGCCACGGTCGGTTCGAGTCGTCCCGTGATCTGTTCTCGTGGCCGCAACCGATGCGACGGCTTGACCTGTTCCCCGTTGACTCTGACGTCCCCGGACAGAATGGCCTTCTGCCATTGCGAACGGGAGTGGCCGGGGAACTGGGCCGTCAACCAGTGGTCGAGTCGCTGTTCGGCCTCGTCTTCCACCACGCAATGCTCGACAACCGCGGTTTCCACGGGGGTCAGGGGGAGTAGTTCCTCGAATCCGTCCAGGTCCCTCGGATTATCGGATTCGTCAATTTCCCGCATCGGCAGAGGGCTCGGCTGGTTTTGGTTCGGCTGGATCGGAGGGTTTTGGAGATTCCGGGGCGGGTTTTTCAGGTGCCGGTTCCTCCGGCTTGGAATCCGGTTTCGTTTCGTCGGGCTTGGTTTCGGATTTGGTTTCGGATTTGGTTTCGGGAGTCGCAGCCCCGTCCGGTTTTTTTTCCGGTTTTGCAGTACCTGTCGGGGGGAATTCTGGCGCGGAGGGGACTGTCAAGGCCGGGCCAGGCTGCGCGGACGTTTCCGTTGCGGGGTTCTCTCCGGGGGGTGCAGGCATCGCTTTGTCGTCGGGCGTTTCCGTGGGGAGCGTCAGGCCTTCGAGATTCAGGGACTTCAGCAGGTCGCTGGGCTGATCGCGATCCTTGGGAGCAGGCTTCTGCACGGCAAACCAGGCGTAGAAATCTTGGGTATTCTGTTTTTTCAAGCGGGTGAGGGCATCCTCGACCAGGGATTTGTAGGGCGTATCAGGGAACTCGGCCAGGAGATTCTCGTAAGCCTGCAGGGCGGGCTGCAGGTCTCCCGTCGAAGTGGCTTCTAGCGTGCGGGCCAGGCCAAACAAGGCCCGTTCACGGACTTCGGGAGAAGTCTTGGTTTGCAGAATCAGTGCATCAAAAGCCGCCCTGGCTTCCGCGAGATCTGCGGGGGCGGCATCGCGATCGGTAAACAGCAATTGAATACCGTTCCGCAAATAACGCTCTCCCATGCCCAGTTGAGCCCATTGGCCCACGGGGGTCCCTTTGTAACTTTCCGCGATACCAGCCAGATCTTCGGGAGTGCGAGCTCCCATCAGAGCCGACCAGCCCTGGGTATCGGCCGAACCCGCAGTCCGCGAATAATACACAAAGGCAGCAAGCAACAGCAGCAAGGCTGATAACCACAGCAGGAGACGATTGCCATGCTCCGCAACCAGATAGGCGTAGCGCGAACGCCACTTTTCGATCAATTTTTCCAGATCGTTCTGCACCAACTCGTGTCGATGTTCGCTCTTCATGGCTTCCGTGGTCTATTTCTCTGGAGTGCACGCGGGGGGCAACCCGCAGTCGCCCTTCGTGCCAAAGTATAGGGTGCACGGAGCGAGACGGTCAAGCAGACACTTCGCCCGCCTCCTTCCCTTTCCAGACGCAATACATCGCCCGGACAACACGGTTCGATGCCTCACTTGGGAGCGCATTTGCGAGTGGAAATGCCGAGCTTCTTCATCTTGTTGTACAAAGTCACACGGCTGATCCCCAGCTCCCGAGCAGCTCGAGTGCGACTCTGCAAATTGCGTTGCAATACCCTTTCGATCCGTTCCCGCTCGACTTCCGCCACCGACGCGCCCAGGGTATCCTCCCCCCCCGTGGGAGTTTCGGCCATGTCGCGCCCCGAGAACCCGGGAAACCCCGTTCCCACGGTTACCGAACCGGGCCAACTGCTCGGCGACTGTACGTCCACCGGGAGCAGGTCCGCGGAAAGCACTCCGGATTGACAATACAGAATGGCCCGCTCGATGCTGTGCTTCAATTCTCGCAGGTTACCGGGCCACGCGTAATTTTGCAGGCAGGTGATCACCCGGTCTTCGATCCGGGGAATCGTCTTGCCATAACGCTCCGCAAAATACCGGACGAATTCGCGGGTCAACGCGGGAATTTCGTCCCGCCTCGACCGTAAGGGGGGCAATTCAAAACGGAACATCCCAACGCGGTAATACAATTCGCTGCGAAAGCTCCCTAACCCAACCCGCTGCCTGAGATCGACGCTTGTGGTAAATACCCAGCGAATCCGGGACTGGCCCGGCGCAACCGGTGTATCCGCCAGGGTTTTGAGAACCGCCAACTGCTGTCTTTCGGACAGACCTTCGATGCCACGCAACACGATGGTTTGCCCATCATGCGGGCTGGTGGCTGCCTCCAAGCCCATTGCCGACCGGGGAACAGGGGACGCCATCCAACACGCGACCTCCTCCGCCGGGCTGGGGAGATGCACCTCGTGGAATCCGGCAGGCTCGCCTCCCGTAATATTGTGCAGTTTTCGCGCCAGGTATGCCTTCCCCGTCCCGCTTTCTCCGGTGAGCAAGACAAATCCCTGTTCTCGAAATGCAATGGTCATTTCGTTCAGTCGTTGCACCGGAGGCTGACGCGGCGAAGCGGAGACATCGGTTGCAGCGCGAAAGTGAGAGTGCATGGGATTACCTGATCGAGAGTGTGGTGCAGTGTCAGCCAGATTCACGAGTCTGAATACGTGTTCGTAATCCTTAACATTTTTGATGCCAGTTCCGTGCAGTTTACGAATGTGTCAACGGAATGCCGCGACGCATGGATGGCCAGGCATTGCACAACTTGCTTTGCAGATTCGGCTTAAGAATGTTTCCGGGCGTTTTGGGAACCGTTGGCGCGTTCCCCGTTTCGTGTCCTGGGAGAATCCGGGCGCGTTGCGGGAATGCAACGGCCTCTGTGTTATGTGGTTTTTTTGCAGCGCGTATCACTTTCGGCCTACCGGTGACTGGCATTGAGGCGGAAATCCGAGTAAAAGCGAAAAAAAAGCCCCCTGCCGCTCACGCGGAAAATTCGCAAAAACGATGTTTGATGCTTGGAAAAGAGAGAAACGAGAGATGACGACGCCCCTGGAAAGCCTGACAAAATCCGGAACGAAATTGTGGCTCGACAGCGTCGACCCCGATCTGGTGCGGGAAAACCGGAGCTTGGGAGCCACGGGGGCTACTTCGAATCCAATCATCATCGCGGATCTGCTCAAATCGGGCCGTTTCGACGCGGCGCTGGAACAGTTGCTCGGCGAGGGTCTTTCCGATGAAGAGGTTGCCTGGGCGATGACGGACAAGTTGGTCACTCATGCGCAGGGAGTCTTCGAGGATGTGTACCACTCCACTTCCGGAAACGATGGCTACGTCAGCTTCGAACTCGATCCGCTGCTGGAGGACCTTGCCCTGGGACTGACGGTGGAAGAGCAAGCCAGCCGGTATGTTGAACTGGGAAAAAGCTGGTCCGAGGGCCGGACGAATCGGTTGATCAAGGTCCCCGCGACCGCGGGGGGGCTGGCTGCTTTGGAAGACCTGGCCGCTGCGGGGGTGAATTTGAATGTCACGCTGATCTTTTCGGATCGACAGTATCAACTGGCCCGCGATGCGGTCTGGCGGGGTGCCCAGCGCCGCCCGGATCCTGGGACATTGAAATCCGTGTACAGCATTTTCATCAGTCGGATCGATGTCTATTCCGAAAAACATGTGCCCGATTTATCAGCCGACGCCCAGGGACAGGTGGGGATTGTGAACGCCAAACGGATTTGGCGAAACAACGACCGGTACTGGCGCGACCAGCAACTCCCGCTCAAACAGGAAATTGTGTTCGCAAGCACGGGGACCAAGAAACCGGAGGATCCCGCGGACAAGTATGTCTCCGCGTTGGCGGGATCCGATATTCAGACGAATCCCCCTGCCACCAATGCCGCCATCCAGAAGATGGTTGGCAAAACGTTCTCCCGGGAAGTCGATCGGTTGCCGGGCGAGCAGGTGTTGCGGGAGATCGATGCCCTGGTCGACTTCGCGCACCTGGAAGCGACGTTGATGCGCGAGGGTGTCGAAAAGTTTGCCGATCCGCAAAAGGCACTGATCGCTTTGATCGGAGACAAGCGGAGCGCGCTCGCGTAACGCGGGAATACCCGGCGGCATGGTCGAACCGGGCAGGGGAATCTGGTAAGCTATCGACGAGGTTTGATCGGTTCGAAGGCCCCTGATTCTCCCGAGAGGCGTAAATGAAAACACGATCGCGATTGACCGTGCTGGCATGGGTGATCTTGGCGACATATTGGTTTGATGCTCCCGCGTCGCTGTTTTCGGAGGAAGTCGTCCCGTGGAATTCTCGCGCGACGCGCGCGAACTGGTGGCGTGCCACGCGGGATTACAACACGAAGTACCATCCCTGGAAGCCGCCGGAATCCCGCCAGGCCTGGGAACGGGCAGCTGAACAACTCCGCGAACGCATACTGATCTCCCAGGGCTTATGGCCCCTGCCTGAACGGACGGCGTTGCAACCGGTCGTGCATGGGAAGATCGACTGCGGCGACTACACCATCGAAAAAGTCTTTTTTACCTCGCGACCGGGCGTGTACGTGACCGGAAATCTGTACCGTCCCCAGGGGGGATCGGGCAAAAAGCCGGGCGTGTTGTCTCCCCATGGCCACTGGGCTGACGGTCGATTCTACGATGCCGGGGAAAAGCAGGCCGAGGCACAAAGAGAGGCCGGTGCGGAAAGCCATCTTGCAGCCGCCCGTTCCCCCATTCAGGCGCGCATGGTCCACCTGGCCCGCATGGGGTGTGTCGTCTTTCATTACGACATGATCGGCAACGCGGATAATACCTTTTTGCATCACACCGCCGACTTTACCACGCCAGCCGATGCCTTGTGGTTGCTGGAATCGATGGGGCTGCAGACCTGGAATTCCTGGCGGGCACTCGATTTCCTGGCCGGGTTGGATGATGTCGACCCGGAACGAATCGTGATGACCGGCGCGAGTGGCGGAGGAACGCAAACCTTCATGCTGTCCGCCCTGGACGAACGCGTAAAAATCGCCGTCCCAGCCGTGATGGTGTCGACCGACATGCAGGGGGGCTGCATCTGTGAAAATGCACCCTATCTGCGAATCGACACCAACAACGTCGCCATTGCGGCCCTGTTCGCACCGCGTCCCCTGGGGTTAATTGGCGCCAATGACTGGACCTTGCGGATTGCCACGCGGGGCCTGCCCGAACTGCGCCAGATTTACGGTTATTACGATCAGGCCGATCTGGTTCAGGCCTGGGTGCATCCCGAATTTGGGCACAATTACAACGAGGTTTCGCGGCGCTACATGTATCAGTGGTTCGCCGATAAACTTTCGCTGGAGGGGGCCGAGACTGTCGAACGGGACTTCGAGCGAAAAACCGCCGCCGAATTGACCGTGTTCAACGAAGAACATCCCCGCCCAACCGATGCCCTGAAGGCCGCGGACTTGCGCCAGGCATGGATCGAAGCTGGTCAACGGACCCTCGAGGCCTGGGCCACGCAGGAAGCCGCCGACGATTACGAGCGGACCGTGTCGGCGGCATCCCGGGTTCTACTCGGAGGGCCGATACCCGAGGCCAGCGACTTGCTGGTTTCGCGGCTGGGCCCGGAAGAGAGCGGCAGTCAACAGGAAAACGCGGCCGCTTACCTCGTTTCCCGCCGCGATGACGGGCACACGGTTCCGGTTCTCGTCCGGCAGCCCGCCAACCCCACGGGCAAGGGGGTATTTTGGTTCTCGCGCGAAGGCTTGGCCCGAGCCGACAGTTCCGAACCACAATCCAGGGCCGATATCGAGGCCCTGCTGGCGGAAGGGTCCGTGCTCGTCACTGCCGACATTTATGCCACTGGCCTGAATCGTCCCGGCGGAGAGCAACCGCTCCCCTCGGTCAACAGCCGCTACTACGGGTACACCCACGGGTACAACCTGCCCTTGATCTCCGAGCAGGTGAGAGACATCCGCTCGGTGGTCGTCGGTCTGCGGCAAGAACTGGACTTGCGCGAGATTGTACTGATAGGCACGGGCGAGATGGGAGCCCCGGTCCTGCTGGCTCAGTCGTCCCTGTCTCCCTCGGTCACGGAAACCGTTGTGGAACTGCCGCGGGGTTTGAATGACGTGCGGGAACTCGATGATCCCCTGTTCCTCCCGGGAGCGTCGAAATATGGCGGACTCGGCGGCCTGGCCGGGCTGCATCCCGTCCCGCGCATCGCCATTCACCTGGCACCGGCAGCCGTGCAGCATGAATTAAGGCAACTCACCCTGCGGGGGAAAGAGGTCCGGTTCGTCGATGCGCCCGTGCGATTTGCCCGGGAGACCACGGAATAGAACGTCCACCAACCCCGCGCCCCGATTCGTCCGGCAACCCGCCTTTGTCTGCTCCGGAACACTCCCTTTGGAACATCATATTGGGCGGGTGTTTTGTGACTCAGGCGATCTCGAACTCCAGTAGGCCTCTGCCCAGGCGGGCGGCGTCATCCCTCGTGTCGGCCTCGACTTCTCCACGTCGAATGCTGATAAACGAATCGGCTGAGATTCCGAGTTTCACCCGGCCCCCCGTCACTTTCAGTACCGTGACTTCAATCCCGTCCCCGATCACGATTCGCTCATTGATCTTGCGAGATAATACCAGCATCGTATCCCCTCCTTAGGTTGTGATGGATTGCCCCACGATTAGGCCCTGCGGTCTATTACGCACATCGTGTGCCTGAAGTTGAGTAATTTTTTGACAAAGTCTCAAAATGGATGAATAAACAGGAAAGAGAAAATGGGTAAGGGTAAAATCGGGCAATCTCTGTGTCCGGAGGCCGAGAATGGGCCTATCAGGGTTTGTCACGGGCGAGATTAAACTTCGAAGCCTGAGGCATTCTGCTGCATGCGGGGGAGACTGTTTAATTTTGCAACAGTTCGGGAATGCCTGGTCAGAGGGGAGGCTACCGAAAAATCCCGCCTGTGGCCCGTGCCGTTCGCCCTGAGAATCTGAATGGTACGCCGATTGTGCTCACAACCTGCGGAGCAAGCCTTTGGCCTTGCGTTTCCAAGGGGCTTGTTTGCGGGCGATGGCGGGGGGGCTGGACTCCACGTCCATCACGAGTTCCTCCAGATAGCCGCGGGCGGCCTGTCTGTTGCCCGACTGTTGTTCCGCCTGGGCCAACAGCAGCAAACCTTCGGGTTGCCTCCAGCGGCGGACGTGCGTCCCCAGATGCGTTCGGGCAGCTTCCCAGTGTTTCAACGCCACCAGCAAACGCCCCCGGGCTAGCGAGACATCTCCGAATTTATATTCCGGATCGCGTGCCAGAATGCGATCCAGCAGTTCCAGGGCCTCGTCGAACTGCTCTTGCCTGGCCAGGCAAAGGGCCAAGCCCCACAGAGCCGGGAGATTGTCGGGTTCCCGCTCGAGGCCTTTGCGGTACGCTTCGATCGCCGTTTCCCAGCGCCCGGTTTCCCGCAAGCGGTCCGCGTATTGGAGCCAGTGATAGGTATTCCCGATTTGCAGGGCGGCAATTTTCAGGCGTTTCAATTCACCCGTTTGAAACGGAGCCCACAGTTTGCGCAAGCCGCGTGGATGTTCCCGGGGGAGATAGCGGGCTAGAAAATAGGCCAATACTCCCAAGGGAGGGAGTAGCAGCATCACCCAGATCCAGATCCCCCGATCAGGTTCCCGGCGATAACAATCCGTCAACATCCAGACCAGAAGCCCGAAGTACAGCAGGGGCAGGATTTGAGACAGATACGGAATCACGAGTCGACACGGCTTTGCTGCTGGAGTGGAGAGAAACCTTCATTAAATTCTATAGGACAGGTCACGCGTCTCCCAGTCGAAACTGGTGGAGGGCCGCCACGGAATTTAATTCGGTTTGTCGTTGTCGAGTTCCGTTTCCAGTTCCCGCCAAAGTTGCCTGGTCTGCTCGGAACCCGCCTGGGGATAGAGCAAGAGGGTCACCTGGACAATCTTGCGGGCTTCGTCGAGGCGTCCGGTCCGTCGAGCCAGTCGGGCCAGTTGATAACGCCCCTCCAGCCAGGCCTCGGACCCTTGTTTTTCCCGCTGAGTCTGCTGCAACCACAACTGGTAATGTTTTTCCGCGCAGTCGGCATTGCCACAGGCGTCGTACAGGGCCGAGAGTCGGTTCAACAGGGCGCGATCCTGGGGGAACCGGCGTTGGAGTTGATCGTACAATTGCAGCGCGGGCGTAATGCGACCAGCGCCATAATGAGCTTCCGCCTGAATAATCAGCCATTCGCGGGTCTCCTGTTCATTGAGGCGTTCGGGAGCCTGTTTCAGTTCCTCGGCGTGGGAATCCGCAAGCTGCAAGCAGAGTTCCGCCAATGCCACGCGCGCCTCGGGTGACGATTGGACAGGGAGCGTCAACTGCCGCAACAGGAACAACGTCTCGCCAGGTGGCCGGGAGGCGACATCCGGGCGGGTCAGCAATTCCCGGGCTTCGCGAACCCGTCCCCTTTGTGCCAGCGAAATCGCCTGCAGGGCAAGCGCGGCCTGTTGCGGGGCCTTCCAGGCCAGGGCGGGGGCCTGGCCTGGAGGGAGTAACTCGAGTTGAGCCTGACTGGCCTCCCGGACGCGTTCGAGATGCCGCCCGAGCGATTCCGTGTCGAGGGCCTGCTGTTGCAGCAGCAAGTGGCAGGCCAGCACCACCAGTTCCGTCGCGGCGGGGGAATCGAGGGGGGCCGTCTCCATGTCTCGCAGCGTGCGCAGCGCGAATTCCCGGGCCTGTGCTTCCCAGGTCAGGACGGGTTGTTGCAAGTCGCGAACCCGTTGAATTATCCACTGATAACATTGCCCTTGGCGCAAGCGGGCGGAGAGCCCCCGGGGGCCATCCGCGGGAACTTGCTGGTAAAGTTCGAGCGCCCGCGTCACCTGCAGGCGGGCAAATTGCAGTTCCGCCAGCAGCCAGAGGGCCTCCCCCCGGGTCGGCTTCCCCGAGTACCTGGCGAGATGATCCTCCAGGGCTGTCTGGTAGCGGGCCAGCTTGGCGACATCCCGCGCGGCAAGATAATCGCGTCCCAGCGCCTGGATCCACAGCAGGTGGATTTCCTCCATGCCGGGAAACGCAGGGGCCATTCGCCAGACTTGTTCGAGGAATTCGGCGGCATGGGTGAAGTCCCTCAATTCGAAGGCGTTCCGGGCGGCCTCGCGGGCCACGTTCATGGCGACGTCCGCTTTCGCCTGGGACAGCGCCCCGCGCAGTGCCTGGTCGTACGATTCGCGCGCCTGGGAACGATTTCCCTCGGCGATCCGTTGTCGGGCATCGCGCACCAAAGGTGCGACTTGCGGGCCAAGTTCTCGCTGCAACTGCAGAGTGGACTGGTGATTTCGCACGATGCGGGCGTAATAGGCTTCTCCTCGCTCGTCGAGTTTGGATAACCGGAGTTGAACCTCGCTTTCGAGTTCGCGAGCAAGTCTTTCATCTCCTTTCGCGCGAACCTGCAGCGCCATGTCCAGCAGTCCCCGCAACCGCAGGTGTTCGAGTTCGGCGGAGAGAAAACCGACCTCCTGGCCATGCTGCAGGATAAGTTCCGCTGCGGCCGTCGGCTGTTGCTGGTCGAGCAGAAATCGGGCGTATTCGGCGGTTGCCTGGTTGCGAATTTCCACAGGGATGGCGGATTGATTCAGGTACTTCCAGAGCGATTCGACATCCGGTTTCACCCGACCGAGTCGGGCGCCCCAAAGTTGCAGCACGTGCGCTTCAAATTCGGCACTGCCTCGTCGAGTGCGCCGCGCGAGCGGATTCAACCCGTCCTGGGCCGCCTTCAGGTGAAGCGTGCGTTCGGGAATGTTGCCGACCTGCAATTCCGCCAGTTGCAGATGCAGGCGGGCCTGGGCCAGCTTGAGTTCGTCGAGACGCGCTTCGCTGATGCGGGGATCGGCCTCGGCGGACGTGGCGGACAGGTAAGCCACTGCCTGAGCTTCGGCGGCTTGCAACAGCGGGAGCGCGGTGCTGGCCCGTTTCTGGAATTCCTGCCTTAGGGACGTATTGCCAGGGTCCGCGTGCGTCAACAGGAATTCATGCCGGGCACGCGTTGCCCCCAGCAGGGCCAGTTCGATGTCGCGTGATGCCGCGGAGCGAGGCAGGGAAACCAGCATTTGCTCGGCCTGAATCCAGAACTCCCCGGCTTCGGCCAAGGGGACATCCTGAGCATGCAGGGCATAGGTGGTTGCCAGTTCAATTTGATAGAAGGAACGTTCCTCGGCCGACAACTCGGGCCGATCGAGCATCCGCTGGCAGATGAGTTCAATCAGCTCGTATAGACGGCGTTCCCGCAAACCCTCGAAGTAGCGCAATCGCGATTCCAGAGAATCCGCTTCGCCTGCAACCGCCGCCGGGGACGTGCCGGGGAACATCGGGACAGCCGATGCCAGGACCATGCCACAGGCCAACGTCAGGCAGCCCAGGCGTGTCCAGCATCGCGGTGGCAGGCTGTACCCTTTACTCCCCGTCCCGGTCCAGTTTGACCGGGGCCAGTGGTTCGCATGGGAGGGCAGGGGGCTAGGAGGCAACATCCGACCTGTGGGGTTATTCAGAAGTGGAAGCGGACGTGACTGGCGTCTTGTTGAGGCAGCGATCGATCTGCCGAACCGCCTGCCGTAGTCGCTGCGCGTTTTCGACCACCGCCATGCGGAGATAGCCTTCGCCATCCTCGCCGAACCCGCGTCCCGGACTGACCGCCACGCCTCCTTCGTCGAGGAGTTTCATGGCAAAATCGATGGATCCCATTTTAACCCAGGGCTCGGGAATTTTGGCCCAGACGAACATGGTCGCCTTGGGGCGTTCGATGTCCCAACCGATCCGTTCGAGGCCTTCGCAGAGGGCATCGCGGCGCATTTCGTACTCGGCGGCCAATTCCCCGACGGACGCTTCGCAATGCCTCATCGCGACGATGGCGGCAATCTGCACCGGTTGAAACAGGCCGTAGTCGTAGTATCCCTTGATGGTTGCCAGGGCACGCACCATTTCGGAATTGCCGGCACAAAAGCCGATGCGCCAGCCTGCCATGCTGAAGCTTTTGCTCATGGTGGTGAATTCGACCCCCACCGAGCTGGCGCCCGGCGAGGACAGGAAGCTGGGGGCCTGATAGCCATCGAAGCAGATATCCGCGTAGGCGAAATCGCTGATGACCATGAATTCATATTTCTTGGCGAGCTTGACGAGGTCGTCGTAGAAACTCTGTTCCACAACTGTGGTGCTGGGGTTGTGCGGGTAGTTCACGATCACCAGCTTGGGTTTGGGATAGAGATGCTGGCAGGTGTAGGCGATATTCTGCAGGAACTTTTCCGGCTCGCGGCAATCGAGCGAAATCACGTTCCCGGCAGCCAGGGCGACGGCATACACATGCACGGGGAAGTAGGGGGCGGGCACAATGGCGGTATCGCCCGGTCCCATCAGGGCCAGGCACATATGGCTGAACCCTTCCTTGGAACCAATACAGGTGACAATTTCGTTGTCGGGATTCAGACGGACGCCGTATTTTCGCATATATCGGGCGGCCACTTCCTTGCGGAGATTGGCGATCCCGTTGGAGACGGAGTAGCGGTGGTTCCGCGAGTCGTTGAGCGATTCGATCATTTTTTCTGTGATCATCGGATTGGGAGGATCGGTCGGATTTCCCATGCCCAGATCGATCACATCGACGCCGGCAACCCGTTTTTCGTACTTCAGCTTGTTAATCTTCCCGAACAGGTAGGGAGGCAACCGCTTGACACGATCCGCCACGGAGATCGTAAAGGGGTTGTCGGACATCGGAACTTCGGATTCACTGCGCATAAAGGGAGGATTCACTCACAAGGGGCCGGGACATTCGGGCGAGGCAGGGGGACACCCCCGCCACAACAGTTTACGAAGTATTTTCACCAAAGGACAGCATTCTGACAATGCCGGTTCACTCAGGCTGGACTGCTTTCCTGGAGTTCCGCTTTTCCTGCCGAGGCATGGGCAAGGGGACCGCCTCGTTCCGGCACAGGCACCGCGATCCTGCCCCCCGCGAACCCGGAAAGTTGTTGACTTTTCGTAATGTGTTGAGACTGCTTCTGTTGCGGCATGGGTTGCGTCGATTTGTGGCGTGCCCGGAAGGGTTCGCTTCACCTCGGGCGGGGTGGACGATCCCCGTGGAGCCGAGGGCGGGGGGGCAGGGCCTGGGGATTTATCCGCACGCTGTCACTTTTCGATTTCAGGCTCTAAAATGCAGGTTGTGGCAGGTGTCGGTGGTAGAGAACCGTCCAGGGCCGTGTGTGCAGAAATCGCAATCGAGAAAAATGTTGGGCGTTCATGGCTAAAGACTTTCTGGAGGGGGTCCGCGACTCCTACGACGTCGTGGTAATTGGCAGCGGGCTGGCGGGGCTGACCGGGGCAAATATCCTGGCGAAGGCCGGTTATTCGGTGCTGCTGCTGGAACATCATTATCAACTTGGCGGGATGGCCACGTGGTTCAAGCGCCGTGGGGGACACATCTTCGACATTTCCCTGCACGGATTCCCGGTGGGAATGGTGAAAAGTTGCCGCAAATACTGGACGCCCGAAATCGCCGACAAAATTGTGCAGCTCAAGGGAATTCGTTTTGAAAACCCGCAGTTTTCCCTGGAAACCACGTTCAACCGGGAAGATTTCACCAAGCTGCTGATCGAACAATTCCAGATCCCCGCAGCAACCGTGCAGGATTTCTTCGATACCGCCCGGGGCATGAACTTTTACGACGATCAGTCCATGACGACTCGGGAACTCTTCGAGAAGTTCTTTCCCGGGCGGGATGACGTGGTGCGGCTGTTGATGGAACCGATCACCTACGCGAACGGTTCGACACTGGAAGACCCGGCGATTACCTACGGGATTGTCTTCTCGAATTTCATGAGCAAGGGGGTCTTTACCTTTCAGGGAGGGACTGACGCGCTGGTGCTGCAGATGCGAGAGGAACTGTTAAAGAACGGCGTCGATCTGCGGATCCGCGCGCTGGTCGACAAAATCGAGGTGGATGATCGGCGGCAAGTGACGGGCGTGGTGGTGAATGGACGCCGGATCGGTTGCAGGGCGGTGCTGTCCAATGCGAATCTCAAATCGACCATTCTGAATCTGGTGGGCACGGACAATTTCGATGCCGACTACGTCAAGGAAGCTCAGGCGGTACGTGTCAACAACAGTAGTTGCCAGGTTTACATGGGGCTCAAACCCGGGGAAGGCTTCGACTATTGTGGCGACCTGCTGTTTCATTCGGAGCATCGCGGGTTTGATATCGAGGCGATGCTCAGCAAGGACATCAGCAGCCGCACGTTTTCGTTTTATTACCCCGAAACCCGCCCCGGTTCGGATCGCTGGCTGATCGTTTCCTCGACAAATGCCCGCTACGAGGATTGGGCCAATCTGCCCGAGGAACAATATCAGCAGGATAAACAGCACCTGTGCGACACCACGCTCGATTGCCTGGAACGCTACATCCCCGAAATTCGCCAGAAGCTAGACTGGGTGGAGGCTTCCACGCCGCGTACGTTCAAGCACTATACCCGGCACGTTTACGGTGCCTCGTTTGGTACCAAGTTCGAAGGGTTGAAGGTGAGCCAGGAACTGCCGCAGCAGATCGCGGGGCTGCACCACGCCGGTTCGGTCGGCATCATCATGTCCGGCTGGCTGGGTGCGATGAACTACGGAGTGATTGTCTCCAATGAAGTCGACAAGTATCTGACGTCCTCGTCGGCCAGGGTTTAGCCCGCAGTTCTCACCCAGGTCAATTATACAGGATTGCGGAGATTGACGAACTAGCCGCGCCCGTCAGGAAGCGGGCCAGACTGGGGCCTAGTACGTCGCAATGCATTGCTAGTATTGATTATGCACCCAGGGAGTGTTCCGTTGGGAACCGCCCGCGTGGCCCGCTTCCTGACGGCGCGGCTAGTTTTTCGGGCACTTTCGAGACAAAATTTACCGCATTGGTAACTGTGCGGGAAATGTGGGTCAGCCGTGCAGGTGTCGGGCGAGGGCAATGGCTCCCAGCACGCCGGCGAAGTTTCCGAGGGCGGGAGGCACGATGTACTGTTCCCGATGTTCCCTTACCTGGGGGGCATCGACGTACTTGTTGAGGAGTTCTCCCACCTTGCGGTGAATTGCGGGAAACAGGCTGGGTTGCTCCATGACGCCTCCCCCCATGATGATCCGCTGGGGCGAAAGCATGCAGATGAAATTGACCAGGGCATAGGCGAGGTACTCGGCTTCCAGATCCCAGGCGGGATGGTCGGGGGGGAGTTCGCTGGCGGGTGTTTTCCAGCGGGCTTCGATGGCCGGTCCCGAAGCGAGTCCTTCCAGGCAATCGCCATGGAAGGGGCAGATTCCGGGAAAGGGATCGCGTTCCCGATAATGGGGAATCCGGATGTGTCCCATTTCGGGATGGATCAACCCATGCATCATCTGGCCGTTTACCAGCCCGCCGCCGCCGATGCCCGTACCGATCGTGAGATAGATGAAGGTATCCAGACCCATCCCGGCGCCCCACGTGTGTTCCCCCAGGGCCGCCACGTTGACATCGGTATCGAATGCGACGGGGATCTGCAGCGCCTGCTTGAGCGTTCCCACGAAATCCGTGTTGCGCCAACCCGGTTTGGGGGTGGACGTAATATATCCGAACCTGGGAGAATCGGGGTTGGGATCGACCGGCCCGAACGAGGCAATCCCGAGGGCCTCGATTTTCTGCCCAGCCGACTCGCGTTCGCGAAAGAACTGGATGCAGCGTCCCAGGGTTTCCTCGGGCGTGGTGGTGGGAAAGCGTTCGACGGGCGCCAGATCGTCCGGTCCGGTGCCAATCGCGCACACGAACTTGGTTCCCCCTGCCTCGATACCGCCGTATAACACGCTCATGTCTGCTGCCTTTGTGCTGGAAGCCAGAAGCCGGTTTTGCGGCAGGGTCGGGAACGTCTCGCCCCGCCGCTGATTTTACCAGATGCCATGTCCGTTGGGGACGCGCTTCCATTGTAGGTTTTCCGCGGAGAGTTCAACCACAAAGGGGACTTCCCTCCCGTTTCCCGCGCAAGATTTTTGGAAATTGATGCGTTTTCCTCGTGTCCGGTCGATAGCCCGTGGGCTGCTCCCGTTTTGCCATCGGCTCGGGAACTCTTTACAATCGGGAGTCTGGCTGGGGGCAGGGGGTGAGGGTGCCTGCCGGTTGAATGCGTTTTGCGGGCCAGGTTCTTGTCGGGCTTGGGAATTCGGTCGTGACTGGGGCCGCCAGTGTCTTGCAGGTTACTCGTTAACATGGGGGTGTTGCTGAAACAGCCAGTGGGACACGGCCCGATAATTCCATCGTGAAAGAACACAAGAGGTTCAGGCAGAGGATGAATCACTCCGGTCAGGCGCAAGAGGGGGGCGGTGAATTGCCAGCCGCTGTAACAGACGAGACTCTCCTGGCCGAGTCGAGACGCAGCCGGGTGTTGCAGGGGCTGTCGCTGCTGTTGCTGGTTGCAGCGGGAGCACTTTCGCGGGAGTTGTGGCTGTCAGGAGCAGCTTACCCGCGGATTCCGTTTCTGGACATGTTTCGGCACGTTCCCCGGAGCATCGATCATGTTTGCCTGTGGGGCACCCTCTGTGGGATGGGGCTGGTGCTGTGGGGGCTATTGCAGCCTGGCGTGGGACGTCGGAGATCCTCGCTGGCAGGGTGGGGGTGGGGCGTGGTGGTGGCGGGCCTGGTGTGCCTGATGCTGCTGAACCAGCAACGCTTGCAGGTCTGGGCCTGGCAGGTGGTGCTGTACGGCACGGGGTTTGCCTGCCTGCCCGTCGCGGCCGGGCTGGCATGGGCGCGGCGGTTGACCATCGGTATCTACTTCTATTCCGCCATCTCGAAGCTGGATTATGGATTTCTCGACACCTACGGCCAGACGCTGCTGGAGGGACTCTGCAAGTCGCTGCAGTGGACACCGGTCTGGGATCCCGGCCTGGCGTTCTGGATCGCCGGCCTGTTCCCCATGGGAGAATTGCTGGTGGCGGTCTTGTTGCTGTTGCCGGGGACGCGTTATCCGGGCTGGTTGCTCAGCCTGGTGATGCATTGCTGCCTGATTCTGACGCTGGGCCCCTGGGGCTTGAATCATCATTTCCCCGTTCTGTTGTGGAACTTCTTTTTCCTGGCGCAGAATACGCTGCTGTTCACGGCCGTCGGTGGGGCGACCGGCATGGTGACCGCTGGGGGAGCCCAGGGGCTTGAGGGGTCCAAGCCGGTCGCGGCGTGCTCGGCGGGATCCCTGTTGGGGCGGGGGGTGTTGTGGCTGGCGTTGCTGTTTCCGGCGACGGAATGGGTTGATGTCTGCGACATCTGGCCCGGTTGGGGGTTGTATTCGGCTCGCGGCGCGCGGGCCCGGCTGTATCTGCCCGAAGGAGAACAACACGCTCTCCCTCCGCATCTCCGACCGATTCTGCAACCGGCGCCGTTCGGCAGTGAATGGCGGCAACTCGATTTGCATCGCTGGTCTTTTGCCGCCCTGGGGGCACCGTCGTATCCCGAGGATCGTTTTCAACTGGGGGTCATTCGCGCGGTGCTCGATCAGCTTCCTCCGGACGCGGAGTTTTTGATCGTGCATCAAGCGACGGCGAACCGTTTCACGGGAACGCGACGCGAGACCCGACTTCACACACGTGAGCAACTCGAGGCTTTCTCGCAACGCTACTGGCTGAACACCTTCGCCCGCTCCGATGGAATCGGGCGAAATTGATCAGGCGTTCGCGGATTCGAGCACGGCGCGCCAGTCGACGATTTCGGCGTCTCCCCAGAGGCGTTCCAGGTTGTAGAGTTCGCGGCTTTTGGGGTCGAATGCGTGCAGGATGATGTCGCCGTAGTCCTGAAGGATCCAGGCGGGGCTGTCGTAGCCTTCGATTCCCCTTCGGAGGGAACCGGAGGTGGCCATCAGTCGATCGGCTTCTTCGACGATGGCGTGCAGTTGTCGCCGACTGTTCCCGGACGCGATGACAAAATAATCGAATTCGGGGGTGATCCTTGTCAGATCCAGCACAACCACGTCGTTGGCTTTCAATTCGTCGGCGACCCGCGCGCAGCGGCAGGCCAGCAACAAGGATCGCTCGAGCTGAGAGGATTCGCGTGCCACGATGGGGACGGAAACCTCGGTTTCCAGCGGATTTTGCTGTGCGGCGGATTTGCGGTGATCCGCGGCTGACGACGATTCGGCGATGGCTATGCCCCCTGTGTGTTGCACTTTCGGTCTCTCTGGTTAAACAAGCAGTGAATTTTCCTAAGTGTACCCCGAGCGGCCCTGCATTCAAGCGGGAATCCCCCCGGAAGCATCAAGTGAGGGAGAGAATCGGCAAATGTCGCCGGTGCAGCCAGACGCCCCGACGTGGCACGAGTGACGAACGGGGGGATATTTTGGAAAAATCATGGAATCTTCAGCGCCGCGTGACATTCTCCGCGTATTGAGTATGATTTGCGGGGTTTTTGGCCTTCCTTGCGCGGGGGCACTCTCCTCGCCGGCTTCCCCCGGCGCATGCCTCGGGAAGGGAACGACAGAGACGGAGACGACCGGTTCGCCTAAATCGACACGTGAAAGGACAATTCATGTCGCGAAACGCCTCAGGGATGCTGCTTGTAGGAATCTGCCTGATGAATCTGACATTTCCCCCTGCGACGGATGTCCTGGCGCAGTCGCTTCCCCTGCCGAAAACGGCGAAAGTCGAACAGGTGGATGAATATTTCGGAACAAAGGTGCCCGATCCGTATCGCTGGCTGGAAAACGATGTCCGCGAAGACGAGCAGGTGGCAAGCTGGGTCAAAGCCCAGAACGAGGTGACCGATGCATATTTGAAGGCGATATCCGCGCGTGAACCGATTCTGCGGGAGCTGACCGAGTTGTGGAATTACGCGAAGTATTCCGCACCCTTCAAGGTGGGAGGGCGGTATTACTTCTCGAAGAACGACGGGTTGCAGAATCAGTCGGTGTTGTACACGATGGATTCTCTGCAGGGGGACCCCGAGGTGCTGATCGACCCGAATACCTGGTCGGAAGACGGGACCGTCGCCCTGGCGGGCACTTCGTTCAGCGAGGACGGCCGTTACCTGGCCTATGGCATTCAGGAAGCCGGTTCGGACTGGCGGACCTGGCGGATCATGGAGATCGAATCGCGGAAGTTGCTCGGCGACGAGTTGAAGTGGCTCAAGTTTACCTCGGCGGAGTGGACGCCCGACAGCCAGGGCTTTTTCTACGGTCGGTTTAACGAACCCGAAGAGGGGGCTGCTTTTCAGAGTCTGAACTTGAATCACAAGTTGTATTACCACCGTGTCGGTACATCCCAGGCGGACGACGTGCTGGTGTACGAGCGGCCCGATCAGCCGGAGTGGGGGTTTTCGCCCGCGGTGACGGAAGATGGCCGGTATCTGGTCATCACCGTCTGGAAGGGGACCGCCGACAAGTACCGGGTGTATGTGAAGGATCTGCGGGAGCCTTACGGCATGCCGGTGGCGCTGATCGATCACTTCAACGATGAATACAGCTTTATCGGGAACGATGGGCATGTGCTGTATTTCAAGACGGATCTGAACGCCCCGAACAAGCGGGTGATCGCCATTGATCTGCGCATGCCCCAGCCGGAACATTTCGTGGAGTTGATTCCCGAGGCGCCCGAGCCGATTGAATCGGTCGGCCTGGTGGGGAACATGTTCGTGGTGAGTCTGCTCAAGGATGCCAAGTCTCAAGTGAAGATGTATTCTCCCGCGGGGCAATTGCTGCGGGAGGTGGCATTTCCCGGCATTGGCAGCGCGAGCGGCTTCGACGGGAAGCGGACCGATGTCGAAACCTTTTATTCGTTTGCCAGCTTCACGGTTCCGCCCAGCATTTACCGCTACAACCTGATTACCGGGGAAAGCGAATTGTTCCGGCGTTCGGAAATCGAGTTCGATTCCGATCAATACGAACTGAAGCAGGTGTTCTATCCCAGCAAGGACGGCACGCGCGTGCCGATGTTCATTGCCCATCGCAAGGGCCTGAAGCTGGATGGCAGTAACCCGACACTGCTGTATGCGTACGGCGGATTCAATATCTCGCTGACACCGTACTTTTCCATCAGCCGGGCGCAGTGGCTGAAAATGGGGGGGGTATTTTGCGTGCCGAATCTGCGTGGGGGCGGCGAATACGGCGAAGCCTGGCATAAGGGAGGCATGATTCACAACAAGCAGAATGTCTTCGACGATTTCATCGCGGCGGCGGAATGGTTGATCGCAAACAAGTACACCAGCACCAGCAAGCTGGCCATTCAGGGGGGCAGCAACGGCGGCTTGCTCGTGGGGGCCTGCATGACCCAGCGGCCCGACCTGTTCAAGGCCTGCTTGCCGGCGGTCGGCGTAATGGACATGTTGCGATTCCAGAAGTTCACTGCGGGCCGGTATTGGGTGGACGAATATGGTTCGTCGGATGATCCCGAGCAGTTCAAGACGTTGCTGGCCTATTCCCCCTATCACAATCTGAAGCCGGGCACGGCATATCCCGCGACCATGGTCACCACGGCGGATACCGATGATCGCGTGGTGCCGGGGCACAGTTTCAAATTCGCGGCCCGCCTGCAGGAATGCCACCAGGGAGACAATCCTGTATTGATCCGCATTGAAACCAAGGCAGGGCACGGTTCCGGCAAGCCGACGTCCAAGCAGATCGAGGAAATTGCCGATATGTGGGCCTTCCTGGTGAAGGAACTCGGCATGGATTGGAAGTAAGCGTCCGCGGTTCTCCGTTCCCTGATCCCCCAGTTACTGGCTCCACGCATCATGGATATCAATTTCGCACCGATTTTTGCCTTTTCCGCGAATGCTATTTATGCCGCTCTGGGCCTGGTGGCAGTTTTCGGCGTCTTCCAGGTGATCCTGCTGGCGCGTAAAATATCCGAGAAGCGGATGAATCCGCCCGCCACGGCCCGTTTTCGGGAGGGAACCCAGGAGGCCCTTTCGCGGCGGGACTGGAAGGGGATTGGGGAACTGTGTGATTCGCCAGAATTCTGGTCGAAGGGAGTGCCTCAGATGGTGCTGGTGGCGCTGGAACAACTCGATCGTTCCCCGACGAAACTGAGGCAGAATCTAGCGGAAAAATTCGAGCGGGATGTCCTGTCCGATCTGGAATATGCCTCTTCCTGGATCAATACGATCGTCAAGTCGGCCCCGATGCTGGGGTTGCTGGGAACGGTGGCGGGGATGATACAGGCCTTTGCCAAGATTGCGGATACACAAAAGACGGGGGGAGACCCCTCGGCACTTGCTGGAGAAATCAGTTTTGCCCTGTTCACCACGGCATTGGGGTTGGCGGTTGCCATTCCCCTGGTGATTGCCGGGGCGTATCTGCAGGTGCGGATGGGCAAACTGCAGGATCATGTGCAGGAGGAGCTTTCGTGGTTCCTGGATCAACTCGACGTGGTGCGGAATGAATAGTTCGCGATTCCCATCTCGTTGTTGATGGCATGCGAGCCGAGAACATTCTGCCTGCAGAAGTGCCGCGGCATGTTCGGAGGAAGTCTGCAGCGAACCCGTCGAAGGAAAGCGTGTGTGGCGGGATTTTTTTTCGCAAAGTCGGCGGACGATTGCGAAGTATGGAGTCCGTTTTATATGGTGATAAAGCAGCAACGTGCTGACATGTTCGATTGCCGAAATATCCGTCGGCAGCGTAAACCTGAAAAATCTAAATACTAGAGTCTGGCGGCGTGCCCGGCACAGCCGGTCCGTTGGGCCTGTCCTTTTCACTCGATTCGAGTTGACTCATGCAGTTCTCGCAGCCACAGCAGATTCCTCTTGGCGGAAAACGCCCAGGTCGTATTGTTCGCTTGTTCCTTGCCATGGCCAGTGTGCTGGTGCTGCTCGGCGTCTGCGCACCGCGGACGCTGCAGGCGGAGGAACCATATTTGAAGTTTCTGCAGGGTTTGCGATCCCGGCAATACTTTGATACGGCCATGCAATATCTGCAGTCGCTGGAAGAGCGCGGCGACGTGCCTGCCGAAATCAAGGCGATCGTCCCCTACGAGCGGGCGGTCACCCTGGTGGAAGGTTCGCAGTTCGTACAGAATCCGGAAACTCAGGCGGCCCAACTCGATCAAGCTCAGGCTTCGCTGGAGAAGTTCCTGAAGGACTCTCCGAATCACGCACTCACCGCGGTTGCCAGCACGGAGTTGGGGCGGATCATGCTGGGAAAGGCCCAGGTGTTGATCTGGCGTTCGCGTTCTCCCTCGAATGCGGAAAACCGGGTGAAGTTCCAGCAGGATGCACGCGGACTGATCAAACAGGCGCGCGACATTTTCAAGAAGGCCCACGATGCCTACAAGCAGGAATGGGAAAGTTATGGCGTGTACATTCCCGAAGACGAAACGGCCAAGCGGGCCGCCCGAGCCACCGCCGAGGGATTGTACATGCGGGCCCAGTTGGATCTGGCCAGTTGCACCTACGAAGAGGCGCAAACCCACGACAAGGGGACGAAGCCGTTCGTGGACACACTGAAGCAGGCCTCGTTGGAATTCGAGGATCTGCACAGCAAATACCGCAGTCAGTACGCGGGGCTGTATGCCCGCACGATGCAGGGAAAGTGCTTCGAGGAACAGGACGATATCCGCAAGGCCCTGGGGATCTACGACGAACTGCTGGGGCATGCCGGGCAGTCCACCGGGCTGAAGCGGTTGCAGCAGCAGGTGCGGCATTTCCGCCTGATCTGTCTGAATCACGAGACGCGCAAGGACTATCAACTGGTGATTCAGGAAGCGGGGGACTGGATCAAGCAGAATCGCACGGCGTCCCGGTCGCAGACGGGGCTGGGAATTCGCTGGGAAATGGCCAAGGCGCAGGAATCGCTGGCTCTGGATCGCACCACGCCGGAACCGGATCGCGTCCGTTTGTTGCGGCAAGCATTGGAGAATGCCCGCGAGGTCAACAAGTACGCGGGTCCCTACAAGGATGTGTCGAACAGCATGATTCAACGGGTGCTGGTGGCGTTGGATCGGGAACCGGGGGATCCCAAGGATTTCGACACAGCGTTCGGCATGGCCAATAGCATGCTGGAACAGATCGGGCAACTGCGCGACAAGCTGAAGGCTGCGGAGGCTGCGAAGAAAAAGGAAGAGGCGGCCAAGCTTGAGGAAGAACTGCAGGCACTCCTGAGTGAAACCGAGCGGTTGTATCGGCTGGCATTGGGATTAGCCAATCAGGCCACCGCCGCATCCCAGATCAATGCGACCCGTTACCGACTGGCCTACATGTTCTATCTGCAGCGAAAGAGTTTCGAGACGGCGGTGGTGGGGCAATATCTCTCCCAGCGTGCCCGCGAGAGTGATCCCGCGATGGCGCTCGACGGGGCCTATCTCGCCATGGCGGGATTCTCCCAGGGGTACAACGATGCCCCGGAAAACGTGAAGGATGACATCCTGGAATTGATGGTCGCTGTTTGCGAGTCGATTGCGACGAACTGGCCCGATTCCGATCGTGCCACCGATGCGCGGATGGAAATGGGCCGCATCTACCGCCGCGGCAACAAGCCGCTCGATGCCGCCCGGTGGTATGCCCAGGTACCGGCGACGGCACAGCAATATGCGGACGCCCAAATCGAGGCCGGACAGGCATACTGGAATGCCTATCTCACCGCGCTGGTGAACGAACAGGTCTCTGCCAGTCCCGCCGACCTGAAATCCTGGCAGGATCAAGCCGCCCAGCATTTGACGAACGGCATTAACAAGAAGCAGGCAGGTGTCCCCGCCGCGACGGCCACGCCACCGGAAATCACTCGGGCCAAGGTCTCGCTGGCACAAATCGAGATTATGCGGGGTAAGGAAGCCGAAGCCATCAAGTTGATGACCGAAGATCCTCATTCGGTCGTCAAGGCGATCGCGCTGGCGGAAGGGGAAGCCCGCCCGAGGGAGGATTTCAACGTCAAGAGCAGCACTTTTGCAAGCTTTGCCTATCAGCAGTTGCTGCGGGCCTACATCGGCGTGCGCGAGCTGGAAAAAGCGGAAGCCGCCCGAGCCGAGCTGGAAAAAGTCGCCGGGGAGTCCGGGGGGGAAGCCTTGACCGCCGTGTATGTCGAGCTGGGCCGAGAGCTGCAAAACGAACTGGAGCGGCTTCGCAAGCAGGGGGACCAGAAAAGGCTGGACGAAGTCCGCAATGGCTTCGAGTCGTTCCTGGGTAAATTGTTCGAGCGGAAGGATGGCCAGACCTACGGCTCGCTGATCTGGATTGCCGAGACGTATTTCGGGCTGGCGGAAGGCTCGGAAGAATCTCCGGACAAGCGAAAACAGTTTTATGCCTCGGCTGCTCGCACTTACGATGAAATCATCAAGCGCGGCACCAGCAATCCCGCTTTTATCGACGCGGCCCGCATGACGGGCGTGAAACTGCGACTGGTGAACTGTCGTCGGCAGGAAGGGGATTTCGAATCGGGTGAAGCGATCGTGAAGGAAATTTTGAAGGAAAACCCTCGAGCGCTGGATGCTCAAATCGAAGCTGCTTCGCTCTATCAGACTTGGGGGAACCAGCAGGACCCCGAGCGTTTACTGAGTGCTATCAAGGGAAACAAATTCGAGGATGGAACCGTCATTTGGGGGTGGGGCCAGATTTCCATGCGTTTGCAAATGTTGATCGATTCCGGCCAGGGAACACCCGAATATGCCGAGAAAAACCGGGAAGCCCGCTTCCGAATGGCCGAAAGCCGACTGCAATACGCGGAAAAATCCAACGATCTCAAAGCCTCCGAGGAACAGCTCAAGCGGGCGAAGCTGGAACTGCTGGCCTTTACCAGCATCACTCCCGATCTGCCCGAAACCCCCTGGTGGGCTCGGTTTGACGATGTCTATCAGGAAATCTTGCGTAATTTGGGCGAGGCGGTGATTCCGCTGGCTAAACCCGATTTAAGCCTGGCCCAGAATAATACCTCCAGCAATTACGACACGGGACAGCAACAAGCCGAGGCCGAGGCTGCCACCAAGGCAGTCACCCCGCAGAAACCGGCAGAGCCTCAAAGCGATACCTTCAGTTACCTGCTCATGGGGGTGTTTCTGCTGGTGGGGCTGGGGGTGGCGGGATACATGTTCGCCACCTCGGGGAAGAAATCGCATCAACGGTCGATCGGAGAACTGGTGGCAGCGGCTCCCAAGTCGCTCAGCATTCCCGGGGAGGCAGCCGAACCGAAACGGCGGTCCCGCCCCGTGGAGGCAACCAGCAGTTCCGCCACACCCGAGGGGAAACCGGTCCGCGCCCGTCCCCGGGAGCCCGGCAGCGAACAAAAACGATCACCGGAACAGCAACAGCGGAGGCCGCAACCAGGCAAGCCCGAGCAACCGGGTGAACAGAAACGGACGCGACGTCGTCCGCCCGAGCAAACCTGATGCCGGGCACCGCCCGCGAAGCCTACAAAATCCCTCAGCCTTCAGATAAAGATTTCAGATCATTGGAGTGGCCCGTGTCGAATACGTTTCTCATGCGATTGTCCCTGCCCCTGATTGTGCTGGCGCTGCTGGCCGCGCCAGGCTACGCGATCGATATTATCACCCGGAAAAGCGTGCAGAATCGGCTTTCCGGCAGCGTGACGGCCGTCACCAAGACGGAAGTCACACTGAAGCCCCAGACAGGGGCGGACGTCAAAATCCCCGTGAATGACATCGCCCAGATCGAATGGGATGGGACCTCCGCCGTCATGCGGGGGGCCATGGGCCAGGAGAACAACGGCAATTTCGAGGAGGCGATCAATAGTTATCAAACGGTGCTCGACGAAACCCCGGCCACGTCGACCTACATTCGGGCCGACCTGCAGTTTTTCATTGCCCGCAGCCTGGGGAAAATTGCCCTGCAGGACGATACCCGCCTGCCGGATGCGATTACCCGCATGAAGGCGTTTACCGATGGAAACAGCGACAGCTTTCGGTATTACGAAGCGATGGACTATCTGGGGCGTTTGTATCTGGCTTCGGGTGATTATCTGAAGGCAGAGGCCACGTTCACCGTAATCGAGCGGTCCCCGTTCGAGGATTATCAGTTGGCGGCCCAATCCTCGAAGGCCCGGGTCATGCTGGCCCAGGGGCAGATCGACCAGGCACTGCAGGCATTCGAAGGGGTCTTGAAGGCTCCCGGAAAGGACGAAGCGACCCGGCAGCGGCAGTTGGATGCCATGCTGGGAAAAGCCACCTGTCTGAATCTGAAAAACCAGTATGACGAAGCCCTGAAATTATTGGCCGACGTGGTCGCGCGGGCCGATGAAAACGACGCCCGACTGCAAGCGGAAGCCCAAGTGCGACGCGGGGCCTCCTTGCTGGGACAGGGAAATAACCAGGAAGCCCTGATGGCCTTTCTGCTGGTGGATATTTTGTTTCCAGGACAACAGGATTTTCATGCGGAATCCCTCTACAATCTGTCCAAGCTTTGGCCGATTATGGGGCAGCCCGGACGCGCGGAAGAGGCCCGGGCTACACTGGAAACACGATACCCCAACAGCCCCTGGACCAAAAAACTGACAGGCTCCTGAACCAGAAAATTCCCGCAATCGGCCGGGAATTTCTCCGCGTCTGGTTGCCTCTGGTATCACTGCATGTCATTATGACGAATTCTCGCTCCGTCATAACGGGGGGAGATCGCGGGAAGTATAAGAACGGCTTCATTTGCAGTCGCCCGAGCCTTCGGTCTAAACCATCGGCGGTGCGGAGCTTCTGGAATGGCCGATACGAATCACTCGGCAGAAGAGAACGCCCGGTGGAGTTCTCCTGTTTCCAGGCATCCTTAAACAACGCTCTATTGAGACTTTTCGGGAGAAACGACACGTGCGCGCGACAATCGGAGAACAGGCATCATCGCGGTTTGGGTTGGGAATGGTACTGTGCCTGGCGTTGGTCTGGGGGACGGTACTAACCGGCAGTTGGGGAGTATTCCCCGCCGTTGCACAGGCCCAGGATGGCGAGGCAACCCCGGCTCCCGAAGCCCCTGCGGCGAGCGAAGCCCCTGCGGCGAGCGAAGCTCCGGCGTCGAGCAACAATGATGGCCCGAAACAACAAAGCTTTCTGATGTGGATGATCAACGCCTCAGGGATTTTCGGGGCCATCCTGATGGTGCTGTCGATCGTGATGATGGCCTTGGTCATGACCAACGTGATGCAGGTCAAGCGGGATGTCTTCATCCCCGGCGATTTCGTCAACGAGTTTCAGCAGAAACTCGAAGCCAAGGATTACAAGGGAGCCTACGATCTTTCCAAGGCGGACGATTCCCTGATAGCCCGCATTTTGTCGGTCGGGATGAGTCGCCTGGATCGCGGATACTCCGCGGCCATCGAAGGGATGCAGGAAGTGGGCGAAGAGGAAAACATGAACTACGAGCATCGCCTCAGCTATCTGGCCTTGATCGCCTCGGTCGCCCCGATGATCGGACTGATGGGAACTGTGTACGGGATGATTTTGTCGTTCCAGAAGATTGCCACGGCAACGGTGGCCCCCAAGCCCAGCGAGTTGGCGGACGGGATTTCGACGGCGTTGTTCACCACTCTGGAAGGATTGGCCGTCGCCATTCCCGCCATGGTGGCCTACAGTATGTTACGCAATCGCGTGGCCCGCTACATGCTGGAAGTGGGCATGATCAGCGAAGGACTGATGGGGCGCCTGCCAATCGGAAAATCACAGCCCCCGCAAGCCTGATCTCGCGGCAGGGAGGCCTGGCCAGCAGTCTCGAGTTTTTTTCTCGTCCCGGAGAGTGACGCGTGCGTTACAAAAAAACGTCTTCCACGGTTCTCGAACCCGACATGACCCCCATGATCGACGTGGTCTTTCAGTTGATCGCCTTCTTCATGCTGGTGACCAACTTCGAACAGACGCAGGCCGACGAGCGGGTCAAGCTGCCCAGCGATCAACTGGCGCGCCCGCCCGAAACCAGCCGCGACAAGGTCCTCGTGGTGAATATCGGGTTCAACCGGGATAAGGACGGGGAAAAGACCGACCCGGAAGCGTATGTCTTCCAGGGGGACGACATGATTCGCGTGCTGGACTACGGTCGGCAACTGCGCGAGGAAAAACGCGTCGCCCAGGCGCTGTACGGGCCCGAGGGGAATCGGGAAATGTCCATCGAAATCCGGGCCGACGCCGAGACCCCCACGGGCATGATTCAGGAATTAATCAAACTGGCACAAGAAAACGGATTTGAAAAATTCTCCCTGCGGGCCAAACAACTGGTCAAGTAGGCGACTTGCAGCGTCCCAGCGACGTCCGAGGCATCCATGCGTCCACGAGCTTCACGTATCACCGCCACCAAAATCGAGGCCCAGATGGCCCCCATGATTGACGTGGTGTTTCAATTGCTGATCTTCTTCATGTTGACCTTGAAAATCATCCCCGTCGAGGGGGATTTCAATATCAACATGCCCCTGGGAAAACAGGCCCAGGAATCGAACGAGATCAAGCCTCCCCCGATCAAGGTGCGGTTGATTGCCAACACGGATGGCACCCTGGCCAGCCTGCAGATGGGGCAGCGGCAACTCGGCAACGATTATCTTGCCTTCGATCGCCTGAACGCGGAAATTGGCAAGTTGATCGGTCGCCGCGACAATCCCTTTGCGGATGAACTCGAAGTCGAAATCGACGCGGACTATAATCTGCACTACCGCCATGTGATTGCCGCCGTTTCCGCCTGCACCGGCTATATCAGCCCGCAAACCGGCAAGCCGGTCCGCTATGTGGAAAAAGTGAAATTCGCGCCACCCCGCCGTCCCGCTGCCGGTTGATGCTCTCCGGCCAGAATGTTCCGCGATGATCTTCGTTCTCGATAATTACGATTCGTTTACCTACAACCTGGTTCAGCGACTGGGGGAAATCGACCCCGGCCTGGAGATTCAGGTCTATCGCAACGATCAAATCACGCTGGACGAAATTGCCGACTTGCAGCCCGAGAAAATCATTATTTCGCCCGGCCCCTGCACTCCCGTGGAAGCTGGCATTTCGCGCGACGTGATCCGCCGATTCGGCCCGGAACTTCCGCTGCTGGGCGTCTGCCTGGGGCATCAGTCGATTGCCGATGTTTATGGGGCACGCGTAGTCCGGGCCGATCGCCTGATGCATGGCAAGGTTTCGCTGATTCGGCATACGGGGGAAAGCGTGTTCCAGGGGCTGGACAATCCCTTCGTGGCGACGCGTTATCACAGCTTGCTGGTTCCCGAGGACTCGCTCCCCGACTGCCTGATTCCGACGGCGTGGTCGGCCGACGAAAATCACCCCCCCGAGCTGATGGGGCTGAGGCATCGCGAGTATCCGATTCACGGCGTGCAGTTCCATCCGGAAAGTTTTCTGACCGTATCGGGAGTGCAACTGCTCAAGAATTTTCTCGCGCTCTGATCGCGCGGCTTCGTCTCGGGTCGGTTGTTCGATCGTGCCTGAGCCTGCGGCGCCAGCAGCGGGCTGCTGGGTGTCGCGGGCACTGCAGGTACGTTTCGGTGTATAATGCGTGCCGAAATGTCGAAACATCGAACCGGAAAGGCATGAGATGGAACCAGTTCGCATTGCGGTGATCGGAGCCGGGCTGTCGGGCTTGATCTGTGCCCGCGCGCTGGCCGCTGCGGGCCTGGAGGTGCGGGTGTTTGACAAGGGGCGGGGGGTATCGGGGCGGATGTCGCTGCGACGGATCCCCGGAAATTCGGCCCATCCCGATCTGCAATTCGATCATGGAGCGCAGTACTTCACGGCACGCAGTAGCGCTTTTCGCGAGCAGGTGCAAGACTGGATTACCCGTGGAGTGGTATCTCCCTGGGAGGGGCCCTTCGTTACGCTGACGCGCGGCCAGTGTGGCCCCGATCCGGGGAATGGAGACGTACGCTACGTCGGCGTGCCTGGCATGAACGCAATCTGCAAGGATCTGTCTCTGGGATTGGATGTTCAATGCGGGGTTCGCGTGACGGGTCTGTCTCGGGGAGGCGGACATTGGCGCGTTGCCGCGGAACGGGTGCAGACGGCCCGCGAACTGGTTCTGGAGGAAGAATTTGCGGCGATAGTCTGCACGCTGCCCGCCCCCCAGGCCGTGGAGTTACTGCCCGAGGAAATTTGTTTTCGGGAGGAATTGTCGGCGGTACAGCTTGGCCCGTGCTGGTGTGGGATGGTCAGTTTTGCCCAGGACATTCCGGTGGCATTCAGTGCGGGATTCGTGCAGGAGTCTCCCTTGCGCTGGATAGCCCGGGAACGGAGCAAACCGGGGCGGCCCCGCGCGCCGGATAACTGGGTATTGCATGCCTCTCCCGATTGGTCGCGACAGATGCTCTCCCGTTCGCCGGAACAGATTGCCTCCGCGTTGCTGGCGGCGTTCTCGGCGGCATTGGGGCGTCCCTTGCCCGAGCCGATTCAGTATTCGCAGCATCGCTGGATGTACGCGCTGCCCGTGTCCCCCTTGGCCGCCGGGTGCCTGGTCGATCCCGGCCTAGGGCTGATTGCCTGTGGCGACTGGTCGGCCGGGGACCGTGTGGAAGGGGCCTTTCAGGCAGGGCAGGCGGCTGCGGAAGCGGTTCGCGGGCTGTTCCTCGGGGGTTAAGGGGGGATTTGCCGTTGGGGCACTCGCAAGCGGCAGGAGGAATCGGTATTCTGTGTGCAGGAACTGTTTAATTCGCTTAGAGGCACCCTTTTCGAGGCTGTTATGAATCGCTTGTACAATTTTTCCGCTGGTCCCGCCGTTATGCCCGTGGAAGTTCTGGAAGAAGCCCGCGAGAACCTGCTCTCCCTGGGAAATACCGGGATCGGGATTATGGAGCATTCCCATCGTGGCAAAGCCTTTATGGCGGTTGCAGAGCAGGCGGAAGCGAACTGCCGCAAACTTGCGGGAATCTCAGACGACTATGCAGTGCTGTTTCTGCAGGGGGGGGCTTCCAGTCAGTTTTTCATGGTTCCGATGAATCTGCTGTCCGCGGATCGAACCGCGGATTATCTGGTGACCGGTTCCTGGGCGAAGAAGGCGCAGAAGGAAGCGAAGTTGTTCGGCAAGACACACACGGCGTGCAGCAGCGAGGACCGCAATTTCTGCTATATTCCGCGGGAGACGAGCTACAGCGATAACCCGGCGTATGTGCATTTCACCTCGAACAACACCATTTTCGGGACGCAGTTCGCCTCCGAGCCGGTTATCCCCGCTGGGACGTCTTTGATCTGCGATGCGAGCAGCGACATTTTTTCCCGCCCGCTGGATATTTCGAAGTACGGTCTGATTTACGCGGGCGCCCAGAAAAATCTCGGCCCGAGCGGCGTGACACTGGTGATCATTCGCAAGGATCTGATTGAACGCGGGCCCGCGACGCTGCCGGCCATGCTGCAATATCGCACGCATTCCGAAAATGATTCGATGTACAACACGCCGCCAACCTTCGGCATCTATGTGATGGGGTTGATCTTCCAATGGATTGAGCGTCAGGGTGGGCTGTCGGGCATGGCCGCGAACAACGCGGCCAAGGCCAGGCCGCTGTACGATTATCTCGACCAGAGTTCCCTGTTCCGAGCGACGGCCGATGCCGATAGCCGTTCCCTGATGAATGTCTGCTTTGTGACGGGGAACGAGGAACTGGATGCGAAATTCATCGCCGCCGCCAAGGCCGCGGGTTTTGATGGATTGAAGGGGCACCGCAGCGTGGGAGGCATGCGTGCCAGCATTTACAACGCGTTTCCCGCGGAGGGAGTGGCAGCGCTGGTGCAGTTCATGCGGGATTTTGAATCGCAAAACGGTTAAACGCCACCAGGCAAGCAGGGCTTTGCATCCGTCACGGCGGCACGATAACAGCCATGGTGACGGTCGGCGGGTATGGTCTGGAGTCTTCGGGGCTTGCCCGTGCATCGTGGTTCGGGTATTTGCATGCGCGTGGTATTTTCCTGAAAGGCTTCCCCTGATCGAGTACGATGCAAGTCCACAACGGAAGCGGAAAACAGGAGACCGTGTGAAACCTGAGTTCCGAAGAGGACCGGGCGGCGGTGTCTGGTTACCAGAAGAGCGTGATCTGGTGTTTTGAGTCATCGTACGGAAGAAATTGGCGGAAGAAGCATGGCAGTACCCAAAGTGGTAATCGTGGGCAGGCCGAACGTGGGGAAAAGCTCCATTTTCAATTGGCTGTCCGGCAAGATGATCTCGGTGGTGGATCCCACGGCGGGAGTCACCCGGGATCGCGTGACGCAGTTGGCGCATCACGGGGAACGCTATTTCGAATTGATCGACACGGGGGGAATCGGCATTGTGGACAGCGACGACCTGTCCGCGGATGTCGAGCGGCAGATCGAAACCGCCCTGGAAGAAGCGGATCTGATTCTGTTTGTGACCGACGGCCTGACGGGGGTGACGCCGCTGGATCAGGAAGTTGCGGAAAAATTGCGGCGGATAAATCTCCCGAAACTGCTGGTTGTCAACAAATGTGAATCGACTCGCACCGATCTGGAACTGCCGCAATTCTACGGTCTGGCCGATGCTCCGTTGCTGCAGATCAGCGTCAAGGCGAATCGCAATCGGGATCTGCTGTTGGAGATGCTGCTGGAAAGGCTCCCCGCAGCCGAAGCGAGCGAGCAGGCAGAGGGAGCGGAACTTTCCGCGGAACCCGAGATGCAACTGGCGATTGTGGGGCGCCGGAATGTCGGCAAAAGTTCGTTCATCAATGCGCTGGCCCAGGAAGAACGGATGATCGTCAGCGAAATCGCGGGCACCACGCGCGACAGCGTGGATGTTCGCTTCGAACTGGATGGGAAATCGTTCGTGGCGATCGACACGCCCGGGGTGCGCAAGAAAAAATCGCTGGCCAACGACATCGAATTTTACGGACTGGTCCGGGCGCAGAAGAGTATTCGCCGGGCCAGTCTGGTGCTGATGATGTTCGATGCGACCAAGACGATTTCCAAAGTCGACAAGCAACTGGTCGAGGAAATCGAAAAGCACTACAAGCCCTGCATTTTCGTCGTCAATAAATGGGACCTGGGACTCGAAGCCGGGATGACCACGGAGAAGTGGGCCGAGTACCTGATCAAAACCTTTGCTTCCATGCGGCACGTGCCGATTGCGTTTGTCACGGCCAAGGAAGGGAAGAACACCCGCAAGTTGATCAATCTGGCACAAACGATCTATAAGCAGGGGCGGCTACGGGTTTCCACCGGCAAACTGAATAAGGTTGTGGAGCAGGCCGTGGAACGGAATGTCCCGCCGATGCGACGCAACAAACGCCCCAAGATTTATTATGCCACCCAGGTCGCCACCGAGCCTCCTACGATTGTGGTCAAATGCAATCAGCCGATTCTGTTCGATTCGAGTTGGAAACGGTACTTTCTGGGTTATTTGCGGGAAGAGCTTCCTTTCAAGGAAGTCCCGATCAAGGTGTATTTCCGCCCGCGCGGCGAAGCCGAGGAAGGCGAGGAGGGTTGAAAGCCTACGGCTGCTGGCCCGAGTGCTGTTCCGGCAGGGGAGCAGGTCCCTTGGGAAGGGTGTCGAAATTCGGATAGCGTGTCAGCAGGATCAGGCAGAGCACAACGGCTGCAATCAACGGCAGCAACCCCAGCAGGCCGAGATAGATCAGGAACGACCAGTCGCGCCGTGTCAGTTGCTCCCCATGCGGATTAAATTCCGGCCTATCGGGCGTGGGGGGAGAAGGGTTATTCATCGAAGGTAGACTTTCGGCGAAGCAGATGGTGGTAATGCTGTGCGAAGCGGTGGGCTTCGTCTCGCACGTATTGCAGCAGCCGCAGCCCGAAGGAATCACGTGAAACGCGTCGCGGTTCCGCTTCGCCGGGCAGGTAGATTTCCTCTTCCCGCTTTGCCAGCGAGATCGTCATGGGAGGAGTCACATCGATGGCCCGCATCGCCTCCAGGGCAGCGTTCAACTGCCCTTTTCCCCCATCGATCAGCAGCAGATCGGGAAAGGATTCTCCCTGCTGTTGCAGGCTCCGCAAACGCCGCGACACGACTTCTCGCATCGAGGCGAAATCGTCCACGCCGTCCACGCTGCGAATTTTGTAGCGGCGGTAACCGTGCTTGAATGGCAGCCCATCGATGAACTGGACCAGCGAGGCCACGGTCTCGCCCCCCTGCAAATGGGCGATATCCATCCCCTCGATGCGTCGGGGGAGTTCGGGCAGATCGAGAATTTTCTTGAGTCCCGCCAGCCCCTTTTTGGGATCGATGAAAAAGACTTCCGGTTGTTGATGAGTATCGACTTCGCCACGGAGTTCGATCGACTTCAGGGCTTCGAGCTGATCGCGCAAGCGGGCCGCCTTCTCGAATTGCAGATTCCTGGCCGCCTCCTGCATTTCCTGTTCGAGTTCGCGAAGCAGGCGGGTGCGGTTTCCATCGAGAAACATGCGCAGTTTTTGAATATCCCGGCGATATTCCTCCTTGCCGATGCGCAGATTGCACGGGGCGGTGCACTGATTGATACTCGCCAGCAGGCAAGGGCGGTACCAGCGCCATTTTTCGTCCTGCTCCTCGATATCCAGGCTGCAGGTGCGGAACCGGAAGATCTTCTGGAGGACGGTGATAGTTTCCCGCAGTTGACCGGCGCTGGTGAAGGGCCCATACAACTTCGTTCCTCGCGCGCGGGGCGTACGGGTGAACTCGACACGGGGAAAATCTTCCCGCGTGGTGATTTCCAGATAGGGAAAGGTTTTGTCGTCCTTCAGTTCCGTGTTGTAACGGGGTTGAATGTCCTTGATCAGCCGGGCTTCCAGCAGCAGGGCATCCACTTCCGTCTCGGCCGGCAGGTAATCGATATCGGCGATTTCTCGGACCAGGTCGGCGGTGCGGCGTTCCTCGGCGGCGGCGGCCAGAAAGTAACTTCCTGCCCGGGCGCGCAAGTTCACGGCCTTGCCCACGTAAATCACCCGATCCTCGGCGTCCTTCATCAGATACACGCCCGGGGTCGTGGGAAACTGGCGGACTTTGTCGCGCGGTTCCAGCCGCTCCCCATGCGCGGGCCCCGCAGTCGGAGTCTGGTCCGCCTGCTCGCCTTGGGGAGGTTCCGGAGTGCTGGAGTGTTCTGCAAACTGGCTCATGACGTCATCTTAGACGGGCTGGGCGAAAGAATCGAGAGGGGTTCGCCCCGGAGCGGTCGGTATCGAGGGGAGACTTCCGCCAACCGTGGCTGGAATTATAGGTAAACTGGGGGCATTTTGTCGAAGTTTCTGATTTTAGACGCTGTAACGATCTTGAGGCTGGGCAATTCGGATGGTGTGTCACTGCCCCGGGGACGATATTACGATCGAAGACATTCCGTGCACTCGGTTCGCAGCCATGCAGGGAAATGCATGAACAGGTGAGCGTTCAGTGGAACGGGCGAGGTGAAAACACGTTCGCCAGGCAAGCGGAACGCAACAAGGAACCACCGCAACCATGATGAGATCGACAACTCAACCCTTCGCGTGGGCGATGATATCGGCGGCCGTGCTGGCCATGAGCGGCTGCGCGGCGTTCCGTCCGATACCCGGCATACCGGCCAGTGCCTTGCCTCCAGAATATCATGCCGTTTCTCGAGCGGATGAATCGACAATTGACCTGTCGCTGCTGGCTCAGGTTCCCCCTCATCAACACTATGTCGATGGGGGAGATGTGCTGGGGATCTATATCGAAGGCGTGCTGGGACGACCGGGCGAGGCGCCGCCGATCACCGTCCCCCAGTCTCCGGATCTTCCCCCCGCGATAGGTTATCCGATTTCGGTGCGGGATGATGGCACGCTTTCTTTGCCGATGGTCGGGTCGATTATGGTGCGAGGCCTGACGATTCGCCAGGTCGAGGAAAAATTGCGATACATTTACACCACCGAGCGGGATATTTTGCGGGCGGGGCAGGATCGAATTATTGTATCGCTGCAGCGGCCCCGGCAGGTCCGCGTGCTGGTGCTGAGGCAGGAGTCGGGCGGTCCGGGGGGAACCGAATTTGCCCAGGGACTCTCGATCAATCTGGGGCAAACCAAGCGGGGGAACGGGCAGGCGATCGATCTGCCAATTTATCACAACGATGTCTTGCATGCGTTGGCACGCACGGGGGGCCTGCCAGGCCTCGATGCGGAGAACACGATTTACATTATCCGTCGCCAGCATCTATCTCATGCGCAGGCCGGTCTGCCGCCTGGGTCTTATCAGCCGACTCCGACCCAGCAGTTTGTCCCCACGCCGAATTCGTCCTGGCCGTCTCCCACTCCCTCCGTTTCGACAAGCGCCCGGAATCTTCGGAATCCGGGAGGCATTCAACAGGTTGCCTACGAAGAAGAATACCCTGGGCCGCAACCGGGGTGGCGTCAGGAACTGCAGCAGGTAGATCAGGACTACATACCCCAACCCGTGGTTGAAAACGCAGCTTATCCTACGCAGGGCTTCGTCGGGCACTACCCGAATCCTGTTCCACGGCCGGGACCGATGACTCCGTTACCCCCACAGCCAGGTTATGCGATTCACCAGGTACAGGCCCGGAATTTCCATGCCACGAATCCCCTGGACGAATTGCGGGCGGGCATGGATGCAGGGGATTGGTCGGGTGACGATTCCTTTTCGGGAGCATCCGATGTTGCGCCTATGCCTTCCCTGCCACTCACCGGGCCAGGCCTGATGAATGTGCCTCCGCTGCAGCACGGTCTGCCCGGACCGTACGGGTATGAAGCGGAATACGGGGCGATTGTGGAAGGATCGCCTTCCCAGCCCCAGGGCGGATACGGGGGGGGCATGCTGGTTCCTCCCAGTCCGATGCCACAGTCGGCGTTCGGCGGTTATGTTCCCGACAACCGCTTACCCCCTTCCGTGCAACATGTGCTGGCGGATCACTGGAATCCCCAATTCGGCCCTGCCGCGGGGTTTAACGATCCCACCATGAACAGTTCCCACGTGATCAAAATTCCGGTACGCCTCAAGCCGGGGGAAACACCCCGGATTCGGCCCGAGGATGTGCTGCTCCAGGATGGAGATATCGTCTTTATTGAAACGCGGGAAACCGAAATCTTTTACACGGGTGGCCTGTTGGGTGGCGGACAGTTTACGTTGCCGCGCGATTACGACCTGGATGTTCTGGGGGCCATTGCGATTGCCCAGGCGGCCAATCAGCAGAACACGAGTCGCCAGATAGGAGGCGTGTCGGCCATCAACGGCGACGTCACTATCAGCGCGAGCAACGTGGTGATTCTGCGGCAGTTGCCCCATGGGCAGCAGGTTTCCATCAAGGTCGATCTCTACCGCGCCATTCGCGATCCCAGCGAACGCGTGCTGATTCAACCCGGGGATATCGTCATGCTCCGTTACAAAGCACTGGAAGCCGTGGGGGCGTTCGTCGAACGCAATCTGCTGGAATCCGCGCTGTTTGGCATCGCGGCGGCGACCATTCCCACCGGGGGAGGGAATTGATCGTCTTGGGGAACATCGTCGAGAGATAGCCCGGGGAATCCCCTCCATGGCGAATTGCTCGCGAGACAATCCCCAGGGGAGAAACAGGCAGGCTACTTCCCGTCGGGCGCGGCTTATCGGTCCGCTGGCGTGTCTGGCTCTACTGTTTGCCCCGGGCCGACGCTTGTGCCGATTCGAACTTCGCTACACAATAGCATGCGTCGACACATGTCGATTGCAGCACCATGTGTCAACACATGATGATACCAGCGTTGTCTCGCATCGCCCCTTCTTTCTGGAACACTCATGCTCAAGCACCGACTGATCCATCCCGAAATCAATGCCATTATCGGCCGTGCAGGTCATCACAGCAAAATTCTGATCGCGGATGGGAATTACCCTGCTTCCTCCACGCTGGGGCCGAATGCCCAGCTCGTCTCGCTGAATCTCGCTCCGGGACTGGTGACCGTTGCGCAAGTGCTCGAAGTATTGCTGACCGCAATCCCGATCGATGTGGTGAATACGATGGGCATCCCCGCGGATGATCCCTATGCCCAGGAGGATCCACCGGTCTGGGACGATTTTCGCAGGATCCTGCACGAGGCCAGTTCTCCGGTACCCCTCGTACCGATCCAGAAATGGGACTTCTACGAAGCCGTGGCTTCGCGCGACCTGGTCCTGACGATTCAGACGGGCGACCAGGCGTTGTGGGCGAACCTGTTGCTGTCGATTGGCGTCCGCAAGCCAGGGGAATGACATTCGCACATGCGTGCTGGCCCGGCGTTCCCCGACGGTGCGGGTCCTTCGGGTGGATGGTTGTGGAGGGAAATGTGCCAGGCAGGCCAATGGGTCCCTGGCGGCGTCAGTATAAGATGGGGCGTAAAGCATGATAATCGGCATCGATCTCGGGACAACCAATTCCCTGTGCGCCGTGTTTCGCGATGGTCAACCCCAGTTGATACCGAACCGTCACGGTCGGGTCCTGACCCCTTCGGTGGTAGGGATGCTGGACTCGGGCGAATTGCTGGTGGGCGATGCCGCCAGGGAACTTCGCGTCACTCGTCCCGAACGCTGTGCCTCGCGGTTCAAACGCTGGATGGGGACCCGGGAAAGCGCCGTATTGAACAAGAATCGACTGCATGCGGAGGAACTTTCGAGCTTCGTGCTCAAATCGCTGAGGCAGGATGCCGAGGAAGCCCTGCAATGCGAAATCACTTCCGCGGTGATCACGGTGCCCGCCTATTTCAACGATCTGCAGCGGCGGGCCACGAAACTGGCGGGGGAACTGGCCGGTTTGAACGTACTGCGGATCATCAACGAGCCCACGGCCGCCGCCCTGACTTACGGCTTTCACGACCGGGAGGCGGAAAAGCATATTCTGGTGGTGGACCTGGGGGGTGGTACGTTCGATGTGACCCTGATGGAAGTCTTCGAAGGGACGCTGGAGATTATCGCCTCGGCCGGGGAAGGGACCCTGGGGGGGGAGGATTTCACCGATCGACTGGTGGCGCATGTCCTGGAACGTCACCAATTGCACCTGGAGTCGGCGGAGATTCAGCAGCCACGTCTGGTGGCGCGGCTGCGACAGGAGTGCGAGCAGGCCAAGCGGGATCTGGGAGAGGTTTCCTCCGTGGACATTCGCCTGCCCGATCGGGAGGGGAATTTTGCCAGCGATTCCCCCCGGACCACGGTGACGGTCGACCAGTTCCAGAAGATGACCATGGGCTTGCTCGAGCGGATGAGGCGTCCGATCTCCAAGGTTGTGCGAGATGCCGGGTTCCGTTTCGACCAGGTGGATGAAGTGATCCTGGTGGGAGGGGCGACGCGGATGCCGATTCTGCGCGAGTGTATCCGCGAGATCTTCCAGAAAGAGCCCTTGTGCCGCTTCGATCCCGACGAGGTGGTGGCTCTGGGAGCAGCTGTGCAGGCCGCGCTGATCGAGAACAATGCCGCCGTCGAAGACATGGTGATGACCGATGTCTGCCCTTTCAGTCTGGGGATCAATATCACCAAGGAATTCGCCGGTCGGGAAATGGGTGGATTCTTCATGCCGATCATTCACCGCAACACGACACTACCGGTTTCTCGCGAGGACACCGTGTACACGTTGCGGGCCAATCAGCGGGAAGTCCGCTTGAAGGTGTATCAGGGAGAACACCGCAAGGTCGACGACAATGTGTACCTGGGGGAATTGATCGTACAAGACGTCCCACTCGGGCCAGCCGGCACCGAGGTGGTTGTGCGTTTCACCTACGACTTGAATGGATTACTGGAAGTCGAAGCGTTCGTGCCCAACTCGGGCAAACGCTTTCGGACCGTCCTGACCAATCACGCTCAGCATCTGGAGGGGGCGGAGTTGGCGGAGGCCATCAATCGCTTGGCGGCGATCAAGTTTTATCCCCGCGACGATGTGCAGCACCAGCGATTGCTGTTGTATGCCGAACGTGTGCTAGGGGAACTTCGAGCGGAGGAACGCGCGCGGTTCGAGCAGGTGATCGACAGTTTCGAGGAAGCCTTGGGGGCGGGAAACCGAGATTATTTTGCCGAAATCCGCGAGTTACTGCTGAACACCCTGGAGGAACTCGGCTTTCCCTACGACGATTCTCCCACGACCACGGACGACGACACGTCGGCCTGATGGATACGAGACTCGACTGGAGACCTCTGCATGACCACTCCCGAAGACTATCTGATCGCAGTGTTCGAAGAGCATTCCGAAGTAACCCCCGCGGAGAAAATCGAGCGGCGCCGATCCTTCCTTCAGACGGGACAGGTGGCGGACTCGGAGGGGCGGCATCGAGGCAAGGAACCAGAACGTCCCCGCCTGGCCCGCTCGCTCGAACAACTCCGCAGGCGCATGTCGGGAATGCCGGAGAAGCAGATTTTATCCGAACTGGATGAACTGAGGAAATCCGGCTTGTCCCGATTTCCCGAGTTGGAAGACTGCGTTCGGCAACTGGAAGAGTTCGCCCGCTGGGGCTCGCGCTGGCGGAAACTCCAGCGAGACGAACAGTTGGATCCTGTCTTTCGGACGTGGGTTCGCGATCTGATGCTGGCTCCCCCGGGCGAAGCCCGCGTGACAGTGCAGAACTTTCTGTTCGATCCGCAAACATCGCCCGAGCAACTGGTGTGCTTTCAAACGTGTGCACGCCAGCTCAAGCCCCACTTGCCAGACGACTGGGAACATGCCCGGCAATTACTGGACAAGCTGATCGAACACAAAGTCGCTCCGGTCCCATCCCCCGCCGCCGAGCCCGAATCGGTCGAAACGCAGCGCGTGCCCGTCTGGGCTTTTGTGTTTTTGGCCGTGATCCTGTATTACCACGTGCTGCGCATCATGCTGGCAAAACACTGACAGGTGTATTTCCCGGCGGGGTTGAACCTCGCCGCTTGTTGCGCAAACTAGCCGCGCCCGTCAGGAAGCGGGCCACGTTTGGGCCTCTTGATTCGTATTGATATCCACTCCAGTGGACATCGTTGTGTGCCACTGGCCTGCTTGTCCGCCAGTGCGTGCGTCAACGAACACATCGCCAGCGTCGTGCGGCGGTGTTCAATAACGGAATGTTTCGCCTGTCACTTCAAACCCGGGGCGGAGGGCAATGTTGATCAACAGCCCGGTGCAAAACGAGGTCATCACCATACTGGAACCTCCGTAGCTCATCAAAGGGAGGGTTAACCCGGTGATCGGCATCAGTCCGATTGTCATGCCGGTGTTGATCACCACCTGTGTTGCCAGGATTGTCACAATTCCCACGGCCAACAAACGCCCGAAGGGTTCCGCTGTTTGCGTGGAGATGGCCAGCCCATTGGCGAACAGAATCAGATACATCAGCAGCACGCCCAGGCACCCCCAGAATCCCCAGCGTTCTCCCACCAGGCAGTAGATGAAGTCCGTGCGCGAGGCGGGCAAATGATACAGGAATTCGTCATCGGTCGCCGGGCCGGTCACCGCGCTTCCCCACATCCCTCCCAGGGCAAGCATCTGCTTGGATTGATGCAGATGATATCCGTCTCCGCGTGGCGCGGGGCCACCGTCCACCTGACTGAACAGCGTTGTGACACGCGACCGCTGTTCCGCCGACATGAACCGCCAGCCAACTGGCACGGTGGCCAGCCCCAGCACCACGATCAACAGCAGGTGATTCCAGCGGGCGCCCGCGGCGAACAGCATCGCAAACAGCACGGGAAGAAACAGCATGGCCGTGCCGAGATCGGGTTCCTTCAGAATCATTCCCATCGGGATCAGTGTCATCACGAACGGGATACTCAGCCCCCAGATTTGGCGATAATTGCTGCGAAACATCAGGTGTTGCGCCAACGCCATCATGAAGGTCAGCTTCACGACTTCCGAGGGTTGAAAATTAATCGGTCCGAGCGGAATCCAACGATGTGAGCCCCCCCGCGCCGGCATGAAATACGGGATCGCCAGCAGGATCAGCGAGATCAGGAACAGCAGGAATCCCCGGGTTTTCCAGAAGCGATAGGGGATCAGCACGGCCAGCACGCAGACAGGCAGGGACAACAGCACCCAGACCATCTGCCGCTGATACAGACCGGTATCGTCGGTCAATCCGTCGCCTCGCGCGATGGCGGCCAGTCCCGTCCCCATTAAACCGAGTTGGATCAGCGGAATCAGCCAGGGAAACCGCGACCAGCGAATCGCTCCTTCTTCCATACGCTTCCCGTGCTCCTAGCACATGCTCCCTGTTCAGCCTCGAACCTGCGGGATCATACTCGATACCAGACAGGCTGGCCACGCCCGATGTTCCCGCTCGGGAATCACTTCGTTTCCCGACGGACAAACGTCCCCTGGACGGAAACACTGCCGCGCAAAGCAAGAGCCGGCTCGCTGGAAACGAACCGGCTCTCCCGGACGTGTGTCCGCAACTCCGTTTCGGATGTGGGTTTGTCCCCTCCCGGTGGTTGCTCCGCTGTTCCCTCGCTTACACCTTGTCCGCGGTGGGGCAGACAAATTCAGGTCGGTATTCCCGTCGCAGTAGTTCGTTGGCCTGACTGTTATTCGTGAAGATTTCCCGTTGCGGATCAAACTGCAGATACGGTCCCAGGGATATCGGATATTTTTCCAGGTCCACGCCGTTGTCCTGCAGATGCTGCACAGTCCGTTCCAAGGTGGCGACGTTGTCGTCCAACCCCTTCACGCGGGCAAGTTCCGATTTCAGGGCCTCGACGGGCAACGTGTTTTTCTCGCCCACGTAGTAGGAAATATTCCCCAGGTGGCTCATGCCTGCCGAGAGATGGCCTTCGAGCACGTCGGCGTTCAGGTCTTCCATGCGGCGGGAATAGCAGGCATCGACGAAATTGCCAAAGTGGTTTTCACCCCCCTTGAATTCCTTGATGACCTCGAACTCCTTGTTGAACGCGACACAATGGCTGTAGCTCTGCTGGCAGACATAACCTTCGCTGCCGTAGAACACCACGCCGATTTTGTTGCCGGAATTCGACTGGAACAACTTGTTCAACTCTTCGTCCCGGGCATTGTCGCAACTGAGCCCGCGCGTTTCGAAGGTGATGAACTTGTCGCCGTAATCATACAGGGAGACAATGGTGTTCGCCGTGTCCCCGGCATCGACGTAATTGGGGTCGTTCCGCTCGGCTTGGTAACCGAGTCGACCGCCATAGCTGATGATTCCCTGGGGGTGTGTGTTCACACCCAGCCCCCAGCGGGCGATATCGGTCTGGTGAGGGCCCTGGTTCCCCAAGTCGCCGTTTCCGTAGTGCCGTTGCCAGTGCCAGTCGTAATGAAACTTTTCCCGTGTCACCTTGGGATTGGTGTAGGTCGCAGGGCCACTCCAGAGGTTGAAGTCGCACGATTCGGGCACGGGGTAATCCCCCAGCGCGCCGATGGACTTGCGTCGCTTATAGCACAACCCCCGCGCGAATTTGACGTCGCCAATGCCCCCTTCTTCAATGAAGGCCACCGCTTCCTGCACCGCCTTGCTGGAGCGGCATTGCGTTCCGACCTGGCACATTTTGTTGTACTTGCGGGCGGCCGACACCAGAGCCCGGCCTTCTTCAATGGTCTGGCAGACCGGCTTTTCGATATAGGCATCCTTACCGGCCTGCATGGCCCAGATGCCGCACAAGGCATGCCAGTGATTGGGAGTCGCCGTACTGATGAAATCGACGGCTTTATCGTCGAAGGTGACCCGCATGTCCTTGACGAATTTGGGACGGGACCCCTGCTTTTTCTCGACGGCATCGCATTTCGACTGCCCGTTCTTTTCGTCGGCATCGACGATGTAAAGAATTTCCGTGCGGGGATCTGCCAGGTAGGCACTGACGTGGCTTGCTCCGCGTCCTCCCGCGCCAATGACTGCAACACCCATTTTTTCGTTCGGGGATTTCGCCAGGGAGAGGCGGGGAGCAACCAGGAAACCGGCCCCCACGGCCAGGGAACCCTGCACAAAACTGCGACGCGTGATTCGAGACATGAAGATTCTCCTGTGGATTCCAGTGCGAATTTATGAGTGTATCGGCTAAGGCATCGGGGATCGCGAAACACATGCGGGAATACTATTGCCCGCCAAGCTTGCGACATTCAACCTGCCAAGCCCGTGTCAGTGGATCGTCCAGATCGTTTCATTCATCAGGCTAACCGAATTCGTTCTTCAATTTCAATTCCAGAAAACGAGAATGAGGCATATCCCGGCAGGAATTTCCCATCCGGGTACACTTTCCCTGCCCAGGCTGATACGCTTTGGTCAAGCACGTCCGGAGTTCCCAGGTATCCTGGTGGCCCATCCAGGGGGGCCCGGACCACGGGCAATTCTGGTTGCCCGAGTGCAACTGCGGTTCCTTGAGTACGAGTTCCCATGATCGATTCCTTCCTCAGTCCGCTCTCTCCCCATGATGAATTCATGCGCAAGGCGCTGGACGAGGCGATACTGGCCTATGAAGAACAGGAAGTTCCCGTTGGGGCCATTATTGTGCATGAAGGGCAAATCATTGCGTCCGCTCACAATCAACGCGAAACCCTGAACGATCCGACGGCCCATGCGGAAATGATCGCCCTGACGCAGGCAGCAGCGACCTTGGGAAGTTGGCGGCTCGAAGGCTGCACAATGTACGTCACGCTGGAACCTTGTCCGATGTGCGCCGGAGCGATTGTGCAGGCACGCATCCCTGTAGTGGTTTACGGCGCGACCGACCCCAAGGCCGGGGCCTGCCACAGTTTGTATTCGATTACCGACGATTCTCGCTTGAATCATCGCGCCCAGGTCCTGGGGGGGGTTCTGGCGGAGGACTGCAAGGCTTTGCTGCAGGAGTTCTTTCGGCAGCAACGGGCGCTCGGAAAGAAGTGAATTTCCGGGGAAATACCCCTAGAATTCACGTTTCACATAACCGCCATAATCGAACCTGGCAACTGAAAACATTTCGCTTTTTCGGCGAACGGGACAATCTCTCTTGAGAAACTGCGTCCTTCTGCCCATCTTCGAGTCTGTTGCAAAAATGCAACACGGCACGTGTAGGCAACTGCGACCCGTTGCCACGATTGTTCCGCCCTGCGAGACACTTAGTTATCAGGTTTTCCACTCATGGCGCTTCCTCCCAGTTGGATTGAAAGTCTCGTTCAGCAATTATCCTATTGCCTGTTTCCGACCGAATTACCCGCCCCTCTGGGCTGTCACTATCATTTCGAGGCAGGGTGTTGGGAAATTGCCTTGTTTCCACCGATGCGACGACCTGGTCGCGGCGAAAACTATGCTGCCTCCTGTCGTCCGTCGACCTTCACCTTCGATATTCAGCAGGCTTCCATGCTGTTCGAGGAACTGCAACATATCGATTGGGTCGCCATGCCAGCCGACCGGGAAAACGAAGCTGGACCACACCTGCTCATCGAAGGGGTTGTCAATAACCATACGGTTCTGGTTCGCATCTGTTCCGAAGTCCCTGCACGATTCCAGAACGAACAGGATCTCATTGTGCAGGAAAAATAAGCGGCCGACCTGCCGCGTTTCCTGCCCATCGAGCCAAAACCGCCGGCTGTAACCGCGCATGGCGCAGGCGGTCCCGCGCTGCGGCACCACGAGTGTAGAATCGCCCGGCACAGAGCTCCCGTTGCGGAATCAACTGGTTTGAAGCCTAAACAGGGCAGGCGATTCTCCCCGGGTTGAATACCGTCGGGTGTGGTCCGTTTCCGAGAAAAAACCTCTCGTTGTGCGTTGTATGGCGACGCGCGAGTTCGCGACAAACGCGGTGAAATCTGGGGAACGTAGCGACCGCCACGGCTCCGACTCGCAAAACTGCTTTATCCATAGTGGGTTGCAGCATCGGTTCCCATTTCTGGCCGAGTTTGCTCCTCGCTGGTCGTAATGGTTTACACGTCAGAACGCTCCCTGCCGTCACAACAGGAATAACTGGAAGGTCCGTAAGGATAGGGGAAATGCGTTAAATTTAGAGTTAATCCAGTAAGGAAGCCGCATCTGATTAGGAAAAATGGCGATAAAGACAAAAAGAAGATAGTTGGGTCCCCTGGGGGTCATGGAAAGACTGCCGGGGCATCCTGACAGGCTCGCACTCGAACAATCTCAAGTCATCTCGTTCAGGCAATCTGGCGATAGGAGGACAATACCGTGGCGACTGGAATCAAGTTTACTCATGCGGCTCACATCGCACCGAAGATCAAACCGAAATCGGCCACTTCACACATGTGGGGCATGCTCACCGCAGGGCTGGCTTGTGGTTTTCTGGGGATGTATTTTACCGTCACGCAACCGATGGCGTCTCGGATGCAAATGCTGGAGACGGATATTGCCTTGATGCAAACCGAGATGCATCAACTGGTTGGCACCCGCGACGACCTGTGGAAAACCAACGATCTGCTGACCGGGTTGCGTCAACAGCAACGCCAACTGGCCGAGGCCCAGCAGGCACTGGCTTCCATTCGCCACATGCGGAACGATCTTGTCGCGCTGATGGATCAGCACGAACTGGCGATGTCCAGCCTGTCGCAAGTGGCCGGCTTGCAGGCTTCACTGATCGGCAATCATGCGGAACTGGTGCAATCTCGCGAAGCGGTGACACGGATTGCAACCTTGCAGCAGGACCTGGTGGCGCTGGGGACTGCCGCCGAGGAACAGCAGGGTTCGATTGCGATGGCGAATCAAACCCTGGATCGCGTGGAGGCTCTCGCCAGCAAGGCCGTGCAGCAGGAAGAGTCCCTGGCGATGGCGAGCAGCGTGATCGATACGGTAGATCGCCTGACGGGTTCGTTGATGGCTCGCGAGGAACCGCTGGCGATGTCGGCCGCCGTCGTGCGTCAGGTGGAGTCCTTGCAGAATCAGTTGCAACTTCAGGCGGAACAACTCCCCCGGGCTTCTGCCACACTGGAGCAAATGACCGCGCTGGAAAATCAACTCGCCTCGCGTGATCCCGCGTTGACCAAACAGGCCCAGGAAAACCTGGCTGCCCTGACACACCTGGGGCGCGAATTGAGCACGGGGACCGCCCGCATTGCTACCGCGGTGCAGACCATCGAATTGTTGGAGGACTTCCAGACCGAAGTCACGTCCCAGGCAGAAGCCTTGACCAATATGCGTCGCGATCTGATGGAAATTACCTTTCTTGAATCCACCGTCAAGCAGACGCTGCAAGTCTTGAAACCGCTGATTCAATTGACCGACATGCGACGCATGAGCGACGCCGAGGTTCGGGAGGCGGCTCGTGTCATTATCGATCGCCGGATTGCCGATAGCCGTTCACGTAAGGAGATCGAGGCGAACACCCGCATGGCAGAACGGGACATTCCGACTCCCCGTGTATCGCCCCGCGAGGATGGCACCGTCGAAGAACGCCAGGTCCCCCCGCCGAGCGACATCGAATAGGGTCGATGTTTTCCGACACGGGGAGGTAACCTGCGTGGTTTAAGTGAATTTCTGCTGAACAGGGCGTCTCGCATGCGGGGCAGCCCTGTTTTTTCGTGCGCGGGGCGTTGTTGCAGGTCGGTCGAAGGCTCTTGCCAGACGTCCACTCGCTGGTCGCAATCGACCGTTTTCAGCGATTGTGACGATTCCGTTTTCGGGAATTTCCATCGAATCCGACTGGGGAGGACTCCCAGACCACTGGAGAAAGCTAGGTTTGGCTGGGCCTGTTTTTTTTGTTTTCTCCGGATCTTGTTGCGACTCCATGAACAAATTGACCCCCGTCGAATATCTCGCGCAGCTCCATGCGGGACGAGCCAATTCCCACGAAAGCGTGGAATCGGTGTTGGATTCGTTGGATTTCATGTCCTTTCCAGGATCGGTCGCTGCCACCACGCCAGAGCATCTGCAGAATGCCTCGGATGCCGCGCAACGCGTCCACGGAGAGTTGTCGCCGCCGCAGGCCGCTGCTGGAAAAAATGGCAATTCTTCGCCAGCCGCGACATGCGGCGATCCGTCCGAGGCCGTGGCTGCGCGGGGGCCTGGCGAGAAAAACGATTCCTACCTGGCGGAATTATTCGATCGCGTGAATTCGCTGCTGGGAGATCAGTCCGGCGAAGAGGCAGCGTTCGTCCCGAGGGCACCGGCAACGCTGGAAGAAGCCGGTCTGACGGAAGACGATCTGGAGCGTCTGATTCTCAAGTTCCTGTTGACCAAGGGGGCCTCTTCGGGTCGGCGTATTTGTCAACAGGTGAAACTCGGTTTCGGCATCGTGGAGCCGCTGCTGAAGCAATGGAAATACGAACAACTTCTCGAACTGCGGAATTCCGCGGAGATTGGCGATTATGTGTACGCGATCACCGATCTTGGTCGCGAACGGGCCAAGCGTTATTCGGAAGAGTGCACATACTTCGGCGCGGCTCCGGTACAGCTGCGCGATTATCTGATCGCCATGGAACGGCAAAGCATCGCCAAGCAATCGGTGCGGGAAGAGGAGTTGAAGAAGGCCTTTGCCGATCTGCTGATCGCGCCGACCATGCTCGACAAACTGGGGCCGGCGATCAATTCGGGGCGTGGCATGTTTCTGTTCGGCGAACCTGGGAATGGAAAGACCAGCATTGCGGAGCGGGTGACCGCCTGCTTTGGATCGACGATCTGGATTCCACGGGCCCTGGGGATCGATGGAGACATCATGCGCTTGTTTGATCCCGGGGTGCATGAACTGGTCGAGGATCAGCGGGAAGACGGGCTGTTCGATCTCTCGGGAGTGGATCAGCGCTGGGTCAGGATCGTGCGGCCCACGGTGATCGCCGGGGGGGAATTGACGATGTCGGAACTGGAAGTGACCCAGAACATGTTGACGCACATCTGCGAGTCGCCGCTGCAACTCAAGAGCAACTGTGGCACGCTGGTGATCGACGACTTTGGGCGTCAAACCATGCCTGTCGATCAACTGTTGAATCGCTGGATTGTCCCGCTGGAAAAACGTTACGACTTCCTCAATATGCCCAGCGGGAAAAAAATCCAGGTTCCGTTTGATCAACTGATAATTTTCTCGACAAATCTCGAACCAAAGGATCTGGTCGACGGGGCCTTCCTGAGACGAATTCCCTACAAGATCGAAGTCCCCGATCCCACGCGGGAACACTTCGTCAAGCTCTTTGAAATCATGGCTCCGAAGTTCGGCATGACGTTCGAGTCGTCGGCCGTGGATTACCTGATTCAAACCCATTACGAGCGAGTAAACCGGCCCTTTCGCGCCTGCCAGCCTCGCGACCTGCTGCTGCAAGTCCGCAATTACTGCGTGTACAAGCAGATTCCGAAGAAAATGAGCCCCGCCGCGTTCGATTTCGCGGTGGAGAACTATTTCTCGGTCATGTAATTCCAGGATGCCCCGCCGACTGCGATGCACTCGCTTTCGGAACAGAACAATGCAATGTGAAACCGATCATGGAAACCACGCGCAGGTCGAAGCAACAAAAACGGCCCCTTCTCCTGGCCGAACACACCCCCCCGTACAATGGCGGCCCCTGCCGCGCGCGTGTGCTCCCCCTGTCTGAATTAACGTCTCTCGATCGGGAAGCCTGGCTCGACCTGGAACAGCATGCCATCGGCGGAAATCCATTTTTGTCGCCGCATTTCGTACTTCCAGCCTGGCGTCACCTGCGCCCCGAAAGTCAGCCGTTGTTGCTGGTCGTTTCGCGTGGTCACGAGTGGCTGGGTTGTGGGATATTCGAGTCGGGTCGCCCTTGCCGTCGCCTGCCCGTGCCACATCTGCGACACTGGCATTGTCAGCACGGCTACCTGCAGGGGTTGCTATTGCGACAAGCGGAAGCGGAAGCAACGCTGAACACGTTCTGGAACTATCTGCTGCAGGGTTCTCATAACTGGCATGCGGTGGAATTCACGCATCTGCCGCGAGATGTGGGGTATTACGATCTGCTGCATCAATCCGCCCATGCGCGAGGTGTGGAGATGATATCGGGGCAAGCCCACTCCCGCCCCTGTCTCTGGTTCGACCCGAGGCAACCCGCGGAACCCGGGAGCGGAATTTCCCCGCAGCGGCAACGCAGTCTGCGGCAATCCTGGAATTGGTTGAACCGTCAAGGGGAACTTGAATTCCAGATTCGCCGGGAAGCCAACGGGTTGCACGCCTGCCAGGAACGATTCCTGGAGCTCGAGGCACTGGGTTGGAAGTCCACCGAGGGGACCGCATTGAAATGCACGGAAGCAGGGCGACGCTTCTTCCGGGAAATGACTTCGGGTTTCGCTTGTGAAGAGCGGCTGTTTTTTACCGAACTGGCCAGCAGCCAGCAGGCCATTGGCAGCGTGGTGCATTTGCTGGCAGGCAACGAAGCCTATGCCTTTAAGCTGGGCTGGGATCCCCGCTTTGCCCGTGGTTGCCCGGGCTACCAGATGAAGGCCCGAGTGGCGGAGTGTCTGACGACAGAGTTCCCTCATCTGACGCTGCTGGACAGTTGTGCCTGCGAGAATTCCTTTATTGGGCATGTTTGGCCGGGGCGGCGTCAAATTGCGGGCACTTTATTCCTGACCAGTTACGCGGGAATGCTCGCCAGTCAATTGGTCAAGACATTTCGCTGGATTCGCGATTGCGGTCGGCGACGGGTTCCAGTCAACCCGAGTGAGTTGAAAGGGGACTTATGAATAATCCGTCTGAAGCACATCTTGCGGTGTCGCGCGAGGCAACGTCTGGCAGAGACGCGCTCCCCGGGCACATTCCGGCATTGGATGGCCTGCGGGGTCTAGCGGTGTTGCTGGTGTTGTGCTACGACTGCCTCAAAATCCCCGCGGGGGGAGGCCTGATCGTGCTGTTGTGCCGCAAAGTGGCGGCATTCGGCTGGATTGGCGTCGATCTGTTTTTCGTGCTTTCGGGTTTCCTGATCACCGGGATCCTGCTTGATACCGTGGGGAAGCGCGGCTACTGGAAAAGTTTTATTCTCCGGCGCGCGCTCAGGATTTTTCCCCTGTATTATGCGACGCTGCTGCTGGTGTTCGTGGTGTTGCCCGCGGTGGCCACGGCGATGCGCTGGGGAGAACTGAACGAGTGGCTTGCCGCGGCGCGGGCCGATCAGCTCTGGTATTGGATTTATGCCCAGAACTGGTTATTCGCGTGGCGTGGCTTCTGGCCGGAAGAACGGGTACTCAATCACTTCTGGTCGCTGGCGGTCGAAGAACAGTTTTATCTGGTCTGGCCATTGCTGCTCTGTTGTTGCCGTGGAAAAAGACTGGTTGCCATCTGTCTGGGGCTGTGTGGACTGGCGTTTGGGTTGCGGTGCGTGTTGCTGCTTCAGGGGCAGCCTCCCGTGACGCCGTTCGTGATGACGATCACCCGCATGGACAGTCTGTGCGCGGGAGCCTTGCTGGCGTTGGGGGTCAGGAGCGCGTTCTGGCAGAGGCAAGGGGTTCGCTGGGCCCCGTGGTGTTTTCCGGGAGTATTGCTGCTGGTGTTCGGGCTGGATGCGGCGTACCCGCTTTTGAAAAGCGAAAGTCTGGCGGCTGGCACGCTGGGGCACACATTCATCGCGCTGCTGTTTGTCTCTCTGATTGCTTCGCTGCTGGCGGTCCCCGATCGTCACCTGCTGTCCCGTCTGTTTTGTGGTCGTATGCTGATCCTGTGTGGCAAATACAGTTATGCGATTTACGTGTTTCATCGCGCGATGTATTACTGCGTTCGCGAGTTGAACTGGGAGTTTGTTCCCGAAACATTGCGGCCCTGGGCAATTTTCTTGGCGACGCTGGGCGCTTCGCTGGTTGCCGCTCGCATCAGTTGGCTGCTGCTGGAAGGCCCTTGTCTGTCGCTCAAGAAATATGTGCCGCGACCGGATGCCATGGGTGAGTCATCACGCGTTGAACCCCCGCTGAATCCCGAGCATCAGCATTCCGGGGAACTCGGAAACCGCTTGCCCTGCCCGTCGACCGTCACCGCAAGGCCTAGCCCCGGCAAGCCACGACAAGAGGCGCCGCAGCGAGTCTAGCGAGGCGTCCCTCCATTCATTGCCGGGCTGGGGAATTCGGATGCGACTGGTCGACTCGGCTCCCTTCCGTTTCCACTGTCATTCCGTTTCCAGTTCCAGCGAGATCCAGGGGAGGCGTTGCTTCACTTCGATCGTAACCAACCCACAGACAGCGGCGAATACGGTCGCCCCGGTGGGCCCCGCCCAAAGGGAGTTATACCATCCGACGTTCGCGAAGGCGTGCCAACCTGAACTGAGATAAAGCAGCCCTACGGAAAGACCAAAACAAACGCCTGCCGAGACGGCCCAAGCCATAAGGTCAGGCAGTCCGTTCTGCCAGTGCGAGACGGAGACCAGGCGTTGCACGGCTCGGCTTCCACACCAGGTCATCACTGCGGCATTCCAGGCGAAGACACCAGCCAACGCGAAGTACGCCTTCCAGATCACCAGCCCCTTCCAGTTTCCGAATCCCCAACCGAGAACCGCGACGAGAAAGAACAGCAGGATCAACAGTATCAGCCCTAGTACAAAGCCCGCTCTCAGCGCCTCCCGTACGGAGATCGGTGGTGCCCACATGGCCGGCGCTGCCCTGCCGATCAGAAACTGGTCCAAAGTGGCAGAAAAGCGTTCCAGCCCCGGCACGGTGGCCTCTATTTCCGACCGCAACTCCCGTGGTTCTCCAAACGTGGCGAGCGCCTGCTGGATCGCTGCTGGCAGGGAAAGTCCGCGCGCGACCCATTCGTCTACCCGATCGCTCAGCAGGGCGTACAATTCTTCGCGCATACGCATTTTGCGAGAATGAGAAGCCGGGATCTCCCGGACGACTCGTTCCACCTGGATCATCAGAACCTTGTTCATGCGGTGGCCCCTCCCATGACGGCTCCAACCACGGAGACAAACCTCGCCCAGGACTCCCGCCCGGCAGCCAGTTGTCGCTTGCCCTTGCTTGTCAATTTGTAGTTCCGCCGCCGAGGTCCCCGGCGGCTCGAATCCTCTGCCTCCCAGCGGGCAGTCACCAGGCCCAGTTTTTCCAATCGGTAGAGGACGGGGTAGACCGTCCCTTCCTTGAGGCGGAGTAGCCCGCAGCCTTGTTCCTCGAGCCGCTTGAGAATCTCGAACCCGTGGGTTTCCCCACGTTCGAGCACTGCGAGCACCATCGTTTCCAAATGCCCCCGCAACTGATTGCCTTGAATCGGATCCGGCATATTTGCTTGCCTTGCCTGATGAGTGGAATCTCATTGCCATCTGCTTATACCCTACATATTATGCGACACTATGTATATTGCGACAACAATAAAACATGATGGAAGGGAGACATTGTCCTTCCTCTCGGCTCGCGGTTGCCAAGACTGGCAAGCACTGCGTGCCCTATGGGCCGCGGGTTTGTACTGGCGAGGCTTGCCCCTTTGCCGCTAAACTGACCAGAGAGCACGAGGACTCCCTGCCGGAGCAAGGGGCAATCGGCCATAGGATAAGTGAGCGTGGCATCCAGCACGCGAACCACTCCCCACGAACGACATCCACGAGGAGAGAAAATTCATGAACCGGAACCTGGCCTGGCTGTGCCGTGGGTTGCTCGTCTGCTTTGCGTGCCTGGGGCTGGATACCGCCCCCGCGCAGGCGGCGCCGCCCAATTTTGTCCTGATATTCTGTGATGACCTGGGTTACGGAGACCTGGGTTGCTTTGGCCATCCGACAATCCGCACGCCGCATCTGGATGAAATGGCACGGACGGGGCAGAAATGGACACAGTTCTACGTGGGGGCGAGTGTCTGCACTCCCAGTCGGGCGGCGGTGTTGACGGGCCGTCTGCCGGTTCGCAACGGCATGATGTCGGCGAAGCGGCGGGTGTTGTTTCCCAATTCGCAGGGAGGTTTGCCCGGCAGCGAGGTGACGATTGCCCGCCTGCTGCAACAGTCGGGATATGCCACCGCGGCCATCGGGAAATGGCATCTGGGGCATTTGCCCGAATTTCTGCCCACGGAACATGGCTTTGACAGTTACTGGGGAATTCCCTATTCGAACGACATGGATGCCCAGGCAGGTTTCGCGAATTACCGGGAGCGGGCCCGGCGTGACGCGAATTATTTCGCGCCGATTGAACAGTACCAGGTGCCGATACTGGAGAACAAAACCGTCGTCGAAAAACCCGCCGACCAGCACACGCTCACACGCCGCTACACGGAGAAGACAATCGAATTCATACGCCAGCATCGCGATCGTCCCTTTTTCGCGTATCTCGCGCATAATCTGCCACATATTCCGCTGTACGCGGGCAAGGACCATCTGGGCAAAAGCCCGCGGGGCATCTATGGCGACGTGCTCGAGGAAATTGATGCGGGGGTCGGAAAAATTCTGGAGACACTTCGCGAATTAAAACTGGAGGAAAATACCCTGGTGGTGTTTACCTCCGATAACGGCCCCTGGCTCCCTTTTCATACGCACGGGGGGTCCGCCGGATTGCTGCGAGAAGGGAAAGGCTCGACCTTCGAGGGAGGGATGCGCGTGCCCACGATCTTCTGGTGGCCGCAAACCATTCCGTCTGGAACGTGCGGCGAACTGGGGACCACGATGGACTTGCTCCCCACGTTTTGCGGGCTGGCAGGAGTTTCCGCCCCCACGGATCGGATACTGGATGGCCACGATTTGTCGCCCGTGTTGCGGGGGGAAGCAACAACCAGCCCCCGTCAACAGGTCCATTATTGGCGCGAGGAAAAGCTGTACGCGATCCGCTCCGGCCCCTGGAAGGCGCACTTCATCACGGAGGGTTGCTACGGAATTGGCCCGCAGCGCGAGGAACACGCCACGCCAGTCCTGTATCATCTCGACCAGGATCCCAGTGAAAAGTACGATGTCGCCGCGTTTTATCCTGAAATTGTCGCCGAGTTGACACGCCTTGCCGAGGCACATCGCCAAACGATGCAACCCGTGGAAAATCAACTGACTCGCTAACTTCGGTTTGGTTCGTGTCCAATGGAATGGTCGTCCTCATGATTCAATTCGAATGCCCTCACTGTCAGGCCGTATTACGTGTCCCGGATTCCGCCATGGGACAAAAAGGGAAATGCCCGAAGTGCGGGCAGTCGCTGCTGGTACCGAGTCTGGCAGCGCCCCCGGAACACCCCGCGGCAAACGCCGTCAACAAGCCGAAAGAGACGGAGACGGTTCCCGCCACGGAGAATGTCGACGATCTGTTGTCCACATTAGGGCAGCAAACGCCAGCGGCGTCCCATCCGCGCACGGCAGAGGAGGCCGTGGGAGAATTGTTCACGGCACTATCGCATGATTCCACGCATTCGCTGGAAGTGGATCCTCTGTTGAATGTGACGGCGCGGGCACGCGTGCAGAACAGGGCATCGGTGCTTACGGGGCTGTTTTTCATTCTGATAGCCGTGGGATTGGGGATCACGGTGTATTTCCTGCTGCAGCCAAGCCTGCAAGGGGAGTTGATGGCCCAGCTTCTGCCGCCGGAGTCCCTGCAACCCAAACTCATTCCGGTCCGTGACCTGGAAGATGCCCAGCAGTTTCAGCACTATCTGAGGGATCATGAAGGGCGTCGCATTCACATGAACAGTCAATACCTGCAAAGTTCACTGGAAGGGACGGACAAGGGGCTGGTGTTGCGTATCGCCCCGACTGGCGTCTGTGATGTGTATCGCGTCAACGTCCTAAGCAATCAGGCCCTGCGGGAGTACCATGCCGAACATTATGGAAACATCGAGGAGACACGCCTTCGGGAATTCCGACAAGCGCTCCGCGAGTTTTTTCAGCAGATCGGCGAAGCGGAAGATGTGCTGCTGGGAAATCCCGCGAATCTGCTGCAATACCGCGATCGGTTGATCCTGCCCGGAGTCGTGGATGCGCTGGGATATCGCCTGGCCGCCTTTTCCCAGGGGACCCAGTATCCTTGCGTCTGGCAGGATAAAGACGACCAGTTGTACTTTGCGCTCCCCCGAGGCACAAAACAGTTCGAAGTCCGGGAACGCGAGATTGTGGGGCAACCGCGTTATTTTCCCGCGAATTTGCGATTTACGGTCTCCACCGACAAGGTGACCGATCCGAAGTCTGCGGACTGGGATTACTCTTCTCTCTGGGACAAATCCACACCCGCGAATCAGGCCGCGGAGCCTTCCGAGCCAACTCCCGAATCGACCGAACCAGCCCCCGAGACGCCCGACGCCTCCGAAACGCCACCGATGCCCACGCCCATGCCCGGAAGCTAGTCCACATTTCTCGCACAGTTACCAATGCGAAAAATGTGGACTCTACAATGCCCAGAAAACTAGCCGCGACCGTCAGGGAGTCGGGCCAGTTTGGTCCGCTTGCATCGCGGTGTTCTCAACGCGAATGGATTCCGTAACGAGCGCGAGTGCTTTGCAGATGTTGCGCCCACGAGGCCTGCTTCCTCGCCGGCGCGGCTCGTAATCGCGGTTTTTTCTAATCGATTGGCGTGTGCACTTTGAAAAAGATTCAAATTCCGCGTCCCTTCTCCCCCCTGGCTTTCGCCTGGTGTCTCGGGCAGACACGAGCCTGCCACACCATAAAAATCAAAAACAAAGACCTTGGGGAGAGAGCCATGAAAATCACGACCGTTGTTCGCATTGTTGCCGCCACCGTAGTCATCGCCGCCGTCACCGCGGAACAGGCTTCCGCCCAGACCGCCCGCATGATTAGCCCGGAGATGAATCAGCCGAGCACAAAAATGCTGCGTCCCGAACTGAATCAGCCATCCACACGCATGATCCGCCCGGAATTGAATGCCCCAAGCCTCCGGCTGTTGCCCTCCAACAACTGCCCACTGCACGATACGCCGAAGCTGGGCTTCAAGGGGTACATTACGCGTCGGGGCATGGTGGTAACCCATGTGTTGCGGGGAACTCCTGCCTGGCGGATTGGTCTGGAACCGGGTGACGTGATCGTCAGCGTGGATGGTTTCCAACTGTATCGCGAAGGAGATTACGAGCGAGCCATGAGAGGCGCGGGCCGTGTTGTTGATCTGGAAGTTGAAGACACCCGAGGTCGAGGCGTGTTCCTGGTCCAGGCACGGTTGGATCACTCACCGGTTTATTCCCATCATCGCCAGGTGGTGCATTCTACCGGGGAGGAATTCTAGGCCACCCCTGGGCGATCGTCTCGATCTTGAATTCGCAGCCACCCTGGACCTTTCAGGGTGGCTGTTTACGTTGTTATTCAAGACGTACTGGCAGGGAATCCCGTGGACGTTGTTCTGGCTTTCGGAAACCAGGGGAAAAACGGCTGAGTCCGCGCGGCGTATTCCGCATAGTCCGGTTTTGTTTCTCGCAGGCCACGCTCGAGCAGCGTGACTCCAGAAATGAACATGAGTAATACCGACATGCCCAGGGGACTTATGATTGTCCAGTAATGCATTCCCGGGGAAACCGCGACGAACCAGAAACCCCACCAGACGAGAAAATCACCGAAGTAATTGGGGTGCCTTGTATAACGCCACAAACCACGATCCAGCACCTTTCCACGGTTTTCGGGACGTGCCCGAAAGCGGGCCAGTTGCCAGTCCCCGAGAGTTTCACAAGCCAGACCAAGCCCCCACAGGCCCAACCCCAAATAAGTAAAGGTGTTCAGCACACCGAGATTGGCGGGAATCCCCAGTTGCAAAGGGAGGGAGATCACCCACATAACCACTCCCTGTAGACCGAACACAGTCAACAGACTCGTGGCGGCAAACGATGGACCGGCATGCCGTCGCAGGGCGGCATAGCGAGCGTCTTCTCCCTTGCCCCAGTTGCGACTCGCCAGATAAACAGCCAGCCTCAGGCCCCACAAGGTCACCATCAGCGGGAGCAGATAACAGGTTTTCCGCTGCTGGATGGAAAACAGATACGAAGCCCAGGCGACCATGATAAAACCTGGCCCCCAGAAGATATCGACGATGCTGACATCGCGTAATGGAATGCTGACGATCCACAGCACAACCATCATTCCAAGAATCAGCAATCCATTCAGCAGCAGCAAGTGCGAAACATCCATCGAAAGCCCGGCTCCTGATCACTGGGGAGTGTCGCGTGAAAGAGAGCGTTCAAACAAATAGTGCGCGACCCACCACTCTTCACCCCGATGATAGGCAAACAGTTCCGAGCAGGCCAGGAAAAACAGGCGCCAACGATGAAACCAGAGCCGCGCGGCATCCGAACCGTAAGTGCTGGCTAAAACGGGCAGAATACTGCGACGATGATGGTCGTGCAAAGCCAGCCAGGCTTCGCACGTGCGGTGATAGTGAAGTCCACTCCAGCGCCATCTTTGGACAAGTGTCAGATCACGCTGATAATGCAGCAGCAGCTCCTCGCTGGGCATCATTCCGCCGCTGAAGAAATGTTCCGACATCCAGTCCCTGGGGCCCGTGGAGGTGAATAAATAGGGATCGCTCCGATGACAGAAAATGTGCACGTACAATTGCCCACCAGGCCGGAGCCAGGTCGAGATTCGCCGTAACAGGAGTTCGTGATTTCGCATGTGTTCAAACATTTCCGCGGAAACGACTCGATCGAACTGTCCCTCGGGTTCCCAGGCGTTCATGTCGGCAGTGATCACCACCAGATTGCGAAGTCCCCGTGTGGCAGCGACGGCATCGATGTAGGCTTTTTGCGACCGTGAATTCGATACCGCGGTAATGCGTGCCCCGGGAAACTGTTCCGCCATCCACAGGGAAAGCGATCCCCAGCCGCAGCCAAGTTCGAGAATCTCCTGGCCATCCCGCAGCCCCGCCTGCTGACAGGTGAGTCGCAGCGCCAGCGACTCGGCCTCGTCCAAGGTCCTTGTGTCGGCCGTCCAGTAACAGCAACTGTACTTCCGGCGCGGCCCCAGGACATGGGCAAAGAATTCCTCCGAGACCTCATAGTGTTGTTCGTTGGCCTTTTCGGGAACAACAGCTATCGGTGCACGCCGGGCAGCGTCCAGAAATTCCTGCAGCCGTGCCTGCCGTTCTTCACAGGCGACGCTCATGCGGGATTTCAAATTGGACGCAACCATTCGCCGGATGCCCCATCGCGTCAGAAAATCTGGCAATAGACCGGCTTCTGCTGCCCGTAGAGCCAGATTAAACAAGTACTCGGACATGGCGAATTCTCGGGGGGGAAGCTGCGAAATTACGCGCGGAGCGGAAGGGAAAAACGGGGAATGCCAAGACACCGTTAATACAGAGATTTTCTCCAGACGATCTGAGCCACGCCGCAGGCTTGTTCCAGAAATGCCCCTTCGCAGTAGCAGAGATAATAGTCCCACATCCGAATGAAACGTTCATCGAAGCCTAATTGGCGTACCTTGTCGGAATTGGCCAGAAAGGCCTGCCTCCAGTAATGCAAGGTCTGGGCATAGGAAAAGCCGAATTCCTCGAAGCTGGTCAATCGCAGGAGCGTCGTCTCGGGCAAGGCCTGTTGCAGGGCCGAGATCGAAGGGAGATGCCCCCCGGGAAAAATATACTTCTGGATGAAATCGACGCTTCGACAGTAACGGGCATAACGCTGATCAGGCATGAGAATGGACTGTATCAGCATGTCTCCCCCAGGTTTCAGCAGAGACTCGCACCGAGCTAGAAATGTGCCAAGAAAATTCGGTCCTACCGCTTCAATCATCTCGATGGAAGCTAGTTTATCGTATTGTCCCGACAGATCGCGGTAGTCCTGGTCCAGCAGGGTGATGCGATCCGCCACCCCCTCCCGGGCAAAGCGTTCCCGCGCAAATTCGAACTGTCGTCGCGAAATGGTGGTCGTGGTCACACGGCAGCCAAAATTCTTGGCGGCATACAGGGCAAAGCCTCCCCACCCTGTGCCAATTTCCAGGACGTGATCCTCTGATTGCAGGTTGAGCTTGCGACAGACCCGTTCCAGCTTGGCCAGCGATGCTTCTGCAAGGGAAAGATGATCCTCAGCAAAATACGCCGAGGAGTACATCAAGGTCGGATCGAGAAACAACTGGAAGAATTCGTTGCTTAAATCATAATGAGCCGCGATGTTGCGTTGACTTCCCGTGCGTGTGTTATCGGCACGCCAGTGCAACAGTCGGGCCAGCCACCCCCCCAGCTGAGCCAGACCGGTGTCTAACTGGTTCAAACGATCCATGTTACGGCAGAGAATGCGGAAGAAGGCCACCAGGTTGTCGCAGTCCCATTCGCCCCGCAAATAGGCTTCCGCGGCGCCAAGACTCCCTTGGGTCAACATCCGGGAGAACACCTGCGAATCGTGCAGTGTAAGCCGGGCTTCGAGCCCATCCGGGGCGGGAGTTCCAAAAACACGCGTGCTGTTGGACTCCCTCAGCCAGATACGTCCTCCCTTGAGGGATTGGAGAACGCGAAACAGTTGTGCGCGAGCCAGTGATTGCCAGCGGGAACGAACGACTCCCGTGGGCCTGATAAATTCCGGAGAACGGGCGTGATCCAGCGACATCGTAAACTTCTTGATCTAGTGGCAATGCATAAGAAGAATGCACGATGTTTTAGTCACGGATGCGGGTAATAAACAGCCCCCTTCCACCATAATTTCAGAGCTTGCCAGTAAATGGTTGCCACAATTTTGGCGGTCATACAGGGATACCTCAGCAGAGTGCGGCTTAGGTTGGCGGGGGTCGGTTCGCGTCGTTTGAGAGACAGGGAGGCCTGGAAAGGAGACCCTTGCGCATCGAAATTGGCAATCGTAACAGTTAAGCTGTCGCGGGGTTCGGTCACGCTCCAGGCGTATTCCATTTCCATTGGCAGGAAAGGGGAGACATGGAAGTCCTTGGAATGGCGCCAGGTTTGAGCTGCATCGCGGGGGCGGGTGGCGTCCCAGGGGAGCACGTAACAATGTTGTTCCCCCCAGGGAGTGTTGTTCACCTCCGCGACAAACGCCGCCGGGCGCCCGCGCGAATCGTAACAATAGTAAAAACTGACGGGATTCATGTTGCAGCCCCAGTAACGCAGATTCGTCAGGAGGCGGATTGGGCCTTCGGGGCGTGCCCCCAGGCGTTCCGCCACCAGATCGCGCACAGCCTGATCCAATGGCTGTTCCGGATTTCCCAGGTGGTCGGCCCGGCGAAACCAGGCCCAGGCAGGTTTTTCCGCCGACCAGAACCAGGAATTCGCAAAGAGCAGGGGCAATTCCGCCAAGTCCAGATACACCATGAACAGGCTGTAGGAAAACGCATTGTGTACGGGGCGACTGCGAACGTGGGTTACCTTGCCAATGTACAGGCAACTGGAAACCACCTGGGCGTCCGGCTCTGGAATCGCATCCTCGCCGAGCAGGCAATTGACAGCCGTCATGTGGCAACGTCCCTCTCGAAAGGGAGAGCAGGATTTGTGGAAGGCCTGGTTAACCTCATTACACATCCGCCTCAATCGGGGCTTGTGACCAGTTCGGAGAAATCCCCCATTGTCGGCAGACCCGGAGCGCACTGACCACGCCATCTTCGTGGAACCCGTTTCGCCAGTAGGCTCCGCAATAGGAGATTCCCGAGCGGCCTATCATTTCCGCATGCCGCAACTGGGCAAGATCGCGACTTGTCGAGAATACCGGATGCGCGAAATTGAACTCTCCCAGAACTTTCGCGGGGTCGATCCGATGCGAACTGTTCAGCGTGACACAGTAGGAATGCCGCGAGTTCAAACCCTGCAGCTTGTTCATGTAATACGTCAACGTGGGGTAGGATTCCTGTTCCGGATCGATGGTATAGTTCCAGCTTGCCCAGGCATTCCGCGAATGGGGCAGCAGGGAGGCATCGGTGTGAATGGTGGCGGTGTTGTTGACGTAACGGAACTGCTGCAACAACTCCCGCTCTTCGGGCTGGGCCGCGGGCAGAAGCTTCAGGGCGATATCGGTGTGACAGGCAAAAATCACATGATCGAACACTTCCGAGCGATCCTGGAAATGGACGACCGGCCCATTTGCGTGTCGCTCGACCCGTGCTACAGGGGTGTTCAGGCGGAGGCGATCGCCAATCGATGCCAGCATCCGCTCGACATAACAGCGCGAGCCTCCCTTGATGACGCGCCATACCGGACGGTTCGTTACCTGGATTAAGCCGTGATGATTGTAAAACCGGGCGACAAAGCGAAAGGGGAAATCGGCAAAGGAATCGAAACTACACGACCAGATTGCAGCTCCCATCGGCATCAGATGATAATGCAGGAAATCTTGCGAATAACGCTGCTGCCGCACGAACTCTCCCACGGTCAGTTCGGAATTACTCCGTCCCTTGTCCTCGAGAAAATGGCGGGTATCCCGATAGAAGCGGAGGATATCGAGCAACACGTTGTAGAAGCGGGGACTGATCAGATTTCGCTTGTCCGCGATTAGCCCGAGCAGATTGGTACCGTTGTATTCGAAACCTGTCCGACGGCAACTCACGCTGAAGCCCATTTCCGTCGGTTGGGTCTCGACCTCTAATTCCTCGAGAAGTCCTATGAAATGCGGGTAGGTTCGTTCATTGTAGACGATGAAGCCACAATCGATGGCTTGCGACTCTCCCTGCCATTTCACATCCACCGTACGGGTGTGCCCTCCCGGATAATCGTTGGCCTCGAAGAGAGTGACCTCGTGTTCACGCGACAGCAGGTAGGCGCAGGTGAGACCGGAAATTCCAGAACCGATAATCGCAATTTTCAACGCAGCACTCCAGTCGATGTAAGGGCTAAATTACTGGAATGGTAGGCTGCTCAGGACGGTTCGGGAGCCCCCAGGGTGGCGCCCTTGTGCGAATTTCCGTCCAGAAGGAATACTTGCGACGAAAGCTGTCGCTTGAGAAAATATCTCACAGTTCTATGCCAAATACGATGGACATGCAACATGGGAATTCTTTCCGCGGTAATTATTCGCGTATTTTCTGCTTTTCACCAAAGTGTCATTTTTTTCCCGCCGTGTCATCAAAAAAGGCCGCCGATTTTGTCGCAGGCAGGCCGGGGACAAAATATTCCCGCCAGTGCATTTCGGAGTGAGGTCTCCCCAGGATATGCCCTCCTCTCCAAGCCGCCGTTACAAGCTGGGGGAATTTCGGGCGTTCGTCTGCCGAAAACCGTCACTGGCGCATGCGGCTCGGATTGCGAGATACGAGCCGTGCTTGGTTCCACTCAACGCCACACGCTTCGAATTTACACAGGGCCAGTAACGTGGGCAAGATTCCCTCGAATCTGGTATGCTATCTGGCGAGAGTTTCCCGCCGGTTCGGCTTGATGAATTATTCCAGCGATTTGCCACGGAGTCCCCTTTGATGACAGCCTCGGACCTGGGTTTGATCCATGCCCCCCTCACCCGAATGTTCCCGCAACCCACGACGGCCGCGGAGTGGGAGCCGTTTCAGTTGACCACCACCCAGATACGTCAATTTCGGGATGAAGGATATGTGAGCGGGGTCCGCTTGCTCGACGAAGCGCAAGTCGAAGCCTTAAGGCAGGAATTGGCTGAGATGGCCCAGCCGGACCACTCTGGTCGGGAATACTTCTACGAATATCATAGCAATGAATCGGGCGCGGAAGAGACGACGCTGTTCCACGCGCTGGGTGCCTGGCGGGTCCGTCCCGGCTTTCATGATCTGCTGTGGAACCCGGCGTTTCTGATGCCGGCCTACCAGTTGCTGGGTCAAGGCTTTCGTATGTTTCACGATCAACTCTTCAGCAAGCCGGCGCGTCACGGGGGTGTCGTGGCCTGGCACCAGGATTATTCCTACTGGACCTGGACCCGGCCGATGTCGCATCTGACGTGCTGGATTGGCCTGGATGATGCCAATACCAGCAATGGCTGTCTGCACTACATTCCGCGGAGTCATCGGTGGGGGCTGGTGGAAAAGACGGCCCTGGCGGGCGACATGTACGCGGTGCGCGAGGCCTTGAGTCCGCTGCAGCAGCAGGATTTCGATCGCAAAATACCGATCGTCATGGCGCGCGGGGAAGCCACGTTTCATCATCCCGCTTTGATGCACGGTTCCTACGAGAATCGTTCCGAACATTCGCGGCGGGCCACGGTCATCAACGTGTTCACGGATGGCGTGCTCTCGAACGTGGATGAACAGAATCGTCCGGTAGCGGGCGTCTACCCAGAATTCCCCCCCGGCGAGCCGATGCGCGAACCGTATTATCCGCTCCTGCTGGATCCCCGCGAGAAATTCCAGGATTTCCTGTCGTCGATACCAACCATCGACACGGTTTAACTCCTAGCCGCGGCAATTGTCTGACATTCTTCGGGCGACAAGGAACTAGCCGCGACCGTGAGGGAGCGGGCCAGTGTTTGGTGGCTTGTGCCGTGTGGTACACAACGCGAGTGGACTCCATGGCGGGAGAGTGTGTTGCGGGATGTTGCGCCCGCCTGGCCCGCTTCCTCACGGGCGCGGCTAGTTATCGGGTCTGTTTCGCGACAGCTGCTTCGGTAGATGAGCCTTATATTCCCCGCCGTCAGCAGGGGAGCTTGAGTGACGCGGTTCCGGCCAAGCCGAGTCCGGCATGGCTGGGATTATATACGGCGGCACGGAAGCCCTCTGCACGGCGAAAGGAATCACTGATGCCGAGCACGGTTTCCGCACCGCCCAGCAAGAGATACCCGTGTTTTGCGACTTGGGTGGCCATGCGATCCAGGATTGTTTTTTTGGTTTCGGTCTCGAAGTAAATCAGTACGTTTCGGCAGAAGACGACATCGAAGGTCCCCAGATGCCGAAAGGGATCCAGCAGGTTGAGTTGCCTCCAATGGATCCAGCTTTGCAATTCGGGCTTGATCTGCCAGCCATCGTCGTTCTTCGTGAAATACTTCATCAGCATTTGAATCGACAACCCGCGCTGAACTTCGAATTGGGTATACAGCCCTGCCTTGGCCTTGGCGATGATCTGTTCGTTGAGATCGGTTGCGACGATTTCCACATTCCATCCGCAAGCCAGTTGGGGAAAGTGTTCCCGCAGAGCCATCACGATGGAATAGGGTTCCTGTCCCGAGGAACAGGCCGCGCACCAGATGCGGAGCTTGCGTTCCGCCCGCCGGGCCTCCATGATCCTGGGGATCATGGATTCGGTCAGTTCCTCGAAGGGTTTCTTATCCCGGAAGAAGAGGGTTTCGTTGGTGGTCATGGCCTCGATAACGGCCGTTTTGACTTCCGGTTTGGGAAAGGCTTTCAGGGTCTGCACGAGTTCGGGAATGCCCCCCAGTCCCAGGCTGTTGGCGATGGGCAACAGGCGGGATTCGATGAGATACATTTTTCCCGTTCCCAGATGCAGTCCGGATGATTTGAGCAGGAAATCGGAGAGGAATTGGTAATCGGAAGAATTCATTGGCGATTGGCCTTGGCGGAGGTTGTGACGCGATGACATAAACGGAGAATACGGGAGCCGATTTCCTGTAGCGGCAAGACTTCATTTGCCAGCCCTCCGTTGACGATGGCACCAGGCATCCCCCAGACCACGCTGGAGGCTTCGTCCTGGGCCAGCACATAGCCTCCCGCCTGGACAATTTCCTGAGTGCCCTCGAGGCCGTCGCTCCCCATGCCGGTGAGCATGACGGCCAGCAGTCGGGACCCGGCCACCCGGGCAGCCGAACGGAAGAGTGGATTGACGGACGGGCGGCAATAATGTTCCACGGGTCCCTGATGCAGTTCGAGAATCCGGTCCTGCAGCAGGGCCTTGATTTCGAGGTGAAAGTCTCCCGGAGCGACGTAGGTTACTCCCGGTTGCAGGCGTTCGCCGTGCTGGGCCTCCTTGACCGTCCGTCCGGTATCGTTCTGAAGATGATTGGCCATGATGGCGGTGAACATGGGCGGCATATGCTGGACGACCAGCGTGGGAATATCGAACTCGGGGCCTAGATCGCAAAGGACGCGCGACAGGGCATTGGGCCCGCCAGTGCTGGCTCCAATCACGAGCAGGCTGGGGGGTTGCAACATGTAAACCCGCTTGGACAGGGGATTCGTGCCGGGTTGGGGAGCGGCAGGTTTGCCTTCCCCCCTGGGCGCAGCCAGCGTGGGGCGACGCACCAGCCCCTTGACCAGCGGGATCAACTCGCGCGACAACACTTCCATCGCCGCGGCGGTGCTGCTGGTGTTCGGCTTGGCAATACAGGCCGCCGCTCCGAGCGACAAGGCAAGCATGGTCGTTTTTGCACCCGCCACTGTCAGGCTACTGGCCATGATGACACGGATTCGGGGATGGTGCTGCTGAATTTGCCGCATCGTTTCCAGCCCATCCATGACGGGCATTTCGACATCCAGAACCACGACGTCGGCGGAATTGTTGCGCAACCAGGAAAGGGCGGATTCGCCGTGCATGGCGGTTCCCACCACTTCGATTTCCGAATCCTGGGAGAGAGCACGCGTGAGCAAACCACGAATGACGGCCGAGTCATCCACGATCAATACGCGAACGGGTTGCTTGTTCATAAGACGCCTACTTCTTCGAATTTGTCTCGGATGATTTCTTCCGTGAATGGCTTCATGATGTATTCATTGGCACCGGCCTGCATGGCCCGCATGATGTGGTCCATGTCGTTTTCGGTGGTACACATCACTACGATGGGTTGCTTGGGAAGGGGCAGGGACCGCAGCGCTTCCAGAAATTCCAGCCCGTTCATGACGGGCATGTTCCAGTCGAGCAGAATGGCGATGACGTCTGGATTGCTTCGAATCTGCTCCAGGGCCGTCTGCCCATGCTCCGCTTCGAGCACTTCGAAACCAAACTTGCTCATGATTCGGCGTCCCACCAGACGCACGGTCTGCGAATCGTCAACAACGAGAATCTTGGGCATGGGATACTTTCTCTGTCTTTTCATGTAAACGTAACTAATCGAGCGGCCCGGCGACCGACATTTCATCCTGTAAAACCTAGGTTGAGAACCGCCGCCATGTGGATTAATTCCTTCAAGGCGTTGAATTTGGACAACGTCATCCAGGATGCAAAGCGGGTGGCGCGGCTTGCGACGAAGAAAAGGATTCTGAGGAATCGAGCGATTTCCCGTCGCTTTGACCCATGTGAATGCATCGATGCGTGGTGTCTCGTGCCGCGAGTTTGCTTGAGGGTTCGTTCCCGCGGCGATATACTCCGGGAAATTGGCAGAATCGGAACAGAACACGCATCCGCCACGCTGGTGGGCGGAACGGTTGCTGTTGCGGTTTGTTCGGAGTATGCCCGCCCGCACTGCGTCCGCAGGGAGGTTCCACCTCGGAGCGGATGAGTCGCAGGCAGCGTTCAGGAACAAGCCGTATCAAAGTTTTTCGTAAACCGAAAGGGAATAGTATCGTGTCAGCAGTTCGCGTGGGTATAAATGGTTTTGGACGTATCGGACGCATTTCGTTCCGGGCAATGGCCGCGCAGCCGGATAAATATGAGATTGTGGCCATCAACGACCTGGGTGATCCCAAGGCCCTGGCACTGCTGTTGAAGTACGACTCCGTGCAGGGGCGATTTCCTGGCACCGTGGATGTCGATGGGGATTGCCTGGTAGTGAATGGCAAGAAGGTGAAAGTCACGGCCGAGCGCGACCCCCGCAATTTGCCCTGGAAAGCCATGAGCGTAGACGTGGCCCTGGAATCGACCGGGATCTTCACGGGTCGCTCGAAGGATGGTAAACCGGGTTACGACAGCCATCTGGAAGCAGGGGCCCGCAAAGTGGTACTTTCCGCCCCCGCCAAGGACACCCCCGACCTGACCGTGGTGATGGGCGTGAACGACAGCCAGTTGACCAGCGAGCACAAATGTGTTTCCAACGCCAGTTGCACCACCAACTGCCTGGCGCCGATGGCCATGGTGCTGCACGAGAACTTCGGGATCCAGAGCGGTCTGATGACCACCGTGCATGCCTACACCAACGATCAACGCGTTTCGGATCAATACCACTCCGATCCGCTGCGTGCCCGGGCAGCCGCCCTGAATATCATTCCCACCAGCACCGGTGCAGCCAAGGCCGTGGGACTGGTACTGCCGGCCTTGAACGGCAAATTGACCGGGATCAGCCTGCGCGTTCCCGTGCCGGTCGGCAGTGTGACCGACCTGGTGCTCAACGTCGAAAAGCCTGTTACCAAGGAAGAAATCAACGCGGCAATGAAGGCTGCCGCCGAAGGTCCGCTGAAGGGAATTCTGGAATACAACACCGATCCGATTGTCTCCAGCGACATCGTCGGAAATTCCCACAGCAGCATCTTCGACGCCAGTTGGACCAGCGTGATCAATGGCACGATGGTTAAGGTGTTGAGCTGGTACGACAACGAGTACGGCTACTCTTGCCGCACCGCCGACCTGATCACCAAGATGGCCGGTCTGTAAGGATCCGTCGGGACAGGGGGTATCCCCTGTCGAATAATTTCCAGCGGGCTGCCCGGAATCCGTTTCCGCGCGGCCCGTTTTTCGATGACAGGGTTTGTTCGTTCTGTCCGAAGGGGCGTGAGTTTTTCCCATGCGACGGAAAATTCGCGAATGTCTGTTGGAACTGGTCGTGGGGGATATCACCACGCAGCAGGTGGCGGCCATCGTCAATGCCGCCAATAGCCAGCTTCGGGGAGACGCGGGAGTGGATGGCGCGATTCATCGGGCAGCCGGGCCGGAACCGATGCGACAGTTGCGTGAAAACTATCCCACGGGTTGCCCGGTGGGGAGTGCGGCGGTGACGGCAGCGGGACGCCTGCCGGCCCGTTATGTGTTTCACGCCGTCGGGCCCATCTGGCGCGGCGGTCGCCAGCGGGAAGAAGCCGATCTGCGGAGTGCCTATCGCACCTGTTTGAATTTGGCCGTCGAATTGAACTGCGAAAGCATTGCCTTCCCCGCAATTTCCACCGGGGCGTATGGTTATCCGCTGGACTTGGCGACCACGGCCGCCCTGACGGAGATTCGCGAATTTCTCCTTCAGGCGGATTCACTACAACTCGTCCGCTGCGTGTTGTTCGATCCCGGTATTTACGGAGCCTATTGTCGCGTGGTGGAATCCTGGGATTCGCGGGGGGAACTGCGGAATGGATGAGGCGCCCGTTGTGCTCCGGAGGATCGATCTGTTTCCACTGAAGTCTCTGCCCGGTTTATCGGTCAGTTCGGCTACCCTGCTGCCAGACGGACCGCTGGAATACGATCGCCGCTGGGCCTTGTTCGACGCCGAGGGACACATCGTCAACGGCAAGCGTCACCCGGGCCTGCATTGTCTCGATCTGCAATTCGCCTCGGATCTGCGCTCCCTGCGCCTCGGCCGCCACGATGCGCCAGCGGACGGGCCGGAACCACTCCAGATTTGTTGGCCGGAGGAGCACTCCCTGCTGGCGGAATATGTATCGGAAGTCCTCCAGTTTCCTGTGCAAATTCGTGAAGACTCTCGCCTCGGTTTCCCGGATGACACTCTAGCCTCCGGTCCGACGATTATCGGCACGGCCACCTTGCATGAGGTGACCCGCTGGTTTCCCGGACTCGGCTTCGAGGAGTGTTGCCGACGCTTTCGCGCCAATCTCCTGCTGGAAACAACGGTTCCGTTCTGGGAAGACCGCCTGTTTGGCTCTCCGAATCGGCCCCGCAAATTCTGGTTGGGCGAGGTTCCGATGTGGGGGATCAATCCCTGTCAGCGTTGCGCGGTCCCCTCGCGAGATTCCCGCTCCGGGGCGGTCCTGACCGGTTTCCAGAAACAGTTCGCGAAACGCAGGCAGGCGACATTCCCCTCGGAAATATCCGCCGCACACTTCAACCATTATTATCGCCTGGCGGTCAATACGCGCCTGGATAACCAGCGAACCGGGCAGGTCCTGCGCGTGGGAGATCGTGTGCGTCTCGACGACTAAACATTACTCAACCCCGGTTGACCATCACCCCCGCGTCCTGACGAGCGCGGCGTGAACATGAGCGGCACGCTCCAATGACTCGGGGCCTACGTTTGGTGGATGCGAGGGGATTGTGTAAACTCACGGAGCAGGGGAGATGCGTTGTTGACCAGTCGCGATGCAACCTTGCTCGCTCGATACAGGAGATGCGGAAAGCCCGTGAGGTATCGCCTTGCGGGCAATCGTCATCTGCGGTTTGGCGTTCTATGGAAATCCGCATACGCTTGAAGTCTCGACTTTGTCCATTAGGGAATGACTCGTAACACTAGGGGGCGCAATGTCCTGTCTGAGGTTGAACGCCAATGTTACCCCCAGTGCCCGGTCACTGGGAGTGTGTCGTCTGATACATGTCTGCCTGGTGTGGCTGGCGGTCCTGGGCTTGCCGCGGTGGTCTGGCGCCGCGATGGCGGACGCCTGGCAAGCCGGAGTGGCGCGGGTAGTCATCACTCCGGAAAAAGCGGTCTGGCTGGCAGGCTATGGCTCGAAGCGAGTACCCGATGGCAAGCTGCACGATTTGTGGATGAAGGCATTGGCATTGCAGGATGCCTCGGGACATCGGGCCGTGCTGATAACCAGCGATTTTCAGGGCGTTCCCAAATCGATGAGCGATCGCGTGTTCGAGGGGTTGCGAAACCGTTACGGGCTGGAACGTCGGCAGGTGATGTTCACGTTCTCGCATAATCATTGCGGTCCGCGGCTGGGGGATGATCTGATCGATTATTATCCGGTGGAAGCCGAACAGGAGGCCCTGGTGCGCGACTACACCGACCAGATGGTGCTCCGATGTATCGACCTGGTAGGTGCGGCCCTAAACGACCTGCGACCGGCAGAATTGCTGCAAGGAATGGGGACTTGCACCTTCGCGGTGAATCGCCGCAATAACCGCGAGGCGGACGTCCCCGAGATGCTTGCCCGTGGCGAACCGCTACGGGGCCCCGTGGATCATGCCGTCCCGGTTCTCAAGGTGATCCGTCCGGACGGGAGTTGCGCGGCTATTCTATTCGGTTACGCTTGTCACCCCACGACACTCAGCTTTCTAACCTGGTGTGGTGACTATCCGGGCTTTGCACAATTACAGCTCGAACAAGCCTGGCCTGGCACAACGGCGATGTTTGTCAACACGTGCGGCGGCGACCAGAATCCACTCCCGCGCCGCACGGTGGAACTTTGCAGGAAATACGGCACGCAACTCGCCGACGCCGTCCAGGCGGCATTGCAGGGGAACCTGCAACCCGTGCGTCCGCGCCTGACAACGGCTTTCGAACTCCGTGAACTGGACTACCTCAATGTGGTTTCCGACGCGGAACTGGAAACGTATGCCCGGGAGAATCATGCCATTCGGTCGCGCTGGGCCGCGCGCATGCTGGAGAAGCGCCGTAGCGGAGTCGCCTTTCCCTCGTCGTATCCCTACCCGATTCACGCCTGGCAACTGGGTGGTGAAATGCTGGTTATCGGCATGGGAGCGGAAACGGTTGTCGATTACGCCTTGCGGTTCAAGCAGGAATTTGGCCCGGGGACTTGGGTTTGCGGGTACGCGGATGATATGATTGCCTACATTCCTTCTCGCCGGGTTTGGGGGGAAGGGGGATACGAAGGGGGGGCGTCCCTGTACGAATACGGTCGCCCCGCGCTCCGCTGGGCTGGTGATATCGAAGACCGGATTGCAGCGTCCGTGCATCGTCTGGTGCGCGAGATACGGGAGCAAGGCCCCCCTTCGCATCGAGACTGACCCACTAGCCGAGAATTCAGGAGCCCGCGCATGTCCCATTCACATCTGCACCTGTCCCGCCGCCATTTTTTGGCCGGCACCGCCGCCGCAACCGGACTTTCCGCCCTCGCGTTGCCCGCCAGTCTGCTGACCGCGGCGCAAGTGCAGCAACTCAAACTGGGACTGGTGACCTACAACTGGGGGAAGGATTGGGATGTTCCCACCCTCATCAAGAATTGCGCGGAAACCGGCTTTGCCGGCGTGGAACTTCGCAGCACGCACAAACATGGCGTCGAAATCACGCTCGATTCCCAGGCCCGCCAGGAAGTGAAACAACGCTTCGCGGACAGCCCCGTGGAACTGGTCGGCCTGGGAAGTGCCTGTGAATACCATGCCGCCGATCCACAGGTCGTGCAAAACAACATTCAGGAAACCAAGGCGTTCGTGAAACTCTGCCAGGATGTCGGCGGGAGCGGCGTCAAGGTTCGTCCGAACGGCCTTCCCGCGGACGTTCCGGTGGAAAAAACCCTGGAACAGATTGGCCGTGCGCTGAACGTGGTTGGCAAGTACGCTGCCGATCATGGTGTACAGATACGCGTGGAAGTTCACGGCAAGGGGACCCAGGAAATTCCGCACATGAAAACCATCATGGATGTCGCCGATCATCCGAACGTGGTCGTCTGCTGGAATTGCAATCCCACCGACATGAACGGGCTGGGATTCGAGCACAACTATCAACTGCTCGACAACCGCATGGGAACCGTGCATATTCACGATCTCCGCCCCGGCAAGAACAATTATCCCTGGGAGCGGCTTTTCCCACTGCTGCGTAAATGCGCGGCTCCCGGTTTCACGGGCTGGTGCCTGCTGGAAGATGGCCCGATCCCCACCGATATCCCCCAGGCAATGCGCGAAAACAAACAACGCTTCGACGAACTGGCCTGAGCATGGCAGCCCATGGCGGATTGTTTGTTCCCAAGAGACGCGGGTAGCAACGAGAGGCGTATTGTTGCCACCCGCTTCCCTTCACGATCCTGAAAGCATCTCAGGGCCCTCGTTACGCACGTTCCCCACGGCTTGGTTTGCCGGGCTGGCGATCAGTGCCGCATCACAGGGCCTCAGCAGGTCTGTCAGTTCGTGGCCGTTGATACCCGGGTCCAGCCAGCGATCGTAATCCGCGGGGTTGAGAATCACCGGCATGCGATCGTGGTATTCCGCCGCCGTTTTGACCGAAGACGTTGTGAAGAGTGTGAACGTCGTCAGTTCCCGCCACGTCTCCCACAATCCCGCAAAGGCAAATAATTCCATGTCCGGAAAGTGGAAGTGGAACGGCTTTTTGTCCCGCCACTCATACCACCCGCTGGCCGGGATGAGACAACGGCGGGATTTCAGCGCGGATTTGTAACTCCTGGCGATTTCCTCGCTTCTTGCATTAATCATATTGTAGCCGATCCGGACATCCTTGGCCCAACTCGGCACAAATCCCCAGCGAAGCAACTCGGCTCGCCGGATTGGTCCCTGCAGGCGAATTACCGGTGCCTGCTGCGAGGGAGCAATGTTATACCGCGGTTCCCAGTCCAACGGGCCGACAGCCTCGAAACGGACCAACAGATGTTCGGCATCGGTCGCCAGTGTGTAACGCCCGCACATACTGTTATCCTGATTTATTCCCGGCCACAAACGAACGGATTCCGCCGGAAATTGTGCACCACTGACCGGCATGTCCGCAAGTGTCAGCCGATTGAATGTCCGGCATGCTCCCCCGCCTTCATCCGACACGGGCGTGTTTGGTTCGTTGCCAGGGGCGGTCGTGCGGCGTTTCGCTTGCGATTGCTCGTGACATGTTGCGAGAATGGCCGGGGTAATCCGTAATACGCTGAAGAGGAGAATTCCGTGTCCGTGGCTCCGCGCGTCCTGGTGGCAGGTTTGTTTCACGAGACCCATACCTTTCTCGAAGGGGAGACCGGCTGGGAGGACTTCGAAGTGCTGACGGCGGATGCCCTGCTGCAACTTCGGGGGAACAGTTCGCCGCTGGGGGGCGCGCTCGAGGTGGCCCACACCCTGGGCTGGGATGTCGTCCCCACGCTGATGGCGCTGGCGGCCCCGAGTGCCATCGTCGGCGATGCCGTGTTCGAGCAGTACTGGGGACAATTTGCCGGGCTGGCCAGTCAGGCGGAACGGGAAGCACCCCTGGATGCCGTGTTTCTGGTGTTGCATGGGGCGATGGTCTGCCAGTCGATTCCGGATGTCGAGGGGGAGTTGTTGACCCGTTTGCGGAAGCTGCCCGGGTTGAGCGAAATTCCCGTGTTTGGCGTGTACGATCTGCACGCGAATTTCACGCAGGCGATGGCGCGGCTTTCGGATTGCCTGGTGGCGTATCGCTGCAATCCCCACACGGATGGCCGCGCCTCGGCCGTGCGGGCAGCTTATCTCTTGCAGCGCGCGCTGGAAACGGGAGTCGTCCCCCGCACGCTGCTGGCCCAACCCGGGTTGATCTGGCCGCCAACCGGCACCGGGACCGATACGGACCCGATGAAATCGCTGGTGCAACTGGCCCGCGTACTGCAGGAAGAGACTCCCGAATTCTGGGAGGTGAATGTGAATGCCGGGTTTGCCTACGGAGACATCCACGATGCGGGAGTCAGTTTCACGATTGTGACGGAAGGGGAACCGGAGCAGGCGCGGGCCAGTCTGGATCGCTTGTGTCAAGCTGCCCTGGCGATGGCGGAAGTGGGGAACGTGGTGGAACGGCCTGCCAGTGAAGTCCTGCCACTGCTCGATCGCCATGCGCCAGGCTTGACCGTGCTGGTGGAGCCATCGGATAACATTGGGGGCGGGGCCCCCGGAGACTGCACCGGGCTGGTGCGGGCCATGCTGGCGGAGCGGTTGCCGAACGCGGCCGCCTGCTTGTGTGACCCACACGCGGTGGCGATTCTGCGGCAGCATTCCCCCGGGGACGTGCTCACACTGCCTCTGGGAGGGCGCGGCAGTCGACTCGATCCGGGTCCGTTGCTGTTGGAAGTGGAATTGCAGGGCTGTCACGCGGGCCGCTTCGAATTACGAGACAAGCAGAGTCACCTGGCGACCATGGTGGGGGATTTTTTCGATATGGGGCCGTGCGCGGTGGTGAAGCATGGCGAATTGACCCTGCTGCTGACGTCGATCAAAACCCCGCCGATGGATCTGGGGCAATGGTTGCATGTGGGGATTGATCCTGCCCGATTCTCGTTTGTGGCGGTGAAGGCGGCGGTCTCGCATCGCCGTGCCTGGGATCCGATATCGAAGGGGAATATCTGGGTGGGAACCCCGGGACCTTGTTCCAGCGATTTGCGTGCGTTTCCCTTTCAGCATGTGCGCCGGCCCATATTTCCGCTCGATCCGTTATCGGAGGTGACCCACGGGCCAATTTCTGCCTCGTAGAGGAATTTCCAGAAGCGAGCGGGGAAAGTCCGAGGGGAATTGAATCTCGCGGAAGCCCCCGGTTAAAATCCAGACTCGCGTTCACCCATTGATTTCACGTGTAAAGCAAACTGAAATCCATTCACTGAAGGTTCTCTTATGAATTCGCTGATAGTCCGTTATCCCCAGGATGCCGCGGTTAACAAGGTGCAGTTGCCCTATAGTCCGTGTGTCGTGGTTGGTGGTCTGGTGTTTGTTTCGGGCCAGGCATCGGTCGATGCCGGCGGGAATATCGTTTCCGAGGAGACCTTCGAACCGGAATTTCGGCGTTCCCTGCAAAACCTGCAAACGGTTCTGCGTTCCGCCGGTTGCGAGTTGCGGGATGTCGTTCAAACCCGCAACTACGTACGGGACGAAGCGGATCTCCCATTATACAATCAATTGTATCGAGAGTACTTCGTCGATCCGCGTCCTTCGCGAACCACTATCACGAATTGTCTGCCCAGCACGATTCGTTACGAGATCGAGTGCGTTGCCGTCCTTCCTTCAGCCCGCGAGAATTGATTGATGCCTTCCTGGTACGAAATCGAAAATGCAGACCAGATTCCCTCGCCCACCATCCTGTTGTATCCGGATCGCATTCGCGAGAATCTGCTCCGCATGATTCAGCAGGCAGGCGACGTGAACCGTTTGCGACCGCATGTCAAAACGCACAAGTTGCCCCAGGTGGTGGCACTGAAGCGGGAACTGGGGATTCACAAGTTCAAGGCTTCCACCATAGCCGAAGCAGAAATGACCGCGGCCGCCGGGGGCGAGGATATTCTGCTCGCCTACCAGCCGACGGGCCCCAACATCGCCCGGCTGCTGCGTTTGATCGAGACATTTCCGGCGAGTAGATTTTCTTCCATCGTGGACGATGCCGACAACCTGAGGCAGATCAGCGCGGCAGCGGTGGCTTCGGGGCATACGGTTCCGCTGCTGGTGGATTTGGATGTGGGCATGCAGCGTACGGGGATTGTTCCGGAACGTGCCGCGGAACTGTACCGGCTACTGCAGGAACTCCCCGGGGTATCTCCGGCAGGCTTGCATGCCTACGATGGGCATTTGCACGATGTCGATCACGAGAAACTCGAACGGTCGGCCCAGGCGGCCTTTGCTCCGGTCTGGGAGTTGCGAGCGCAACTGCTGGCGGAGGGGTTGCCGGTGCCAGTCGTTGTGGCCAGCGGGACGCCGACATTTCCGATTCTGCTGCAACAGGGCGGGGTGGAAGTGGGCTGTGGCACCACGGTCTTGTGGGATTTCGGTCAACCGCAGATCAGCCCGGATCTCGATTTTCTGAATGCCGCCGTCCTGTTGACTCGCGTGATCAGCAAGCCGCGTGGCAGCCGGTTGTGCCTGGATCTGGGGCATAAATCGGTGGCCTCGGAAATGCCGCAACCGCGGGTGAGGCTGTTTGGCCTCGAAGAAGCCCAGGTGGTGGGTCACAACGAGGAGCATCTGGTGCTGGAAACTCCGCTGGCCTCGCGGTATCGCGTGGGGGATGTCGTGTATGGCATCCCTCGTCACATTTGTCCCACGATGGCGCTGCATCAGGAAGTCTGGCCCGTCCAGAACCGGCAGGCGCTGGAACCCTGGCCCGTGGTGGCCCGCGTCCGAAGGATCACCCTATGACAAAAGACTCGGGTCCGTTCGAAACCTTTATTCCCACGTCGCCTGGGGATCAGCCGGTTCCCCGAGAGATCGAGCAGGAGCGAGCCGGGGAACCGCTCACGCGGGTGCGTTATCAGATCGTACTGATCAGCATCGCGGCGGCGTTTATCATGTATCTTGATCGGGTCTGTCTGGGGGAGATCGTAAAATCGACTTCGTTCACGAGTGAAATGCAGCTCTCGAAGCAAGAAATTGGTCGGTTTCTGGGCGCTTTTTTCTTCAGTTATGCTCTGTTCCAGGTACCCGCGGGCTGGTTGAGCGACCGCTTCGGTGCCCGCAAGATGCTTACGCTGTACATCCTGGCCTGGTCGGTCATGACGGGGCTGACGGGCCTGATGACGACACTAACCGGATTGATCGTGATGCGTCTTGGGTGCGGCATCGCCCAGGCGGGGGCGTATCCCACCATCAGCGCTACGATTCGTCGCTGGATTCGCATCGACCGCCGGGGGCAGGCCAGCTCGTTTGTTTCGTTTGGTGGTCGCACGGGAGGCACGGTGGCCCCATATGTGACGGCACTGCTGATCTTCTGGCTGGTTGGCTGGCGTCCCACCCTGTGGCTGTACGGACTGATCGGTGTGGGGATTGCCGCCTTGTATTGGCTTGTGGTGCGCGATCAGCCGCACGAGCATCCCCGCTGCAGTCCGAGAGAACAGGATCACATCGGACATATCCCGGAAAGAAAAAATCCCCGCTTTCGCGACATCCTGCCGATGCTGGGGGCCTGCTGTAGCAGCCCCAGCTTGTGGTTGAATTCGTTTGCCCAGTTCTGCATTAACGTTGGCTGGGTGTTTCTTATCACCTGGTTGCCGACGTACCTGAAGGAAGCCAAGGGGCTTTCCGATACCCAGGGAGCCTTAATGGTCAGCATCATTCTGGCGATGGGGATGGTGGGCCAGCCGATCGGCGGGTGGGCAACGGACTGGAGCGTGCGCACGTTCGGTTTGAGGCGGGGCCGCGTGCTGCCGATCTCCCTGGCCTGCCTGGTTGCCAGCATCGCGTATCTGTTGTGCCCCTTGATGGATTCCGCCTATGCGATCGTGGCTTGCCTGGCGGTGGTTTCCCTGATGACTGACATCGGCAATCCCTCCAACTGGGCCTTCATGCAGGATGTCGGCGGAAAGAACACTGCGGCAATTTTCGGCTGGGGCAACATGTGGGGGAACTTCGGAGCTTCGTTCAGTTCCATCACCCTGCCCTTTGTGTTGGCCTTCGGCTTGCAGCACGGCTGGGGCTATGCCCCGGTCTTTCTGGCCTGTTCGCTGGCATTTTTCCTGGCGGGCCTGTGCGTGCTCGGCATGGACGCCACCAAACCGCTCGTCCCGCGTGGCGAATGAGACCAGGTTCAAGGGCTTGCTTCATGCGGCTCTGCGAGATTCGCCTTCCGGGGGAACGGCCTGTTCCCGCGAGAATTTTTCGGGGTGCATTTCCTGCTCCACTTCGCGGGTCAGTATCGCCATCCGGGATTCGAGTTCGGCAATCCAGACCTGCATTTCTTCCCGGGAAATCCCTTCCGGAATACTCACGGGTTCACCCGTTTTAATCAGCACCCGGGTGAAGGGGCAGGGGATCAGCATGTCGGTCCAACTCCCTTGAATGCGCCAGTAACGCTTGCAGGCGGCCGCAACGGGAACGATCCTCCGCCCCGTGACCGAAGCCATGAACACAATGCCATCCTTTAGTTTGTGCCGAGGGCCGCGGGGACCATCGGGTGTGACCGACACGTGATATTGCCGGGCCGCTTCCAGACACTGCTTCAGCGCCTGCGTTCCCCCGCGTTTACTTGATCCGCGAATGGGCGTGATTCCCAGAACCTGCATCGCGTCGGCCAGATAACTGCCGTCCTGATGGCGACTGACCAGCGCCGACATCTGTTGCGGTCGCCCCGAAAAAATGGCCATCACCAGAATATCATGCCAGATGCAGTACAAAAATCGCTCGGGCTGATCGGCCCCGCGATGCGCATAGGGGGTCGTGCCGGCCTCGTATTCGATGGCACGGATACGGCATGTTCCAAACAGACACCGCAACATAGCCACGAGAGCAAACGCCAGAAGTTGCGTCAGCCACCGACTCCGTAGATTCATCCTGGCCTCCTGCCAATAACCGCATAGTCACACACGCCGGGAAGTGTAACTTTCCCGCACTCAATCAGCCAGAGCAATTTCGGCAGTGCCTCACCCGAGTGCCCTGGTGCGTTAATTGCTATCAGGACTTAAGTTACGGCTAGGGAACCGCTTGTCGAATCCACTCCAGATACGCGGGATGGCCCGTTTCCACTGGCAGTACTAGAATTGCTGGACACTCGTAGCGGTGAAGTTCGACAATCCGGGGGATCAGCGCCTCCACCTGGTCCACGGTGGTTTTCAGAATCAGCACCGCTTCACTGGAGGTTTCCAGTTGACCCTGCCAGCGGTAGATGGCGGTCATGCCTGGCAGGATGTTTGCACAGGCGACGCGTTGTTCCTCGACGAGGAGTTGTCCAATGCGGCAAGCTTCCTCGCGCGATTCCGTCGTGCAATAAATGAGTCTGGTCTCGGCTGCCTCGGCAGAGGACATATTCGTTTCTCCCGTGTGTGAAATCGCGACGGCTCGCGAGGAAGGTCCCGGGTTTTCGGGGGCTGGAGACGAAAAAACTTGCGGGAATGGTCCGAATGTCGCGGACAGGCGCGGCAAGGCTTGCAGCCATGGCAAACTCTCATTACAACCCATAGGCGCGGCTTGTTTGTGGACAATCCGAAGTTAGAGTAAACCCTGACAACCCCTCCCATCAAGGCTGGCACTATGGCTCATCCCTGGCACGACGTGACACCGGGCGAGAATCTTCCCCTGGAATTTCAGGCCGTCATTGAAATTCCAATGGGTTCCAGCGTCAAGTACGAACTGGACAAGGAAACCGGAATGCTGCGGCTCGACCGCATGTTGTATTCCGCCGTGTATTATCCAGCCAATTACGGATTTATTCCCCAGACTCTCGCCGAGGACGACGACCCCCTCGATGTACTGGTGATGTGCAAGGAAGCGGTCGATCCGCTCACGTTGGTGAACGCCCGTGCGATCGGTTTGATGACCATGATCGACAGTGGCAAGCGGGACCATAAAATCCTCGCCGTCGCTATTGACGATCCCGAATACAACTACATCTTCGAGGCCGATGAACTCCCCCCCCACCGGCTCAACCAGTTGCGGCGCTTCTTCCAGGACTACAAGCAACTTGAAGGCAAGTCCGTCGAAGTGAACACGATTCAGCCGGCCAACACCAGCATTGAAATCATTGAAGATTCCCTGCAAGCTTACAGCTCGCGCCGCCGCAAGGGATTCGGAGCCTATCATCACTGAGCCCGAAGGGCTCCTCGGGCCGGAAGGCCCGACTCGTTTTATAGGCCCGTGCGCCGGCAGCGGTCTTCAATTTCCTCGAGCGGAACGAGGTCTCCGGTGCCCGAACCAGGGCAGACCGCGCAGGTCTCCTGCCAGGCCTGTTCATCGGCGACATTCATGCCCCAGAACGGCCAAGTCCGACATTGCACCGGACGGACCGGGTAAATCTGGCAGCGACGTGTCTGGCCATCAAAAAATGTGCAGTCACCGTTCGCGAATTCCGTCAGGGAAATCTTGCCTCGGACGGGACGCGTGTGAAACAGCCGGATTTCTCCGATCGGTTTATCGAGGTACGCTGCGATCTGTTCGATTTCCAAATCGTTGACCCACACGGCACCCGGTGACCCCGTGCAGCAATTGCCACATTGCGAGCACTGAAATTTCAGCCCGGCATGATACCAGGGACGTTCCGTGGAGGATTCAGGGGTCATTGACGGGGGGAGCCAGACTCGGTTTCCAGAGAGGAGCCGGTTGATGGGCGTCCTCGTTGATACGGGCCAGTTGAAACAGCAGATCGGAGAGCCGATTCAGGTACACAACAAGCAACGCGGGCACGGTTTCGGTTGCCTGCAGGGCCAGCACCCGCCTTTCGGCACGACGGCAAATGGTTCTGGCCCAATGCAGACTTGCCGGAATCGCTCCACCTCCCGGCAGTATGAAACTTTCCAGGGCGGGAAGCAAGGGATGCAACTGTTCGAGCCAGTCGTCGAGCCGTTCCACATGCGTTTGCTGTAGTAATCCGGGCCGCGTGGAGCCGTCACTCTCCGCAGGGAAGCACAGGTCTGCTCCCAGATCGAACAGATCGTTCTGAATTTGACGCAGCCAGGAGGCGTACACTTCGGGCAGACTGTTGGTTAACACCATTCCCAGAACGGCATTCAATTCATCGACGGTTCCCAGGGCCTCGATGCGCGGGTGAAATTTCAGCACGCGTGTTCCATCACCCAACCCGGTTTGCCCGGCATCACCAGCTTTTGTTGTAATGGAAGTCAAACGGACCATATCGCCTCGTGTATCTCTCGGCCCCCCATTCGCTTTCGCGGGAGGATCAGTCGTTGTCGTCGTCGGAATTCTCGCTGGGGGGAGGCGGGGGAGGCACGGTGGGATCCCCCAGCAGGCGGCCTGCCAGTGTCATGTGCGACTTGAAGCGTTGGTCCAGAGGGCCCGGCTCCTTCGAGGGCTGTTCAATCAGGGGAGCCAGGCAGTTTCGCGAGGCCCAAAACAGTTGCTGCTTGGCTGGCTTGGCGGCCCCTGCTCCATCCTTCTCGAGTTTTGTTGCGATCTCCTTGATCTCGGGAACCAGAGGCGTCAACGCGGCGAATTTGCCCATGTCCTGGGCACGCGCCTGCTCGACTAGCGTATAAATCTCGTTCAGACGATTATACACCGCCATATCGTTGACCCCACTCACGAGGCCTGGGAGATACATCAATCCGAAGACCAGGGCGATCACCCCCAGCACAATCAGCAGCTTGGGATCGAAGGAAGATGCCTCGGGCAGGGAAATTTTGCCGAACAGCCCCCCCAGTCCACTCAGCGGGTTGCTCCCGCCCCGCGATACCTTCTTGAATGTCGGTGCAGCCTGGGGGCTGGGTTTGCCGAACGCGGGTGGACTGCTTACAGTCTGTGCGCCGCCATACCCCCCAGACGGGCTGCCGTAGCTCGCAGGCTCCCGGGGAACCGCAGGGATGACGGCAGCCGCGGCGGCGGGGATCGCTGGCGACTCTTGCTCGTCGGCAGGCGGTTCTGGTGTTTGCACCTTGTCATCGAGCCAAGCGTTCAACCGGGCCGCGATCTCCAATTTGCGTGCCGCGGCCTTTTCCTCGGGAGACTGCTTTTTCGCCGGTTGTGCCGCCACTGGCTCCGCTTCCGCCAACTTCGCCCCGGCCGGAGTTGCGGAGTGCTCCGTTACTGGAGGTGTCGTGGGGGCCACTGAAGATGCCGGACGCGGGCGCGTGGACGAGACCCGATTGATCTCGCCTCCCACGGCCTGAAAGGCAACCGGACCGGCTCCTTTCTTGAACTCCAGAACCTCGTCCAGGTCTTGCATCCGCAACTCGAAATCGCCGTCGTCCGCTGCTTCCGCGGACTGATGTTCCGGCTCCGAAAACAAGCCTTCAATGTCTCCCGCTCGAATCCAGTCTCCCGTGCGCCCGTGTCGCAATAGCGCGTTGCAACCAATCTCCTGGTCCACCACCATTTGCACCAGTTGAGCAAACGGAAATGGCCCGATTTCCTGATTCATCACCTGGGCATACCAACCTTCGTGGTGCTTGGCATGCTTGCTCGCATACGTGTTTTCGCTGACCAGCTCAAAGTCATCGATCGAGGGCGTTTCGGGTGCGGATTCCTGCCGTAGTCGCGATCCCGATCCGGAATCGAAATCGATATCCAGTTCGCTGAGATCGTGTGCGAATTCCAGATCCGAGCCATCGTCCATTGTCGGAGAGAAGTCCATTTTGCTTTTTATGTTAGACATCGGTTGGAGTCCTGTAATGTCTTGGAAATGACCGCCTGTAAGGCGACAGGGCCAGTTTCGGGAGGGAGAGCGTTGCGGGAGGGTCACGGTGCTAAGTCAATACTATCGCTTCCGCATTATATACCCGTAGGGGGCCAATTGGACAAAATATTCAAAAGCAAGCAAGGCATTCGGCCTGCTGCCGCACACCTCGTCCGGGGTGATTCATGGGGCAAGGTACGCATTTCACACGGCGTTTCGCACACTTTACATCTACTTATTAGCTGACCATCAATCGGCCTGTCTGTCAATCGTGATCCGGAATCCTTCATTCATAATTAAGAAACCAGCCTCGTGGTATCGCCAGGCGGACTGCGGCAGCCGCTGCCAGAATGCGGCAAGACCAGCTTGATCAGTGCGGTTGAACCGGAGATTCATTGGCTGCTGCCTCCCGGACGGCAGCGGTGGCAGGCAGAATCTGTTCCCCTTCCCGACCATTCTGCCAAGCCAGTTGCAGCCGCGCGCACAGTGGGCTGGAGCGATCGTACAGGTCTAACTCGGAAAAGAACAACAGCGCGAGGGCCGATTGACCCGCCTCCGTGAGGGTTTCCGAATGCAAATCGTACCATTCCTCGCAGGGGGGTTGTTCCATCCAGAACTCCGCATGATCCATCAGCGGAATCTGATGCACAACACACACGTCTCGGATAATGTCGGCCAATTGGGAGAGCGCGGGGGGAGCGACGGCATTCGCGTGACCGCGAGGCAGCGGCGGCGTCTGAAAGACCGGTTCCGCACCCTGTTCCCGGATCAAGGCTGCCAGATCGGCCAGACGATCGGCGTAGCGGTGAGGCTGCCGACGGACCAGATCCAGATCCTGCGGTCCCGGCATCACAAAGACGACATCCGCACGGCATTGCAGCAGCCCTTGCCGGGTAATCTTCTCGATTTCTTCAATCCCTGCCCCCTGGATTCCCGCATTTACGATCAAATCCGGGAATCGCCGCAGTTCCCACCGGAGTCGATGGCGGAACATCTCCGCGTATCCGGGCGTGCCGTGATAACGCATCCAGGCCGTAGTCTCGTCTCCCACGAACATCCAGACCCGGGGCTGGTGATCGTGCAACCAGCCCCGAATTCGATTGATCCCCGATGTTCCGCTGATCGGCTTCCGTTCGAAGGTGTCGCCCCGTGCGAACGTGGCCCGCGTGTTCCGGGAGGCAGGCGGAGTGGTTTGCTCGGTTTCGGGGGAATTCGCCGCGACTTCGGAAGTTTCGGCTCCTGCGGGCGTTCCGAAGTCCGTGAAGACCGAAGTGGGGTCGGTCGGCAGGGACTGCCGCTGACTTTGTTTTTCGTAGGGGAGGATTTCACATTCCACTTCTGGAAAATCGGCCAACACCGCCGAGCCTGTCGTTTTACCACGAATCAGATTCGAGGCGGCTCCCATCATCGCGTCAACATCGGTCGATTTCCGGTCCAGATACTCCGCCGAAGTCCGCACAATCTGCAGGATTTCCGGATCCAGCAGAATTTGTTCGTTCAAATGTTCATCATAAACCGACGGTTCCGCTGCCTGATCGCAGCCCACCAGCATCAAACGCCGACGACGCGAATACTGCCCCAGGCGCTGATGAAAGGGCTGTTGAGAATTACGCATCGGTGACTCCTGGACGCCGTGACTCCACGGCTGAATTGTGATACCCCACGGAAGGTCTTCCGCTGGAATTAATCATACGCTCCAGACAGCGCCCCGGGCATGCCTACTTGTCCATCACACACAAAAATGGCTGGTCTCGCCACTGCAAACCTGCTTTTTCGGCAAAGTTCAAGCCAATCGAGCGTGGTCAGGCTCTCGATTCTGCCAATTATAGCGCCTGTCAGTCGTTTTTCCGTACTGAAGCAGTGAAAGGTTCCGCCTGTCTGCAAGAAGGACATTAATCCGGATTGCTGACCTCGTCGAACTAGCCGCGCCCGCCAGGAAGCGGGCCAGACTGGGGCCAGATTTGTCGCAATACGTTTCCAGAGTTAATGTTGTATCCAAAAGTTCTCCTCGGGGAACCGCCCGTGTGGCCCGCTTCCTGACGGGCGCGGCTAGTTTTCCAGGCATTTTTCGAGACAACATTTACGGCATTGATAACTGTGTCAGAAATGTGGGCTAACGTAGCGCAAACACGACGAATCCGCCCCCCACTCACGGGCCGGTAGCCATGCCGGGGCCCATCCATATATCTCTTCGGTCTGAGTACTGTACTCATGTATTGTGAGCCGAGGTCGTGCGAAAGTTGCTGTATTGCGAGGTAACCGAGCATTCAGGTTCGACTCGCCCCCAGCAGAACTGGCCTGGCTCGGGAGAGCCAGGGGAAAATGACGGGCCGGGAATCCCTGAAAGTCGGTTGCCTTTTCTGGGTGATGCGTTACAATGCCCCGCTCGAATGACCGCGTAAATTATCCTCCCGTGGGAGGTTTGTTCGCAGAGAGGACTGGAAAATCATGGCCAAGACACAAAGAAAATTGAAAAAGGCGAATCACGGCAAACGCCCTGCCAGTGCGAAGGCCCGTCGTGCCAAACGCAAGCATCTCCGTTTTTCCTGAGCCCCCGTTCAGGAACCCGAGTGCCGAAGTGATTACGTTAAACCCGCTTGCTTGCGAGCGGGTTTTATGCTGCGCGCGAGCTTCCCGGAGACGGAGCCCCCTTTTCCCTTCTCCCCGATTGCCCCGTAACGCCATTTGTTGCAAGGACTCACCACGTTTCCCATGTTGAAATCTCCTCCCGCCGATACTACGCTGCTGCTGGTTGTCCGTCACGGTGCCACCGAGGCGAATTTGCGCCGCCCCTATATTTTGCAGGGACGTAGCCTGAATGGGGAGTTGAGCGAGGTCGGTCGGGAACAGGTTCGGCTGGCACGCGAATTTTTAGGCAGTTTTCCCGTGAACCAGGTGTACTCCAGCCCGATGTTGCGGGCCCGGCAAACGGCCGAACTGATTGCGGAACCCCATGGCTTGCCCGTCCAGACCGTTGAGGACATTATTGAAGTCGATGTCGGGGAATGGGAATCGCTCTCGTGGGATGTCATTGAGCAACGGGATCCCGAATATTACGCACGATTCATGGCTCAACCCGACCAGATTCCCTACAAGGGAGGGGAATCGTATCGCGATGTGCGTGATCGCGTGGTACCCGCGTTTCGCTCCCTGGCGGCCCGGCATCCCGGGGAAATGCTGGTCGTGGTGGCCCACAACGTGGTAAATCGCGCCCTGCTGGCGGAAACCCTGCAACTCGACCTGCGTTATGCCAAGGATCTCAAGCAGAATAATGCTTGCGTGAATATCCTGCGGTACCGCCAGGACCAACTCGATCTGCTGACAATGAACGGCATCTTCCACTTGGGCGAGGCTTGAAACAGTCGCGGGGCTTGCCGTCCGTGGCGGCAGCGGAGCCTTACTATTACAAACAGGATTTTGTGGCATGCGGATCATATCCGGGCGATTCAAGGGGCGGCGTCTCAAGTCGAATCCAGGGATGACCACACGACCGATTCTGGATCGCGCCAAGCAGATGTTGTTCGACCGCCTCGAAAATGATCTGCGCGAGGCGCGTGTGCTGGATGTCTTTGCCGGGACGGGATCGATGGGCCTGGAAGCTCTGAGCCGAGGAGCCGCCACCTGCGTCTTCATCGAGCAGGATCACCAGGCTTTCGCGTTGCTCCGGGAAAATGTCGCACACGTCGGGGCGGAGCAATGCGCGTTCTGCTGGCGGACCGATGCCTTGAACTCATCTTACAAACCGCGCGGTCTGGATGCGTTTCTGCCCTATCGGGTGATTTTTCATGATCCCCCCTACCCGATGGCTGTGGCTCAGTTGAAACCGGACACCAGGATGTACAAGGCGCTCGGGCGCCTGGCAAGTCCGGAGATCAGCGACGACAACGCCTTGCTGGTGCTCCGCATTCCCGAACGCTTCGAGCCGGTACTCCCCGAACCGTGGCGGCAAGTCGGGACGGAACTCGCCGTGGGCAGCATGCGCATCCGTTTCTACGAAAAGCGGGGTACGATCACGCCGCCGTCGTGATATCGTCCGTGAAACTCGCCGCGCCCGTGAGGCGCGGGCCACGCTTAAGCCGCCTGCTTTGCGTTGTAGTCCACTATGGTAGACTTCTCGGCGAGGGTTGCGGGTAAGCCGCTCTTGCAATGCGATTGCTGCGGAAATTCATCACGAAGCCACGAAGTTTTCAAGAGGAAATCCGACCGCGCTGTTTGATTATTGGATCCAGCAACAAAACTCGCCACTCATAACTAGAATCAACTACAACAAAGGCGGGGAATCAAGGTCACTTGTGTTGCAGAGCCACGTGTGCAACGGGGGTCACAGGAGAATGTCGTGCACGGGCTGTTGCGGTTCTACTCCGGTGAGGCGGATATCGAGTCCTTGAAATTTAACCGAGAACCGTTTGTGATCGATTCCCAGGCAATGCAGGATCGTCGCGTTCAAGTCGTGAATGTGGACCGGTTTTTCGATGACGTTATAGCTGAAATCGTCGGTTTCGCCATGCACCACGCCGGGCTTGATGCCCCCGCCGGCCATCCAGATGCAGAAGTTGCGGGGATGGTGGTCGCGTCCGTAATTTTCGCGGGTCAGTCCCCCCTGGCAATACACGGTACGCCCGAATTCTCCCCCCCAGACCACCAGGGTTTCGTCGAGCAGTCCGGTCCGTTTCAAGTCCTGAATCAGAGCCCAGGCCGGTTGATCGATATCGCGGCATTGATTCACCAGGTCACCGGCGATATTCCCGTGCTGATCCCAGCCGCGATGAAAGATTTGCACGAAACGGACATCCCGTTCCGCCATCCGCCGCGCCAGAAGACAACTTGCGGCGAAGGTGCCGGGTTTGTGCACATCGGGTCCGTAGGACTCCAGAACGGTTTTTGATTCTCCTGAAATATCGGTCAATTCGGGAACCGAGGCCTGCATCCGATAAGCCATCTCGGCCTGTTCGATGCGGGCCCGCGTTTCCGGGTCTCCCAGATCGGCAAAGGTCTGTTCGTTCAGGGCGGCGAGGCGATCCAGCATGCTTCGACGTCGGTTGTGATCGATTCCCGCGGGATTGGAAAGAAACAGGACGGGGTCTCCCTGGGCCCGGAGTGCCACTCCCTGGGTATGCGTTGGTAAAAAGCCCGAACCCCACAGGCGATTGTAAAGGGCCTGGGCATCGCGGCGTCCGGACCAGGTGGGGGTCATTACGACAAAGCTGGGCAGGTTGCTGTTTTCCGAGCCCAGGCCGTAACTCAACCAGGCTCCCAGGCTGGCCCGTCCGGGAAGTTGGCTGCCGGTGCAAATGTAAGTGATGGCGGGATCGTGATTGATGGCCTCCGTATGGACCGTCTTGATGATGGCCAGATCGTCGACCATGCGAGCCGTGTACGGAAGTAATTCGCTGACCCAGGCGCCACTTTGCCCATGTTGGGCGAACTGAAACTTACTGGGGGCGATCGGCAGCGACGCCTGTCCCGATGTCATCGTGGTGATCCGCTGATTCCCGTGTACCTCGGGCATCTTGCGAAGATCCTGATTGAACAGGTCGTTCAACTTCGGTTTGTAGTCGAGCGTGTCGATTTGCGAAGGGGCACCGGCCATGAACAGATAAATGGCCCGTTTCGCCTTGGGGGCGAAGTGCGGCAAGCCGGGCAAACCACCGCTCCGGGCGACTGCCTGTGACGATTCCGGGGGAAACAGCGTCGCCAGGGCGGCCGTGCCCAGCCCCAGGGCCGATCGCCCGAAAAAGTGCCTTCGGGTCTGCATCAGGCGATACTCCTGGCAGATGGCAGGTTCACGCGAACGGACAATCGGATGCGACATGGCCTGGTCCTTCCGGAAGGATCGTCTAGGTACTCGCGGCAATTTCACGAACTCAGGGCCCAGCCGGTAACACCTCGATTCGAGGAGACCCGTCCCGTTCCGGCTTCGCGGGTATTTCGGTGCAGGTCGGCAGAGTCTGTTTATTGTGGCCGGTGACGCCAGGGATCGCAACTTCCAACTCCAGAAAATCGTCGGGCTGGCGGGTAAAGGTTTCCGCCATCACCTGCAGTGTCTGCCAGCGGGTTCGATGATGGGGTTTCTCCAATCGGGGGACTTCGCGAGGCAAATTCTGCAATAAATCCTTACGGATCATCATGGCACGAATTTTCTGTGTCCGAACGTCTCCCTCGGCTTCGCGCGTCAGGCAAACCAGGTATTTCTGTTTTATTACGGGTAGCCCATTGTCAGCCCAGAGCAAACCCTCCGCGAACCGTTCCGAAATCTCGTTTAGAACCGCATTAAGGTAATACCAGCGATCTGCAGCGGGAACAGGAATGATCGGTTTACCGGGCGATGTTTTCGCGGCATAGATTTTCAACTGGGCCGTAGCTGCTTTATTGAGGAACACCGTTTCCCCTGCTGCTTCCAGGAGAGTACGAATCCTCAGTTCATTATCTTCGATCGTGTTCAGGGAGACATTGAGGCGATCGAGAAAATCGCGATTTCGCCATTTCTGGCTTTCCCGGCGTTTGCCGAAATACCAGCCCAGCAGCATAAAACCCGCGGCGGTTATCAACTTAATCCAGTGTTCGATCAGTTGCTGCGAGATCGCTTCGATAAACTCTTGCATTCCGGTTTCCCCGCTTCCTTCGATACCTCGACCAGGAAAGACAAAGTCGTAGCGTTCAATTCTAGCGTATTTCGTGTGCCACCACGAGGACAGCGTGGCATCTCAGTCGGCGAACTTTATCGCACCACCGGTAGCACTAAGGGTGGATCAAGAAGGTATTGAGTGGGACAGTAGTTCTCTAGGTACAGGCCCTCGCGGTGGGACAGTGAACGATCCGCGGCAGCATCGGCTGATGGCAATAGCTTCTAAGCTTCGCGACTCAGCGACGCTGGCCCGCCCGGTAAATTTTCCTCTGACCGGTTTACACGAACAGATCCGCCACTCACAATAAAGAACGCTGATCCATCGCATGGCCTTGTCGCAAGGGGCACAAGGTCTCGGTTGTCCGTGCAGGGGGGAATGAAACGATGCAACGGTCGGGGCTCTGGTCTATGGCATGCCTGTTGCAGGCGTGGTGTTTGTGGGGTATCGTGGCGACGGCATTGTTTGCTGAGGCCCCGACCGGGAAGAATGTAGAGTTTGGCCAACAGGTGCGCCCCCTGCTTTCGGATCGCTGCTTTGCCTGTCATGGTCCGGATGAAAAACAGCGTGCCGGTGGCTTTCGTCTCGATCTGCGCGAACAGGCCTTCGGAACCGGAGAATCGGGCGAGACGCTGATTGTCCCCGGCAATCCCGGGCAAAGTGAGTTGTATCGCCGCGTGACGACCTCCGATGAGTCCCTGAGAATGCCCCCCGCCAAGGACCATCCCCCCCTGAGCCCGGAAGAAATTCAGCTCCTGGCGGACTGGATTACCCAGGGAGCGCAGTGGGAAGAACACTGGGCGTATCAGCCGATCACCAAGCCTGAACTGCCCCAAGTGGCCCGCATGGAGTGGCCGACAACTCCGGTGGATCATTTTATTTTGGCCCGGTTGGAACGTGAAGGACTCACGCCTCAAGCACCCGCAGACAAGGCGACGCTGCTCCGTCGTGTTCATTTGGACCTGACGGGGCTCCCCCCCGGGCAGGCGGAATTGGACTCATTCCTGGCCGATACCGCGCCCGATGCGTATGAGAAGGTGGTCGATCGGCTGTTGCAGTCTCCCCGTTACGGCGAACACATGGCCCGCTACTGGCTGGACGCGGTCCGTTATGGCGATACGCATGGCCTGCATCTGGATAACTACCGCGAAATGTGGCCTTATCGCGACTGGGTCGTTCAAGCCTTCAATCAAAACATGCCTTACGACCAGTTCGTGCGCGAGCAACTGGCGGGGGATCTGCTGGAGAACCCGACGCGCGAACAACTGATCGCCTCGGGCTACAACCGCTGCAACGTCACCACCAGCGAAGGGGGTTCCATTGCCGAGGAAGTCTTCGTGCGGAACGTGGTCGATCGCGTGGTCACGTTCGGAACCGTCATGCTGGGGGCGACCCTGGATTGCTCGCGCTGTCACCATCACAAGTTCGATCCCTACACGATGCGCGATTTCTACAGTCTGTTTGCTTATTTCAACAGTATCGATGGTGGCCCGCTGGATGGTAACCGCAAGGATCATGCCCCGGTGATCAAGGTTCCCACACCCGAGCAGGAGCGGGAACTTCGGCAGTTCGACGAACAACTGGCGGAACTGAACCGCGGGCTGGCGGAATTGAACCCGCGACTGGCCGGGTTGCAGGAAGCCTGGGAAGCATCCGTCCGTGAAGCACAATCCACGGCAGGGGAGACGTCGGCCGGCTGGCATGTGCTCGTCCCCATGAAATTTACCTCCCAGGGAGGGGCCACGCTGACGCTCAAGGAAGACCATTCCCTGTTGGCCAGCGGCGATAATGCCGCGCGGGATGTTTACGAGATCATCGGTGAATTGCCCGCGGGCACCTTGTGGAAATCGATCCGACTGGAAGGCTTGCTCGATCCCAGCCTGACCACGGGAGCCGCCGGGCGCAGTCCGAATGGCAATGTCGTCCTGACGGAATTCGAAGTGTATGTGGCCCCCGCGGATCAGCCCGAAGCCTGGCAGCGGGTGACGTTGTCTCAAGCCTGGGCCGACTACGAACAGGCGAACGGAGACTTCAAGGTGGCCAACGCGATCGATGGGAAGCCGCAAACCGGCTGGGCCATCGGCGGACATGAACGGAAGGAGAATCGCCAGGCCATCTTCCAGACTGCCTCGGGTATTCCCGGCGAAAACGGCGGATTGATCAAACTCGTGCTGAAGCACGAATCGATTTACGCGCAACATCAGTTCGGGCGGATTCGCCTGTCGCTCAACGCGGCCCATGCCATCCCCCAGACGCTGCCGGCGGAGATTCTGAAACTCATTGCGATCCCGGCCGGTGACCGCGACGCGAAACAGAAACAGACGCTGCGCGCTCACTTCCTCGATAAAATCACGACCGACCAGGAATATCTGGCACGCAAGAAGGAACGCGATTCCTGGCAGACGAAACGCGATGAACTCGACAAGCAGATTCCGACGACGCTAATCTTCAAGGAAAAGGCGGAACCGAAGCCGGCCTTCCTGCTGCATCGAGGCGAATACGATCAACCCCGCGAGAAAGTCACTCGCCGCACTCCGGAACTGTTGGGCCCGTTCGCGTCAGAATGGCCCAACAATCGGCTTGGATTGGCCTACTGGGTAACAAGCCCGGATAACCGGGTGGCAGCCCGGGTGGTCGTCAATCGGTTCTGGCAACAAGTGTTCGGGACGGGCCTGGTGAGGACTTCCGAGGATTTCGGGTCGCAAGGTTCCCCTCCCAGTCATCCCCTGCTGCTCGATTGGCTGGCCCGAGACTTCATGGATTCAGGCTGGAATATCAAGCAGTTCATGAAACAACTGGTGCTCTCCAGCACGTATCGGCAATCCTCGGCGGTGTCGCCGGCGCTGCATGCGCGAGATCCCATGAATCGCCTGCTGGCCCGGGGACCGCGCTACCGTCTCGATGCGGAAGTGCTGCGCGATCAGGCCTTGTTTGTCTCGGGACTGCTGCAGGAATCACTGGGCGGTCCCGGGGTCAAGCCGCCGCAACCGGCAGGCCTGTGGGAGGCCGTTGGCTACACCAGCTCGAACACGGCTCGCTTTACGCCCGATACCGGGGCGGACAAAATTCATCGCCGTTCGTTATACACGTTCATCAAGCGGACGTCTCCTCCGCCGCAATTGGGGACCTTCGATGGGCCCTCGCGGGAATCGAGTTGTGTCCGCCGAGAGCGAACCAATACGCCCATGCAAGCCCTGCTGCTGTTCAATGATCCGCAGTATCTCGAATGTGCGCTGGGACTGGCCCTTCGCGCGCTGAGGGAAGCGGGGACTTCCGAGGAGCAAACCGTTTCCTGGATGTTCCGCCAGTGCACGGGACGGCTTCCGACCTCCGCCGAACGAGATGTGCTCCTCCAGGGAGTCCGCGGCGACCTGGCGTATTATCGCGATCAGCCGGAGCAGGCGGGAGCCCTGCTCAAAAGCTGTCAACTGGAGTTGAAGCTTGGGGAGAACGATCCTCCCCCCGATCAACTGGCGGCCTGGACCGTGACCGCGAATATCCTCTTGACGATGGACCTCACGCTCAACAAGAACTGAGCAACCACGCAGTCGGATGCTTCACGTCGAAATGCCCGGGAACCTCAATGGCGACCTGCCACTGCGGGGATTAACTGCTGGTCGGCCAGGATGTCGGCGTACTGCAGGGTGTATTTTCGCTTGAGATCCATCGCCACGTGATCCAGCGCATTCCCCAGATCCTCCGCGGGAATGGGGAGCAGCCCTTCGGCGACCGGTATGCCGAGGCTCTCGATATGTGCATTCACCGTCTCCAGGTAGGTTTGGGACTTCTGCAGGAGTGGGGCATAGCAGGGGCCGTGCACATACACCACGTTCAACCCATGCTGCCGCGAAAAATCACTGATCTTGTTCACGAACTCAAATTGTTCCTCCCGGATTTCCTCGGGCCGGAACCGCACCACGGAGTCCAGCCGGACTTTTTCATTGTTCTGTCGAATATAATCATTCTCTAAGTAGTTTTTTGGTTTTCCGCCGAGCGTGGCGAGCAGGTGACGCGTGTCGTCGGCGCAGTTGTAGGCACTGCTGATCGCCGCAAGCTGTTCGGCGAGGGCGAGTTCGCCTATGTCGGCAAGGTTTCTGGCGGTGTAGAGATAACCTCGATAGGAAACGTCTCGCGTGGGCATGTCGATGGTCTGCACGATAATGACGTTCTTCAGGTTGGGAAAACGTGCATGCGCCCTTTTCAGCATGTTGTAGGTACCGGCATAGCCATAACTTCCATTGAGCGCCAGGTTCAAGGTCCGGGAGCCTGTCAGTTCGAAAAAGTACTCCGCGTCGAGCGAGTTTCCCAGCGAACTGTCCCCCAGGAAGATCGTGTCGCAGTCGTGATGCTCGGCTAGTTTGTCTAGTTGATGCCGATAAAGTTGCTGATACGGCAGCCGATTGCCCCAAGACAGGGCGAAGTAAGCCGCCAGGCCCGTCACCAGGGCTAATTGGGGAACCGCGAAGATCAGTGTCCGGAAGACAAACAGACGCAGTTTAAGCATGAGCCTTCATCCTAAAACTGGAAATAAATGAATTGCTGTTGGCTGCCGCCGACGAAAAAGATCGTCCAGAGCACGCCGTAATACACCAGCCAGCGGGCCGGGAAAGCCACTTCCAATCCGTCGATTTGCAAGGCATGCTGCTTGTTTCGCTGAACCCACTCCACGGCGACAAACAGCGCCAGCAGGATAAACAGCCATCCTGGAGCCACCTGAGGGATGCTCAATAAGGAAGGAGAGAAGATCCCGGCGAGATACTGCACGGCGTCCGTGATGGTGGGGGCGCGAAAGAAGACCCAGGCCAGGCAGGTCAACAGGAAGGTGCGGGCGATCTGCAGGGCTTCCAGGGGGGAGGGAAACCAGCGTCCCTCGGAGACATCTCCCAGGTAGCGCCGATTTTTTTTTGCCAGCAGCAAGGGAATGAAGTAAATCGCGTTCAGCAGGCCCCACGCGATAAAGGTCCAGTTGGCGCCATGCCAGAACCCGCTGACGGTGAAGACGATCAGCGTGTTGCGAATGGCCATGCCCGTGGATCCGCGGCTGCCTCCCAGCGGCAAATAGACGTAGTCGCGAAACCAGGTGGACAACGAGATATGCCAGCGCCGCCAGAATTCCGCCATGTCGCGCGAGAAATAGGGAAACGCGAAATTCCTCATCAGGTGAAAACCAAACAAACGGGAGACGCCGATCGCGATGTCCGAGTATCCGGAAAAGTCGCAATAGATCTGAAAGGCGAACAGCACCGCACCCAACAGCAGCGTGCTTCCCGAATAGTCCGGATAGTTCGAGAAAATGGTGTTTACATGCACGGCGCAGTTATCGGCAATGACTACTTTCTTGAACAATCCCCACAGCGCCTGCCGCATGCCATCGACGGCCTGGGCATACTGGAATCGCCGTCTCGAAAAAAATTGGGGCAGCAGTTGACTGGCCCGTTCGATCGGACCGGCCACCAGTTGAGGAAAAAAGCTCACGAAAGCGAAAAAGGCCACAAGGTCGCGCGTCGGCTTGAACTTGCGTTGGTACACATCGATGGTGTAGCTCAGCGTCTGGAACGTGTAAAAACTGATGCCGACGGGCAGGATGATATTCAACCGCGACGGCTCCAGATGGGTTCCGAAAAAGCTGTAGGCCTCCGCGAAGCTCTCGATAAAGAAATTGCAGTACTTAAAAAAGCCCAGCATCCCCAGGTTAAAGACCAGGCTTACTCCGAGTAGCGTCCGCCGTGCCCACGTCCGCGAAGTCGCCTCCAACCCCAGGCCGACCAGGTAGTCGGCCAACGAACTGAACACGATCAGCAGTAGAAAACGCCAGTCCCACCAGCCATAAAAGATATAACTGGATACCAGCACCAGTGCGTTTTGCAGCCGCAAGCTGTGATTCGTGGCATACCAGTACAGCACGAACACGATGGGTAAAAATACAAAAAATTCGATCGAATTGAACAACACGGATCAAATCCTTTTTATGCCAGAAGGAGGCGGTTGCACCTGCCGAGTGCTCGCAATCGTTGCGACTTATTTGATGGCACTAGTCCATTATGTTCGCTGTCCGGTACCCCATCGGCCGCGAAATTTCCTTGAAATCAGGAGTTGTGTCAATTGGAATATCTCGCGGGGTTCCCGACGGTCGCGTCTGAACAACCTGGGAAAAGACCAGTCACGCTTCGGAGTCCCTGAGTTGATTTCCTGCCCAGCCCGCGATACGTTGCGAACTTTGTGCGGTTCGAGGCAGAGCACGGCTTGCTCTCCCCCTCTCTGGTGGTGATCGTGCGTGCACATTTATGCCTGGTCGATAGAAAAATGGGAAGCAACATGGGACGGCAGTTAATATCGAGTGGTTCCGCCTGGGAAGGCAAGATTGGTTATTCGCGGGCGATTCGCGTCGGCAACCAAGTGCATGTTTCCGGCACGACGGCAACCGACGCGCAGGGAGCTGTGGTTGGGCCGGGGGATCCGGAGGCTCAGGCCGACTATATTCTGCAGAAGATCGCAGCCGCCCTGGCGGAGGCGGGGGCGGAATTGTCTCACGTGGTTCGGACCCGGATGTACGTTACGAATATCAACGACTGGGAGAAAATTGCCCTGGCGCATGGGAAGTACTTTGGGGAAATTCGCCCAGCGACAACTATTGTGGAAGTCAGCAAGTTGATCAACCCGGAGCACCTGCTCGAAATCGAAGCCGAAGCCCTCATCACGGATTGAGCTTGGGAACTCAGGCGAGAGGAGAGTCCCGCGGGCGAATCGCGGCTGACGGAAGGGCACCCTATCACCCAGGCCAGTCACACACGGGTAAACATGGAAACAAAGACTACATCCACGAATCGGGATCATAAGCCGCTGCACGAAGAAATTCTCTCGCGGATCGACCAGATTGTGCGTGTCGCCAATGCCGAGACGCGACCGCTGGAACTCGATCCCGCCCGCAACGAGTTGTTTACCTTGTTTGTAACGGCGCATGGCGCGGGCTATCTGGAGGAAGAGGCCTCGATAGACCTCACGGCCGATGCTCTCTGCAAGGAACTGGCGTGTCGCTGGGGACTCGACGAAGCAGCCCAGGCTTCCGTCTCCCGTCAGCAAAAACTGAACGAACAGGAGCTGAGTCAAATGCGGCTGCTGTGGTCGTTGATGCGGATGTGGATGGAGTGGACTTATGCCTGGCAACGCTGGGACGACTTTCATCCCGTGAGTGAATCGCCTGCTCCGTGAACATCGAGCCGCGGAAAATGCGTCAAAATGACGCATTTTCATATTTCGTGGAATCCGCTTGAATATGTTGCGTCGCGCTAGCCGGGATGCTGGGCTTGCAAGGTATCAGCCGCTTCAAGAATCAAGGGATGCCAGCACTCCCAGTGGGAGATTTTCCGGGGCGCTCCCAGGCAGTTCTTCCTGGCAGGGGAGGCGTTACTGCCTGCTCTCAGGGTGGTTGCGATGCAGGGGACGTTCATGCCGATTGGCATGGATGCCTGTTGAGAGTCGTTCGGCGGCGTCTGCGGGAGGGCTTCCGAAAATATTGGCACGCGAGGACAGAGCGGTTGGGGATGGAGTTTCAGGAGATATGTTTTCGGGGCGAAGGAGCGCGGCGGCACGGTGGGGGGCTCCGACTCTTCGGAGAAACGACGAGAAATACTCGGACATCCACGAGGATCGATTCACATTACGGAGTGAAGTTGCTATAAACCGGCGCGGACTGTCCGAACAGCGTGTTTCCAGCGACTAGCAGCCAGGCGGAGTAGAGCGAAGCGATGATCACAGTCAAAAAAGGGTTGAATGTACCGATAGCTGGCGCACCAGAACAGGTGATTTACGAAGGTCCCGAAATCAATCGGGTAGCGCTGATGGGTGCCGATTACATCGGCTTGAAACCGACCATGCTGGTGCAGGAAGGGGATCGGGTGAAGCTGGGGCAACCCGTCTTTACCGATAAAAAGAATCCGGGGATCGACTTCACGGCCCCTGGTTGTGGCACGGTGGTGGAAGTCAATCGCGGGCAGAAGCGCGCCTTTCAGTCCCTGGTAATACAGTTGGAAGGGAACGAGGAGCAGTCGTTTCGCTCGTGGGGGGCTGCGGAACTGGCCACGCTTTCCGCCGCGGATGTTCGCGAGAATCTGGCTCGGTCAGGATTGTGGACCGCCTTTCGCACGCGGCCCTTTAACAAAGTTCCGCAGATGGAGTCCCAGCCTCACTCCATCTTTGTGACCGCCATCGACACCAATCCCCTGGCAGCCGATCCCCTGGTGGTCATTCGCGAGCATGAAGACTCGTTCGTGCAGGGGTTGCAGGTGATTCGGCATCTCACCGCGGGCAAGGTCTATTTGTGTCAGGCTCCGGGCGTCAAGGTGCCAGGGGCATCGCTGGATTTCATTTTGGCCGAGGAGTTTTCCGGTCCCCATCCCGCGGGTCTGCCGGGAACACATATTCATTTTCTGGATCCGGTAAGTCTCCAGAAGACGGTCTGGTTCATCGGGTACCAGGATGTGATTGCGATTGGAAAATTATTTACAACGGGTCGGCTGTGGGTAGATCGCGTGGTGTCGCTGGCCGGTCCGGTGGTGAACGAGCCGCGTTTGCTGCGTACCCGGCTGGGCGCGAGCACGAACGACCTGGTCGATCTGCAACTCTGTGAAGTTGATCGCCGCGTAATTTCCGGCTCGGTGTTGTCGGGGCGAACGGCCTCGGGGCCGTATGCCTATCTGGGGCGGTATCATGTTCAGGTTTCCGCGTTGGCCGAAGGTCGCCATCGCGAGTTCCTGGGCTGGCAAATGCCGGGCTTCGATAAGTTTTCGGTCAAGGACGTATTCGCGTCCTCGTTGTACAAGTTGATCAACCCCGGAAAGCGTTATCCGTTAACGACGGACACTGGGGGGAGCAAGCGCGCGATGGTTCCAGTTGGATCGTATGAATCGGTCATGCCGCTCGATATTTTGCCTACATTTCTGCTGCGGGCGCTGATTACCAAGGATACCGACCAGGCGCAGGCGCTGGGGTGTCTGGAGCTGGACGAAGAGGATGTGTCTCTGTGCACATTTGTGTGTCCAGGTAAGTATGAGTATGGCCCGATGTTGCGGGAAAGTCTGACGACGATCGAGAAAGAGGGCTGATTTCAGGGGCAGGCTGTCGTCCCTGGTGCACAGGGGGGCCGTTGCCTGGCAGACGAGGGCGGAACACTTTGCGTTGCTTCGAGTTGATGTTCACAGGAAATCTTAAGCCATGAAACCATTGCGGCAATTTCTGGATAATCTGCATCCTCTGTTCACGCGTGGCGGCAAGCTGGAAAAGCTCTATCCGCTGTATGAGGCGGGGGATACCTTTCTCTACACGCCAGGGGAGGTCACCGCGGGCCCTTCGCACGTTCGGGATGCATTGGACCTCAAGCGCATGATGATTACCGTGGTGGTCGCGCTGGTTCCCTGTATCTTTATGGCGATCTGGAATACCGGGTATCAGGCCAATCTAGTGCTCGAAGGCATGGGGGTGGAATCACCCGAAGGTTGGCGTGGTGCGCTGATGTCTGCCTTGGGGATTGTTGCCGATCCGAATAGCCAGTTGGCGAACCTGTTGCATGGTGCCCTGTACTTTATTCCGCTGTTTCTGGTGACGAACATCATCGGGGGTTCGTTCGAAGTCATTTTCAGTATTGTCCGCAAGCACGAAATCAACGAAGGCTTCCTGGTCACCGGGATGCTCTACCCTCTCACGTTGCCTCCGACAATGCCCTGGTGGCAAGCCGCCTTGGGCATCATCTTTGCCGTGGTGCTCGCCAAGGAGGTATTTGGCGGGACGGGCAAGAACTTCGTGAATATCGCCTTGACGGCCCGAGCCTTCCTGTACTTTGCCTACCCCGCACAAATTTCCGGGGATAAGGTTTGGACGGCGGTAGATGGGTACACCGGCGCCACCGCGTTGGGGGCGATGGGGTCGTTGGCCTCCGCGGATGCGGGGATTGGTCTGAAGGCCGTGACAAACAGCGTAGCGGACGGAGGCTTGGGAATGACCTGGATGCAGGCGTTCCTGGGAGTCATTCCGGGTTCGATGGGCGAAACGTCCACGCTGGCCTGCTTGATTGGGGCGGTCGTGTTGATTGCCACCGGCATCGGCTCCTGGCGCATCATGGCCTCGGTGACGCTTGGCATGCTGGCGACGTCCAGTCTGCTGTTTCTGGTCACGAGTAAGACCAACGCGATGTTCGCGATGCCTCCTCACTGGCATCTGGTGGTGGGTGGTTTTGCCTTCGGGGTGGTCTTTATGGCGACCGATCCGGTTTCCGCGGCGTTCACGAACGGGGGCAAATGGTTGTATGGGTTTTTGATAGGTTTCATGACGGTCTTGATTCGGGTGATCAATCCGGCATTTCCCGAGGGGATCATGCTGGCCATTCTGTTTGGCAACGTTTTTGCCCCGTTGATTGATTACTACTTCGTTCAAGCAAACATCAAGAGAAGGTTGGCACGATCCCATGTTCCAGCGTGATTCGGTAGGCGGCACATTCACCATTGCGGCGGTTTTGTGTGCGGTGTGTTCGGTCGTGGTCTCGGCGACCGCGGTTGGACTGCGCGACATCAAGGACCGCAACGAGCAGCTCTCCTTCCAGCGGGAGGTGTTGACCGTTGCCGGTAAGTATGACGAATCCATCCACAAGCCCACGGATATTCCGGAACTGTTCAAGGCAGTCAATTCCCTGCTGGTCGATCTCGGGACGGGCTTGCCCGCGACATCCGACAAGGTCAAGCTGGATACCTTCAATCTGAAGAAGGTTTCGAAGGACCCGGCAACCAGCGTGGAGATTCCCACGGACAAGAATCTGGCGGGCATCAATCGCCGCGAGGAAATCGCGCGCGTCTTTCTGATCAAGAAGGACGACGGTTCCCTCGACCAAATTATTCTGCCCGTGCGTGGCAAGGGGCTGTGGTCCACGATGTATGGGCTGCTTTCCCTGGATAGCGATGCGAAGACAGTTCGCGGCCTCACCTTTTACGAAGATGGTGAAACGCCCGGGCTGGGGGGCGAAATCAACAATCCGAAGTGGAAGGCCACCTGGAGTAATCCCGAATGCCCGAAAGTGCTGTTTAACGAGCAGGGGAATGTGGATATCGCCTTTTTCAAGGGGGCTGTCAGTTGTGACGCGGATGATGCGGCACATCGCTTCGAAGCGCTGGCGGGGGCCACCATTACCACCCGGGGCGTGGAGAACATGATGAAGTACTGGCTCGGGGATCATGGGTATGGCCCGCTGCTGGATAAAGTGAAGCAGGGCGAGTTCACCAACTCGGTCACTGCTGCCCGTTAATTCCTTCGCGGGAGCCGTTTGATGTTTCCTACCGTCGCGTGACGAAACTGTATTTCGAAGAGAGAATGACATGGCTCAATCCAAGACACGAGAGGTTTTGCTCTCGCCGATTTTTTCGAACAACCCCATTGCGCTGCAGGTGCTGGGGATCTGCTCGGCCCTGGCCGTCACCAGTAAAATGGAAACGACGATCGTCATGTGCGTGGCGGTTACGCTGGTGACTGGTTTTTCGAGTGCCGCCGTCGCCGCGATTCGCAACCTCATTCCCGGTAGCATCCGCATTATCGTTCAGATGACGATTATTGCCTCGCTGGTGATCGTGGTGGATCAGATCCTCAAGGCGTTCCTGCCGGATATCGCCAAGACGATGTCGGTCTTCGTAGGGCTGATTATCACCAACTGTATTGTCATGGGGCGAGCTGAAGGTTTCGCCATGAAGAATACCGCCTGGATGAGTTTCCTGGATGGGATCGGCAACGGAGCCGGTTACAGCGTGTTGCTGATTATCGTAGGGATCCTGCGAGAGTCGATCGGGGCCGGAACTCTGTTTGGTTATACCCTACTCCCCCTGGCGTCGGATGGGGGCTGGTATGTGCCGAATGGGTTGATGATGCTTCCACCGAGTGCCTTCTTCCTGATCGGGCTATTCATCTGGATCCTGCGGACCCTGGATCCGCGTCAGATCGAACGCCATTGATGTTGCCCCAACCTGGTATTTTTCCCCGGCTTACTACGAAATCATTTTGAGGCCTTTCCATGGAACATTATATCAGCCTGCTGTTGAAGGCAGTATTTGTTGAAAACCTCGCCCTGGCGTTCTTTCTGGGGATGTGTACGTTTCTGGCAGTATCCAAGAACGTGAAAACAGCGGTCGGGCTGGGGATTGCCGTCATCATCATCCAGGCGATCACCATCCCCGCGAACAATCTGCTGTTTCGCTATCTGTTGAAGGAAGACGCGTTATATAGTTGGACGGGCGTCTCTGCCTTTTCCGGGCTGAATCTCGAATTTCTCGGTTTGATCAGCTACATCGGCGTGATTGCCGCCATGGTCCAAATCCTGGAAATGGCGCTCGATCGTTTCTTCCCGCCGCTTTACAATGCGTTAGGGATCTTTTTGCCATTGATTACCGTCAACTGTGCGATTCTGGGAGGGTCTCTGTTCATGGTGGAACGAGACTATAATTTGGCGGATAGTGTTGTCTTCGGATTCGGTTCCGGTTGCGGCTGGGCGTTGGCGATTGCCGCCTTGGCGGGTGTTCGCGAAAAAATGAAGTACAGCGACGTGCCCGATGGTTTGAAGGGACTGGGGATCACGTTCATCACCGTGGGGCTGATGTCACTGGCCTTTATGTCCTTCTCCGGAATCCAGTTATAATGGCTTGAAGCCGACAGATTCCTTCGCGTGGATTTAATTCAAGATTGATCAAGCCAGAACCGGATGGATCACCCTTGCGGTGTATCCCTGCTAGCGAGAAATAGTCATGGAAATCGTTATCGGCGTTGTCATGTTCACGGTCATCGTGCTGTTGCTCGTGGGCGTTATCCTGGTCGCCAAGTCGAGACTGGTGCCTACAGGCGACGTGAAGATTATCGTGAACGAGCAACGGGAGTTGCATGTGCCGGCGGGGGGCAAATTACTCAATGCCCTGGCGGAAAACAAAATTTTCGTCTCTTCGGCCTGTGGTGGTGGGGGGACCTGTGCCCAGTGCAAGGTGCATATCCACTCGGGTGGGGGAGATGTGCTGGCAACGGAACGGAACCACATCAGCAAAAAGGAAGCCAAGGAGGGGCTGCGACTCTCCTGCCAGGTTCCCGTCAAGAGCGACATGCGGATCGAAGTTCCTCCCGAAGTGTTCGAAACGAAGAAATGGCTGTGCACGGTCCGCTCGAACCGCAACGTCGCCACCTTCATCAAGGAACTCGTCCTCGAACTGCCCGAAGGGGAAGAAGTCGGTTTCAAGGCCGGGGGGTACATTCAGATCGAATGCCCGCCACACGAATTGACCTACGATCAATTCGACGTTCAACCCGAATTCCACGAGGATTGGGACAAGTTCAACCTGTGGAAGATCAAATCCACCGTCACCGAACCGGTCATTCGAGCCTACTCGATGGCCAACTATCCCGGTGAGCAGGGAATCATTATGTTGAATGTCCGTGTCGCGACACCACCGCCGCGGGCTCCCGAGGGAACTCCCCCTGGTAAAATGTCTTCCTACATTTTCAATCTGAAGCCCGGCGACAAGGTGACGATTTCCGGTCCATACGGCGAATTTTTCATCAAGGATACTCAGGCCGAGATGATCTACATCGGCGGGGGGGCGGGGATGGCTCCCTTGCGATCGCACATTTTCGAATTGCTCAAGACGCAAAAGTCGGATCGCAAGATTTCCTACTGGTACGGCGGTCGCAGCAAGCGGGAACTGTTTTACCTGGAAGAGTTCGAGGAACTGGAACGACAGTTTCCGAATTTCAAGCTGAATATTGCCCTGTCCGAACCGGGGCCGCAGGACAATTGGACGGGCCCGGTGGGGTTCATCCATAACGTGCTGCTCGAAACCTATCTGAAAAAACATCCCGCGCCGGAAGACTGCGAATACTACATCTGTGGCCCACCGATGATGCTTTCCGCGGTGCGGAAAATGCTCGACGATCTGGGCGTGGAACCCGAAAACATTGCCTTCGACGACTTCGGTGGCTGAACCGGGACGAATCGGCATGTCTGCTCGTCTGCGTACTATTTACTCGATCGCTCTCGTGGCCTTGTGCTGCGGGAGCGTTTTTGTATCCGGGTGCCAGTCTGCATCGAGTCCGGATCCTCTGGTGAAAATCAGTGGCAGCACAATGGGAACCTTTTACGAGGTAACCGTTTCCGGTTTGTCGGCAGGTTCGACGGCTGAGGCGCTGCAGGAAGCAATTGAAGGCCGGCTTGCGGAAGTCAACCAGCAGATGTCGACATATCTACCGGAATCGGAAATCTCGCGATTCAACGATTCACGGTCCCTGGACTGGTTCCCGATCTCGCCTGGTTTTGCGCATGTGGTTCAAACCGCGCTGGAAATTGCGGAACTTTCCGAGGGGGCGTTCGACCCCACCGTGGGGCCTCTGGTGAACTTGTGGCATTTTGGCCCGGAACGCTCTGAGTTTACCGTTCCCTCGGAGGAGGAACTGGCCCGTGTGCGGGCGTTCGTGGGATATCGCCTGCTCGAAGTCCGTCTCGATCCCCCCGCCCTGCGAAAGCAAGTTGCCGAGGTCAAACTGGACCTGTCCGCGATTGCCAAGGGGTACGGCGTGGATCAGGTAGCGGACATGCTTGAGGAGCAAGGGTATCGGAATGTCCTGGTGAATATCGGCGGCGAAATCGTCGCGCGCGGTACCCGTCCCGACGAGCGACCCTGGCGGCTGGCGATTGAAAAGCCCGTCGAGGGGAAACGGGAAATCCAGAGTGTCGTGCCTTTGAAGGATCGCGCCATGGCCACATCGGGAGACTATCGCAACTTTTACGAGTTGGAGGGAAAGCGTTTTTCGCATACGATTGATCCAGGGACCGGGAAACCGGTCACTCACAGTTTGCATTCGGTCTCGGTACTGGCCGAGAACTGCATGCGTGCCGATGCCTGGGCGACGGCCTTGCTGGTTGTCGGGCCGGAACGAGCCTGGACGCTGGCGAGGGAACATCAACTGGAAGTGATGCTGATTTACAGCGATGCGGAGACGTTGCTCACGCGGCAATCCGCCGACTTCCCCATTCAACCCATGGGACTTGAATAATGGCGACATTTATTGCGGCAATGGTAGTGTTCGCGGCTGCCGTTTTGGGGATGGCGATCGGCGTGATTACCTCCAATCGCTGCTTGAAGGGGACGTGTGGTGGCTTAAATAATCTGCCCGATAGCTCCGAAAAATCCTTGTGCGACGTCTGTGCTTCCCACACCGCGCCGATGCAATCCTCCGGCGAAAAGGCATGACCGTCGCGGTTACCTGAAACGAAGCTGCTCTTGTTTCGACGAGGTGTGCCTTGGAGCGCTACGAGGTTGTGATTATCGGCGGCGGTATCGTCGGGCTGGCAACGGGCTATCAGCTATTAAAATCCTTTCCCCAGGTTTCGTTGCTGATCCTGGAAAAGGAAACGGAATTGGCCGCTCATCAAACCGGGCACAATTCCGGAGTGCTGCATTCGGGTATTTATTACCGTCCCGGATCGCAGCGTGCAATCAACTGCCGCGCCGGAAAAAAACTGATGGAGGAATTCTGTCGAGACGAACAGATTCCCTTCGAGCTTTGTGGCAAGGTGATTGTGGCAACGCGTCCCGATGAACTGCCGGCCCTCGGGGAAATTTTTCAGCGTGGCCTGGCCAATGGCGTAGCCTGCCGTCGGATCTCCGCCGCGGAACTCCGCGAGTTGGAACCCCATTGCGCGGGGATCGAGGCGATCCACGTTCCCGAAGCGGGAATTGTCGATTACCGGATGGTCGCCCGGCGATTGGCGGAACACATTGTGCGCCTTGGCGGAGTGATTCAATGCGGTACCCGTCTGACGGGGGTCCGCACCGAAGCAGAAGGTTACCTGCTGCAGACCACCCAGGGCGAACGCGGGGCGCGCGTGCTGGTAACGTGCGCGGGGCTGCAGGCCGACCGCGTGGCGGAGATGTGCGGCAAGCGGCCGGAATCTCGCATTGTGCCGTTTCGAGGCGAATACTTCGAACTGAAACCCCAGGCGGCGCATCTCTGCCGGAATCTGATTTATCCTGTTCCCGATCCCCGGTTCCCATTTCTGGGTGTGCACTTTACCCGCATGATTCAGGGAGGCGTGGAATGTGGGCCGAATGCGGTGCTGGCGCTGGCGCGGGAGGGATACCGTAAAACGGATTTCAATCCGTGCGACGTATGGGATGCCGTCTCCTTTGTCGGATTTCGCCGACTGAGCCTGAAGTATCTGGGAACGGGGCTGGAGGAGTTGTGGCGGTCCTGTTCCAAGGGAGCCTTCGTTGCGGCCTTGCAACGCCTGATGCCAGAAATAACATGCAACGATCTCGTTCCCGCGCCTGCGGGGGTACGGGCCCAGGCGGTGACCCCGCAAGGAACTCTCGTGGACGATTTTCTGATCGAATCGTCCAGGCGAATGGTTCACGTATTGAATGCCCCGTCCCCAGCGGCCACGGCTTCCTTGCAGATCGGAAAAACAATTGTGGAACGTATCGTCCCTTTGCTCGCCGAAAACGGACTGTTGCGAGCCGAAACATCTGGGTTATAATGAATCCCTTTCCAGTGGATTTCACCAACTAGACCGGATCTGCAGTGCAGGATCGCTTTCAATCCGAGCAATGTGCCGAGAAACTCAAGGCCTTGAGTGAACCGCTTCGGCTGCGCATTATCGATGTGCTAAGGGAAGGGCCGCGCACTGTCGGCGAGCTGTCGCAATTACTGGATCAGGAAATGGTGAACGTCTCCCACCACCTCGGCGTGCTTTACCAGGCTGGTTTGCTGAAGCGGGAAAAGCAGGGACGTTTTGTTCAGTATCGGCTCGATGCAAACCTGTGCGACCTCAAAACCGATACTCCGCATCTCGATTTGGGATGTTGCCGACTGGAAATCCCCAAGAATCTGTGAGATCGCTTCGCCTGCCAACTACTGCGAGTCAGCTACCTCCCACAGCCTCCACCGCCCATGCGGTTCGAGTTGGCCAAGGCGTCTTCTGCTTCCGCAATGCGTCCACAACGCTGGGAAATGACGGATAACTGGGCATGGGAAAAGGGATCGTTCGGTTCCAGTTCCACCACTTTTTTGGCGTGCGACAGGGCCTCTTCGAGTTGTCCCAGTTTCTGCAGATGCACTGCCAAGGCCGCATGAGCCAGCACGTAGTTGCTGTCAACCGCCAGTATTTCTCTCAGTTTGGCAACCGCGGCAGGCAGATTTTGCTGGTCCTTGAGCCGAGTGGCTTCATCGTACAGCACATTCAGGTCCGACATTCTCACCCTCTCTTCGAGTAATCCAACTCCAATGAACATCATGTCAAATATGTAAGCCATTATAACTACCGGTTGCCCGGTGAGTAGTTTGCCGAACAGAATCCGGGGAGAATTTCCGAGTTGCGTCCGCCTGGCCTGCCGGTAAGAGTTTGAATTTGTGCGGGTAATCGTTCGCAGTCAACTGGAACATAAGGGGTGAGCCACTCTTGTGTGCATCAGGACGTGAAGTTGGAAGTCAGAATTGGCCTACGACCTCGCCGCCGTTCCTGCTCCCGAGGGCCATCCATACTTGCCCGTTCACACTATTGCTGACGAACTGTGTGTGCCCGTCGCAAAAGAGTGCGTGTACACCTCCGGTGTGTCGGCTTCTGGCGGCGACATTGTGGGACAGTCGATCCCACCAGTAGTTTGTGCGATTGCTGTGCGGCAATCCCCCTCGGCAGTCCACGTCGGGATCATTTGGCGGGCGCATGTGGTTATACATCGAATGGCCGGGGGCACCGTAAAGCCATCGGCTACCTCGTGTCTGTTGCAACCGCAGTCCCGCTCCGTGGCACTGGCTGGCATAGTCGGTGAGTTCGGGGCCGTTGGTAGCATTGTCGTTCCCTGCAGTCAGAACGAAGCCGTTCGTGCGACTTACTCCGTCCCAGGTCGTCGGTCCGCCTTCTGCCTTGATCGTCTCGCTGACACAGACGGTGTTGCTCGATCCATCGGTGATGTCTGCAAAACGCACTCTCGAATTCTCATAGAAGACTCCCGTGACTGACACGCCACCCGGGTTTCTTGGAGACAGGGGATAGGTCGTTCCCGTGCTGAGCGGATAATTGTGGACGGCACTGTTGACGATAACTCCGTTGACGGTGTTCGACTGCAGGATTCGATAGGAGTCGCTCGGGCAAAGAAAGTACGGAATCGTCTGGCCGAGGGCCGCTCCGTTGGCCACAAGGTCATCGGGATCGGCGTTGAAATCGATTAAATCGTAGAGCGGAGCAGCATCGAGGTAAGGCAGCAGGTGCGCATAGGACGAAAAGCAGCGCCCTTGCCCATCGACCATGCTCCTCATGCGACCCGGGGGAAAGGTGCCGTGCGAGTCGTGATAGTTGTTTATGGCCAGGCCAATTTGCTTGAGATGGTTCTTGCACTGGGCACGTCGAGCCGCTTCCCGAGCTTGCTGCACCGCAGGCAGCAGCAGGGCCACCAAGACACCAATGAGGGCAATAACCACAAGCAACTCGATCAACGTGTAGCCACGTCGGCCCCGGATTAGGCTCATGTTTACCTCGCTGGGAATTGTCCTTTAGATGCCGCAGAGTGGCAGGATTAATTCAAACCCTACTCAAACAATCATTTGAGTGCGAGAATGCCTCGCGTCCTCGGAACGATTGCAGCCCGAAGGGGCGTCTCCCGAACGGCGGTCACAGCCATCGAAAGAGAGCAGCAACGGTCGCTGGTATACACCGCGCCACCCGACTTCCGGCGTGTTCTGGGCTGTCTGCACAATAGCGATGAACGACTGATGGCACTGTGCTTCCGTCTCCTTCTGGAGAGGAAGAGTGTACGTTTTCTGGCGGCATGGCCAATCATGCAGCAGAGAATACCGACGACAATTGCCGCCCATTCGCTACTGAAGCCAGAAAACATTCACTTGGGTCAATTAGCGAACGTGATTAGCGGCTGAGGAAGGCCACGACCTGACCGACGTCCACGGGGATACTGACATCCGCGAATGTTGGAACGGCGGTGACGATGATTTTCAGGGTGTTTTCGTCCACGGAGACAAACTCGCACCCTGAACTGTCCGTTCTGCTGAGAGTTTCCTTGTAGATGGCCTGGAGGTTGGGACGATTGCGAACGGTGATGACATCACCGGCCCGAACCATAATCGAAGGTTTGTTGACGGTGCGGCCATTCAATTGAAAATGAGAGTGAACCACGCCCTGGCGAGCCTGGGGACGGGTCAACGCAAACCCAGCACGGCGAATGACGTTATCCAACCGGCGTTCGCACAACACGAGCAGGTTCTCTCCCGTGTTCCCCTTGAGGCGGCGCGCTTCGGTAAAGTATTTTCGCAGCTGACGTTCGCGAAAGCCGTAGTAGTATTTGATTTTCTGCTTTTCGGTCAGTGCGGAACCGTAAATCGTCGGCTTTTTGCGGCGAGGATGCATTCCGGGAGGACTGTCTCGCTTTTCAAATGCACGCAATGCCCCCGCGCTTTCAAAAACGGGCGCGCCTAAACGACGATTAATTCGGGCTTTGGCTCCTGTGTAATGCCCCATCGATACCCTCTCGGAAACACCTGACTGAATGTGAAAACCGCGCCTGCACGGCGCGGTATGCAATATAGCCCACCCGTGCGTACGAACCGCTCGGTGGGGAAACGCTTGTTATCCACAATCCGAGGCCAATCGTCAACTGATACGGGGGCCTGCCGGGAAATTTTCGCGGGGATTGCCCCCCCAGGCCGGATATTGGGTTACGGTTGCTCTCCGCCTGTTCACTTGCGTGAAAAAATCTGCGGGCACGTCAGGCGGGCTCGAAACAGGCTGGCAGGTTGATCGAAATCGATTGCACATCGGGGGAGATCGTACGGATTGCCCGTTCGAAGTCGGCAATAATTGCCATAAAAGCTGAAACCCCAACGATAACCGGCTGCCTCCAGCAATCGCTGCGTCGGTTCCGTGAACATGTGGGGTTGCCCGACCGGATAGCTGAAAGCTTGTGGAGCTGCTCCCAGTTGTGCCGTTAATCGCCTCCGGCTTTCCTCGATTTCCCACTGTTGACGCGCCAGCGAGCACTGTGCCAGTACCGGGTGATCGACCGTATGGCCACCGATGTCGTGCCCGGCCGTGGCGAGTTCGCGGATCATGTCCCAAGTCATCCATAAGGTCTCTGCCATGGTTTTGGGGCAGCGGCCTGCCTCCGTCAACAGGGCAAGATCCTCCAGATAGCGTTCAGCCTCTTCGGCGGGCAGCGACCAGTATTTTCGGACAGCGGCTCCAATGGCCTCCGCGGGGTATGCTCCGCGGACGGGAATGTCTTCGCTGAACCAATTGCCGCGGGGCAGTTTTTTCACCCGGTGTTGCCGCAGCATCCAGGCAATTTCGTCCCACCAGGCGACCCGGGGCTGGTCAATGAATCCCGTGGCAATAAAGAACGTGGCCCGTGCCCCACAAGCCCGCAGCACGGGGAAGGCTAATTCGTAGTTATCCCGATACCCGTCATCAAAGGTGATCAGCAGGTATTTCCCACGGGGTCGCGTCAACACGTCCGGCAGTTGTTCGATGCCCACAATTTCGCCATGGTGTTGAAAAGCCCGAATCTGTTGTTCCAGTTTCTCCTGCGTCGCGCTAAACAAATTGCGGTCGAAGGGTGTCTCGTCGGGGCAACCGATGCGGTGATAGTTCAATACGAGCAGGCCCGACCAGCCCGGCAGGCGAGCCATCAGGCGGTTCACGCCAGAAAACTCCAGCAGATTGGCCAAGAGTAACTTTTTACCCCGTGGCGCCAGGTTCCGTATCGGTAGCATGGGTCAGGTTTCCTTGATGCGGAGCATGCTCAGCCATTTTTGCGAGCGTTGTTTTTCGGGGCTTCCCGTCTCTTGTGCCATCGGGGGGACTGCGTCATTTCCCCGGAGCATGTCACCGTTCAGGCCGTGTTTTTTCAATTCCTTCTGGAGTTGCATGCGGGCAAGTTCGAGTTGCGTCGCTTCGCGGCTCAGTCTGGCTCGTTCGAGCGACATGCTGACTTCGTTGATGCGTAACTGTTCCTGTAGTTGCGTTTCCAGTTGTTCCAGTCGGGCGTGCAATTCCGCGGGCGCCTGGTTGAGTTCCTGCCAGTCGACGGGAGAGGAAAGCCGGGCAGTCTGGTGGAGATGCCGATACTGATCCACCAGCTTGGCGATAAACAGATCGCGGTCGCGCACCGCGTCGCATAGCTGCTGGGGATGTGCATGTTCCAGGTCTAATTCCTGGGGAAGGGGGGGGAGCGTCGCGTGGGGTGAAAGTTCCTCTCTGCCCGCGATCGATCTTCCGTCCGAGACGAGAGCGGGATCTTCTTCCAGCTCTTCCTCGGGAATTTCCTGTTCACTGAAATGCATGGCCTGCTGCAGTTTGGCCAGCAGGGTTGCCTCGCGTTGTTCGTCGAGACAGTTTTCCTTGCCGGGGGAGAGTTTCGCCTGAACAAGCAGATCGCGCAATTCTTCAAGTTGCAATTCGATTCGGCCGACCGCACCGGCCAGTTGGCTGTTTTCCCATTGTGTAACGAGATAGGCCACGTCCTGGCCGATCGCCTCCTGCTGCCGGGCAAATTCCGTGGGAAGCGACGCGGGCGACCGTCCCGACACGCCGCCGGAACGCTGCAGGCGGTCCAGTTGCTCGGCAGCCTGTTCGAGTTGCCGGGTCAGCAACTGAATCAGTTCGTCGCGTTCATCGATCTGACGTTTAAGTTCGACGGCTTTCACCCTTGAGCAATCCGTTTCAAACGATCCCGTGCCCGCGGGGAAACTTTCCAGCGTTCTCCCCACCTATGAGAAGCATCAAATTCCTCGGCGTCGCAGCCCTGGGAAGGTCACCACTCGGGCTGTGTATATGGGGCGGAATTCGAGCATTCTGTGTGGCAAACCTATCTCACCGAGCCATGCGGGCGTGATTTTCCGTCGAACAAGCCCGTTCTCCCTGAAAATTCACGTCCGATTTTATCGGGCACGACGATTTTAAGGGCCCACGCGGAATGCGAGACCTCCCGGAGTTCTGTCCTCCACTGGCGTCTGGAGAGTGCAGGCCGCGTGTCGCCCGTTTGGCATTTTTGCCCGCAGGCCGTACACTGGGGATTGTATCACGGTTTGTGTTGCGTATTTCAGGTCATTTTTTGTACCCGAGTTATCATGCCACGTTACGATTTCAAACGGATTGAGCCCAAATGGCAGGCTTTCTGGGCTCAACAGCAAACGTTCGTCACTCCTGGGGAAAAGCCGGTCAATTGCCGGGGGAAGCTGTATGTGCTCGACATGTTCCCCTATCCCTCCGGGGATGGGCTGCATGTGGGGCATCCCGAAGGATATACCGCAACCGATATCGTCTGTCGTTTTTCCCGCATGCGGGGCAAGCATGTGTTGCATCCCATGGGGTGGGATGCCTTTGGTTTGCCAGCCGAGCAACACGCCATCAAGACGGGAACCCATCCGCGTGTCACTACCTACAAGAACATCGACAACTTCCGCCGCCAGTTGCAGATGCTCGGTTTCAGCTATGACTGGACCCGCGAAATATCCACGACGGACGATAACTATGTTCGCTGGACGCAATGGATTTTCCTGAGGCTGTTTGATACGTGGTACGATCCCGACTTCGTCTGGACCGGGCCCGATGGCAGGCAACGGGTTGGCAAGGGGCGGCCGATCGCGGAATTGCCGATTCCCGCCGAGATCGCGCAACAGGGCCCCGACGCGGTTCGCAGTTATCAGGACGAGCAACGTCTGGCGTATCAGTCGGATGCTCCCGTCAACTGGTGCCCGGCCCTCGGGACCGTGCTGGCCAACGAGGAAGTCACCGCCGAAGGAAAAAGTGACCGGGGGAATCACCCCGTGGAGCGTCGTAAGTTGCGGCAGTGGATGTTGCGGATCACGGCGTACGCCGAGCGCCTCATCGCGGAACTGGACGACCTCGACTGGCCGGAATCGGTAAAACTGCTGCAGCGGAACTGGATCGGACGCAGCGTGGGGGCGGAAGTCGATTTTCTCATTGCGGACGATTCCGCCGGACCCTTCGCAGCCTGGCAGGCACTGCGCGCCCGCGACGGGTATCCCGCGAAGCCGGAAGCGAACGTGCTGCGGGTTTACACCACGCGGCCCGATACACTGTTTGGGGCGACCTACATGGTGATTGCCCCCGAGCATCCTCTGGTTTCCGCCTTGACCACTGCCGAACAGCGGGCAGCCGTGACGGCCTACATTCAGAAGACCGCAGCCAAGAGCGACCTCGATCGGACCGACCTGGCCAAGGAAAAGTCGGGTGTGTTCACGGGAAGTTATGCAATCAATCCGGTCAACGGCGAGAAAATCCCGATCTGGATTGCTGATTACGTCCTGATGAGTTACGGGACCGGTGCAATCATGGCGGTTCCGGGGCACGATGAACGCGACCTGGAATTCGCCCGGACGTTCGATCTCCCCATCCTGGAAGTGGTGCAACCTCCCGACGACACGACCGCCGCCATAGGCTTTACTGGCGAGGGGACCGCAATCAACTCCGGCGCCTATAGTGGCACACCCACCGCCGAATTCAAGCGGAAAATCACCACCTGGCTTTCGGGGCAGGGGGTGGGGAAGCAGGCGATCAATTATCGCTTGCGAGACTGGCTGTTTTCGCGGCAACGCTATTGGGGCGAGCCCTTCCCGATCTGGCATGAACTGGACGAGCAGGGGAATTTGACCGGTCGTGTGCGGCCGGTTGCCGACGAGGAACTCCCCGTCACGCTTCCCGACATGGACGACTTCGCCCCGAAGGGGACGCCGGAACCGCCCCTCTCGGCTGCTCCGGAAGGCTGGTTGTATCGGGTTGCGGAGGATGGCACGCGTCTCCGCCGGGAAACAAACAGCATGCCGCAATGGGCCGGCAGTTGCTGGTATTATCTGCGGTTCTGCGATCCCGGTAATTCGGAACACTTCATCGCTCCCGAGGTGGAAAAGTACTGGTTGCCGGTAGACCTGTATATTGGTGGAGCCGAGCATGCAGTGTTGCATCTGTTGTATTCGCGGTTCTGGCACAAAGTGCTGTTCGACCTGGGACACCTGCAATCCCCCGAGCCCTTCCAGAAGCTGGTGAATCAGGGGATGATTCTGGGTGAAGTGGAGTTGACGGGATATCACGTTACCGAGAGGACCACCGCCACGGATCTTGCGGACGAACCGTTTGCCACCGATCTGCAATCCAAATGGGTTTCCGCGCGCAACGTGTCCGAGGTGGACGGGAAGATCATCTGCAAGGATACGGGGGCGGTACTGGAAGCCGTCGCGCTGACCGCCGATCAGGTGGAGAAACGGGGGAATGAGTATTACCTCAAAATCCAGCCGGACGCCCTGGTGGAATCGCGGGCCCATAAAATGTCGAAATCGCGTGGGAACGTGATCAATCCGGATGAAGTCGTCGCGAGTTACGGGGCCGATTCGTTGCGGTTGTACGAGATGTTCATGGGACCGCTCGAACAGACCAAGCCCTGGAGCATGTCCGGCGTGGAAGGAGTGTATCGCTTTCTTTCCCGCGTGTGGCGGATGATCGTCGACGAGCAGAACGACGCAGCGATTACGCGGCATCCCGACGTGCAGGCGATCGCGGCTACTGCGGAACAGGAACGGATGCTGCACAAAACGATCAAGGCGGTGACGGAAGATATTGAAAAACTGTCGTTCAATACCGCCATCAGCCGCATGATGGAATTCGTGAACGTATTCAGTGGCGAGAAACCCCGCCCACAAGCGGCGCTGGAACAGTTCGTGCAGTTACTCAACCCGTTTGCCCCGCATATTGCCGAGGAGCTTTGGCAGGTACTCGGGCGGACCGATTCCCTCAGTTACGCCGACTGGCCGAGTTTCGACGAAGCGAAAATCGCGGAGAGCGAAATTGAAATTCCCGTGCAGATCAACGGCAAGCTGCGGGCGAAAGTCCGCATTCCCGCCGATGCCGACGCGGAGACGATGCAGCAATTGGCGCAGGCGCACGAAACCGTCGCCACCCAACTGGCGGGGAAACAGATCGTCAAGTCGATTGCCATTCCCGGCAAACTGGTGAACTTCGTAATCAAGTAGGGGCAGCACTCGCCCGCCCGACGTGAGACCATGCTCACCGGGATTTGTTGCGGGCCCCAGTGATCGAGCAGCGGGGGTTAACAAAAACAGCCTCGGCAAATTTTGCCGAGGCTGTTTCGATTCTCTTGCTCACCACTCAGGCCATTACGGGAAGACTTGCCAGAGGTAGTTGACGTCGCGACCGATCGCCAGTCCGCTCCCCTGGGTAAACCCGACTTCGCTGGCGAAGTTGGAAATGACGTTGTTGAAGCCCGACAGTCCCATATCCGCCCCGGAGAAGATTTGCATCGTGCTGATGCCCAGACCGGGGTAGAGGAAGTTGTCGGAGTTTCGACCACTATCGTTGATGGTCAACAGCGGCGGCAGTTGTGTTCCGGCGATGGCGGTAGTGACGCCAGCCAGAGTGGTATCATAGGTGGTGAACCCGGTGCGGCTCGCCAAGCGGGTCGCGTTACGAGGACGAGACCCGGTGAGGAATGGCCCGTTGTCGTCCAGTCCGCCATCGGTTGTGTTATCCGGTCCGACGTTCGTGATTCCGCGTGATTTGAAGACCACTTCGGCATTGTCGTAGAAGGCAAACTCGTCGTCGTTACCCGTGCTGAAGGAACGGGAAACACCATAGACATCCGCGCTTCCCCCGCTCATGTTCGCAAAGGCTTCGATGCGAATGCGGGCCAGCGGATCCTGTTCGAATCCAGTGGGATTGAACACGTCGTTGGTGTTGTCCCGCGGGTTGGTGTTCTGGTCGGTCCAGGAACCTCCCGTGGTGGCCGGATCGACGGTGGAGACAAAGGTGTGCATCCAGAAGTCGACCCCGTTGTTGTTGACGACATTCGTGTTCTCCAGGGAGGTCCGCAAACCGCCCAGAGAGGTCGGATCCACCAGGTTGGCATTCGCCCAGGGCTGGTTCAGGTTACTGATGGCCCCCGTGGTTCCCACGCGGAACACCAGACCGCCACCGTCGTAACTATCCCCCGCATTGTTGTTGGCAATCACGCTCTGCGGTCCGAAGTTGAGCAGAACGCCGTTGGTGCCCCCCACCTGAACCGCACCGGGGTTGGTCGCGGTGATGTTGAATTCGAGGAAGGCGTTGGCAAAGATGCTGCCGTCCTGTGCCAGGTCGGCACTGGCCAGCGCTTCGACGTCCTGCGTGGTGGAGGCCGTCACGAGGTTGTAGATACCGGCTTCCTGGTTGCCGCTGACGATGATGTCGGAGATATCCAACCGGGCGGCTCCATCGCCCCGCACGGTGGTGTCGATCCCGCGTCCGCCGTTGTCGGCAATCAGGTTGCGGTTCATGGTGGCCTGAATCTGCTCGAAGCCTGCCCGGGTGGTGTTGGTCAAGGTGCCCGTCTCCAGCGTGGCGACAATCTGTACGCCGTCCCGAGCGTTGTCGAGAATGGCGTTGTCTTCGAGAGTAGCCACAATCGAGGACGTATTGTTGGCGACGGAGGTCAAGGCAACCCCGTGCAGATCGTTGTTGGAAATGGTGTTGTGCCGGATCGTGGTGGTGTTGAAGTCGGTCACGTTGATCCCGGTGTCACCGTTGTTGTCGATCAGGTTGTTGTCGATGTTGGTGGTACCGGAGCCAAGCAGGTTAATACCGACACCGCCGTTGTTGGTGATGAAGTTACGATCCCGATCGAGACGTCCGTCTCCATCCAGGTCTTCCACCAGTTCCAGGAAGTTGTTGTTATTGACATCCTCAGTGAACAACGAACCGATCTGCACGGGGCGGATTACGATGCCCGTACCGGCGGGATTGTTCAGGTGGCCGTACACACCCGCCAGCTGGATCCCGTCACCCCCGTTGCTGTCGAACAGGTTGCCCACGATCGTGCCGGTGTAGCCGGTGGTCTGGGCCGGGTTGATGATGTTGGTTTCCTGCAGCATGCCGTGAAGCACGTTATTGGTGATGGTATTCTGCCGCACGTCGAACAGCAGGCCGGCATTCCCCTGTGTGAACAGGTTGATTCCGTTACGCTGGTTGCCGGAAACGTCGCTCAGTTGCAGGACGTATTCGTCGTTTGTGTTCGCGGTGAAGGCAGAGACATTGATCCCGTCCCGGGTGTTTTCGTTGATCGTGCTCTGGCTGATCACGAACGCCGGGCTCGGTGCATCGGGAGACGTCGCAGGAGGTGCATTGCCGGCTGGCAGCACGTTGGCCAGGTCACCCACCACGCCCGATTGATTGCGGGTAATGTTCACGCCATCGTTGCCGTTGCCGGTGATGGTGCTATGAGAAATCAGGCCGCTCAGAAGTTGCGTGTTGCCGAACAGTTCAATATACACCCCATTGTTCGCGTTGTTGCGAATCCGCGTGTTGACGGTCGTCAACGTGGGTGGTGAGTTCGGGTTGATCAGCAGCGGATCGCCCAGGCGGAAGTTGTTGAGTTGCGAGTTGTTCCGCAGCACAATGCCCAGGCCTTCCCCGTTGAAGACCGTGTCGGCACCATCGGTGGTATCGTCGATAGTAACATTGTCCATGCGGAAGTCACCCTGGGTGTCGTTGAACATTTCGATTCCGATACCGGCATCGACGTTGCCGATAAAGGTGCTCGCCGTCGGACGGCTGCCAACCACGGTGAACTGGGAATTGTTCCGCGCGGTGATGTGGTAGCCGATGCCGCCGTTGTTATCGACGGTGTTGCCGAAGAAGAAGGAGGTTTCCCCTTCGACCACGGTAGTGGTCGGGTCATCGGGAGTGCCGTCGACCACGCCGTTGCGGTAGATGGCATCGTCCGCGAGTTCCACATTGATACCGCCGAGGGTGTTCCCGGAGATATTGTTCGCACAAATGATCGTGTCGAGATGGTTGTTCTGATTCAGAGACAGATTCACGCCGTAGCCGCCGCTGCCCGTGATGTCGTTCAGCTGAATATGCAGCGAGTTGGCGGCCCCGGTGAAGGCGGGGACGGCTCCTGGAGGATTCATGACCAGCGGATCGTTGCGCGTCGCCAGGGAATTCGGCGTGCGGAACTGCGGATTGATCATGCGGATACCGTCGCCCGAAACGCCGGTGATGGTGTTTTTGTCGATCACGGCATAAACCAGGTTGCTATTCAGCAGGGAGAGGTTGATCCCGTTGCCCGAGTCGCTGCTGGCGGCATCAAACACATTCGGTTCGATCATGACACGACTGGAGGTTGCTGCAATCGTATCCGCGAAGCCGACGACGGGATTCGTATCGACCGGGGCGCGTTCCACTCCCGCGGGGATTGGTGCGAGTCGCGGCGGCAGATAGGTATCCGCGGCATTCAGGTTCACGACATAGCCGAGATCCTCGAACTGGGCCACGGTGACGCGGCTGATTGGTTCACGAACATTCCCGGCTTCCGCGAAGGGGGTCATGATTTCGGCATCGAAGACCGATTCTCGCCAGTGAGAATCCCCGGAACCTGGTCCGGCAAAGTTTTCCACTGGCACGCCGATTTCGTTCACATTGAACAGGGCGTTGTACTGGGCCGTGGCACTGCCACCAAGGAAGCGGGTATCCGCTCCCGGATTATTGGGCAGGCTGGGATTCTGCAACAGGCCGAGTTGGTTCCAGATTGTGCCGAATCCGAGAGCATGCATCATTTCATGAACGGCGGTTTCCACGAATAGATCCGTGTCGCTGGCGAAATCGGAGTTCATCGTCAACTGGCCCGCGAAGGGAATGAAGCTGCCATTCCGCAGTTGAGTGGGCCCTGCAAAACCCAGGATGTTAGGCCCGAGCGAGGCAATGTTCACCGTCATGCTAATATCGTCGATGGTTTGTCCATTAAATACCACATCGGGAACATCGCCGATAATCAACTGTTCGAGCCGATCGGCAGCGTCCTGAATCAACTGGCGTTGCTGCAGAGTGGGGTTGCCCAGGAAGACCAGATCGATATCGAACAGGGACTGCACCGTCGGCGACACCAGGGTGGAGTTAATCGTATTGCCCGAGATGAACAGGTTGGTCAAATCGGAATTGAGCGTCTGGAAGTTAATCCCGTTCGTGCCGAAGGCGGAGATGGTGTTGTTGGTGATCCGCAAGTTATGCAGGGCACCAATGCCATTGTTGAGATCGACGAGGGGAACCGCGTCGTTTCCGTTCTCGGCACTGACCGAAATTCCATCGAGACCATTGCCGCTGAAGTCGTTGTTGTCGATGGTGAAGTTCTGCAGCAGGGCCCCGGCAGTGGGGTCGCCCAGGTCGATCAACAGTCCGTTGGTCCGGTTGGAATTGGACTGGGCATGGAAGATGCCACTGGGGACAGCGTTGCTGTTGGGAACAATGGCTGCATTGTTCTTCAGGCTGATGGCAATCCCGTTGGCATCCTCGAAGGCATTGGCATCGGTTGCGGAGGCAAAATGCTGACCGTTCCCGATGAACTGGTTCAGGATCCGTTCGAAGATATCGTCCACGTTCTCGGCTTCGTTCACGCCCAGGGTCAAGGCATCGTCCTCGATGAAGTTCCCCAAGGGGACGCCGACCTGGATGGCGAGCGAGGAACCTGCCCCGTCGCCGGTGATCAGCAAGCCGTTCAAGCCGTTATTATTGTACTCGCTGGGAGCCACCACATCGGTGATCAACCCGTCGGCATTCAGAATGAACTCACCCATCATCGGGCTGAGCATATCGAAGAAGCCACCATTCCGGGCGGAGAACACTGCCCCTGTGCCGTAGTTGTTGTTGGAAATGTGTCGGTCAGGCGAATTCAAAGCCATGGTCGAATTGACCCCATTCGCGGCAGCCCGGAATCCGAAGCCGTTGCCGAACAGCGGGTCCGTCGGGTCGCCCGGCGTCCCATCTCCGTTGGGATTCGGGACGAACGGCAGTTGGGGGAGCCGTGGCGGCGGAATGTTGACGAGGTCCTGGTTCTTGAAGGGTGGGACGTAATTCCCCTGGTCGTCCACATCGGACCAGGGATTGTTGAACGAGGTGTTGTTGTCCGCCACGATGGCGGTGAACGTGGAACCGCCATTCGCTTCCAGGTTGATGCCCGAGCGGTTCCCCACGATATCCAGCGTATCGGTGGTGTTGATGTTGTTGGCGTTGACGTAACCGTTCACATCCCGTCCCAGATTGGCCGGATCGATATTCGTCGGATTCCGCAGCCAGGGGGCATTGACGTTGCGGGCAATGTCGGATTCACGCACGAACGTGGTGTTCCGGTTGATGTTGAAGCCCCGGGTGACCGTGCCATCCACGTTCAGCACGTCCGCCACGTTCGAGTTGATGGTGGAACCATTATTCGCCAGCACGTTGATGGCAATGCCATGATCGTCGCTGCCGATGACGCCATCCTTGTCGTTGTCCTCGGAAACACTCAACAGACCGTCGTTGTTGAGGTCTTCGCCGATATCCAGTTTGCCGTTCCCGTTGACGTCTTCCGTTCCCCCGGGCAGGTTCACGATATCGATCTGTCCATCGTTATCCATGTCTTCGCCGTAGATGCCGAAGACCAGGTTGTCCTGCACGGCCAGATTGAGAGTGCCGGCGATGTGGTCGACATGAATACCGGAATTCGAGAAGAACCCGACCCCTTCGATCGTATTCATATCGATGCGGCCTTCCGCTTCGCCCAGGGCGTTCAGATAGCCCAGGCTGGCGTCGGTACTAACGATGTTGATGCCGTGCACCACGTCGCGAATGTAGTTGCTGTTGATGTCGAAGCTGGTAATCCCCCGAGCCGCGACCGGATCGGCGTAATTACCCGATACAATCCCGATGTTGTATTCCCGGGGGAGATTCGGGTTGTAGCCATCGATGCCGAATCCAGAGACTTCCGTCGGGATTTCACAAGCCGACGAGAACTGATTGCTGATAGTCACGACAGCGTGTGGCGCGTTGGGCAATGCGGCCAGGGCATGATTGCTCAGGAGGGGACGGGGATCAAGCGTCGGATCGAACAGTGTACCCGCCAGGGCATCGGTATCGGGCAGGTTGTAGGTAATACCCGTGCCGAATCCCGGTACGGTGGCCACGAAGGTGTGGGCACCGTAACGCACTACTTCCAGATCTTGTTCAATGGTCCGCACGAGACGACCCGTCGATGCCAGCAACCGCTGATTTTCACCAATCGTAATGCCCGTGTTCAGGTTTGCCTGGTAAGTTGTTTCAGGCAGGTTCAACTGGTTGCTACCCGCTGGCAACGGGACTTCCGTGCCGGGACGCACCAGAATGATGTTGAACGCCGCTTTTTGGGCATCGGTCAAGCCTTCCCAGGCCGCCAGACTGTTGAACGGGTTTTCGATACTTCCGTTCCCCGAGGGAGCCACGCCGTCAACGGCGTCCGGAATAATATGGGCCACGCGAATGACATCGTTGCATTCGTTCAACAATCGCACGGTATCGTCCACGTTGTACCGCTGAGTGGCAACACGGTAGTTACGATTGTCCGATCGCAGCATGTAATCGTGCACGCGGGGCTGTCGCAGAATGCGGCTCGAACGCCCATCGGGAAAATTGATGGCCAGGTTCATCGAGGCATTGGTGCCGAACGTGGCATCGTCCGAGTATGTCACCGCCAGCGAAACGTCTTCCGTCAACTGCGCATCCGCCTGGGCGAGGAATCCCATGGAGTCCTTGCCGAACATCGCACCGTTGTAGTACGTCCCCACCGACCAGTTCATGCCATATTGTCCCAGCAACGGCATCGGTCCCCCAATGGAGGCATCAAAGCCACTGTAGCCGACTTCCCGCACGCGTGTGCGGGCCATCGCGATATTCGTTCCCTGGTAGATCGGTACGTTCGAGTAGGTGGTGGCAACGAAATCGTTCTGATCGCTCACAAGCCAGTAGGCGTTCCAGCGGGTCCGCCAGTAACGGGAAGTCATCGAGCCCGAGTAACCGGTTCGCAGATACTGATTGATGTGCCCCCCATCGTAATCCAGCCACAAGGAGTGGGACCAGACACGATCGGCGTAATCGTCGTACCAGCGCTGTCCAATACCAAAGTTGAAACCACCGTCCCGGTTGTCGGTGACGAATCCCCGCATGTCGTAGAAGAAGATCGAATTGCTGTCGATCACTCGGGGAATGAAGGCACCGATATCAGTAAAACCATCGTCGTATCCGTACAGACCGCCGAACTGACGGTTCAAACGGTACTGCACCGTAAAGGGCTCGCTGAGCTGATAGCCCACACCCCCATCGGTGGCCCCGATGTATTGATCGTAGTATTCCGGAGCCGCCGGCAAATTGGCTGTTGGCCCCCCATCACCAATGATCACGCGACCGGAATCGGGATCCGATCCGATCTCGGACTGAATGGGCGGGGGAGGTGCCGTGCCCTGGGTCAGACGCACCCGGCCGGCGGAATTCTCCTCATCCGCCTGCACGAATACACCGGGAAGACAGAGCGCTATCGCCGTCGCGACACAGGCAAGAAAGCGTTTCATGGATGGCTCCAGCATCATGCTGACTGAATCCTGCATTGTTCCCGAGGAACGGTTCACAAGTTGCGACTCGAACATCGGAAAAGACAAAGTGAGAGAAGTCTATCGTTGCATCGCAGCCAGCGATTCCGATCCTTCGAAAGCGCATTCCGGCTGTATCGATTGTGCCGGGTATGGCACTTATTCAGAAATTTCGGATTTTCAGGCATGTTAAGTTGAGAGGAATCGTTGCAATCGTGATAACTTAACCGGATGTAACGATTCTCCCGAATCTCCGGATATTGGCAGTTGCGTTGCATCTCCTTTTGTGTAAATGAGTTGTGTTGAATTTGCTGCCAGATAACCTCGCGGTCCCTCAAGTATCCGAATCCGGCCTCTCCACGGCTTGGCCTGTTTCCGGCAGGACTTCGGATTGTGCTCTTGATTAAGCTGCTCTGGAGGGACTGGGGGATCTGGGGAATACCCCTCCCTCCCAAACATGAATGTGTCGACCCTCGAAATACGGAGACCTCTGATGACTGATTGCCTGTCTCGATGCCGTGGTTCTCTGCTGCGATTGTCTGCTTGCCTGGCTGTCTGGGCAATTTGCGTTGTGCCGTTGACCGCCTCGGCAGACTCTTCGCCCGGGGCTTTTCGGGCCGCGTTTGTCGATCGTGACATCTCTCCCGATCTAGGGATGGAGCAGCCCGGCGGATATGGAAAGGTCTTTCATCGCACGCTGCACGATCCCTGCAAGGCTCGTATTGGGGTGTTTCACGATGGTCGAGAATCTCCCGAAGGGTATACTGCGATTGTCAGCCTCGACGCCCTGATCATCCGTCGCGTTACCGTAGAGGCGGCCCGGCAACGCATTGAGCAGGCCACGGGAATTCCCGCGCGGCAAATACTGATTCATGCCACCCATTCCCATTCCTCGGGGCCGACCGGGTTGATACTCCCGGGCGAATACGACCATGCCGAGCCATTCGTGCGTGAACTGGCCTACGAGAAATCGAGCATGGCCGATCCCGTCTATTTGGAACGGGTTGAAAACCAGATCGTCGAGGGGGTCACGGCTGCCTGGAAAAACCTGCAGCCGGCCCGCTTTGGTGTCGGCCGCGGCCAGGAACCGACGGTGGCCTTCAATCGCCGGTTTCTCATGAAAAACGGTTTGACTTACACGCACCCCCGTCCGGGCAACCCCGATATCGTCAAACCGGCGGGGCCTGTGGATCCCGAAGTCGGCGTGTTGGGTGTGTGGGATGAACAAGATCGTCTGCAAGGGTGCCTGGTGAATTTTGTCTGTCATGCCACGACGAATCCCGGCGGAATTTCCGCGAATTACATCGCCTATGTGGAAAAGGCGATACGGGGGATGTTTGGCGAGCAGGTCGTGGTTGTATTTCTGGCGGGGGCCTCGGGCGATGTTACGCAGGTCGACAATTTATCCTTGGATGTGCCGAAACGCGGGGCCGCCATGACGGCTCTGGTTGGAGGCCGGGTGGGAGCGGAAGCCGTCAAGGTCCTGCTCGGCATGACGACCGGAACATCATGCCCGATTGCGGTGCGGTCGGAAACGCTGCGCATGCCTCGTCGGCAACCCCGCCCGGAACATCTGGCGGAAGCAAAAGCCCTGATCAAGCTGGATCCTCGGGAGGCTGGGCAGACCAACTGGATCTTTGCGAAGGAACTGGTGCTGCTCGAGGCCCTTCAGGCGGTTAAACCGGTGGTCGAGGTGGAGGTCCAGGCGGTGCAAATCGGCCCACTGGTGGTAGTGGCATGTCCCGCGGAATACTTCTGTCAATTCGGGCTGGATATCAAGCAGGGGAGTCCCTTCCCGTTCACATTCATTGCCTCGCTGAGCAACGGCTGCGCGGGGTATGTTCCCACGCTGGAGGCCTTTGGAGAAAACGGCGGCGGGTACGAAACCCGATTAACCAGCTACAGCAATCTCGAAATCACGGCAGGGGATACCATTGCCGAAACCGGTATCCGCCTGACACGCCAACTGCAGCCGGGCGATGTTCCTCAACCCGTCAGAATTCCTGCATTTCAAGGTGGCCCCTGGGAATACGGCAACCTGCCTCCACAAAAGGATTAATCCGCGTTTCCCCCCAGTTGCTTGCCTGCAAGGCAGTGAGTGCACATCGAGGTTTCGTTCGGGCGCGGCGCGTCCGGCGAAACCGTTAAGGCGTGAGCACAATTTTCCCGGAGAGGGGGGAGGTTTTCAGCAGTGTCTTTTCCTCCTGGCAACGATGCGCCTGCGCCGCTTCCTCGAGTGGCAACCGGAGGCCAATCAACGGGACCAGATCCCCGCTCGCCAAGGCAGCGTTGATCCGTGCCGCGACAGCACGCTGTTCCTCGGGCGAGGCGTTGAACATGGCAAAACCCAGGAGACTGAGATCGTTGGTGTAGAACGCCCCCAGCGGAAACACGGGCTGGGCTTCCCGACCGGCCATCAGCAGGATCCGTCCCCGTTTGGCCATGAGCGGAATTGTACGGGGAAGATTCGGCTCGCGGAGTGTTTCCCACCAGAGGTTGATCTTGCCCCGTTCCGCCAGGAATTCGCCCAGTTGCTGATCCATCTCGGGGGTTCGATAATCGAGGACGAGGTCCGCGCCGAGCGAGCGGCAGTACGCGAGCTTATCCTCGCTGCCGGCCGTGGTGATTACCACGGCTCCGGCTGCCTTTGCCAGTTGCACCACCGTTGAACCGACACCCCCGCTTCCGCCATTCACGAAGAGTATTTCGCCAGCCTGAAGTTTGCCGTGCAGGCACAAGCCCAACCCGGCGGTGATCGAAACCAGGGCCGCGGCCGCTGCCTGTTCGAAATCGACATTCTCAGGAATCGGATACAGCCATTCCGCGGAGACGACCGCCCGTTCGGAAAACGTTCCCTGTCGCCCGGCGATGCCCTGATTGGTCCCCCAGACGCGATCCCCCGGCCGAAAATCACTCACGTCCGGGCCCGTTTCCAGCACGGTTCCCGCCAGATCGCAACCGAGGATGTATGGCTGCGGCAGAGTCATCGCGATGGCACCAGAGCGAATGTAGGTATCAATCGGGTTGACCGCGACGGCGCCCACCTGCACAAGCACTTCGCCTGGACCGGGCGTGGGGTCGGGGAGTTGATCGATTTGAATCCGATCGGGAGTTCCGGTTTGCGTAATGAAGGCGGCACGCATGGCGAAGCAGATATCCTCTACCGGTGAATGATTCAGGAATTCTCGTTGAGGCTGGTATCGTTGCCGTCGGCAGCAGGGTTCTCCATCGCTTCGACCGGAGTCGCTGGCGGAACCGCCTCGCGTGGTTCGGGCATGATCTGCATATGACCGAGAATTTCTTCCAGCGACAGTGATACACGGGCAGGCGAGTGTTTCTCGACGATTTCCATGAAAATCCGACGGGAAGTGAACGGGGAGAGCAGTTGTGTCACGTGCCCCGGAGTGTGCATGGTTTTTCCAGTCTCGGGGCAACGCCAGTGCCGGCGTGCATCGAGACGCGAACGCAATCCTGGACCTTTCATTGAAGTCAACTCCTGCACAAAGCGATCCGAAGTGTCCGCAACTCCACAACCGGACTGGCTTTCCCACCCCGGTAAATCCCGCAGTTCCAGCTCTCCCGGAAAAAAAGGAGGTGGATCCCCCCGCCGGGAGATCCACCGGAATGCATTTTATCAGACCGCCACGCTTATACCAGCGGAGTGACGCCAGGGACGGCAACTTCCGCCGAGGGGGCTGGGGCCTCGAAGGAAAGCTGCTTGGGAACCAGGTCCAAATTCGAATTCCAGGCTTGATCCCAGGTCACTTCCTTGCCGGTGTAGGCCGACATGCGGGCCATCACGCCCATCAGGCTGCTTTTGACCATGTAGTCGGTATTGTTAAGCGCCTTGGCGTTACGAATGGAATCATACATGGCCACATGTTCGTTGCGGTACATCTGATTGACATTCTTTCGCTTCCGCCATTCGTTCTTACCTTCGATCTTGTAGGCCATGAGATCGGCGGTTCCTTCCGTGCCGACGATGAAGTCCTGAAATTCGTTCGTGCACCCGACCTGGTGCCGCGTTGTTGCGTTGTAGCGCATGCCGTTCTTGTATTCGAACGAGGCGGCGAAGTGGTCGAAGATATTCCCATACTCTTCGCCGATGCGGGTTTGTCGCCCACCCGTGCACAGCACGCGCTGGGGGTGTTCGTCCTGCATGACCCAGGCAATTTTGTCGAGTTCATGCACGAATTGTTCGGCAAAGAAGTCGGCGGAGAGCCAGGTGAAGAAGTACCAGTTGCGAATCTGCCATTCCATGTCGGACATGCCCGGTTTGCGGGGATACTGCCGACCCGCGCCGCTGTTGTAACGCGTGCTGTAGATGGCCTGGATATCGCCCACCGCGCCATCGTGAATGCGGGTCACGATTTCCTTCATGCCTTCCTCGTAGCGCCAGCAAAGCCCGGAGACGAGAGTCAACCCCCGTTGACGTGCCAGTTCTCCTGCTTCCCAGACCGTGCGACATCCAACCGGATCGACAGCCACCGGCTTTTCGCAGAAGACATGCTTGCCGGCATTGATGGCCGCTTCCAGATGCTGGGGGCGAAACCCGGGAGGCGTGGCCAGCAGCACCACATCCACTCCGGAATCGATCACTTTCTGGTAGGCATCGAAACCGCTGAAGGTCGATTCGGGAGTGATTTGCACGCGATCGGCGTATTCTGTCGCCTTCAGTTGCTTGACCGCTGTTTCGTTCTGCTCGGGGAACAGGTCGCCCAGGGCAGTGATGACGCAGTTGGGGTCGGCGGACAGGGTATCGCGGGCGGCGCCCGTGCCGCGGCCTCCACAGCCCACCAGGCCAACCTTCAGTACGGTATTCTCGGCGGCAAAGGCCCGCGAGGAAAGTAATTGACTGGCCAAAACCCCAGCCACGGCCGAGGTGGCGGAGGATTTCAGGAAGGTTCTACGCGAGGGAGAGGACTCCAGCATCGTTTATCTCCGGTTAAAAAATGGTCAACCTGTTCGCCGGGAGGCATGCAAGGAATGTTGCCGCGAGAGAAATAGTGTATCCTATGGGGGCCGGATTTTGAATAGATTTTCACGAGAAATCAGGTTTTTACCGCAACGACGGGAATACAAGATTGAAATGGAATTTGGCTCGTAAACGCGCCCTGATTACCGGGGCCGCTTCTGGTATTGGGCGGGCGCTGGCGCTGGAGTTGGCACGACGCCAGGTTCATTTATGCTTGGTGGATCGCCTGCCCGACGAGTTGGAAGAGACGGCTCGGGCTTGCCGGGAGGCTCGCGTGTTCGTTACCACCTGTTGCCTCGATCTGCTGGACGAGGACTCTATCCGGAAAATTACCGACCATGCCCGAGAAACTCTAGGTGGCCTTGATATCCTGATCAACAACGCGGGCATTGCCTATTACGGCTCGTTCGATCGCATGGAGGGCACGCAGTGCGAGCAACTCCTGGGGGTGAATCTGGTGGCTCCACTGGCGTTGACCAGCGCCTGCCTCCCGCTGTTACTGGCCAACGAGGAATCGCGCGTGCTGAATGTCAGCAGTATTTTCGGTTACTTTCCCACCCGGCGGAGCGCGGCTTATCATGCCTCGAAGTACGGCCTGCTGGGGTTTTCCCTGGCGTTGCGCATGGAATACGCCCGTTACGGGTTGGGAGTAATCTGTTTGTGTCCGGGGTTTGTTCGCACGTCCTTGTATCAAGGCATGTTGCGGCCAACCGGGAAACCGATGCGAGAACCGCCAGCCTGGATTTCCACCACTCCCGAGCATGTGGCGCGCGTGGGGATTTCGGCACTACGTCGGAATCAGCGGATTCGTGTTGTCACCTGGGCGGGCCAGCTTTCCTGGTATGCGGGAGGACTCTGGCCCGCGCTCCTGGATTGGGTTGAGCAATGGAAGTCTCGGCGGCCGCATCCGTTCGCCCGCGAACAGGCGCGGGCCGAACCGGGCCGCTTGCCTTAGCGGTCGAATGCACGCGCGGGAGTGCAGGGGATCAGGCAGCGGACGGTTGTCCCTCGTCCCCGTACGGAATCGACTTGTATTTCGCCTCCCAACCGCTCGACGACGGTTCGAGCCAGAAAGACACCCAGTCCCATCCCCTTGCCAGTTTGCTTGGTGGTGAAGAAAGGTTCGCCGATTCGCTTCAGGATATGCTCGGGGATCCCTTCGCCCTTGTCGGATACGGTCAGTAGCAGGGTGGATTCATTCACTTCCAACGCCACGAACACCAGACTCCCCTCGGGCGAGGCTTCCAGAGCATTCTTGATCATTCCCCGCAATGCCTGCACGGTGACATACGGTTCCACGTGAATGATGCAGCCCGCGGCTTCCGGAGTGATCGAATTCGCCACGCGGGTCGAATTCTGCAAATCCTTCATCAGGCGTTCGAGCAGTTGTTGACCCGTCAGGTCGCTCTTTTTTTCCACCGTCCCCTCGCCCGCCTGGGCCGACATGTGATTCAAAATGGCGCGGCAGCGATCCAGTTCGGAACGGATCAGGGCGACATCCTCCTGCACCTGGGGGTCCTGAGTGATCCGTTTTAATTCCCGTTGGAGTTCCCCGACGACGACGGCAATCGTTCCCAGCGGAGTCGACAACTCGTGCGCGGCGCCGGCGGCCAGGGTCCCCAGTGCTTCCAGCTTTTCCCCCCGAATCCGCCGGGCTTCGAGCAACCGCAATTCTCCTTCCCGCTTTCTCAGTTTCGAAGTGACCAGTGTCGTGAAGAAGACGATTACCGTCGCGCAGGTGATGAACGCACAAAATATGCCATTGTGGACCAGACTGACCGTTCCGGTTTCACGAATGCTAGGCAGGGCAGTTTCCATCAACGGCACGCCGAGGGGATAATGATCGTAGAGCAGGAACGCAAAACAAAAAACCGCCAGGAAATTCAGGCACCATGCCACCCCCGCGGTCAATTCAATGCCAGCCAGGCACAAATTGACCATGTAGAAGATCCAGAAGGGGTTCGAGGGGCCGCCGCTGAAATATAACAGACAAGTCAACAGCAGCAGATCGATCGCCATAATCCCCGCCAGCAGCCGCGACCAGAGCCGGGATTTGTTCACGACATCGACCTGCCGGCGATACTGGATATACCACAACATCAGCAGCAGGTTGCTGAAGGCCGTCACCCCAATGGTGATCAGCAGCGGTTGCAGTTGCAGGGGAATCTCAAACGAAAAATGGACCATCAACACCGTGAATAACTGTCCCAGGACAGCAACCCAGCGCAACTGGATAAACCAGTGCACGCTGATCGTGCCCGGAAAACGCAGGGCGACAAGCTGCGTTCCACGAACAATTGCCTCGCCGTCCGTCGGCGAAATTGAACTTTCCGACACCACACTCTCCTTGCCGAGTCCCCTCGAACTCGCGTCTTGCATTGTCACGGAAACTTCTTGCGGGCGGATTCCCTCTCCCCCGAACGACTCACCGCGGCATCATACCGCATCGCCCCACCTTTCGTTACGCAGGCCAGGTAAGTTCTGTATTGGAAAACCTGCCTATCGCATCCTCAGTGCCGCGGCTTCCCGTTCCCGGCCGAGCAGTTGATAGAGCGAGATCAGTTTCTCGCGGATCGCCCGATCGTCGGGATGTTGCCGCAGCAGATTCGTTGTCTCCAGCAATTCACCCATCTTTTCGCGGTAATAATCGGCCTGCTGCTGATGATGATTTGCTTCTGCCGTGTTTCCCAGCCGGCGATAGGTCATTGCAAGTACATTGTGGCTTTGAAAATCCCAGGGCTGGCGTTTCAGCAGTTCGACAAAGCAGGGGGCCGCTTCCGCGTTGCGGTCGAGATCGAACAGGATCAGTCCTCGCAGGTGGAGATATTCCCCCAGAACCTCCGGGAAGATGTTCTCCAGCGCGACCAGCCGCTGCAGCGCCTGTTCCGTGTTACCCTGTCGCTGCAGTAGTTTGATGGATTTCAACTCTAGTTGAGTCCTGGTCTCTTCATCGAGTAGTCCGGAGTCTGCCTGCAACGCCTCCAGTTGGAGGCGGGCCTCTTCCAGCATACCCTGATCAATGAGAATCTCCACCAGCAACAGGCTGGCTTCCCGGTTTCCTTCTGAAAACCGGAGTGCGTTTCGCAGCGAGTTCTCAGATTCTCCCAGTTTCTTCTGGTGATAATAGGCGACTCCCAGCATCAGCCAGGCTTCCGCATTGTTCGGGTCGATTTCCAGCAGGTTCCGGCTGGTCAGTTCAGCTTCATTCGTGTACCCGAGTTTTCGGTATAGGCGCACCAGCCTGGTTAATGCTTCCGCCCGTTCCGACGGCTGATCACTGGCCCGTTTGATCGCATGAATTGCCAGGACGGGAACTTGTTTTTTCAGCGCTTCGTCGGCCAGGCGATACAGTGAATCCGGTGGCAATACCGCTGCGGAGGGTATCAAGCTCAACGCACCCAATGCTTCTTCAGGCCGGTTCAGCTTCAGCAGCAGTTCGGCCTGCAGCAGTTGGGCAGCGGGGAAATCGTGGCCGGCTGCTTCAATCGCCAGGGCGGCTAATGCCTCGGCTCTGCGCGGATGGCTTTCGCTCAACTGCCGTGCTTGTGAAAGATAGCGTTCCGGGCTGGTGGCAACCTTCCAGATGCCAAGCGAAATTCCCGAAACGATCAGGCATGCCAGCACCAGGTGTAGTCTACTCCGGTACAACAATGGTTTCTCTGCATGCCGAGGCATTGCTTCGGACATTGTCATCACTCCCGTGCTTTTTCCGGAACGGACATTCCTGTTCCCTGCAGGAGTCTTTGATAGACGTTCTGCTTTAATCCGGTGAACTGTTCCTGGAATCCATCGGGCCATTGTACCTGCACGTCGATCGTGTTAGAGGGTTGATTTCCCTCGGTCGGATAGAACCGAATGCGCTGATCGGAGTGAGACAGATAGCTCCCTCCCGAAAGTACCTGGTTTGAAATCTGGTGTTCCCGATCCAACCAGGTCACCACGGTGCCCGTCAGGTCGGATTTCCCCTGTTCTCGTTGCAGTTCGATTCCCCACCAGAGTTCGGGTGTCAGGCGATTTTTCAGTATAGTGGTTGGCCCATCCTGTTCTGTGATGACCAGATCGATGGCCCCGTCATTATTCAAATCGCCGGCCGCCAGCCCTCTGCCGGATCGCGCCGCCTGAAACCAAGGCCCGGCATTGCCCGTGACATCCCGAAATCGACCACGCTCGTTCCTGAACAGGAAAGGCCGCTGCTGATACGCGCTGATGCGATTCCGATAAACCAGGTGACCATTGACGAGTACGAGATCGTCCCAACCATCGGCATCGACATCGGTAAACAGACAGCCGAAGCCCACAAGCAATCTGCACGCCCCTGCAAGTCCCGTTTTCGCGGTGGCGTGCACGAACAGATCGTTTCCTTCGTTGAGGTACAGGGAATTGTCTTCCAGTTCGAAGTTCGTCACAAACAGATCAATCAGCCGATCCTGATTTACGTCGGCCGCGGTCACCCCCATGCTGCCTTCCGGGCTGCCATATTCATTGCCCGCCAGTCCGGTGGCCGTCCCGATTTCCAGAAATCCACCCTGCGCCAGTCCCTTATAAAAGAAATTGCCGGTGACATCGTTGGCGATATAAACATCAATCCGTTGATCGTGATTGAAATTGCCGGCGATAATTCCCAAGCCCTTCCCGTCGGCACGGATTCCGTATTCCCGCCCGGCCTGTTCAAACTGGAACTGGCCTCGATTCAGCAGCAGAAAATCCCGGGCCGCCGGGAATTCGCTGGGGAGACAGACATCCCGTTTCCGTGTCGCCGGATCCTTGCAGTGAGGCTGGTTTTCCATCGTCCAGTCCAGATATCCCGTGACAAACAGGTCGGGCAGTCCATCGCGGTTGACATCGGCAAACAGGCATGCCGTGTGCCAGCCTCTCAATTCGATTCCCAACCGGTCGGTGACATCCTCGAACGATTTGCCCGCGACATTCCGAAAGAGTCGGGATTTCCCGTAACAACTCACAAACAGATCCGGATACCCATCCTGATCGACATCGGCCACTGCGAGTCCGTGATTGTAATCGATGGGAATGTTGAGTCCGCATTCCACCGTGACATTGACGAACTGAAAGTCTCCGTTGTTCCGATAGAGCTGGCAGGGAAGCCCTTGCACTTCGCCTTCCGCCGAGATGATCCCGCCACTCGCGCAGAGGATGTCCAGGTCGCCATCCCGATCGTAATCGAACAACGCCACGCCGCTGCCCAACCCTTCGATCATCGTGTAATGTTCGGCGGCGCGTCCGGAGACGGTGTGATGATCGAACCCGGCAGCAGCGGTGATATCCTCGAACATGTCCGTTTCCCTTGGCAGAGGCAACGTATGTTGCTCCGTTAAAATCGGGAGGGTGTCCGCCTGGTTGTCCTCGGAGTTGGGGCGGTCCTGCGGTTCCTCGGGAACGGCAGGGGATGCGGCAGGAATTCCATCCGGTTGGCCACTGCAGCCCACCAGCAGGCAGAAGGCAAGCACTATGAAGCTGCAGACGTCCCGGCTACAGGCAAACCTGCAGCCGATATTCTGTTTTCGCATGGAATCACTCTTGGCATGCATCACGGGATAGTGTCGGAAAGGAGACACGAGAGTTCTTGTTTCCGTCACCCTATCATCCGTCAACCCGTCGGGCAACATCGCACGGATTTCAGTTGCCACTGGTGTTGCCTTGCTCGCCGAAATGGCTCCGGTCTTCAAGGACAGGGGGAATCTTGGGCCCGTACAGGTTGCGTTTATTGTATGGAAATACAAATACGTTCCTGGCATGGAATCCCTAATGAGAGCGCATTTCGTGGGGAGGCATTGTGTGGCCTGAACGGAATGTTTTTCACTTCCACCGAGAGCGGAATCCGTGCCAGTCGTGGGTTATTGGCTGTCAGGCATTGCAGGCGGTTGATTCAAGGGGTGCTTTTCGATGGCAGCCCGCAGGATTCGCGCGGGGATGATTTTAGACAGTTTCGCTCCCGTGGTATCGACCATCAACCCAATGTACATCCCCACGACGGATGTCGCCGAGGCATCTTCGCTGGCGAGGAAAACCGGGCCGCCACTGCAGCCTGCCCCAACCGTGGGCACTGCGTACACAATGGCTTCCTTCCCCCATTGCGCATCCGCCTGCAACTCACGCGAGGCAATCCGCGCGGTCATGGTCAACGGAGAGACCTGCGGCTGTATGCCCAGGGAGATCGGAAAGCCGGTGATCTCAATGGCCGTGGTCCTGCCGGGCAATTCAGCGAGCAGCGCGGAGAAGGGGATCGCCAGTTCCCGCAGTTCGTCCACATACATACTTATCTGGGGGTGGGCGGCAATCCGCAGCACGGAGAGATCGGTGTTTTCGTATTGCACCCAGGGGTTCGCCGCGGCAACGGTCAGTCCTCCCAAGTGGACCCAGCGCGACTCCCCCTCGATGGTGCGGTAGACAACCCGGGTATGAGCATGCGTTTCCAGCGCGGAGTGATTGGCGGTTATCAGAAACAGATTATCCGCATGGGCGACCAGGAACGCCGAGGAGGCCGCGCCGCTGCCATCGGTTTTCTTGCGTTCCGTCACCAGGCACACCGCCCGATCCCAGCGTTCGCAGCGGGATCGCTGTTGACTATCCGGTTCCTCGGCGGGACTGGCCGCTGTCAGGGTGAATACACATAGCAAGCCTGTCAAATATCGGGTCATTTGTTGCCTCTGGAGTGATTCGAAATTCTGGTGGCCGTTCTTCCGGGGATTCAAAGCCTGGAAGAGGATACCTATTCGAGACGTTCCACCCAGAACCAGCCACGCAGTTCGCCCTCGCGAAACCCAGTGGCAGCGTCGCCGGGATAGAATAATGCCAGTTGGGTACGGACATCCGCGGGGATTTGATCCTCCGGACCATGACACAGCAGGCATTGAGCCTTCAGCTTAATCGGCAACAGGGCGGCGGCATGTTGGTTCGTGAGCGTAACGAAGGTGGGGGTTTCGCTTTTTCGCTCGATCAACCCGGCAGCCCAGGCGGGTGCCTGATTGGCGGGATTCCGCAACCGGACTCCCGTTCGACCAATCTTGACACCCTGCTTAGCACCCACTCTCTCGGCGATTTGCGGAGCCTCCTGCTGGCACACCTTGATGGCGGCGGCAGGCCCTTCGCTGCTCATGGTTTCCAGTAGTCGTCCCGATAACTGCTCGAACAAGGCATCGCGGGCGGCCAGGAGCGCCTGCTGCTCCTCCTCGGTAGGTTGTGCACCGGGAACAATTTGGATGCCTGGTTCGGACCGAGTTTCAGCCCCGGGGGGGAGACCGTCCTGCCCCCCCTGGCATCCTGTCATCAGGGCAATGATGGCAAGACCAGCTATGGCCAACTTTGAATTCAGACGAGGCGACATCCCTCCGCTCTCCTTCCCTGGTAAATCTCCACCATGAAGATAATCCATGCCGACGGATCAATCAATGGCATGCGCAAGCGGAGCGCTTGCTGGGGCTCTCGGGCAGCGGCGGATTTCTACAGTAGTGGGGCCAGCAACCGGGCCAGTGCTTCCAGCAGGGTTTTCCAGCGACTCCGCTGCAGCCATGCCGTCAGCTTGAGAGGGAGGGATTGCGCCAGGTACTTCTTCTGCTGCTGCACCACGGTATTGACGGAAAGTTCATCGAATAGGATCAGATTCAGTTCCAGATTGCAGGCAAACGAGCGGATATCCATGTTACTGGTACCCACCACGGCAAACCGGTTGTCGACCGTCATCGTTTTCGAGTGGAGCAACCCAGGTTGAAACAGGGAAATGCGCACGTCCATTTCCAGCAGTTCGCGGTAGAACGAGCGTTGCGCGGCGGAAACGAGGATTTGGTCGGAACGTTCCGGCAACAGCAACCGCACGATGACACCCCGCAGCCGGGCTACTTCAATTGCCTGCAGCAGGGATTCATCGGGCACGAAATAGGGGGTGGTGATAATGACTTCGTGGCGGGCTTCGTAAATCATGGCCACAAGCAGGCGATGCAAGTTCTGCGTTTGATAGGTGGGGCCGCTGGGGAACAGTTCCAGCACCCGCTGTCCCATGGATTCGGCCTCGGGGAAAAATTCCTCACGGGGTATCTGTACTTCCGTTTCAGCGTACCAGTCCTGGCAAAAGACGGCCTGCAGTTGCAGGACGATCGGGCCCGTGAGTCTTAGCATGAGATCATGCCATTCGAGTTGCCGGGTGCCGTAGTCCGCATTGCAGATGTTCTGGGAACCGGTATATCCAATCCGGCCATCGATCACCGCCAGCTTGCGATGATTCCGCATGTCGATTCTGGCCAGCTTTTTGCGAAAGGGATTCACCGGCAGGGCTGCGTGAATTTCGACACCGGCTTCCCGCAGACGCCGGGATTGATTTCTCAGGAATCTGCCCGAACCGACCGCGTCCACCAGTACCCGGCATTGCACTCCCCGCTGTTCCGCGCGAATCAGGGCATCGCAGACGCTGCGCCCCGTCTCATCATCCATCCAGATATAAACCAGAATATGCACATGCTGCGTGGCTTCGTCGATATCCCGGATAAGCGCTTGAATGGCGGGCTGGGTGTCGTCGATCAACTCCAGTGAATTCCCCTTGAGTGCGGGGATCTCTCCCAGTTGCACGGAAAGCAGGTGCCGAGAGCGATCTTCGCTGGCGGCCTCCGGATCCACGTAATATTCCCGCAGCAGGGGAAACAGATCGAGCTGGAACGAACGCCGATGCCGGGCATGTTCGGCGATGCGTTTGCGGGGGAGCCGCGAGTTGCCGAATGTCAGGAACAGCAGCAGGCCCAGGAACGGTTGGACCGACACGATCGCCACCCACGCCAGGGCAGCCGGAGGGCGGCAACGGAGTGCGATGATCGGCACAACCATCAGGCGAATAGTCCACTCCAGGACCAGAATTAGAAAGGGCAGGGAATCCATGTGGGGGGCAAGCTCAAATGAATCGCAAGGCAACGGGAGACAGGATCGGCCTACAGTGACGCAACTCTGCGGAATACAGTGATATCCTAGCAAGCTGCACGCCCGAGTGGGGGGGGATTTCATGTGCGCCGGAAAGATTTTTCCTCGCGATTTCCCACTACCCCACAAGCCGAAGACTGGTGAATCCGCGGGAAGAATCGATACGATCTGGCCATGAACGCGATTACCGAACGACGCCTGGTGCTGTTCCTCATGGTTTGCGCCGGGGTTCTGCGCTGCTGGCAGTTGGAGTTGTCTCCCGTGGAACACTTCGATGAAGGAGTGTATGCCTCGAATTTCTGGTTCACCGCGGAGGAAGGGTATCGTTATCCCGATCGTCATCTGTATGCTCCCCCTCTGCTGCCGATGCTGATCGAATGGGGGCATCTGGTCTGGGGGCCGGGACTGCTGGCCTGCCTGATTCCCAGTCTGTTGGCGGGCATCCTGACGGTTCCATTGATCTGGTTGTTTGTCCGTCGCATCGCAGGTCCACTGGGAGGAGTTTGTGCGGCAGCCCTCTGGACCTTTCAGGACATGGCGATTCTGTATTCCCGCACTGCCTTGACGGAATCCCTGCTCTGTTTTTGGATGCTGCTGGCCGTCCTGCTGGCGGAGCGGTTGCTCACGGCCTGCCGGGAACAAAACCGGACCGCGGTTTCGTTGTTACTGCTGGCTGGCGGAAGTGGCCTGGCAGCCGGTTTGGCCTGGCTGACAAAGTACAACGGCTGGCTGACGCTGGCGATCATTCTCTCCGCCAGCTTTCCCTGGGGAATCTGCTCGAAGCTGGATGCAAACGGCTGGAGACGCACCCTGGGAGCCCTGCTGGCGCTGGTGGCCGTGGCTTGGGTGCTCTGGTGGCCTTATCTGAATTCACTTCAACCAGTGGGAGGATATGCATCAGTCGCGGCGAATCATCGGCAATATTTCGGGGGGCTTTCCGGTTGGGGTGCCTCGCTGGGGCTCCAGGGACGCAATTTCTGGCTGCTGGCCAGCGGTGTCGGCCTGTGCGGGCCGGCCTGTTGCGCACTCCTTCTCTGGACATACGCGGGGCGTCCTCGCGTGGAACGGGACGCAATTTCTTCTCATCCACTCCAGTGGACCAATCCCGGTCTGTGGCTGATTGCCAGTTGGTGGTGCGGCTTGAGCGTGGCGATTCCGCTCTATCACCCCTATCCCCGTCTGTTGCTCCCCTGGATCCTGTCCAGTTGCCTGGGCTTGGGAGTGTTGTGTCAATGGTGGGGCACGAACGGCTGGCCCTTCCGGCGTTCGCCCGAACAGTCCCCCCGCCTGGGAATCGCGTGTCCGGAGGCCTGGAGCCAGGGGGGCGTGTTCCTGCTGCTCGGGGTGGCGGTGCTGCTCGGGCCGCTCTGGCGGAGTTCCGCCTGGCAGGATCGCCGGGCCTTGCAGCACATTTCCGCCGAGTTTGTGCGGCAGGCGGGCACCATCGCCAGCGAACAGGGATTTGCAGAGAATCAGACGATTTTTTACGTCTATGGCGAACCGGCCCTGTTTTATCACCTCTCCGCCGCGGATCGACTGGCCGGTCCCATCGGGCATCTCGATTTCGCGCTGGCCCCACGAAACAATGTGCGCGTCCCCACGTTTCTGGTGGTCGGCCCCCATGCGGAACGATCCCCGTTGTTTCAACAACAGTGGACGAACCGGGCGGAGGCCTTTCGATTGGTGGCGGAGCAAAACTATCTTCCCAGTCGCTTCATTCAACTTAACGAGCGGGCCGCGCCGAACTCCCGTCCGTTGCGGGTTGCCCTCTATCAAGTGGTCTGGCCCGCGACGGAATAATGGGCAGTTCCCTGTTCCACGGCACACCCGGCTTTCCCTCCCCATTGTCGAGCCCGGGTGTTCCCGTTCGCATGCGACCAGGTACTCCCGAGGCAACCCTTAACAGGCAAACCGATACCGGATAAACTGAGGGAACCCGGAGGCGAGTCTGCCCCGGTAGAGAACCGTCGGCGGGGAGGATATATGAAGCCATTCCAGAAAATACTTTACCTGGCCGGATCAACCCCAGCGGATGCAGAGGCATGGGCCTGTGTTGTCGAACGGGCAGCCTCGTGGGGGGCTACACTGACACTCCTGGAGGTGACTCAACCCCTCACGGTCTACGATGCCTGGCTGGAACTGCCCATTTCGGCCCGCGATCTGGAAGCCCGCGTGCGGGAACAGCGGGATGCGTCGCTACGGGCCTTGCAGGACCACGCCGCCCGGCATGGGGTGGCCTCCGAGGTGATTCACACCCGCGGGAAGCCGCATATTGAGGTGATTCGAGCCGTCATTCGAGGCGGGTACGATCTGGTCGCTAAACAGGCCGACACAACAAAACCGGGCCTGTTTACCCGGGGAGCCGAGTTGGCCTTGCAGCGCAAATGCCCATGTCCCGTCTGGCTGCTCAAGCCGACCCCCCAAACGCGACATGCCAGAGTCGTGGCGGCCGTGGATCTGCAGCCCGATGATGCGGAACGGACTGCCCTGAACCGGAAAATCGTGGAAATGGCAGTCCTGATGGCCGAATTCGACAAATTCGAACTGGAAGTGGTGAATACATGGGAATTGCCCGGAGAAGCGGCCATGCGAACCCTGGCCGACATTCCCGAGGCAACCATCGAAAAATACGCCCGGGACGTGGAACAATTGCGCTACCGCTGGATGAACGAATTTCTCGAACCCTTCAGGCAGCGGTATTCGCCCTGCGCAGGACGCGTGGTCCGTGGTGCCCCGGAAGAGGTTCTGCTGAAACTGGACTCCTCCGAACCGGTCGGCCTGCTGGTGATGGGGACACAAGCCCGAACCGGAATCCCCGGCTTCTTCATCGGAAATACCGCCGAATTCGTGCTCGAACACGTCGACTGTGCCGTGATGACCGTGAAACCCGATGGCTTCGTCAGCCCGGTTCTCTCGACCAATCGCTGATTTTCCAGGATGTCGCGTTTCACCCAGGGCAGGGGAGGCGTGGAACCCGGACCGCCGTTTCGGCGGGGACGCATCGGCAGCTTCCGATCGGCCCCTGGCAAATCTCCCGGTTGGATGCAGTTCGGTAGGCCCCTCGATACAATGCGGCCTTCATCAACGACTTCCCTTCCCCCGAGGGGGGCGTTTCTCACGATTTTTTATGGCGCGATTGTTACCGCGGAGTCAAACATGGAAGCTGGGATTGTCGGTTTACCTAACGTGGGAAAATCCACGTTGTTCAACGCCTTGACCGCCGCGGGCATCGCCAGCGAGAATTATCCGTTCTGCACGATTGAACCGAACGTCGGCGTGGTGGAAGTCCCCGATCCCCGGCTTGAAATTATCAATCAGTTTCTTCCCACGCAGAAAATCCTGCATGCCTCCCTGAAACTGGTGGATATTGCCGGTATCGTCAAGGGGGCCTCCGAAGGAGAAGGTCTCGGAAACAAGTTCCTCGCCAACATTCGCGATGTCGATGCAATTTTGCACGTCGTCCGCTGCTTCGAAAATGGAGACGTGATTCACGTCGAGGGAACCGTTGATCCCCTCCGCGACGTGGAAACCATCGATACCGAACTGATCCTGGCAGATCTGCAAACCGTGGAATCCGCTCGCGAACGATCCCAGAAAAAAGCCCGCACCGGAGACGCCGACGCAAAAAAACGGCTCCAGCTTCTCGAACGCTGCTTCGAACGGCTCGACAATGCCCTGCCAATTCGGGGCATTCCGCTTCACGATGCCGAGGAAGAAAAATTGTTACGCGGCTTCTCCTTCCTCACCGCCAAACCGGTACTCTATATCGCCAATGTCTCCGAGGACGACCTAGCCGGAGAAAGCGAACACGTCCGCAAGCTGAGGGCACGCGCCGAAACCGAGGGAGGCCTGGTGGTCCCCGTTTGTGCCTCCATCGAGGCAGAATTGAGGGAACTGGACGATGCCGACCGCACGGAAATGCTTGAAAGCCTCGGCCTGCAGGAGCCGGCCTTGAACGTACTTGCCCGAGCCGCCTACAAAACCCTCGGATATCAGAGTTATTTCACTGCCGGTCCCAAGGAAATCCGGGCCTGGACCATCCCCATTGGGGCCACGGCTCCCCAGGCAGCCGGTGTGATTCACACCGACTTTGAACGCGCCTTTATTCGCGTGGAAGTGTACAGTATTGCAGATCTGCAAACCTACAAGAGTGAAAAAGCCATCCGCGAAGCCGGCAAGCTCCGCGTGGAAGGGAAGGAATACATCATGCGGGACGGTGATATCTGTCATTTTCTCGCCAATCCATGATTCGGACCTGCTCCGCGAACCCGCCTGGCCGACGACGCATCCGTTCTGTCAAATCGACTCTCCCATGCCCAAACCTGCGGGACCAGTGCTCCGTTTTGGGGGCATACGGCGATATTGACGATATAAATTGGGGGATTTCAGTCGATTTCTCCGATAACGTACTCCAGCCACGGACTTGAAATGCCGCCGGAACAGACGTATTATCCGCATCGGCTAAAAATTGGGAGAGATGGCTGAGTGGCCGAAAGCGCCGGATTGCTAATCCGGTAAGTCTCGAAAGAGGCTTCACGGGTTCGAATCCCGTTCTCTCCGCTCCTTGCCCCACATGGCCTTCCATACCCCTTGTTTTGTAGTGTTTCAGGAAGTTGTGGAATCGAAGAAGTGAATTTTGTGCTAGATTTGTGCTGAATCGTGAACGACATCATGAATGCCTCCTCGCTGGCAATTTGAAAAAAAAATTACAGGGATTCACATTCCGCAAAAAGTCAATCCTGCTCCGAATGGAATTTTTCCAGGCGCCTCATCGCCTGATGAGAATCTAGTCTGGCAATGTGCGTGTATTGCTTCAACGTTCCTTCGTCCACATGGCCCACCCATTCCCGAACGATGGCGCAGGGTGTCCCCGCAACAATCGCTCTTGAGACGAAACTGTGCCGGAAAGTGTGCAGGTGCCCGTAGAGACTCAGCTTCTTGAGCGTACGTTTAAGTGATTGCAACAATCGCCGCTCTGAGATCTGGTTCCCGCCTTGCGGATATTTTTTGGATGGGCGTGCGGTAACGACCCAGCGAAAATCGCGTGGTAATCCTTCCAGGACGGTTTGAGCGCCTTCGTTCAACGGGATACTTCGCACATTTCCCGTCTTGGTCGTCCATTCATCCTTTGGACGAATGTGAATAAAGCGATTTTCCCAGTCGATATCCCCCCAAGTAAGCCATCTCAGTTCCCCAATTCGCATTCCGGTCACGGAAAGTAAACTGAAAATTGAGCGGTGTACAGGCGATGCGTTTTCGAGAATTTTCTCGATCTCCGTGGGACTCCAGCACGGCTGAGGATTTCCCTTGGGCTTGTTCATTTTCAAGCCTTCAAGTGGGTTCTCGAAGATCAATCGGCGTGACCTGGCAAACGAAACGAGGCGACGAAGGATGCCGATTTCCGTATATACCGTTCTCAACTGAGCTCCATCAACTTTCCTCTTTCGGCGATATCGATCAACAATATCGATGTCGAAATCTTGTAGTTCGTGTACGCAATTCTCGTTTGCGAAACGAACAAGGCGATGTAGGACTTGTCTGTATTTTTCCAGCGTCCTGGGACGACGGCCTTCAGTTTCGCAACTCTCGATGAGCCGATTGGCAATTTCTTCTATCGATACCGGACGAAGTTGTGCAAGTCGAGATAACGATTTCTCCGTTAGCTCCCGTTCCATTTCCAAAGCCTTGGCACGGGCTTGCCGCTTATTTGACGTTTTGAGTGAACGTCGGATTTGGCGGCCTTTGTATTGGATGGTCACATGCCACGTCTGGCCACGCAGGAATATTCGAGCAATTTCCCCGACGTTTTCGGAAATATATTTTGAATTTTCAGACATTTGTTAAACTCCTTCGTTGAAAATTTTTTCAATTAGTCGATCGCGAAAAAATAGTAGGCGTTTGCCTGCTTTTTTTGCACAGCCACGAAGGCGATCTTCTGAGCTCCACTGGTAGATGGTGTGCTTCGGCACCTGCAGCAACTCGGACGCCTGTTCCACGGAGAGAATTGGCGGATATTTTTTTGACCACATTGGGGCTTTAAAGGCTTGCTGTATTTCATCCCGCGAAAGCCTGATTGATTGTCGAGTAGCCATCTGTTTCCCTCAGTTCTACCAAAGTCGTTTTTACACCGGGGAAGCAATGCCTCCTCTCGCCAGATGATTTCCGGACGTTTGGGGTAAGACCAAAGATTCATGCAGCATGGAGAAGAAAAGGTAATATCTGTATGTCACACCCCCGAAACAGCGCAATTGCCCAGTACGGTCAGCTCGTGATCGAACCGCTTTCAAAAGTGGAGGCAGCAAGCGAGATTGTTCGATCTGTTAAATCAGCATCCGAAAGAGTTGCGGTTTTTCACTGGAAACCGATCGATAAAATATGCCAGGACATTCCAAACGATTTCCACTTCAAAATGCTCTGCTCAACACATAGCAACGGAGTCCGTCGCTTCTACCCGATGGGTGGGTATCTCCAGTTGACACAAGTGGCGTCCGTCGGTGGACTGGCAATCCTATCGCATTTCAAGTCGATGTCCGCAGAGCAACGACGAAGCTACCGCACGATGTTTTTGCTATATCAGAAGGCTTTGGGCTTTCGCGAACATTATGGACGGAATTTTCGCGGGTTGAAGGACCTAACCCTCAAACGCTCCGCCCGTGATTCGTTGCCCTTTCGGGATGTCCTGCCAATGGATCTAGGGCTAGACAGTCATGGCCAAGGACGCCGATGGGGGATTGACAGATTAAAAACTGAAGGGCGAGCCATCGCGAATGGTCTCGGGAATGATCGCCCATCAGAACAAGACCAGATCGAGTTAGGATTGTTTGCTGCCGCAAAGCGGAATCCCTTAACGCTAAACTCCAACGAGGAAGTTAAGGGGTTGGTTCGTATGGCGCTGTACGATGGCGTGTCACCCGAGGTCACCCGAGGCGAATCAGATGTGCACCAAGTCATTCGAGTTGATAGTTGGATCGAAGAGGAGATCCTCAAAGCCATTGATGCACATCTCGACGATTCTCAGGAAAAGTTTGATGACTGGTTTTGCGGTCCCAAAAATTCTTTCCTGAAACAAATCTCTCGCAAGAAGTGCCCTCACGGAACCGTCACCAACAACGAGGTGCGCAAGGTGCTGCTAAGCCTTGGCTGGGAGTCTTATTTCTACCTTGCGGGATGCATTCACGCTCAGATGCGTAGCTTCCAAAATGCATTGCCGGAACGTCTCAGTGATGCAGAGAAAATGCTGTATGAGATAGCCTACCTGCGGCAGAACGCCTTTGCTGATCTCCCTCTCGTCCTGCTCCGTGAGCGAATCCCCATTTTGAGGGCACCGATCCAACATTTGTGGACTTCACCAGATGAGTTCGATTTCATGGGAACCGTGCATCGATTGCTGTCTTACTATTCGGAAATGGTACATTCTCGACGACAGGCAGACCGTAATGCACGCAACTACAGCGTTGCATCGAAAGATATTGGACGCAATCTACGAACTTTTCAGTACGATGAAGAGCGCCCTGTTGAAGACAACGGGAACCGTTGGGTCAATCGCCCTAGGCGGGATGATGATGAAGATTCTGGATGGGAAGACTAACAGACATCAGTTCCGTTTCGTTGCCTGAATCGATAACAGTTTCTTCTCCCCCCTCCCCCGCTGTGGAGGCTGGTTTCGATTCATTCCAAAGCAATATGAGACGCTCTTGAGGAAGCTCATCTTGCTCGATCAGACGGATCAGACGTGGTTCTTGTATCGTTGCTGCTTGAACATTCTTGCGATTTTGACTGTTGCTGCTGCTCGTGCCATTGTTGGGCCAGAAGATGCCCCAAGATCTGACTGATGGCCCGAGCAGCAGCAGAGGGCTCAGATTGCTGACTCAGTGTTTGATTCTGGTTGTGATAATTCTGACTCATGGAGTACTTTCTTATTGGGATGATGCGGCTGTTGTCGAGAAACAATCAGACTGTCAATATCTTTTGATCGAATGATATTTCACATCGTGTTCTCACTGGGGCCGGATAAATGGGGCAGTTCAGTATTGGGTGTTGTTATTCATGCTTCTGACCGCAATGACGGGCCATCGAGAGTGCTTCCGAGATTAACAAGCCTTGAAACATCGCAATTCGTATTTCAACAGCTGAAGTGCAGGGCTGTATGCACACCTGCTCTTCAGTAAATAGGAAACGGTTGCCAGCTATGAGAGTGGCTCGACGACCATTTCCGAAGCCAAAAGATTCAAACTCAGATCCCGGTCGATGGGTAGGTTTCTCAGCCAGCGGGTGAATTGGTGGACTGCCAGGCTGGCGGCGAGGTTGGCGGTGTAGAGGGTGCCCTGGCTGCCGCAGGGGCCCGGTTGGGCGGTCGATTGGGGGAAGAGGGTGGTTTCGTAATGCTGCCTGGAAGCTTCGTCACAGGCGGTGAGGATGCGAAGGACTTCCCCGCGCAGTCGGGTATCACTCCAGAAGGCGCAGGAGTGTACCTGTCGTCTCCAGATCGCGGCTCGGGCTGAGATTTTATCGACGCAGCAGAAGACCACTGTGCCGGTCTGCTGAGTGGGGCGGTAGCGGTCCTCGATGGTTTCCACCCGTAGCGTCGAGTCAATTCGCAACATCGCCGCGCGGGTGGCCTGGACTTTTGGTTGGCCGAGATCCGCTTCCCAATACCCCTGCGTGGTGAGGTTGCTCGGCTCAACGTGATCGAAATCGATCAACTGCAGGCGGGGGGCTCCCAGGGCCGCCAGTTGCAGGGCAATCTGACGCCCGACGGCTCCCACCCCGAGGATGCTGAGGGTCAATGCCTGCAGCTTCTCGCGGGGGACCAGATCGGCTTGGCGGGTAAAACGGTCGGTATCCGGGTTCATATGGTTGGACTCCTTGGATCGAACGGGCTAGGGTTTGTTGGTTGAGTTATGCTTGGCATGCGATATCAGGGCATTGGCCAATGGAAGTGGGCTTGGTTGAGCCAGTCAACTGCGGGAGTGGGTTCCGGCGTGACACAGCGGTCGTATTCGGCTTGCCAGGCGGGGTGGTCGCTGGCTGGGAAGGTTTGTTGCCAGTCGAGTTCCACTGGCAGCAGTTGTGGCTCCTTGCCGGATCGGGCGAACTCCGCATGCACTGCGCCGCCGCGGGCGATGATCCCCATCACGGCCCAGTCACAATGCCCGAAGACCCGGGCAAAGGTCCGCACATCGACTGCGCTGGGTTCCGCGCAATCGCCCGGATGCGTGTGCAGCCAGACCCGAGCAAACTGCTCGGGCCGCAGGCCGCGATCGACCTGATCTTCGAAGTAATCCGCAATGGCCGTCTCCTCGAACAGCACGCTGATCACCGAACAGGTCTGCGGCAACAGCACCACGTCCTGGATGCACAAGGGGTCTTCGACCGAGCCAATGCCAAAGCCTCCGACTTCCGTCGGCCCGGCATCTCGCAGGTACAGTAGCTTGGCCCAGGCATAGGGGCTGAACCGCAAGCGGCGTTTGCGTCGGGACCGCTTACGCCGGGGATGTCGCAGCAGTCGCCGCGGGGATGGGTAACGTTTCAGGTGTTTCATGATGAATTTCCTCCTCCTGGTTCTCGTGACAGTAAGTGCAGATGCCTCCCTTCAGGCAGTCCGGACAGAACAACTCATCGCATTCCGCGCAGGCGGACAGATATTCGTGCGCAAACATCCCCTCGCACTCCTCGCAGATGCCGCTGCAGCCATCGCACAGCAGGCGGTCCGAATAGCGGCAGCGACAGAGTTCCGATTCCTCGATGGTTTCCCCGCAGTCCTCGCAGGGAGTGCCGTGCCATTCCTCAAGTGGGACGTAGGCCGACTCAGGGTTGTAAGTGGTCAGGATTCGCTGCACGATCAGGAAGAAATCGGACAGCCGCCCGGAACGCCGGGCCTGTTGCAAGGCCTGTTTTCCCTCGCCTTCGCATAAATAGCCCCGCGAAACATGGGGATGGGAGACCTCCGTGGCCGAGCTGGCCCAATTGGGTTCGAGCGGTTCGATTTCATAGGCTGGGAACTGCTCCCCGCCAGACACCTGCAGCACGATTCGGAACTCTCCCAGATACACTCCCTCCAGTTCGATCGGTTCCGTGACAACACTCAACTGCTGTCGATCCGGTTCGTATTGGACTTCGCCAAACTCCGCCGCCAGAGCCTGCAGTTCCAGGCAGATGTCCCGGACCGTGGGCCCGCCGGGCTCGACGGGAACGGTGGTCCGAGTGTCCTGTTGCCAGAGTGTCAGGCATTCCCGGAGTTCCTCGCGGCAACGCCGGGCAGCGGCTTGGTACCCGTGCCGCTTGGCCAGATCGAGTTGTCGCATCAGGCGCTGGAGACGGGGCCACCGGGAGGGATTGTCCGTGGGTGGGGCCGGTGCTGTCGGAAAGTGAGTGCGGTATTGGTTGGCCACATGGCCAGCCAGCTGCCAGCGATTGCGTGGAGTGACAACATACATGGGGGTAATCTCCTGTCGGATCAGAGGGACGGAAAAAGGAGGGAGTCTCCCGCGAGTGGCCACGCCACGCCAGGAAAACTCCCTCCCCGAAAACAATCAGCAGCATGCACGGCCGAATCAACGCCGGCGGTTGGGGCGAATGTCGCCGCTATGCAATCCCAGGCCGATCAGCACCAGGCAGGACAGGAAAAAGACGGTCCAGGATTGGCAGGCCAGGCCGATGAGGGCCGAGATCGCGATTGCGATATTGACGTGAATGCTGTTCAAACGCTGGCGGGCACCCATGCGAGAAAGACTTTCTGAGAACGTGGCGGGAGCCTCCAGGCAGCCCCCTCGATTTTGCTGGGAGTGATCGACACCCGGTCCCCCGGTTGAAGTGCGGTGTCGGACGTGGCGGGGAGCCGGTTGACCCGGATCAGATAATCCTCGGGCCGACCGTGGGTAATGCGCGCGGCAAACAATGCCCCCACGGTGGTCCCGTCGGCGATTTCAATCCGATCGGCAAAGCCGGCTCCGTCGTTGTTGATGAACAGAATTTGCATGGCAGTCTTCCTTCGTGTGAATGAGTCGGAAATGGTGCGTGAAATAAGGATTGTCAGTGGTACGTGATTCACGTTTCAGCCGCTGCGTCGGGCCTGCCGAAAACGGTCGTCTCCCACTTGCGGGCAGAGACTGCTGCAGTGCGGCAGGCAGCAGTCGTCCCAGCGAATCACATTCGGTTCCAGGGGATCGTCCTGATCGGCCAGTTCCGCCCGCAGCAGCGAGAAGCCGCGGCGGCGGATTTCGCCCAGGTGTTCTCCGGTGGAGCGGGCGACCTGGCAGTTGAGTTGGTGTTGGGGCATGAGGTTGGTTCCTTTTTCGTGCGTGAGAAAACAAAAAAAGCCGCACACTCCCAAGTCGGGAGCGGCGACGGGTGTTAGGCGCGTTCGTCAATTGAGTGTACGTCAGTTAATCACTGTGGAGCCAATGCCGTTCGAGCCAGTCCCGTTCGGCGGTCAGGGCGAGGCTGCGCACGGGGAATGGTCCAAGGCAGGGTCCCTGCACGGGGGACAGATCGGCCAGCCAGTCTCCGGTCGGAGTCGGCTCCACGTGGCTTCCCCGCTGAATCTGAATTTGTCCCAGGGGACGCAAATCGAGACGCTCGTCGTACAGAGTCCGCAACAGCCCGCCCGGCTCGATCCGCAATGGCAGCGACATACATCGTCCTCCTTTATTGGTTTGAGAACAGGAGTGATTCCGCAGCACAGTCCGCCAAGGCTCAGCGGGGCTTGCGGAGCAGATTGCGGCGGGGGCGTTCCACCAGCCATTGATCGAGCCCCGCCTGCACGCCCGCCATTTGCGTGCGGATGCGTTCCCGGAGGGAGGGGCTTTCACGCAATTCACCGGGACCGACATCCCCCAGCACCTGCCGGGCCTGGACCACGAGGCGTTCGAGTTCTTCGTTCGAGCCGATGTTGAGTTGCTGGAACCGCTGGAAGAATTCCGTCAGATTCCCGACTGCCGAGTCCCGGAAGATGCGGGTCTTGCCAGCCTCGTCGCTGCTCAGGCGTTCGGACAGATGCTCCACCAAGCGGGCCAACTCCTCGGCGAAAGCCTGCTCGGCCAACGCGACCGCTTCCGTGAACCGGGCCCGTACTCGCCGACACTCCTGTTCGTACAGTTCCGGCTGAAGTTGCCGCAGGTAGTCGGGGGGCTCGACCGACGGAAAATCGTGCTCGATGGCGAACAACCCCAGCAGCGAAGCCGGGTAATCGTGGGGATCAAACAGATCCCCCAAGCGTTGCCGGGCGGCTTGACGGAGTTCGTCGTAATGCTGGTCCAGTTCTTCGACCGCCTGCGCCAACTCGGCCTGAAACTCGCGCAAACGAACATCGAACGGTTCGAGTTGGTCCTGGCGAATCAGCCGAATCCCTGGTTCCGGAAAAGGGAGCGAGATGCTCTTCCAATAAGCCTGCGTCTGGCTCCGCACCGCCGTGACTGCCTTGAAAGCCGGGTGCGAGGTATCGAGCAGTTTCTTGCCGGCCGAGAGATATTTGCCTTCGGCTCCAAAGGGATCGGCCGCCCGGGACTTCTGCTCGGCGGAGAGCGACTTCCGCGCGCCGAGCCAGGTGAAACCCAAACGGGCCGCCGCCATCCGCTGCCGCAACAGTTGCGGAGCATCCACGGCGGGTGGTTCCAACAGGGTTTGTGTCATGCTTTGGTTCCTTGTGAATGGGGAATGAAAGGGGTGTGAAACAAGCGGGACTCCACGAACGATTGCCGCGCATGAAAACAGCCAGGCCGACTCGGCAAGGAGTAAGCCTGGCTGCTGCAGAGGGGAGCATGCATCATCTGGATTGACACCCGAGTGACTCCATCCGCATGATGAAGATGGAAAACGCGATGTTCAGGAAACTACTCAAGAGAGGAATTGGCATGCGAGACTACACCGCATTGTTGGCGGACGCCGCGCGGTTATCTGTGGAGGATCGACTGCAGTTGATCGCCGCTTTGTGGGAGACGGTGCCGGAGGACTTTCCGGTTGAGTTGAGCCCCGCATGGCAAGCGGAAATTGAACAGCGAACCGCCGCTTTCGAGGCAGGAGAGGTGACGGGAACGCCCTGGCGGGAAATTGAAGCAGACGCCCGATCCCGTTTGACGGACAGGCCGCGCTGATGCTCTCCGTATCATTTCTGCCGGGTGCCCGCCAGGATTTCGAGGCTTCCTGTGACTGGTATGCAGAACGTGATCGGGCCGTCGCTGAGCGATTCATTGATGCCGTGAGTGCGACCGTCGAACGCATCCAAGCCGATCCCTCGTCGCTCCCCTACGTGACCGAGACCCATCAGGCCTGCTCGGTGAAACGCTTTCCGTTTCGCGTGGTTTTCAAGGTATATCCACAAGAAATCGTGGTTGTGGCCGTGGCTCATGCGAAACGTGAACCGCACTATTGGAACTCTCGCGAATAGTGCCTGCACGATCAAGCAACGGCCCCCCTTCAGTTATTCCGCACATCCCGACGGACTTTGCGGCGGGGAGGATCGTTGGCGGTTCCTGTCCGGTACAGGCCCGGTTGATTGGCCGAGAGGCAGCGACCGGAGGCCCAGGTTTGCAAGCGGGCAATCTGCTCCTGAGCCGTCACCGCCACCGGCACGACATTCCGGGCCGCCTGCTGCAGCGGTAAATCCAACAGAGCCGCCAATCGGCAACAGGCCCGAATCTCGGCTCCGGTCCAACCCTCGTCCTCGGGAGTGGTTTGAGCGGGATCAATCTCGAACAGGTCCCGATACAACGCCCAAATCGCCTGCCGTTCTCGGGCAGCGGGCAGGTCCAGAAAGAACAGGCCATCAAAGCGTTCACTGCGCCCAAACTCCGGCGGCAACTTCGCAATGTCATTGCTGGTCGCCACCACGAAGACATCGGAAGCGTGATCATTTAGCCAGGTCAGTAAGGTGCCAAACATCCGGGCCGACACCCCCGAGTCTCCACTCCCGTGGACTCCAGCAAAAGCCTTCTCAATCTCATCGATCATCAGCACACAGGGAGCCATGGCGTCCACAATCCGCAACGCCTGCCGGGTCCGTTCCTCGGATTGCCCGACCAACGAGCCGAGCAGGTTGCCGGGGTCCAGCATCAACACCGGACGCCCGACCTCACGCCCCAGGCATTTGCAGAACTGAGACTTGCCACACCCCGGCGGCGAGAGCAGTAGCACTCCACGTGGTCGCTTGAGCGGATTGCCCCGGCTCGGTTGCAACAGGGCTCGTTTGCAGAACGCCTTGAGAGCCTCCAGGCCGCCCAGCGATTGAAAATCCTCTGTCCCCTGATACAACTCCAGCAGCCCCGACTTGCGGAGCATCCCCTGCTTGAGTTCCCAGATGGCCGCACTGGTGATCCGCTGATGTCGAATCAGCGACAAACTGAACGCATTTTCCGCCTCAATGCGAGTCAGCCCGGCCGCGGCATCCAGCACGGCTGCCAATTCAGACTGGTCAGGCAGTTCGCTCGGTTCCGTCGCAATCTCCTGGGCAATCGATTGCAACTGCTCTCGATCCGGGAGTTCGTGTTCGAGGACCGCGAACAGTTTTTCCAGCTCGACGGGCAATTGCACCACTGGAGCCAGAATGACCAGGAACGTGCGGTTCTGGCGACCCAGCAAAATTTGCCGAGTGACTGCCTCGACAATCTCCGCCGACTGCAGGAAACGGTGAAAGTTCCGCAGTACCAGCAGCACCGTTCCATCGGGAGTTGCCAGGGAGTTGACGGCACGCAGTGCACTCAACGGATCGCGCAGATCCTGATCGACCGGTTGGCCCGCAACCTGAAAGCCCTGTTCCAAATCCCAACTGGCCCATTGCCAGTTCTCGCGACGACAAAGCCCCGCCAATTCGGCCTGGGCCTCGTGAGGTTCGTGGGTCTGCACCCACAGGCCGGTGAAGCACGCGCGGACGTACTCCCCCAGCCGCTCTGTGAAAGAGGGCATGTGTGATTCCTTCTTGTGAATGGGTAAATGAATGAAATAGAAGGCATGAAAAAGCGAGCAAACGTAAAACGGCTCCTCACGCTTCGGACTGCTGACTGGTCACTGGAGTGGACTGATGAAAGGCGGGGGTGGTTTCTTCGGCGAGGGATTGCCCCAGGGCCTGTTCCAGAAAGCGGCTCGCCTCCCGGCACTCGGGGCCAACAAAGCCGAGGGTTTCCAGGCGAGTGGCGCCATCGGGAGCGATGAGTATTTGAATCCTCTTCATGCGGCACCTCCCCATTGCACGGTCAACTGAATGGAACCATCCGGCAAGGCCTGTTCGAGGACGGAGTGCCCTTGCCGTCGGGCTTCGAGGGTCGCTTTTTCGGTGGCATACAGCTGCAGAAAGCGATTCAACTCCTGGGGATCCCCCCAGCGACCGTTGTAGGTGTCGTAATGCAGTTTTCCTGCGGGCAACTCACAAACCAAGGGATACCGCCAGTCCGGCAACTGCACCCCCAATCCCTCCACCTCCCGAGCAAACAGTTGATGCCGCCCCTCCACCGGCTCCGGCAACTTCAGCCGCTCACAGACTCGCCGCACAACAAACTCATCCCGCACCTCGGTTTGAATCGTCACGACATGCGACATCCAGACCTCCCTTCGGTAAATAAAAACGAACCCCGCTGCCAACCGGCTCGACCATCGAGCCCAATAAGTTGCCCCGAGACCGAAAATGCCCCTATTGTGGCCAAAAACATCCAAAAACCGTCTGAAACCGGACCTCGCAAAACCATCCCGTTCCCAGCACTTTATATGACGCAAATACGGGCAGAATTTAGGGGTAAGGGCCGTCGCTGCGTGTCACGCTGGAAGCATGGCAGGAAATGCGTCGCCACTTCTTCGGCGTCGCACGCCGGATCACGATGGGAGACGGCCCAGCCATGCAAGTCGCCCAAGGCATGATAGGCTTCAGCTTCCGCATCCGGATGCATCGTCCAAAGAACTGGAGAATCAGCAATAGGATCTCCGGACGCGAATCGCCGCGAAGCAGAGTCAGATCGCGGAATTGGCTCGACAGGCGGCCTGGGAGAAATTCAGGCAGACCTACTTCTCGCTGATGCACAGTAAGAACATCAGGGATGCGGCTAGGGAACTTGTCGCACGAACGCCGAAGGAACCTGAGCTTCAGGAACTCGTTGATGATTTCCCCAATCGCGCACCATCGATCATTCAGGAGAAAGTTTGTGATGCACTGAAGTTTCACTCCTGGAAGCCTGCACGTGACGCAGCTGCGCTGTGCAATGACCCAAACGTCGAAGAACTGCTTTCGGCGGCTGACATCAAAGACTTGCGGAAGCTCACCTTGACGGTCGACGAGGAGGAAGATCGAGACCTCTACTAGCAGATCGTCAAAGACCGGCCACAGTGCGCAGGCCAGGTTAGCGCGTATCCACCTGGCATCCCCCGCCAATCAGAAAACACGAATTGATTTGCCAGCTGCCTGTCTCGAAGTGCGTAAATATACCACCTGGGGCATGGGGTGTTCCGGGGTGAGCGCCGCAACTGTTCGGGGCCTCTTGAGGACCAAGCAGGAGGCATTGCTTCACCTTTCCCGGCATGTGTCCGAAACCGCAAGAAAATTTGCTGAATATTATGATCCTGAAAGGAGTTGGAGCGTTATTCGTGCCGGGTTACGAACCATGAAAAATAAGTGATTC